>NZ_LAQO01000002.1 GCF_000971975.1 Paenibacillus algorifonticola | reverse complement strand
CGCCGCAAGTGCCTCCGGCGCCGGCCATACGGCGGCGCCACCGCCCGGCGGCTGCGCCGCAAAGCCGCGCAGCTTCGCCAGCGCGCGCAGCGCCTGCGGCGCAGCTGCATCTGCAGCGTGTGCATTCGCCCACGCCGATGCAGCGACCGCTTCGCGGACCGAGCCGCGGGCGACCACGACGACTTCGTCCGCGAGCGGCAGCAGCGCGCCCGGATCGTGCGTTGCCACGACCGCTCCGCGCCCAGCCGCCTTGTGCGCCGCTAATACGGCGCACAAGCGGCTGATGCCCTCGGCGTCCAGCCCCGCCGTCGGTTCATCCAGCAGCAGCCATTGCGGTTCGCAGGCCAGCAGGCAAGCCAGTGCCAGCCTCCGCTGCTGTCCGCCGCTGAGCGACCAAGGATCGCGGGCAAGCAGCTCGGCAGGCAAGCCTGCTGCTTGCAGCGCATGATGCAGCCGCCGCTCCCTCTCCGGCGGCTCCAGCTTGTACGGCTTCAGTGAATAGAGGAGCTCCTCCTTCACGGTCGCCGCAAACCATTGCGACTCCGAATGCTGGAGCGCTATGCCCGTATTCAGCACGACGCTGCGGCTGAGACGTCTGCGTCTGCCCACCCAAAGCAAATCAGCGCCAATCGCAATCTGTCCCTCGTTCAGCCGGCGGAGTCCTGCCATTGTTTCCAGCAGCGTAGATTTTCCTGCACCATTGCTGCCGATGAGCAGTGTAATCGTGCCTTCTTTAAACACGAGCTTTTCTTTTATAGTCAGAAGCGTTTTGTCCCGTTCTCCTGCTGCACAGACGCGTACCGCTTCCAGTCTCCAGCTGCGATCGATCATCTTTGCAGCGCCTCCGCGAGCCTGTCTACGGTCAGCGGCAAAGGTTTTAAAACGATGCCCAGCTTCTCCAGCTCCCAGGCTGTCTGTACCGCATAAGGAGCCTCAAAACCAAGCCGTTCGCACCAGCTCCGCCCTCCTTCTTCACTCCCCGTGCTCTCCGTACCCTTTTCATTACCATTACGCTCATAAAACGTCTCCGTAGTCCCGTCAAAAACAATTCGGCCCTGCTCCATCACGATGACTCGATCACCATGTCGAAGCTCAGCCAGCTTTTGCGTAATCCATATGATCGTGCTCCCTGCGGCATGAAGCTCGCGCACTTGCTCCCCAATGGCAAGACTTGCTTCAGGATCAAGCATTGCAGTTGCTTCATCGAGCACCAGCACAGGTGCTTTTACCGCCAAACAACCAGCAATAGCTGTCAGCTGCTTCTGCCCGCCCGACAAGGTGCCAACAGATTGGTCCTTTCGCTCCAGCAAACCTGTTAAGCTGAGCGACTCCTCCGCCAAAGCAGCTATTGCATCGCTGTCAATCCCATGCTGCTCCAACATCAAAACAACATCCTCCCAGGGCGTTGCGCCAAGCATAGAAGCCTCGGGCTGCTGCATCACAATTGGAATCGGCTTATTGTAGGCAGCAAGCTTTCCCCCCAACAAATAAGCGCCGCTTTTTTCGCCCACAGGAAACCCGGCAATGACCTTAGCGAGCGTACTTTTCCCACTGCCATTGCTCCCCAGCAGCGTCAGCCAATCCCCTTCCTTCAAAACGAGACTGACATCTCTTATAATAGGAGGCTGCTTAGTCGCCGTGTCAAAAACGCGCGGATTGACCGATAGCCCCTCGAACAGTATCAAATATTCGTTCAAAAAATTTCACCTACCCTCTTCCCCAAAGCGCTGCTCTGTGCTACAATCCAATTTGTTAACCACAAATAAATGATAAACGGTTAACATTAGAAAAGCAATCATCATTTTAAAGGAGACGATTTCATTGATCAAAAGCAATACGAATATTCGCAGCATGGTGTACATAGCCTTGTTCGCTGCCTTATTTATTGTCATGAGCAGCCTTCAATTCAAGTTCGCCGCCTCACCCGTACCGATAACCCTGCAAACGCTCGCCGTTGCGCTCGCGGGACTATTCCTTGGCGCACGCAATGGATTTTTATCCATTTTGATTGTCATTGTACTAGCAACAATCGGGCTTCCGCTTATTAATGGAAATGGCGGCTTCGGCATGATAGCTGGGCCTACCGGCGGTTTTCTGGTTGCCTTCCCATTCTGCGCCATGCTTGTTGGCTTCTTCACATCCAAGCTGCTTCATAGCTCTTTTGCAGCAAAAAACCGCATCGCAACTGCTATTTTGCTGTTTGTCATTTTCGAGCTGTTTAGTTCTTTTTTCGCTTATGTAATCGGCATTCCTTGGCTGATGCAAGCAACAGGTCTCTCGTTTCAAAAAGCAATGATTAATGGCTGCTACCCATTCCTGCCAGGTGATGCTGCCAAGTCCGTGTTGGCCGTCATTATAACGATGGCGTTAAAACCTTATATTTTGCGGATTCAAGCTTCAGCTGGCAAGAAAAACACAGAGCCAGCTGTTCCATTCACGACAACACCTTAAATGCCTTCAAATTCATAACGCAATCCACCTTAATTTGTTATAAAAAAAGGGGCTGCAAGCAATGGTATTCCACCATTGCGCAGCCCCTTTCCTGTTTCTTTCGCTTGCTCGGATTCCACTAGATCAGCCTAGACAAATCGTTAGTCGCACTCAGCAGGCGCTTCCTCAGAGCCTGCCTCCACGTTGATTTTCTCAGAAACCGTATCCCGTACAATGGAAATAACGAGCTGCAGCAAATAGTTGATGTCGGACTGACTTTGCTGGAATTCCGTTACGATCGGAATGCCGTCCAGCTCATCCTGAAGTACTTCCATTTCCTGCTCGATCTTTTTGACCATCGTTTCGTTTTTGAAAGTCGTTTCAAATGCGACAAGCTCTTTCTGCTTTTTCTTCACAGTCGCAATCAATTCCTGAATTTTCGTATTGCCTTGAATTTGGCTTTCCGCACGGCGGTAATGCTGCACTTCCTCAGAAGTATAAATCAGGTCAGCAAGCTCCTTCGCCTTCTTCATAATGTCTTCGCGAATTAGCAAATCACGCGTATCAAACTTTGGAATCCCGCATCCTTCACCATGCTCATGATGGTGATGGCCATGCTCCGTATTGCCTTGGACCGTTTGTTGCTCAGACATTTATCATCTCTCCTGTTATTGGTATCAAGTGTAATCAACTATCGCCTTGCTGTTAAGCTTTTATCGTTTAAAGCACAACCGCTTCCCGCAATTGTGTTTCTGTAGGCTCTGCTTTAATATACCAGGTTTTCGCTTCTGTCACTTTCGCTTGAATGAGCTGGCCAATCCATTCCTGCGGACCTTCCAAATGAACGAGCTTATTCGTACGTGTACGCCCAGCTAGCACACTAGCGTTATTTTTGCTCTCACCTTCAATCAGCACCTCGATTGTCGTGCCGATCATTCGCTCATGGCTCTCCAGACTCATCTGCTTCAGCAAATCATTCAGACGCTGCAGCCGACGTTTCTTGACATCAAGTGGAACATTATCCTCCATACCGGCAGCAGGCGTACCTTCACGCGGCGAATAGATAAATGTATAGGCTGAGTCAAAGCCAACCTCGCGAACGAGCGAGAGCGTATCCTCGAACTGCTCATCCGTTTCCCCAGGGAACCCGACGATAATATCAGAGGTCAGCATAGCATCTGGGATAGCCGCCTTAATTTTACCCACAAGCTCTAAATACATTTCACGTGAGTATTTACGGCTCATCCGTTTAAGCACTTCCGTGCTGCCCGATTGAACAGGCAGATGAATATGCTCTACCAAATTGCCCCGCTGCGCCAGCACCTCAATGAGATGATCATCAAAATCTCTAGGATGGCTCGTTGTAAAACGAACGCGCGGAATGTCGATTTTAGACATATCGTTCATGAGATCACCAAAGCGATACGATATATCTTCAAAATCTTTGCCGTAGGCGTTCACGTTTTGCCCAAGCAGCGTCACTTCCTTGAAGCCTTGTCTTGCCAGCTCCCTTACTTCGGCAATGACGTCCTCCGGCCTGCGGCTGCGCTCCTTGCCTCTTGTGTAAGGCACAATACAGTAAGTGCAAAATTTATCGCACCCATACATAATGTTAACCCAAGCCCGCATGCCTTCGCGTTTCTTCGGCATGTTTTCGATAATATCGCCTTCTTTGGACCATACCTCGACAACCATCTCTTTGCTGAAATAGGCATTTTGCAGCAGGAACGGCAAGCGGTGAATATTGTGTGTACCGAAAATCATATCCACGAAGGAATGTTTTTGCAAAATACGCCCAACGACCGATTCCTCCTGCGACATGCAGCCGCACACGCCGAGCAGCAAGCCCGGCTTCTGCTGCTTCAGCACCTTAAGATGCCCAAGCTCCCCGAATACTTTATCCTCGGCATTTTCCCGGATCGCACATGTATTCAGCAGCACTACATCCGCCTCAGTCCGATCCTCCGTTGCCGTATAGCCCATTTCCTCGAACATGCCCTTCATAACTTCTGTATCATGCTCATTCATTTGGCAGCCGTACGTTTGTATCAAATAAAACTTGCCTTTGCCGAGCGTCCGGAATTCCTCCGGTATGGAAAAATCGTAATGAACCTCTATATCCTCTTTGCCCCGTTTTTTCTCTTCCTTGTGGTTCGGAGCAGCATTGATTTGAATATTGCGTCCTTTGATTCGATAGGTGATTTTGCCGTCTTCCTCGCTAAGCACCTTCGCATCAGAGAAATCAAAATATTTCGAGTAATCCCTATCTTTATTAGCGGCTTTCAAATCCGCTGAATTCCCCTTTGTCATGCTTTAGTCACATCCTTATTCCTTGTGCTCACCCGTGTTTAAACATCAATAAGAAATTATAACACATATAAGTCCATTGAATCCATTACAGATGCTGCTAATGCTCTATTTTTTCCAACAAATCTTGAAAACGCCTTCCCATTTGCCTTGAAAAATAAAAAACGGACAGCAGCTCCTTCGCTGCTATCCGTTTCAAAAATGAGTAGAACCTATGGCGTCCTTCCTCATAAGCCTGCACCTTGAGAAAAGGATGATTAGCCTACAATTTCAGCGGTATCGCCATTTTTAATGCCAGCGGCATTCGCTTCGTCCGTATCAATATGCATGTCCAACGCGAAATCTGGGGATACGCGGGCGATCACTTCTTCAAATACGACACCGCGATCTCCGCCAAAACGCACTTTCAGCTTTTGCTTGTCGGCAATGCCCCATTTTTCAGCATCGCTCGTGTGGAAATGAATATGGCGCGCCGCAACGATAACACCTTCCTCGATCGTTACTTCACCAGCTGGACCTTTCAGCGTAATGCCAGTCGAGCCGCTAATATCACCGGATTCGCGAACAGGCGGGTTTACGCCAATCGAGAAAGCATCCGTACGGGATACTTCAAGCTGCGTAGCCTTGCGGACAGGCCCAAGAATTCTTACTTTAGGAAAAGAAGATTTCGGTCCGATAACGGCAACCGTTTCATTTGCTGCATATTGTCCTGGCTGAGAGAGAGCTTTCGCCTCCGTCAGCTCGTAGCCTTCTCCAAATAAAATCGCGACATGCTCTTCAGATAAATGAATATGGCGTGCCGATACCCCTACAGGTACTAGTTTTTGTGTCATTGCATTTACTTCCCTTCGCTTATTGATCTGCTTTCCTTGCAACAAGGATCATGTGGCCTAACCTGCAACATGCTCAACAATCATAACATTTATTTGTTTTATCCCACAACAACATATGTCACTATAAAGCAAAAAACCTGCTTACGCGAGGGTAGGCAGGCGTTACATATGAACATTGTTCTACATTTCTCTATATCGACTCAGGCGTTCGCATAAGCGCTTATCTAGGCTCAACAATGAGCTTAATCGCCGTCCGATCCTCGCCATCGATTACGATGTCTGTAAATGCCGGTATACAAATTAAATCCACCCCGCTGGGAGCAACAAATCCTCGTGCAATCGCAACTGCCTTAATTGCTTGATTTAGTGCACCCGCCCCGATAGCTTGTAATTCAGCGGCGCCGCGTTCACGTAAAACTCCGGCCAGCGCACCTGCAACGGAATTTGGATTGGACTTTGCTGAAACTTTTAATACATCCATAAAAATGTACCTCCTCGGGAATGATGGATGGATTCCACTACTAGCAATAGTATTCGAGAGAGGTAGAAAAATTCCTGCTTTTATTACCGAAATTAACGAACTGTTCTGAATTGTCTAAATTTTAAACAAAAAAAGACTGCTACATGAGCAGCCAATCTTCTTCAACGAGTCTAATTTTTTGGAATTTGGTCGTTTCGCCTGTCGCATCATCGATTTGGATCGACACACCATGCAAATGCCACTTTCCTTCATCCACGACAAAACGTGTAGGCATTTGGGTCATAAACCGATGTAACACGGCATTGCGCTCCATTCCCAGCACACCGTCCTTCGGCCCCGTCATGCCAACATCCGTCAAATAGGCAGTGCCGCCTGGCAAAATCGTGTCGTCATTCGTCTGAACATGCGTATGTGTTCCTACAACCACAGATGCATGACCAGCCAAATGCCAGCCCATTGCAATTTTCTCGGAAGTCGCTTCCGCATGAAAATCGACCAAAATATTTTTCGTCGTTTCATGCGCCTCCTCGATTAACTCATCGGCTTTGCGGAACGGACAATCAATCGGCGGTAAAAACGTTCTTCCCTGCAAATTTATAATCGCAAGCTGCTTGCCGTTTGCTTTAATAATCGCCATGCCTTGTCCCGGCGTTCCTTCCGCGAAGTTCGCAGGTCTTACGATACGGGGCTCATCATCAATCCAGTCAAAAATATCCTTGTTATCCCATGTATGATTACCCATCGTAATCCCATGAACACCGCATTCAAACAGCTCATTGACAATGTTTTTAGTAATGCCCCGGCCTGCCGCTGCATTTTCACCATTTACGATAATAATATGCGGATTGTATTTCGATTTAAGCGCTGGAAGCACTTGCTTAACAGCTGCACGCCCTACACTTCCAACAATATCCCCAATAAATAATACATTCATTGCTGCTCACTTCCTTTTACCTATTCAGACAGGAAAAGTGGCTGCAGGGCAGCCACTTTTCCGCGTTGCTATGCTGTTTACTTCGCGTATTCCACAGCCCGTGTCTCACGAATAACGGTGACTTTAATGTGGCCTGGATAATCAAGCTCACTTTCAATCTTCTTCGTAATGTCGCGAGCGAGTCGGAATGCTTCTGTATCGTCAATCTTCTCAGGCTGTACCATAACGCGTACTTCACGGCCGGCCTGGATGGCATACGATTTCTCAACACCATCGAATGACTCCGAAATATTCTCCAGCTTCTCCAGACGCTTGATGTACGTTTCGAGCGTCTCACGGCGTGCGCCTGGGCGTGCTGCCGACAATGCGTCAGCTGCGCCAACCAGCATTGCGATAACCGAAGTGGCTTCACAATCGCCATGGTGGGAAGCGATACTGTTAATAACAACAGGATGTTCTTTGTATTTCTTGGCTAGTTCAACGCCAATCTCAACGTGCGAGCCTTCAACCTCATGGTCAAGTGCTTTACCGATGTCATGCAGCAAGCCTGCACGCTTCGCGAGTGTAATATCCTCGCCCAGCTCGGCAGCCATGAGTCCAGTCAGGTAAGCAACCTCCATGGAGTGCTTGAGCACGTTTTGACCGTAGCTTGTCCGATACTTGAGTCTTCCCAAAATCTTAATCAAGTCAGGATGCAAGCCATGTACACCCACCTCAAAAGTAGCTTGCTCCCCGTATTCACGGATACGCTCATCCACTTCCTTGCGTGATTTCTCAACCATCTCTTCAATACGAGCAGGATGGATACGTCCGTCAGCAACAAGCTTCTCAAGTGAAGTTCGGGCAATTTCACGCCGGATAGGATCGAAGCCGGACAGGATGACCGCTTCCGGTGTATCGTCGATAATGAGATCGATACCGGTCAATGTTTCCAGAGCGCGGATATTACGACCTTCGCGTCCGATAATGCGGCCTTTCATTTCCTCATTCGGTAAGGAGACGACTGATACAGTCGTTTCTGCTACGTGATCAGCCGCACAACGTTGGATAGCGAGCGATATAATATCACGTGCTTTTTTATCTGCTTCTTCTTTAGCCTGCTGCTCGATTTCCTTGATCATCTGCGCTGTCTCATGTCGTACTTCCTGTTCAACATTAGACAAAATAATCGATTTCGCACCTTCCATCGTCAAGCCGGAAATTCGCTCCAGCTCGCTAAGCTGCTGCTTATAGATGGTATCAATCTGTTCTTGGGTTTCATCGATCCGTTTCTCTTTGTTGGCAACTAATTCTTCTTTGCGTTCCAGCGCTTCTAATTTTTTATCCAACGACTCCTCTTTCTGGAGTAAACGTCTGTCCTGTCGCTGAACCTCATTACGACGTTCACGAATGTCTTTTTCAGCTTCGGTACGAAGTTTGTGGACTTCATCTTTCGCTTCCAGCACCGTTTCCTTTTTCTGCGCTTCTGCTTCTTTTTTCGCATTTTCTACGATTTGGATAGCAGCCTGCTCAGCACTGGAAATTTTGGCTTCGGCAATCGACTTTCGAATAAAATAACCAACTCCAAAGAAAATAACGCCAACAACGAGACTGATCAAGATCGTCCAAATAGGATTCATCCTCTTGTTCACCTCCTCGTTGCATTCACAAAAGCAAACGCTTGGAATGATATTTGATTTTAGTCGGTTTCCATACCGTTTTCATCTTCTAACAACTTGCCGAAAATAATCTTCTCAAATCAATTTTTGGAAGGAAAATAGATTTGATGTGGAAGGAATACAAACTCATTTTATCTTTTGGTAAAATCACTTGTCAAGCAAAAGCCCAAGTTGATCTTTTTGCTTCATTGATTATGCATTCTCTTCCGCTGATTTTACTGCGGCTTTAATAATGTCTACAGGAAAGCCCCTTCGTATTAAAAAAGCTGCCAGCTTGCGTCTGCACTCAAACGGCTCGCCTTTTATAGCACGCCATTTTTTGGAAGCGATAGCAAGCGCTGTTTCCAGCTCCATTTCACTGTCAATTGCAGAAGTAGCGGCAAGCGCTGCTGTTTTCGACACACCTCGCTGCAGCAGTTCCTGCTGAATGTAACGTCGCCCCTTCTGGCTGCTTTTCATTCGCTGAGCGGCAAATTGCATCGCATACTGTTCATCATCCACAATATGTTCCTTTTCTAAACGCTCTATGGTGTAATTAATATGATCCTCAGCAATTAGCTTCCGTTGCAAATACTGCTGAATTTGCTTGCTTGTCCGCGGCTTGAAGCCCAAATAATAAATAGCCATCGCGTAAGCGCGGTAACGGTCGTCCTCGCTGCCAATTTCCTCTATTTGCGCCTCTGTAAGAAGTTGTCCTTTAAACAGCGTATGGCGGATCAACAGATCCTCATGAACCGATAAAATCGGCTCTTCGCCATCCGCGAATATGAGATAGCGGCTTCGATGCTTGCTGTCCTTCTCAACCGCTCTGATTTCAATCATAGGCCCTCCATGTTACGTTTTGCAACTAGTTGTAAATGTTGACTAAAACAAGTTCGCCGTCCCTAAAAGGAACGGCGTCATCATCATTATTTATCTATTTCGCTACTAATTGAGCGTATTAGTCCAATTCAGACTCGTCGAAATCGTCTTCGTCCTCTTCTTCTTGACCAAGTCCTGTCGCTTGAGTAGCAGTTGCTACCAAATTGCTGGCATCACGAATTTGCTTATCAATGATGTCGGCAATATCTTCATGGTCTTTCAAAAACTGCTTAGCATTTTCCCGGCCTTGACCGAGACGCTCGCCATTGTAGGAAAACCATGCGCCGCTTTTTTGTACAATATCGAGTTCAACGCCCAAATCAACGAGCGTGCCCTCTTTGGAAATGCCCTCACCATACATAATGTCAACCTCGGCTTGCTTGAACGGCGGAGCCACTTTGTTTTTGACAACTTTAATACGTGTACGGTTACCAATCATATCATTGCCTTGCTTCAGTGTCTCAATCCGGCGGACATCAAGACGTACGCTGGAATAAAATTTCAAAGCGCGTCCACCTGGTGTCGTCTCAGGGTTACCGAACATAACGCCGACCTTCTCACGCAGTTGGTTAATAAAGATCGTAATCGTCTTCGATTTGCTGATGGCACCAGACAGCTTGCGAAGCGCCTGAGACATCAGACGAGCCTGCAAACCAACGTGCGAATCACCCATGTCGCCTTCGATCTCAGCTTTAGGCACAAGCGCCGCAACGGAGTCAATAACAACAATGTCAACCGCGCCACTACGAACGAGCGCTTCCGCGATTTCCAGCCCTTGCTCCCCCGTATCTGGCTGGGAAAGCAGCAATTCATCGATATTAACGCCCAGCTTGCTTGCATATAACGGATCAAGTGCATGCTCCGCATCGATGAAGGCAGCTTGTCCACCTGCGCGTTGAACTTCTGCAATCGCATGAAGTGCAACTGTCGTTTTACCAGAAGATTCCGGTCCATATACTTCAATAATACGTCCTCTCGGGAAACCCCCGATTCCAAGTGCGATATCTAAAGCAAGCGAGCCGCTCGGCACGACCTCCACTTGCATATGTGTTGATTCCCCTAGTTTCATGATAGAGCCTTTGCCGAATTGTTTCTCAATTTGACGCATAGCCATATCTAACGCAGCACGACGATCAGCCAATCAACTCACATCCTTCGTTATTTATAATATAATGATAACCTTTTTCCGACCCTTTGCCAAGCACTTTTTCGAACATACATTCGTTTTTTTTGTGAAGCCGACGGTAGGCATACAACTTTTAAACTTCTGTAACTACACAAAAAAACCGCAGCAAAGTTATCTTCGCCACGGTTCTTCCGTAAGTTGAGCTTAGTATACGCCCGTTTTTGGCAAAAAGCAACATCTTTCGCCTGTTTTTGGTCAAAAATTCCGAATAATTAGTTCTGGATAGCAAGCCACAAACGGTATAGCAAAGTTTTTACAGCTCGAACGCGAATAATCGTCCGACTTCCGCTTAATTGCAGTGGATATACCACCGTCTCCTTGCCGCGCTCTGAAATAGCTATATAAACAAGCCCTACAGGCTTGCCTTCGCTTTCCGCAGGTCCTGCCACACCTGTTATGGACACGCCGAAGTCGCTGTTTGCGAGCTTCTGAACCCGCTCAGCCATTAACGCAGCTGTCGACTCGCTGATCGCGCCAGGGGCCCCTTCGCCCTCTAGCTGTGCCAAAGGTATGCCAAGCAGTGCATGCTTCATTTCATTCGTATACGTTACAACGCCGCCTGTATATTCTCCACTGCTTCCTGGTACGCTCGTAATCAACTCAGCTAACAGACCGCCGCTGCAGCTCTCAGCACTGGCCAGCTTGCGTCTGCTCGTACGAAGCAGTTGTATGACCGCCTCCTCCAGTGGAATGTCCTCTTGGGCGTACAGATGCTCTCCAATGCGTTCAATAATTTGCTCCACTGTCGCATCTATCTTGCCGTCAGCCTCTGCCTGCGTTGCCGCTTTCGTTGAAACGCGAATAGCTACCTCGCCTTCCTTCGCATAAGGAGCAATCGTCGGGTCAACCTGAGCTTCAATTAAATCGAGCAGCTTAGCCTCCAGGTTGGATTCCCCTATGCCTGCAAATTTAAGCAATCGCGAATAAAGCGGCTGCTCATGTCCGAGAAGCGTCCGCAGCCACTCCTTGCCCGGACCGTCGATCATCGGCTTCATTTCCCGCGGAGGTCCCGGCAGCAGCATGTAATGCGTGCCATCCTCTGTCAGAGCGTTGCCTACGGCTAGGCCAGCCGCATTGTGCAGCGGCACGCTGCCATCGATAGACAATGCCTGTCTGCGGTTGCTTTCAACCATATGTACGCCTCTTGAGCTGAACAACTCCTCGATTTTATCCATGGATGGCTTGTGCAGGGACAAACCACGGTTCAAATAAGCAGCCAGCACATCCTTGGTCAAATCATCGAGCGTAGGTCCCAAACCGCCCGTAAACACGAGCAGATCGGCGCGTTCTCTCGCTGTCACGATCGCTTTGCGAATACGCTCTGGGTTATCACCGACTACCGTTTGAAAGTATACATCAATGCCAAGCGCGGCCAGCTCTTGGGACAAATACTGTGCATTTGTATTTACAATCTGTCCGAGCAGCAATTCTGTGCCTACTGCAATAATTTCTGCTTTCATGCTATTCATCCTCCTCTAGGTAATGGCAGCGCCATAATTGCGGTAAGCAAAAGCATCCTCCCTGAAACAGGAAAGATGCTTTTCAAAAAACGGCAAAGCGCGTTTCATCGTTATTCTACCGGTATTAAATGTTTATTTTTCACAAAATAATCTATCCCGGAATAAAGCGTAATCGCAACTGCGACCCAGCTTGCAATCAAATCAAATGGAAACGAGATGAAAGCGAACGGAAAATTGTTAAGCAAAAGCGAAATGATCATCGTGATTTGTATGGCCGTCTTCCACTTGCCCCAGTTGCTAGCCGCCATAACACTGCCCTCAAGCAGCGCAATCTGGCGAAGTCCCGTAACGGCGAATTCACGGCTAATAATCAGGATGGCAATCCAGCCAGCCAGCTTATCCATCTCCACTAGGGAAATCAGTACCGCGGCAACAAGCAGCTTGTCAGCGAGTGGATCGAGAAGCTTGCCCAAATTGGTTACAATTTTGTTCTTTCGGGCGATATACCCGTCCAAACCGTCCGTACTCGCTGCCACAATAAAAATAATCGCCGCAATAATCTGGTTATATGTAATGGAATAGTCATCAAATACAACTGAGCCCACATTCATATTAACGAGTAGGAAAACCATAATAATCGGCACTAAAATAATTCTAATCAGTGTAATTTTATTGGCGAGATTCATGCCTCTTCCTCCCCGAATAAAACAAAATCCGTCCTGCCATTGCCTGTCATTACACTCACCTGTTCTGTCATCTGCGTCTCCCCAGATCCCTTCCGCGAAACTATCTTATCAAGTATAATACATTGCTTAATCTGGTGTCAAAACGAAGAAAAACAGGTTTAACAAAGCCCCCTTCTCCCGCCAACAGCGAAAAAAGAGGACCTCTATACCGTCACATGTGGTTAACGATAATTTGTAAATTGCAGCTCGATCGGCAAATTAGCACCGCGCAGCAAATTCATAACAGCTTGCAAGTCGTCACGGCTTTTGCCGCTTACGCGAATTTGGTCGCCTTGAATCAGGCTTTTCACCTTAAGCTTAGAATCGCGAATCAAAATATTAATTTTTTTGGAATGCTCCTGATCAATGCCCTGTTTGAGCTTTACATGCTGGCGAACGGTATTCGCCGAAGCTGACTGAATTTTACCGTAATCCATATTTTTGATCGGCACGCCGCGTTTAATCATTTTCGATTGCAAAATATCAATCACACTGTTCAATCTATACTCATCGTCAGAGACGAGAACCAGCTCTTCATTTTCCAGCTTAATGCTGCTCTTGCTTCCTTTAAAATCAAAGCGCGTCTCGATTTCACGCTCCGCCTGCTGAATCGCGTTGTTTAGCTCCTGCATGTCCACCTTGGACACAATATCAAATGAACTTTCTGAAGACATGTAACTCCACTCCCCTATAAAATAGCTTTTATCCCTGTTATGGCGTAGCCGAAACAGTCGCTTCCGGACTGCCTGCATTCGCCGATGCCGCCGGATTCAGCTGGATTTTTTTCGAGCCTGCACGATCCCCGTCTGGAACAAGCACGCCATCAACTGAAATCGTAACCAGATCAGCACGGCCCACGTTAATGTATAACGGCTGCGTCAATTCAAAGTTCAGCGTCGAGCCATCATTTGCATTTTCCGATAGCAGCGCGCTGCCTTTTGATCCGCCTTCGCGAACTTCCATCCAGCTTTTCCCGCCAGCAACCTTAATTTCAAGCTTGTGAACGGCTGTTCCTGGACCTACATCATAATGGTCGACCTTGCCGATTTTCGATGAAAAAGTAACCGTCACATCCTCCTGAATCGTCGGTGTAGGAGATGGTGTAACAGTAGGCGCAGCTGCGCCCGTTGTCGCTCCAGCTTCTGGTGTCGGCGTAGGCGGAGCAGATTCATCGGTAATTTTCGTACCTTGATCGACCATATCAGACGGTTTGTCTTTTTGATTAATGACGAAAATCCATACGACCGCCACAATCAAAATCAAAAACGACCACATCATTACATTAAAGCCAAGCTTGCCAATACGGTCAGAGCCGACAGACTGCACACGTCTGGGCGGCCTTGTCGTAACAGGCTCCGTTAACGTTTCTGTAATGGTATTCGGGACTTCCTTCTCGTGCAGGCGCAGCACCTCTTCGGTATCAAGCCCTACAGCTTCGCAATAATTTTTCACGAAGGCCCGCAAATAGAAGCTTCCCGGCAGCACGCTGTGATCGCCGCTCTCAATGGCTTCGAGGTAGCGTTTGCGAATTTTCGTCATTTCCTGAATATCGTCAAGCGTCAGCCCGCGTTCTTCACGCGCCTTGCGGAGCAGCGCTCCAAGATTAGACATGCCTGCTTCCTCCTTTCAGCTTAAAAATCATCCGAGTAATTTGCAGTGAACGATTCGTACGTAATTTCCTCATCCGGCGTATTGCGCAGCTCTATAATAATATCAAAATGGCTGTGGTCGTATTGAGACTCTTTAATGAAAATATCGGGATGCTCAATGACCTTCGTCGAAGGCATAGCCATAATTTCCTGCAGCAAGGCATGATGGCGCTCATTGGAACGAATCGTGCTCACAATACCGTCAATAATAAATATATTATTTTCGTTCATTTCCTCTTCCGACAGCTGGCTTCTTACCGTTTGACGGAGAAGCGTTGAAGAAACGAACGCCCACCGTTTATTTGAGCATACGCTGCCAGCGATGATGGATTCCGTTTTTCCTACGCGCGGCATGCCACGTAAACCTATTACCTGATTGCCTTCACGTTTAAACACTTCGCCAAGAAAGTCAACAAGGATCCCAAGCTCATCGCGGGTGAACCGGAATGTTTTGCGATCGTCAGAATCACGTTCGATATATCTTCCGTGGCGCACCGCCAAAATATCTACAATGGTTGGCGTACGCAGCTTGTTCACTGTAATATTATCAACCTTTTTCAGCATTTTGCCGAGCAGCACGATTTTTTCTTCATCATCGGTTTGCAGCAGCATGCCGCGCGTCCGGTCTTCCACACCATTAATCGTCATTATATTAACTTCCAGCATACCAAGCAAAGAAGCTATATCCCCGAGCAAGCCTGGTCTATTCTTATGTATCTTATATTCCATATACCATTGTTTTGATTCCAGCCTAATCACCATCCCAGCACATTGTTGACCGTACATATCTAGTTGTCCATCAAAATCTTATTCTACAATTTTCGCCACAATCCTGCAACCTCACATTAAAACTATTGAACGGTCAACGGACGGTGCCTGCGGTTATTATTCATATTCGCAGAAAAGCCTCCGTTCGGGAGGCTTTTCTGCGAATAACATGTAGCGGATTACGCCTTTTGTACCAGCTTGAGCATGAGACGGGCTAGAACTTTGCGCTCGGAATCATCGCCTGCATCCCAGAGCTCCTTCAATACGCGCTGCTCCTCATTTTTCGGATCGACCTTTTGATCAAGAAAAGAACCAATTTCGAAGGCCAGGCTGGAGATGGCCTCATCGTCCATTCCGATTTGCTTTGCATGCTGAACCTTGTCAGCCAAAAACTGTTTCCACGTATCGAAGTTTGTAAGAACGGTTGACATTTTTCTTCGCCTCCTTGTTTTGTGAAGAATCATCAACAGTCATTATTTTGCTTCGATACCGGGCAGATTATGCGGACTATTCGCTATCAAAAAAACAGCATTATGCCTTACGTATGCCAGCCGCCATTTGGGCTGATGACTTGGCCTGTAATGTAGGAGGATTCTGGCAGGGAAAGAAAATAAACGAGTGAAGCGACTTCATCCGGCTGACCGAGACGACCCAGCGGAATTTCCTGCTCCAGTGCCGTTTTCTCATCCTCATCAAACCCATCCATCATTTCCGTATTGACCGCACCTGGGGCAACCGCATTGACCGTAACGCCTGATGGTGCGAGTTCCTTTGCCAAAGCTTTCGTAAAAGCGTTCATGCCGCCCTTGGATGTGGAATACAGCACTTCACAGGAGGCGCCAGATATTCCCCAAACCGAGGATACATTAATAATTCTGCCAAAACGATTTTCGATCATGCGCGGCATAAAAATCTGGCTGCATAAAAACATTCCCTTGAGATTGACAGCCATCAAATCGTCCCATTCTTCCTCTGAAACGTCCATCAGCATGCCATAATGCGCAACACCGCCATTGTTGACCAGTATATCCGGCATCCGGTTATGCGCCTCAAGCTTGTCTCTCATGCGCAGCAGCTGCTCCTTGGAGCGCAAATCAGCGGTAATGGTCATCGCATCTCCGCCAAGCTGCAAGCATTCCCTTGCGGTTTCATTTGCCGCCTCGTGGGCATTCAAATAATGGATGACGACATTCATGCCTTCTGCCGCGAAGCGCCGCGCGATTGCGGCGCCGATACCACGGCTTCCCCCTGTAATCAGCACAGTCATCTCCTTCAGCGTCTTCACGCCTCAGGCTTCTCCACTATCGATACCGCCAGCTGATTAAAATCAAAATGCTCGAGCAGCCGCGCATTCGCCTGCTCCAGTGTACAGCTTTCATACAGCGGCAGTACATCAAACATATCACTGTCGCGGAAGCGGTAGCGCGTAAATTCGCCAGCGATCGATTCAGGGGAGTTAAGCATCCGCAAGTAACCGCCAATTTTTTTCCGTTTTGAGCGTTCAAAGGCGGTTTCATCGAGTCCGCTCTCAAGCGCCTGCTCAATAGCAGCCTTAACACGAGCAAGCAGCTGCTCTGGATTTGGCGTATCTCCTCCAAGTACGGAGAACGCATAGCCCGGATTGGCATTATATTCGGTTCCAAAGGAATCGGATATAAGCTGGCTTTCATAAAGCTCCTCATACAGAGCGGAGCTCGGCCCGAACAAAACGTCAAGCATCAGCTTGGAAGTAACTTCCTGACGCAGCAGCTCTTCGCTGGATAGCCCCGTGTTTTTCTCCTTAAAGCCAAACATGCATTTCGGCAGCGATACCGGAAGCTTCGTTACTTTATGCGGCGTTTTGACTGAAGTCGGCTCTTCCTCAAACAAGCGACGTATTTCACCCTGCGGCTTGAAGTTTTTGGCCGCCTGATTGCGCCTTACCAGCTCGAATACTTCCTTCGCATCTACACCGCCAACGACGAATAGCAGCATATTGGATGGATGGTAAAAGGTTTCATAGCAGCGGTACAGCGTTTCCTTGTCAATTTGATAAATCGACTCTACAGTGCCTGCAATATCGATATGAACCGGATGTGTGTGGTACAGTGCATCTATCAGCCCAAAATAAACACGCCAGTCGGCATTATCCTTATACATATTGATTTCCTGCTCAATAATGCCTTTTTCCTTGTCCACATTCGTATCTGTGAAATATGGATTTTGCACAAAATTAATGAGCGTCTCAATGTTCGCAGGAATTTGCTCCGTCGCCGAAAACAAATATACCGTGCGGTCGAAGCTTGTAAAAGCGTTCGCAGAAGCGCCTTGGGAGGCAAACGTAGCGAAAATATCGCCTGTCGGCTCCTCGAACATTTTATGCTCCAAAAAATGAGCAATACCGTCGGGCACTTTGACCGCTTCCCCATCTCCGACTGCGAACCAATTATCTACAGAGCCATATTTCGTCGAAAATGTAGCATAGGTTTTATGAAAGCCCTCTTTAGGCAGCACTATGACTTCAAGCCCATTATCCAGCACTTCACGATAAAGCGTCTCCTGTACGCCCTTATATTCCAGTGGTTGCACGGTGGTTACGCCTCCTTCCGATCACGCAAATAATAAATCGTATCGAGCTGTACATTTTGTGCGACTCTGACAATATCAGCAGCGGTAACTGCCTGCACCTGTTCAAGCAGCTTCTCAGCGCTTCTTTCCTTGCCGGACAGCACCGCATTAAAATCGTAAGCGATCATTTCATAAGCAGAATCCTGCAGCTCGCGCAAATGGTTCGCTATCATCGCTTTCGTCTGGCTCATTTCAAGCTCGGACAGCTCGCCTTGACGCATACTCTCAAGCTGCTCGCGAATAATTTTGACCGCTTTCTCATAGTTCTCAATTTCGATGCCTGACTGCACCGTGCAAATCCCTTTATGCCCATCAAGGCGGGAAGCGGCGTAATAAGCCAAGCTTTCCTTCTCACGCACATTTAAAAACAGCTTGGAATGCGGGTATCCGCCCAGCACACCATTATACATAAGAGCTGCTGCATAATCATCATCGCCATAAGCAACACCCGTACGCAGGCCCAAATTCAGCTTCCCTTGCGTAACATCCATTCGTTCTACAACCGTATGAACCTCACGCACCTGATGGGTAACGTCTGCCGCCGGATAACTTGTGGCCGCTCCATCTGCCAGCTTAAATGCGTCACGTACGTAAGCCGTCACTTCTTCAAGCGTAGTATCGCCAACTACGTACAAGTCGAGCGCCGCTTCGCCAAGCCATGTCTTATATTGCTTGAAGAGAGATTGCGGGGTTATCCCTTCAATCGCAGCAAGCTTGCCAAGCGGATGCAGCCGATAAGGCTCATTCGCGCACATTTCTTCAACGCAGCGCTCAGCGGCATAGCGAATTTTATCATTGACGATTGACTCCAGCCGTTTCGTAAGCGTTACTTTTTCCGCATCGACGTATTTGCGGCTGAATGCGCCATTTTCGAGCAAAGGCTCGGTCAGCACCTCGCCAAGCAGCCCCAATGACGCAGCAAGCAGCGGCGTATTGGAGGATACGAATTGATCGTTAATGACATCCATGCGGAATTGAACGATTTGAGAATCGCCACGCTTATATACATCAAAGCCGAAGCCGGCACCGTACAAATCATCGAGTCGCTCGCGAAATGCTTTCGTCTCAGGTGTCGCCGCCGTCCCTCTGCGCAGCACAAAAGGAATAAGGGCCGTCTCCGTAACCGTATCTTCTGCAAGCACGCGCCCAGCAAACAAGGAAATCGCGAACGTCTTGAAACGCTTAGTTGGCAGCACATGCAGCCGTATCCGACCAAATTGTCCTCTTTCGAAAAGTGTCACTTTCGCTAGCTCCTTCCAAAATAAATTTTTAATGCGAAAAGCATAAAGTTCTATGCTTCAAGTAAATGTATTCCAATTTCGAGTATCCTATACCATTCTAACCGATGCGAAAAGGAAGAAGCAACCAGAGCTGCGTTAAGGCAGAACGGTTGCTTCTGTACAGGCGCTACATGCAAAAAATGTGCTTGCCTATCGTTTTCACTTGAGGCCTGGTCCATATCCATTTCGAGGTCGCTGTCTCCGGGTTAAAATAATACAAGCAACCATTCGACGGATCGTAGCCGTTAATGGCATCCATTACTGCGCGGCTTGCGGTCTCGTTCGGCGTCAGCCAAATTTGTCCATCCGCCACAGCGGTAAAGGCACCCGGCTGAAAAATAACACCGGAAATCGAATTCGGAAAGCTGGTCGATTGCAACCGATTTAATATGACAGCAGCAACTGCTACTTGTCCTACATACGGTTCACCGCGCGACTCGCCATAAACGGCGTTCGCCATCAGCTTTAAATCATTGGCGCTGAGGCCCAGTTTGTTGGACTTGGAAAGCGAACTTCCACCGCCACCACTAGGAGCAGCTGTATTCCCAGCACCAGATTGTCCGGATGACGAATCTGCTGCTGTTGGCTTCCAGGCTTTAGTCGCTTCCCAAAGCTTCAGCTTTGTCGATGCCCCGACTACTCCATCCGCCTTCATTCCGAATTTCCATTGGAACCAAGTAACGGCATTTTTCGTGCTTGCCCCAAACTGGCCATCCACTTTCCCGCTGAAATAACCGAGATGTTTCAGCCTGCCTTGCAGCTCGTACACATCTTTGCCCGAGGAACCAACCTTGAGCGTAGCATTACTGAATGTCTCCGATGTCTTGACTTGATGCATGTGCCGGAGAGAGTAGGAGCCAAACAAGACGATAACGAGCACTGCTGTTATGACCATTAGTCGCTTTTTCATAGAAGGATCTGCCTTTCTCTTACAAGTTAGTACGCTAATTTGCAGCGTTGCCTAAGTCTAGTATGAGAAATCAGTCCAGCTTCTATGCAAAATTTTTCGCTGCTGGCATTTTAAGAGCTGATTCGTCCCGCTTCGAGCTGATCCACTGTAAGCAGCACCTCACGCGGCTTGCTGCCTTCGTACGGTCCCACGATGTGACGGGCTTCCATCTCGTCAATGAGCCTTGCAGCCCTAGTGTAGCCAATACGCATGCGGCGTTGAAGCAGGGAGACCGACGCTTGCTTGGCTTCGACGACAATCTGAACAGCCTGATCGTACAGCTCGTCCATGACCTCTTCAGAGCTAGCCGTCTCCTCCTCAATTTCAGGTACAAGATCTTCCTTGTACTCTGCTTCTGCCTGTCCTCTGGCATAACCGACGAGCGCCTCTACCTCCTGATCGGAAAGGAATGCGCCCTGTACCCGTGTTGGCTTGGAGGTCCCCATTGGCAAGTAAAGCATATCGCCGCGGCCAAGCAGCTTTTCCGCTCCGACCATGTCGAGTATTGTTCGTGAATCGACCTGAGAAGAAACACCAAAAGCAATCCGCGATGGAATATTCGCTTTAATGACACCGGTAATGACGTCAACAGACGGACGCTGAGTCGCGATAATAAGGTGAATGCCTGCCGCACGAGCCATTTGTGCGAGTCTGGCAATCGCATCCTCGACATCGTTAGCCGCTACGATCATCAAATCGGCAAGCTCATCGACAATGACAACGATGTAAGGCAGAACTGCTTTAGGGTTATCCGCCATTAAGGTGTTGTAGCCCTCAATATTACGCGTTCCTGATTTGGAAAACAGCTCATAGCGTTTTTCCATCTCGACAACGATTTTCTTAAGCGCAAGTGATGCACGACGTGGATCGGTTACAACAGGCGCCAGCAAATGCGGGATACCATTGTATACGTTCAGCTCGACCATTTTCGGATCGACCATGAGAAATTTTACTTCATCTGGCGTTGCTTTGTACAAAATACTAGTAATAATACCGTTTATACAGACTGATTTTCCGGAGCCCGTCGCTCCCGCTACAAGCAAATGGGGCATTTTCGCCAAATTGCCCACGATTGGTTTGCCTGCAATATCACGGCCAAAGGCAATAGACAGCTTCGAAGGGGAATCATAAAATTCCTTGGTTTCCATTACTTCGCGCATTGTAACGATAGACACTTCCATATTCGGCACTTCAATCCCTATTGCCGATCGGCCTGGAATGGGCGCTTCCATTCGAATATCCTTGGCCGCAAGCGCAAGTGCAATATCATCAGTCAAGCTTACAATTTTACTAACCTTCACACCTGAAGCCGGTTCAACTTCAAAACGGGTAACGGCAGGGCCGATAACCGGATCAAGCACCTTCGCCTTCACGCCAAAGCTTTCCAGCGTCCGCTCGAGCTTAAGCTTCGCCTCCATGGAACTGGAGCCGATGCCACCTCTGACCATATGGCTAGGTTTGGAAAGCAGCGTAAACGGCGGTAAAACGTACGGCTTGACCACCGGGACGCTTGATGCTGAGATCGCCGGCTTGCTTTCCGCAGCTTGCGAATTCGCCTCATTGCTGCCAGCGTTAGAATCAGAAACAGCAGCAGCTTCCAGCTGGCTACCTGCCGCTCTCACGCCATCCAATACCGGTCCTTCATATTCATCGTCATTTTGTTGAAGAGCCTGCTCAAATTCCTCATTCGTCTGCTCAATTGCGTCATACTCCGTGTTTTCTTCTTCGTTTTCTTCTATATGTACCAACTCTTGCTGCTCCTGCGTTTCTTGCGGTCTCCATGGCTCTGACCACTCCTGCTCATCAGTTAGGTCGTTATGAGCGTATGTCTGGGCAGCTTTGGCAGTCAAATCCTCCTGCTCGCTAGGCCACAAGCTAGCGCTTGTCTCCGGCAGTGGAACTGCGGCAGCTGTTGATGAAGAAACTGTGCTAGGCGCTGTTTGAGCAGCAAATCCGTCCTGCTCATTGTCCCAATCCTGATCCCACTCTTCCGCCCAATGCGGTACTGCCGCGCCCTCTTCGCCACGACCAGCCTCACCATGAAGCGGCTCATCCTCCAGCTCCCATTCGTCGTGGCTAACGGTAGCTTTCGTCTTATCGGATTGTCGCCAAGAGAAAAACAGCGACTTTTTGTTTTTGGCCGGACGGAGCGCAAAATCTTCTTCATCATCGTCAATCGTATTGTCCGAAGTCAGCACGGTGCTTGCTGCCGATACCGTACTTGCGCTTCTCGATGATTGCGTCGCGGCTCGCTCGGCGGCATAATCCGACCATTTTGCCGCAAGCAGCTTGAGCATACGGGCAAAACGGGTACGCAGCGTCTTGAACAGCTCCACATACGATTTTCCTGTAATGAGCATTATGGAAATGGCAATCATGACAAGCATGAGAAGCTGCGCTCCAATTTTCCCAAACAAGGTAAAAAGTACGGAATATTGCAGTGCTCCAACGTAACCGCCACTAATTGCCTTGTCCTTAAGCGGCCGCAAATCCTGCGGATTGGAAGTTAGCAGCTCTCCCCTTAAGTCACTGTCCAGCTGATTCAAAATCACTTTGCCGGACAGCAGCGTCGTATCCCCAAGCTTGCGGTCAATTTCCGCAATAGAGCTCCACAGCGTAAAAGCAAGTACGAGCACAAGCATGCCTGTTTTCCGATTAGACCAGCCTTTCGGCCACATCCGTTTGACCATCACGACCAGCCCGACATATATGCCAATCAGTGCAATCACAAAGTAAAATTTACCCAGAAAGAGGCCGAACAGTTTGGACAATGAACGTCCAACCGTCGCCTCTCCCGATAAAGCAATAATCGATACCGTAATGAGTAAAATACCGTAAACCTCATATTTCAAATTTGCTGCGAGCGATTTCTTACTCCTTCTCTTCTTAGCCAACGTTCGTCACCCCCGGTAAAACATTATACCATAGGTGGACAAATGTTCCTATTCGTTCGATAGTCCCTTAAACAGTTAGATCCGTTATCAATATTTGACAACAGCTCCTGGCGAAAGCTGCGGATTTAAGTAGTCGTCGAGCCCGCAATGAATGAGACGAATGACTTTACCCACCCCTGGCGCAATGGGCTCTACCTGCATATAAACGCCTTCCACCCAAACTTCGCGACCTTGATTGATTTTCTCCTCTGCCTGCCAGCCTGCGAGCACTTCTTCCAGCGGAACAATCGTATATAGAACAGACATCAGTTAAACACCTCCGGCATTCCCGCCTGCCTGCGCTCCTCTACCAGCCGCCTAAGCTCCCGAAGCGCCTCGCCAAGGCCGCCCACCGCATCAATCAAGCCATGACGCACCGCGTCTCCGCCAACGACTGTTGTGCCGATATCGCGCGTCAGCTCACCTGTTTTGAACATTAGCTCCTTGAAAGTCGCTTCCGGCACTTTGGAATGCATCGTAACGAAGCGAACGACACGCTCCTGCATTTTATCCAAATATTCGAACGTTTGAGGAACGCCAATCACGGTGCCATTCAAGCGAATCGGATGAATCGTCATCGTTGCTGTCGCAGCAATGAATGACAAATTTCCCGCTACTGCTATCGGAACGCCGATCGAATGCCCGCCACCGAGTACAAGTGTAACCGTCGGCTTTGACAAGGAAGAAATCATTTCGGCGATAGCGAGCCCCGCTTCCACATCGCCGCCAACCGTGTTGAGAACGATCAGCACACCTTCGATTTTCTGATTTTGCTCGGCAGCGACCAGCTGTGGAATCAAATGCTCATATTTTGTCGTTTTGTTTTGCGGCGGCAGCACCATATGGCCTTCAATCTGTCCAATAATCGTCATACAAAAAATATTGGACTCAGCCTGCGGAATGCTCACTTGGCCCAGCTGCTGCAAAGCGTCAAGCGCCCCGGCCGCCTTTTTCTTCTCTTCGTCATACGGCTCAGGCTGCTCTCCTGTTAAACTCATTGAATACGGCCACATCGGCGAATTCCCCCTCTTGAACAAGGCTAATACCGTTTTGACTGAACCTACGGCTCGTCATAGTATGGGAAGGTCTCGTTTATTTATGCCTCTGCTCCTGCAAATATTCACTGTATGGCCGAATGCTTACCGCACTCGTCTTAAAGTCCGGCATTTTGCAAAAAGGGTCTAGCTGCGGACTTGTCGCCCGGTTTACATTTTGCACGCCGCCCCAATGCATCGGAATAAATACCGTGTCCTCACGAATGCTGTCCGTCACTTTGCAGCGTAATATAACAACTCCGCGCTTCGACTGCACGGCTACCAGTGAAAAATCCTCAATACGGTATTTCCTCGCGGTATGAGGGTGAATCTCCAAATGATTTTCCACATTTCTCGCTTCCAGCGTAGGACTGCGGTGCGTTTGTACCCCTGTCAAGTAATGGGATAGCTGCCGTCCATTCGTCATAAGCAGCGGATACTCATGGTCTGCCTTTTCTGCTGGAGAATCGCTCGTAACGGTTTGAAAGGCAGCTAACCCATCCTCATGGGCAAAAGACTTCTCGAACAGCCGTTTCGTACCCGGATGATCCAGCGATGGGCAAGGCCAATAAATGCCCTCCTCCTTGCGCAGCCTGTCATACGTTATGCCGTAATAATCTGCAAGCCCGCCCTTGCTCGCCAAACGCAGCTCATTAAAGATTTGCTCGGAATTTTCAAAGGCAAAATAATCGCCGCGGCCAAGCCTGCTTGCCAGCTCGCACAATACTTGCCAGTCATGGCGGGCTTCTCCGGGTGCAGAACGACCCGCTTCCCTCAGCAAAACGCGGCCTTCTAAATTGGTCATCGTTCCGGTATTTTCCAAATAAGCGGATATCGGCAGCACAACATCAGCAAGCAGCGCCGTTTCGGACAGAAACATATCTGCTACGACGGTAAAATCAAGCTTGGTGAGTCCTTCCTCCACAAGCGTCGCATTCGGGTTCGATACGATTGGATTCGATCCCATGACAAGCAAAGCTTTAATTTCCTCGCGGTGCACCATTTCCATCATTTCATAAGCGGATACACCTTTGCCAGGGAGCTCCTCCGGGCGAATGCCCCAGACGCTTGCCACATAAGCGCGATCATGCTCATTTTCGATCAGTCGATAGCCAGGGAGCTGGTCAGCCTTTTGCCCATGCTCTCGCCCTCCCTGTCCATTCGCTTGACCAGTGACCGCTCCATAACCGCAGCCCTCACGGCCAATTTTACCCGTTGCCAGTACCATATTGAGAAAATTCCGCACCGCCAAATGCCCATCGGCATGCTGCTCGACGCCACGCGCGGTAAAAACCATCCCCGTCTTCGCCTCACCAAATGCGAGCGCAGCGAGGCGAATGAGCGCCTCAGGAACACCCGTGCTTTCAGCTATATCAGCTAAATTTAGCGCCCTTACATGCTGCTCCAGCTCCGCAAATCCCTTCGTACGGCTGCGAATAAAGCCCCGATCAATAAGTCCCTCATCAAAAATAACTTTAAGCATGCCATTCACAAGCGCAGCATCCATGCCTGGCTTCACCTGCAAATGAATGTCCGCAAGCTCGGCCGTTCCCGTCATTCGCGGGTCAATGACAATTAAGGTCGCCCCGTTTTCCTTTGCCTTCGTAAAATAAGGCATAAGCGTCGGCTGGCATTCCGCTATATTCGTTCCGGCAAGAATCAGGCATTCCGACCGTTCAATTTCCTTTAACTGATTCGTTAGTCCGCGATCAATGCCGAACGTTTTGCTTCCGGCGGAAGCGGCGGCCGACATGCAGAAGCGCCCATTATAATCAATATAGCGGGTACGCAAACCAACACGAGCGAATTTACCCAGTAAATAGGACGTTTCATTCGTCAATGAGCCGCCGCCATATAAAGCGACCGAATCCGTACCATGCTCGGCCTGCAAAGCTTGAAAACGGCTGGAAACTAGATCCAGCGCCTCTTCCCATGTCGCCTGCACAAGCTTCCCTTCCCGTCTAATGAGTGGATGAACGAGCCGCTCGCGATGCAGCGTGTGCTGATGCGCATTCATCCCTTTCACACATAGCCGTCCTTCCGATGCGGCATTCGGGATCGCTGTCACCTTATAAGAAAATCGACCGGCCGCTGAGCGCTCCTCTTCGACGCGCATTTTGCACTGCACGCTGCAAAAAGGACACTGTGTATCCATAACTGCCGTTACTTGGGGCTTCTGCTCAACCACTTTTAATTCTGTCATCATTTTTCCTCCCTACTCAAACGGTGCATGTCTCTAGGCTATGTTCTAATCGCCAGTTGTCCAGCAGTTCCTCGCGAAAATCAGGGTCTAACAGCTTCTCTCTTATCGCAATAAGTCCTGTCCGCTCCAGCCATTTCCACACGGCTTCTCCATAAAAGGCGGATTGACGGTACAACTGCATACAGGCAATCGCCGTTTCTACTGCCCCCTGCTCAGAGCCCTCTATTATAAGCAGCTGCGCTTGCTTGACCGGACTTTCCATATGCCCGCCAATATAAAGTTCCCAGCCTGCTGGCGACGCTGAAATACCCACATCATGGACCAGCACACCGGCAGGATATAAGGCCCCGGCAGATACAGAAGCTTTGAGCATGCTTGGCGATGCTAGGCTTCCGAGTGCTTTCTCCAGCTCCGCGGCTATATAGCTCGGCCCGCCGCCTTCGAAACGATCAGCATGCGAAATCTGGCATTGGGATGACGATTCCCCCTGCATCGATGCAGCTACGAGAACAGACTGCAGCGTGGGGTAATGAATCTGCGCCTGTCCTAGGACATCGCCCGCGTCGCTTGTTACAGCCAGCCGCAAATAGTAGCCCATCGCTGCCTGACAAATGAAGCAGCCTTCAGGCTTTCTCCACTCAAGAGCCCTTCTTGCTGAAGCGGCATCACTGAACGTATCGCCTAGCATGGCTTCTTTAAGTCCTGCCGGATCAAGCTCCGTACAGCTGCAAATTGGCGCTGCTTTGACTGCTCCCCCAACTCCCGATAAGGCATAAGCAACGAGCGCCTCCACCATTGGACGGCATCCGCCGCAGGAGCCGGAAGCTTTCGTCTTGTCGCGCACCTGATCCGCCGACTCAAGCCCATCAGATTGTATCGCAGCTACGATAGCCGACTTGCTTACCCCATTACAAGCACAAACCGTTTCACCGTCCGGCATTGCAGCTGCAACAGCATCAGCTCCGCCTGATTTGGAGCCTGAATCGCTTTCCTTAAGCACGCCTATTCCAGCACGGCGCTTCAAATACCCAAGCAGCTTGCTTCCCTCGGAGCTGTCTCCGAACAGTACAGCTCCAGCTACAATACCGCCTTGCATCGTTACTTTTTTATAAGTGCCTTTCATCGCATCATAATGCTGCAGCGCGGTTTCAGCTTCTTCATCGCGGATAACGCCCGCGGAAAACACCTCCACGCCTGACACCTTTAATTGTGCATATGGAATGGAGCCGTGATAGCCATCGGTTTCTAGCTCGCACAGATGACGTGCTAGCACCTTCGCCTGTTCATAAAGCGGAGCAACTAGCCCATACACGGTCTCCTGATGCTCGGCGCACTCCCCTACCGCGTATATGCCAGCAATATTCGTTTCCATATAATCGTTTACGATGATTGCACGATTCGTCCTAATGCCGCTATCCGCTGTAACAGCTAGATTCGGGCTAATTCCGATCGCTACGACGATGAGGTCTGCGGCAAGCGTTGTTCCATCCGAGAACAGCAAGCCATTCGCCCTGCGGACACCTGTTATTTTTTCCGTTCGCTTGTTAAGCCAAAAACGCATGCCCTGCTTCATCAGCTCTTCCTTAAGCAGGTTTGCTGACATCCGGTCAAGCTGGCGATTCATTAAATAGGCCGCGTTGTGAACAACATCAACCTCCATGCCGAGATTGAGCAGTCCTCTTGCTGCTTCGAGCCCGAGCAGCCCGCCACCAATAACGGCAGCACGCTTAAAGCGCTGGGAAGCCTCCATCATCGCCTGACAGTCCTCCATATTGCGGAAAGCCGTTACGCCAGGCTTCTGAATGCCTGGCAGCGCAGGCATAAACGCTGATGAGCCGGTTGCAATAATCAGGCGGTCATAGGCAATCTTTTTCCCTGATGCCGTACGCACCCATTTCTCCTCCGCATTTATACGCTCAACCATCTCGCCAGTTAGCAGATCAATGCCACGCTCACTGTACCATTGCCAATCGTTCAACGTAATATCAGATAGCGCTGTATTCCCTTGCAGCACTTTGGAGAGGAGAACACGGTTATAATTGGGATGCGGCTCTGCGCCTATAATCGTAATGTCATATGCTTGAGGCGCCAGCTCGTATATTTCCTCTACGCATTTAACGCCAGCCATACCGTTGCCGATAACGACAAGTTTTTGCTTCATCAAAGCCGTTACCCTCCGTTCTATTGTAAAATGGTCAAAATGGTATACGCTAGTTAAGTCAAACTAAGAAATGCGGCCTGCCTCCCCGCCTGGAGACCTTCACCGGGAATCGCCGCCAGTGCATTTGCACCAGCAAAAGCAGCAATATTGCCCGATTTATCGTTCGGCAACGGCCTAACCCTCCATTCCCCCTCCTCCATCCATACAAAAGCGCGGATATAACGGGGATACGGCGAAGGCTTATCCACATTGTCCATTAATACAGCCTGCTTCCACTCCACCGTGCTGCCATTAAGCCCAATCAAATGCTGCGTTAATGGCTTCACCAACAGGACGAGCCCTGTATAGCAGGCTGCAGGATTGCCAGATAAGCTAATCAACAGCTTGCCTCGATGTATAAATGCGGACGAATGCGGCCCAGGGCGCATCATCACTTTAGTAAACAAAGGTTCAAAACCGAGGCGATCCGCCGCACGCGCCACGCAATCGTAATCACCTACCGAAATGCCTCCAGTTGTAATAACCAAATCCGCCTGCTCCGCAGCTTGCTTAATCGCGTCAGCAATCACTTCAGCATCATCCTTAATCGGTAAGGAACGAATAACTGAGGCTCCCTGCTCCTGTAGAAAAGCTTCCACGGCGAAGCCATTGGCATCGTAGATCCGATTCGGCTGCAAGAGCTGGCCCGGAAGCAGCAGCTCATCACCAACAGGAATGATTGCGACAATCGGCCTAGCAACTACAGAAGCCCGTTCCTGCCCATAAGAGGCGAGAATGGCTATTTCCTTCGAGCCAAGTAAGGTGCCTTTTTTAATGACGAGGCTGTTTTCTGCAAGATCTTCGCCTGCTTCGGCAATATTTTTTCCCGGCTGTACGGGCTGATTAATTTGAATTTGCGACATTCCCCACGCCGCAGCGTCCAACTTCTGTCCTTGCAAGCTCGGCGACTGAATTTCCTCCTGCCTAATAACAGCATCAAAACCAACAGGCACAGGAGCTCCTGTAAAAATACGTACTGCCGTCAATTGTTCATTAATGAGAGGACGCTTGCCAGAGCCCGTATGCCAAGCTATTTCTCCCGCCCCCGCCTGCACCTCGCCAGTTACGATAAGGCGAATCGGATTGCCAGGTGAAGCCGTCTGCGTAAAAGCAGCATGGAGCGCATAACCGTCCATCGCTGCCCGACGAAAAGGCGGCATAGGAAAAGGGGAGTAAAAATCCTCGGCAAGCACTCGCTGAGCTGCTTTCTGCAGAAGCACTTGCTCCACCTTACCCGGCAGCGTACGCTCGATTAGACAGTGAACCGCTTCGTTAACGCTTAAACCTTTTTTTATATCAACACGATCTACACGGGCAACCGTCATTTTCACTTCCTCCTTCATATAGCTGAAAATAAGCACAAAAGCCCGTTCCCTGTCAGCAGGGAGCGGGCTTCATTGCCAGTGGGCGGCGGCACACCATTGTGCGGCCTTTATATGGATTATTATGAGCATAAAAGAATTCGACAGAAGTGTCAATATATATGACGCGAATTAAACGTTTAAAGCATATAAATGTTTTATGTAATATTTATTGACATGTAATGATCGATATTCTATAATTCAGCTTGAGTTCACAATGAGGTGAGCAATTATCGTCCGCACAGAGTCGTGCTGACGTTCGGCAATGAGGCCGCAATCCGTCCGAGCTTTAGCTTGGGGCAGACTGCGGCCTTTTCTTTATATGTACAGCTGGAATTGCGGTGCGCCATGCACCCCGGGAATGCGAAAACCGCCATCACCCACGCTGACTGAGCACGACAAAACCAATCATAGAGGAGATAGAGACATGGTAGATAAAAAAGCGTTTTGGAAAAGTGGACATAAACCATCCTTGTTCAGTTCTTTCTTGTATTTCGATATCAGCTTTATGATTTGGATTTTGATGGGACCGCTCATTGTTGTTATCGCCAGCGATTTTCCAATGGATGCCGCTCAGAAAGCCAAACTGGTCGCTCTACCTATTTTAGGCGGCTCGATATTGCGGCTTGTGCTAGGTTTTATGACGGACCATATTGGACCGAAGAAAACCGGACAAATCGGTATGCTCGTTACAATGATTCCTCTCATTTGGGGCTGGAAATTTGTTGATTCCTTAACAGAGCTGCATTTCGTTGCTCTATTGCTTGGGGTAGCTGGAGCTTCTTTCGCAGCAGCACTGCCGCTTGCAAGCAGATGGTATCCCCCGCAATATCAAGGGCTCGCCATGGGGATCGCTGGAGCAGGCAACAGTGGTACCGTACTGACGACGCTTTTCGCTAATCGGCTGGCACAGCATTTTGGCGGCTGGGAAGCGGTATTCGGACTTGCCCTTATTCCCATTGCAATCGTATTTGTCATCTTCACGATTTTTGCTAAGGAAAGCCCAAATCAGCCCGCTCCGAAAAAGCTGTCCGAATACGGACAAGTGCTGAAGCAAAAGGATGCATGGCTGTTCTGTCTTTTATACGGCGTTACGTTCGGCGGCTTCGTCGGCATGTCCAACTATTTGACGATTTTCTTCAACACGCAATATGGACTTTCCGCGATTCAGGCGGCAGACTTTACAACCATTTGCGTTATTGCCGGAAGCTTCTTCCGTCCAGTAGGCGGCTGGCTCTCCGATAAGCTTGGGGGCATTCGCGTCCTGATGGCGCTGTATGTCGGAGCAGGCGTTATGCTAGCTTCCATCTCCCTGCTGCCTCCACTCTACGTGGTCAGCACCTTGCTGTTCCTTGGCATGATGTGTCTCGGCGCAGGCAATGGCGCTGTATTCCAGCTCGTACCGCAGCGCTTCGGCAAGGAGATCGGCATTATGACCGGGATTGTCGGCGCAGCGGGCGGTGTTGGCGGTTACTTCCTGCCGCTTATTCTCGGCAGCCTTTATCAATCGACAGGCTCCTACACACCAGGCTTCCTCATTCTCAGCGCCATCGCCCTGCTCAGCATGCTCATGCTCGCGTTCATTCAAAAGGAATGGAAGCGCACTTGGGTCGGCAGCGGCGGCAAAGCCAAAATTGAAGGCGGCCAGGCCATGGGCAGCTAAATTTTACAGCGTTAGAAGAACAGCACGAAAAAAACGGAGTGAGGAACGGTCCGGTTATCCGGGCGTTAGTCACTCCGTTTTATTTTTGATCAACTACACTTCCATAATGATCGGCAAAATCATTGGCCGACGGCGTGTTTTCTCATAGAGGAAACGACCGAGCGCGTCCTTCACATTCGTTTTCAGCGAAGCCCACTCATTCACTTTATCGTTCATTAGCTTGAGAAGCGTTGCGGACACAATTTTGTTCGCCTCGTCCAGCAGCCCTTCGGATTCACGCACATAGACGAAGCCGCGCGATATAATATCCGGCCCAGATACAATGGTGCCCTCCTGTTTCCGCAGCGTCACCACGACAACGAGAATACCGTCCTGTGACAGCAGCTTGCGATCCCGCAGCACAATATTGCCGACATCGCCAACGCCAAGGCCATCAATCAGCACATTGCCTGCTGGAACCTTCGAGCCTCTGCGCGCCTTGCCGCCCTGCACCTCTACCGTATCGCCATTTTCCATAACGAAAATATTGGATTTCTCAATGCCAACCGCCTCGGCCAGCAATGCATGCTGCCGCAGCATCCGATATTCACCATGAATCGGGATAAAATATTTGGGCTTAATCAGATTGAGCATCAGCTTCAGCTCTTCCTGGCTGCCGTGACCAGAAACGTGGACTCCAGATACTGAGCCTGGTCCATAAATGACATTCGCTCCAAGACGGAACAACTCGTCCACTGTCCGCCCTACATACCGCTCGTTGCCCGGAATTGGCGTTGCTGCAATAATGACCGTATCTCCCGGCAAAATATCGACTTTACGATGCGTTGAACGCGCCATGCGTGTCAAAGCTGACATTGGCTCTCCTTGACTGCCCGTACATAAAATAACGACTCGATCCGCGGCCAGCTTATTCACAGCTTCCGGTTCAACAATCATGCCGTCTGGAATGTTCAAATAGCCTAAATCTCCGGCAATTCCCACCACATTGACCATACTGCGTCCTACGACAGCAATATAGCGATCCGTAGCAATCGCAGCGTTGATGACCTGCTGAATGCGGTGAACATTGGAGGCAAACGTTGCAACTACGACACGCTGCGGCGATTTGCGGAATATATCTTTGAGCTCTTCCCCTACATTTTTCTCCGAAGGCGTATAGCCTGGACGCTCCGCGTTTGTACTGTCGGACAGCAGCGCAAGTACACCCTTCTGGCCGATTTCCGCCATGCGCTTAATGTCAGCATATTGCTCATTAACTGGCGTATGGTCGAACTTGAAGTCGCCCGTGTGTACGACGATCCCCTCCGGCGTCTCCAAGCATACGCCTACGGAATCAGGAATGCTGTGGTTCGTTTTAAAAAAGGAAACGTTTATGCTGCCAAGCTCTATCTCCGAATCCGCATTAATGAGTATTCGCTTCGTTTCGCCCAGCAGGCCCGCTTCCTTCAGCTTGCCTTCAATCAGTCCCAGCGTCAGCTTCGTGGCATATACCGGAACGTTAAGACTGCGCAGCATATAAGAAAGCCCGCCGATATGATCCTCATGTCCATGCGTAATGACAATGCCGCGCACCTTCTCGCGATTTTCCTTCAAATACGAAATGTCCGGAATAACAATGTCTATGCCGAGCATATCCTCTTCCGGAAATTTAAGCCCCGCATCTACAATCACAATATCATTGTCATATTGAATGACGTACATATTTTTTCCAATTTCGCCAATACCGCCTAATGCAAAAATCAACAGTTTATCCTGCACATTCTTTTTGGACAATGACTATCCCTCCTTTTTCCAACCTGATGAGGTCATGTTTTTTTCCTGTTAAACAAGAAGGAAGCTGCTCCATTCTTCGCTTAATTTGCAAATCATTTCCGCACCCGATCACTTGAACTCATTATACATGATGAAAAAGATCGAATACAAGGCTGAGGCGCTGGCCGGTGGAAAAGAATGGTTTGTGGTTGGGGCGCTGCGTGAAAGGTTTGGGGTTCGATCGCCATTCCCCTGTGATTTCTCCGAACTGTAAAAACTTTAGCGGTAGAAATCTCAGGGCAAAAGCGAGCGCTTGCGCTTCTCACTCCCAAACCTTTCACTCCGCTTGTCTCCCTCTTCACCAATATCTTTTAAAACCGTATTTCATCCCCATGCAGCTGCGGTTGCAAGGAAAGGAGCTTGTGCCCTTGAGTGAGCGGCACTGCCATCAGCAAAAGCCAGGTTGAGAACATCACTTTGGAAAACAAAAAAAGCTGGTGCCTCGGCACCAGCTTCGTGATTTGATAAGAGCTTGAATTAAAATGCGGTTGAGGAATCAACCAAGTTTTGCAAAAATGCAGCTTCTGATTCGCTAACGCCTACCAACGGAAGTCTTACTCCGCCAACCGGGAAGCCGCGCAGTCCCAATACATGCTTCAGAGCAACCGGATTCGGTACCGGATTCGGACATTCGAACAAGCCCTTGAATACCGGGAAACATTCGGCGTTTAGCTTTGCCGCCAAAGCAACATCCCCACTCACATAAGCTTCGATAAGCTGCTTCATTTTTTTGCCGATAACATGGCTGGCTACACTAATAATGCCATAGCCGCCCACCGCTAAAGTAGGGAGCGTCGCGGCGTCATCGCCACTGTATACTTTAAAGCCCTCTGGCGCGCCTGCTACAAGCTGAATGATCTGCTCGGATGATGCACAATCTTTTGTAGCTACGATGTTGCTAATCGCCGCTAGACGCAGCGTCGTTTCAACCGAAATATTCACGACTGTCCGGCCTGGAACGTTGTATAGTACAACCGGAAGCTTCGTCGACTCTGCAATCGCTTTAAAATGCTGATAAAGACCTTCCTGGCTCGGTTTGTTGTAATAAGGCGCAACTAGAAGTACACCGTCAACTCCGCTCGCCTCAGCTACCTTCGTCATATGGATGGAATGCGCCGTATTATTGCTTCCTGTGCCTGCAATAATTTTAGCCCGTCCAGCAGCGCGCTCTACCGCAAAACGGAATAGCGCTTCTTTCTCCTCATCCGTAAGCGTAGGCGATTCACCCGTCGTTCCGGATACAACAAGACTATCGCTAAGCTGTTCTTCAATTAAGTAATCGATTAATCGTCCAGTCGTCTCCCAATCAATTTCGCCAGCAGTATCGAATGGGGTGACCATCGCCGTAACTAATCTTCCAAATTCCATTCTGACTCCTCCTAAAAGTTTTGCGAAGCAAAACTCACTTCGTAAGCATCTACTTTAAAGTTTTGCGAAGCAAAACTCACTTCGTAAGCATCTACTTTAAAGTTTTGCGAAGCAAAACTCACTTCGTAAGCATCTACTTTAAAGTTTTGCGAAGCAAAACTCACTTCGTAAGCATCTACTTTAAAGTTTTGCGAAGCAAAACTCACCTCGTAAGCATCTACTTTAAATTTCGCAAAGCAAAAGCTTCTTCGAAAGCTCACGCCCAAAACTTTGCTTCGCAAAACGGATCTATTGCATTTGTTTCCTGCTACAAATGAAGCTCGAACTTGGCATGAAGCGCGCGCAGCGCGGATGCCATGTCCACATCTTTGACCAGTACCCAGATGGTCGTATTGGAGTCCGCCGCCTGCATAATTGCAATCCCCTGCAGCGTAAGCGCCTCTACAATACGTGCCATAATGCCTGGAACGCCGTTCATACCGCCGCCAATGACTGATACCTTTGCACAACCGCTAATCGCAGTAGGTGCATAACCACAGTCCGTCAGCAGAGCTACAGCCTTCGCTGCATCGTAGTCAAATACGGTGTAAACGACTCCGCTCGGCGTCACATTTATAAAATCAACGCTAATATGATGACGAGCCATCGTTTGAAAAACTTGCAGCTGAACATCCGCCTTGCCTTCCACCGTCTGCACCGAAATTTGAGTAATCCCCGCTACATGCGCAATGCCTGTCACATGACGGTCACTTACCATTCCGGTAGCATGGAGCGGACTATCGGTTACTAATGTTCCTTCATCGAGCGAAAAGGTCGAGCGAACACGAATCGGTATTCTGGCTTGCTGGGCAATTTCTACAGCACGCGGGTGAATGACCTTAGCCCCTTGACGAGCCATATTGCAAATTTCTGCATAGCTGACGACAAGAAGCGGTTTTGCATCATTCACAATTCGCGGATCAGCTGTCAGAATACCATTGACATCGGTATAAATATCTACCCGCTCCGCTCGCAACGAAGCGCCAAGTGCAGTCGCCGACGTATCGCTCCCGCCGCGGCCGAGCGTAGTCAGCTCTCCGTTTTCGTTACCGCCTTGAAAACCGGTAACGATGACGACTTTATTTTCACCAAGATTCGTTAGAAGCTGCTCCGGACGCAAATCGGTAATTCTCGCTTGGCCGAAATGCCCGTCCGTTATAATGCCTGCCTGATAGCCGCTTAAGATGGTAGCGGGAATCCCCTTTGAACAAAGCAAGCTGCATAAGACCGCGGCAGAAATCATCTCACCACAGCCCAGCAGCATATCCCGCTCACGCAGCGGAAGCGAGTCTCCATTGCTTCGTACTAAATCAAGCAGCGTATCCGTAGCATATGGGTCGCCTAGGCGACCCATAGCCGAAACGACAACGACGAGCTGAAAACCATTTTCGCGTTCACGCTTAATATGCTCCAAACAATGATTTCTGGCAAAATCGGATGATACTGAGGTTCCTCCAAACTTCTGAACGAGAGTGCGCATAAGCCTCTTCCCCCATCACCGAAAGGCAAGATGCCGCCAGCTATCAAGTCCTTACACCGTTTATTCGTTAAGCCTGTGCGATGTGCTCGGCGATTTGAACCGCATTCCATGCGGCTCCTTTAAGCAGGTTATCCGATACGATCCATAGGTTAAGCCCATTTTCATGGCCAAGATCGCGTCTCAAACGTCCGACAAATACTTCCGGCTTGCCGGCTGCTTCCGTTGCGAGCGGGTAAAGCTGATTCGCCGGATCATCAACCAGCACGACACCCGGGGCGTCAGACAACAGCTGCTTGACATCTTCCAGATCGTAGTTATTTTTCAGCTCAACAAAAACCGATTCCGAATGGCCGTAAACAACTGGAATACGTACGCAAGTTGCGGTAACCTCAATTGTTTGGTCATCCAAAATTTTCTTCGTTTCATTGACCATCTTCATTTCTTCAAGCGTGTAGCCGTTTTCTTGGAACTTGTCGATTTGCGGAATCGCATTAAAGGCGATTTGATGCTTCACAGGCAGCGATCCTACTGGCAAAATAGCCGGATTGACCGCCTCGCCATCAAGGGATGCGCGCGTCTGGCGCAGCATTTCCTCAATCGCTTTCGCACCTGCTCCAGATACGGCCTGATAAGTGGATACGATAATGCGATTAATGCCGTACTTGTCTTGAAGCGGCTTAAGCGCAGCTACCATCTGGATCGTCGAGCAGTTCGGATTGGCAATAATACCTTTATGCTCGCTTACCTTGTCAATATTCACTTCAGGTACAACAAGCGGCGTATTTGGGTCCATACGGTACGCATTCGTATTGTCAATACATACCGTTCCATATTCAACAGCATGCGGCGCGAGCGCCTTCGTAACGTCTCCACCAGCGCTGAATAATGCTATGTCAATGCCCTTAAAGCTTTCCGGCTTCGCTTCCTCCACCGTCACTTCCTGGCCTTTGAATGTGATTTTCGTACCAGCAGACCTCGCTGAAGACAGAAGCTTCAGTTCCTTAATAGGGAAGTTTCTCTTATCGAGCAAGTTTAGTATTTGTTCCCCTACTGCGCCTGTTGCGCCAACTACTGCAACGTTAAACAATTTTTGATTTGACATTTGCCGTAATGCTCCCCTCGGTCTTATAAAAACTCAGAATAAAAAGCTTAATAATTAAAACGCTCAATAATGAGCGGTTGTAACTGTTTGCCTTGCAGTGCCGCCTCGCATGTTTCCAGTGCCAAATCCATTCTCGCTACTAGCGAATTGGGCTTCTGTACCGGATTATCCTGGCCGAACGGCACAAAATAAATATTTTTCGTAACGATCAGCTTCGCAATATTCGCCAAATTAAGGCCAAGGCCGTCATTCGTAGAAATTGCAATGACGATTGGCCTTCCATTGCGCATTTGCGATTTGGATGCCATAAGCACTGCACTGTCAGTCTGCGCATTAGCCAGCCTGCTTGTCGTGTTGCCTGTGCATGGCGCAATGAGCAGCACATCAATGAGCTTCGATGGGCCAAGCGGCTCCGCCTGCACAATCGTCGAAATAATTTCATTGCCCGTAATCGCTTTGAGCTGTGTCTGCCACTGCTCCGACGTTCCGAATCTCGTATCCGTCGTCATAATCGTCTGCGATACTATAGGTACAACGTTCGCGCCTGCGTCTACAAACCGCTGGATTTGCGGCATAACCTCGGCAAACGTGCAGTGAGACCCTGACAATGCATACCCTACTGTAAGTCCGGACCAATTCATTCCCCATTCCCCCGATTTATCAAGTCGTCCATAATCAATTGTGTTAAACAATCGGCTATGATTCGTCCAGCAGTTCTGGGTGCGACGATACCGGGGAGTCCGGGCGCGAGCATCGCTTTAATGGCCCGTTTCTCAGCAAAGCGGAAATCAGTTCCGCCAGGCTTCGAAGCCAGATCAATGATGACGCTTCGCGAAGGAAGATTTGCTATAATTTGCGCTGTGACTATCATAGTCGGAATTGTGTTAAAAAGCAAGTCAATATTGCCCGTATATTGCCGCAAATTGCTGGTGTAGAAAGGCTCGAAGCCCATTTCAAGCGCTCTTGCAAAATGCTCTTCCCGGCGTACCCCGACAAGCACATTCGCTCCTAAACCTTTTAACGTCCGCGCCAATGTAAACCCCGTTCTTCCGAATCCGAGCACCATACAGGTGGAGCCATGAATCGTAATATCGGTATGTTGAATCGCCATCATTACCGCACCTTCAGCTGTCGGTATGGAGTTGTAAATCGCGACATCGTCGCGCTCAAATAACTCTACCAATTCCAGCTGATGCTGCTTGCACAGATCGCTCAAATATGGTTTTGCCATACCGGCATATATTTTGCAGTGCTTAGGCAAGCGAGCCATATGGCGCTCTTCCAGCCTGATCTCGCTGTCGCTGAATACAGCGCTGATAACGCCTTGGTCATCGGTTCCGACGGCAGGCAGCACTACTGCGTCTACCCCGTCAAACAACCGTTCATCATAATCAGCCTGAACGGCTCCCTCTGGCGTCGACTGCAGGCCGTCAAAGCCCGATATGACTACGGTCGCATCCAGCTCCGTCAGTTTGCGGATCACCTCGAGCTGCCTGGCGTCGCCGCCGATCAGCAGCACCTGAACGCCTGTTAGCATCGGCTTCACTCCTCTCTCGCGCATGTAGATATAGACTATCTTATGCCTGGGCCCACAATGGGTGAAAAAAAAGACCGGAGCATCTGCTCCGGTCTTTCTTTTAAACCTTAAACGCCAGTATGTCCGAACCCGCCGCTGCCACGCACCGTATCCGGCAATTCGGCTGCCTCTTCAATGGTGACAACCGGTACTTGCTGGAACACCATTTGGGCGATGCGCTCGCCGCGTGCAATCGTGAACGGCTCCTGTCCCAAATTTACGAGCAGCACCTTCACTTCGCCACGATAATCGGCGTCAATCGTTCCTGGGGAGTTCAAGCATGTAATGCCATGCTTGTAGGCTAGGCCACTGCGCGGGCGAATTTGCGCCTCCAGCTCGGCTGGCATAGCCATGGCAAAGCCCGTAGGAATGAGCTTGCGCTCACCCGGAGCAAGCTCAACAGGCTCTGATACAGCGGCCTGCAGGTCGAAGCCCGCAGCCCATTCGGACATTTTGCAAGGAAGCTTGATGTCTTCGTTGCCCTCTACTCTTTTAAACAGTACGCGATACAAAACGATCCCTCCCAAGTTTAGATGCAGCCTTATCGCTCGAACCTACCATCGCCACCGCAAAAGGTGCCGCAAGCAAACGCTCCGTTACGCTTCTCACATCGTCCATCGTCACCGAATCAATGCGCTGGAGCAGTTCATCCAGCGTGTAATGCCGGCCCAGCATCAGCTCATTTTTCCCAAGACGGGTCATTCGGCTGCTTGTGCTCTCCAGACTAAGAATCAGGCTGCCCTTAAGCTGCTCTTTGCCACGGTGAAGCTCAGCATCCTCAAGCCCCTTAGAAGCAAGCTCCTCGAGCTGCTCCATCGTCAAATCAAGCACTTCCTTCGTTTGCTTCGGCGCCGTGCCCGCATACAGGGTGAACAAGCCGCTGTCCGCATAAGAGGAGTGGTAAGAATAAACCGAATAGGCTAGGCCGCGTTTTTCGCGAATTTCTTGAAACAGGCGCGAGCTCATGCCGCCGCCCAGCGCATTGTTGAGCAGCACCATCGCGTACAGCTTTTCATCGGAAATCGAACAGCCTTGGAAGGATAGGCAAAGATGGTTTTGCTCGGTTTTCTTTTTATAGAAAATATAATCTCCGCGGAAATCCGGCGCCTCCACAAACTGTGGCGTCCCTTTGCGGTCAAACTTTCCAAAATACAGCTCAAGCAGCTCGAGCAGCTTGCCCTCTTCCACATTGCCAGCGACACTGACAACGGTGTTGTCAATCGTATAATAATCGTTCATATATGCGCGCAATGTATCAGGCGTCATTTCGGCAAGACGCTCCTCCAAGCCGAGAATCGAATAAGCGAGCGGATGATCACCATAGGCGGCACGCGATGCTTCATCATGCACCTTGTCATCCGGCGTATCCTCATACATCGAAATTTCTTCTAAAATAACATTTCGTTCTTTCGCCAAATCCGTCTCGTCCAACTTGGAATTGAAAAACATATCCGAAAGCGCGTCAACAGCGAGCGGCAAATGCTCATCCAACACCTTTGCATAATAGCAGGTATACTCTTTGGAGGTAAACGCATTTACATTGCCCCCGATACCATCGAACAGGTCGGCAATGTCTTTCGCACTGCGCTGATCTGTCCCTTTGAAAAGCATATGTTCGATAAAATGGGAGATCCCGTTATTTTCAGGCGTCTCATTGCGGGAGCCTGTTTTGACCCAAATGCCAAATGAAACCGAGCGGCAGGTGGGAATATATTCGACTACGACTCTCAAACCGTTGCTAAGCGTATATTTTTTCACGAAGGGTCCTCCTGTAAGCATGAATGTTAACACTATATCAAAATTATGGTTGCGGCTCAACAGCAGCAGGAATTCGCGCCTCCGATAGCGTCTCGCTAACGGTGCCAAGCACATAACCTTGGCGTTTGATTTCACGAATCATTCCGGTTAAAGCATCGCGCGAGGAGGCAGTCGGATGCATCAAAATAAGTGCTCCTGGCTCCAGCCGCGAGGAAATGCGCCGAATGATCCAGTCTGCTCCCGGCTTGGTCCAATCGACCGTATCAATCGTCCATAACACCGTGCGAAGCCTCTGCTCCGCCGCCACCTGTACCGTCATCTGGTTAAAGTCGCCTGAAGGCGGGGCAAACCACTTGTTCGTGACGCCAAGCGTCGATTTAAGCAAATCCTCCGTGCGGGAAATCTGCAAAGAGGCAGCATTGCGACTAAGCTCGCTCATCTTCGGATGCGTATACGCATGATTGGACATTTCATGCCCTTCCGCCTGAATTTGCTTGGCGATTTCCGGATATTTCTTCAGCCACGAGCCATCGAGAAAAAAAGTCGCCTTGACCTCTTCCTTATTCAAGGTTTGAAGGATCGGCGTTATGTATTCATTGCCCCACGCAACATTGATCATTAGCGATATCATTTTTTTGTTTGGATTACCTTTGTATACCGGAAGCGGACCTAAATCCGCAAGCTTAATACGAGGAGGCATCTCCTTGTACACATATAAAATCGGCGAGAGTGAACCCGAGGCAATCGTCTTCTCCACCGTGCCCTCGACATCCACCTCCAGCCCATTGTATCCGGGAATCGCCTTCCATACGCGATCAATCCGAGCATCGATTGGCTTGATGGAACGACTCTCGGCTTCCGTTAAAATAGCAGCGCGCAGCCTCGCTTTATTTTCATCCAAAATCGACTCTTCCCTCTGCGTCATCATGCCATTTTCCTGCTTAATTACGCTGATATAGTCGGCCGTCCCTCCCGCATTCGCGCGAATGAACACCACCACAATCAGCATACAGCCTATGGCTGCTCCTATTTTTCTCAGCACTTTTATTCACCCCGCCCCTCATTGCTCCATATGTATGATTAATGGGACGAGATTATGATAGGGAGAAAATGGACGCCTTTTATTGGCAGGAAATGTTTGACGGCAAAATAAAAAGAGACAGATGGAATCTGGCTCTTTGCTTCGAGTATAAAAACAAGTATAAACGGCGTTGCCGTTTTTTTGCGGCAACAGTCCGTTTGGGACAGAAATAGACGCGTAAATATAAGAGAAAACCTCTGCATTCTTATATTTTGAGAAAGCACCTTGCGGTGCCCCTACCATGTAACGCTGCAGCCGTTATTGTGCTGGTACAGTTGGCGTCAATACAGCTTTACGGGACAAGTTAATACGGCCCTGCTGATCAATTTCCGTTACTTTAACTGTAATTTGGTCGCCGATCGCAATGACATCTTCCACTTTAGCGACACGTTCGTTCGCCAGCTGGGAAATATGCACAAGACCATCTTTGTTCGGTAAAATTTCAACGAATGCGCCGAACTTCTCGATCCGCTTTACCGTACCCAAATAAATTTCGCCAATTACAACTTCCTTCACGATGCCTTCGATAATCGCTTTGGCTTTTTGGTTCATCTCTTCGTTCGAAGAAGCAATGTAAACCATGCCATCCTGCTCGATATCGATTTTCACGCCAGTTTCTTCAATAATCTTGTTGATGATTTTACCGCCGGAGCCGATAACATCACGGATTTTGTCCGGATTAATGCGAAGCGTGAGAATTTTAGGCGCGTACTTAGAAAGGTTAGGACGAGCTTCAGACATAATCGCTGTCATTTTACCTAGAATATGCATGCGTCCTTCACGTGCTTGCTCAAGCGCCTGCTCCAAAATCGAACGATCGATACCGTCAATTTTGATATCCATTTGAATGGCAGTTACACCTTCTGCTGTACCCGCTACTTTAAAGTCCATATCGCCGAGATGATCTTCCATCCCTTGAATGTCGGACAAAATGGAGAAATGGTCGCCGTCTTTAATCAGACCCATTGCAATACCTGCAACCGGAGCTTTAATCGGAACGCCCGCATCCATCATAGCCAGTGTGCTTGCACAAATACTAGCTTGCGAAGTCGATCCATTCGATTCCAACACCTCGGATACAAGACGAATCGTGTACGGGAAATCAGCCTCAGATGGAATAACTTTCGACAAAGCGCGCTCACCGAGTGCACCATGTCCAATTTCACGACGGCCTGGAGGACGAAGCGGTCTTGCTTCACCTACGCTGAATGGCGGGAAATTATAGTGATGCATAAAACGTTTCGTTTCTTCCGGGCTGATGCCGTCAAGAATTTGCACATCGCCAAGCGGTCCAAGCGTACAAATGCTGAGTGCTTGTGTTTGTCCACGTGTGAATAGTCCAGATCCGTGTGTACGCGGCAATATCGCCACATCACATTCGATTGGACGAATTTCTTCTGGCGCACGGCCATCAGGACGAATTTTTTCATGTGTAATCAGGCGGCGAACTTCTTCTTTAACGATATCATAAAGCACTTCCTTGACATCGCCAAGCCGTTCAGGCGTCTCCGCATACACTTCTTCGAAATGCGCAACCGTGTCCGCGTTAACGGCATCAATGGCATCTTGACGCTCATGCTTCTCGGGAATGCGAATCGCTTCTACCAAACGAGCCGATGCAAATGCGCGAACAGCTGCATTGACTTCTTCGTTGACTGCATGAAGCGTAACTTCCATTTTTTCTTTGCCGGCAATAGCCTGCAATTGCTCGATTGTAGCAACAATTTTCTTGATTTCATCATGCCCGAACATAATCGCTTCCAGCATAACGTCCTCAGGAACTTCATTTGCTTCTGCTTCTACCATCATAATGGCATCTTTCGTACCAGCAACTACAACGAAAATATCGGTTTTCTGCTCTTGCTCAACGGTTGGAATGATCACAAATTGACCATCAACACGACCTACGCTCACGCCGCCGATTGGCCCGTTAAATGGCACATCAGAAATGGCTAGCGCTGCGGATGTACCAATCATTGCAGCCATTTCAGGCGAGCAATCTTGATCCACGCTCATGACGATGTTCGCGATTTGTATATCATTACGGAAGCCTTCTGGGAACAACGGACGAATCGGACGGTCCGTCAGACGGCTTGACAAAATCGCTTTCTCGCTTGGACGTCCTTCACGTTTAATAAATCCACCAGGGATTTTACCAACTGCATAAAGACGTTCTTCATAGTTCACGGTAAGCGGGAAAAAATCTAAATCCTTCGGACCTTTGGAAGCAGTCACTGTACAAAGTACAACGGTATCGCCATAACGTACGGTTACAGCAGCATTCGCTTGCTTCGCAAGTCTGCCTGTTTCTAGAACAAGCTTCCGTCCACCCAAAATCATTTCAACCTGTTGCAAACGTATCCCTCCTGTATATCAAAAATAAAATCAAACGATTGACAAACTTAACATTCGCCAGCAGGACCTCTATATCCTGCTTAACTCTCGCATATTACAAAAAGCAACCCGATTTTGCCAAGTCCGTAATGCCGGACAGCAAAACAACCAGGTTGCTTCTCTTGAAACATGTTTTAGCGGCGAAGGCCGAGTTTTTCGATCAATGCGCTATAACGGCTAACATCTTTGTTTTTAAGGTATCTCAACAGCTTACGACGTTGACCTACCATCTTGAGCAAACCACGACGGGAGTGGTGGTCTTTCTTGTGCTCCCGGAAATGTTGCGTCAAGTTAACGATGTTTTCCGTTAGGATAGCTACTTGAACTTCCGGTGAACCCGTATCGCTCGCATGCGTTTTGTGCGTATCAATCAATTCTTGTTTACGCTCTTGTGTAATTGCCATCCTAAAGTCACCTCCTTGAACTTATATTCAATAATCGCCATTAGCCGAGGCGCCGTCGGTGAGAGCGAACATCCAAGCTAAGGTTCCAATTGCAGCTGCGTATTCTGACAAAAAGTAGAATCGCAACGTGTTTCAGTATATCACAAGCCTATAGCAAAAGTAAATGCCCGCAATCATTTATTCGACGCCAAACTGCCGCTTCGCCTGCTGAGCATCCGCATGGATTTGACGAATAAGCTCATCCACACCACTAAACCGCTGCTCGGGCCGAATAAAAGAATGAAATTGCAGTCTAATTGGCTCGTCATATATAGCTTGATGAAAGTCAAATAAATGGGCTTCCAGCACCGGACGAATATCTTCCTTATTAAAGGTAGGCTTCATCCCATGATTTAATACACCATAATACGACTTTCCCAGTACGACCGCTGATATGCCGAAAACGCCGAGGCGCGGCATAACATAAGGCAAGGAAACATCAACATTTGCTGTCGGGAAGCCAATGCTGCTGCCTCTGCCATCGCCATGCACGACCGTCCCTGCTAGCTCATAGGGTCGCCCAAGCAGCTTCGTCGCAAGCTCAATATCACCGTCGCTAAGCGCCTGCCTAATGTAAGTGCTGCTCACCTTCAAGCCGTTATCGTACAATGGCTCAACAATTTCGACCTGAATGTCCGGCTCGCATAAAGCCTTCATTGTAGCAGCATTTCCTTGGCCCTTGTAGCCAAAATTGAAGTCAAAACCAACTACAATTTGTGCAGCTCCTAAACGGCGAAGCACTTCATCAACAAACTGTTCTGGCATAATCGCTGCAAAATCATGGTCAAATTTGACGACTAGCACCAAATCGACGCCTAACTCAGCAAAAAGCGACTGCTTCACCGCAAGCGGCGTCAAACAGTTGTAATATTGATCGCCACGGCCAAGCACTTCCTTCGGATGCGGGTTAAACGTCATAACCGCCGACAATCCTCCGGTTCTCTTGGCAGTTGCAACGACTTGCTCAATGACATTGCGGTGTCCGCGATGTACACCGTCAAAATGTCCAATTGCAATAGAAAGCGATCTATTTCGCAGTTGTTCCGGCAGCTCAATTGCCGGATATTCCAATGAAATCATTTCCAACGCTGATGCACCTGCAATTCCTATATGACTTTCCGATAACCAAGTATAGACCCGGTTACGAGAACACCTTGATAGGCTTCAACACCGATAAAGCATGATCGGCCTCGAAAATACCAATAAACAAATCATTTTCATCAAAAAGACGTATCGGCTGCTCGGTTTCAAGCTCTTCAGCAAGCAAGCGAAGCGGGAGCTTCTGTCCTTTGAGGGCAAGCGAGGCCGAATGAGCATCGACCTGAACGCGAGGCAAATGCTGGATACCCAGCTCAGCGGGCAAAATAAACGGCCCAATTCCCTCTGTGCCAAGAGCTTCAATCTGCTCCAGGCTTACGCATTGCTCCTTCGTAAAACCGCCGGACATCGTCCGGGTCAGCTCCGCCATCGCCGCTGGCACTCCTAGCGCCTGACCGATATCTACACATAATGTGCGGATATACGTTCCTTTGGAGCAGACAACAGAAAACGAGAAACGCGGAAACCCCAAATCAAGCTCTAGATCGAGCAGCTCAATTTGATGAATCGTTACTTTCCGCGATTTGCGCTCTACCGTCTTGCCTTCACGTGCCAGTTCATACAACCGTTTTCCATCTATCTTTACAGCGGAGAACATCGGCGGAACTTGTTCAATTTCGCCAACGAAGCGGCGCAGCACGCGAATAATATCTTCACGCGTTACCTGCACACCTGTTTGCTCCTGCGTGACCGAACCTGTCAAATCCTCTGTATCCGTTGCAACGCCAAGCTGGATAACAGCTTCATACGCCTTGGGACGCTCCTGTACATATTCAACTACACGAGTAGCTCGGCCGAGACATAGGGGCAGAACACCTGTCACCATCGGGTCTAGCGTCCCCGTGTGGCCGATACGCTTCATCTTCAGCAGTCTTCGCACCTTGGCTACGACATCATGCGAGGTCCAGCCGGCAGGCTTCCATACTGCGATAATACCGTCCATCTGTTAGCTCAACGCCTTTCTGACCGCATCGACCAATTGGGCGATTGCTTCTTGAAGCGGCGCATCAATACGGCAGCCAGCAGCGCGGACATGTCCACCGCCGCTAAAGGCTTGGGCAATTGCGGCAACATCCGCCGTCCCTGCTGATCTTAAGCTGGCTTTCACTCCGCCATCTTCCGTCTCTTTAAACATAATGCCGACTTCCACGCCGTCAATATTCAGTGCATAATTGACGATGCCTTCCATATCTTCCGAAACTGCACCTGTCTCAGCAAAATCATCCTTATTGACATAAAGCCAGCCAATTTGCTGATTATCGCTAAAAGTAAGCCTGCTGAGACAGCGCTGCAGAAGCTTCAGCTTGGACATCGTCATCTTTTCGAGCAGCAGATCGGCTAATTTGTGACCCGGTACACCAATCGACAGCATGCGGGAAGCAATATTCATCACATGCGGTGTCGTATTTGAGTAGCGGAAACCGCCAGTATCTGTAATGAGTCCTGTATATATAGCCGTCGCACATTCCAAATCAATCGAAATGCCCGCACGTTCAATTAAATCATATAAAATCTCAACCGTAGCTGCTGCATTCGGACGGATCAGTTGAACCGTACCAAAACCATCATTAGTCGGATGATGATCGATATTAAGCAGTTCCACCCCTGAAGCAAATAAACTTTCCACTTTGCCCATCCGGCGATAATCAGCGCAATCAACCGCAATAACGCGAGCATACGATTCTGTTGGCTGTACTTCCGCAAATTTAATAATCGTATCAAATGATCGCAAATGAGCAAGCCTTGAAGGCAACTCACTTTCGTTAATCAGCTTGGATTTTTTCCCAAGCTTCTCCAGCAGCCAACCGACGACGACCGTCGAACTAATGGCATCGCCATCTGGTTGAACGTGGGAGACGACCAAAAAGTCGTCTCCACCGCTCATAAATGCAAGTGCATCATCCAACTGCTGCAAATAGGTCGCAGCAGCCGTCATGATCCTTTGTTCTCCCCGTTAATTTCCTCGAGGATTCCTTCGATCCGGCTTCCATACTCAATGCTGCTGTCGAATTTAAAGATCAGCACTGGCGTATGGCGCAAACGCATCCGTTTGCCAAGCTCAGAACGGATAAAGCCTGTTGCGCGGCCGATTGCTTTGAGCGTTTCTTCCTTTTGCTCTTCGCTGCCCAGCACGCTCAAATATACTTTGGCTTGGGACAAATCATTACTGGTCTCCACGCCAGTCACTGTAATAAAACCGACGCGTGGATCTTTAATTTCTGTCTGGATAATTTGGCTGAGCTCTTTTTTAATCTGCTCGCCTACCCGACCTACACGAATTTTAGCCATGCTTTATTCACCTCTCTACTGACTCCATTACGAAGGCTTCAATAATATCCCCTTCTTTGAAGTCGCTAAACCGCTCAAGCGTAATCCCGCACTCGTAGCCTTGAGCAACTTCCTTGACATCGTCCTTGAAGCGTTTGAGCGTATCGATTTTACCTTCGAAAACAACGATGCCGCCACGAACGATCCGTGCTTCTGAAGAACGAGTGATTTTACCTGAAGTAATCATGGAACCAGCGATTGCTCCGACTTTGCTTACTTTAAATACGTTGCGGACTTCAGCATGACCGATAATTACCTCTTTGAAGATTGGATCAAGCATCCCTTTCATCGCTTGCTCAATCTCTTCAATTACGTTATAAATAACGCGGTGCATACGAACATCAACTTTCTCCTGCTGCGCAGCCAGATCAGCCTGCGGCTCAGGACGAACGTTAAAGCCGACTACGATCGCATTCGAAGCAGAAGCCAGGTTGATATCCGATTCGGTAATCGCACCTACACCGCTATGAATGATTTTGACACGTACACCTTCGATGTCAATTTTCGCGAGCGAGCCTTTAAGCGCCTCTGCCGAACCTTGAACGTCGGATTTAATAATAACGTTGAGATCCTTGATCTCTCCATCTTTAATATGCTTATACAAATCGTCAAGCGTTACGCGGGAGTTCGCGCCAAGCTCGGATTGACGGTGCTTAATCGCACGGCGATCAGCGATTGCTCTCGCTTTACGTTCGTCTTCAAACACCATGAACGGATCGCCAGCAAGTGGAACCTCTGTCAAACCAGTAATTTCGACTGGTGTGGAAGGTCCAGCTTCTTTTAAGCGACGGCCCTTGTCATTAACCATAGCCCGGATACGACCGAAGCAGTTGCCCGCAACGAAAGCATCTCCGATTTTGAGCGTACCATGCTGTACGAGTACTCGAGCAACCGGACCTTTACCTTTATCCAGCTCAGCCTCAATAACTGTACCGCGTGCACGCTTGTCAGGGTTAGCTTTGAAATCATTTACTTCCGCTACAAGCAAAATCATATCAAGCAGTTCTTCCAGACCAATACGCTGTTTAGCTGACACGTTAACGAAGATTGTATCGCCGCCCCACTCTTCCGGAACCAGCTCATACTCTGTCAATGCTTGCTTGATTTTATCCGCGTCGGCATCTGGCTTATCGATTTTGTTAACTGCAACGATAATCGGAACGCCCGCTGCCTTCGCATGGTTGACTGCCTCTACCGTTTGCGGCATAACGCCGTCATCCGCTGCAACAACGATAATTGTAATATCCGTTACTTGCGCACCACGGGCACGCATCAGCGTAAACGCTTCGTGACCAGGTGTATCGAGGAACGTAATTTTTTTATGATTCGCTTCGATTTGGTAAGCACCGATATGCTGGGTAATACCGCCAGCTTCTCCGCCCGTTACATTCGTTTTGCGAATCGCATCGAGCAAAGTTGTTTTACCATGGTCAACGTGACCCATGATCGTTACAACCGGAGGGCGAGGCAACAGATCAGCTTCCTCATCCGTTTCTTCTACCGTTTCGAACGTATCCTCTTCAACCGGAATTTTCACTTCTACTTCTACGCCATATTCACCAGCAAGCAGAAGGATTGCATCCATGTCGATTTCTTGGTTAATGGTAGCCATCACGCCAAGAACGATCAGCTTTTTAATAACTTCGGAAGCATCTTTATGAAGCAATTTTGCCAATTCGCCAACTGTCAACGTACCGCGTACGATGATTTTTTTCGGCGTATTGTCGATTTTCTCACGGAATACTTGCGGCTGATTGCGCTGGTTGCGTCCTCTGCCACCGCGATTATTGTTGTTGTTGCGGCCAAAACCGCCTGGTCTGCCATCTTCAAACCGTTTTTGCCCTTGGTTTGCACCTGGTTTTCTTGCACCTGGCTTATTATTCGAATTGCCGTTTGTGCTTCTGGAAGCATCGCCTGCCGGACGGGACGGACCTGTTCCAGATGGACGATTAGCTCCTTGTGAAGCTGGTGGACGCGATGGGCCGCCACTGCTTGGACGGTTGCCTTGGCCTGATCCTTGGCTAGGACGGCTGTTTTGCGATTGGCCACCTTGACTTGGACGGCTATTTTGCGTTTGACCGCCTTGGCTAGGACGGCTGCTGCCTTGCGATTGACCAGAACCTTGCGCTGGACGGTTGCCGCTAGGCGCTGCGGATCTGTTGCTGCTTGGGGACGATTGGGACGGACGTTGCTGTTGGTTGTTTTGCGTTGTCGTTTTAATAGAATTCATAGGCTCCTGTCTATCTTGCGTAATTTTTTTATTGTTTAACCCGGAAGCTTCGAGCTCCGGTTTAATGGATACTTGCTGTGATACAGGTTGTTGCTTCGGCTGAGCAGGCTTAGATGGCGCTTGCGATGTGGAAGACACGGTTGCTCCGCTTGACTCTTTCGCCCGCTTCGCTGCTGCGTTAGCTTTAATATCGCGGAAGAAGCCTTCCACTTTATTAACCATTTCGTTTTCCATCACACTCATATGGTTGTTAACGGGCATATCCAGCCGTTTAAGAATCGTTATAATTTCTTTACTGCTCATGCTGAGGGATTTCGCATATTCGTATACACGCAGCTTATCTTTATTGTCCTTGCTGTCCTGTGGTTTGTTCAATATGATCCACCTCCGAATTTTGATTCAGATGACCCGCAATCATTTTTCCGAACTTTGCGTCAGTTACCGCCAGTACGACTCGTTCCAGTTTTCCTATAGCTTTTCCAAGTTGATCGCGGTCGAACGCTTCGGCGAGCTCTACCCCGTAGGTGTTGCATTTATCTTGAAACTTTTTCTTCGTATTTGGAGATGCGTCACCCGCAATAATGACGAGATGCGCCTCTCCCTTACGTACCGCCTTGAGCACGATTTCATCGCCAGTAACCAATTTTCCAGCTCGCATGGCCATGCCGAGCGAGGACAAGCCTTTATTCATCTTCATCGCTTACCCGCTCCTTTTCTGCCAGAAACTCTTCCTCTACCGCAATGAAATCCTGTTCAAGCTGGTCGTAAATGGCTACGCCAACAGGTTGCTTCAAAGCTCGATCCAGTGCTTTTGTCTTTTTGGCCAGCTTAAAGCAGCTGACTTTCCCGCACAAATAGGCGCCCCGACCGGCTTTTTTGCCAGTAAGATCAATTAGAATCTCCTCATCAGGCGTTCGAACGACCCGAATAAGCTCTTTCTTCGGTTTCATTTCCTGGCAGGCTACGCATTTGCGCAGCGGCACTTTTCTCGGTCTCATCGCACATCCCCCCTTTACCCGTTGATGAACGCAGCCGATATATTAGTTAAGCCAGATCAATGGAAACCGAATCTTGCGGCATAACTGCCGTCATCGTTTTCGGACGACCGTACTCCTGCTCAGCTTGCGATTCACTTTTAATGTCGATTTTCCAGCCAGTCAGCTTCGCCGCTAGACGCGCGTTTTGCCCTTTAATCCCGATTGCAAGCGACAGCTGATAATCCGGTACAATGACACGGGCCATTTTTTCCTGCTCAAAAACGATAACTTCAAGCACTTTAGATGGGCTCAGCGCGTTCGCAACGTATTCTTCGACATTTTCAGACCAGCAAACGATATCGATCTTCTCGCCTTTCAGCTCGCTAACAATCGTTTGTACACGCATGCCCTTCGGACCTACGCATGAGCCTACAGCGTCAACCTCGTCATTGCGCGAGAAAACGGCAATTTTCGAACGGAAGCCAGCCTCGCGCGCAACCGAGCGAATTTCAACGACTCCGTCGTAAATTTCCGGAACTTCTAGCTCAAATAAACGTTTAAGCAGACCTGGATGCGTACGCGATAAAATAATTTGCGGACCCTTAGTCGTATTTTCCACTTTCGTAATATACGATTTGACACGGTCTCCGTGCTTGAATTTATCGGTCGGCATCAGCTCTGTAAGCGGCATAACCGCTTCTACTTTACCCAAATCGATAAACAGGTTGCGAACGTCCTGACGCTGCACGATACCATTCACAATATCCTCTTCTTTGTCGATAAAAGCATTGTAGATCAAGCCTCGCTCTGCCTCGCGAATGCGCTGCGTCACGACCTGCTTCGCGGTTTGTGCTGCAATACGGCCAAAATCACGAGGCGTCACTTCAATATCCGCCACATCATCAAGCTGGTAATGCGGATTCACTTCGCGCGCCGCTTCTACTGTAATTTCCAAACGGGGATCAAGCACCTCGTCCGTCACCGTCTTGCGGGCATATACTTTAATAACGCCCGTGTAGCGGTTAATATCGACACGCACATTTTGCGCAGCGTTAAAGTTCCGCTTGTAGCTTGAAATCAGCGCTGCTTCGATCGCATCAATCAGCACTTCTTTGGCTATCCCTTTATCCCTCTCTATTTCCGATAATGCTTCAATAAAATCCATGCTCATTGGAACTCTGGTCCCCCCTTCAATAATAACAAACGTTGTTGTTTAAGGTGAAACGGCTGTCGCCGTTCTTTGGCGGCGCGGCGCGTTTCAGTCCGAGAAATATAGAGAAAGGATTACGTTAGGATATCCTTTCCTATATTTTAAGAAGAAACGCCTGACGGCGTCCTTTCTATAGATGCCATCGTTTCGGCGAAACGTATAGAGAAAGTATGAGCAATTTCATATACTTTCCTATACGTCAAGCGTAAACGGCTGAAGCCGTCCTCTGACGGCAAAGCTACCGTTTCAAGGGTGAAATATAAGCCATTATAAGTGTGATACTTATAAATGCTTATATTTTAAAAAACGATAGCAAGGCGTGCTCCCGCCACTTTAGCATAAGGAATGGCATGCTCTTTCTTGCCGACTTTGACTACAAGCTCTTCTCCATCGAATGAAATCAGGTCGCCTTCAAATTCCTTGGATGCGTTAATCGGCTCATAGGTCGTAATGTATACGTGCTTGCCGACGGCTTTACGCACATCTTCGGCTTTCTTAAGCGGCCTTTCGGCGCCAGGCGACGACACTTCAAGAAAATAAGCATCCGTTACCGGATCGTTCTTGTCCAGCTGTTCACTTAAAAATTCGCTAATACGGCCGCATTCGTCAATATCAATGCCGCCTTCCTTGTCTACTGAAACCCGGAGGAAGAAGTTGCTTCCTTCCTTGACGTACTCAATATCAACAAGTTCAAATCCATTTTCGCTTAGAAACGGTGTGACCATTTCTTCCACGACGGTTTTGATTTTGGAAATGCTCAAATTGCTGCTACCTCCCGTTCGGTCCAAACGATTGATTTGGCCTTTCAGACCCTTAAAGACCCGAAAACAAAACGTAAAGAGTGGGTTTCCCCACTCTTCTGCATCAAACGCTTATCAACATCATTGCCACGAAAATTATAACATAACCGCATAAGTAGTGACAAGAAAACTTTTCAAGTTGAAATGCTGTACAAATGCCGATATACCACGTTTTAAAACAGCGACAGCTGGTTTGATTCCGGTAATCCACGGAAGCAGCCCATCCCGTTCAGCACCTCAACAATCGTTTTACTTGCCTTCGATCTTTGCTGAAAATCCTCAATCGACAGGTACTCGCCGTCGTTGCGGGAAGCCGCTATATTGCGTGCGGCATTTTCTCCAATGCCCGGAATCGCCGCAAACGGAGGCACGAGCGAATCGCCATCGACCTGGAATTTTGTCGCATCCGAACGGTACAAATCAATCGGTTTAAAAGAGAAGCCGCGCGCTGTCATCTCAAGCGCCATCTCGAGCAGCGAGATGCTCGCTTTCTCTTTAGGTAGCGCCGCAAAGCCTTTTTCTTCAATTTCAATCAGCTTGCGTTTGATTGCATCGTAGCCTTGGCACAAAATTTCAAGGTCAAAATCCTCCGCGCGAACGGTAAAATAGGTCGCATAATAAGCAATCGGATAATACAGCTTGAAGTAGGCTGTCCGCACCGCCGAAATAACATAGGCCGCGGCATGCGCCTTCGGAAACATATACTCAATGCGCAAGCAGGAGTCAATGTACCACTGCGGCACTTTGCAGCGCTTCATCTCTTCGATCCATTCGTCGGAAAGCCCCTTGCCCTTACGCACGCTCTCGGTAATTTTAAAGGCCAGACCCGCATCCATACCCGCCTTGTAGATTAAATAGAGCATAATGTCATCCCGGCAGCCGATAACGGTTTTGATGTTGCAGGTTCCCTTCTTAATGAGCTCCTGTGCATTGCCGAGCCAAACGCCAGTTCCGTGGGACAAGCCGGAAATTTGCAGCAAATCGGCAAAAGAAGACGGCTGCGTCTCCTGCAGCATTTGCCGAACGAACTTCGTACCCATCTCTGGAACACCGTACGTGGCTACAGGCGTGCGAATTTTCTCAGGAGAAACATCAAGCGCTTTGGTCGAATTGAACATGCTCATTACTTTAGGATCGTTCATCGGGATCGTCGTTGGATCAACATCAGTCAAATCCTGAAGCATCCGCATCATCGTCGGATCATCATGCCCGAGTATATCGAGCTTAAGCAAATTCGTCTCAAAAGCATGATAGTCAAAATGGGTCGTCTTCCATTCTGCATTTACGTCATCGGCCGGATATTGGACAGGTGTTACATCCTCTACCTCGATATAATCCGGCACAACGACGATACCGCCCGGATGCTGGCCTGTGCTGCGCTTGACGCCCGTGACACCAGCTGCCAGTCTGGACAGCTCGGCGCCGCGCCATTTTTTACCGTTCGCTTCTTCATATTTCTTGGCAAAGCCGAAGCCCGTTTTCTCCGCTACTGTACCAATCGTCCCTGCCCGGAATACCGCTTTTTCCCCGAACATCACCTTCGTGTAATTATGGGCAATCGGCTGGTATTCGCCAGAGAAGTTGAGATCGATATCGGGAACTTTATCGCCTTTGAAGCCAAGGAACGTTTCAAACGGAATGTCCTGACCTTCGCCCTTTAGCGGCTCACCGCATTTTGGACAAGATTTGTCGGGAAGGTCAAAGCCGCTCGGTATGCTGCCATCGAGAAACCATTCGCTATGCTTGCAAGCTGAATTTTGGCACATATAATGCGCTGGCAGCGGGTTAACCTCGGATATGCCGAGAAACGTAGCTACGACGGAGGAACCAACCGAACCCCTGGAGCCGACCAAATAACCATCCTCATTCGATTTTTTCACCAGACGCTCGGAAATTAAATAGTTGGCGGCGAATCCAAATTTAATAATCGGCACAAGTTCTTTCTCCAGACGGTCTATGACGACTTGCGGCAGGTCCTCGCCATAAAAGCCTTTTGCTGTATTGTAGCAGGTGGTGCGGATCTCCTCTTCCGCTCCCTCCATAATCGGCGTGAACAATTCCGGCGGGAACAGGTCAAACGGCTCAAAGCGTTCAGCGAGCTGTACCGTATTGGTCACAACGACCTCATACGCCCGCGCTTCTCCAAGGAACGCAAATTCCTTAAGCATTTCATCGGTCGTGCGGAAGTGGGCATCCGGCTTGCGCATATCTTTGAGCGGGCTAAAGCCCGTTATGCCATGGATTGCAATGTCGCGGAACAGCTTATCCCGCGGATTCAAGTAATGGACATTGCCTGTTGCAATAACCGGCTTGCCCAGCTCATCAGCAATTTGGCACACACGGCGATGTGCTTGCTCAATTTCAGCACGGCTGCCGACGAGCCCTTTGTCCACTAAGTGCATGTAAAAATCAATCGGCTGAATTTCCAGCACATCATAAAAGCGCGCGACTTCTACAGCTTCCTCGTAGGATTTATTCAGCACCGTTTCGTAAAACTCGCCTTTTTCACATCCGGATATGACGAGCAGCCCTTCGCGCAGCTCCACCAGCTTCGTCCTCGGAATGCTTGCTACCCGTTTAAAATGCTGCGTATGGGAAAGCGACACAAGCTTATATAAATTTTTCTTGCCGACCGCGTTCAGTGCATAAATACAGCAGTGAAACGGGCGACTGTTCGATAAATCGATACCCACATAATCATTTAATTGATGAAGGCCTGTCACATTTCGTTCTGCCGCATCGCCAATCAAGCCGAACAATACGCCGCCCAAGGCGATGGAGTCGTCAATCGCCCGGTGATGGTTTTCCAAACTGATTTTGTATTTTGCCGACAACGTATTGAGACGATGGTTTTTCAAGCTTGGATGCAAAAATCTTGCCAACTCCAACGTATCAAGGACCGGGTTTTTAATTTCCGGCAGGCCAAGCGATTTGCAGTTTGCTTGCAAAAACCCGATATCAAAGCGAGCGTTATGGGCAACGAGTACGGTATCGCCAATAAATTCAATAAATTCTCGCAGCTTCGGCTCGAGCTCCGGCGCATCCTGTACCATCTCATCGTTAATATTCGTCAATTGCTGAATATGATAAGGGATTTTCTCATGCGGATTAATGAAGGTGGCGAATGTCGCCACTTCTTTGCCATCTTTCATTTTCACGCCGGCAAGCTCGATAATTTTGTTGTTAATGACCGAAAGTCCCGTCGTCTCGATATCAAAAACAATATATTCGGAGCCAGCAAGCGGCTGCTCCCGCGGATTAAGAACCATCGGGACCGCATCATTTACCACATTAGCCTCCAGGCCGAATAATAGCTGAATGCCGTTCTTTTTCGCAGCTTTGGCTGCTTCTGGGTAACATTGCACGTTGCTGTGATCAGTGACCGCCATTGCTTTATGTCCCCATTTGGCTGCCATCTTTACATAAGCATCAATAGGAGCCACCGCATCCATTGCGCTCATCGTCGTATGCAGATGAAACTCTACCCGCTTCTCCTCTGCGTTGTCTTTGCGCTCCGCCGGGGCATGAACCTCATGCAAATCATTCGGCATCATGACAAGCTCCGGCTCCTGCATAAAGCGGTCATATTCAACTCTGCCTCGCGCCTTCACCCATTTGCCGTTGGACAATAGATCCAGCACTTTAACATCATCTTTTGTTTTGGCGAACATTTTTAGCGACAGGGAATCGGAGAAATCGGTCAGGTTGAATGTAAAAAGCGTGCTTCCGTTGCGCAGCTCCTTCTTATCGAGTCCGAAAACGGCTCCTTGCACCGTTACTTTCTTCTCTTCTTCGCGAATGTTCATCAACGGAACCGGCTCTTCACGTATGTCATATCCGACCGCTAGTCTGGCTGGCGGCTCGCCATCATCGCCCAATTCCTCAGCTGCCGCGCTGGCCATAATTTGCTGAATGACCTCGCGTTCCTCAGCTACCCGGCGCTGCTCGAACTCTTCGTAAACCTCCGCTTTAGCTTCGCCAACGGCAAGCTTTACTTTATAGCTTCGACTAAATTGCCGCTCGTAAAAGCGAGTAATTTCTTCATCCATCCGCTTTTTGCGTGCCAGCTCCAGTCCCATTTCATCCAGCATCAGCAGCGTAATAACATCGCCTTCCGTCGTGATCGTTGCTTTGAGAAGCCAACCGTTAACCGATGCAATTTCCTGCTGCGCCCACTCTTTGAAAAGCGGCCAATATTCGTCCGCAAGCTCTTCTGAAGAAAGCTGCTCATCGTATATAAATTGGAACGACGTATCGGCAATATGAGCAAACTTTTGCTTGACCGCCTGGCATAATCCACTATAGGCCTTATAAGGAACCAAAGACGTTTTGCGAATGCAAAACGTCCACTTGCGGTTGTTTTTGGCGACTACAACCTGATCTATATAACCATCCTGAAAATAGGATTGTATCATTTCCTGCGGTAATTCCGACTGCTGCAGCAGCAGCTCAAAGCGCTGCCTCTTGTTGTCGGTTTGGCTCATGATTTTATCCACTCCTAACGCTCGCTGGCTTATTTTCGCTGTTGCAATGGGTACGGATCGGCTCGGTTGAGGGGAATCGGCGCTGCGTGAAAGGTTTGGCTTACGATCGCCATTGCTTTCGGATTTCTTCAATAATCAAGCCGCATCAGCGGTTGAAATCCAAAAGCAAAGCTTATGCTTACGAAGCTGCTTTCCTTCGGAAAACTCTAACGCTAACGCTTCTCCAGCTCAAACCTTTCACTCCGCTTGCCCCCTTAACCTCGCTCTCCCCCTGCAAAAACCGTCGTATAAGCGCTCGCTAAGCCAGCACTTCTCATAGAAGCAGGGAAATGGTTGATTCCATTTCCCTGCCTTGAAATTGCTTTGAAATCAGCATAACACATCAAAACACAATACAGAACAATAAAATACAAATTAAAATGAAAGAAAAAGCGAAAGATTCTGTTGCGTACAATGCACTTCAAACATTAGAACGAAGACGGTCTTTTGCTATAGGCGAGCTCCTTCTAGTAAGCGCGAGCGAAAACGACTGTATGCTCGGCGGCGTCGCCGCAAACGAGGCATGTACTCTTTTTCTCGGCAGGCTCGAATGGAATGTTGCGGCTTGTTGCGCCCGTCTCTTCCTTGACCTGCTTCTCGCATGCTTCCGAACCACACCAGCCTGCAAGCACAAAGCCGCGCTGCTCCTCTTGCGATGCCTTCATTTCATCCAGCGTATCTACCGAATAGAAATGATCCTCGCGGAACTGCTTCGCTTTCTCAAACATCTCATTATGGATTTGTACAAGCATCGCTTCCACTTCAGCGACAAGATTAGCCTGCTCGACTACCTTCTTCTCGCCGCTAATGCGGGATACGAGTACAACTTGTCCATTTTCCATATCACGTGGCCCCAGCTCCAGACGAAGCGGAATACCGCGCATTTCATATTCATTGAACTTCCAGCCTGGGCTAACGTCGGAACGGTCATCTACCTTGACGCGAACACCCGCGTTTTTAAGCTCGGCATACAGCTCGTCTACCCGGCCAACGACTTGGTCGCGTGTTTTCGCGGGGCCAATTGGGATCATAATAACTTGTGTTGGTGCGACTTTAGGCGGCAAAGCAAGACCACGATCGTCACCATGCACCATAATCATAGCACCAATGAGACGAGTACTCACACCCCATGAGGTCGTGTGGGCAAATTGCAGCTGATTTTCACGATCCAAATATTTAATATCAAAAGCTACGGCAAATTTCGTTCCCAAGTAATGAGAAGTTCCCGCCTGTACGGCACGGCCATCCTTCATCATTGCTTCAATCGAATACGTATCTACAGCGCCCGCAAAACGCTCTGAAGGCGTCTTTTGTCCTACGATAACCGGAATGGCCAAAAACTCCTCGACGAAGTCACGGTAAATGCCCAGCATTTGCATCGTTTCCTGACGCGCTTCCTCTTCGTTTTCATGCGCCGTGTGGCCTTCCTGCCATAGAAATTCGCTTGTCCGCAGGAAAGGCAGTGTGCGTTTCTCCCAGCGGACGACATTCGCCCATTGGTTAATGAGCAGCGGCAGGTCGCGGTACGATTGAATCCATTTCGCATACATATGCCCGAACATCGTCTCCGAGGTTGGGCGAATAGCAAGGCGCTCCTCAAGCTTCTCACCCGCTGCTTCCGTTACCCAAGGAAGCTCAGGATTAAAGCCCTCGACATGCTCCTTTTCCTTCTGGAAAAAGCTTTCTGGAATAAAGAGTGGGAAATACGCGTTGCGATGTCCGGTTTCTTTAAAGCGGCGGTCCAAATCGCGTTGAATATTTTCCCATAGCTCATAGCCTTCCGGGCGAAAAATAATACATCCGCGCACCGGTGAATAATCCATAAGCTCGGCTTTTTTGATGACATCAATATACCATTTCGAGAAATCCTCGCTTTGCGGCGTAATTTCCGAAACAAATTTTTTATCCTTAGACATAAAAGGTTAAGACTCCCCTCGCACCAATCGCAAAATATCGTTATAGGTTACTACCAGCATCAGCAGCATAATGAGCGCAAACCCGACGAAATGAACCATGCTTTCCCGGTTCGGATCAATTGGTCTGCCGCGCAGCGCCTCCAGCCCGAGAAAAATAAGTCTGCTTCCATCCAGTGCTGGAATCGGCAGCAGGTTGAAAATCCCCAAATACAAGCTCAGCATGGCGGTCCATCGCGTCAATTCAGCGATTCCCTGCTTGGCAATTTGGCTGGTCACCTCTGCAGTACGCACAGGCCCGCCCAAATCATCCAGTTTAAAATCCCCGGTTACGAGCTTCTTAAAGCCTTCGAAAATAATAACGGTCATCTGCTTCATCAGCTTACCCGCGCCAGTTACCGTTTCTGTAATGGTTGCCGTGCGCGTCTTGTAAGTAGCAGTGATGCCGACTTTACCGACTCCTTTGTCATCCGAAGCTGGCGTCAGCTCTATCTTCTGCGCTACGCCACCTCGCACAATGTCCATTTGAATCGGCACCCCAGGCGAGCTGCCAATAATCTCAATCATTTTATCATAATCCGTACCAATCGGCGTACCATTAATTGCCTGAATCATGTCGCCGCTTTGCAATTGGGCCTTTTCAGCCGGCATCCCCTTGCTAATCGAATCAACAAGCAAATTTTCCGGTGTACCCGCGAGTTGAATATAAGCGCCACACAATACAAACGCCAGCACAAAATTCATAAACGGACCAGCAAAAATAGCACGTGCTCTCGCAGCTACCGATTTGCTGCCGAACTGTCTGTCCAGCGGCGCAATTTGCGTTTCTTTGCCTTTGGTAATCATCAAAGCTTGTGGATGCAGCGAAAAACGTTCCTTCTCGCCCTCAATGTCGAGCGTAACGAACAAATCCCTCTCCAAGTCTATCTGAGTCACTTCGCCACGAATGACGCCGCTGCGCTCATCCAGACGGTCCAGGTACAATCTCGTCACCTTATCGTCTTTAAGCTTGATGGCAATCGTCTGTCCCGAGGCAACGTCCACAATTTCCGGATCCTCGCCTGCCATACGGACGAAGCCACCTGCCGGAACGAGGCGAATGGTAAATCGCGTTTCACCGCGCTTAATGGAAATGAGCTTAGGTCCAAAACCGATGGCAAATTCCCTAACCAATATCCCTGCTCGTTTGGCAAAATAATAGTGGCCCCATTCGTGGATAGTCACGATTACAAAAAACACGAGCACGGTTAATAAAACAATCTGAATCGTCTCCATATAGAGCCTCCTGTTCGTAACGGCCTGTACATAGATTATCATTATTCTCCTACCCGTTACAAGAGAACCGCGAGGCAGCGCACAAGTTACACAGTAGCAGCCATTTGACGTGCCCAGCTGTCGACTTCAGCGATAGCTTCCAGAGTATCGACCACCGTTACAGGATGGCGAGAGAGCACTTCCTCAATCGTACGCTCAATATCCAAAAATTCAATTTCGCCAGCAAGAAACCGGGCCACCGCTACTTCATTTGCCGCATTATATACCGTTGGTGCTGATTGTCCCGCCTTGCCGCATTCGAAAGCGAGACGAAGGCACGGATACCGTTCAAAGTCCATTTCTCGAAAATGAAGCTTGCCAATCGCGGCCAAATCAAGCCGGCCTGTTGGTGTTGGATAGCGATGCGGATACGTCAGCGCGTATTGAATCGGCACGCGCATATCAGGAAGCCCCAGCTGCGCAATTACGCTATGGTCAGTAAACTCCACATAGGAATGAATAATGCTCTCTGGATGAACAAGAACATGGATTTGATCGTATGTAACATCAAACAGCCAGTGGGCTTCAATGACTTCCAGCCCTTTATTGGCCATTGTGGCAGAATCGATTGTGATTTTAGCCCCCATGGACCAGTTAGGATGATTCAGTGCTTCCGCCACAGTAACGCCCTTCAATTGCTCGCGCGTGCGATCGCGGAATGAGCCGCCTGAGGCAGTCAGCGTAAGCTGGTTAAGCGATCTGCGATCTTCTCCGTTCAAGCATTGAAAAATAGCCGAATGCTCGCTATCAATCGGTATAATCGAGACGCCCTTCTGCTTTGCCCGTTCCATCACAATATGGCCCGCTGTTACGAGCGTTTCTTTATTTGCAAGGCCAATCATTTTGCCCGCTTCAATTGCGGCAAGCGTCGCTGGGAGCCCTCTGCTGCCCATAATCGCCGTAACGACAATATCGGCTTCCGTCTCTCCAGCAAGCTCAATCAAGCCCTGCTCGCCATAAATGACCCGAGTTCCCGCAGGCAGCGAAGAGGCAACCGCTTCAGCCGCTTCCTTCGTTGACAAGCAAACGATGGATGGCTTGAAGCGGATCGCCTGCTGAATAAGCAGGTCCGTATTGCTGCCCGCCGATAAGCCGACAACCTGAAAACGCTCCGGGTCGTTTGCAATAACATCCAGCGTTTGCGTGCCAATGGAGCCTGTTGAGCCAAGAATCGTTATTTTTTTCATCTCAATCTCCTCTGACACTCGGATTAGACATGTGCTTTTTGCATATTTTACAAATTACATAGGGAGCAGACCGGAGAGCACGATCAACGGAAACACGATAATCCAGCTGTCGCAACGATCCAGAATGCCGCCATGCCCAGGCAAAATGCGGCCTGTATCTTTTATATCACGTACTCGTTTGTAAGCAGATTGAATTAAATCACCAAATTGTCCAGCTACAGCGGCAAGGAGCCCAATCAGGAGAGCTTCGCCAAGTACAATGACGTCGGGGAAGAAAAAAGCTCCGATAGCCGCCACAACAAGCGACAGCACAACGCCTCCGAGCGCCCCCTCAATCGTTTTATTTGGACTAATCGACGGCCAGAGCTTGTTTTTGCCAAAAGCCTTCCCAGCAAAATAGGCGCCAATGTCTGAGGACCATATGCAGCCAAGAAGCAAAAACGTCCAAAACAAGCCATGATCATCCATCTGTCTAACCGTATTCATCGCTCCAAAGCCCATGCCAACGTACAGTGCACCAAGCAGCATAAGCGCCGCATGGTCTATCGTTGTTTTGTTTTTGGTCAAGACTGTTAAAGCGAGCAGCAGGAATGCCAGCACCCAGGTAATAAACATGAAGGATGGCGTCTCTACCCCAATCAAGTTCCATGGTAGCACAAAAAACAGCACACCCGCGTATCCGAGCAATGAAGCCGGATGAGCCCAAGCTTGGCCGTTCATCTTGACATATTCAGTAAAGCCTACCATCGCGAGCAATACGAGCAGGCCGGCATATAGCCAGCTTCCCGCTACTGCAAGCGCAATAAAAAATGCGCCTGCTACTACTCCCGTCACTATTCGCTGTTTCAATGTATAGGTCACACTCCGTTATCGAAGCTTATAGTCCGCCATATCGCCGTGCGCGCCGTTGATACTCCTGAACCGCTTCTTCGAAATGGGTTTCCGAAAATTCAGGCCAATAGACGTCCGTAAACCACATTTCGCTGTAGGCAAGCTGCCAAAGCATAAAATTGCTTAAGCGCAATTCTCCGCTTGTACGAATCAGCAGATCAGGATCTGGAAGGTCGCGGGTCAGCAAATGCGAACTCATCACATGATCATCTATTTGGTCACAGGTGAGCCGTCCTTCTTGCACATCCGCTGCGATCTCCTTGATCGCTTCAAGCATTTCCTTGCGGCTGCCATAGTTTAGCGCAAAAGTAAGCACGAGTCCCGTATTATTTGCCGTCTTGCTCATTGCTTCGTCCAACGCTTTAATCGTAAAGGAAGGGAGATCCTCCCTGTGCCCCATGACGCGAACCTGAACATTTTTCTCCATTAAATCGTCTATTTCAATTTCCAAAAATTGCTGAGGGAGCTTCATCAAAAAATCAACTTCATCTTTAGGCCTTTTCCAATTTTCCGTCGAAAAAGCATAAAGCGTTAAATATTCAACGCCGAGCCGGTCTGCTGCCATCGTAATGCGTTTGACCGCTTTCATGCCGGAATGATGACCCGCTATTCGCGGTAATCCACGGTCTTTGGCCCAACGCCCGTTTCCATCCATAATAACGGCGACATGCTTAGGCACGTTGCCCGATTGTGGCTGCGCTGCCGGACGTGGGGACGATTTGCTAAATTTAGCCCAAAGTCGACTGATCATCTTCGTTCCTCCAACCCGGATTTAACAAGCGTAAACGGCTGCCACCGTACCAAATAAAAGGCAGCTTGTGTTTCGCGATGATATATAAGGCACTTTTATAAAATAAAAGCCTTATATTTAAACCAAACCCCACCTAACGGAGGGGCTTTAGTGAAATTATACTTCCATAATTTCTTTTTCTTTAGCTACCAATACTTTATCCACTTCTACGATAAAACGGTCCGTCAACTTTTGAATGTCATCTTGATGACGACGGGACTCATCTTCGGAAATGTCCGTTTTCTCCAGCTTTTTCACATCGTCATTCGCATCGCGACGGATGTTGCGGACAGCTACCTTCGCTTCTTCACCGAATCTTTTTGTCATTTTGACAAGATCGGTACGACGCTCTTCGGTCAGTGGCGGAATCGAAATGCGAATCATTGAGCCGTCATTAGCTGGCGTTAAACCAAGATCCGATTTCATAATCGCTTTTTCAATAGCTGCAAGAGATGTTTTGTCCCACGGCTGAATCATCAGCGTACGGGAATCCGGCGTGTTTACGTTAGCCAGTTGTGCAACTGGTGTCATTGCACCGTAATATTCAACTTGTACACGATCAAGCAAAGACGCTGATGCACGGCCTGCACGCAGGCTGGCCAAATCGCGGCGCAGCGCACCGATCGCTTTCTCCATACGCTCTTCGGCATTTTTCTTAATAGCTTGAGGCATTATTTCGCACTTCCTCTCACAATGGTGCCAATTTTCTCGCCCAGCACAACCCTCTTAATATTATCCTGCTCTGTAATTGCAAATACAACGAGCGGAATATTGTTGTCCATGCATAGCGAAGATGCTGTCGCATCCATAACACCAAGATTTTTATTTAATACTTCCATGTAAGTAAGCTCTTCAAACTTAACCGCAGTTGGATCTTTGAATGGATCAGCCGAATATACGCCATCCACTTTATTTTTAGCCATCAAAATAACTTCTGCTTCAATCTCAGCAGCACGCAAAGCAGCTGTCGTATCTGTTGAGAAAAATGGATTACCTGTGCCAGCAGCGAAAATAACAACGCGTCCTTTTTCCAGGTGGCGAATAGCACGACGTCTAATGTACGGCTCAGCGATTTGCTGCATAGCAATCGAGGATTGTACGCGGGTTGGCACTTCAATTTGTTCCAATGCATCCTGAAGAGCAAGAGAATTCATAACTGTAGCCAGCATACCCATGTAATCCGCCGTTGCGCGATCAATCCCTTTAGCAGTTCCTGCAATTCCACGCCAAATATTTCCGCCGCCTACAACAATGGCAACTTCAACACCGAATGCTACGACTTCCTTTACTTGCTCTGCAATTGAAGCAATAGTCGAAGCCTCAATACCGTAGCCGTTATTTCCTGCTAACGATTCGCCGCTCACTTTTAATACTATACGTTTAAACACGGGTTTTTCCAACGTTGCTTACCTCCATGAATGAATCTAAAGCGCTTAGATTGCATCCGGTTATCAAAATATAAAGTTTCTCCGCTTACGAAAGCAGGCGAGGCGGACGCCCCGCCCCGCCTTTGCGATCGGTTTACAGTTTAGCTTGCGACATAACTTCTTCTACAAAGTTATCAACTTTTTTCTCAAGACCTTCGCCCAGCTCATAACGAACGAAACGACGGATTGAAATGTTTTCACCAATTTTGTTGATCTTCTCGTTAAGAAGCTCGGAAATCGTTTGGTCTGGGTTTTTGATGAACGATTGCTCAAGCAAGCAATATTCTTCATAGTATTTGGAAATACGGCCTTCAACCATTTTATCAACGATTTTCTCAGGCTTGCCTTCGTTAAGTGCTTGTGCACGCAAAATTTCGCGTTCTTTTTCAAGCTCATCGCCAGGAACTTCTTCGCGGCGAACGAATTTAGGGTTTGCAGCAGCGATTTGCATCGCGATATCTCTTGCAAACTCACGGAATTGGTCTGTTTTAGCAACGAAGTCTGTTTCACAGTTAACTTCAACTAGAACGCCAATACGGCCGCCAGCGTGAATGTAGGATTCAACAACGCCTTCTGTAGCGATGCGGCCAGCTTTGTTTGCTGCTGCAGCAAGGCCTTTCTCACGAAGGAATTCAATCGCTTTCGTGATATCACCATCTGTATGATCCAAAGCTTTTTTACAATCGAGCATTCCTGCCCCTGTTCTTTCGCGAAGTTCTTTTACTGCACTCGCACTAACTGCCATTTTGAGCCCTCCTGAAGGTTTCGATTTATTTATTTACTTATTTAGGTATTCGTAAAAAAAGGACGGTGAGAGGCTTTCACCTTCTGACCGCCCTTCGCCTAATAGCTTACGTTTATTGAATTAAGCAGTTGTTTGCTCACCTTGGTTAGCTTCAACAATTGCATCAGCCATCTTGGACGTAAGCAATTTAACCGCACGAATTGCATCATCATTACCAGGAATGACATAGTCAATTTCATCTGGATCGCAGTTTGTATCAACGATACCTACGATAGGAATTCCAAGTTTGCGTGCTTCAGCAACAGCGATACGCTCTTTACGAGGATCGATGATGAACAAAGCGCTAGGCAACGATTTCATGCCTTTGATACCGCCAAGGAATTTTTCCAAACGGTCTTTTTCTTTGCGAAGAATAATAACTTCTTTCTTAGGAAGAACTTCGAAAGTGCCGTCCTCTTCCCATTTCTCCAAAGTTTTCAAACGGTCAATACGTTTTTGAATCGTTTGGAAGTTAGTCAGCGTACCGCCGAGCCAACGTTGGTTGATGTAGAAGTTTCCGCAACGCTCAGCTTCTTCCTTAACGGAATCTTGAGCTTGCTTCTTCGTGCCGACGAACAGCATAGTGCCGCCCTCTGCAGCGATCGAGCGAACGAAGTTATAAGCCTCGTCAACTTTTTTAACTGTTTTTTGCAAATCGATAATGTAAATTCCGTTTCTTTCAGTGAAGATATAACGATCCATCTTCGGGTTCCAACGACGAGTCTGATGACCGAAGTGTACCCCAGCTTCAAGTAGCTGTTTCATGGAAATAACCGCCATTTCTTCAACACCTCCTGATAATGGTTTTTTTGTAGTGCCCTCCGCCGACGTCATCTTTCGCTAAAACTTCCACTTAAGCAGAAGCACCGTTAACGAAATTAATCAGCGTGTGTTTTTAACACCGTCAATTAATATACCATAACTGCATGCCGTACGCAACAATCTCTGGGCGAAAATTACCGCTTTCCGCCATTTTATTGTGAATTAAAAGCTTTTACTTCCTCTGGCGTCATCGGCTGCGTCGTAATAGTTGTAATAACTTCCGTAAGCGAAGGATTCCCAGAAAACAAAAAATAACCGGCGCGAACCAGTTTCTTTTCTTGCTTCATTTTGCGGATAAATGCCGCTTTATCACTAATAAGCTGCTCCTTGGCCAGCAGCTCAGACGCCGCAGTCAAATTCGTTCCTGCCTGAATGCGAACCATTTTGCGAATGGTATTCCCGCCCGTGTCCGCAGTAGCTGAAGAATTATCTGCTGGCGCTGCTGTTGGCTTTGGGGAGGCAGTGGCGGATGCTTGCGGAGCAGAGCTTTGAGATGGCGTTTGTTCAGGTGTTACCGCTGGTGAAGGCGAAACTGTTGCTTCGCTTTCTTCCTTTATGCTGCTCGTTGCCCGCTGCGCTTCGAGAATCGCATCGACTTCACTTTGCGAATATATCTTTTCCTCTTGCTCAGCACCCGCACTGTCGCGATTACTTAGCTTTTGCTGGCTGGATTCGCCAATGATCATCATTTGGAGCAATAATGCGCCGATAATAATGCCAATGCCAAGCCCGGTTAAAAAAAAGCGATTTTTAAACACGGGCACTCTCCTCCTGTTTCGCAAGCTGAAGGATAAGCTGAACCTCGCCCTTGTTCATGTTCATTTTTTTAGCAATAGCCTCAATAGACTTGCCTTGCTGATGAAAGTCAAACAAATCTGGATAACGCTGCTGAATCGTTTGCTTCGCTGGCGGAGCTGGCTCTTCTAGCTCCTCAGGCTCTTTCTGGAACACAGCAGAAGCAGGCGTAATGGGAGCATCAACCTTGACTAGCGGCACCTGAGCTGCTGGCACCAGCACTGCGGTAGTTTTCTGCTGCTCAAAAAGCTGCTCCATTGCGCTATATTTCCGCTCCAGTTCAGCTAAGCGCTCCTCGCCGCGCCGTGCTTTAGCACGTGCTTCCTCTTGCGACTGCACAATAAGTGCAGTAAGCTCCCGATTGTCCTGCTCCATGTTTTCCATAAACTGTTCCAGCGAAACTTCCATATTATTAACGGCTTGAGCGGCTACGGGTTGTTTCCTTCTGGGCAAAAGCAACCCAAAAACAACGACCACTGCGCCAAGCAAAACTATGTATTGCCAGTTAGACATAATTGCTCCCACCTGCCTTTAAAGCGAAATATCTACATGATGTCCCTTATAGGGATGCACAGGGGGATGGTTTTCTTCATGCTTGTCCTGTTCATCCTGTTTTTTGCGTTTGCCCTTGCGTTCATCAGATTGCTTGCTTGTTTCTTGATCCTGACGAACGTTCAAGCCAGCAGAATGCTCTACTTCCGTATTTTTGTGGCGAACAAGCTCGGTCTGTGCAGCTTGCTGCTCGGCAAGCTTCGTCTGGTCCGACATCGGCTTATGGTTCATCTGGCCTTGAAGACCGCTAGACTCCGGTGTACGAGGAACCGATATTTGCAAATCAATAGGTTTGAAAGCCATCTTGATTACCTCCCTATTGGGTCAGCTTGCACAAGTTTTTACGAACGGTAATTAACCTGCGAGATGTCTCCATCTAAATACTGAAAGGAAACACGCTGCAACGGGTCCTTAATATATTTCGTATATCGGCCGATTACGATTTTGATTCCGCCATAAATCGTGTTATTGACGTCAACTCCAGCTTGATCGCTATCTTCCAGCGTACGCTCAATGTCCAAAATCCGTTCACGGAACTGCTCGACTTCCGTTATCGACTGCCGTTTAGTCGCACTTAGCTTAATGCGCATGGCCATTTTGTCATCGGTCAGCTGCCCAAACGCAGCCAATTGATCCAAAATCACAAGCGCTTTATCCGCCTTATCCATGCTCTCGTTATGCTGCTTGAGTTTTGTGCGCAATTCCAGCAGCTCCGAACGATGCTCCGGCTTTACACCTACTTCAACTACTGTCGCGGTAGACATTGTATTGCCGATTGTACGAGCTTTAACCCGCTCACCCGCTTGAATACTACCACCAACAATTAGTCCTTTGGTTCCGGAACAAATGACGTTTTTACCAGCCCGAACATTCGAATGCATAATGCTTTGCGATACGAGCACATCATCGCCCGCAATAACATTGCCGTCCTGGATAAAGGAGCATTTCACGTTTTTGCCGGCTTTGACAAAACCTTTGTTGCCAGCCATTATGCCGCCCGTTATTTCAATAGAGCCTTCAGCGTCCAAATCAGCGCCCTCAACACCGCCAATGATGCGAATATCCCCGGCAGATTTGATGCGGAAGCCGCTTAGCACATTCCCACGGATGACTACGGTACCGACAAAATCAATATTTCCTATTTTATAATCTACGTCGCCATTTACTTCGTAAATAGGAAATACATTGATTTTATCCTTATCCGTCATCGTAATGAGTCCGTCCAATGCCGCATACATCGCAGTTTGCTCATTGTTCAGTACGACATTTTTTCCTATTTTAAAACGCGCTGCCTTGCCTTCTTTCGAAGCAACCTCTTCCCCGGTTACCGTCTTGCCCGGCTCACCCGCTTCAGGATCGACCAGTTCAGCAATCAGCTGGCCGCGCGTCACATTTTTCAACTGCGTCATTTCCTTGAAATCTACGGTGCCATCCTCATTTTCAGCCGGGCGTCGCTCTTTGCTCTTCATATCGTAAATGAATTGAATAAAGCCATCCTTGCCAACTCCAGCAGACTTTCCTTCAGCAATTAAAGTTTGCTCTTTATAAAAAGCGAGCGGATTGTTACAAATGTTTTGAAGGACGCCGGGCACAATTCCGACACTCACTCCACTACTTTGCACAAACTGCTCTAATTGTTCAACCGTGCATTCGAAATCATCCGTCAATCGTTTAAATGTCAAAAATGCTGACATTTTGTCTGCGGATATTTGAACGCTCATAATGGTATCTAATAATTGACCTTCCATTACACCCCTCCACTCTAGTACTGCATTAGTTGATCTTTATGCTTGGATAAAGCTCCTCTAAGACGTAAGATGGCTTTGGAATGGAGCTGAGAAATTCGCGACGGCGAGAGCGACATCACGTCTGCAATTTCACTTAAAGACAGCTCTTCATAATAAAAAAGGGAAACGACGATACGTTCCTTCTCCGTCAGCTTCTCTATTCCATTAACTAATGAATCTTTCAAATATACTTCATGGACTTTGTGGTCAGGATTTTTTGCCCGTTCATCCACGAGTAGAGAAAGTCTTGTTTCCGATTCTTCCTCGCGAAGAGGATCCTCAAGCGAACATACAGTCGTTACCGCAATCTCTTGGAGCATCGTTGTAAACTCCTTTTCCGTTATGTTCAGATAATTGCTAATTTCAGCATCGGAAACCGAGCGTAAATACTGTTGTTCCAGCTTTTGATAAGCCTCTTCCACTTTTTTCGCTTTCTCTCTCACGGATCGCGGTACCCAGTCGCCTTGACGGAGACCGTCAATAATTGCGCCGCGAATGCGCCAGGAAGCATAAGTCTCGAATTGCAGCCCCCGACAATAGTCAAACTTCTCTATCGCATCAATTAACCCCATAACGCCATTGCTGGCCAGGTCATCCTTCGATACATTTTTAGGTAGGCCAATAGCCATACGATTGGTCACATAATCAACAAGCGGCAAATATTGCTCAATAAGCCGCTTCTTCGCTTCAATATCCCCTTCTTCTTTCCAAGCTTGCCACATCGGAATGTTTAAAGAAGCAATCATATTTTTCACCCTCCTGTCAGGTGACGTACTACTTTAGCCAGTTCTTCCGGTTCTTTTTTTTGTGCAGACACGAGCTGCGGCGGCGCTAATGGCCGAAACGGCTCTTGCTCTTGTTCCAGTTGCTGCTTGCTATCTGCCTCTTTTTGTGAAGGGCGCGTATCCAGTCCGTCTTTCAACAGCTGATTTAAATCTTCGCTTTCGTCAGGCGTAGTCAAATCGAGCTGTGTTCCTACTCCATCTTCATCTGTAGCGCCGTTATCCAGCAGTGCTGGCGGCTTCAAAATAAACGTAAGCACCGCACGCAGTATAAACGCAATGACAACAAAGGCGATGAATGCATATACACTGCGCAGCAGTATGACTGTGACCGCATTTTTACCGAGTGAGAAAAGAATCGTTAATATAACACCCGTTAGTCCTAATCCGACATTCCATCGCCAATTTCCGATCATATTGATTCAAATCTCCTTTATTCCAAGCTGTACGCTGCGAATCAGAAGCAGGCCGCTTCCGCTGTCAAACTCAATGGTGCGACCATAATTGCCGCCTGTATCCTGTGCAAAAACAGGAATCTTGAACTTGTTGATGATCTCCAGGCAAGATTCGACATTTCTTGGACCAATGCGCATAGAGTCCGACTGACCTGAGAAGGCGAACATTTGAGCGCCGCCAGCCATTTTCGCTACAAGGCGATTTTGCTGTGCGCCCACATGCTTCATCCGATCAAGAAGCTCAGGAATGGCCGTATCCGCATATTTCGCCAAGTTAATCGTCGACTCTCTTGCAATTTCAGAGGAAGGCAGCATAACATGCGCCATTCCGGCTACTTTATTAACCGGATCATAAAGCGTAAGTCCTACACAAGAACCAAGCCCTGTTGTTTTGAGGACGGAACCCTCAGTTGCAATATTTAAATCAGCCATTCCAACCTTAATCAAATTTTGCTGTATCATTCGACATTTACTCCCAGAGCGCGGAAAATTTTCGTGAATGATTCAGGGTCGGGTATGAGAAAAAAATGGCCTTCCAGGTCTTGGCAGTCTTCTAGAAATGTCGTTTCAATCAACAACGCGGAATCGCCCATCTCCCCGTATTGCAGCAAGCCATAGCTTAGAATAGCTCCTGCCATGTCCAGTGCAACGGATGGAACCGATGGAGCCATCGCCAAATGGGTGAAATCAGCCAACGAAGACAAATATGAGCCCGTCAATATATTTCCGATTTCACATAAAGCTGACAGCTCCATTTCGGAATAGCCGTTCTCATCATCATGAGGCAATGACAGCAGCTGAGTAAGCAAACGCTTCGCTGCGTCCTCCTGAATGATGAAAAACATATTGCCCGGCGCTTCGCCTTCCACTCTTAAAAACACCGCGATGACGACCTGTTCCATACCGCCAACGCGATCGGCTATTTCTTCGAAGGGCAGCAAGCTGACCTTCGGAACACCCATATCGACTGGCTTATTGAGGAGGCGGGACAATGCAGTAGCTGCATTGCCCGCGCCAATATTGCCGACTTCCTTTAGTACGTCAAGCTCAAAAGCTTCAAACTTGCTAAATTGTGCCACGTTTATCCCTCCAGTTGCATCAGCTGTTCGATCTCGTTTTTATTCAGCACCTCAACTAGATTTAGCATAATAAGCAGTCTGCTGTCCCCGAGCTTGGCAATACCATGCAAGTATTTAGCTTTAACGCCGCCTACGATTTCTGGTGGAGTATCGATGTTATCCGTATCGATATCTATGACATCATTCGCGGAATCGACAATAAATCCTACTTCAAGATCATCTACCGCTACTACTATAATTCGCGAATTATCTGTCGGTTCCTGCTCAGGTAGGCCAAAACGCCCACGAAGATCTACAACCGGCACAACAACACCGCGCAAATTCATAACGCCTTTAATAAAAGCGGCTGTTTTAGGCACGCGGGTAATCGGTGACATCCGCTCTATTGTTCTGACTTTATCTACTTCAATTCCGTATTCCTCTTCAGCTAGCGCGAAAACAATGACCTTCAATTCTTCTCCCATTGTGAAAACCTCCTATTTGATTAATGCGTTAGGATCAATAATTAATGCGACCTGGCCATCACCTAAAATCGTCGCTCCAGAAATCGCCTCGATATTGGTCAAATATTTGCCAAGCGTTTTGAGCACGATTTCGTTTTGGCCGATAAACTCATCAACGGTAACTGCCGCCCATTTTTCTCCCTTGCGCACCACTACAATTTCGGTTTCTTCCTCGGCGCTATCATTAAAGTCAGGTGTCTCAAGCACACGGCTCAGCGATACAAGAGGAATAACGGTATTGCGGAATTCAATCATCAAATTGCCATGGACGTTCAAAATTTGCGATCTGCGGATAATGCTTGTCTCCACAATGGAGGACAGCGGAATCGCATATTTTTCCGAGCCCAGCTTGATCAGCATCGCCGAAATAATCGACAACGTCAGCGGAAGCTGAACCGAGAATTTCGTTCCTCTGCCAAACGCCGAGTCAATGGTGACATTTCCGCCGAGCGACGTAATTTTGGAACGTACAACGTCCAGTCCAACACCGCGTCCAGAAATATCCGATATTTTCTCTGCTGTACTAAAGCCTGCTGCAAAAATCAGCATATTGATTTCGTCGCTGGACAGCTTTTTCGCCTCATCTTCAGTAACGACACCGTTTTTGATCGCCGTCTTCAGCACGCGCTCCTGGTTAATGCCGCGTCCATCCTCTTCCACCTCAATGAACACATGGTTGCCGCTATGGTAAGCGCGCAGGAAAATGGTTCCTACTTCCGACTTGCCAGCTGCAATTCGTTCTTCCACCGTCTCGATGCCATGATCGACTGAGTTGCGGAGCAAGTGAACGAGTGGATCGCCAATTTCATCAATGACGGTACGGTCAAGCTCTGTATCCGCCCCAGTAATGACCAAATCGATTTTTTTATCAAGCGACTTCGCTAAATCGCGAATCATGCGAGGGAAACGGTTGAATACCGAATCGACGGGTACCATGCGCAGCTTAAGTACGATATTTTGCAAATCCGTGCTGACGCGCGTCATATGCTCGACAGTCTCAGTCAAGTCATTGCGTTTAATTTCGCTTGAAAGCTGCTCTAGTCGAACGCGATCAATTAGCAGCTCGCTGAACAAATTCATCAGCGTATCCAGACGGTCGATATCAACGCGAATCGTCCGGTTAACCGCTGCTGGCGCAGCTTGGGCAGGCGCTTCCTTACGAGGCGCAACCGCAGCAGGAGCCTTGGTTACTTCTTCCTCTTTTTTCTCGACGACAGCGATAGCCGCTGCAATCTCTTCCTTCGCTTTCTTCACCTCAGCCTCAGCTTGCTGATTCGCTGTTGGCGTGCTGAGCAGATGAAGCGATTCCTCATCAAGCAAAGTCACAACTGCCGACTCTACTTCGGATACATTCATAATTTGCGTATGCAAATCTTCCAGCTTCGTCTGTGTAATTGTAAATACAGTGAAGGAACGATCGAATTTTTCCTGTTCCAAATCCTGTACAGAAGGCTCCGATTTCACAATCTCTCCGTGTGCTTCCAGCAGGTTAAATACCATATAGGCACGAACCGCCTTCAGCAAACAGTCCTCGCGAATCGTTACATGAATATGATAAGCCTGATGTCCGCTATCAATGGATTGCTTAAGCACCGAAGTCTGGTACTCATCCAGCAGCAAAATAGGCTTGTCCGCATTGGACGAATCGCTTGCAGCTGCGGCCTTTTGATCCGGCTCCGATTTTTTATGCTCTCCATTGAAAATCGACTGCAAGGCAGTCACAATCGACGTCACATCCGCTTTACCAGTACCACCGTTAACGATATCCTGCACCATCGCCTCCAGCGCATCAAGACCCTTGAAAAGCGTATCAAATATAAAGCTGTCCATCTTGAGCTTGCTATTGCGAACAAGATCAAGCACATTTTCCATTTCATGTGTCAAGGCAGCCAGATCCTCATACCCCATCGTAGCCGACATGCCTTTCAGAGTATGAGCCGAACGGAATATATTTTGAACAATTGATAGATCTTCCGGCTCGCCTTCCAGTCGCAATAAGTTTTCATTCAAGGTTTGAAGATGGTCGTTAGATTCGTCGATGAACATCGACAGATAGGCATTCATATCCATTGTATCGCACCTCCTGCTAGACTTGTGATTGCTTCAATCGTTATTTAAGTACACAGCTTTCAATACGTGCAGCGATTTGTTGCAGCGGGAGTACAGTCTTGACTGCTCCGCTTTCGTAGGCGCTGCGCGGCATGCCGTAAACGATACAAGTTTCCTCTGCCTCGCCTATAGAGGTTACTGCACCGCTCTCAACAAGCTGTTTAAGACCTTTCGTACCATCGCTGCCCATTCCGGTCAGGATGACCGCGTGACGCTTAAGCTCCTTGAAAGGAACCAAGGATTCGTACATCACATCTACAGATGGACGATGTCCATTGCGCTGCGGCTGCTCTGTTAAGTGAATATAATAACCGGAACTATCCTTACTAAGCTCTAGATGATAGCCTCCGGGAGCAACATAGACAACGCCGGGATGAACCCGGTCGCCTTGAGCCGCTTCAACGACATGGAGCGCACTGAAGCTGTCGAGGCGCTGTGCCAGCGATTTCGTAAATTTCGGCGGCATATGCTGGACAACTAGGACAGGTGCGCCTAGATCGCCCGGCAAAGCGCTAATGACCGTATGCAAGGCACGCGGCCCTCCTGTTGAAGCGCCGATTGCAACAATATGCTGGAACGAAGTAGACCTCGGCAGCTCTTTTTTCGGCGGAGCAGCCTCTTCCGGTTTTTTGCTCGCTATAATCGGCGGAGCAGCTGGTTTATATGTAGAGGAAGGTGCCACCGCTTTACTTGCCGCTGGTTGTTCCGGTTTTTTGCTAATACTAGGCGGCTTTATTGGTGGCGTAATTTCCGGTTTCTTCTTCGCCGTAGAAGGTGCAGCAAGCCGTGAAGCTGCATTTGTTTTTGTTTCGGTTATTAGGGGCTTTTTCGTATCTAGCTCCTTCACTTTAACCGGCGGCTCCATCTTCTCCTCAATGTATGAAGGCTTCCTCGCCTGTACGGCTGTTTTTAGCTTCTCAATCAATTGCTCGCCTACCTGGATAATATCATTCGTTGCAATGCCTGACGGCTTGCGTATAAAGTCAAAAGCTCCAAATTGCAATGCTTTTATCGTATCCCTCGTATTATCCTCACTAATACCAGACAGCATAATAACGGGTGTCGGGTTATGTTTCATAATCTTTTGCAAAGCCTCAAGTCCATTCATTTCAGGCATTTCCAGATCGAGCGTGACAACATCGGGCTTCCATTTTTCCACCGCTTTAACAGCTTCGGCCCCATTGGTTGCAGTTGCTATTATAGAAAACATTGAATCCTTTAAAATTAAGTCACTAAAAATTTTTCTCATAAATGCAGAATCATCTACAATGAGTACACGATAAGGAGCCATCTTTTCCCCTCCCCTATTAAAAGGACTATCTCGTTAGCTTGAATAATTTATGCAGAAATCCCTTTACACCGTTTTTAGCTTCAGATTCCGGTCTCTTTATTTCTAGAAAACGAACTGCAATTTCATGCATAGCTTTCGATGCTTCACTGCCCGGATAAGCAAGTGTGAAGGGAATCTGACGTTTTACCGCCTTGCCTACATGAGCATCATCGGGAACGAGCCCGAGAAACGGCAAGGATGCTTCCAAGAAGCGCTCGGCGGCCAAATTGATTTTATCTGCTGTCAATCGGCCTTCCCGCTTGCTGTCAGCCCGATTAACGATAAGTCTGAATTCAGGATGGATGCCCATCGCTTTCACCATTTTGATCAATGCATAAGCATCGGTTATGGAAGTCGGCTCTGGCGTCGTTACAACGATGGTTTCCTGCGCTGCGGCGATAAATCTCGCCGTTTCCTTGGAAAGTCCCGCTCCAGTGTCGAACACAATAACGTCGTACAGCCCTTGAAGCTTTGAAACCTGCTCCGTAAACAAGGACATCTCTTTCTCCGACAGCTCCAGCAATTCCTTAATTCCTGAGCCGCCTGCAATAAAATGAAGTCCCTCGGGCCCTTCCTGAACGACATCCCAGATCGTTTTGTCCTGCTTGAACAAATGGTATAAATGGTAGGAAGAGCGTACGCCCATCAGTATATCGATATTCGCCATTCCAATATCGACATCAAAAACGAGAACCTTCTGACCCAGCTTCTGAAGCATTAGCGCAAAATTAAGACTAAAGTTGGACTTGCCAACACCGCCCTTGCCGCTGGTGACAGCCAATATGCGCGTTTCGCGCTTGCCGCCTTCGCTGCTGCTTGCCTTTACCATATGTCGCAGCGCTTCGGCTTGATCATTCATCGTCCGCTTCCCCCAGCAAGTCATTCATATAAGCAGCAGCATCAAAACGATCGATGTCATCCGGCACCGTCTGGCCCCTTGCCACATAAGTGGGCGTTAAACCAAACTTCATTACAAGGTTAAAAATAGAGCCGAACACCGCAGTTTCATCCTGCTTCGTAAACAGTACCTTCTCAATGCCATATTTCACAAAGTTTCCGGCTACTGATGTCATATCCTTTGTTTTGCCGGTAAGACTCAGCACAAGCACCGTTTCATTGCGGTCATGCGATTGAAGCAAGCTGTTTACCTCTGATACATTCAGCTCATTGCGGAAGTTACGGCCAGCCGTATCCATGTATATGAGCTCTCGGTCTTCAAGCTGCTTGAATGCCTTCGGCAAATCCATAGGAGAAAAAACAACCTCTAATGGAATATTTAAAATATTCGCATACGTTCTAAGCTGATCAACGGCTGCAATTCGGTACGTATCCGATGTAATGAAACCTACCTTTTTGTTATGCTTAATCGTTTGATTAGCCGCAAGCTTAGCGATCGTTGTCGTTTTGCCTACGCCAGTCGGACCCACAAAATGAACGATTCTAGCCTGCTCATCGAGCATGCCCGCAGCGTACGGCGCCATCCATTCGAGCAGCTGCCGTTTGGCAAGCTCCCATACTTGCGTGCGTGTCAAAGGCTCTTTATGCTGCCCTTCCTGCTCAGAGATGATCGCCATTAGTTGGTCGATCCACTCCACATCCAGCTCCTGCTCTTGAAGGCGGTCACGGAGTGCTTTTGCAGCTTCCGAAAATGCATTTCCTGCTTTTTGTGAAGAAAGCTGCAAGAGGGATTGCTTAATCCCTTTAATTTCATCCATGAGCTGATCGTTAACTGGAGAAGCCGCCGCAACTGGTGCCGGCCTTGCCGGCGGCTCAACCGTAGCTGTAATAGCTGCGGTTGCCGCCGCGGCACGCTGCTGCTTCTGCATCGTCTCCGTTATGGCAGCCATTACGGCACTGACATCATCCGGCGCCTTGCGCTTCTGCGGCGGATTGTCCGGAACCGCTGCGTTCGACTCAATAGCGGCAATAACTTCCATCTTCTTTTTGCGGAACATGCCCATGAAGCCGCCAACTTTGACTTCTTTCGTATTCAATATAACGGCATCTTTGCCAAGATCGCTTCGGATCATCGGCAGCGCCTCGGGAAGGGCATTTACCACATAACGTTTCACTCTCATAAATTCACCACCCCTACGCTCTGAACTTCAACGTTAGGTTCAAGCTCACTGTAAGAAATGACCGGAACCTCCTGCATCGTCCGCTCCACAATCTGACGCAAATACATGCGGATTGTAGGGGAAGTCAACACAACAGGCTGCTGTCCAGACTGAATTTGCCGGGTAACCTGCTCATTCAGCTTGGAATAAATTTGTTGAGTGACGATCGGATCAAGCGCAATGTAACTTCCCTGATCGGTTTGCTGCACCGACTCAGCGATTTTCTTCTCCATCGCCGGACCGACCGTAATGACTTTAAGCTTATCTCCCGTTGCCGCAAACTGCTGGGTAATTTGTCTCGACAGCGCTTGTCTGACATATTCCGTCAGCACATCGGGATCTTTCGTGTAATGACCGTGATCGGCTAATGTTTCAAAAATCGTTACCAAATCGCGGATCGAAACTTTCTCACGAAGCAGCTTGGCAAGCACTTTTTGCAAATCGCCAATCGATAGAACTGCAGGGATGAGATCGTCGATAAGCGCTGGATAAGATTCCTTTACATTTTCAATAAGCGCCTTCGTCTCTTGACGGCCAAGCAGCTCATGTGCATGGCGCTTAATAATTTCTGTCAAATGCGTGGCGACAACCGAAGGCGGATCTACGACGGTGTATCCCGACATTTCCGCTCTTTCTTTCATCTGCTCGTCAATCCAAATAGCTGGAAGCCCGAATGCCGGTTCTGTTGTTTCAATACCGAGTACCGAATCATCATCAAAACCTGGACTCATCGCCAAATAATGATTGAGCAGTAGCTCGCCTTTCGCAACCGTATTCCCTTTAATCTTAACGACGTATTCATTTGGCCGCAGTTGAATATTGTCGCGAATTCGAATAACGGGAACGACAAGCCCTAGCTCAAGCGCGCATTGCCTTCTGATCATAATGATACGATCCAGCAAGTCCCCGCCCTGCTGCGTATCTGCCAATGGAATCAGACCGTAGCCAAATTCGAATTCGATTGGATCCACCTGCAGCAAGCCAATGACGCTCTCCGGATTACGAACCTCTTCAATTTGCTGCTCTTCCACAAGCATCTCCTCTTGCTCCACTTGTTTCTCCTGCAGCTTCTTCATTCTCCATGCTCCAAATGCGAGCAGTGCCGCAAAGGGGAGCGTGCGCATAACGCCGATTGGCGAAACTAAACCAAGCAGAGCAATTGTTCCTGCAACTATGTATAAAAGATTAGGGTATTTAAATAACTGTGCTGTTAAATCCTGCGCCAGGTTGCCATCCGATGCTGCCCGTGTAACGATTAGGCCTGATGCTACCGAAATAAGCAATGCTGGAATCTGACTGACGAGACCATCCCCGATGGTTAAAATGGAATAGGTTTCAAGTGCTTCGGCAAAACCAAAACCATGTATCGCCATCCCGATTATAAATCCGCCAACCAGATTAATAATGAGAATGATAATGGATGCGATCGCATCCCCTTTTACAAACTTGCTGGCACCATCCATAGCTCCGTAGAAATCTGCTTCTCTTTCAATCTTGGAACGACGGGCCCGCGCCTGCTGCTCATTAATGAGCCCCGCGTTTAAGTCGGCATCAATACTCATCTGCTTGCCGGGCATCGCATCGAGCGTAAATCTTGCTGCAACCTCGGCGACCCGCTCAGAACCTTTCGTAATAACGATGAACTGAACAACAACGAGAATCAGAAAGACGATAAACCCGATTGCTATTTGCCCGCCTCCAACCCATCTACCGAATGTTGCGACAACTTCCCCCGCCTCTGCATGCTGCAAAATGTTCCGGGTAGTAGAAATGTTGAGTGCTAATCGGAATAAGGTCGTAACAAGCAAAACTGCGGGAAAGATAGAAAACTCCAGCGCTTCCTTCGTATTCATCGCAATAAGCAATATCATTAAAGCAACTGAAATATTCAGAATAAGCAAAATATCCAGCAAAAGAATAGGGATGGGAATAACCATCATGAGCACGATGCCTATGATCCCGATTAAAACGATAAGATCTTTTGGTTTCATGACGCTTCCTCCTCCCTTAAATTACGATGATTTGACACGGCCTTTAAGCTTGTAAACGTATGCGAGCACCTCCGCCACAGCCTGGAACAAATCTGCCGGTATGGCATCTCCGATTTCGGCGCGTTCGTATAATGCTCTGGCAAGCGGCTTATTTTCCATCGTAATAACGCCGTGCTCTTTGGCGATTTCCCTAATGCGCAGCGCCACATGATCCATGCCTTTGGCAATAATAACGGGCGCCTCCATATTAGAGGAATCATATTTCAAGGCGATTGCAAAGTGCGTCGGGTTTGTAATGACGACATCTGCATTCGGAATCTGCTGCATCATCCGCTGGATGGCCATTCTCCGCTGCTTTTCTCGGATGCGGCCTTTAACAAGCGGATCACCCTCTGATTTCTTATGCTCGTCCTTAATGTCCTGCTTGGACATCCGCATGCTTTTCTCCTGCTCATACTTCTGATACAAATAATCCGCAAAGGCGAGTATCACAAGTGCAACACCGATTTTGATCCCCATACTGACTGTCAGACCAGCTGCAAAGGCGAAAATTTGCTCGACAGACAAGTCGGAAAGAGAAAGCAGTCGGCTCCAATCGCTTGCAATCGTCTGGTATACGAGCACTCCAATAATCAGTAGCTTGAGTAGGCTTTTAAGCATTTCAACAATAGAACGCATGGAGAATAGCTGTTTCAATCCTTGGAGCGGATTCAGCTTTTCGATCTTCATCTTGAGCGGCTCTCCTGTAAGCAGGAATCCAAATTGCGCAACGTTGCCGATAATGCCTACTAAAATAGCTACCGAAAATATGGGTAGTAAAAAAATGAGCATTTCAGTTACGAGCGTACCGAACAAGTTAAAAACATTTTCAGACGTAAGCTCCATAAGCAGCCAATTTTCGAAAATATCATCGAACATATTCATAATTCGCTGCTTGTAAAAGCCGCCAAACATGGCAAACCCGGCAAACGTAAACAACAAGATCAAGGAGCTGGGAAAGTCTGCCGATTTGGAGACCTGTCCTTTTTTACGCGAATCTGCACGTTTTTTGGGCGTCGCTTTCTCCGTTTTTTCTTGGCTGAACAGCTGCAGGTCGAGCTTTAAGCGGTACATTTGCACGATTACAGCCTCCTTTACCCATCCGGCCCTTTAAAAATAGCGAAAAGCTGCTCCAAGTTGTCAAACATGATGGCAATAAGCCGCTCATACAGACCACTTAGTCCCGGCATAAGCAGCACGAGCAAAACCATCCCGATAATAAGCTTAAGCGGTATCCCTATAACGAAAACATTGTATTGAGGCGCTGTTTTTGCTAAAAATGCCAGTCCGACATCCGTCAAAAACATCGCAATTACTAGCGGAGCTGCAACCTGCAGAGCTAGCAAAAACGTATTTCCAACTGCGTTCGTTAAAAACTCGCTAATGCTGCCACTGCTGATTCTCGCAAAAAAGTCTCCAGCAAGCGGCATCCATTTATAACTGTCCATTAACCCTCTAAGCAAGTAGTGATGGCCGTTCAAGGAGAAAAAAATAAGAATAAGCATCATGTATTTAAAATTTCCTAGCAATGGAACGGAAGTACCCGTTAGTGGGTTGACGACGTTCGCCATCGCAAAACCAATCTGCAAATCCATTAATGCTCCTGCAGTCTGCACGACTACGAAAAACAAATACACCACGAAGCCAAATAGCAGGCCAATCAATATTTCCTGTACAACATAAAGCACATAGCTCGCATCTGTCGCTACCGTCTGATTAATGCCATAAGTGAGATACACGATAAAGGATATAAAAAAACTTAATCCGATTTTCGCAATATTCGGCATCATTTTCCCTGAAAACATCGGAGCTACGACGAAAAATGATGTAATTCGACAAAAAATCAACAAAAAAATAGGAAAACCTTGCTCGATAAGCTCCATCGCTGCGATTCACGCCTATCCGATATATTTATGCAGGTTGTTCAGCAGATTATAAGTGAAATCAACGATCGTATTTAGAATCCACGGCCCGAACAAAACAACGGATGCAAAAACCGCTACAATTTTCGGAACAAATGCTAAGGTTTGCTCTTGTATCTGGGTAGTCGCCTGAAAAATACTGACCAAGAGCCCAACAACGAGAGCAATAACAAGCATTGGCGCGCTGCTTTTTAGTACAGTAAATACAGCCTCGCTGGCCAGACCGATAATAAAATCGGCACTCATTGAACATCCCCCCTATACAGTCGTCAGGTATTAAAGCTTAATAACAAGGATTTGACTATCAAATACCAGCCATCTACCATGACGAACAGCAAGAGCTTGAACGGCAATGAAATCATTACTGGCGGAAGCATCATCATCCCCATCGCCATTAACGTACTTGATACAATCATATCAATAACGAGAAAAGGTATGAATATAAGGAAGCCCATTTGAAAGGCTGTCTTAATTTCGCTAATCGCATATGCCGGAATGAGAACCGTCAAAGGAATATCCTCGAAAGTTTCCGGCTTTTCCGTCTTCGTGTAGTCCATAAACAGCTTTAAATCCTTCTCTCTCGTCTGCTTGAACATAAACGCCTTCATCGGTACAGACGCCTTCTCGAAAGCTGCTGTTTGGGAAATTTCCCCTTTCAAATATGGCTGCAACGCTACCTCATTTACTTGAGAAAAGGTAGGGGCCATAATAAAAAAGGTTAAAAACATAGCAAGTCCGATTAATACCTGGTTCGGCGGCATCATCTGCGTACCGAGGGATGTCCGAACGAAGCTAAGCACGATAATGATGCGTGTAAAGCTGGTCATCAATACTAGAATAGCAGGCGCTATGCTTAGTACGGTAATCAGCAGCAAAATCGATAACGCGCTCGGGTTCGGCTGATCGCTGCCCGTGTTGCCAAAGTTAATTTCTACGTTCGGTAGCGGTTCAGCAAAAGCATGCGATTGAAATATGAGACCAGCTAACTGTACCGCAACAAGAGCTATCCACCATTTATTTTTCATGATCATCATTCAACCGTTCATTAGGGTTAGGGTCTTTGAGGAGTGCTTCGAGCTGCTGCTTGCGATCCGCTTGACGATTCATCTTGTCCTTGAGCACATTCTGAAACGAAGAAGCGTCGTTCCACTGTTCATCCTGCGGTTCCTGCTCGCCAGAGCCTTGACGAAAGCGTGAGATTAAGCCCGTCAAAGCACTCGGCGACCAGCCACCTTGCACTTGCCTCTCCATTGCCTCAATAATCGCCTCAGCTTCTTTTGCATCATCAATCTTGTCCAGCAGGGTAATGCTTTCGCCAACCCCTACAACATATAGACGGCCTGACAGCTCCACAACTTGAAGCGAATGATTTTGACCTAAGGAAATGCCCCCGAGCGAACGAAGCGAACGATTTGTTCCTCCGAACGCCCGGTTGCGCCGCGATAGCCATTTAATAACAACAATGATTAGTCCAATAATAAGTAGCAAAGAAAAAATAACCCATACTACACTGCCTGCCATGTTGGACGGACTAGTATATGGCAATTCAGGCTGGCTCGTCTGAACTGCTTCCGCTAAAGCGGCGGCAGGCAGAACGGCCATTCCCGAAAACAATAAAAACGTTACACGAGCTTTAAGTTTGACCATCGCATACAACCGTTAGCCCAGCGTTTTCTTGATCGCTTCAATAACACGGTCCGCTTGGAAAGGCTTAACGATAAAATCTTTCGCTCCGGCTTGAATAGCATCAATAACCATTGCTTGCTGTCCCATTGCAGAGCACATAATGACTTTTGCATTCGGGTCGATTTTTTTAACTTCTTTCAGTGCTGCAATGCCGTCCATCTCAGGCATCGTGATATCCATCGTGATCAGGTCTGGCTTAAGCTCCTTGAATTTCTCTACCGCTTGTGCGCCATCTGGTGCTTCACCAACTACTTCGTAGCCGTTTTTGGATAAAATATCGCGGATCATCATGCGCATAAATGCTGCGTCGTCTACGATTAGAATACGGTTTGCCATCTTTTTTCTTCCTCCTAGGATGCTATTGTAATTTTTGAATTCGGTCCCATTGGCTTACGATATCGGTTACACGTACGCCGAAGTTCTCATCGATAACGACAACTTCGCCTTTTGCGATCAGCTTGTTGTTAACCAGAATGTCTACAGGCTCACCAGCAAGCTTGTCCAGCTCGATAATAGACCCTTGCGACAATTCCAAAATATCTTTAATTTGCTTCTGGGTCCTTCCTAATTCTACGGTAACCTTAAGTGGTATGTCGAGCAGTAAATTGAGGTTCGTCTCTTCACCTTGAATATATGGCGCATTATTGAAATTAGCAAACTGCACAGGCTGAACATTCACATTGCGATTGGCTGCATGGCCATATGTATTCGGGCCAGGCGGCTGCATCATCGGCGCTTCATAATATCCCGCTGGCGGTTGTTGTTCTTGCTTCTGCAACGATGGAGCCGTAGGCTGCGCAGGAGCACTTTGTGGCGCTTGCGGAGCCACTGGCGGCGCTTCTACTACTGGTGGCGCTTCAACTGCTGCAGCGGTCTCTTCGCCCGTCTCTTCACCCATAAGAATAGCAACCATTTGCTTTGCAAAAGAAACAGGCAGTAGCTGCATAATTGTCGAATCTATCAAATCTCCAATTTTAAGCCGGAACGAAATTTTGATGAATATATCTACCGGAGGCAGATGGCCCATTCCTCCACCGTTGTCTACATCGAGAATATCGATGCCTGGCGGCGAAATATTAACGAAACGATTGAAAATGGTAGACATCGACGTTGCAGATGACCCCATCATTTGATTCATCGCTTCCTGGACGGCGCTGATATGAATCTCATTGAGCTCTTCATCTGTAGGATTACCTGAGCCGCCAAGCATCAAATCAGCAATAATTTGCGCGTCTCTCGTCTTAATGACAAGCGAATTTATTCCTTGGAAGCCGTCCACATATTGAACACTTACAGCAACATGAGGCTTTGGAAATTCATCTGACAGCTGATCTCTGCGAATAAAGGTAACTTCCGGCGTTGTAATATCCACCTTCACACCTAACAATGTGGACAAGGCAGTTGCTGCGCTTCCGAACGTAATGTTCCCAATTTCACCAAGCGCATCCTGTTCCATAGCTGAGAGGAAATCTGATAACTGAACATCATCGGCAGATGGCTGTTCAGCATCCGTACTGCCAGAAGATTGATTTAGTAACGCATCAATTTCCTCCTGCGACAAATAATCTTTACTCGTCATATTCTTCTCCCGCTCCTTCGTTCACAACTTCATCAAGCTGAATAGCCAACCGATCTTTCACGGAGCCTGGACTGCCGATGAACTTCAATTTATCGCCTACCTTAATATGCAGGCCTTCCCCTACCGGCTTGCTGAGCGAAATGACATCTCCTACATTAAGACCCAGAAACTCTTGAATCGTAATGGAAGATTCACCAAGCTCGGCAACAATCGGCAGCTTCGCTTTGCTTACGCGCTGCTCCAGCATTTCAACTTCCTCTGGAATACGCTCCTTTTTCTGCGAAACGAACCAATGATGCGCCGACAAACGAGGCATAACCGGCTCAATGACAACATGGGGAATACAAAGATTGATCATCCCCGTCGTTTCACCGATTTTCGTACTTAAGGAAATAAGCGCGATCGTTTCATTCGGTGATACGATTTGCATAAATTGAGGATTCGTCTCAAGCGCTTCCAGCCGTGGCGATATATCAATGATTGTTTTCCACGCCTCTTGCAAACTCTCAAACGTCCGGCTAAAAATCTTTTCCATAATAATCGTTTCGATTTCAGTCAAGTTATTGATTTTGGAAGGCGCAACGCCTTGCCCGCCAAGCATACGATCCAGCATCGCGTAAGCGATATTCGGATGTACCTCCATCACCATGCGTCCTTCAAGCGGCTCCGCCTCAAAAATATTCAATATCGTCATCTTCGGAATCGAACGAATAAACTCATCATAAGGAAGCTGCTCGACTTGAACTACACTGATTTGAACGAAAGTACGAAGCTGCGCTGAGAAATAGGTTGTCAAATATCGCGCGAAGTTCTCGTGTATGCGAGTCAAGCTGCGAATATGATCCTTCGAAAATCGAACTGCGCGTTTGAAATCATAAACTCTGACTTTTTTCGTTACTTCTTCCTTTTTTAAATCCTCGGCATCCATCTCGCCGGAATTGAGGGCCGCCAGCAGCGCATCTATCTCATTTTGCGATAAAACATCAACCAAATTTTCTCACCCCCTTCAAGGAATGTCGCCAACCAGCATTAAATGTTGGTCATGATAAAAGCTGTTATTTCTACCTTGACCAGCTTCTGCTCTTTATCCAAAATTGGATTAATTTCATTGAGCAGCTTCGATTCCAGCAAATCCTCGCCTTTAGAGCCATTCAGCTCTTCAGCCGTCATATCTGCAAGCGCCCGGTTAATAATAGGCTTAACTTCGATTTCGATCACTTTATCAAAATCTTCCTTCGTCTTCTTGCTGTCCAGTTGGAAAGCAAAGCTAACGACAACGACTTTGTTCGAATCTTTCAAGTTGCGCTTGAAGTCTTTAAGCTCAGACGTTACTTCGACACGCTCATCGGCGCTAAGATGCTTGACTTCAACCTCTTTGTTTGCTGAACCATCTTTTGTACTTCCCATTATTGTGGGCCACATAAACCAAGCCACAACGGCAATTAATACAACCGACAGCAGTATAGTTACTAACCATGGCATCATTTTTTTCATCTCTATGGACCCTCCGTCTGTTCACTCTTCTGGGCCGCCGCATATACGCCGATCGTACGAAGATAATTCTGGATCAGCAGCAAAAGCTCGTCCGAGCTTTCCACCACTATAAATTTCTTACCAGTGGTCAAGGTAATAATGGTATCGGGCACTTCCTCCACCACTTCAATCAACAGAGCATTGATCATGAGCTTAGTACCATTAATACGAGTCACTGTAATCATAAACTGCCCCCTCACATCGCGGGGGAGGCGCTATGGCCCCCCGCCTGCGTCATGCCTAGCGATTATCGTTTCAGGTTAACAACCTCTTGCAAAATTTCATCGGAAGTCGTGATGATACGCGAATTCGCTTGGAAACCGCGCTGAGCCACGATCATTTCTGTAAACTCGCCTGTCAGGTCAACGTTTGACATTTCAAGCTGTCCAGCTACGATTGCGCCTGTTCCAACTTCTTCATCATTCGCCGGTGAAGTTACAAGCTCACTGTCTGGATTGGCGTTAGCTGTCATACGATACAAGTTTCCACCCATCTTCAGCAAACCGCTCGGGTTCACTACTTTGACAACTCCAATTTGTCCTGCTTCAACAATGCCATCGGCCGTTACACCTAGAATCATGCCATCTTGACCAATGGTGAATGATGTGATGGCAGGATCCAGCGGAGGAATAATACCGCCATCATCCGCAGCCATTACAAACATCCCGTTTGCATTGACAAGCTGTCTGTTCGCATCAAGCGTAAAGTTGCCGGCTCTTGTCAAAAATGTTTCTCCACCATCTGCTGCGGTAACCGCAAAAAATCCATCGCCATCAATGCGAAGATCTGTCGGTTGGTTTGTCGTCATCGCGCTTCCTGGCGTATGAATGGTATCAATAGAAGCAATGCTGACACCAAGTCCGATTTGCTTCGCATTCACACCACCTTGCTCGCCTTCTGCCGAAGCAGTAATACCTGCTGTTGTTTGGCTCAAAATATCGCTGAACATCACGCGGCCGCCTTTAAAGCCCACCGTATTAACGTTCGCAATATTGTTGCCGATGACATCCAGCTTCGTTTGGAAGCCGCGCATACCTGACACACCCGAGTACATTGATCTTAGCATAGTATTTAAGCCCTCCTAATTTAGGTTTATCCTTGTGGTTAGTTGGCTGCCTCTGTCGGTCAGCAGCCTGAAGAGCCTCCGTATTGGTCCGGCTCTAGCTTAAAATAACGGCGCTGTCTATTTGCGTGAATACATTGCTTTGCATTTGCTTGCCATCCATTGCAGTAACCACTGTACGACTAGGCACATTCACGATCATCGCAATATCCTTAAATACGATTAAAGAGTCAATCGCGCCTTTAGATGCGGCTTCGTCAACAGCATTCACAATTTTCGTTAATGAATCTGCTTGAAGCTGAATGCCACGCTGCTTCATCCTAACTTCAGCATGATGACTGAATTTCAATACTTTCGAATCCAGCAAATCCTGAAATTCGCTAGGCTGCTGGGATTTTGGCCCTGCCGTCTTCACATTGTTTAATGGCGAAGATTTAAGCGGAAAATAATGACCAATCTTTACGCTGTCGCTCATGAGGTTTGTTCCTCCCCGCTGTCAGCAGCGGCTTCGCTATCAGGCGTTTCAGCATCCTCAGCACTTTCAGCTGAAGCATCCGTTTCAGGCTCCTCCGTCTCTACCGGAGTCTGATCAGAAATCGTAACGATATCACTTACTTTAATCATCGTGTTATCTTCAAACTTGGCATACAATACCCCGTCTGTTGCTACAATCGACTTTACAACATCCGTATACATGACGGTGCTTCCTTTATCATCAAGCTCCTGCCATGTCACGCTTTTGCCAATCATTGTAGATGCACTGCCGATGTCCGAGTTTAGCTGCGTAAGCTGCTTATTCATATTCATCAGCTGCTCGACTGAGGTGAACTGCGCCATTTGGGCAATAAACTCTGTGTTGCTCTGCGGGCTTAATGGATCCTGATTTTTAAGCTGTGTGACGAGCAATTCGAGAAATGCATCCTTACTTAGCGATGTTTTATCATCCTCGGTCTTACCTGCTATTTTAACGTTGGTCTGATCATAATTCGGCCAGATCACTTTATTCGTAACGACTGCCAATTCCATCACCTCCATCCCGCAAATGGTTGCTTATGTCCATAACATCTCTTTAGACTGTAGCGTTAACCGCCCGTCCGTAGCCCATATCCTGAATGGCGATTTGCTCGATTACATCTGCTTCAAAAGCAGCTTCATCCGCTCTGCTTCCGCCTTTGCCGTTGTTGTTCCGATTCGTAAATTGTTGATTGGAGCCTTGTCCCTGTTGGCCGTTAGACAGCTCTGATGCAGCTTGTCCCTGCGTCACTTCGAGCTTGTCAATCGTTAAGCCTTGGGATTGCAGTGCCTGTCTCAATTGCGACATCTGGTTGTCCAGCATATCTTTTGCCATAACCGTATCCGTATGGAAAAGCGCCGTCAATTGACCATTTTGCATCGTGATCCGAACATCGACCTGGCCCAGCTGTTCCGGGAACAGCATGATTTTAGCTTCGTGCTTGCCATTTAATGAAGAAATATCAAACTTCTGCACGATAAGCCCCGTCATGGATTCTGCAAATTCGTCCGCTAATACGTAAGGCTGGGCGACTGCTCTCGTTGCCGCGCTAGTCGTTGCCTGCTTAAGCGAATGAGCAAAGTTTGCATTTAAATTGCCTGCCAGAACGGTCTCATCATCAGCTGTATCTGTCGTTTCTTCAACCAATGTATCGGCTGATAGAGCTTCCGCTACTGCACTTTTCAACGCGATTGTATGCTGTGCTTGCTGGTTCAAACGCTGAAGCCACGCAGCTGTTTGCTGTGGAGCAGCCTCGTCTGCTGCGGCTGGTTCGAATATGGCCTGAACATTGCTGTTATTGCGATCGGCTGTGCCTGCTTCCTTCTGCTTTTGCAGCAGTTTCTGCAAAGCTTCCAGCTGCTGCGCAATCAACTGCGATGGCTCTTGCTGCTGAACGCGTTTCGCAGTTCCCTGCTCAAGCACATTAGCCAGCTGAATCAGCGCATTTTCCAAATCATGCTTCACAAGCGCAATCTGTGCTTTTACTGCTTCATGACCATTCCCTGCATCCGCTGCTTGAACGAGCTCCTCTGAGGAAAGCTGCTCATCAGGCTGCTTCAAAGTGACAAGCGGGGAACCTAGCAACGCTAGCAACGCCTGCATCTGCTCCAGCATCGCTTGCAAATCTGCCAATTGGGCTTGTGCAGCCTCATCCGTGTCAGCAGTATCCAACTCATCAATTTGCTCTAGCAGCCCATCAATAGCTGCAAGCAAATCCTGATTGTTCGTTTCTCCAAGCAAGCCAGTTGCATTTAGCGTCGTCATCCGAATCGTTCCGAGTGCTGCTGCATCCGTAGTGTTTGCAGCAACCGCTGTTCCTGCTCCCGCTTGGCCATTATTCAATTGGCCATTCAACGTTTGAGCAAAAGCCGCATCTCCTGTTCCCTTCGCTTGGGTATTCCCGCCAGTGGAAGGAGCCGCCGGCTGCGAAGCTGCTGGTGATGATAAAACATCCATTTATTTTCACCTCCCCTCTATTTACCTGCCATCAGCTTCGAAACGATTTGAGCTGTTACTTTATCATTCAACGTCGACATCTCGCCAACAATATTGGATCTTGTTGTGTCATCTACCGCATTCAAAATACGCAGCACCTTGCTGGCACTTACGTCCGACATCGTCATCAGCAGTTTGGCGGCGCTTTTCGCATCCATAGCCGCAAACGTTGCACCTAGCTGCGTCGAATCCAGTGTAGAAGACGTGGTAGTCGTTGTTGCTGTAGTCGACTGGGCATTTTTAAGCTGCGATTGCAGTGCTGCAATTTGCAAATCTTTTGCCGAAACGGTGTCCTTCAGCTTCAGCGTCGCATCAGCCGCTGTTTTCGGCGTCATTTTCTCCAAAACTTTCACACGATCATTAGGAGCCATCGCATCGAGCACGAGCACCATTTCATCAAGCGACATGCTTTCTAAAATAGGTGCCGCCTTATTCGGCGCAATTCGCGCGTACATGCTGGCAAGCTCTTTAATTTTGGCCGTGTACGCCTCTTCCTCAAGCGCCTGTGTTGCATTTGACTGCTTCAACTGCTCAATTTGACTTTTCAAGCTGGCAATTTCTTTTTCCTGATCCGTTTTAAGAGTGGACGTCTCCGTCAGCTGGCCCTCTTTCTCCGTCAGTTGAGCTTGCAGCTCGGCAATTTTACGAGTCATATTTTCTGCCTTGAGCGTTTCATCTGTGCTTTCACCGCTAGCCGACTGCGGGTTCGGCAGAACATCTTTGAGCAATGGAATCGAATTTCCGATCGTTAGCGCCTGATTTCGCATATCACTATTAAGAAGTATCAGCAATATACCGAGCACAACAATCGTAAACAACACCGGGGTCATAAAAAACATGGCCCGCTCAAATCCACTATATCCTTGTTTCTCCACATCTGTATCTGCCACTGATTTCACTCCCTCTAGCCTTGCGCTGCAGCCGGATATTTACGGCACGCTTACCATGAAACGGACAGTTGCCATTTCATCCAACTCGTTCTGCTCCTTAAGCTGCATCGCATACCGGAAACGTTCCTTCTCGTTATCCTTAGCCTTCAACCATACTTTCTCATCCTGCATTTTATCCGAAAGCTTGATCCGATTTTGCTCGACGACCTTTTGCGCCCGTTTCACTTCAAGCAGTTTAGCTTCAATACATGAATCCAAATAATCCACATATTGTTGAATGGTCTGAAGCTCAGCCAATGAAACGCCGGATTGCGAAGACTGATGCTGCTTTTGCTCCCATTCCTCACGGCTTTCACGCAATTGCTCGACGGTTAGCTCGGCAGCCTGCAACTCTCCAATAGAAGAGGACAAGATCCATTCTGCCTGCGTTTTTTCACTTGTCTTCAGATCAACGATTTTTTGGTAGGAATAACGAAATGCTCCCATTCAACGCTTCATCTCCTGTAAAAATCAATTATTAGCCGCTCCTGAGCCTCTTCCAAGGTGACTTTTTCATTTGTCTTCTGTCTCGTGAACTGATGAATCGAATCAATATATTGCATCGCCAAGTCAATTTCTTCATTAGAACCGCGTTGGTACGCCCCAATATTTATAAGGTCTTCCGAATCCTTATAAATAGCTAACAGGCGCTTCAACTGATTAGCCGCATCCTGCTGCTCCTCAGTAATAATTTCTTTCATAACCCGGCTTACGGATTGCAGGACATCAATAGCTGGAAAATGTCCTTTATGCGCAAGATGCCGACTCAGAACGATATGGCCATCCAAAATCCCCCGGACCGCATCCGCGATCGGCTCGTTCATATCATCCCCATCTACTAAAACGGTGTAGAAAGCGGTGATAGAGCCTTTTGGACCTGTTCCCGCTCGTTCCAGCAATTTAGGCAAATTCGCAAATACCGAAGGCGTATATCCTCTCGTTGCGGGTGGCTCGCCGATCGCAAGACCTACTTCACGAAGTGCCATGGCGTAACGCGTGACGGAATCCATCATAAGCATGACGTTCAGACCACGATCGCGAAAATATTCAGCAATGGAGGTGGCAATCAATGCCCCTTTCATCCGAATGAGCGCTGGTTGGTCCGAGGTAGCGACAATGACGACTGAACGGGCTAAGCCTTCAGGTCCCAGGTCCTTCTCAATAAACTCTAGGACTTCACGACCACGCTCACCGATTAGTGCAATAACGTTGACATCGGCCGAGGTGTTTCTGGCAATCATGCCAAGCAGGGTACTTTTTCCTACACCAGAGCCGGCAAATATACCTACACGCTGGCCTCGGCCAACAGTCAGCAAGCCATCGATAGCTCTAACGCCAATGCCCAGCGGCTCCAAAACACGAGGACGCATAAGCGGATTGCTTGGTTCATTATGAGTAGAATAATGCTGCATTCGGCTTGGTAAAAAAGAACCATCGAGCGGCTGACCGAGGCCATCCAGCACTTTTCCAAGCAGCTCGGAGCCAACCTGCACACTGAGCGGCTTGCCTGTTCCTACAACATCACAGCCTGAGCTGATGGAATGCAGATCGCCAAGCGGCATCAAAATAACTTTATTGTTCCGAAAGCCTACAACCTCAGCCTTAATCGGCTTTGCCGCTTTATTCGGATAGATGTAGCACACATCACCGATACTTGCATCAGGCCCTTCCGATTCAACGGTTAGTCCGATGACCTGGGTGACCTTTCCATTCACTCTTATTGGATCAATTGCCTGCAAATGTTCGACATATTTGCCTGCCTGTAATGAACTATTGCTCATCGTCCTGTCCTCGCTCGTCTCTTGATTGATGAGCGAACTGGACCAGCTCGCGTTTTAATTCTGACAGCTGTGTATCGATGCGAGCATCGATGCTTCCGTATGCGGAACGAATAACGCAGCCAAAATCTTTAACTGTCGCATCCGGCAAAATTTGCAATTCGGCTTGAGAGTCGACCGCCAAATTCAGCTCTTCTTGCGCGGCCTGAACGAAAGCTAACTGACCAGGTGCGACGCACAGCGTAATAACGCCCTGCTCGCGTCTTCTTGCAAGCGATTTTTTAATCAGCTCAATGACCATTTCCGGAGCTTGCTCAAGCTGCTGACCGATTACCTTTTCCGCTACTGCACAGCTTAACTCGACCAGAAATGGTTCTGCTTCCTGAATAATCTGCTCACGCATCGTGTAAGCGGAAGATAAAATCGCGTTCGCTTCGAACAGCTTTTGCTCCCATTCCTGCTTGGCCAGCATATTCGCTTGCTCGATACCTTCCGCAAAACCACGTTCATAGCCTTCGCTGCGGGCAGCTTCTTTCGTCGCTTCATCTTCGAGCCTTTTTTCCAGCCACCAGGCTTCCACATTCGTTTCGGCCTCGGTCAGCATTTGCTCGCATTGAGCTCCCGTCTCCCGCAATCGTTCTTCTGCAAACTGTTGGGCATCAGCAATAATTTGATCCCGCAGCGTAATCGTTTCTTCATCAGGCTGTTCTTCCTCTGGAGCTTCAGCTTCGCCATTCTCATCTACGAGTGCAGCATGCTTGTTCTTCCAGTAAAGCTCCCTTAGTTGATCGATAGAAACAACACTTGTGGATTTAATCAAATTAGACAATGATATCATCTCCTCCGCCACGGGCGATAATGATTTCACCTGATTCCTCTAACCTGCGAATCGTTGCGACAATACGGGTCTGCGCCTCCTCTACATCACGCAATCGGACAGGACCCATAAACTCCATCTCTTCCTTGAATGTTTCCGCCATACGTTTCGACATATTTTGGAAAATGGCATCTCGCACTTCTTCACTAGCGACTTTAAGCGCAAGCTGCAAATCGGCATTTTCGATATCGCGGATAATCCGCTGAATCGAACGATTGTCGATATTGACGATATCTTCGAAGACGAACATCCGTTTCTTGATTTCTTCTGCAAGTTCAGGATCTTGAATTTCCAGAGAATCGAGAATGGTACGTTCCGTACCGCGGTCAACACCATTCAAAATTTGAACGATAGAGTCGATACCGCCTGCATTCGTGTAATCCTGAGTAACGGTAGCTGAAAGCTTCTGCTCCAGCACGCGCTCCACCTGAGAAATAACTTCCGGTGAAGTGCTGTCCATAAGCGCAATCCTTCTCGCAACTTCGGCCTGCTTCTCTTGTGGGAGAGAGGACAAAATGTGTGATGATTGCTCAGATTGGAGATAGGACAACACGAGCGCAATCGTTTGGGAGTTCTCGTTTTGAATAAAATTGAGTATTTGCATCGGCTCTGCTTTGCGGGCAAAATCGAACGGCCGCACCTGCAAAGTAGCAGTCAACCGATTTATGACTTCCGCCGCTTTGCTCTCGCCCAGCGCCTTCTCCAAAATATCTCTGGCGTACGTAATACCACCTTGCGAAATATATTCCTGAGCTACACAGATTTGATTGAACTCTCCTAAAATCGTTTCACGCTCTGAGCTGTCTACTTTGCGTACATTCGCAATTTCAAGAGTTAACTGCTCAATTTCATCTTCTCTTAAATGTTTAAAAATTTGAGCTGACACTTCGGGACCAAGTGTAATCAGCAATATTGCCGCTTTTTGCCTTCCGGTTAGCCCATTCATGGATTTACTCATGCAAACGACCTCTATTCATCGACAAGCCAAGTCCGAAGTAAATTAACAAATTCATCCGGCTTGCGTTTGGCGAGTGTCTCAAGATTTTTACGTGCTTGGCTGTCATTGCTTAAGCTATCAAAATCAAGGGTAGGATATTCTACAGCCGTTGATGCTACAACAGCTTCCTGTGCTTCAGCTGCTGCTTCTGCCGCTTGCTGTCTGCGTCTGCGAACGAGCAAAATGATCAAACCGGCAATAATCGCAAGTGCTGCTGCTCCAATTCCGATTGCCCATCCCATTGATAAGCCGCCAATCGTGTTTGTAGCGGTGCTTTCAGCAAATGTTTGCCCAATAAGTGAAACCTTTTTGTTGATCAAATCGTCATTATTTACATCTTGACCTGAATCGGCAAGCTGTGCACGAACCAAACCTGTCAAAAATGTCGTAATCTCTGTACGAGATTCTGGAGTGAGACGACTTGCTTCAACACCGATGCTAATCGATAGATCTTTAATTACGAAAGGCCCTGAAATCGTGGTACGATTGATTTTTCCAAAATCGTAATTAACAGTAGAAGAACTTTCTTCCGAGGTAGAATTTCCAGAGCCATCCGTTGCTGTATAGCCTGGCACATCCGTTTCTCCCGTTCCTGCTACACCGCCTGCACTGGAGCCACCTGTAGAAGAACTGGTTTGTTCAGTCTGACTTACAATAATTCCGTTATTATTATTGTCAGCCAGTGGCACAACCTGCTGTTCTTCTGTCTTCTTATTATCGAAGTTCAAGCTGCTTCCGATGCTAATGACTAGATTTTCAGAACCTACAATCGGTCCCAGAAACTGTTGAATATTCTTTTTCAATTCTGCTTCGTATTTGCGTTGGATTTGGAATTGGCTGTCAACTGCTTCCGCTGTGCCTGCAATCGTGCCCCCCGCTTCGGAGGATAAAAGCTCGCCCTGCGGACCAGAGATGGTGATGCTATCCACTGTCGTTCCTGGAATTGCCGTTTTTACTAGATTGTAATAACCGTCAATTTCCTTTTGAGTTGGACGATAGCCAGCCATAAACTCCATGGAGATGGAAGCCGATGCTTTATCCTTTTCTTCGGGAGTTAGAAACACGCTTTCTTCTGGCAAATTCACAAGCACTTTAGAACTTTTCACGCCTTGCATGCGATTCAGCAATTGTTGAATTTCGCCATTTAAGGCACTTAAATATTTTACATTAAATTCATTTTCTGTTGTGCCGAAGGTCGAGGAGCTCTGTGTAAAAGCTTCAAAGCCGATTGAACCGTTTTGCACAAGACCAAGAGATCCGATCGTTACCTTAGTGCGTTCCGCTACAGCGCTTGGTACTGAAATACTAGTTCCACCACTCCCTAGCTCATAAGGGATACCATTGCTATCCAGGTAGTTCATAATGGCTGCTGAGTCTGTCGTATCCAGATTTTGAAAAGCCAATTCATAATCCGTTCTCGTAAAAATAAAAGTTAAAAGAACGATTGATAACAACAGTACGCCTACAGAAGCCCCCAAGCCTATTTTCTGTTTTTTTCCCATTTGACTCCAGAATCGCGAAATTCTCAGTCTAAATTGGGCGATTTTCTCGTTCACCTTGTCACCTCACCCAAATTCTTTGCCAGGTTTTTTATAATTCATTACACCTGCATCCGCATAATTTCTTGATATGCCTCTACAACCTTGTTGCGGATTTGTGAGGTTAGTTGAAGACTAAGCTGCGCTCTTTCGCCAGCAATCATGACCTGAGAAACATCAACTTCACCAATTAAAAACTTATCGTTAAGCGTATGTACATTTTGTTCCTGGGCACTTACACCCTCAATTGCGTTATTTAAAAACTGGCTAAATGTTTTTGTAAGTTCTGCCGGAGTAGCTTGCTCAGCAGGTGCAGCTGACATCGTCTTTAAAGGCTGCACCTGGTTCATTGAAATGGCTTGAATCACTATATTCCTCCTCGGCTATTGTTTAATGGTTGTTGCTATTTCCCAATTTCCAATGCTTTTACAAACATCGCTTTAGAAGAATTAATGGCTGTGACATTGGCTTCATAAGAGCGCGATGCCGAAATCATATCAACCATCTCCTTCGCGACGTCTACATTCGGCATATTTACATAGCCGTTTGAATCGGCATCAGGATGGGTAGGATTATATACAAGCTTCGTTGGGGCTGTGTCATCAATGATTTTTGCAACCTTTACCCCACCAGTAGTTGTACTTTTTCCCATTTTGGCATTCAACGCATTGGAAAAGCTTGGTTTCAACGGCTCCAAAACGACCATTTTCCGTTTATAAGGAACGAATTGTCCGTTCTCATAACCGGCTCGCGTCGTTTCCGCATTCGCAATATTTGAAGAAATAACATCCATCCGTAAGCGCTGTGCGGTTAGAGCAGAGGCGCTCGCGTCAAATCCGCTGGAAATTTTCACTCTTTAGCCTCTCCCTTCTATTGCTGTTCGCATCATTTTGATTTCATGATTGACTTGCTGCACATAAGCGTTATAGCTCAGCTGATTTTTCGCAAGTAACGACATTTCCCGATCAATATCCACATTATTCTCATTATTGTTCATGGCGGTTTCATTATCGCTTATGACTTGAGGCGTAGGATTGACCGACCCACCTATAGGAATATGCCTTGCATTCGTGAGCTTTCCTTTCAGCTTAGGTGAGCTATTACCCATTTGTTGTTCCAAAAGCTGCTCGAATTCAACCTCTGACCGTTTAAAGTGCGGGGTCTCCCCATTGGCTATGTTATTCGAAATGACATTTTGCCGCATTTCTGCTGCATGAACTGCCCCCTCTAGCCTTTGGAATGAAGATCCGCTTAATAAGTTCACTTTATTATCACCACTTTCGATAATTAAAAGATCCTAATATAAGGTATTCAACACACTTCGTAGCATTCCTGCTTCGTTCGACATTAAATTATTAAAAAAATGAGATCACGCTGTCGATATTTGCCGACATGTTTATATTCAACAATTCTCCAAATTATTACAATAAGAAAAAAGCCCTATCTTTAAAAAAAGATAGGGCTTTTTTAGTCGTTTAGACTCATATTTTACGATTTAATATTTTCCAACTCTTGAAGAAGTTGGTGATTTAATATCTTAATGTAAGTACCCTTCATTCCGAGTGATCTAGTCTCAATGACCCCCGCACTTTCTAATTTTCTTAGGGCATTTACGATTACAGACCTAGTAATTCCGACCCTGTCAGCAATTTTGGAGGCTACAAGCAGCCCCTCTTTGCCTTCCAGCTGCTCAAAAATATGCTCGACTGCCTCAAGCTCGCTGAACGATAAGGAACCAATAGCAACTGACACGACTGCACGACTGCGCGCCTCATGCTCAATTTCTACCGAACGCTCACGCAAAATCTCCATGCCGACGATGGTAGATCCATATTCTGCAAGCACTAGGTCATCATCATCGAAAGCACCTTGATGCCGGGTCAAAATCAACGTACCTAAGCGATCACCGCCACCTGTTATCGGTACAACCGTCATAATTTCCTGCTGCCCCAGCGAAGGGAAAGTCTCATAAACACCAGCATCCGGCGCCACATTCGTAACCGATTCTGTCATCTCAAGAAATTGCTCGTTGCTTTCCTGCGGGAAACGCAGCTCTTCCGCCGACATAGAACGCAGCGAGTCATGATCATGCGGGTTCACAGCCGCACAACCAAGCACCTTTCCCTTGCGGCTTACGACAAATACACTCGTTTGAATTGTGCTCGTCAGCACTTCCGCCATTTCTCTGAAAATAAGCGGCTTGCCAGCCGCCCGCTGCAGCAGGCGGTTTAGCGTCCTTGTTTTTGTTAATAGCGTCATGCCATTGCCTCCTAAAACTCATACCAACTACAATATATATTGACTCAAATCTTTATTTTGCGCAATGCTTCCCAGCTTTTCACGAACATATTCCGGTGTGATCAGCATATGTTCCAGCGTAATATCAGGCGCTTCGAAGGATAGATCCTCCAGCAGCTTTTCCAAAATCGTATGCAGCCTTCTCGCTCCAATATTTTCGGTATTCCGATTCACTTCTGCGGCAATAGATGCCAGCTCATGAATAGCCTCATCCGAAAATTCGATTTCAATGCCTTCGGTTTGCAGCAATGCTGTGTACTGCTTAGTCAGCGCGTTTTTTGGCTCCTTCAAAATGCTCACAAAATCGTCAAGCGTAAGCGATGTTAGCTCCACCCGAATCGGAAAACGGCCTTGCAGCTCGGGAATCAAATCGGATGGTTTCGCGATATGGAAAGCACCTGCCGCAATAAAGAGCACATAATCCGTTTTTACTGGACCATATTTTGTCATAACCGTCGAGCCCTCTACGATTGGCAAAATATCACGCTGCACGCCTTCACGCGAAACGTCTGGGCCATTGCCACGCGAGGAACTCGCAATTTTGTCAATTTCATCGATAAAAATAATGCCTGACTGTTCAGCACGTGTAACCGATTCCGAAATAACATCATCCATATTGATCAGCTTGTTTGCTTCTTCCTGAATAAGCACTTTACGCGCTTCCTTAACCGGCAGCTTGCGCCGCTTCGTTTTTTTTGGCATCAGCTGTCCGAACAGCTCCTGCATATTCATGCCCATGCCTTCGGGGCCTTGGCCACCTGCGAGCATGTCCAGCATATTCGGCGCAGCATCTTCAACTTCAACCTCAACCATTTCATTTTCAAGCTTGCCAGCAGCAAGATCTGCCTGCACCTGAGCCCGCCTTTGCACAATCGTCTGATCCTGCTCCGGCTCTTCAGCTTGCAGATTATCGTTTTGCTGGTTGCCAAACAACATCTCGAACGGATTTTTTTGCGTCTTTTCCTTAACCTTCGAAGGGACAAGCAGCGTGACAAGCAGTTCGTTTGCCAGCTTCTCCGCTTTATCTTTTACCTGCTCGGTTTTTTCCGACTTCACCATGCGGATCGCTGTTTCGACCAAATCACGAACCATTGATTCAACGTCACGACCTACATAACCTACCTCGGTGAATTTAGTTGCTTCCAGCTTTACGAAAGGCGCTTTAACAAGCTTTGCCAATCTGCGGGCAATTTCTGTTTTACCAACGCCTGTAGGGCCAATCATTAAAATATTTTTCGGCACGACCTCATCACGCAACGATTCATCAAGCTGACTTCTGCGATAACGATTGCGCAAGGCGATTGCGACCGAACGTTTCGCAGGCTTTTGACCGACAATATACTTATCCAGCTCCGCTACGATCTCTCTTGGTGTTAACGCTGCATTTGCCATATTAATCTCCTCCGCTTAAGAGCCGATTTCTTCGACAATAATATTGTGATTCGTGTAAACGCAAATATCTGCTGCGATTTCCAGCGCCGAACGCGCCATTTCCTTCGCATCCAGATGAGTGGCATGACGCTTGAGTGCTCTAGCTGCCGACAAGGCAAAGCTGCCGCCCGAGCCAATGGCCAAAATGCCATCATCCGGCTCTATAATTTCGCCGTTTCCTGAAATCAGTAAAAGTCCCGTCTGATCCATGACCAGCATCATCGCTTCCAATTTACGCAGCACACGATCCGAGCGCCATTCTTTTGCCAGCTCTACAGCCGAGCGCTGCAAATTGCCATGATGCTCCTCAAGCTTCGCCTCGAATTTCTCGAAAAGCGTAATTGCATCAGCAACCGAGCCAGCAAAACCTGCGACGACTTGCCCGCGATACAAACGGCGTACCTTTTTCGCTTTATTTTTCATCACCATGCTGTTGCCGAACGTAACTTGACCATCCCCTGCAATCGCGCCTTTTCCCTCGTGACGGACAGCGCAAATCGTCGTTGCATGAAATTCCATTTCCATCTCTTCGCCTCCTCTAGGCAAATGTGCCTGTTCTCATCCAAGCTTTCAAAAATGGCTGTATCGCACGATTAGTTGTTTACCAAATGCGTGAAATGCTCTTGCTTAAATTGCTCAATGCCAGCAAGCGCACGGTTTGCGATCGCTTCATTCTTTTCCTTCTTGCTCTTCAATCGTTTCTCAAGCGGCGGGAATAGCCCGAAATTCGCATTCATGGGCTGAAAATGTTTGAAATCCGCCGTCGTAATATACTGCGCCATACTGCCAAGCGTTGTGTCTCCAGGAAGCACGAGCGGCTCGAGATCGCGTGCGAGACGAGCCGCGTTGAATCCGGCGATTAATCCGGAAGCTGCTGATTCCACATAACCTTCAACACCTGTCATCTGACCAGCAAAAAATAATGTAGGGCGATTTTTAAGCTGATAGGTTGGCTCCAGCAAACGTGGCGAATTGATGAACGTATTGCGGTGCATGACACCAAAACGAACGAACTCAGCATTTTCAAGTCCTGGAATAAGTGAGAACACCCGCTTCTGCTCGCCCCATTTCAAATGCGTTTGAAACCCAACCAGGTTATACAGTGTACCAGCAGCATTGTCCTGACGCAATTGAATAACGGCATGAGGCAGCTTGCCCGTATGCGGGTTCACCAGTCCAACTGGCTTCATCGGCCCAAACAGCACCGTTTGCTTGCCGCGGCTTGCAATAACTTCAATTGGCATGCAGCCTTCAAAATAAACTTCCTTTTCAAAATCTTTTATTTCCGCTTTCTCGGCATTAACAAGCGCATCATGGAAAATTTCGAACTCCTCTTCCGTCATTGGGCAGTTCAAATAAGCGGCTTCGCCTTTATCATAGCGGGAAGCGAGATACACTTTGCTCATATCGATAGAATCCTTCTCCACAATCGGTGCAGCAGCATCATAGAAATAGAAATATTCCTCGCCCAGCAGCTCGCGGACTTGCGCGGACAAGGCTGGAGCTGTGAGCGGGCCTGTCGCAATAATGACGATTCCGTCCGTTGGAATTTCCGTGACTTCCTCATTGCGCACTTCAACGAGCGGATGCTCATGCAGAAGGCGCGTTACTTCGCCGGAAAAACCATCCCGGTCAACAGCAAGCGCTCCGCCTGCTGGAACCGCATGACGATCAGCGCAGCCAAGAATGAGCGAATCCAGCTGGCGCATTTCCTCTTTCAACACGCCTACGGCATTTGCGAGTCCATTGGCACGCAAGCTGTTGCTGCATACCAGCTCAGCAAACTGGTTCGTATGATGGGCTGGCGTTTTCGTCTCAGGACGCATTTCATAGAGTACGACCGGAACGCCTTGGGATGCGATTTGCCAAGCAGCTTCGCTGCCGGCCAGGCCAGCTCCGATAACAGTGACTTTTGGATAGGTTGATGATGACAATGAACTTACCTCCAAATCATAATACGCGCTTCGCGCAAATAAATATCATTTTTTTTAAATGTTTGAGCTTATACAGGACGGATAAAACACAGCTGTCCTCCCTATGCAGGGAGGACCGGGTCCACTAACACGTGGAGCTGTGCACAGCATCGTAGATGCTGCTCTATGCTTCTTCCTGTTCTTCATCCTGCAGCTCTTCTGAATAATCGCATGAAGGGCATTGCAGCTTTGCTCCGCTGCGATTGCGTTTTTCTACGAGCATGCTTTCGCATTTCGGACATGGTTTGCCTGAAGGCTTATCCCACGAAACATAATCGCAAGCTGGATACGTATCACAGCCGTAGAAAATCCGGCCTTTTTTACTGCGCCGTTCAATAATTTTGCCTTCTTCACATTTCGGACAAGGCACGCCGATGTCCTTAACGATCGGCTTCGTATTGCGACAATCCGGAAAGCCGGAACATGCGAGGAATTTGCCGAAGCGTCCCATTTTATAAACCAAATGACGGCCGCATTTTTCGCAAATTTCATCAGAAACCTCATCTTGAATTTCAATTTCCTTCATTTCCTCTTCCGCTACTTCCAGACGCTTCTCGAATGAGTCGTAGAAGGTCGCGAGCACTTTGACCCAATCCTGCGTGCCTTCCTCAACATGGTCGAGATTCCCTTCCATGTTGGCTGTAAATTCAGCATTGAGAATTTCCGGGAAAAACTCTTCCATCAGCTGAATAACAAGGTCGCCAAGCTCGGTCGGCATAAATTTCTTCTCTTCTATCGCCACATATCCGCGCTTCTGAATCGTTTCCAGCGTTGGCGCATACGTACTTGGGCGCCCTATGCCGAGCTCCTCAAGCGTTTTCACGAGTCTGGCCTCCGTAAAACGCGGCGGCGGCTGGGTAAAATGCTGTTTAGGCTCAATGGCTTCCGCAGGGATCATATCTCCCACTTCAATGGGCGGGAGGAATTTATGCTCTTCCTCTGCCCCATCATCATTGCCTTCCACATATACTTTCATGAATCCGGCAAACTTGACCTTCGATCCATTCGCACGGAACTTCACATCGCCAGATATCATATCAACGGTCATCGTATCGAGAACAGCCGAAGACATTTGGCTGGATACGAAACGTTCCCATACCAATTTATACAACCGGAATTGATCACGGCTGAGGAACGGCTTCATCGTATCCGGATCACGCATGATAGCCGTCGGCCTGATCGCTTCATGCGCATCCTGGGCATTGCTGTTCTTTTTCGCATAAATGCGAAGCTGCTCCGGCATATAAGGAGCACCGTAGCGTTCCGTAATATATTCCTTCGCTTCTTCCTGCGCAATCGGAGATATACGAGTGGAGTCCGTTCTCATATATGTAATTAGACCGACCGTGCCTTCCTTGCCTAGCTCTACACCTTCATAAAGCTGCTGGGCAACCGACATCGTCTTAGACGCCCTGAAACCAAGCTTCCGGGCAGCTTCCTGCTGCAGGGAGCTCGTTATGAAAGGAGGTGCAGGATTGCGCAAACGCTCCTTTTCTTTCACTTCCGCCACTTTAAAATCGGAGCCGCTTTCCATCGCATCCAGCACAGCTTGCATTTCCTGCTCGTTGCCGAGCTCGCGCTTCTCGCCGCCGATAGAATGGTATTTGGCCTCAAATGGAACACCGTTTTGCGATACCTTTGCGGTAATCGACCAATATTCTTCCGGCACAAATTCATCAATTTCGTTCTCGCGGTCAATAATCAGCTTGACGCATACAGATTGCACGCGTCCAGCGGAAAGGCCCTTCTTGACCTTTTTCCACAAGAGCGGACTAATTTTGTAGCCGACAAGCCGGTCCAGAATACGTCTGGCCTGCTGCGCATTAACCAAATCCATATTGATTTTGCGCGGCGTCTTAAAAGCATCCTTAACCGCTTGCTTTGTTATTTCATTAAATACAACGCGGCATGTATCCGAGGCATCCAGCTCCAAATAATGTGCCAAATGCCAGGCAATAGCTTCCCCTTCGCGATCCGGGTCAGCCGCCAGATAAACATGCTTCACTTTTTTGCTGGCGCTTTTGAGTTCTTTCAGTACGCTGCCTTTGCCGCGAATCGTAATATATTTTGGATTGAAATCATTTTCAACTTCGACGCCAATCTGACTTTTCGGCAAATCGCGAATATGGCCCATGGAAGCCTTAACAATATATTTGCTGCCTAAATACTTCCCTATTGTTTTCGCTTTGGCTGGTGATTCGACGATAACTAATGAGTCTGCCACGTTAGGCGCCCCCCTCTCTACTGCTTACTACAATGCTATATATAGCGATCCAGACTGCTGCTCGATCCTACGTTTTATACATAAATTTATCAGAAGAGCGCTTAAATGTCCAAAAGGAACGGCAATCAGCTGGTGTAATTCATTGATGGATAATGGACGCTCTCGCAGCAGTGCGATAATTTTTCGTTCATCAGCGGACAATTCCTTGTCCGATTGGCGCTGTGAAAAGGCAGAAGAATGCGAATGTTTAAGCAATTCATCGCCAAGCCATGTGTATTCTTCGAAAATATGCTCGGCCGCGCTAACCAGCTTTGCGCCTTGGCGAATAAGCGAATTAGGCCCTTCGCTTTTAGGAGAAGAAATCGGGCCCGGCACAGCGAATAAATCACGGTTCATATCCAGCGCTTGCGCAGCTGTAATCAAAGAACCGCTACCAATCGCACCCTCTATAACGAGAGTACCAAGTGAAAGCCCTGCAATAATCCGGTTGCGCAGCGGAAACATTCCAGGATGCAGCGGCGTACCGATCGGCGTTTCCGACAGCAATAGCCCCTTTTCCGCTATATCGCGGTACAAAGTTCTATTCTCTGAAGGATAACAACAATCTACGGCGCATGCAAGCACGGCTATCGTACTTCCAGCCCCACGCAGAGCCGCTTCATGCGCTTTACTATCGATTCCACGAGCTAAACCGCTCGCAATAGTCATCCCGCCTGCCGAAAGCTGCTCAGTGAGCATAGAAGCAGTATGGCGGCCATATGCAGTAGGATTGCGCGTTCCGACGACTGCTACAATTGGACGCTTCAACAGCTCCAGACGGCCAAGAGCATACAACACCCATGGCGGCTGCGGAATTTGCAGCAAATATTTTGGATAGGCCGCATCAAGCGGTGTAATCACTGCTGCTCCAAGCTCAGCCGCCTTTTCATAGGAAGAGCCTGGAGCAACAAGTCCTTGCCCTATTCGCTTTACGGCCGATCGTGCCTGCTCGATGCTAAAGCCGGCCTTAACATAGGCTGCTTCATCCTGACCACTGCTCTCTCGCCACGCGCCGCTCGCTACTGCCTTCTGAATCGTGCGCCAGCCAATGCCTGGCACTTCGCTCAGCATAATTATGATTTGCCTGCATTCGTCATGATCACGTTCCATATCATTCGGCCTCCATTATAATGAGGCACGCCCTTACATTCCTTCCTATTGTGCGTTACATGGCTGAAGAATGCAAGTCGCCCTCTCATCTTCATAAAAAAAAGCAACCTTTCAGCTCCCGTGAACGGGAATCGAAAGGTTGCTTACCTTTTTTAAACTTTATTATTTTGCAACAGTTTTACATTTTTCTAACAGGCCTTGCTCTTCAAGCACCGATACAAGCGTGGAACCCATATCCGAAGGTGTAGGTGCTACTTTAATTCCGCATGCTTCAAGCGTAGCGATTTTTTCAGCAGCCGTTCCTTTGCCTCCGGAAATGATCGCACCAGCATGGCCCATCCGTTTGCCTGGAGGTGCTGTTGCGCCGCCAATAAAGCCAACGACTGGCTTTTTCATATTGGCTTTAACCCATTCTGCCGCTTCTTCTTCTGCTGTACCGCCGATTTCACCGATCATAATAACCGCGTAAGTATCAGGGTCGTCATTGAAACGGCTCAAAATGTCGATAAACTCGGAGCCTTTCACTGGGTCGCCACCAATACCGACTGCAGAGGACTGTCCAATGCCGCGAGTCGTCAGTTGGTGAACCGCTTCGTAAGTCAATGTTCCCGAGCGGGAAACAACGCCTACATGGCCTTTAGTGTGAATATAGCCTGGCATAATGCCGATTTTACATTCGTCTGGTGTAATAACACCTGGGCAGTTAGGTCCGATCAACGTCGTTTTGCTGCCTTCCATGTAGCGCTTAACTTTGACCATGTCCAGTACCGGAATACCTTCCGTAATACAAATTACAAGATCAAGGCCAGCGTCAACCGCTTCAAGAATGGAATCAGCAGCAAATGCCGGCGGCACATAAATAACCGAAGCTGTAGCGCCTGTCGCTTTTACCGCCTGTTCAACTGTGTTAAACACTGGAAGCGATACCGTTGAACCGTTTTCAAGAGTAATGTCAACGTTAGTTCCGCCTTTACCCGGCGTTACTCCGCCTACCATTTGCGTACCGTAATCGAGTGCGCCTTTAGCATGGAACAAGCCTGTTGCGCCTGTAATCCCCTGCGTAATAACTTTAGTATCTTTGTTTACCAAAATGCTCATCGAATCTCACATCCCCGTCCATGAATTCATACGCGTATTTATTTCACGAGAGCGACAATTTTTTGTGCGCCGTCTGACATAGAGTCCGCTGCTACGATGTTCAGTCCCGACTCGTTCAGCATTTTTTTACCCAAATCAACATTTGTGCCTTCCAATCTTACGACAAGCGGACGATCGAGGCCAATTTCCTTCGCTGCTGAAATAACGCCATCCGCAATAACGTCACAACGCATAATGCCCCCAAAAATATTAACGAAAATACCTTTAACATTTTCATCGGACAAAATGATTTTGAACGCTTCTGTTACTTTCTCTTTCGTTGCACCGCCGCCTACGTCCAGGAAGTTCGCAGGGTCGCCGCCATAATATTTGATAATGTCCATTGTCGCCATAGCAAGGCCTGCACCATTAACCATGCAGCCGATGTTGCCGTCCAGAGCAATGTAGCTGAGATCGTATTTGGAAGCTTCGATTTCTTTCGCATCTTCCTCTTCCAGATCGCGCAATGCGACAATATCCTTGTGGCGGTATAGCGCATTGGAGTCAAAATTCAGCTTCGCATCCAGTGCCATTACTTCACCATCGCCCGTTACGACAAGCGGATTGATCTCGGCAATAGAACAATCTTTTTCTACGAAAGCTGTGTACAAGGAAATCATGAACTTAACCGCCTTGTTAACGAGCTCAGTTGGAATGTTGATTGCATAAGCAAGCTTACGCGCCTGGAACACTTGCAGGCCCACAGCCGGATCAACGATTTCCTTGAAAATTTTCTCAGGGGAATGCTCGGCTACTTCTTCAATTTCCGTGCCGCCTTCCTCTGAAGCCATAATGACGACGCGGCCTGTACCACGGTCAAGAACAGCACCGATATAATATTCTTTCTTGATGTCACAGCCCTGCTCAATAAGAAGGCGCTTAACTTCTTTGCCTTCTGGACCTGTTTGATGCGTAACGAGCACTTTACCAAGGATTTCTCCTGCATATGCGCGAACTTCATCCAAGCTTTTTGCGACTTTAACGCCGCCAGCCTTACCGCGGCCTCCCGCATGGATTTGTGCTTTTACAACAACAACTTTCGTACCAAGCTCTTCTGCTGCTGCAACCGCTTCATCAACGGTGAACGCAACTTTGCCCTCAGGCACAACTACACCATACTGTTTCAATAACGCTTTGCCTTGATACTCATGGATATTCATTGTTGAAATCCTCCATTTCATAGACCGAAATCAGTCGTATGTACACAAACATCTATTATCATAGCATTTTTCCTCTGGTGTTACCTTATATTCGTGCAAGAATACTTCGGCTTTTTTGATATGGATTCAATCTCAATTTGAGATTAAACGCCACAATCCGCTAATTTACGGACTTTTGCTCGTCTCCACCGCCCTTTCATTCAATATTTGACAAAAATGGACAGCGCCCATTATGATTAGTTTGTACCAAGCAGACGTTTGCTACTCCATAAGTGCATTTAATATGGCATTTCATTTAAAATCATAACCGTGACATACAGGACGTAAGGAAGCACCTTCATCCCACTATTTGGAGGTGCTTTTTGTTATGTTCAGCTTAATGCAGAGCGCGACCGTTTATGGCGTCGAAGGCAAAGAAATTGCAGTTGAGGTCGATATCGCAAGCGGCCTGCCGCAAATTGCGGTAGTCGGGCTGCCCGATCCCGCTGTGCGGGAATCCGTCGAACGGGTACGGGCTGCTATTAAAAATAGCGGCTTCACATTCCCGATGGAGCGTATTACCGTTAACCTCGCCCCAGCCGATTTGCGTAAGGAAGGCACGGCGTTTGACCTTGCAATAGCTGCTGGTATTTTGGCGGCTAGCGGACAATTAAATGCCGCCCCCTTTCATAACACGATGATGCTTGGCGAGCTGTCGCTTAACGGCTCTATTAGGCCAGTTACTGGTGTGCTTGCGATGATCGAGCAGGCCAAAAAATCAGGCATCAGCCGCGTGCTGCTGCCGCTCGCCAATGCTCCAGAGGCCGCCTGGATAGCGGGTATGGAGCTTTTCGGGATCACGCATTTAATGGATCTGCGTCCACAGGATAGCGAGGGACTGGAGGCGATTCGCTATATCCCCGCACAACAGAATGGCAGCAAGAGCTATTCAGGGCTGTTGGGTGAAAATAAACCTATGCTTGCGTCTGGCTATGGCGACTACAGCGATGTTATTGGACAGCAGTTAGCCAAGCGTGCGCTTGTTATTGCTGCTGCTGGTCGGCATAATGTGCTGTTTTCAGGCCCTCCAGGCACTGGGAAAACGATGATGATTCGCAGGCTGCCAAGCATTCTCCCGCCTCTATCCGAGCAGGAAGCGATTGAAGTGACCAAAATATATAGCGCTGCCGGTAAGCTGTCCACTGACAATCAAGGGCTGATCGCTGCCGCTCCTTTCCGCGCCCCGCATCATACGATTTCTGCGGGCGGGCTTGTAGGCGGCGGCTCTGTGCCAAAGCCCGGCGAAGTGACACTCGCCCACCATGGGGTGCTGTATTTGGACGAATTGCCTGAGTTTTCCCGGCAAACTCTTGAGGTGCTAAGGCAGCCGTTGGAAGACGGAATCGTGACGATTGCCCGTTCTAGAGCCGTTTTTCATTTTCCAGCGCGAATGATTTTAGCCGTGTCCTTTAATCCGTGCCCTTGCGGATTTTCAGGGCATGAAACCTTAGATAAACGATGTACCTGCACAGACGCTCTAATTGCCCGCTATAAATCCAAGCTGTCCGGCCCGCTTCTCGATCGAATCGATATCCAGCTTGAGGTTCCGCAGCCCATTGATCTTGGCAGCTCTATAACGGATAACAGCCGAAATAGTCTGTCTTCTGAAGCGATGCGCCGTCAGGTTGAAACGGCACGAGAACGGCAGAAAGCACGTTATGCAAAGCTGAAAATTACGACGGATATAAGCTTGTCCGGCGCAGCCCTTCACCGGGCGATGCTGATTCGTCAGGATGCTGCGGAGCTGCTAGGACACGCCCTCCAAACGCTCCATATTAGTATGCGTGCCCATGACCGCATTATGCGCCTTTCGCGAACTGTAGCTGATGTTGAAGGCAGCTCATATATTGAGGTCGAGCATGTAGCAGAAGCTATCCAATATCGCAGGCTAAGCCTATGAGCTTTTCAGGAAATAGTTAAGCTTTATAGGGTTAGAGCCGATTTAAGCAATCAAAATTACAAAAGGAGCATCACCGCTTATTGCGCAGTGATGCTCCTTGTCATTTTGGTGCAGGATGGATAAACTTCATTCCTAATTGGCCTTAATCTGGCTAAGCATCGCTAAAATGCCGCTATTATATGCTTCAGCTCTCTTATTGCATCATCGTGCTCCAGCGTAATAGCAATGACATCAAAGCGTATGCTCCTCTCCAACTGCCGGGTCAGCTTCAAATAGACTTGTGCTGTCTCCGCCACTTGTTTTTGCTTGCGCCAGTCAACCGACTCAGCAGCTGTCCCGAAACGCCCGCCTGATCGGCGTGTACGCACCTCAACAAACACCAGCTTGTCTTCCCCGCATACAATGAGATCCAGCTCTCCCGACCGGCAGCGCCAGTTGCGTTCCACAATGGAATAGCCGGCATCCAGCAAATAGGCTTCTGCGGCAGCTTCCCCAAGCTTTCCGGTCCATTTCCGCTTGTCAGCACGTTTGCTGCTAGGTAGATCAGGCTGGTCTTGCTTTCTGTTAGTCATTCAAATCCCTCGCCTTACGATCCGAGCGATAAACAAAGCTGAGTATTTCCGCTACCAGCGTATAGAGCTCAGGCGGAATCGTCTGATCGATATCCAGCTTAGACAACACTTCCACAAGTGAAGCATCCTCCTGCATCGGTATGCCGTTTTCCTTCGCCTTTTCTATTAGCTGCTCTGCTAAATAGCCTTTGCCTTTCGCAACGACGACGGGGGCTGTTCCGACGCCCGGCTCGTATTTGAGCGCAACCGCCCGCCGTATCGGTTCGGATTTGTTGTTCTTGTTTTCTTCTGCGCTCATGCTTTCAGGTCAACCCCTTTATAACGGCCAGAAAGAAACGTCCTTGGGGCAGTAATATGTCCTTCTGCTGCTCCCTCAGCAGCATTTTCTTCATTCTCAACAATCGGAGAGGTTCGCAGCGATAACAGCTGGTAGCCCGCCTGATTCAAGCTCTCTGCTACTTCCGCTCGGGAAGACTGGGCAAGACCGTCCATTGCCGGATGATTGTTCCACAACGTCAAGCTTACTATTTTGTCCACGACATGAACGTCTACCACCGTATCTCCAAGCGTTTTCATTGATAAATCAAATAGCAGCCGGCAATTATCCGCATCCAGCTCGCCCTTGCGACCTCGCCTCGTTTGAATATGAACCGATGCTGTCTGATTGCCGTCATCCCCCTTAAAAGGAACGAAGACGGTGAGATGGCTAAAAAGAGCGCCATTTCGCTCAGGCGACATTAGCAGCTGCTGACCTGTAATATGCTGCACCAGCTGCTGCGCCGTCTCTTTTAGCGCGGCGGGCACGTCATCGGAAGTTGACAGCGCGAGCAGCACGCTTTTCAGCGATTCTTGAATGTTCTGCTTATTATCCTGAGCAAGCGCAGGCAATGGCTCCGCTTTGTGCCCTTGCAGCGTATTCGCTAAAGAATCGGCCTTCAGCAAATCAGTGGTAAGCTTACTTCCTTCTGGCAGCTTGTCGTTCGCCGCTGATGCCTGCTGCTGCGCTTGAGCAGCTCCTTGAGGCCGCTCAGCTGCCCCAGAACGCTCTTGCAGCTGTCCGGAGCTTGCATTGCGCCCAGTTGAGTTATCACCGCGCAGCGCCTGTTCTGCGCCGCTACGGGCCTGATTGGCAGCACCCGTCTCTGGTTCTGCGGCTCCTTGCTCCGACGAACCTGCCGCTGGCTGCGTCTGAATGCCAAGCAGCTGCTTTCCGAGCTGCTGCTCGTGATCGACACCGAGCCACTTCATCATCTGCCCAAGCCAGTTGGCCGGGCTACCCTCCGCCTTGCCCGCCGCTCCTGCTCCTGCTCCTGTCGAAGCAGCGGCACCCGTTCCAGCAGCATCGCCTTTGCTCGCTGCCACAGCCGCTTCGGCCCCACTCGCCTTCGCGGGCTGCCCACTGCCCGCCGTCTCCGCTGCTCTCACCGCAGCGGCTCCCGCTTCTGCTCCGCGCGGCTGCAGCGCATTCGCGCGCCCGGCTTCGCCAGCGGCGGCTCCCGGCTTCTCGCCGCCGCCAAGCCCTCGCAGCAGCTCTGCGCCTTCGCCGAGCAGCGCTTGCAGCTTGCCCAGCTGCTGCGCCAGCTGGGCCTCCTTCCCGCCCGCCTGCGCCTGCCCGCTGGCGGCTTCCTTGCCGCCGGCTGCTGCCGCAGACGACGCCAGCTGGCTAAGCTGGTCCAGCAGCTCATGCGCCGCTGGACCAAACATCACCTGCTGCAGCGCACTAATCGTGGCAGCCGTCACAGGCAAACCGCGCTTGAATGCCGATGCTGCCGCCTGCATCCATTGCTCCGTATCCGCGCCAGCCGGCATAGCTGCCGCCGCTTGCTGAAACACCTGAGCCGCATCCTTATTCAGCGGGATGCCTTCCTGATTTAAGTTCTTTATGATTTGCGCCGCCCATTTCTGGTCAGGCAAAGCAAACTGCTTAAGCAGATCCTTGATGGACTGTTCTGGCAGCTCGGCAAGCGCGGCGTCTATTTGCTTCAGCATAATAAGGCCGCCCTCTGCCTGCGCTCCGACCTGAAGCATCGCTGCTTGCCCTGCCGCCAACGGCACCTCAAGCTTTGCTCTTACCTGCACGCCATTAATTTGCACAATCGCCTCATTGTTGTCCGATACCTGCAGCACCAGGGCGCGTACCGTTTGACCCGGCTTCAGCTCAGCTGAACGTATATCCGTTCCCGACGCTTCACCCAGCATGCTTCTCATCATTTGTCCAATATTCATTGCCATCGCTCCCGTTTTACGATGAAATTCAGCTTACGCCCGTCAGGCTTCATCCGGCTTTGCTAACAAAACATGCTTTATTACCTTTATCGGCTAGTCGCCTTCGTATGATGAATCAGCCCTTCCACTGCTGGCTCAATCCACCCTGTATAACCCCAATTATACAAAAAAAGACGGCACATGCGCTGTATCCACAGCACGCCGTCTTTCTTTATTTAAGCAAGATCAGCGATTACCAGACCGCTTGATCCTATTATCAAAATAAGAGTTAAAAAACTTATAATCCGCTTCTCGTTTATAATAATTGCTGCTGCTCCGCAAATATTTTCCCGAGAAAGGTTTTGCGATGCAGCGGGCTCGCCCCGTACTCTAGCAAACGCTCGCGATGCAGCTTCGTCGGATACCCCTTATGTACAGCTATGCCGTATTCTGGATACAGCTGCTCCCATTCATCCACACATAAACGGTCACGCGTCACTTTCGCCAAAATTGATGCAGCAGCAATCGTCTGACTGTTAGCATCGCCTTTGATGATCGCAAGCTGCGGCTTTGGCACATCCACTTTCTCCGCGTCAATGAGCAAATAATCAGGCTCTATCGCCAATGATTCGATGGAAAGCTTCATCGCAAGCCTGGCAGCCTGCTTAATATTGATGCGGTCAATTTCAGCAGCGTCTACACGAGTAACCGACCATGCGATACACTTTTCGATAATGATATCATAAAGCTGGTCCCGCTTTTTCTCCGAGAGCTTCTTGGAATCATTTACCCCTTCAATGACCAGATCAGGCGGCAAAATGACAGCAGCAGCGACGACATCGCCGAACAGGCAGCCTCGGCCAACCTCATCCACTCCGGCAATCGCCTGACAGCCTTCGCTCCACAGCTTACGTTCATACTCCAACATATCCGCCTATCCCCCGCTTCAAATCCTCAGGTATACGAGGACACTCATTTCATTAAAAATCTAGCTATTTTGCTTCCATGGCGCTTCCAGCGAAATATGGCCGAACTTACCCGCACGAAGCTCCCGCAAAATAATGCCCGAAACCTTCTCAAGGTCAACACGCGCTCCGCTTTGCAGACAACCCCGCTTGCGTCCGATTTCCTCCATCACCTTGACGATTTCATCAGACTCATTCGTATCCGGCTGCTCGATCGTTAACTCGAAACGCTCTTTCACACTGTTCCAGTAACGGTCGACCAATTCCTTCAAAGCAAAAAACGCAATATCCTCAATATTCAAAACCTGCTCGCGGATCGCACCTGTCATTGCAAGGCGATAGCCGACAAGCTCGTCTTCGAACTTCGGCCACAAAATGCCCGGCGTATCAAGCAGCTCCATATCCTTGCCTGCTTTTATCCACTGCTGCCCTTTTGTTACGCCTGGACGATCGCCAGTAAGCGCAATATTGCGACCCGCCAGACGGTTGATCAGCGTCGATTTGCCTACATTCGGAATGCCGACAATGAGACCTCGAACCGCTCTTGGATTAATTCCTTTCGCGATTTGGCGATCAATTTTTTCCTGCAGCAGCTCTTTCGCTTTCACCGGAACCTCGTTTACCCGCGTTCCTGTCGAAGAATCGACCGCAATACATTCATGGCCTTCTCCCTTAAAATACGTAATCCACTGCTCCGTCACCTTAGCATCCGCCAGATCAGATTTGTTAAGCACGATCAGCCGCGGCTTACCGCCCAAAATTTCATCGACAATCGGATTCCGGCTGGACATTGGAATACGTGCGTCAAGCAGCTCGATCGTTACATCAATCAGCTTGAGCTTGTCCTGTATTTGTCGTTTCGCCCGCGTCATATGACCGGGGAACCATTGAATCGTCAATTTCTCACCTCATTCAAATACCAACTAATGCTTAATAAAGCTCAGCTTGTTCAGCGGCCAGAAAATAACTTCCGCCCGTCCTACAAGCTCTTTATCCGAAATATAACCAAGGGCACGGCTGTCCTGGCTGTTGCTGCGATTGTCGCCCATTGCGAAAATCGTATCCTCCGGCACAGTCGCTTCCGTTATTCGCTCATTAGGAAAATCTGATTCTGTATTATAAAGCTGACCATTTGCTTGAGCCTGCTTAATGGCATCCGCAATGTATGGCTCTTCCAATTTCACATCATTAATGTAGACGTCATCGCCTTGAACCTTGACCGTATCTCCCGGCAGTCCAATGACGCGTTTAATAAAATCTCTGCCCTGTTCGGGAACATGGAACACGACAACCTCGCCTCTGTCAGGCTCACGGAATTTATACAATATTTTGTTCACAATGAGACGCTCGCCTGTTTCAAAGTTTGGATGCATCGATTCACCTTCTACCATGAACGGCGCAAACAGAAAACTGCGAATAATGACGACCAGCACGACCGCTATAGCAAGCGCTTTGATCCACTCTACCGTTTCTTTCATCGCTTTTGCTTTTTGGCTAGGCGCTGCTTTGTCAGACTCAGCAGATGGAGTAGCCGTTTCGGCGCTATCTGATGTGATTTCAACTACATTTTCATCATTACGTGATTGCTGGTCCATAAAAACGCCTTCTTTCCATCTTCGAATTCATACTTGCTGACAAGCTGTAAGAATAACGAAAGGGAGCTTGTTTAACCAAGCCCCCTCTTGTCTATTCGACTTAACGAATTTCTTTAATTCTAGCTGCTTTACCACGAAGGTTACGTAGGTAGTACAGTTTAGCGCGACGTACTTTACCACGGCGTGCCACATCGATACGATCGATTTTAGGCGAGTTCAGCGGGTAAGTTCTTTCCACGCCAACACCGTAAGAAATTTTACGTACTGTAAACGTTTCGCTAATACCGCCGCCACGACGTTTAATTACAACGCCTTCAAATAGCTGGATCCGCTCGCGGGATCCCTCGATAACTTTAACGTATACTTTCAACGTGTCACCGGGACGAAAGTTAGGAATGTCTTTGCGAAGCTGCTCTTGCGTGATCGCTTGTACGAGATTCATCTTGGATTCACTCCTTCCACCATAGACGTTCTTAATAGCTCTCCAACTTCCCTTTTGAAATTGGGTCATTACTATTAGCGGACCGCCCGATTAATACGAACAACATTTGAAATCATACCATATTCAAACCCAAATTTCAACATCTTTTTCTGCGCCTGCCGACATCATGATTTAAGACTGCTGCTTATCCAGAGAAGAAAGCCATTTACGCTCCTTGGCGGTCAATTCAGCCTTCTCCAACAGGTCGGGACGCCTGCTCCGTGTACGAAGCAGCGATTGCTCACGGCGCCACGCTTCAATGCGGCTGTGGTGACCTGAAATGAGCACCTCCGGCACCTCCATATCACGAAAAACAGCAGGTCTTGTATAATGCGGATGCTCCAGCAAGCCTGTACTGTATGAATCCGTTACTGCCGAGGTTTCATTGCCAAGGACGCCGGGAAGCAGGCGTGCTACGCTGTCGATGACAACCATCGCCGGAAGTTCCCCGCCAGTCAGCACATAGTCGCCAATCGAAAGCTCATCCGTTACTAAATGCTCGCGTATACGCTCGTCATAGCCTTCGTAATGGCCGCAAATCATGATTAGATGCTCTTCCTTCGCCAGCTCCTCTGCCTTCTGCTGGGTGAAGGTTTCCCCTTGTGGGCACATTAAAATAACACGCGGACGGGCCCCAGTCCCGACCTGCTCCATCAGGTGCTCAACAGCCGAAAATACAGGCTCTGCTTTAAGCACCATGCCTCCGCCTCCGCCATACGGATAGTCGTCTACCGTATTATGCTTATTGCCGGAGTAAGCGCGAAAATTAATGGCATTCAGCGATACAATGCCTTTTTCCTGTGCCTTGCCAAGAATGCTGGCTCCAAACACGCCATCGAACATTTCAGGGAAGAGCGTAAGCACATCTACTCTCACGCTAAATCAACCCTTCCATAAGATGAACTGTTACTGTCTTCGCAGCAATGTCTACTTTAAGCAATACTTCATCAATAACGGGAATAAGCACTTGGCTACCTTTTCCTTTAGGACGGTCGACGACCCATACATCATTGGCGCCTGGCCGCAAAATTTCAGAAATAGTGCCAAGCTCCTCGCCCTCGTCTGTCACAACGCGGCAGCCGATAATTTCGTGGAAATAATATTCCCCTTCATCCAGCTTACCAAGCTGCTCCTCTGCTACCTTCAGCAGCCAGCCTTTGTACTTCTCCACTTCATTAATATCATTATATCCCTTAAGCTTAAGAATATAATTGCCCTTATGCTCACGGGAGCCCGCAATCTCTATTTCCAGCTTGGTGCCATGCTCCTCATGTATCATAACGAGCTTATTGCCCACTGCAAAACGTATATCTCCAAAATCGGTCTGGGACAGCACCTTCAACTCGCCGCGCAGACCATGCGTATTGACGATTTTGCCAACTGTAAACCATTTGCCGCTCATTATTCATGTATCCTTTCTTTCGTGTTTTCTTTTTTATGATCAGGATTTTGCATAAATCAATGAAACGCAGAACACTGCTAGGCTGTTATTCCGCCATTCAAGGCCATTTATGCAAAATCCTCATGATACACGCATAAACGGCTGACGCCGGCCCGAAAAAAGGCGGCAGCAGCCGTTTTGCGTAAAAACAGATACATATCCAATGTGAATATATAATACTGTTTTTATATTTTGAAAAAGGGTTAGGATAAACAACCCTAACCCTCTCCGAATACGTTTTACGATATGATGTCCACGATAACCCGCTTCTCTGATTTGACAGCTGCGGAGGTCACAACTGTACGCATTGCTTTCGCGATGCGACCTTGCTTGCCGATAATTTTACCGACATCCTCCGCATGAACCGACAGCTCATATACGATGCCGCGGTCATCGTCTCTTTCCTTCACGCTTACGTCTTCCGGATGATCCACTAACGCCTTTGCTATGACAAGAATCAATTCTTTCATTTATAAAGGCCCTCCGCCGTTCAACAGTTATTTCTGTTGCTTAAGCTCATGGAACTTTTTCATAACGCCTGCTTTGGAAAGCAAGTCGCGAGCTGTATCCGAAGCTTGCGCTCCGTTTTGCAGCCATTTCAAAGCTTTTTCTTCGTTGATGGATACTTGAGCCGGTTGTGCAACCGGGTTATAAGTACCGATCTCCTCGATAAAGCGACCGTCGCGCGGCGAACGGGAGTTAGAAACAACTACGCGATAAAAAGGGGCTTTGTGAGCACCCATACGTTTCAAACGAATACGTACTGCCATGTGAAATTCACCTCCTTCAACTAATAAACCTATTTAGAAATTAAAATGGAAACTTCATACCTTTGCCCAACATGCCTTTCAGGCCCTTCTTGCCGCCCTTAAGGCCTTTAGGCCCCATCATGGACGAAAACTGCTTCATCATTTTGCGCATGTCATCAAACTGCTTGATCAGTCGATTGACTTCGGCAACCGATGTTCCGCTTCCGGCAGCAACCCGTTTGCGGCGGCTGTGGTTGAGAATTTCCGGTTTCGTCTTTTCTTCCTTCGTCATCGAGCGCACAATCGCCTCAACACGGCCGATTTGCTTCTCATCGATTTTCATATCTTTAAGGCCTTTGACCTTGCCCATCCCTGGGAGCATATCCATCAGCTGATCAATCGGCCCCAAATTCCGAACCTGCGCCATTTGCTCCAAAAAATCATCAAATGTAAACTCAGCTGTGCGCATCTTGCGCTCCATCTCGGCAGCTTTGTCTGCATCAATGTTCATCTGTGCCTTCTCGATAAGAGAAAGCATATCGCCCATGCCGAGAATCCGCGATGCCATCCGGTCTGGATAGAACGGCTCGAGCGAATCGATCTTCTCGCCCATAGCTGCAAACTTGATCGGCTGCCCCGTTACTGCTTTAACGGACAATGCCGCACCACCGCGGGTGTCGCCATCAAGCTTGGTCAATACGACACCGGTAAGCTCAAGCTGCTCATGGAAGCTTTGGGCTACGTTGACTGCATCTTGACCTGTCATGGAGTCTACAACGAGCAGCACTTCATCGGGCTTAACCAGCTGATGAATTTGCTTCAGCTCGTCCATCAGCGCTTCATCAATATGAAGTCGGCCCGCTGTATCAATGATGACATAGTCATTATGATTTTCTTTTGCATGCTGCAGGCCTTGCTTCGCAATTTCTACCGGAGAAGCTTGATCGCCAAGCGAAAACACCGGTGCATTGATTTGCTCGCCGAGCACTTGCAGCTGCTTGATCGCAGCTGGACGATAAATATCGCAGGCTACAAGCAATGGCTTATGATTGCTTTTCTGAAGAAGCTTGGCAAGCTTGCCGGACGTCGTTGTTTTACCTGCGCCCTGCAAACCGACCATCATAATAACCGTTGGCGGTTTATTTGCTTTCGCCAGCTTGCTTTGCGTACCGCCCATCAGCTCGGTCAGCTCTTTATTAACGATGTTAATAATGACCATGCCTGGAGTAAAGCTTTTCTCCACTTCCTGACCGATAGCCTGTTCCTTTACTTTGGCGATAAAATCTTTGACGACTTTAAAGTTAACGTCTGCCTCCAGCAGCGCAAGACGCACTTCACGCATCGCCTCGTTTACATCAGCATCGGACACTTTGCCTTTGCCCTTCAGCTTGCTAAAAACGTTTTGCAATCGGCTTGACAAGCTTTCAAATGCCGCCATGATCCATCACCTCCGTTATTTCCTTACCTGTTGTTCGTCGTTATTAATTGCTCAATTATATCTAGAATTCCCTGCTTGGCATCTGTACCAAGGGAAAGCTCTGTTACGCTATTTCCAAGCTGTTCAGCAAGCTGCTGCAGCGCTTCATGCTTCTCCAGCAAGCGAAGCTTGCCCTCGTAGCTTTCAAGCACCTGCACCGCGCGCTTCACATGCTCATAAACCGCCTGCCTGCTAATGCCGGATTCCGCTGCAATTTCCCCAAGCGAGAAATCATCGTGAAAATAATATTTAAGTGAAGTCCTCTGCTTCTCAGTGAGCAAGGGCTCATAAAAGTCAAACAATAAATTAATTCGGGTCGTCTTCGCAAGGGCGTCTGGTTCACTAACATTCATGACCTTTGCTCCTTCCCGTCAAGGGTAAATCCTTTACACCTCAGCAACGTCTCTTATCTTACACGATTGCAGCAGGCACTGTCAAGCTTTAAACCTTGTCATCCCTAGATGAATGAAATATAAGGTCAAAAAGCTTGTTTATTGCTGCGTTTCATCCTCTTCCGGCTCCTCTTGATCTTTAATAAGGCCCGCAAATAAGGCGTGTACAAACTGCTCCGAATCAAACTCCTGCAAATCCTGCATCTTCTCGCCCAAGCCAACCAGCTTCACAGGCAAATTCAGCTCATTGCGGATAGCAATAACGATACCGCCTTTAGCTGTACCATCGAGCTTCGTCAATACGAGGCCGGTTACGCCGCTTTTCTCGCCGAACAGCTTCGCTTGGCTGAGCGCATTTTGACCAGTAGTCGCATCGAGCACCAGAAGCACCTCATGAGGCGCATCCGGAATTTCACGCTGAATGACGCGGAAAATTTTGTTCAGCTCTTCCATCAGATTGGACTTGTTTTGCAGCCTTCCCGCCGTGTCGCAGAGCAAAATATCTACGCCGCGCTGCTTCGCCGCCTGCACCGCATCAAACATGACGGCTGCCGGATCGGAGCCGGACTGCTGCTTAATGACGTCAACGCCTACGCGCTGACCCCACACCTCAAGCTGCTCAATCGCGCCGGCGCGGAACGTATCGCCCGCTGCCAGCAGGACGCTTTTGCCCTCATTTTTATACTTGTAAGCCAGCTTGCCAATCGTCGTTGTTTTACCAACGCCGTTGACGCCAACGAACAAAATAACGGTAATGCCGCTGCCCGACATGCGAAGCGCTGTTTTCTCGCTGTCATCGCCCTTGAGCAGCTCAACCAGCTTCTCCGACAATACCGGCTGCAAATCAGCCGCATCTTCGATTTTGCGTTTTTTCACTTCCGCGCGCAGCTCGTCAATCAGCTTCATCACGGTATTAACGCCTACATCGGCACCGATCAAAATTTCTTCAAGCTCCTCATAAAACTCCTCGTCAATCTTTTTCCGACGCGTAATGAGCTCTTCTACCTTTTCGACAAACGCTGTACGGGTTTTGGATAACCCTTCCTTAAATATCGTCGTGACCGCTTCCGTCTTGGAAGCGATGCTTTCCTTCAATCTTTTGAAAAAACTCATCGCGATTGCTCCTCCGTCTTCGTAACTATCCTGTATTCTTTCCTCATTGTTCGCTTGTGCTCCAGCAGACTAAATGGATAAGAGTGCCGCAAGCTACGCGGTAGCCTGCTCCTCTTCTTCCTCCAGACGCACCGATACGAGCTTCGATACGCCGCCTTCCTCCATCGTGACGCCATACAGCACATCGGCTTCCTCCATCGTGCCTTTGCGGTGAGTAACGACGATAAACTGCGTCAGCTCGGAAAATTCACGCAAATATTGGGCAAACCTGGATACATTCGCCTCATCAAGCGCAGCCTCTACTTCATCCAGTACGCAGAAAGGCACCGGCTTCACCTGCAAAATAGCAAACAGCAGCGCAATTGCAGTAAGCGCCCGCTCACCGCCAGATAGAAGCTGCAGGTTCTGCAGCTTCTTGCCTGGCGGCTGCGCTACAATATCGATGCCCGTATCAAGCACGCGATCCGGCTCGACCAGCACAAGATCCGCTCGACCGCCGCCGAACAGCTTGGCAAACACGATGCTGAAGTGGCCTCTAATCGCTTCAAATGTCGTTTTAAACCGTTTCGACATTTCATCGTCCATCTCGCGAATAACTTGATAAAGCGTCGTCTTGGCTTCCACCAGATCATCCTTCTGCTCCGATAAAAACTCATAACGCTCCTTGACGCGCTCATACTCGTCAATAGCTCCAAGGTTCACATCGCCAAGCATCGCAATTTGGCGTTTCAAATCACGAACCAGATTTTGCGTGCCAATGACATCCTCCGGCACAGGGTACTGTTCTCTCGCCAGCTCAATGCTCAGCTCGTATTCCTCGCTCAGCTTGCGCAGCAGATTGTCCAGCTCCACATCAAGGCGATTTGCGGCGATTTCATTTTGGCGCAGCTGCTCTTCGATTTGCCGAAGCTGCGTGCGCTGCTCCTTCGTCTCGCTCTCGCCATGTTCCAGCTCGCGAATCCGGTCCGCTCTCGCCGAGCGCTGCAAATCCGTCTGCTCCGAGCATTCCTGCTTCTTAAGCTTCAAGTGATTAAGCTGCTCTACCTGCTGTACGCTCTCCTCCGCATGGCGAGTAATCTCCTCTTCCTGCTGTGCAAGCAGCGAGCGGACATTTCCAAGCTCCTGCTTCGCCCTTACAATATCAGCTCTGACACGTGCAGCTTGGTCCTCAAACGATTGCTTCTCTTGATCCGTCTTGGCCGAGCTGATTTTCAAATCCGTCAGCTGGCCTTGCAGCGCTTCCTTCGCCGTTTCGCTCGCTTTGCGGCGCTCCTCGGCAAGCTTGATCGCCTCCTGCAGCCTAGCTTCATCTGCTACCAGCTTCTCAAGCTTCGCCTGCGCCTCCACGGTAGTAGCCTGCATCGTTTGCTGCTCCGCCAAATGGCTGCTGCGATCAGCGGAATACAGCTGTTCCTGCTCATTAAGCTGCTTTTCTTCAGAGACCAGCTGCTGAAGCTCTGCCCGCACCTGCTGCTCGTCAATACGCGATTGCTCTGAACGCGAGCGCAGCTCCTCCATATTTTGCGATCGGATTGATTGCTCCTTGCGAAGATCGCTGAGCTTTTCGCGAAGCTGCTTCATCGTTGCCTCGGCTGCCGTAATTTCCTGATCCAGCCCTTCAATTTGCCGCTGCCGTCCAAGCAAGCTTGCGCCTTTCTTTTGCAAGCTGCCGCCTGTCATCGAACCCCCGGCATTCACAACATCGCCCTCTAGCGTAACCACTCTGTAGCGATATTGGCATTTTGAGGCAATGCGGTTCGCCTGCTCCAAATTTTCAGCAAGCAATACATTGCCGAGCAAATTTTGAATAATAGACTTATATTGCGGGTCGCAAGAGACAAGATCGGCAGCAACGCCTACAAAACCTTCTGCGTTTTCAGCCAGGTGTCTATCATGCTCAGGCACTTGCCTTCCGCGAATAACATCGAGTGGCAGGAACGTAGCTCGGCCCAGCTGACGCTGCTTAAGAAAAGCAATCGCCGCGCGAGCTGTCTTCTCATCCTCCATGACCACATGCTGAAGTGCCCCGCCAAGAGCCGTTTCAACCGCAACCTCGATCCGCTCTGGCACGCGTACCAGCTCGGCAACCGCGCCATGAACGCCGCTAATGCCACCCGATGTGCGGCGCGACGCTTTGAGCACTTCCCGAACGCCGTGCATGAAGCCGTCGAGTGCATCCTGCATTTCCTTCATCGTATCGCGGCGGGAAATGCTGGCGTCGATTTTCTGCTCCCATTTGCGAATAGCAGCAGCCGCTTCATCTACATACTGCCCGGTTAGCTTCGCTTTTTCAGCCTCATCTATGTATTTGTTGCGGGCACCATTAATATCCTTCAAAATCGCTTCCAGCTGTGCTTCCAGCTGCGCACGTCTAGCCCCACTTTTCCGCTTCTGCTCTTTCCACTTCAGCTCATCCTCGCCAAGACGCTCCATCCGCCGTCCAACAGCTTCCTTCTGCTGCTGGGCATAACGAATTTCATTTCGCAGCTCCGCCATCGCGCTAAGCACATCAAGCAGCTCGCCCTTTAGCGTCTCCTCGGCATCCGGCGCAGCTCCGCCAACAACGCCAATAAGACGGTCTTCCTCCTCGGCCAGCTTCGCTTTCAAATCGGCAAGCTGCAGCTCCAGAGCAGCCGCACGGCTGCGGAATTCCGCCTCTTCCTGCATCAGCGTGCCGATGCGGGCATCCTGAGACGCAGCGGATTCCTCTAGCTGCGCCTTGTTATGCTCCAGATTGCGTTTGCGTTCCTTCAAAACCTCGCCGTAGCCTTCGCATTTTTCATATTCCTCGCTATATTGCAGCATCGCTTCATGAAGGCGGTCAAGCTTCTCCTCGATTTCGCGCAGCGCAAGGCGATCCTTCTCCAAATGCGCATCATGCTTGCTCACAACCGTTGACAGCTCCAGCTCGCTTTGCTTGAGCACCTCCAGCTTGGCATTTGCCTCCGACCAAGATTTATGGACAGAATCAATGTTATGAACGTACATGGAAATTTCTTTCGTCCGCAGCTGCTCACGCAGCGCTTTATAATGGATCGCTTTCTCCGATTGCTCCTTGAGCGGCGCAACCTGGTCTTCAAGCTCAGTAACCAAATCGTGAATGCGCAGCAGGTTCTGCTCTGTCTCATCGAGCTTCTTCTGCGCTTCCCGCTTGCGCGATTTATATTTAACGATACCGGAAGCTTCTTCAAAAATACCGCGGCGATCCTCAGATCGCGTACTTAGTATTTCCTCGATCCGGCCTTGTCCGATAATCGAATAAGCTTCCTTGCCGATTCCCGTATCCATAAACAGCTCGGTAATATCCTTGAGCCGGCATGATTGCTTGTTAATCATATATTCACTGTCACCGCTGCGATGGACGCGACGAGTCACTGTCACCTCATTGTACTCCAGTGGCAGGGCTCCATCCGTATTATCGAGCGTCAGCGACACTTCACCATAATTGACTGCTTTGCGCGCGTCGCTTCCGGCGAAAATAATATCTTCCATTTTGCCGCCGCGAAGACTCTTGGCGCTTTGCTCGCCCAGCACCCAGCGGATGCCGTCGGAAATATTGCTTTTACCGCTGCCGTTGGGGCCGACAACTGCCGTAATCCCCGTAACGAACTCCATCTCCGTCTTATCGGCAAACGATTTAAAACCTGCTAGTTCAATACGCTTAAGGAACATAAATTGTCTTTCACCTCACCCGCTATTGTACCACAAAATACAGACGCCGGATAACCTCACTTTATGCCCTGTGCTGCCATGCGCGAATTCACTCCTTCCAGCCAAGGTGAGTGAAACGGCTGTCGCCGTCCTTTGGCGGCGCGGCGCGTTTCATTCCGAGAAATAGAAGCACCGGATAGGGAAAATTTTTCCTTCCTTATATATATAAAAAAGAGACCACCGGGATTTGTTTCAATCCCAGTGGCCTCTCCTTATAGCTTCCTCTTTACGGCTGAGCGGAAAGGGAGTGCCACGCTTCTTCCGCTGCGCGCTGCTCCGCTTCCTTCTTCGTCCGACCGCTGCCGCTGCCGCATCTGGCATCGCCCAAAATCACTTCCACGACAAACTCACGATCATGCGCCGGTCCACGCTCCTCGGTAATCCGGTATTCTACCGTACCGAGCCCATGATGCTGGGCGCGCTCCTGCAGCTTGGATTTGAAATCCTTCACGAGCAGACCGTAATCGTTCGATTCAATGAATGGAAACACATGCTCTTCAAGAAAAGCACGCGCTCGCTCCATACCTGCATCGAGAAAAATCGCACCGACAAACGCTTCAAACAAATCCGCCAGAAGCGCCGGCCTTTGTCTGCCGCCCAGCTGCTCTTCGCCCCGTCCCAGCAGGACGTAGGCGCCAAGAGCAAGCCGCTCTGCAAAAAGGGCAAGTGACGGTTCACATACGACCGAGGCGCGCATACGCGTAAGCTCGCCCTCCGGCCGACGTGGATATGAGCGAAACAGAAATTCCGAGACGAGCAATTGCAATACCGCATCGCCTAAAAACTCCAAACGCTCATTATGCTCGATTGTGCCATGTTTATGCTCATTTACATACGACGTATGCGTGAAAGCTTGCTTCAGCAGCCTATGTTGTTTGAAGCGTAGCCCCAGACGCGACTGCAGCTCGCTTAAGGAATCATGCTTCATAAACTTTCATCACGATCGTCGCATTATGACCGCCAAAACCGAAGGAGTTGGACATTGCGATACGAACATCCGCTTTGCGCGGCTCATTCGGCACATAATCCAAATCACATTCCGGATCCTGATTGTCTAAGTTAATCGTTGGTGCAATGATGCCGTTTTGCAGCGTCAAGCCTAAAATAACCGCTTCCACTCCGCCGGCTGCGCCAAGCAAATGTCCCGTCATCGACTTCGTCGAGCTGACCGCCAGTTTATAAGCATGGTCGCCAAACGCTTTCTTAATCGCTTTCGTCTCCGAACGGTCGCCTACCGGCGTTGAAGTGCCGTGAGCATTAATATAATCAATTGCTTCAGGAGCAAGTCCAGCATCTTTGAGCGCTTTCACCATACAGCGTGCTGCGCCGTCTGGATCTGGCTCTGTCATATGATGCGCGTCGCCGCTCATGCCATAGCCAATAATCTCAGCGTAGATCCGAGCTCCACGTTTTTGAGCATGCTCGAGAGATTCCAATACGAGCACGCCTGCGCCCTCGCCCATTACGAAACCATCACGGTCTATATCGAAAGGACGGCTTGCTTTACTCGGTTCTTCGTTGCGGACGGACATGGCACGCATCGAGCAAAAGCCCGCCATGCCAGTCGGACGAATCGTCGCCTCTGCACCGCCGCACAGCATGACGTCAGCGTCGCCGCGCATAATCATTTTATAAGAATCGCCAATGGAATGCGTGCCTGTTGCACAAGCGGTTACCGCTGTGCTATTCGGGCCTTTCGCTCCTGTCAGCATTGACACTTGGCCTGATGCCATATTCGCGATCATCATTGGAATAAAAAACGGGCTAACGCGCTTTGGGCCCTTTTCCAGCAAAATGTTATGCTGGTCTTCCCAAGTGCCAAGACCGCCAATACCGGAGCCAATCATAACGCCAACGCGTTCTTCATCAGCATTTTCACCAATTTTCAAATCCGCATCCTTAACCGCCAATTGGCTGGCTACAGCAGCGAACTGTACGAAGCGGTCCATACGGCGCGCTTCCTTCTTGTCCAATCCGAAATCCTCCGGATTGAAGTTTTTGATTTCTGCGGCAATATATGTCGGGTATTCCGAAAAATCGAACGCTTCCACAACGGATACACCAGACTTGCCTGCGAGCAAATTGCCCCAAAACTCCTCCAGCTCATGTCCGAGGGAAGTCATAACTCCCATGCCTGTAACGACAACTCTTTGCTTCATTTCGATTCACCTCTATGAACTGCAATATAGATAACACGCTGCTGCGCTGTATCTTTTATATATAAATAGCTCTTACGCTCATTTATTCATCTTCATAATCACATGCCCTAGATGGAGAGAAGTCCCGTTTGTGACAACGGGACCCAGGCTTCCTTAGTTAAGAGATTGTATGTATTTAACAACTTCTCCTACTGTTGTGATTTTCTCTGCATCTTCATCAGAGATCTCCATATCGAACTCGTCTTCAAGCTCCATGACCAATTCCACGACATCGAGCGAGTCAGCGCCGAGGTCATCTTTAAATGAAGCTTCAAGCGTTACTTCCGCTTCGTCTACACCTAGGCGGTCTACAACGATACGTTTTACGCGATCTATTACTTCGGACATCCGGTTCACCTCCTCTTTGGTATTATACGAGAATTAAAACTAAAATGCCATACGTAACCGTTTTAATTCCCGGCAAAGCCCTTGCGGCACTATATTACATGTACATGCCGCCATCCACATGAACGGTTTGACCCGTCATATAGCCTGCTGCATCAGACGCCAGAAAACGTACAGCTGCTGCAATATCTTCCGAGCTGCCAAGACGCGCAAGCGGGATTTGACCGGCAAGCGATTCCTTCATTTCTTCCGGAAGCTTGTCTGTCATTTCAGTCTGAATGAAGCCTGGCGCGACGCAATTGACCGTAATGCCACGCGAAGCCAGTTCCTTCGCGCTAGCTTTCGTAAGGCCAATTACGCCAGCCTTAGCGGCAACATAGTTAGCTTGTCCAGGATTGCCAAGCACCCCAACGACGGATGAAATATTAATAATGCGGCCTGAACGCTGCTTCATCATTGGACGAGTAACCGCCTTGATGCCATTGAATACGCCCTTCAAGTTCGTCTCAATAACTTGGTCAAATTCCTCTTCCTTCATACGCATGATTAGGTTGTCTCTTGTAATTCCGGCATTATTCACCAAAATATCGATAGCACCGAACTGCTCCAGCACATCCTTGACCATAGCATCGAATTCAGCTGCCTTGCCTACATTAGCCTGCAGTACAATTGCACGGCGGCCTAGCGCCTCTACAGCCTGAGCGGTCTCAGCGGCTGCCGCCTCGCTGCCCGAATAGTTAATGGCAACATCTGCCCCGGCTTCTGCCAATGCGATCGCAATCGCTCTGCCAATCCCTCGGGAAGCGCCCGTTACAAGCGCCTTCTTGCCTTCCAAATTCGCGAACATGATAAAACCTCCCCTATTCGGCTGCTTGCAAAGCATCCAGTGCTGCAATGCTGTTAAGTGAAATCACCTTAACGGATTTATCGATTTTTTTGATCAAGCCGGCAAGCACCGTGCCTGAACCGATTTCCACGAAAGTATCTACGCCTTCCGCGATTAAATAACGAATGCTGTCTTCCCACAGTACTGGCGAGTAGACTTGCTCGACCAACAGTCCGCGAAGTGCCGCCGCATCCGTTACTGCGCTCGCTGTAACGTTAGCTACAACAGGCACAAAAGCATCGCTCATGCTTACGCTTGCCAATACGCCAGCAAGCTGCTGAGCAGCAGGCTTCATTAGTGATGAATGGAAAGGGCCGCTAACCTCAAGCGGAATGACCCGCTTGAATCCGGCTTCCTTGCCGCGCTCAACAATGGCCTGAACGCCTGCCGCGGAACCGGAAACGACGATCTGCCCTGGACAGTTCACGTTCGCAAGCTCGACAACATGGCCTTCTGCCGTCACCGTACGGCATAGCTCGGCAAGCGCCTCGCGCTCTGCGCCAAGCACGGCTGCCATTGCGCCATGTCCACCCGGAACCGCCTGCTCCATAAAGAGACCGCGGGAACGCACCGTACGAACAGCGTCCTCAAAGGATAATACACCAGAAGCTACTAGCGCACTGTATTCCCCAAGGCTGTGGCCCGCTACATAGTCCGCTTTCAAACCGCGGCCTTCTAAAGCTTGCAGCAGCGCGACGCTCACCGTAAGCAGCGCAGGCTGTGTATTGGCCGTCTGCTTCAGCGTCTCCTCCGGCCCTTCAAAAATAATATCGCTCAGCTTAAAGCCAAGCGCTTCATCCGCCTGTTCAAAAATCTGGCGCGAATCCTCGAACGCTTCATAAACATCCTTGCCCATCCCTACAGCCTGAGCGCCTTGTCCTGGAAATACAAAAGCGGTTTTACCCATCCTGCAATCCCTCCGTTACCAAATCAATACAGAAGCTCCCCAAGTCAGTCCGCCGCCAAAGCCGACGAATACGAGAGCGTCTCCTTCTTTCACACGATTTTGCTCAACCGCTTCCGCCAGCGCAACCGGAATCGATGCTGCCGACATATTGCCGTAGTTGTTCAAATTAATCATGCATTTCTCCTCAGACAAATTCAGACGGTTAAGCGCCGATTGAATGATTCGAATATTCGCCTGATGCGGGATAAGCAGATCGATTTGATCCTTCGTCATATCCGCTTTGCGAAGCGCTTCCTCTGCTGCACTGCCCATAATGCGCACCGCAAACTTGAAAACATCATTGCCAGCCATATGGATAAAATGCTGCCGCGATGCGACGCTTTCCTCCGTAGCTGGCATGCGTGAACCGCCGCCGCTTACTTTCAGCAGCTCGCCGCCGCCTCCATCCGCTCCGAGCTGGAAGGAGCGGAAGCCTCTGCCTTCTGCTACTTCGCCAAGCACAACCGCTCCCGCACCGTCGCCAAACAAAATGCATGTATTGCGGTCTGTGTAGTCCGTAATACGCGAAAGCGTCTCCGCGCCAACAACAAGCACATGCTTATACAAGCCGGAAGAAATCATGCTCGTTGCTGTCGCAAGGCCATAAATAAAGCCCGAGCAAGCTGCGGAAAGATCGAATGCTGCCGCCTGCTTGGCTCCCAGCTTCTCTTGAAGCAGACAGGAGGTCGATGGAAAGGCCATGTCTGGCGTTATCGTCGCCACGATAATGAGGTCGATATCCTCTACCGTAAGTCCTGCAGCTGCAATCGCAGCTTTGGAGGCCTCATAAGCAAGGTCTGAAGTTGCTTCTTCGGGTGCAGCCATCCGGCGCTCGCTAATCCCAGTTCGGGTAACGATCCACTCATCATTCGTTTCGACCATTTGTTCAAGCTGCTGATTCGTTATAATACGTTCAGGCACATATTTGCCTGTACCAATAATGCCTACAGGATGCAAATTCACCACAACACACTCACTTCCCGCTTATTTCCGCTGCGATCGATTCGGTCAGCTTGCCTTGAATGGCAATTCGCGCCTGGCGAATCGCGCTTTTGACAGCTACCTCGTCGGAGGAACCATGGCATTTCATGACGAGTCCGTTCAAACCGAGCAGCGGTGCGCTACCATATTCTTTATAGTCCATTTTGTTTTTGAGCTTGCGCAGCTTCGGCAGCATAATCGCTGCGGCCAGCTTGGTAAGCAACGATTCGCCAAAAGCGTCTTTGATGAAGCCAAACAGGGTGCCTGCCGTGCCTTCCATCGCTTTCAACATAATATTTCCGGCAAAGCCGTCGCAAATAAGGACATCACAGCTGCGACTAAGTACATCTCTCGCTTCAACATTTCCAATAAAATGAATCGGAGCCTGCTCAAGCAGATCGTAAGCCGCCTTAGTCAGCTCATTGCCTTTGCGCGCTTCGGTTCCAACGTTTAGCAACCCGATACGAGGCTTATCCATTCCATGCACTTTGGAGCGATAAATGCTCCCCATAATAGCGTATTGCAATAAATGCTCTGGCTTCGCATCCATATTGGCGCCTAAATCAAGCGCCAGCATGCCGACATCGTCCATCGTCGGGAGCATAGGCGCGAGCGCCGGGCGCTCAATACCATCCAGACGGCCGACAACGAGCAGCCCTGTCGTCATTAATGCTCCGGTATTTCCGGCAGACAGCATTGCATCTGCCCGTTTTTCACGGACGAGCTGGCCCGCAACGACCATGGAGGCCCCTTTTTTACGCCTAACAGCCTTTACCGGCTCTTCATCCGGTCCGATGACCTCATCGGCATGACAAAGGCTAATATTGGCGGGCTTATTGCCGCCCATCAGCTGCTCGATGACGGCAGTATCTCCAACCAGTACAAGCTCCGTATCCGGCCATTCGTGCGCAGCTTCAAGCACGCCCTTCACAATGAGGCCAGGCGCATTATCTCCGCCCATAGCATCAATGGCGATCCGCATGTTCGTCCCCTCCTTCTTTCTCCGCCTCCCCTGCGGATCGGAAAATTACAAAATCCCCTTGAAAAACCATTTCTTCGCCGACATAGGTGAAAATTTCGACCTTTGCTTTGGAGCGTTCGCCGGAAATCGACCTCACATAGGCTTTCGCAATGCATTTTTCATCTAATTTTACTGGGCGAATGAACCGAATGTCCGCCGTTACCGTTAAAGCGATGGGATTGTCGATAATGGCGACGGCCAGCGAATTCGCTTGGGCGAAAACATGATGGCCCCGGGCAATGCCCGTTCGCGAGAAAACATGCTCCTCACGTATTTCAAAGATCGAAATTCCGCTTTTATCCAGCTGAAGATCAACAATTTCACCTATAACCTCATGAAGCGGCAATGACCGTACCGTATCGTACGAACGCTCCGCCATCAGCTTCAGCCGCTCGCGCAGTTCGGGAATACCAAGTTCCATCCGATCCAAGCGGATCGTTTGGATGCTTACCTTTAAATGCCTTGTAAGCTCCCGGTCTGTCATGAACGGATTTTCCTCCATAAGTTTGGCAAGCAGCTGATGCCGCTGCCGTTTGGGCATTCGTTCGATCGTCGGCACCACCTTGGACTGGCGTAAGCAGGCGCATTCGCCAATCATATATTTTATAAAGACGTCGGTCCAACAGGCCAACATCTACTATTATCACCTGGTACTAAAATTCTCTATAAAAAAAGCCTCTGTAAGCAGCGACGCGAACCTAGACGGTTACTTCCGCCTAGTTAAAGGCGGCCTCGTCCCGTGAAGAAACGAAAAACGCTGCTATAAGGAGCTAAACGTGTGCAAAAAAACAGCACCTCACCAAGCGATGAAGTGCCATTGTGAGATCCCGGAAATTATTGAGCAATAATTTCTTTCGTTTTGTAGTATCCGCACACTTTGCATACGTGATGAGCCAATTTCAGCTCTCCGCATTGCTCGCATTTTACCATACCTGGTACAGCCAACTTAAAGTGAGTGCGACGTTTGTCGCGGCGAGTTTTGGACGTTCTTCTTTGAGGTACTGCCATGTTTAACACCTCCTTCACAATATTCGCGAAGCGATACACTATTGATCCTTGAACAAATCCTTCAATGCTGCAAAACGATGGTCAAGCTTCTCGTTATTGCAACTGCATGTCTGTTCATTTAAGTTCTGTCCGCATGTGTGACAAAGTCCTTTACAGTCGCTCTTGCAAAGCGGGGCAAACGGCATAAACAGTTGAAGCGCCTCTTCCACATAAGGCTGCAAATTCAATCTTTCACCGGATACCGCAATGAAGTCGCTGTCGTCGTCCTCTTCCTGCTCATCCTCGTCTTTACCACGTTTCGGCGCAGGCTCGAACTGCTCGGAGAAAGGAATGACTGTATGCTCCTGAACGGCTTCCAGACATCTGGAGCACGCAAGCTCCCAATCGATCGTCATTTGACCATCAACCAAGATAGACCCTGCATTTCCTTCTACCTCAAGCGCTACATGGAGCGGACCTGTGTTAATCACATCAGCCCGTCCTTCAAATAGAGGGGCAACATCAATGGATTCATTGATTGTATGCTTTAACCTCTTGGACATCGTTTCTTCTACATGAAACTGCATATTATCACCTCAAACAAACAAAATTTATTATAGCTATTTTATAAGGGTTTTGTCAACATTTTCACAGAGGATTGGCTTTATTTCGCTTTCAACGGTTGAAAATGATGGCTCCGATTTTATCTTAATCCTAGCTATGCTATTCTTGAAATATAAGCAATTATAAGTTTTACACTTATAATTGGCTTACATTCCACCCGCGAAACGGCAGCTTTGCCTCCAAGGATAGCTTAAGCCGTTTACGCTTGAAATATAAGAATTTATAAGTTTCACACCTATAAATAGGCTTATATTTCTCGGACTGAAACGCGCCGCGCCGCCAAAGGACGGCGACAGCCGTTTCACCTAGTAATGCAACCATTTTACAATTGAGGAGCACGGTTATATGCGTACGGTAGGATTAATTGTTGAATATAATCCGTTTCATAACGGCCATCGCTATCATTTGCAGCAGTCGCTGCTGGCAAGCGGGTCTGACGCCGTTGTCGCTGTCATGAGCGGGCATTTCCTCCAGCGCGGCGAGCCTGCCGTGATGGACAAATGGAGCCGTACGGAAGCCGCGCTGCGCGGGGGCTGCGATCTCGTCATTGAGCTGCCTGTAGCCTACGCTACACAGGCGGCGGAATGGTTCTCCTACGGCGCCGTTGCACTGCTGGAGGCAACGGGCGTTGTCGATGGCTTCTGCTTCGGCACGGAAAGCGGCGATTTGGCTCCGCTTATGGATGCCGCCTCCGTCATCGCGCAGGAGCCGCCCGCTTTCGCCTTGCAGCTAAAAGAGCTGCTGGCTACAGGAATGAGCTACCCGAGCGCTTACAGCAGCGCGGTAGCCACTTATTTGGGCAGCATAGGCAAGCCGGAAGCTGCTGCGTTTCCTTTTGACATGCCCAACCATACGCTGGGGCTGCATTATTTGATTGCCCTTGCGCGTCTCGGCGGGCGCATGGAGCCTTTCACCATTCGCCGCGAGAAAGCCGCATACAACCAGGAGGACGTAACGGACAGCGCCATTGCCAGCGCTACCGCCATTCGCAAACAGCTTTTGCTTGAACGGCAGCTTGCAGGCATTAAGCCTTTTGTGCCGGACACAACCTATGAAGTATTGGCGCGCGAATGGGATGCAAGGCGAAGTCCTGTAAGCTGGGACAGCTTCGCCTCGCCGCTGCTGCACGCCATCGTCACCCGTTCAGCGCAGCAGCTGGCCGAGCTGCATGAAATAACCGAAGGGCTTGAACACCGTATTCGCAAAACGCTGCCCCGGCTAAAGGAGCTTCAGATTGAACACTTGCTTACAGAGCTCAAAACGAAACGGTATACCCGCACGAAGCTGCAGCGTTCTCTGCTTTCGATTTTGCTCGGACATACCAAGTCGGATTTCACACCGGACAAGCTGCGCAGCGGACTGCAATATATTCGCGTGCTTGGCTTTAGCGAAAAAGGCAAAGGGCTGCTGCGAAAAATGCGCACGACCGCGACCTTGCCCGTTCTGTTAAGCGCTTCGGCTGCCGAGCAGCCCTACCGTTATTTAGAGCTTGATACGCAAGCTACCGCTGCCTATATGCTCGCTCATGCAGGGGGCAAGCAGCCAGACGCTTTATTTCGCGACTATTATGCCAAACCGATCATGCTCTAATTCAAACCGCCTATTTTTCGCGTACATACTGCTCAATCACCTGCTTAGCCTCACCGAGAGTATTCACGCTGACGACTTTCATGCTCGTCCCCATGTCCTTCGCCTTGTCCGCAGCTTCCTTGTAGTTGGCGGACGGGGCGAGAAACAGCTCCGCCCCCTCGCGGCTTGCCGCAATGACCTTGAACGCAATTCCGCCAATTTCCCCAACCGTCCCATTTGCTGCGATTGTGCCTGTTCCAGCGATAATCGCTCCGCCCGTCAAATCCTGCTTGTCCAGCAGCAAATCAAGCGACTGCAGAGCAAACATCAACCCAGCGGAGGGGCCGCCAATGGCTCCTGAATCTATTTGCAGCTTAAAGCGGCTATCATCCGGCTGCAGGCTGCGAAGCTCAGCAAGCTGAACACCTCCAAGCGCGATAGGAAGCTTATCCATCGTTAGAGGAGCCTCATAGGCGCCCAGCTTAATCGCAACGTCTTGCTCCTCTCCTTCCCGCTTGACGATAAATACGGCCTCATCGCCCGCCTTGTAGGCTTCAAGCTCGAGAACAATTTGCTTGGCATCCGTAAAAGGCTCGCCTCCTTTTAACGAAACGAGTACGTCTCCAAGCTGCCAGCCGCTGCCATCACTGTCCTGCTTCACATCCGACACCGCGATGCTGTCAACCACTGATTGATAGGAAAGATGGGCGTAGCGGTACGCAGCTTCAATGGCTTGATTTTGTGAGCCTTGCATGACGACTGTCATTCGCTCAGCATATTCCTGCTCCGTATAGCCGCGTAAAATCGATGAGCGGCTGTAAGTCGCTATATCCGTATCCCATGCAGAAGAGAGGGTTTCCCACCAATTCGCATCGGAGAGCCTGACGGCTGTCATAAGAAAAGCACCCTCTTCTGGCGTCGAAGCAGGCGATGGACTAGGTGAAGGCTTCATCGCTCCCTCCTCCCCAAAACGCACCATCGGCTTCGTCGGGGCAGCTAGTCCAGGCTCATACATGACATAGGGTGTTGGTGCGTACAACAGCATATACATGAATAAAGCCGTCGCCATCATAATAAAGCCTAGCTGCCTTACTCCTGACGATTTCAAGGACAATTCGCGCCCCTTTCGTTCCTCATAAAGCTTCTTCATCCCTTTATGGCCATCTTTACCACTTCATTTCTGGCCTTTGCATGCTGCTGCCTATAACAACGTACATCAACGGTCTAACGAGTCAAGCGGCTGCATACATATCGTACAAGCCGCTATACTGACTGCCTTTTGCAATTTCCCAGCGTTCGCAACCATTATTGCACTGTGCTGATTGGCGGCCTTGCAGGCGCTGCAAATAGCCCGTATTTCCACACGCGCAGCTGTAAAATGTGTATTTTTGCACTTATCACAATCATTCAATTCCCTACGATGTCCTGAAATGGAGTTGATCGTCCAGTGGCTAAAACCTTGCTCGCAGCACTAGCGTCCATTCTGCTGGTCGGAGCTGTTATCTACCAGTCCGAAGCAGCCTTTCAAGCTTCCCTTCAAGGACTGACCTTATGGTGGAATATTGTTTTTCCCGGGCTGCTGCCTTTTCTCGTCCTATTCGAGCTAATTACCGCCTTTGGCCTCGTTCACGGAATCGGCGTGCTGCTCCAGCCGCTGATGCGCCGATTGTTCCGCCTTCCCGGAGAGGCCGCGCTGCCCCTGCTATTCGGCTGGCTAGCCGGCTTTCCCGCCGGTGCTGAAACGACGGCCGTGCTTCGCAGGCATGGGCATGTTACGCTCCAAGAAGGCCAGCGTCTGCTAGCCTTTTCACATATGCCGAATCCTATCTTCATGCTTGTGGTCCTCGGCGCAGGCTTCATGCATCAGCCGGAGCTGGGCCTCTTGATCGCAGCAGCCGTCTGGCTGTCTGCGCTATGGACAGCCTGGCTGCTGCTGTTCACCAGCAGGTCCGAGGCTTTCCCGGCCCGCGCCGCCCAGGTGCAGGAAGGCCGATTGGTTGAGCGCGCGGCCAAGGCCATCACCGCAGCGCGGGAAAGCGACGGCCGCGGCTTCGGGCGGGCGCTCGGCGAAGCCGTATCCGGCGGCGTGCAAAAGCTGATGCTGATTGGCGGCCTGATCATTTTCACCGCTGTCATCGCCCAGCTTATGCAGCCGCTTTGGCTTTTTATCAGCTCAGGAAGCTGGTGGGAAGCGCTCTTCCTGCCCGCGCTGCTTGAAAGCCATATCGGCACCTATACAGCTGCCGTGCTGGAAGCACCGAGCCTGACACCTGTGCTGAGCGCCGCTATCACCGCTGCAATACTCGCATGGAGCGGCATCAGCGGCCTGCTGCAAGCAGGCTATTCTACGAGCGGCACAGATCTTAAGCTGCTCCCGCTCGCTGGCGCCAAGCTGCTTCATGCCGGCCATGCCGCTTGGTTTGTTGTGCTCTTGTGGAAGCCGGCGCAGATGCTGCTCGCAAGCGCCCCTTTTGATTCCTTGCGGCAAGCCGCTAGTGCGCTGCCAGCTGTTTCATCAAATGGAGCGTGGATGAACAGCCCGGTTCCGGGTTATTTTCACGTGCAGCATTTCCCTAATCTGTGGCTCTACACTTTGGCTGCGTCAGCGCTGCTCGTACTGCTGCTCGCAGCGCTGTATATGCTGGCACGAAGAGAGACTGACATACCCAAATAATGCTCAGTTTCAGCTGCGGGTATAGCTTAGCTGAGCCGAGTATCTTCTATTGCTTCGCCTTGTACTTCTCAGTCAGGCGCTTCTCCACCGCAGGCGGAACAAGCTCAGACACCTCACCTTGAAACTGCGCGATCTCTTTCACGATGCTGGAGCTGAGATAGGAGTATTTCGGATCTGTCATCATAAAAATCGTATCAATTTCCTCGTCGAGCAGCCGGTTAGTCGATGCCAGCGTAAGCTCATATTCGAAATCCGTCACGGAGCGAATGCCCCGTACAATAACGTTGGCATTGCGGGTCTTCATGAAACGCACGAGCAGATCCCGGAAGCTTTCAACCGAAACATTGTTCAAATCCGCTGTCAGCTCAGTAATCATTTCCTTGCGCTCCTCCAAGCTGAACAGCGGGTTTTTGCTCGTATTATTAAGTACAGCTACGATTAAATGGTCGAACTGCTTCGCCGAGCGGCGGATAATATCCAAATGCCCAAAAGTAACAGGGTCAAAGCTTCCAGGGTATACGGCTACTCGAATCTGGTCATTCGTCTGCATCGATAAGTCCTCCATTTTGGGCTTCATTCGGCTCGTAGCGATAAATGGTTACCGCCGTGTCGCCGTATTTGTTTTTTTTCGTTTGAAAAAAACCGTTCCACTGCTCCTCATAGCTATGTGCTGCATCGTGCTCGACGACAATAATGGCACCATCCTCAAGCATGTCATGGTCAGCCATATACGTCATGAGCTTGTCCGCCGTGATTATTCGATAAGGCGGGTCCAGAAAAACAAGCCGGAAAGCGATGCCACGCTTCTCCAGCAGCTTCAGCGCTCGCTCCGCATCGTTGCGGTAAATTTCCGCTTCCTGCCCCATTCCGGCAGCCTGCGTATTGTGGCGAATGATGTCGATGCTATTTTTCTCCTGATCGATAAAAATCGCCCGCTCGGCCCCTCTGCTCCAAGCCTCTATGCCAAGCCCCCCGGTTCCAGCAAACAAATCCAGCGCAATGCCCCCGTCAAAAAAAGGCCCAATCATGCTGAAAATCGCTTCCTTCACCTTATCGGTCGTAGGTCTTGTATTCTTGCCAGGCACCGCCTTCAGCAGTCGTCCCTTGGCTGCGCCCGCAATGACTCTCACTGACAAATGCCCCCTTTATTCGCTATCTTCGCCTATCGTACCATAATTGCCGCGCGATGTTAAAGAGGAGTTACTGTCACAGAAGAGGCTTCTATATGATAGCCAATAAAAAATAAAAAAAGAGGAGTTGCCCCCTCTTAATTCGTCGTATCTTCATATTCATTTACTTCGAAAAACAATATTTTATCAAAAATAACGTAATCCGTCCGGCTGAGGAATGGCCCTTTATTCCATGTTTTATTGAAGGAGTATTTTTCTTTGCCTACTCCAGCATCCTTCGCATCGTACCAATCCATGAAGGCATTTACTTCTGCCATGGTTAGATCATATTCTTTCTCAAGGCCGTTAGTCATTGTAATCACAAGAATGGCACGGTTGTTCTGCAACGTTTGTGCGGAAGCCTCAAAGGAGCAGGAGCAGTCCACGTTATTTCTTACCGCCACTATTTGATAGAAATAAGTTGTATTTTTCACAACGCTCGTATCCAAATAGGAAGTGCCAGAAACGCCCGATGCAATCGTTGTATAGGTTCCGCCGCTGGCAGTCGTTCTGTTTACTTTATAAGTAACTCCGTCAGTCACATTCTCCCATGTTAGCTGAATGCCATCTGCTCCAGCAACTGCCTGGATGCTTTGGCTTGCTACAGGGGTTCCGAATAGATCCCATTCAAAAACATGGGCTATACTTGACGTTGAAGTATTTGTGTTAATAAGTTCTACCTTTTTTATGTTTTGATAGGGAGTTGAAAATGTAGTAAGCACACCGTTTCGGTTCAAACTAGTAACATCGTACACAACACCGTTAACATCGGTTAATTTCATGACCAAAGTACCGAGCGTATTTTGAGTTTTCAAATAATAGGAATCAATTTGCTTCGGCTCCGTGAATTGATACCAGACCGTATCGAAATCTCTATTTTTATCATCATGACCAATTTCATTATAAGAGCTGCCCGTTTCGACATTATCATTCATATCCAGCTTGCTAATAGGCACACTATTGTCAGTATTATTGGCGCCCCGGTTTAAAATCCCACAGTTGAGCAGGCCATTATCCGTTGGCACCGCCGCAAATGCACTCTTTTCGAAAACAAAAAACGATACCACAAAGCTTAATACAAGCAAACTTTTTGTAAAATTAATGAATAAACCCTTCACATGACCATCTCCCGCTGTTTTATAAGGTCATTTTATTGCTTAATTCCATAAAAAAACAGACTGTTTAAATAAAAAATTTCATATTAGACTGAGGGGTTATATGGTATTTTCCGCTATTCCATTTATCCCCCTTCCACATATCGCCAAAACATCACTTTTGTAGTATATTGGTGTCGAAACAACGATAAAGGGAGCGGACACATTGAAAAAGAGAAAAACATTTTACAAGAAGATTAGTTATGGCCTATTAATAGCGGTTGCTATTGGCGTTCTGAGCGGCTGTTCTTCGAAAGAAGCGACAACAGCTGCTCCAAGCCCATCAGCAACGATTGAAGCTTCAGCAGCAGCCTCACCTAGCGATACCGCAACTGCTTCCCCAACCGCCGAGCCTGAAAAAGACTTGAACGCCAGCGAGCAGCTTACGCTTGGCTATATTAACTCCTACTACAACGAAGCCGATGTAGAAGCCAGAAAGAAATTTGCCCAGGAGCATATGCATCCTGATGTTCAAAGCGTATTTATATTTGCCGCTTCTGCGGTCATTGATGAGAAGGATCATTTTTTAAATCCGAAAGTTGTGGAAACCGTCGACTATGAAAAAGATGGAGCGAAAGGTTCCTTGACCTTGGTCAAAGGAGACGGGGATAAGGAGTTTATCGGCCTTATTATAGAAGATAAATTCAGCTTTGGATTCATTTCAACCGCTACTAGCGATGACATGAAAGCCGCTTTTGAAGGGGTTCGCGCGCAATTTAAGTAAATTTTAGTATAGGAGTCGGTGCAGGTGAAACGAAGAAAGCTATTGTTCAATCAGACCCGATTTATCATCGTCGTTGCCTTGGCGGGCAGCATGATTGGGATCATTTATGAGGGGAACACAGCTCAGCAAATAGCTGATGAAGTGCCAGCTTCCCTTTCAATAACAACGAGTGCGGAGCAGCTGACATCCTTTTCCCCTTCACCAGAAGTGCAGCTGCCTGAATACGAAATAACAGAAGAACGTTTAGATGACTCTGGTATTTGGCGTGTCACGCTCAGCACGCTAACTGTGAATGAACAAGAGCTTAAAAAGCTTGTTCAGCATGCCTGCTCGCTCGCACTCGCCAAATCACAGATCGTCAATTCTGTGTTTGTAAATGTCGTCCAGAACGATAAACCTTCTTCAAAAATCGCTACTGGTAAAATGGCATTAACAAGTATCGGCGAAGCCCAAACCGGATCGAAAAAGCTGGAAGTAACCTTTCAGTTAAACAGTTAAATATATTCGTTTGCATACGCGATAGGAGCATGAACAATGAAGAGCCAGCCGTTTTATAAAAAATGGTTGTTTTGGGTAATCGCCGTCATCCTGATTGCTGGTCTTGTAAATGGCCAGCTGCGCGATGAGGATGCCGTAGGCGACGCCAAGGGCTATCCTATTTTTATTGCCGCCAAAAAGTGGAACAGTCTGCCTTTTCCAAAATATTAAACTCGATCAATTTCTCAAGTAATGAGAAATCAACCGGACTATCCCACTGGATACGTACCAACTGTTTGGTGTGATCATAGCCAGCCTGCACAATTTCATCAGAAAAATGATTAATTCCTGCCTTTTCGGGGGCAACAGCCAAATGATGTTTGGCTACGCTAAAGCCAATAATAAATGTGTCGTGATCGGTAAACATAGGCTGATTCCACGCCATTTTTGGCATTAAATTTGGAAATTTGGTAGTTACCCAAGCCAAAACTTCTTCCGTTCGGGCCCGATGTTGCGGGTTATCAATATGCGCTAAATATTCTGCAAAAACTTCCATGTTGTTCCCTCCTAAAATAAAAATTATGTCGTTCAGAGAAGTTCCTCAAACCCATTCGTCGTTAAAACTCCTCACAGAATCGCTCAGACACGTTCTTAAACAACACCTATTTCCAACTATATATTTTCAACCTAGATAGTCAAAATGGCTTGAAACGCTAACTTAGAGGCTTTAAAAAGTATCTGACTTGTATCGCCAGCGATAATTGGTCTGTCTAAAAGTATCTAATTACATGTCATCTATAGCTACATACTATAAAAGTTGGAAGACTTGCGGACGTATGCGAGCAACCATCCAGACCTTCTTCTGTTGAAGCCCAAAGCGGTGGTCCAGAAAGCTGTTCACTTCGGCTAAGGATACATGTTCTTGTCCTTTTCGGCTATGAATATAAGTTGTAGTCTTTAAGTTTTATTTGCATGGCGCAAATAATTAATTTCAGCAGACTCCCTCAAACCTGCATCCTTAACTTCTTTGGTATATTGATCAAGTTAAGTTGATTTGAGATAGGGTCAACATTGTTTCGCAAGGAATTTTTTGGCCATTTGTGATTGAGTTTGGCCCATGTTGGAACGACCATCAACAACACCTCGGCCAAGCGTTCTTTCGACAATTCTTATTTCTCCCCCTCCTAATGAACACAGTCTCCAAAATCGCCTTGTGGGCAAGCTGAATTCAGCCTCAAATCACATGGGCAATCCCTGACCATTACTTAACAAAAAAGAATGCTGCACAGCGTTGAATCCCGTTCGTTGTACAACATTCCTATTATCGAGCTTCTAAAACATACTTAAGCGCCGCCGCTGTTTTCGACGACATTAAGAGCTACGTTTTGTTGTGGTTTGTGGTACAGAAATATGATTTGGTGGACAATCGGTAGTCCATGCACAGTTTTACAAAAACGAGGAAGCCCCAAACCCCTTGAAACATAAAGGTTTACACAAAAAAATCGAGCGCCCCTTTCGGGACGCTCTATTCATGGGAGAGGAGAAACCGGACGAAGAGCTTATGGGGAACGTAAGTCTTCTCCGCGGTTGTCTACGACATCTTGCGACGCCGATAATTTTATTTTGTCCGTTTTGCAGACGTTTATACCTTCAAAACAAGAAAAAGGTGGAAAGACGACCAAAAAGTTTCGGACATCCTGTATAATTCATGGTAAGAATTAAAAAACTTACACCAATTTAAAGGGGATGCACCATGGATTTTGTGGCAATTGACTTTGAAACAGCCAACTCCAATCGCTCCAGCGCATGCGCGGTCGGCATCGTCGAGGTGCAGGGCGGCAAAATCGTTTTCGAGCAGGTTTGGCTCATTAATCCGCAGCAGCATTTTGACCGGATGAACATCGAAATTCACGGCATCACTCCGGCTATGGTGGCGGATAGCCCTACTTTTTCCGAGCTATGGTTGACACTGGAGCCATTATTAAAAAATAAGCAGGTAGTCGCGCATAATGCTTCCTTCGATATGAGCGTCCTTCGCTATTGCCTAGACGAAGCGGCTCTGCCTTATCCGGCATTTCATTATTACTGCACCTATCAACTTAGCAAAAAACTGCTGCCGGACATGCCTTCCTACCGTTTGAACGTGTTAGCTGGCTATTATCAAATCCCGTTAAATCACCACGATGCGCTCGATGATGCGAGAGCGGCAGCGTTAATTTTAGTAAAATTGCTGGAACGTGAGCAGCAGCTAAGCCCTACCGAGCTTGCGCTCGCTAAAGGCTATAAAATAGGCAAGATGCATGCTCGCGGTTACTCGCCCTTCTCGGCAACTGCTGCTAAAAGCAAGAAACAAGCAAAGCCAGCCGCCTCTGCCAGCGCTAAACGTGCTGCAGCTAGCGCCACAGAAACAACAGCTGAAAAATCCGGGCTGCAGCTCGTCAGCGGGCAAAAGGCTGAAATTACCCGCCATTTGGGCTTGAATCAGCTGCTTGCTCGCGTTTCATGGAAGTTGTTAAATCCGGCGATTGAAATCGACGCCACGGCCTTTCTGCTATCTGCTGCAAGGCGGTGTGAGCGAGATGAGGATTGTATTTTTTACGGCAATCCCGATTCACCCTTTAACTCTGTTTCCTACTCGAAGATAGGACCTCATGAGGCACAGTTTAAAATCGATTTCAGCAAGCTGCCGTTGCAGATCCAGCGAATGGCCTTCACGCTTTCGATCTACGAAGGCGAGGCGCAGCAGCATGATTTCAGCCAGGTGGCCGAAATCAGCATCTGTCTGCTGCATCCGCAAACGGAACAATTGATAGCTCAATTCGATTTTGGCGAAGATCTGCTTAAAGAAACGGCCATCGTCATTGGCGATTTATATTTGCACAACGGCCATTGGAAATTTGACGCCATCGGCAAAGGTTTTTTTAGCGGCTTGCCAGCTTTATGCGAAAATTTCGGTCTGGAAGTTAGCCATCCTTCCAATGAGGCACAGTTATTATAACTACCTTAATAATGACTTTGATAACGGGCCGGCTTTACTCCCAGCTGTCATATCTCAAGCCTTCAATGATCTGCGGTCGTTTCGTAATGCCCGCAGCGGCTTGCAGGGCAATTTTGCCTTTGCCGCTCTTCACCAGCTCAAATAGCTGCTCCGTATGGAATACGCCGCCTGGCAAGCCCCCTTCATAAACAGCGGTGGCAACGGCGGTCGCCACTTTAGCGGTCGCTGCCGCCTCATGGGAACCATCCACCAAATATTGGACATGCTTCCGCGCACCATTTTTCGTCCCCCAGCCATCTACTTTAACTGCATAGCCGTCTGAGCCAAAACGCATCATCCCAAAGCTGCTCACAGCGGCAGAGCGAATCCATTTGACTTTCAGCAGCCGGAATAATCCCGTTGCGCGTATCCACGCAACCAAGCGGGTCACCGCACCTGAATCGAAACAAAGCCTTGTTGATACGGTCGGCACTTTCAGCGTTCTTGGCAGCGACTGCTGATCGGAGAACGGAAAGCGGTAAGCCATGCGGCTGCCCAGCTCCTTGCCAAAGTCGGTGCGTTTGCCTCCGCTAAAGCTGACCGTCTGCGTGACCCCGCCATTTTCAACAATTGAAAATGCACTGCCAATGCTGTCTACCGTCCACTCTATCGCCGCCTTGCCATGCTGATCGCCAAGTCCAAGCATAATCGCGATATCTACGCTATCCAGCTGGTCCAGCTCCTGCTGTGCCTTGCGTGCCAGCAAATTCGTTACACCTGGCGCTAGTCCTACACTCAGCACCGCCGTCGCCTGTGCTTGTGCAGCCTCTTCTGTATGCCGCTCCAAGCTGGTCAGGAAAGGGCCATATGCTGAAATATCCACGTAATGCGTTCCACTCCGCAAGCAAGCCTGTGCAAATGCATCATCTGTCTGATCCATACACATGACGACGAGCTTGACTCGTTCGAATGCCATTTCCTGCTTCCAGTTCGTTAAATTAAATGCCATCGGTTTAACCTGGCCGCCCGTCTGGTCTGCAAATTGCTTCGCACGCTCCAAACTTCTACCTGCCGCATACACTTTGCCTGGAAACTTTGCTCCGAGCTGCTTGCTTATATCTCCGCCCACATGGCCGTAGCCGCCTATAACAACGATGTCTTGTTTCATTTGTCCTGCCTCTTTTCTTCTATGTTGTGCTCCCCGCTTGCTTTGACAGCAAACCATCCTGTAATAAGGTAGGAACCGAAAAATTTTGAAATGTGGCTAAAGCCTGCTTCCCGAAGCAGCTCTTCCACCTGCTCTGGCGGCACGGGGTCTGATTCAGCGCCAAGAGAGGCGGCAAACCGCTCCCAATCCTCAAGCGGAATGCCATTATCCAGCATATGGCTTTGCCAAGCGCTCATCTGGACTGCGAATGCTTCCTCCTGGCGATCACAGCTTATAGCGGCAAGAAATAATGGTGCTCCAGGTTTCAGACGATCCGCTATACTTCGCAGCAGCTCCCTTTTCTGATCCAGCCCCTTTATAAAATGCAGCACCAGCAGGGAAGTCGCTGCATCGTACAGCTTGTCCTTCGGCAGCTGATCTGCCGTTCCTTCATGCAGCGTGACTCCGGCCTGCAAGCGCTCCATTCGGATGCGCTGATCTGCTATCGCCAGCATGCGTGCAGACGGGTCAACCCCGGTAAAGCTCCACGCTGGATGCGCACCGCCGAGCGTAACAATCTCCTGCCCGCCGCCTGCGCCAACAACTAATATGTCCTTTTCCCTTTCAGGACCAAGCATCGCGTTCATTAAGCGGTCTGTCATATCATACAGCATGAAATAGCCTGGTATTTTCAAAGAAATCGTTCGTCCATATCCCTCCACTTGGGGATCATTCCAACTCATTGCCTTTTGTTGTTGCTGCTTCTCATTCATTGGTACAGCTCTCCCTTCACCCTGTATATTCTCCACCCTTTTCAATTCCGCGGGTATTCTGTAAAATGTAATCAGTAATTATTCTCAATTATATCGGGTCGCCTCAAAATCACTATCCCATAAATGTGGGTAATCAGGAGAGCTGAAATGAACAAGCAAAGAGAAAGCGTACGAAAACAGCTCGCCAAATTAGAGGAGGCTAACCTCCGCTCCAGCGAGTACAGGGAAAGGCTGCTTGCAGAATTGCGTACGACGATGCCTTTTGCAGCCGCATGCTGTACGCTCGTTGATCCGCATACGATGCTGTCTACTGGCGCAGTTACGGAGGAAGGCGTAGAGGCCATTCATCATTTATTATTTGAATATGAATATTTAAGGGAAGATTTCAACTCGTATGAGGAACTTGCCAAGCTAACGGAGCCTGTTGCTACATTAAGCGGTGCAACCGAAGGCGATTTAAGCCGAAGCTCCAAATATATGAAGGTGCTGCAGCCTGCCGGCTTTGGAGATGAGCTGCGAGCAGCACTTACGGTGGATGGGGCTTGCTGGGGGTATTTGACATTATTTCGGCTGCTCAATGAGCCGTTTTTTCAAGAAGAGGAACGCTTATATATCGCTTCCTTAGTGCCAAGCATGGCCCGCACCTTGAAAAAAGCCAGCTTGCTGCTGCCAGATAGCGAGGGCGCCGCCTTTCATGACGATCCTGGCATTCTGATATTGTCCGAGCAGTTGCTGCCTCTATCAAGCAATGACGCTGCAAACAGCTGGCTGTCGCAGCTCCGCGAGTGGGAGTTTATGGATGAGCAGACACTGCCTAGGCCTGTCCGCGCTGTATGCTCACGTGCTTTAGCTGCAAATGCCACGGACAAGGAACCACAGACCGCTGCAAAAGTATGTATCCGCATTCCTGATGGTCCCTACTTATCGCTGCGGGCAAGCAAGCTCCGGGCCACTGATCACTCGGTTCAGCTTGCGGTTTGGTTCGAGCTTGCGAAGCCCGGCGATATTTTGCCAATCATTGCTGAAGCTTATGCGCTGACTTCGCGCGAGAAGCAGCTGGTCGAACGGTTATGGCGAGGCCTTTCCACGAAGGAACTGGCCAGTTCCCTGCATATATCCTCGTATACGGTGCAGGATCATCTCAAATCTATTTTTGCCAAAACGGAAGTGTCCAGCCGCAGGGAGCTGATCTGGAAGCTTTTTTCCCGTTACAATCTTTATACGAACGAATGAATGAATGAATGAGTAATGTTTGAACAGCTGGCAGCTTGCCGCTTACGATTCGACTGTCTGCCTCTGAATGCCAAGAGGGGTAGGCAGCCGATCGAGGCTATAGCTGTTTTTTTCATTTTGATATGCCTCAAGCTTCTGATCGCCTACGTTCTCGGCCCAATCCTTCAGTTGATCTCGCTCACCCTGATAGTCATAAAACGGGATGCTGAAACCGCACGCTGTCGTCACCTTATGAATATGGAGCACAATAATTTGCCTAGCACCTGGCAGCAGATCAAACCTCCCAATCAGCTCTTCCCAGCGCTCGGTTCCTGGCAATACAACGTTCCCTGTGCCGAATAGCCGCATAATAACGGGCTTCCCCTCCATTGCTACAAACATAATCGTCATCCTGCCATTCTCCAGCACATGCGCACTCGTTTCATTGCCGCTCCCCGTCAAATCGAGATAAGCGACCTCCTGGTCTGACAATATGCGAAAAGTATCGTAACCTTTTGGCGATATATTAACATGGCCTTCTGCCGTCAGCGGAGCTGATCCTACAAAAAACATATGCTGTCGCCCGATAAAATCCTCATGCTCCGGCATTAATTTTTCAAATGCTTTACCCATTATGTTCAACGCCTCCTTATGTAACTACATCCCCACTATAGCAGACGGAGAAATGAATGCCAAAGCCGGATCTTGCAGCGAGCACCGCTTCACCCTTTCCACATCGCCTGTTCCACTGTATAGTTATAGAGAACTGATCAGCCTGTTATACGAAGATGCTGCAGCACCATATAGAAGGAGAGAGATAACAATGACTACCCTTACATTGCTTGATGCCTTGAAACAAAGACGCGCAGTGCGCAATTATTTGCCTCAGGAGGTAGAGGAAGAGAAAATTCACGCCTTGCTGGAAGCCGCGACGCTTGCCCCTAACGACCGCCTGCGGGAGCCTTGGCATTTTTATGTCGTTCGCGGTGAAGCGAAGCAGCGTTATGAGCAATTGGCGCGCACCTATCTGGAGGAGCGTTTTCCAACCAAGCCGCATTTAGTAAAGGAATCGATTAAAGTGCTGGAAACGACGCCGCTTGCCATTGTCGTAACTGCAGATGTCATTGAAGGAGACGAAGCTTCCTCGAAGGACAATGAATATGCCGCAGCCTGCGCCATTCACTCGATGTGGCTGACCGCCGAAACGCTGGGCCTTGGGCTTGTATGGCGTACACGCGGCATCGGTCTCGTTCATGACGAGCGGATGTTTGCGTTTATTGGATCGCCGGAGGGCAAAAAAATCATCGGCACCATCTTCATTGGATACCCGCAAGGTGAGGCGCCTTCGACTGCACGCAAGCCTTATTCGGAGAAAACAACCTGGCTGTAGCGCTTAATTTTGCGCAGCTCCTCTTTTTCATGCAACCTGCTAAAAGTTGCTTCGTATGATAAGGGATGAGTTCCTTATGGTAGGAGGTGCGCAGATTTTATGAATACTTTCGGAAGAGGCTGTCTGTATATTATTATCGGCTTCGTGCTGTTGTTTGTTTTCGCTTTTGTTGCTGGCAGAGCCATTCACATTCCGTGGTTTATAACGATACCGCTGATTGTGCTTGCTTTCTGGGCAGCCTCCCAGCGAAAAAAATAGCTGCCCCGCCTCTTATATAATCGTCACGGTGCGTGTGCTCTGCTCCCATTCGATTTTTTTGTTCAAGGAAGCAGCCAGCGCTCGCATCGTTACATACCCCGTTCCTCCATCCAGCAGCGACTCCAGCTCCTGACCATTCACCGTTACTTTTGAACCCGTCCAGCCAATTTTTCCGCCGAGGCGGCTGCCAAGCGCTCTCGCTGGCACCCATACGGTGCCGCCTCGCTCGTAACCGATCACCTCCACCATCCCTCCTTGCAAAATCGGCACCGTCTTCGCGCCCTGAAATACCGTTGTCTTTACAGCAGCCGCGGCCTGGTCATCATACTGCCGAAGCCCATTGCTGGTTATGATGGCGATCAGCTTCGTTGCATAAGCCGGATCGGTTGCATAGCCGCAGGCCAGCAGCATTTGCGCCTGTTCCTCTGGCGTCTTCGCAAGCCTCACCCGATCGTATCGCGCTTTCATAAACAGCAGGTCCTGATCCTTCATAAAATGATACACGCTGCTGTATGCGCGAAAGGCTGCGCTCGTATTTACATTTCGGCCATCGATATGCTCCCATGTCCCTTTGACGACGGCCTGGCCCTGCCAATAGGCATTCGGCGAAGCTCCCAAGGCTTTAATGCCTCCTAAATTGTACCAGGAATGAATGACACCTCCGGTTTCCAAAATATATTGCGCCAGCCGTACAGATGGCAGCATTGGTGAGCCCTCGCGCCGAACTTGTATGACGGCAGGCACCAATGCGGCAATAAATTGCTGTCTTGTCATAGCTGCCATCGCTTCTTCCCCCTTTTTTTCTGCAAGTTGTTTAATCGTCAAGTCAAGTTGTCCATCTATTATGGCTTATGCAGCAAACCCCTTTTACGGCACGGCCTCCGCACACCCGCCCACGCTCTTTGTGGAGAGCATAGCGTCCTCGCTCGGTATCGCTCGTCTATTGCTGCTTATGCTTCTAGTCATACGCCGCTTTTTACTATACATTAGGTCATTGTCCATGAATCTGAGGTTCATCATGAATACAATATAGCCAAGCGCGTATCCGCTAATGATTTCTCCACATGCAAATGACGAGAAGGGAAGGAAACAAGTGGCCAAATCACTTAAGCGCAAGCGATATCAAACGTCCAGCAAACGCAAGCTGCACAGCTCTTCCAAAAAAACGCTGCTGGCCAAACGCCGTAAACGCAAAGCCATCAAACCGCGCAGCAATCGGCGGGCCGAACGCAGAAGAAAAAGCAATGGCAGCCTTCGAAAAACAAAAAAACGCGCCTCCTCTAACCTATCTAAATACGCCAACGAGGCCGGGCAAGCAGAAGCGCATCCCGCTGCCAAAGAGATACATGATCCGCAGCCTTGGACCGCACAGGGCATAAATCTTATCGGTTTTATTCATGCGGAAATGGGCATTGGCGAATCGGCCAGACTTGCAGCGAGAGCTATTGAGAGGGCCGATATTCCTTTCGGTATTTTAAACTTCCCGCTCCAGGTCGCCACCCGGATGTCGGATATGAGCTGGGCCCATAAGAAAACGGAGGAGCGCCCCTTTAACATCAACCTGCTTCATATGAATGCGGATTATATGATTCCGGCTATGGACCATTTTGGTCGCAGCCTGTTCCACAACCGCTACAATATTGGCTACTGGCACTGGGAGCTGCCAGATTTTCCAGAAGAGTTTGTTCCAGCGTTCAAGCTGGTGCAGGAGGTATGGGTAGCCAGCCGCTTCGTGCTAGATTCCGTCGTGCAGAAATCCCCTGTCCCTGTCGTCGTCATTCCTCATGGCGTAGAGGTTGAGGTTTCTCCAGAGGTTACGAGAGAATCGCTTGGGCTGCCTACAGACCGCTTTCTGTTCACTATGATGTACGATGTACAAAGCTATACACATCGCAAAAATCCGCAAGCCGTCGTAGAAGCATTCCGGCTCGCTTTTCCAAAAAATGATCCATCGGTCGGGCTCGTACTCAAGGTCAACAATATGAATTTCCGCCCAGAGGATATGGAGTCGCTGCTTCAGCTCGCTGCCGAGTACAACAATATTTATATTATTGATCGTATTTTCTCCCGCCTGGAAGTCAATACGCTGCTGAATGTCACGGATTGTTTCGTCTCGCTGCATCGTGCTGAGGGCTTTGGATTAGGCCTCGCGGAAGCGATGTATTTGGGGAAACCAGTCATTGGTACGAACTGGTCGGGCAATACCGACTTTATGAATGAGACCAACTCCTGTCCCGTCAATTACGAGCTTGTGCAGGTCGGCACCGATTGGGGACCGTATCAGGGCTATCAGACTTGGGCCGAACCCAATGTGCATCATGCCGCCTTATATATGCAAAAGCTGCTGAAAGAGCCGGAATGGCGCGAAGCCATTGCAGCGCAGGGGCAGCATACGATTCACACCTCCTTTTCTCCGCAGGTAGTTGGCAGCATGATCCGCTCGCGCCTGACCGAGCTTTCCCTTCTATAATTGGAAAATCAAACGAAATATGGACTGCCTCTGGCTTGAATGCTGGGGCAGTTTACTTTTTCCAGCAGCGTGAAAATACCCTCTAAACCTTTATAAGACAACGATCAAGCTGTCGTCCAATTTTCCGTTTAGAGGGTATTATCCTAAAGCTCTCCGAGCACTAGCTGAATTCCGCCCGCCAATAGCTCAGCAAATCCTGCATCGTCTGCTCAAAGGGGATTTCCGGACGCCAGCCTGTACGATGATGAAATTTAGAATAATCGCCAATCAGCTCGGGCACATCCGCAGGCCGCAGCCGTGCCGGATCCTCCTGAATCGAAATGGTGCTGCTGCTAAGGCTGACCAGCGTCTGCAGCATCTCACCAATCGCCCGCGAGCTTCCCGATGCAATATTGTACACTTCTCCAGGCTCGCATTTTTCAATGGCCAAACGGTACGCACGCACGACATCACGCACATCGGTAAAATCACGCTTCGCCTCCAAATTGCCTACATATAGAATGGGCGGCTTCAGCCCCCGCTCGATTTCGACGATTTGTCTCGCAAAGTTGGAGGTAACGAACTGCTCGCCGCGCCGCGGTCCCGTATGGTTGAAAGTACGCATACATACAATATGCATGCCATAGCTGCGAAAATATTGGTAGCCTAAATAATTTTGCGTAATTTTGCTGACGGCATAGGGGTTGAGCGGCCGCAGCGGCGTCGTTTCCTTAATGGGAATATCCTGCGTTTCCACCTGGCCATATTCCTCGCTGGAGCAGGCGAGCAGCAGCTTGCAGTTGATTCCTGCTTTTCGTACCGCTTCCAGCAAATGAATTTGCCCAGCAATATTGTTGTATATCGTTTCGAGCGGCGATTCCCAAGACTTTGGCACGAAGCTTTGCGCTGCCAGATGAAAAATCATGTCCGGCTTAACGTCAGCTATCATTTTTTCCACATTGGCTTCATTAGTCAGCTCGCATTCATACAGACGGACAGCCGGCAGCAGATGAGCGATATGCTTAATACTGCTGGTCTTTCTTACGGTGCCTGACACTTCCATTTGATGCGCCAGCAAATGCTCTGCCAAATGGCTTCCGGCAAAGCCGGTTATGCCTGTAATCAATGCTTTCACGGCATGCCTCCCTCCCGATCAGCATCCATCGCGGCTATCGCCTGCTTAACCGCCTGCTCCTGTGTTTTATGACAAATCAGCAGTCCCTCGTCTGTCGATACGACGATCAGATTATCAACGCCAATGACCAGCACCCGCTGCTGCTCCGCGTAAACAATGCTATTGCTCGTGCTCGTTGGATAGATTTTTCCGAGTAAAATATTCCCATCGCCATCCGTCCCGAATATGCGTTCAAGCGACGTCCACACGCCAACATCGTCCCATGTAAAAGCAATGGGCAGCGTGTACAGGCATTCAAGCTTTTCAATCAGCGCATAATCAATTGACAGCTTCGGCAGTTGCACATAAGCCTTAGCCAGCTGCTCCCCTTCAAGTTCAAAAACACGCCACATATCCGGCTGGTACAGCTGCATGTAACCTGCAATAGTCGACGGCTTCCATATAAAAATACCGCTGTTCCAGTACATATTAGGTATCGCGATCAGTTCCTCCGCCCGTGAGAGCGTTGGCTTCTCGATAAAAGCTTTTACCGTCTTAATGCCTGGCCCATATTTGCCATCTTCATGCTCACCCGCTTCAATATAGCCGTATCCCGTCTCTGCCCTTGTTGGCACAATACCCATCGTTACAACAACGCCCTCATCCTGCGCCGCCTGTTCCGCTGCCCGCAGCGCCTCCATCAGCTCCGCAGCATCTGGAATATATTGATCCGAGGGAGCCGTTACAATGACTTCATTTAATCCCCGTTTCTGAAAAAAACTCGCCGTCAGCGCAATGCAAGGCGCCGTATCCCGCTGCTCCGGCTCAATAATAAGCTGTTTCTCACTAAGCTGCGGCAGTTGCTCCCGAACAAGCGGCAAATAGTTGCGGCTCACTGCTACATACACATCATCCTCCGACAAGCAGCTGCGAAAACGGCTATACGTTTCCTGCAGCATGGTAGCCTCGCTGGATGTTAAAGAAAGAAACTGCTTCGGCTTCGCCGTCGTGCTTCTCGGCCAAAAACGTGTTCCTTTTCCCCCTGCCATAATGACCGCCTTCATGCTCGCTCACCCCAAAATAAATTGCTTTCTATTATATATGTGCGTGTAGCCAATATGCAGCTCCTTCCTACCATAGCCGGCGCCGAAAGTATAGTATCGTCTCTTCAACATCGTATGCTTTGCTAGAGCTTTCATAGTGGACGAATTGCCTGCCCCTGCTGCAAATCGGGCATTTATCGCCGCCTGTATTGCATTTGCTGGGAGAAAGCTCATCCGATCGTTTGGTTCAGGCTTTAGAATCTATCATTTTGTAAAATATACGATTATCCTTGGACAAATACCGTCTCTATTACGCTCTATCAACATATCATGTGGTATATGATTGAAAGGAGATGAATCCATTATGAGTGAAACAGGATTAACTGGATTAACAGGCTTAACTGGCCTCACAGGACTTACTGGTGCAACTGGACCTACCGGTCCGACTGGCCCTACTGGACCTACTGGTCTAACAGGATTAACTGGCCCTGGTTCTGCTGCTGTAGGTATCCAAGGTACTGTTCCAACTGCTATCACAACTGCTGGAACTGCTGTCACTGCTGCTACTCTAATCGTTCCGGTCACTGCTGCATCCAATCAGGTGATTATTGACGGTGTCGTATCAGTTTCTCTTTCCTTTACTGCAGTTTTGGTTGCCGCTCTGAACCCAACGATTACCGTTGACCTCCTTCAAGATGCCGTGATCGTAGCTACCGTAACAAGCGCTGATTTGCTTGCCATTACCCTGCTTGGATTGTTTGATCTGGAAAGAACGATTCCGATCACTTACTTCAACGGCGGTCTTGCTGCTGGCAACCACACTTACTCCCTGCAAGTCACAGTTGCGGGCGTTGTCCTTGCTGCCGGTACTACAGCTGCTATCACTTACTCGTCGCTTGCTGCTACAATTGGAACACTCCCTGTCTAACCAACTGCGGTAATTCCAGCCAAAAAACCGTCCCTCAGGGGACGGCTACATAATCATTCACTTACAAAAGCTTCAAGTCTGAAACGGCGCTTCGCCCTTCACGATGGAATTAGCCATATGGCCGAAGTCCAGCGCAACCTTGCCCAGTTCTGCCGCAATGGCGTCAGCAATGAGGACGGCGGCAATGCCTGCTGACACTAATGCCAAATCAAATTCATGCTGTCTAATGATCCCCATGACACGCTCCACATCATGAACACCTTGAACCTGGCCGACAGCTCCCGCAACCGTCACACCACTTGCCGCCAGCACATCTGCCAGCGGCTGCGCCAAGTTTCCGACGACAAGCACTCGCCGCCCCCTCGTCAAGCGCGCCAAGTGACCCTCATGATACAAGCGGTAATTGACCAATGAATCCGTTAGCGTCTTACTGCGGAAATCGATGCCATACGCTTGAAAAACAGCCGTTGCCAGCCGCTGATAGTTAGGCTGCCGTAATTTTGGAATACCTACGATGTCAGCGCGTTTTACCGCTGCAAGCAGACGGTCGCGCGCAGCGAGATCCGGCACCCTCACTCCGGCATATTCCAAAAACCCGCCTTCCTGACGAACCTGCTCGGTCGGCAGCACTACTTCCTGCGCCAGCGTCAGCAGCTCCCCGTCACCAAGTCGCACAATAGATAGCGGTATATGCTGTTCCAGAGCCTCCATCAACCTCTCCGCAACCTGCTCGGCAGACAGGAGGTGAACGATACGTTCCCCAAGAGCGGCTATTCCTGCTGCAATAACTTGCGCCACCGACGTGTCCGGCAGGACATGACTTTCTGGCAGTTGCTCGTCGATGATGGCGTCGCCGCCTTCGTAGCGCCCGATTTTCAGCCCTTTATCGTAGCCAGCCCTCTCAGCCGACTCCCAGCCGCGAGCTTCTCCCTCTTTCTCTGCTGCCTGCTTATTTCCGTCCTCATAGCCTTTGCTGTAGCCTGCATTATGCCCGCTTTCATAGCCATCATCATAAGGACCCTTCGCGACTTGCGCCCGGGATTGCTTTCCAGAGCGTACCTTCCTTCTGGAAACGGTACGCTTCTTCCGCCGCTTTACCGCAGCGACGGCTGTTCTGCGCCTTCTCACCATTTTCATGCTGAACGCCTCCTGCACTGGTGGAAATGTATTGGTGCTTGATCTGGTTAAATAAACTGCTGCGGGTCCACGCCCCATTTGTCCGTGAACAGCTTCCGGTTGCGAGCAAGCAGACGCTCTACAGCGTCCTGTCCTTCCTGCTTGAAGCTCGCGCTGCCATGATGATAGACGAAGGTATCCTTCGCCATCAGCAGTTGATAGCCCGCTTGCCGTGCTCGGTAGCAATAATCATCATCCTCGTAATGTCCCGGCGAAAAACGCTCATCAAGCAACCCGATGCGATTCATCAGCTCCCGCGAAAACAACAGGCAGAAGCCAACCAATCGGCTGACCTCCTCATAATGACCTGCCTCATCAACGCCAAGCTGCTCAGCCATTTCCGTATAGCTGCCGCGCATGTCAATTTGCTGCCCGCCGCTGACATAGTTGGACATCGGTCCCGTCATGCCAACTTGCCTGCCGCTGTCCAAAGCACGATGCAGCTTGCCCAGCCAGCCAGCCGTCACCAGAACATCATTGTTCAGCAGCAGAAAATAATCTCCGCGCGCCAGACGCAGCCCCCAATTGCAGGCTGCAGGGAAGCCTTGGTTGCACGGCAAGCCAACAAATGTAATGTTCTGCTCACGCAAATATTCGATTGTGCCATCCGTTGAGCCATTATCCACGACGATCAGCTCATAAGCTTCCGGCGTGCTGCTGCGAATGGAATAGATCGCTTCCTGCAGCAGCGGCAAGCGGTTATAGGTCGGAATAATAATACTGGTAAGCATCTATTCCCCTCCTACGGAAGCGCATCGACGGTTTCTTACTGCGTCCGTGTAGTGCATACGGGCATTTCTGGCTTTCATCATCCATCCCAGCGCCTCCAGATGGTCGCCCACGATAAGCCGTGCCATCTGGTTGCCCATCCCTACATTGCCCGGTCGCAGCCGATTATGAGTGATGACATCTACCATGCTTGCCGTGCCTACCTTGAGGCCATGCTGGAGCGCAATCACCTGTGCCTTCGGCGGGACCGCCAGCTCAGCTGCACCAATCGTCTGAATCGCTTTTCGCGAGAGCGCATGCGGAACGGCGGTCAACGAATTGACGGTTAGATCAGGTCGATTCACCGAGCGATTTACGAACTCCTTCAGCATCATCACTTCATCTCTACCTGAAAAACTCCCCATATAAGAAGACAAATTATTGAGCGCGATATCCATCCCTCCGGCGACTGCTTCAATAAAAGGCAGCAGCTGCTCGGCGGCAACCAGAATATCCGCATCGACGAACAGGACAATATCGGACACCGTCGTTCTTGCGCCTACCGCCCGTCCCACATCATGACCGAGCGCTTCCGCATAATGGATAAGTACAGCTCTGCCGCTTTCCCGAACTTTCACAGCAGTCGTATCTGTTGAGCCGTTCACCACGATAACGATTTCTTGCAGCGGCAGCCTCTCTAGCTGCCCAAGCAGACGGGGAATGGACTCTTCTTCATTCATCGCCATGACGACCGCCGCGACCGTTCGGTCAGTCGGCAGCAGCACCCAGCTCGGAGCAGGCGTTCCTGTAGCGGAAAAATAACCCTCTATAAAGGCCTGCATGCAGGCCAGATATGCAGATTTGGCAAGCGGTGCAACGGTCAGACAGTAGCTGCGCCATTGCTGCTGCAACTGCTGCAGTTCATCCTCATAGCCATGTACAGACTCCTGCCTCGCAGTCAAGCCTGCCGTAAGCCCGCCAATTCTTGCTTTCGCACACAGACTGCGGATATTGGCAGGTGGCGGCGCGCCCTTGCGCCGCAACGGATGCCTGCGCCTGCGGACAGCCGAGCGGCCCGCTGTGCGGCGACGAATGCCACCTTGTGAGCTGCGCGAGCTTCTTCTCCCTGCACGCCCGCTTTTTCTACTGCGGCTCCTCAACCTTTTCCACCTCGCATCCATTCGGAAATATTCGTTTATGTTGTCATTGTATGTAGGGGAAAAGCGCGCGCAACGGCGGCTGTACGTCTATAAAAGGGAGAAATGTGCGTTTTTACTCGGCGCAACTGCCCTATCCTATCAGGCAAGCTTCACATAAGATAGTGTAGTTATGTTTCTATTTCTCACCATAGGAGGCTCTATATGAATTGGAAGTTTCATACACCGCGATTTGCCGCGGATGATTCCCCTGAGCTGCCAGCCAGCTTTATCGCAGGCGGGGCGTGGTCCGGTCACCGCCGCTTTGCTTATGATCTTGTTCGATTCACTCGGCCCCGCACCATCGTTGAGCTTGGGACGCTTTACGGAACCTCATATTTCAGCTTTTGCCAGGCGGTTAAGGATGCGAAGCTGGATACCTCATGCTTTGCTGTCGATACTTGGCAGGGCGATGCCCACACCGGGCAATATGGCTTGGCAGACGATACGATGTACCAGGCGGTTAACTCCGTCAACGCAAGGGAATTTGCCGATATCGGCACGCTGCTGCGCAGCACCTTCGATGAGGCGCTTGCCGCATTCCCCAATGGCTCCATCAATATTTTGCACATCGACGGTTATCATGCGTATCAGGCCGTGCTGCATGACTATCTGACCTGGCTGCCCAAGCTCGCTGATAATGGCATTGTTTTATTTCATGATACGGTTGTGCGGCTGCCTGATTTCGGTGTTTATTTGCTATGGGGACAGCTCCAAAGTATGCCGCATTTGCATTTTGAGCACTCGAACGGTCTTGGCGTGCTCTTCCCCAAAGGCTGTCCCGAGCCTTTCCAGGCAGTGCTGCAGCAGCAGGAGAAGCTGGCTGCTCATTATCGCAGCCAAGAATAACCAAGGCAGAGCACTTGCGCGTTACCCGCATACGCTATGCCGGAACCAATCAGATCGATTTTAGGAGGCGATCCCTATCTTTACCATCCCTCAGGAGTTCTACGCGAAAACGTTGGATTGGGCGAAGCAGGCAGCAGTCTCTCCTGCTTTCTTATCCTACTATTACCAAACGATCTATCCTGCCGAAACGCTTCATCTGCCCCCCGTAAGGGGCATTGACCCGCCGCGTTGGGCAACGGAATGCCCCTTCGATGAGGCGTTTGTTGCCACGATTCCTAACGGTCGGCTCGCAACTAGCAACTGCTACGTCGTCACGCCCGACAACAAACGACTGCTCGACGTCGAGCTTAACTGTCCGTTAATAGATTTTACGGCTCTGCCTGAGCCGAAGCACATTGCCGGAACTGTCGCAACCCTTGTCTGGGGCTGGAATATGCCAAGCCATGGTGCCTGCACCCATAACGTCTTCGGGCATTGGTTCTTCGACCTGCTGCCTCGTCTCCATCTGCTCGAGCAAAGCGGAATCTCCATTGACAAATATGTCATTGGTAAGCTGTCTCATCCTTTTCATTACGAATCACTTGCTATGCTGGGCATCCCGCTTCATAAATGCATTCAGGTGGAGGACTCTGACTTTCATATTCTTGCCGACCGTTTGATCGTCCCTGCAGTGCCGGTAATGGTAGGAAAATGCCCACAATGGGCCTCTCATTTCATCGCGAAACGGCTCAAGCACGACCAGCAGGTGGAGAAAAAATCAGGTTATGAGCGCATTTACATTACCCGCAAGGATGCCCCCGCCCGCTTCGTGGTAAATGAGGAAGAGGTACTGCGCTTTCTGGCCACCAAAGGCTTTCGGGAGGTAGTGCTTACTCCGCTGTCCACGGCGGAGAAGGTCGCAATTTTCTCCTCGGCGCAATTTATTGTCGCCCCATTTGGAAGCGGGAGTATCAACATCGCCTTTTGCGAGCCTGGAGCTGCGCTTGTAGAACTCTCTCCGATCACCGTTGTTGACCCTTATTTTTGGAAATTATGCGCCCATGCCGGCGTCAATTATTATGAGGTTGTGTGCGGGGTAGAGCAGCCACCTAAAGCTTTTGTCGGTACAGACAATATTGTGGTCGATCTCCCTAAGCTTGCGCATGTGTTGCAGCTCGCTGGTATTTGAGGCTACGCAGGCTCTAAAAGGCCGACGCATAACGGTCTGCCGGGCGACATATATTGAGTTCACAAGCGTAAAAGGCTGCTGCCGCCCGGTGGCGAAATAAGCTCGTTGTACTGTGAAATATAAGCATGGTATGAGGAACAAATTTTTACTTGCCTGTATTTCAACCCTAATTGGCTGAAGCTGTCTGCAATGAAGGATGGTTTCGCAGGAGGTCACTAAAATGAGGATTCTTATATGGTCCGCCCAATTCTCCATCGGCGGGGGCATGCGGCTGCTGCATAATCTGATCGTCGCTATAGCCAGGCAGCCAGAAATCGAGCATATTAGGCTGGTCATCTCACCCGATTCCCTTATGCGCAACGTTCTGGAAATTCAAGCGCTCAGAAATGTCGAGATCGTCACCACCCAAAATGCCATTGATGCTGCAGAAAATTCCTATTTGCTCGTTAATGTTGACGTCGTCTACTATTATTGGCCCCACACTCATCCTTACCACGCCCTTGATCGTCCAACGCTATGCACTTTTCACGATACGACTCTGTTCGATTATGTACCACCCTTTTTGACCGGCGAACAGCTCAAGCAGCATTGGACTTTATCCAAAAAATGGCTCGACCATGTCACCTCCGTAGCTGTATCCTCCGAATACGTGAAAAGTCGGCTAATTGCTCATTTCGGCAGCCGCCATCATGCTGCTGCTGTCATTCCGCACGCGATTACTCCGATTGCTGCTCAATACGCCGACCAAGTATCGCCCGCAGTTGCTGCACAAATTCCGCCCGAGTATATCATTTATCCGTCCAATACCTCGCCCCATAAAAATCATAACAACCTGCTGCTGGCCTTGTCCGAATGGAAGGAGAGCCCCAAATATCCGTTAGTGTTAACCGGATATTTGACCGATACGCTTCGGCAGCCGTTTAGTGATTGCACACCGCAGTACAGCTGGCTTCCTACTCTTATTTCAACGATGGTCAGAACGGGTCTCATGGTGAACAGGGACGTCTATCCGCTTGGCTTTGTTGGCGACGAAGATATCCCTGCTCTTATTAAAAACGCCAAGGCGCTTATTATGCCAAGCTTGTCGGAAGGCGGTGGCAGCTATCCGGTGGAGGAAGCCTTGCGCCTCGGCACTCCTGTCCTGTGCTCAGATATTCCGGTCATGCGCGAGCATCTCTCACGTCATACCGCACAAATCATCTGGTTTAATCCGCATAACCCTGATTCCATTCTTCAGGCGCTGAAAGAGCTGTCGAGCAATTACAGCACATACAAAAGCTCAGCCATACAAGGCATGAGTGATCCGTCTGAAAGCTGGGATGATGTGGCAAAACGCTATATTGATGTTTTTCGCATCACCTATTGGCGGTATTACGGCAAGCAGCTGCCTTAACGGGCAGCTGCTTGCACCCCTTCGATCACCTTCGCATAATCCTTTGCAACATCCAGCCATCTTCTGGTCATCGTGCCGCTAAGAGCGGCCTTCTGATCAGGGACAACCTCCTTGCCCTCCAGCCACACCCGTGCGATCGCATCCGCCATCTGCTGTATATTGCGGGGATCGAAGGTCGCGAAGCTGCTCATGTCGGAAATGACCTCGTGCACAATTTCCAGCCGTCCGAATGAAACGGGCGTATTCATCAACAGCGACTCCAATATTGGAAACGGACAGCTGCCTTCGAAGAGCGTCGGCACGATAGTGCCTGTCGCATATTTATACAAGGATGACAAATCCGTAGAAGCCATTCGCCCCAGAAAGATGATTGAGTCTCGAATGGCCGGATCGGCAATCTCATTCAGCGCCGCTAAAATTTCCTGCTGTCGTGGTCGATTGCTCAATTCGTCAGTAAATACGAGCTTAAGTCCCGATGTCTTCCCAAGCTCTGTCTGTTTGAAGATCGCGAACGCTTTAATCAAGCGCTCATGATTTTTATGCAGCCGAATCACTGACGGGAACGTAATATACGGCGCGAACAGCTTATACACGGTCCGGAATTCCTCTTCGCTGCGCGAGCTGAATGCCGCGTATTCCTCATGCGGCGCGGCGAAGCGGACAACGGCCGTTTTGTAAACAGGCAGCTTGAGAAACTCCAGCCCCTCGTGATTGCGCGTGAATTCGGAGGCGAATACGACCGCCGCCGCATTCTCTGTCACCTTCTGTGCAATGGAATGAATATATTGGTAATGCTGGAAATACACATTGTATAGCTCGGGCAAATGCATATAAACAAGATCATGCAGGCAGACGATAAAGGGCTTATGCAAATATTGGGCAAGAGCCATTCCTACATAAGGCACGATCCACACATCAGCAGGCACATCGCGATTAACCGTATCCACGCTGTCGGTGCGGTGCACCTTCAAACGGTCGCCGTACGTTTCGCGCAAAGGACTAAAAACCGTTGTCGTTTCCGCGAAGTTGGCGCCAGTCGTCGCCACATGCAAAGTATATGACTGCTCCTCCAGTGCCAACAGGCCTTCTGACAACCGAACAAGAAAACGCCCGATGCCTTCACCGTCCATAGCTATTTGTGTGCTAAAGCAGAGAAACATGCCAATACTCTTGATCCCTGCTCGTGCCCCGCGTTCAGCCAGAGCTGGCAGATAAGCCGCTCCAATAAGCTGGCCGAACTCCTCCGACAGTATCAGACTAGCTATCCATGACCTCCGCAGCAATCCCGTCTGCAGCCCTGTATTGTACATTTCCACCTTGTCGCTATCTGGCTCCCTGTATAACAATTGCACATGGACACCATGGATAAAATCCAGATCTGCAGCAGGATACAAGCCTTGAATCATTTGGGCAACTGTCGTGTTGTCGCCTGTTGGAACGCGGGTGAATACTGCCTCCGCCTCCGCGCTTTGGATAAGCGCAGCCGCAATAACTGCTTTAGGCGTCCCGGCCTCCAAATGACTGCGATTTCCGATAAAGCCCTCGCCATCCGGCTCCCGCTGCAGCACCTGACGATACATCTCCCAGACAAAATCTTCATTTCCTAGCCGAAATACACGGCGGAACAGCTCTATAATTGGAGCTCCTGCCGGCAGCTCTCTTTGAAATGCGGCGTTATTCGCCTTTAATTGCGCCACATCAACAGGTGCCGGCGCGGGCTCCACTATAGCCACAACAGGCTCTACCTTGGCTTTAGCGCTCTTCTGCCGACGTTTGCTGCCGGCCCTCTTCCCGCTTCTCCGCTTTCCCTTGCCCGCTCTTCCAGTCAGCTTTCTGTGCTTCTTCGCTTGCTTGCCGCCTTTTCTTCGCGAAGCACGGCTATGCGAGCCGCGCTTCGCTGTTCCTTGTTTACGAGCTCTTTTGCGTTTCATATCACGCCTCCAATCGCTCTTCCTTCTCCATAGCGTATTGTCCCGCTCGTAAAAAGCAACGGCATATGCCCCCGCCTGCTAGGGATTTCAACTATATTTGAAAAAATGGACGACTGCCCGGCTGCAAGTGAAGCAATTTTCTGCCATTTGAATATGATGGGAGTAGCTGCATCACCCCCTCATTTTATTGTTGAAGGAGCCTATACGGCATGAATGCTGTTTCAGCGAAACCTTATCGTACCGTTGTTGTTGGAGCCGGCGGACATGCCAAAGTCGTCGTTGATATTCTTCGTACCAGCCGCACGTACGAGGTCATTGGCTGCATCGGCCGCGAGCCAGGCGGGCAGGTTCTGTATGTCCCCGTGCTTGGCGACGATGCAATGCTCCCTTTGCTGCTGGAGCATGGCGTACGCCATGCTTTTATCGCTATTGGCGATAATGCGACGCGGCTGCGGCTTGCCCAGCATGTCCAAAGTCTCGGCTTTGAGCTGATTAATGCGATAAGCCCGCTGGCTTACATTGCCCCTAGCGCTATTCTCGGCTGTGGCATTGCGGTTATGCCGGGATGCATCATCCAGCCGGACACTCGAATTGGCTCCCTGACCATCATTAATACGGCAGCAACGGTTGACCATGATTGCATCATTGGCGAGGCTTGCCATCTGGCGCCTGGCTCCACGCTGTCCGGCAATGTCACAGTCGGCGACGGCTCTTTTCTCGGAACGGGCACCGTCGTCATCGACGGCGTTCGGATCGGGGCAGGCTGCATGATCGGTGCTGGAGCCGCCGTCATTCGGAATGTTCCAGACCAAACGCTTGCCGTTGGCGTTCCCGCCACGGTGAAGCGCCTTATGAACCAAGAGTGAACGTAACACGGAGGAGGCATAATGTTGGGCGACAAATTTTATCCGGTTGCCGTTCCGATTTTTAATGGAAATGAGAAGAAATACGTCATGGATTGCTTGGATTCCACTTGGATTTCTTCAAAAGGCAAATATATTCATACGTTCGAGGAAGCTTTCGCGGACTATTGCAAGGTGAAATTCGCTGTCTCCTGCAGCAATGGTACAACCGCTCTGCATTTAGCGCTGCTGGCTCATGGAGTAGGCCCAGGAGATGAGGTCATCGTCCCGACGCTGACTTTTATCGCTACGGCAAATGCCGTCACGTATTGCGGAGCCACACCCGTCTTCGTCGACAGCGAGCCGGATACGTGGAACATGGACCCTGAGCTGTTGGAAGGGCTTATTACTCCGCGTACGAAGGGCATCATTCCCGTCCATCTGTACGGGCATCCTGCCAATATGGACGCTATATCGGAAGTTGCGGAGCGGCATGGGTTGTTTGTGCTGGAGGACGCTGCGGAAGCACCCGGCGCAGAATACAAGGGCAAGCGTACCGGCTCGCTAGGCCATACGGGAACGTTCAGCCTATTCGGCAACAAAATCATTACGACCGGCGAAGGCGGCATGATTACGACCAATGACGAGCAGCTTGCCCGCAAAATGCAGCTTTTGCGCGGACAGGGCATCGATCCGGCCCGCAAATATTGGTTTCCCGTCATTGGCTACAACTATCGCCTGACGAACTTGCAAGCGGCGGTTGGCTGCGCGCAGATGGAAAACATCGACTGGCATGTCGGCGAGCGAATACGCGTCGCCTCGCTTTACCGCAAGCAGCTCGAAGGAAGCAGCGCCTTCACGCTGCCTACCGAGCAGCCATGGGCAAAAAACGTTTACTGGATGTTCAGCATCCTGCTGAACGGCTATAACGAAGAGCAGCGCGACGCTTTCATGGAGCGCCTGAAAGAGCGCGGCATTGAAACACGGCCCTTCTTCTATCCGATGCATATTCTTCCGCCCTATCAAGGCATGCAGCGAATTGAGGAATTCCCAGTCGCGAGCCGCATTGCGGCGCAAGGACTGAATGTGCCGACATACGGCGGCTTAAATGAACAAGATATCGCCTACATTTGCAATTGTCTGCGGGAAAGCCTGTTATAAAGCGGCTGATTGCTGGCCCCTCTTCAACCCTCATCTATTTTGCTCCAAGAAAATAAGCTTCCGGCTCCACACTACTGGTGGGGACGGAGGCTTATTTCGTCTGGTGGGCATGACACTATCCTTTTCTTACCTATTATTCACAAAAATTTTGCTCTCCCCGAGACTGAAGTACCGGGAATACAGTGCTGACTAGATTCATCTCGCAAATTATGGAATGGATTAAGTTATGAAACATTACACATTATAGTCGAGGCAGAAAATCTCCTGCCTGAAACATAAGCTTAAAATCTTACTTAAAAGGTGACGTTAGCTGATGCATGATGAGGTAACCTTGTATTTGGTCCGACATGGACGCGCTACCGGAAACCAGACGGATGCTCCTCTTAGTACAGTCGGAGTAACACAGTCTGAACAACTGGCAGATGACCTTGCAAGCATGGGCAGCTTGCATGTGGACCAGTTAATCTCCAGCCCTTATCTGCGGGCCTGGCAAACAGCACAAATCATTGAAAAACGGCTGAACCTCAAGCTAGAGCCGGCGGAAATCCGTCTTCGAGAGCAAGGAGTACCCGGTATCGACAAAGAGGAAAGCGCACAAGAAGTGTCCACACGTGTTGTTGCATTCACGAACGAGCTTTTGAACAGCGGCGGTCAAACGTTTCTGCTGGTCAGCCATCGGTTGACCTTAACACTGCTGCTTCAGCATTACGTGCCCGATTTCACCGATCAGCAGGGAGAACAAATGACGAACCCTGATCTTTATGAGCTCCGCTTCAAAAATGGAACAGCCCGTCAAAGACGGCTATGGAGCCCTGAGGCTCACCATTTGATCGAAACTTAAGCCAATGGAAGGCTTCTGTTCACAGCACTTAATCCCCTGCTTTCGATGCCCGTTTTGTTCAAGGCCGGATCAGGAAGTGTTGGCTCTCAAAACTTTCAGGAGGTAACCTAACTATGCAAACAACACTTGAAAGAAGCCGCATCACTACTATCGTAATGCCGGATATCTCCAATTTGCCTGCATGCATTCAGGATGTGAAGAAAGCTGTACTTTCTAACATCCAGGGGCCGCCTGACCCTACGGATTATCATCAATTGCGAGGGAGGCTTGAGGCAGCAAAAGGCAAGCTCCCGATGCTATATCAACAAACGGTTGCCGTTCCGTTTATCCGTACGCTGGATAATCTTGGCCAGCAGGGCTTCATGGAAATTTTACTGCGGGACCCGAGCAGAAATAATACAGCCAGACTCATGCTGGATATCGCCCATAGCATTCTCCAGAATGGCGAAGGCTTTCATACGCTGGCAACTGATGCCTTTCAGGAGGTGGTCAGCGATCTTTACGACGGTTACCTAAGTGCAGGTGACCGGATAGGCATCAAGCTCCCGGATCTCAGTGTTATTCCGGCCTTGGTCAAGTGGGGAGAACCCGAATCCGGCCCTTATACTTGGCCTATCGACGCCACATCCGTTTTTGGTCTGGAAGCTGCGATTGTCAGTCTTCCTCCTGCCCATTCAACTACTGGCTTGCTGGCATGGTCCAGTATCCCTCATGAGGTGTGCGGCCACGATATTCTGCATGCAGATGTTGGGCTGCTGGAGGAACTGGCAAACGCCGTCCGTACCAGTCTGACTCAAGAAAATATTGGACAAGGTCTTCCGGATTATTGGGCTTCCCGCATGGATGAAACCGCTTCGGATGTTCTAGGCATCCTGAATTTGGGGCCTACGGCGGCCATTGGTCTTGTCGGTTATTTCCGCGGCATGAACGCAGCTTTTACAGGACAAGCTCAGCTGCGAAATGAAGGGCCTTCCGGTGATCCTCATGCGGCTGACATTTTACGTGGATATTTGGGTGCTTATGCTGTTGGTCTGCTTGAGTTCGATCAAGCCGCTGACTGGGAGAAAATCATTGAAGCGGAATCTGACAAGGATCTATCCGCTATTCATTTAGGCGGCAGCCGGATTGATGCCGATACAGCTAAGCGCTCTGCACGAATCGTCGCATGGACGATTATGAAAACCAAACTTAGAAGCCTTGAAAATCACTCGCTGGATGAAATTCAAAATTGGAGAAACAAAGATGAACGCATTACCTCTTCATTGCGCATCTTGATGCGGACTACAGGCTCGCTTGCGGACGAATACCGCTCTGGTTATTATGCTGCACATATCGTAGCGGCAGCCCTAGCTGAAGGCTTGTCCAGTGAAGCGGATGTCCAGTTGGTATTTGACCGCATGCTTTCACTGCTCAAGTTGATGCACGATACGAATCCTGCTTGGGGGCCGCTCCTGGTACAGCATCCCGGTGATATTACACGCCATCTGGTTTATCATCCGACCGAAAAAAGTCAGATTATCCTCTAATCGACTCCTTGTGTTTCGAAAAGGAATGACACACCCGTAACAAATCAATATCCCGCCGGAAGCTGCTGGATTGATGCAGTGTTCCGGCGGGATATTTTCAAGCTCAAAAGGCCTGTGCTCTGCATGATATGGAGATGGGCTTCATTTCACCAAATGCCTTTTATTCCAAATCCAGACTCACATCATAGCCCAGCTTGCGCAAATCCGCTACGCGCTGCGTCTCCTCCAAATCGGCGACGACCATATCCTTGACGAGATCAGCAAGGCTGCTGGCTGGTGTCCAGCCGAGCTTCGCCTGCGCTTTTCCCGGGTCGCCAAGCAAGAGCTCCACCTCGGTCGGACGGTAATATCGCGGGTTAACCTGGACGACCAATTGACCGACCGGAAGCTGGTATTCCGGACGCCTGCAGCTGACCACATGGCCCAACTCATCCGCTCCCTCGCCCGTAAAAGCGACCTCGATGCCTGCCTCGGCAAAAGCGAGCCGCACAAACTCACGCACTTCTGTTGTCTGCCCAGTGGCAATGACATAATCCTCCGGCTCGTTTTGCTGGAGAATGCGCCACATCGCTTCTACATAATCTCTTGCATGCCCCCAGTCACGCTGGGCCGACAAGTTGCCCAGCTCCAGCGTCTGCTGAAGGCCAGAGGCAATGCGGGCGACGGCACGGGTTATTTTTCGCGTTACGAACGTTTCTCCACGCACCGGGCTTTCATGATTGAACAAAATACCGTTGCAGGCATACATGCCGTACGCCTCCCGGTAGTTGACCGTAATCCAATAGCCGTACAGCTTGGCGACAGCGTATGGGCTGCGCGGATAAAACGGTGTCGTCTCGCTTTGCGGAACCGCCTGCACCAGTCCGTACAGCTCTGAGGTGGATGCTTGATAAATTTTCGTTTTATCGGTCAGACCAAGCAGCCTTATTGCTTCGAGCAGGCGCAAAGTACCGATGCCATCGGCATTCGCCGTATATTCCGGCATATCAAAGCTGACATGCACATGGCTCATTGCCGCCAAATTATAAATTTCATCCGGCTGAATGGCCTGCACCAGCCTCACCAAGTTCGTCGAATCCGTCAAATCGCCATAATGCAAATGCAGCCGCTGCTCTACGCGATTCACTTCCTCCACAATCCGGTCGATTCGCCCGGTATTCGCCAGCGAGCTGCGCCGTCTCAAACCGTGAACAGTGTATCCTTTAGCCAATAACAGCTCGGTTAAATACATGCCATCTTGTCCTGTGACACCTGTAATGAAGGCGACCTTATTCATGGCTCCCTCCGCATTCTCTCATATTTGGATAATGGCTATCCTATTCCACTATCTTATGAATACGAGAGGAATGTCGGCATCGGGCAAAACACCATTTTTCACAAAAAGTATGGCATTTTTCGAACTGCTGTTTAAACCATACAAAGGCGTGACGCCTTCGCAAATGCGAAAGTAAACGTCACGCCTTCTTTTCCTTTATTTATTGCCAATTAGCCTGCTTTAATTATTTGCACGCCCCATGGTGCAAGCGTAAGCTGCTCGCCTTGATTAATCGAACATCCGTCCAGCAATTCCTGTCCCGCTGCATGCGGATAAACGAAGGAGACCGGCTCAGCCGAGTAGTTGAAATAGTAGCGCAGCTGCGCCCCCTGCTGATTAACCCCATGCTTCACGATGATCGGGAAGCTGACTTGCTGATCTTCTCCCCATAGTCCCGCCTCTTGAACGGTGCCCTTCAGCACCTCATGGGCCGAAGCTCCATCCGTCAGGCAGCCGATGTACGTTGCCGTACCTTTGCCGTAGCGGTTGCGGGTAATGGCCGCATATTCGCCCCACTGCGGATGGTCGTAATGCGCCAGCACCTCAACTTCATCGGTAAGCGGCGTCAGCAGCTCCATCCAGCTCGTAACGGTTCCTGGTGCTGCCGTAAGCCCCGCACCTTTCAGCCCGACATTTTTCGGATCAATAAACAGGCTGTAGCCGACGCCGCACGCCTGGCCAATAATGCCCGGCTGCTGCGAGGTCCGCACTTTAATCCGCTCGTCGGCAAAGCCGCTTTTGAACGAATAAACGGCATGTCCGCCCTGCTCTACAAAAGCATTTAGCCGCTCAAGCGTCGCATCCGGCACGGCATACAAAGCCGGAACAATAACGACCTTGTAATCATCCAGCTTCTCGCAAGCTGGCGTAATAAAATCGCAGCCGATGTTCATTTTGTACAGCTCGTCATACAGCCAGCGCACGACATCGTTGTATAATTTGCCGTCCGGCAGCTTGAACCACTCCAACGCCGTCAGCGCTTCGTTGCTCACCATAACGGCAACGTCATTTTGCTTGCGCAAATGCACCAGTTCATCGCTCAGGCGGGCAAAATCCCGTCCGATCGTCCCTGCTTCGTTATAAACCGGATTCGGCAGAAAATCGTGGCTGAGCAGCCCTTTCCAATACGTCTCGAACGAATTGTGAATGGAATGCCAGTGCCAATAAGCGACCATATCGGCTCCGGATGCCACATGGCTGAATGCCTGCAGCCGCAGCTGCCCCGGATATGGCGTCCAGTGCGGGAATGCCTGTGCCTGGGTTTCCAGCACCAAATAGTTGCTGCCCTTCAGCGAACGCGTCATGTCGCCGCCGAAGGAAATTTCAATACCCGTCAGCTCATCCTGTGACGGATGATAGATGTCTACGCCAGCAATATCGAATGGCACCGCCGCTTCGAAATGGTTGACCGAAGGCTGCACGCCAAAGGAATATCCGCGCCATTCAAAATCAAAGTTTTGCGTAACGAACTGCCCTGGCTGCTTGTATTCATTGACAAGGCCTACCTGCCATGCAAGAAACCCATTAACCAGCCCACGTTGGAATTTGGCAAATTCTGCGCCTAAGCTGCCATTAATTGTCCCGACAACGGACGGGAAGTCCTCCCAGCTGTTAATGCGGTTGCTCCAATAATCGAGGCCAAACAGCTCGTTGACGCGATCCAGCGTCTCGTAAGTATCACGCATATATTTGACGAAGCGCAGCTGCACATTCGGCCCAGCCGTGCCGTAGTGCTTTGTCTCATTGTCCGTCTGATAGCCGATAACCGCCGGATGCTTGCTGACACGCTCAATCAGCTTGCGAATGATCCGCTCAGCATGGAACAAATACACCGGATGCGTAATGTCCATAATTTGACGCGCGCCGTATTTGCCTGGCCCCGCTGCTGTTACCGCAAGCACATCTGGATGCTCCTTGACCATCCACGTCGGAATCGCATACGTCGGCGTTCCCACGATAACATGGATACCCGCCTCATGCATGGCATCCAGCACGCGGTCTACCGAGCTAAAATCGAATACGCCATTTTGCGGCTCATGCGTGCTCCAAGTCGATTCGGCAATGCGGACTACGTTAATGCCCGCTTCCTTCATCATGCGAATATCTTCATTCAGTCTGTCGTAAGGCATATATTCATCGTAATAAGCAACCCCGTATAATAATTTATCCATTAGCCCTTCACTGCTCCTTCTGTAATGCCCTCCATAATAAAGCGCTGGAAGAATGCATATATAATAATAACAGGAATCGCCGTCAGTACAAGCGATGCGAGGATGAGTGTCCATTCCTTGTTGTATTCGCCAAACAATGTGTTTGTGGACAAGATGAGCGTATAATGATCCGAATCCGTCAGCATCAGCATCGGCAGCAGGAAGTCATTCCAAATCCAGAGGAAATCGAGAATGGCAATCGTCACCGTAATCGGCAGCAGCAGCGGAAAAATAATCCGGAAAAACGTCTGGAACTCGCCGCAGCCGTCCATATGAGCCGCTTCCTCCAGCTCGCGCGGAATCGATTTTACGAAGCCGTGGTATAGAAAAACGGCCATATTGACGCCTAGTCCAATGTAAATGAGTGCCAAGCCATAAGTAGTGCCCTGCACAGACAAGCTGTTCGCCATGCGGGTAAGCGGAATCATAATCGAGTGAAACGGCACGAGCATCGAAGCGACGAATAGGAAAAAGATCGCTGCGCTCGCCTTGCCTGGTGTCCTTGACAGCTTATAGCCCGCTAGCGCCGCGCAGAACACGATGCCGCCGATGCCCAGCACCGATACAATGACCGAATTCAGCGTACTGCTAAGCATATTGATTTTGTGAAAAGCCTGCACGTAGTTGTCAAAGGTCGGCGCAGACGGCAAAGCTACGAAGGATTGAAACATTTCTCCCTGCGTTTTAAATGAATTGGCAATGGCCATATAAATCGGGAAGAAGGAAATGGCGGCTCCGATCGTAAGAAACAGCGTAATAAATAACGAGCTCGCGCTTCTGTTTCTCATGCCTCCACCTCTTTTCTTTTCATGACTGCAATTTGGATGAGTGTGAAAATCAAGACGATAATGAATAAAATGACCGATTTCGCACTGGCATAGCCATAGCGGAAATTATTCGAAAAGGCCTCTTCATAAATATTCATCGTAATAACCTGCGTCGACCTGCCCGGACCTCCGCCCGTAAAGCCATATACGACCTCGAACACTTTAAAAGCGCCGTTCAGCGTCAAGAAGAAGCAAATCGTAATCGCATGTGTAATCATCGGCAGCGTAACCTTCATAAAGCGCTGCAGTGGATTCGCTCCATCAATAATGGCCGCTTCCATCAAGCTCTGCGGCACTCCTTGCAAGCCAGCCAAATAAATAATCATCATGTAGCCTACGCCATTCCAGAGCGAGATGATCAGAATCGCATAGAAGGAAAACTTAGGATCGCCTACCCAGGATTGGTCCAGGAAGGTAAACATTGTTTTTTCCGCCAGCTGCGGCAGCACTTGAGTGAACACGAACGTCCACATAAAGGCGCTAATAATAATACTGATCATGTTCGGCATGAAAAATATCGTGCGGAAAAATCCTTTGCTTTTGCTCCGCGATTCAATGAGAACAGCAAGCAGCAGCGCAATTACATTTTGCAGCACAAGCATGTACAGCACATATTTTAATGTGAATAGCAGCGAGTGGACAAAATCCGGGTCGTCCTTCAGCGCCTCCACAAAATTGTCGAGACCGATAAATTGATAGTTGGTATTCAGTCCATTCCAGTCTGTAAAGCTGTAATACATACCGCCAATAGTCGGGATCAGCAGAAAAATGGCGTACAAAATAAATGCAGGCGCGACGAAGGCCAGCAGCGATACATATCTTTTTAAAACACCCTTCATTGGCACGGTTGCTCACCTCTCCTAAGATGATGATGGGAAGGCCCCAGCAGGGTGGGAGACGCCTCGCGCCTTATCCGCCCTGCCGCCATTCCTTCTTTATTTATTAACTTTGTTAAACGATTTCCATGCCTTGTCGAGTGCCGCTATAACACCATCCTGCGACAGTTGTCCAGCGTAATACGATTGCAGCGCTTTGCCTGACTCGTCCTTAACCGCTTGTGGAATGGAAGGATCCAAATACGATTTGCCCTCTTTAACGTAAGTCATTGCATCTTCTACCCAAGGATATGTGGTGAACGAATGATTTTTGGCAACCGGATTAAATTTGAGCTCTTCGTAAAAAGCATTGGAGTCTTTGTCATCCAGCACGTAGTTGACGAAGTCCAGTGCCACTTCCTTGTTCGCACTGTTTTTCGAAACAACGAGTGAAGTAGATGTACTCAGGTTGATCATCGTTGCATTAGGATCATCATTAATCGGCAGCGGAGCTACGCCAAAATCCATATCGGCATTTGCTTTTAGAATCGACTCTGCGAACCATGGACCTTGAACCCACATGGCCGCTTTGCCTGATGCAAAAGCCGCGGAACCATCGTCGCCGCCCAGCTCCATCGCTTTATCCGTACCGTTCTGGTTAACCAGATCGATAACCTCGAACATTGATTTCATGTCGCTGAAGGAGCCTTCATCCTTGTTCATTTTTTCCACAAAATCTTTATTTGTCGTATTCGAGAGAGCACCTACTGCCAGCGGCAGGAACAGCTGTGGAATCCATGCTTCCTTGTAGGACAGCAGGAATGGCGCTATGTTATTTTCCTTCAGCTTCGCGATAACCGCTTTCATTTCAGTCAAAGTGGTCGGCGGCGTCAAGCTGAGGTCTTTAAAAATCTTTTTATTATAAATATATCCCCATGACAGCGTTTCCATAGGTACGGCAACGATTTTACCGTCTGTTGTCGTAACGGAAGGCTTCACGCTGTCAAGCAGCTTGTCGACAAAAGGTTGTCCGGACAAGTCTTCCAAATAGCCAGCTTTGTAAAAGGAAGGAATTTCATTGATCGCATGAACGGCGAAAACGTCCGGAGCATCATTCGATGCTAGTCTCGTTTTCAAAATTTGCGGAGCCGTGTCCGCTGTCGGCATTTCCAGTTGAACCTGAACATCAATGTTTTTCTCTGCTTTTTCCTTCGCTACAAATTGCGCAATGTATTTATCGTAGCTTTCTTTGAGCCTTGGCTGAGCGATGAACATTTTGAGCTTGACCGTTTTCGCGCCGCCTTCGCCTGTCGTCTCTCCGCCATTATCGGTTGCCGTACCGCTGTTTGATCCGCAGCCCGCCAGCAGTGTTGTAATTAATGCCGCGCTTAGCGCTGATTTCCAAAGCTTCTTTTTCATCTGTAATGACCTCCCGTAAGCTTGTTTGTTTACGCTTTCATTGTATCTGATTTATGAAAGCGTTTAATTGGACAGAATTAGACTGTTCGCTTGGACATTTTTAAACCAATTTAAAAGTGGTCCGATTTGTCCAACCTGTCCAATCCACCGCATCAATTCTCGCTGCCGCGCCGCATTTCCCCTGGAGCAATGCCGAAATGCTTTTTAAATACGCGATAAAAATACGTTACATCTTCATAGCCTGCCATTTCTGCGACTGTTTTAATCGGTAATTTTTCATCGAGCAGCCACTCCCGCGCCTTCTCCATGCGAAGCTGCAAAATATAATCGGTCATATTGCAGCCGTATTCCTGTTTAAATGTTTTACTCAAGTACTCCTTGCTAACGAAAAAAGCGCGAGCTACCTGCTCCAGTGAAATCGGTTCGGCAAACCGGGCCTCCATATACTGCCTAACCTCGTCCAAATTAAGCCGTTTCTTGAATTTTCGCTGCTGAATCAGCTGCTCCAGCGCCTCCTCATAACGGGCAGCCAGATAAGCGGCTGCATTCGCGCACGAGGCGAGCTCCGCCCCGTCTCTTGCGCCATCCATCGCATTTGCCTCCAATGAATTAGCCAGCAGCAGCTCCTTAAGCATGAGCAGCAGCTCTTGGATGACGCGCTCCAGCAGCTGCGGCTTGCCAGCGCCACTGCTCTCCATATCGCTCGCCAGCTCTCCGAAAAGCTCAAGCAGACCTTCGCGGTCCAGCTCATTGAACCGGGCACGCAGCCGCTGCTTCATCGATGTCAGCGACAGCAGCCATTCGAGATCCAGCGTTAGCAAGCGCCGGCTCTCTTCCGCCGCAGCGAGCCCCGCCGCACATCTTGCCAGTACCGCGTTCAGCTCCTTCGGATCAATCGGCTTCAACAAATAATCTATAGCTTGGCAGCGAATCGCATGCTGCATATATTTGAAGTCATCATAGCCGCTGATGACGACAATTTGGATATGAGGCAGGCGTTCATGCAGCTCATTTAACAGCTTGACACCATCCATGCCAGGCATCCGCATATCGGTAATAATGACCTGCGGCTTTTGCTCCTCTGCAAGCCGCAGTGCCTCTTCTCCATCCTCCGCTTCGGCAACGATCTCCATGCCATGTTCCTCCCAACGGCCGAACGTTCGGACAATATCCCTTCCCCAGCTTTCATCGTCTACCAGCATCACTTTAATCATGAAGTTCTCCCCCTTGCATGTCCCCCGGTATATGAATGGCTATACGCGTGCCAACTCCTGCTTCACTGTCAATCGTCAGTCCATATGCTTTGCCAAAATGCATTTGTAAGCGGGAGGCTACATTGCCCAGCCCAATCCGCTCTCCGTGTGTCCAAACCTCTCCATCCGCATAGCTGAGCCTTTGGCGAACCTCCCTCAGCCGCTCCGCGCTTATCCCTACCCCGTTATCACTGATTGTAATGGTTACTCCGGCTCCTGCCCCAACTCCGTCTTCAGCTCCTGCGATGATGGATGGAGCGACCTTTACGCTCAGCTTCCAGCCTCCAGCCTGCGAATCAAGCCCATGCATAAACGCATTTTCCACGACTGGCTGGAGCGTCAGCTTCGGAATACGGCTTTGCAGCAGCCGCTCGTCCACCTCTAGGCTATATTGCAATCGGGATTGAAAACGCTGCTGCTGAATGACCATGTAATTGTTCATATGCTCCAGCTCTTGTCTCAGTGAAGCAAGGGCATCCGGCTCGCGAATGACATAACGGAACATTTCGCTGAGCGAGCGGATCGTTTCGTAGCTTTCGGCGGGCTTTTTGGAAAAGAGCATGCTGCCGATCATTTGCAGCGTATTTTGTAAAAAATGCGGATTGATCTGCGCTTGCAGCGCCTTGAGCTCCGCTGTCTTTTTTTCTAAATTCATGCTGTATTCGCTCTTAATATGCTCCCTGATGCGATGCGACATATTATAAAGCTTTGTCTCCAGCAAGCCAATTTCATCCATGCGTCCACTCAGCGGCTTATCTCCCTGTCTGATAAGGCTCAGCCCTTGCATGGAGCGAGCAAGCATAACAATCGGCCGTGCCGTCCGCCAAGCGAGCAGCACCGCAATCAAAATGGCGGCAGCGACCGTTATCGTTCCAACCAATATCCCATAATGCATCGTCGCTTGCGCGCTTTTGTTAATGGCGCTCAGCGGAATAATTTTAATCAGCCTCATCTGCATCGGATCAATCGTATTGTAAAAAACGTAGTCATTTTGGCGCCGCTCATACCCAGGCGCTGCACCACCCTTCACAATGGCTGCAAGCTCCTCGGGCGGAATCGCCTCACTACCCATCCGGTACAAAATTTCTCCGTCCGGTCCTGCAATAAGCACCGTCTGGTCTTTAGCCGGATTGAGCAGCGACAGCGTCTGATCGAGAATCGCCCAGCGCACCTCCAGCGTAATGCCGCCGAGAATTTCACGATTTTCAAATCGGTTAATGCTGCGGATAAGCTGGAAGCGGTCTCCTTCCGGGCTGTTGCGGATCATAAAATCCTTATGCTGGCTGAACAGCTCCTCATAAGGAGCAGGTGTGCGGTCCAGCGTTTTTATTTGGGTTTGAGACGCATTCATCTTGAACAACTTGCCGCTTCTGTTCAAATACAGGTCAATGCCCGAAAGATAATAATTGCCTGAATATAAAAGCGAGGCCAGCGCGTCTTCAATATTTCGCTGGGCGGCAAATTGGCTGGATGAGCCCGATTCCTCCTCGCTCGCAATATACTCGTTTAGGCTCGGATTTATGAGAACAGAATACAAGAGGCTGTTCATTTGTGAAAACTGCTCCCCGAGATAAATGCTCGTCCATTTCATATTGGACACATTCGTCTCAATAAGCTCGGCCTCCATCGACTTTCGATTATTGTCCACAGCAAGCGCAGTCACCGCTACAATTGGCAGTACCGATACGAGCACCATAATCAAAATCAGCTTGTTGCGAATGCTGCGGCGAAACGGATGCAGCACGGCGCGATATATTTTGGACAATCGCTTCATTCGTCTTCCCTCCCTGCTGTCTATGTTTAATAACGACAAAACAAACGCCATGCTTAGGCGCAAAGGCGTTTGTTCATCGAAATTATATTTTATATCAAGCGTAAACGGCTGTCGCCGTCCTCTGGCGGCAAAGCTACCGTTTCGAGGGTGAAATATAAGCCCATTATAAGGGTGTAACTTATACATGCTTATATTTTAAGGAAGCACAATCGTGTGAAAAGATTCCGGCTCCAGCTCGAAAACATGCCCCGCTTCGCCATCGGACAGCCTTAACTCTCTTGTATCCGTGTAAGGGTTGATGATCACAATGACCCTCGAGCCGTCTTCACGTTTGAAAGCTATGGCATGGCCACTCCATGGACCTTGCAGCCCAATGCGCTTCGAGCCTGGGGCAACAAAATGGCTGAAATGCTTCATTACGTAATATTCCGGATTGTTTATGGCCCGCTTCGTATCCGGTTCTACTGTGATCATTGCATTTTGCTCCCAGCCCCATGTGCTGCGCCCTTTCGGCTCCAGCGCCATATTCCAGTAAATGTAGCTGTTTACGCCGTTGCTGAAATAATGCTGGTACAGATGGAACACATATTTGGCATAAGCCCATGTGTTTTTGCCATCTCCGCATTCATTCTCCGTCTGCATATAACGCAGCTCCGGATAACTCTGCGACGTCCGGGCAATCGCATATTTGCCTGCCCACTGATAGCCAACGCCTTTAATGTATTTATAAGCTTCAGGGTCGCTCAGCACGAGGCCTGCATAAGCGTCATAATCGTTCGTTGTCCCTTTCATCAGTTCTAACCATGGGTCAGGCGCATTAATCGTTCCGAGCCAAATTTCGGTATCCAGCCCATGCTGTTCAAAGGCAGGTCCTAAATAATCGCGAATGAACTCTCTAAGCTGCTCACCCGTCCATACGCAGGAAGGAAACTTCTGATCGGCAACCACTTCATTTTGCACATGGACCTGATGGATCGTAATGCCTTCCTCTTGGTAAGCCTGAACGAATTTGACGAAATACAGCGCATAGCCTTCCAGAATATCCTTCTCCCAGCGCAGCGTTCCGTAATTATAAGCCTTCGGCGTCTTCATCCAGGTAGGCGGGCTCCATGGCGAGGCGAACAGCTTCAGCTGCGGATTGAGCGCCAGCGCTTCTTTTATATAAGGAATCAAATACTTGCGGTCGCGTTCAATGGAAAAATGCTCCATCGCTACGTCGCCGTCCGTTTCGTTCAAGCTGTACCATTCCAGCGCATAGTCGCTTGCGCCGATAGGCAGGCGGCAAATGCTGAAGCGCTGCTCGCCTTCTGGATGGAACAGCTCGTGCATGACCGCAGCGCGTGCTTCCTCAGACAAATGGCTGAGCGCCGCAAAGCCCAGCTCATTAAAGCAGCCGCCAAAGCCCTCCACCGTTTGGTATGCGCTTTCAGTTATCGCCAAATTAGATAGAGCCGGTGAAAATGTGCGTGATTCCGTGCTTTTCTCCGTCCAGCTCGCTGTTTGTGTGCTTGAAAACCATTTTGCCGTTTGTCCCATACCGACAACCCCTATCGTTTCATCACTTTTGCTTATTGCTTTAGCTTGCCCTCTTAGTATAAATTAAATAGAACAAATCTCCGATTGTCCAAACAACGTGAAATTTACCCAAATCAAAGGTGGTCTGCCTTATGGATGATGAAGTGACACTCTCGCCGTGGATTCAAAATGTGCGCTTTCTGCCTGCCATCGACTGGAACATTAAGTTTTTCGGCGCGCATGAACAGCGTGTAGACAAGCATTGGCAGATGCCGCTGGAATCCCATATCGGCTTTGAAATGATTTTTATTCAGGAGGGTGCGCAGGAAACGGTCATTGGTGAAAGCAAATATCAGCTGAGGGCCGGCGACTTTCTGCTTATTCCTCCCGGCTTTAAGCATAAGAGCCGCTGCGTTTCGGAGGAGGGCATGGCTTATTTTTGCGCCCACTTTAATGTGGACGATCCGGCTTTTCGCCAAGAAATGATTCGGAGTGGCCGCTTGCTGTTTCCCGCGGGAAGCGCCGACCATGAGCGCCTGCTGCCTATTTTAAATCAATGGATTGCGATGCTTAGGCGGGGAGGCGGCTATACGACGGCGGATCGTTTTCGGCTGCAAGCAGATTTGTTTGAGCTGTTTGGGCTGTTAGTCGGCACGATCTGTTTGCCGGAGGAGGAGCTGGCAGCTATGCCGCCAGCATCGGTGCAATATGCCAAAGCGATTGCCGAGGCGATCAAGGGGAACTTTGACCCGCATAAGCTTCCAGGCGAGCCAGTGGCGGAGAGCGCTTTTTCCATTGAAGAGATTATGCGCTCGCTGGGCATCAGCCCGGGCTATGGGCTAGAGGTGTTTCGCAAAGTGTATGGCATGTCGCCACGGCAGTTTTTATCTGAGCTCAAGCTGCAGGAGGCTAAAGTGCTCATTCGCCAGCCGGAGCTGTCGCTGAAGGAAATCGGCGCGCGGCTGGGCTATTCCCAGCTGTCGCATTTCAGCAGGCAATTCAAACGCTGGACCGGCATGAGCCCGCTCCATTACCGCCAGCAGCATTTTGAGCTGTAAATGTTCGTCTTAATGCGATTAGCCTCCGTATTTAGTCAGCGCGAATAGGATCTCTAATAGGACCTCTCCTTTTTGGAGGACTGAGGTTCCACTATTTTAGCTTTTTTTATGATTTAAGCGTGTAAGCGGACAGGAAATCCCTTATCGGTCTCATTATCTCGGCAAAATAGCGATTTGGGTCCATTAGGGGCTTCTGTGTCCGCGAGGCATCTCCTCAACCGTTTGCTAGAGGAAATAGCGGATTTGGTGTCCGCCAAAATGGGTGGTTCTTCAAATCAACGCTCAAAGAGCTTATCGTGCAAAATAAGGCACGGGGTTTTCGCTGCTGCGAAAACCCCGCGACTTATTTATTTTTTCTTAACTGGCCACAATCTTTACTGACCACAATTGCAACAAAGTTCCTCTAGATGTATTTTTGCAGCTGCAAGCTCTACCCTAGCAGCCCTTCCTGAAATGCAACGACCTGATTACCCTTTGCCGACTCGTACGCGCCAGCCAGCAGTGAAACCGTATGCAAATTGTCAAATGCGCTATTTTCGGCTTCTACGCCCGTCTCCAGCCAGACGAGCAGCTGATTGAGGCCGTCAAATATCGCCTCCTCAATCGGCAGCGCGTGCTCCCATGTCTGTACCGGCTGCGGGTTCCAGTTCGGCTCCCCGCTCGGGTCGCGGCGATACAGCCCGATCGTATTGGACGTTGTGCTGATCACGCCTTCGCTGCCAAGCACGACGAGATCATTTTTATGAAACGGACTGGAGAAGCTTTGGGTAAAATGGGCGCGCACGCCGTTCTCAAACGTCATCAGCACGGTCGCATCCGTCTCCCCTAAACAATCGACCGCCTTCGAAGAGTAGGCACTGCAATAAATAGAAGCCGCCTGGGCATCCGCAATTCGGCGCATACCGTCAAACCAATGAATCGCCATGACGGACAAGGCGTGACGCTCTGTATGAATACGCCAGCCCGCATCCTGCCGATAGAACAAGGAATCAAATTGAATCGATTCCAGCTTGCCAATTGCGCCTGCCTTGACCAAATCGCGAATGAAATCAAATTTATGATGCTTGCGAAAATTTTGATTGATGCATACCGGGACGTTCAGCCGCTTGGCAAGCTCCGCTATTTGCTGCGCCTCGGCAAACGTGTCGGCGAAAGGCTTTTCCAGAAATACCGGAATTGCCGCTTCCAGCAGCGGCCGCATGATGCTCTCACGTATCGTCGAAGGCGTGCAGACCACTGCGGCATCAAGCCCGCTATGCGCCAGCATTTCCGCAAGGTCGGTGTATCTTCCCGAAATGCCGAACTCATCCGCCCGCTCTTGAACGGCCGCTTCGCTTGGATCGCAAAGCGCAACGACCTCCACGCGATCCTGATGATTGGCATAGCCCCTCAAATGCAGCCGCGTGACAGCCCCCGCGCCGACAAAACCAATTTTATATTTTTTCATTCCGACACTCCCCCAACACCCGATTTCATGAACTGCAAGCATTGCTGCATGCCCGTCACTATCTCACCGCCGCTTTCCTCATCCGCCGACATCCAGCCCGCATACCCTATGCGCTTCACTTCCGCCATAATCGGCTGAAAATCAATCGAGCCCTCTCCTAAAATCCGATATTCGCCAGCCGCAAAATCCTTCATATGAAAATTATTGATAAATGGCGCAAAGCTGCGAATGACCTCCGCCACATCGGAAATGCCCGACTTCACCAGATGCGCCGTATCGATCGTCAGTCCAACCCCGTCCTCCGGCCGCAGCTCGCTGAAAAAGATATCAAAATCCGCCCGGTGCATGACCGGCTGATCATAATGATGATGCAGCGACAGCTTTAGTCCGCTGGCTTGCGCCTCCTTGCCCAGCTCCGCGAACAGCCGTGCAAAGCCGGCGATAGCTTCCTTGTCCAGCCCCGTCCTTGGGACGCTGTGACAGTAGACGATCAGCTCCGTGCCCACCTGCTTCCCAAAGCGGAAAATGCGGCGCAGCTCTTCCTTGCTATCGTCGCTAAGCAGCGTGCCTCCCGTAATAAGCGCTGATGCGAGGCCCGGCGGCTGTCCCCAACGTTCCATAAACCGCTCCGGCTCCTGCACGTGAGGCATATATTGATTCCATTTGAGCTGCAAGCCTTCGTAGCCTGCCGTCTGATAGCCATGAATTAATGCTTCCTCTTCCGCTGCCCCCGCTGTTGGCCGGGAAAAAGCATACCGGATTCCCACTTGTCGTCCTCCCTGCGTCCTACGTTCTACGTTCTGCCTGCTGCTTGAACTAGCCTGCTCGTACTAGGTCATTCAAAGCTCGAATGGCCGCTCTATTCACCCACCGTCTGCCGATCGACTGCGGAATATGCAATGATCATCCGGCATGGCTCCCAACTGGTTACCTTGGCATGATGAAGCACATTCTGCGGAATGCGCAGTGCCATGCCTGGCTTCAGATGATACATTTCATCCCCCAGCGAATGATCGCATTCGCCCGACAATACAAAAATAATTTCCTCGCAGTTCGGGTGCCGATGGCGTCCATTTTCCTGGCCTGCATGAATGTATACCTGCCCAAATGTCATTTGGCCCGCAGGATCGATTTCTTGGCCGTACAACCACGATATTTTGCCCCAGCCCATATTCAGCACATGCTGCTCCTCATTCAAATCCGCCGCTTTGACCATCCTGTCCCTCCTTGTTTCGTGTTGCCTTCCATGCTTCAGCGCTTCAATGCTTCGGCACCTCAACACTTCAAGCACTTAGCTCAAGGTGATTGCAGGTTTATTTTAATTCAACTAAGTTGAATTATCAACAACTTTATTGAATCATTTTCAACTCGGTCCTTTTATGATACGATAGAGGACAAGTATGACAAATAAAGGTGTGTGACTGATGAGCCTCGGCAAAAGAATCCGGCTGATCCGCATGGAGCAGAAGCGGACGCAGGAAGAAATCGCAAAACAGTGCGGCTTTACGAAGAGTCTCCTGTCCAAAATTGAAAACGACCTTTCCGCTCCTCCGGTGGCGACACTCATGAAGATTGCCGGAGCTTTAGGCGTCCGAGTGTCCGACCTGATTGAAGAGCAGAGTTCGAATGCGACCGTGTTCAATTCCAGTCGGCAGTACAGCGATAAAGACAGCTGGCTCCGAACGGACAGAGGGTACTCCTTCTACGCGTTTGCCAGCGAGCGCAGAGACAAGCTGGTCCAGCCTTATTTGATTACGGCTCGCAAAGGCGAGGTCAAGCCGCACGGCTTCTCCCATGAGGGCGAGGAATTTATTTATATGATCAGCGGCGAGATGACGTATAAGGTTGGTGCGACTGAATATTCGCTGCATCCGGGGGATACGCTTTATTTCAATTCGCTGGAGGAGCATCTCCTCTGCCCCGTATCGGACGAAGTAACGTACATGGCTATCTTTACGCAAAAATCACTGGAGCAATAACGGCTGCGGCTAGGGACGAGCATTTACTTTTTCAATGAAAGCGGAGGAATCAGGGTATGAAATACAGACGCGTTGGTTCAAGCGGCATTAAAGTAAGCGAAATCGGTCTTGGAAGCTGGCTCACCTACGGCACAGCTACCGAGCAGCAAGCGGCTGACGCTTGCATTCAGCAAGCCTTTGAAAGCGGCATCAATTTTTTCGACACTTCCAATGCCTATAACCGCGGCGAAGGCGAGCGGGCGCTCGGTGCTGCCCTGCGGCCCTTTGAGCGCTCCAGCTACGTGCTTTCGACCAAGGTCTTTTTCAATATGGGCGATGGCCCCAATGACGGCGGTTTATCGCGCAAGCATATTATGGAGCAGTGCGATGCCAGCTTGAAACGTCTCGGCACGGACTATATTGATATTTATTTTTGCCATCGCTATGATCAGAATGCTCCGCTGGAAGAGACGCTGCGGGCGCTGGACGATTTGACCGCACAGGGCAAAATTTTGTATTCCGCTGTCAGCGAATGGAGCGCCGCTCAAATTGCTGATGCGACCAGCATTGCGAAGCGGCTGAATTTGCGGCCGCTTATTTCCAACCAGCCGATCTACAATATGTTTGAGCGATATATTGAGCAGGAGGTCATCCCTGTCAGCGAGCGGGAAGGCATTGGCCAGATCGTCTTTTCACCGCTGGCACAAGGCATCCTGACCGGAAAATACAGAAAAGGCCAGCAATTGCCTACAGATAGCCGCGCTGCCAATGATTCGATCAACCATGTGCTGAAAAGCTATTTGCGGGACGATGTCCTTGACTGCGTAGAACAGCTTGACGGGCTGGCTAGCCAGCTTGGCGTCTCCATTTCCCAGCTCGCGCTGGCATGGGTGCTGCGCTTGCCGGGCATCAGCTCCGCGCTAATTGGCGCGAGCCGTCCGCAGCAAATCGTCGAAAACGTCAAAGCTGTCGAGCTGGAGCTTTCGGCAGATGTGGTTCAAGAAATCGAAGGCATTTTGGAGCAAGTAAAGCATTTCGCGCCGCTCAGATAACAGCTGCGTGCGCTAAATCCTGCATCTTGCTGTATATTTTCCAAAAGAAGAACCCCTCTCCTTGATTGAGCAGCGTTCGGCTTGCCGAAACTGCTTTTGCTCAGGAGAGGGGCTTTTTTTTCGTTTAGAGAACGGCGCGTTTCCTGCTCTTTCTCGCCCCGCTCCCTCTATTATGACAAGCTTGCCCGCTTAACGGTCGGGATCGATCCCTTTTGTTTCTTTACCCAGAAAAGCAACCGCGAGTGCACCGCATACGATCGCCACAAAGAAAATGATGAACACCGTTTGAATCGATGTGCCTCCTGCCACGAGCATCCCAACCATGTAAGGGCCGATAATGCCGCCGATCCGGCCGAAGGAAGCGGCAAAGCCTGCTCCAGTCGCGCGAACCGCCGTCGGATATTGCTCCGGCGTGTAAGCGTACATCGCTCCCCAAGCGCCCAGATTAAAAAAGGACAGGCAAGCGCCGGCAGCAAGCAGCATGCCTTCTGTTGTTGCGCTGCCGAACCAGATGGCACTTAGCGCCGTCAGCAGCAAATAGGTGACCAGCACAAATTTGCGTCCCAGCTTCTCGATGAAATACGCCGCTGTAAAATAGCCCGGAAGCTGCGCAAGTGTAATGAGCAGCACATATTGAAAGCTTTTGACCAGTCCGAAGCCTTTCAGCACCATGACGGTCGGCAGCCAGAGAAACATGCCGTAATACGAGAAGACGACCGTTAGCCACAGCAGCCACAGCATGATCGTTGAGCGGCGATGCTTCGGCGACCAAATCGCCGCCAGCCGCTGGCGCAGCGGCAAAACGTTCCCCTTTTGCGCCACATAACGCGGTGAATCTTCGATTGCTCTGCGCAGATACAGCGCATACAGCGCTGGAACCGCTCCAATAATAAACGCCGCTCGCCAGCCATAGGCCGGAATAACAAAATACGAGACAAGCGCAGCGACAATCCAGCCGCCTGCCCAGAAGCTTTCCAGAAGCACGATCGCTCTCCCTCTATCCTTCACGGGAACCGACTCGGACACGAGCGTCGAAGCGACGGGCAGCTCGCCGCCAAGTCCAAAGCCGCCAGCGAAACGCAAGAGGCACAGCACGGTAAAGGTGCCCGCCAGCGCCGACAAGCCGCTCGCCGCCGAGAAAATGAGCAGCGTCCACAGCAATATCGTCCGGCGTCCGTAACGGTCCGCAAGCGCACCCGCCGCTGCCGCCCCAACCGCCATGCCGATGGAATTAATCGCGGTCAGCTGTCCGATCTGCTCGGTGCCAAGCCCCCATTCTACGCTTAACGCAGCCACGATAAAGGACAGCATACCGACGTCCATCGCATCGAACATCCAGCTGAGCCCGGCGCTGAACAGCAATTTGCGTTGTTTTTTGTCTTGCAGCAGTGATGCCTGTTTCATTTTGTTTTAACTCCTTATGTAAGCATGTGATTTATTTATCATCGCATCTTCTGCTTTATTGGACAAGCCTCATTATTATAACCGCCCCCATAAAACGCTAGCCCCTGTCACTTCCTGAAGCAGAACCCAAGCTGGTCGAAATTACCTGCCTGCGAAACCTTGCATAGAGAACATACATTCGGTATATAATACAGAATACGAATAAACGTTCGCGTCATGGTGGTGTAGCTATGAGTGTCCATTCAATAATCGAAACGGAAGAGGATCTGCAAATCATTAAAAAGCATACCTTGCTGCCGATCCTTCTCGATATGTTAGCCAGAGACATCAACGAATTGAAAATGCATCGAAATAAAATCATTTATAACCATATCCTTTTTTACCTAAATGAAATAGAACGAAGCATCTATCTTGAATGGCAAAGCATTAAGAAAAAAATGAAAGAACGGAATATTAAAGCGTTAAACACCGAGATGAATGCGCGAGGGGTCCATGTTGAATATAAAGTTCGCGGTTATATCCACCATTTCACCATGCTTAGAAGTTTAGTTAAAGCCGAGCTAATGACCATGCTGATGAATATGCGGAGGCGGTTGGAATGAGGGAAACAGCTGAAAGGGTTATATTGCTCGCAGATTGTCAAAGTTTTTACGCAAGTATTGAAAAAGCCAGCCATCCGGAGTGTAAAAATAAACCCGTTGTTGTGGCTGGCTCCGTTGAGCGCCGATCAGGCATTATTTTAGCGGCTTGCCCCATTGCCAAGCAATATGGCATAACGACAGCCGAACGGCTCGGCATCGCTTTAAATAAATGTCCGGAGCTCGTCGTCCTGCGTCCCCGCATGCAGCATTATATTAATGCCTCTATGATGATCACGGGCATTTATGAGGAATTTACAAACCTTGTTGAAATCTTTAGCATTGATGAGCAGTTTCTGGACATTACGGCAAGCATCCCTCTTTTCGGAGACCCTGTTACGATAGCCAAAGCCCTTCAACAGAAGGTTCTCCTGCAAACAGGCGTATGGATAAGGGTGGGCATAAGCTCCAATAAAATGCTTGCTAAAATGGCCACAGACATCTGGGCAAAAAAGAATAAGGATGGCATCTTTACCCTCCCTAAAACAGAAGTCGAAGCTTTGCTGTGGCCGCAGCCGGTCCATAAAATGTTTGGGGTCGGCTCACGCATGACCACCCATTTCACTCGTCTTGGCATGCATACAATAGGCGATATTGCCAGAACGCCGCTTCCGCGTCTCAAGGATCAGCTTCGCTTTCGCTTTGGCAAGCAATCCGATATTCATGCCGAGGTGCTGTGGCGAACGGCCAACGGCATCGATGACAGCCCGGTTACACCTGAAACCTTCAACACCCCGCCAAAATCGGTTGGCCATATGATGACTTTGCCAAGAGATTATATGGAGCCATGGGAGGTAGATACCGTTTTGCTTGAGCTGACCGAGGAAGTTTGCCGTGATTGCCGCCGCAAAAATTATATGGGCCATGTCGTCACGGTCAACTGCATGTGCAGCCCCTATGAAGCGCCCACCGGATTTTCGCGCCAAATGAAGTTGCTGGATCCCACTAACCATACCAAAACGGTTTTTGAAGCGGTGAAGCAGCTGTTTTATAAATTTTGGGATGGCATGCCTGTACGCCGGGTCGGTGTGACCATCAGCCAGCTCATGGACGATCAAAACTATCAGCTCACCCTCTTTGAGGATCAGATCAAGCTTAGAACGCTGGAGAAAGTGACCGACAGCATCAAAAATCGATACGGAAGCACCGCCATTGTAAGAGCTTCATCCCTTACTGCCGCAGGGCAAGCAGCGGATAGGTCCATAAAAATCGGGGGGCACTACAAATGAGCAAAAAATTGGAAAAGAACGGGCTCTGGGAATCTAGCCGAATGATGCTTCCGGAACACAAGGAAGCTTACATCCTGTACCAGCAGAATTTGCGAAAGAACTCACGTCCACAATTAGATGATCAAGAAACGGAACGGCTATCCAGCATCATCGCTGAATCAATGCTGTTCAGGAAGGAGGTTACTTTGGTTTTATTCGGAGAATTTGACAATTCGGAATTAACAGGAGTAGTAACCAAAATTGATCAGCAGCAAAAAAACGTCAGACTCGCTCGAGGCAATGATTTTGTTTGGATAAACACGGAAAATATTATTGGTGCTATGTTTTATTAGTTTAAAACTTACCCGTTCACCAATTGCAGAATCCAGTCTTTGATATCAACGATACGCAGTGTTTTTGGCCGTGTATTCGTTCCAGAAATAATTAATGGGACAAGGGAATCTTTTTCATGCAGCGAACCATGAGCTCCCCCTCCGATGTGGGTAGGGGAACTTTCACTGACGAGTTCATATCCGGGTTGGACCGTGACGACAACGTATCTTCCTTCATGAGAATGCATTGCCCCGTATAACCTCGCCAAAACGTCAGGATATATTCCATACTTGATCCGGTTGTTATTTATCGTAATATCCACAAGGCCTCCCGGTTCGCCCGATAATGTCCACGACTGCCCATATTCATCGCTGAGGTTCCCACCGGGACGATAAGAAAAAGTGTTACCATTTTTCCCCGATGTAACACGGATATTTTTATCGTCTTTCATTGCAATGATATCGAGTTTGTCCTCATTTTGCAAAAGCTTCACGACGTCGGATAACTCCACTTTTGCATCAATCGCATAGACATAAGCCATCCGTTCATTAGTAGAAATCACAATTTGATCCTCGGTTCTTACAGGTTGATTTAATTTTGCTATGTGGTAATCGTTCAAAAGCGGCTTCATTTCAACAGTTGCTGCCTGCCGATCCTCATAAACAGCGCTTTGCGCACTGTCACCCATAACGATCCATATAGCATTTTTTACAGCCTGCTCCCACGAACCGTATGCGTTAAGCACGACTTGCAGCGCTTGATCCGCTTTTTCAATTCCATCCAACTGAGTTGGGCCCTTTTTATGCACCGAATGATCATTCTCCGGAAAGTAGGCGATGGTTACGTTTGGAAGTTTTTTTTGATTAATCAGAAAAGCAGTGTCTTGAGCGGAAAACTCGTTATTCATCCCGTATTTTTTCCACAAAAGAGTATTCCAGCTATTCTTCGGATCCAGTTGTGCAAGAGCTGCATAGGAAAACCATTTAGGTCCTGTTATTATCAATTGTTCTGGCACACGGTTGCTGGACGTTATGAAGCGAGGCACTTTTAAGGCATGTTCCGTTTTCCCTCTATAAACAATAGCATTGATGGAAGCGGATTCTTTTCCTTTGTCGGCCAACTCTTCATGAATCGTTTTCGTTTTTTTGTTCAATTGAACTTGGTTTAACTGATAAATAGCGTCCTTAAATACTTGCAGTTGATCTATCTTCAACGCTTCTTTGGCACCATTACCGTAGAAAATCATGCGTTTCTCTTTGCCGCTGTACCAAACAAGTCCGGGCACATGATGTTGGTCTGCATACGTTCCCGTTAATAATGTGCTGTCGACCGTCACCGACATCGTGGGAAATGAACTCACAACCTGCGGGAAGTATTGCCCGTTTTTAAGGAGATATTGCATTGCGGGTGCACGTCCTTCTTGAATCGCATCTTGCAAAGGCTTGTCCATTAAAGAATCAACCAAGATAAATATGACAGGCTTGGCATTTTGATTTGCCGTGATAGGGGACTTGACACTTTGTTGATCTATCTGTCGGCTGGAGTCCGCCCTGCAACCGATGATCAGCAAACTTAAACTTAGCATTAGCAAAATGGCAATTTTATTATTTATTTTCATAGGTTTACTCCCTTCTTTAAAAACACAATTTCCCTCATTATCTTTTTCTTACATATAAAAAATTATTCCAGATAGAGCATTGGAAAAAATTGAGTCGTATACAAATGAAAACCAGCCATCTGGTTCGTTATGGCTGGTTTCAAGGTAATTTTATGAAAAAATCAGGTTTTACTTGCATGTATGTTTTTCAATCTTATAGGTTAAATTATCTTTCGTGACTTAATCCGAAAGATGGTGAATTCCCATTAATATTTCGTTCTCGCCTAGACTTTATCATTGGTTTGTCCGTCCAAAATGGTTTACTAAAAAGTATATTCACGATCATGTACAATCCCATTTTACATTTGATGGACATACTGTACTAGATTTCGGCTCCGGCACTGGGGCGAACTGCTCCATGTTTCATCCTTTATATTATGTTGGGATTGACCCTGATGCCAAACGAATTGATTATGCAAAGCGATTATATACTCACCATGCATTTCAGGTTTTGGAAAGTAAGAGATTCCCATTTGATAATGATTCGTTCGATTACATACTTATTATCGCTGTGTTGCATCATGTTTCTTCGGACGAAATATCAAGTTACATGAAGGAATTTCAAAGAATTCTAAAGCCTAACGGAACGATTATCGTTATGGAACCATGTTTATGCAAGAAAAAACCGATATGTAATAGGTTTATGAAATGGTACGACAACGGGGAGTATATTCGTAATGAAGAAGAATATATTCGATTGTTTATAGATCATAATTATGATTGTAATGTCATAAATCGATTCCGAAAATGTTTTTTATATCATGAGTTATTTTTTTCAGTAAAACCAAAATCACTGTAAAGGAAGTAGGTGTGTGACGATGACTACCGCAAACATAAACGGATACTCGATGCATTATATCGATCACGGAAAAGGAACGGCCATCCTCTTCATTCATCCTCCGGTACTAACAAGCTTAAATTTCACATACCAAATCCAGGGGCTATCGCCACATTTTCGAACCATTGCTTTTGACATCAGAGGACATGGTAAGAGTCAGCCTTCCAAACAAACGGTTACTTATCCTTTAATCGTTGAGGATATTAAACAGTTGATGGACCGGTTGAGCATCGATAAAGTCTTCTTGTGCGGATATTCTACTGGGGGTTCGATCGTGCTTGAGTTTCTCTTGACTCATCCCGATCGGGCATGGGGAGGCATCGTCATCGGCGGAATGTCGGAAGTGAATGAATGGCGGCTAAGAAACAAAATATCTTTGGGCGTTGCTTTCTCCAAAATCGGAGCAGTCGGCACGATCGCGTTTTCCAATGCCTGGGCGCAAGCTAAAGATTTTTCTTTGTTCCGTAAATTATTCAACGATGCGAAAAAAGGGAATGCCAAAAATGCGGAACAGTATTACCAGAACAGCTTGAAATACAACTGTACATCGCAGCTTCAGGAAATCTATCTTCCCGTCCTGCTCGTTTACGGAGTAAAAGACAAACACTTTCATCCTTATGCCAAAATGTTGCATCAACGATTGCCGAAAAGTGAACTGGTTTTCATTAAAAACGTCGATCACCGGATTCCGACGAAAGCCTCCGAACCATTGAACGAACTGATCAAGCAGTTCGTTCACCGCTTTGGCCACTAAGGGAAGTCCATTATGATGCTATGTTGATGGCCTTGTAACAACCGTGACAGGTGCGGGAAGGACGAATTGAATTATGTACACGTTAATACACGAAGTGAAACAAAAAGAAGAATCCAAATTCAAAATGGATTCTTCTTTAACTCTATATAAATGCCTCACATCACAAAGATGAAAAAGACCGCAGCAAGCGCAAAACGATAAAACGCAAACCACTCCAATCTCAGACGTTTGATCAGGTTCAGGAATGTGACCACGGCAATCATCGCTACTACAAAGGCAGTAATGAAACCAATCAGGAATAATAGAAGAGTATCCCCGTTTAATAACTCACGACTATCGTACATGTCCAATATCGTTGCACCAAGCATAACTGGGACTGCGATGATGAAAGTAAAGTCTGCAGCGGCTTTCTGGCTAGTACCAAGCAGCAGCCCGCCGGATATTGTCGATCCTGATCTCGAGAACCCGGGCCATAGCGCTAGACATTGGAATAATCCAATACCAAATGCTTGCTTGTAAGTAATGTCGTCCGTATTCTCGGCGGTTACCTTTCGTTTGGCCCTTGCGGCTATAATCATCAGGATGCCGCCGACGATCAAACCGATCAGGACGGGAGCTGGTCCGAACAAATGCGATTTGATATCATCTTTAAAAATCAGATAAACAATTAAAGCGGGAATCATGGCAATCACCATGTGAATCGCATTCAATTTGTTTTTAGCCGAAAAATTAAAAGTTAGCAAATCCTTTAGAATATCCATATACCTTTTCCAATAAAGCATAAATACAGCCATCACGGCTCCCAACTGAATCACGATCTTGAACGTTGTCGCCTTATCCCCTTCAAAGCCTAATAAATTACCGGCCAAGATCAAGTGACCTGTAGACGAGACAGGCAGAAATTCCGTCAATCCTTCAAGGATGCCGAGTATTATGGCGCAAATGATTTCGTACATTAGTGAATATCCGCCTTCCTAAAGTAAACTAGAGTAGCGATGAATCCAACAATCGAAGTAGCCCCAATGGCAATATAAGAATATTCCGGTGGATAAACTGGCAAAAGCGTGTCGTTGGCAATGTCAAATGCGGCTGTCCAAGGCACCAGCCCTTTATATTCAGAATTGGAGCTCATGACATTGATCAGTGTGATGACGATCGTCAAAACGATGGTCGGTACAAAGTTTTTCAGCACGATGGTGATCAGGATGATGGGGGTTGATAAAATAAATAGAAACGCTCCGGCGATTATAAATTTCCGCAAGGATTCCACGAGCAGCAAAGTGCTCAGCCCTTCGAACTGGCCAAGTATGCCGAGCAGCAGCGTTAGCCCCCATGCAAGTATGGTCAGCAGCATAATCCACAAGAACAAGAGGAGCATCTTGCTCAACATAAGGCTAGTTCGGGATACTGGGATCGTTAACAGGTTTTTGAGAGTATCTTCCGCATATTCCCTGTTAAAAAGATATGCCGTAACTACACCATACAAAGGAACTCCAACTAATAAAACCGTATACAAATTGGAATCGAAAAATAGCTCCTCAAAAGGAACAAACAACGTTGGGTCCTTCGTCTTGATATGGATGTAAGTGGAGACCACTACCAAAAAAGGTGCTACCGCAGCGCCAATCATGCTTAATAGAAACATTTTGGAGCGTTTAAGCTTCAAAATTTCCGTATATAGCAAATCAACCAATTGTGCCGCCTCCTACCAAATTCGTAAAATAATCTTCCAGTCTATCCTCGCTAAGCATGATCTTGGATACTTCAATTTCATGCTGCACAAATACTTTATTGATCTGCCCCTGCTGCCCCAAATGAGAATATACGCGGATGAGGCCTTCATCATGTACTTCATAATCATAAATATGGAAGTGCTTCTCCAGCAGCATAGCTGCTTTTTTGTCATTCGACACCTGTAATTCCATGTATTTTCGATTGATTTTCCGCAGCTGATCAAACGAAATCTCTTCCAGAAGCTTCCCCTCGTGAATAATTCCGATATGATCCGCCACCTGCTCAATCTCTGATAAAATGTGGCTAGAAACCAGAATGGTAATCTTTCTCTCTTCGGCCAGCGCTTTAATAAGCTTTCGCATTTCTTTAATGCCAATCGGGTCCAGCCCATTCATAGGCTCATCCAGAATCAGCAGCTCAGGATAATGGAGAAGCGCTCTGGCAATACCAAGACGCTGCTTCATACCCAAGGAATATTTCCCCACCAGCTTCCTTGTTTCATCCTGCAGCCCTACCATTTCAAGGGTTTCCTCAATAACATTTTTCTTATGAATACCCATGATTTTGGCGTTAATCAGCAGATTTTCCTTGCCCGTAAGGTTTTCGTAAAAACCCGGAACCTCAACGATAGATCCGATCCGACGTAAAATTTCCTTTTGATTGTTCAACAAATTTTCGCCAAAAATTTCGATTTGTCCATGGGTAGGTTTAATTAACCCGACCAGCATGCGGATTGTGGTTGTCTTGCCTGCGCCATTACGACCAAGAAAACCATAAATTTCGCCTTGCTTCACTGTCATATTCATAAGATCCACCGATTTCTGATTACCATAAATCTTCGTCAAATCAGTGGTTTTAATAACAACACTCAAAATGCGGCCCTCCTTCTATAAGCTATAAACCATTATAAAAAGAAAGATTTAACTGCTTCTTACCTATTCTTTAACAGTTTCTTAAATGATGTCCCGAAAACCGTCTTTTGCCACGGCTCACTCTCCACCCATATTGCACCGCCGTTTTTCTCTATAAGAGCTTTTGCAATGGCAAGACCCAAGCCGCTGCCTCCTTTAATCAGCGTTCTGGCTTGATCGGCCCGGTACATTCTCTCGAACACATTAGCAATATCCACTTTTGAGATACCAGGTCCCCGATCCCAAATGAGCAGCTGGTGTTCTTGAGCGGTTTGAGTGAGCTCAACCCCTATCACTTTCCCTTCTCCCCCATAGTAAATGGCATTCTTGATGATATTGCCTATGATTCGCATAACGCTTAGATGATCTGCATGGATAAGGCACTTTTCATCCGGAATACTGACATGCAGATCAATTTCATTTTTGTTCAATTCAGGTAAAAATGCGATTAGCGACTCTCTAATCATTTCTGCCAAATCAAGAGAAACCGGCTTATGAGGCATTTCGTCCGCATCCAGCTTCGCTATCATAAATATTTCATCGATTAATTCCTTCAGCCCGTTAGATTTTTTGGATATGATCTCAATGTATTCCTGTTTTTCCTCTTCCGAAATTGCGATATCATCTTTAAGGGCATTCACATAGCCAATAATAGACGTAAGAGGGGTCCTGATATCGTGCGAAATATTGGACAGCAGGCTTCTTCTTGCTGCTTGGGATTTGATCGTCTCGATTTGAATGTTTTCCAACTGCTCCAATAATTCATTAATCGAAAAAATCACTTCATTCCACACGTCATCATCTTTGGCAAATAATCTCGTCTTCAAATTCCCGTTCGTTGCTCGTCTTAGCTCCGCCGTCATTTGCTTTAGTCTGGTGCGAGTACGGAATCTAGTGAAGAAAAGAAATGCGCTTGTAAAGCAAAGCGCTGCGAATAAAGTCCATCTGAGTCCCCCGGACGCATCGTCATTGAATTCCAGAATCAAAAGCCCGGCGATGACGATCGATTGAATGATAAGAACAAAGAAAGACCGATTATGATTCATCTTTTTCACCTGTAAATTTGTATCCAATTCCCCAAACCGTTTGAATAAACTGCGGATTAGAAGGATCCGCTTCTATTTTTTTACGAAGCTTTCTGATATGTACCATCACCGTATTATCGTCTTCTATGTAGTTGCTGTCCCACACATTGCGAAAAAGCTGCGTCTTCGTAAAAACCTGTTCAGGATGGGAAATGAAAAACTTTAACAATTCAAACTCTTTCGCAGTTAGAGATATCTCTTCACCGGCAATATTGACCGTATATTTTTTTAGGTCGATCGAGATGCCCTTAAATCGGATCATTGTTTTCTCATAGCTGTGTCCATCACTGCCCAGAATTAAAAATCTCCTTATGAGCGCCTTCACTCTAGCGACAACCTCGTTAATACTGAACGGCTTAGTGATATAATCATCCGCACCTATACTAAGGCCCAAAATCTTTTCAACCTCATTGTCCTTGGCCGTGAGCATCAGAATGGGGACATTGGTTTTGTTACGGAGTCTTCTGCATACTTCTATACCGTCCACCTTGGGCATCATGAGATCCAGTATGACAAGGTTATAGCTGTTTTTATCAAACATGCAGAGAGCCTCTTCTCCATTTTCCGCAACATCCACCTTGTATGATTCTCGTTCTAAATATTTTTTTAATAAATCACTAATTTCCCGTTCATCCTCAGCGATGAGCACTCGAACGTCTTCCATACTTCACCTTCCTTTAGTCCAGATCTTTAGCAACGATCCTCAAAGAGCTATCCGAATTGTTCGAGGGACAGCATCTTACCTTACTAATTGGTCAAAAGTGCATAAATCCCTTTTTAAAATTCAAATTATTTTGCAAACGACTGCGAAGCCAGCAATGCCAGCTCGATTATATTCAGCAGAACGCCTATAGAATCGTTCAATCAGAAAGGACCACCGAGCAGTAGTCTGCCACGGTGGTCCCCGCTTTTATCCTTTGATCGAACCAATCATAACGCCCTTCTCAAAATACTTCTGCAAAAACGGATACAGTACTAGAATCGGCAATGTAGACACGATAATGACGCCATACTTAATCTGATCTGCGTATTTTTGCGCGTAGCCGCCTGAGTCGCCGCCTGTCCCAGCCCCGCTCGCAAACACTTGGTTTGACAATAAAATGTCACGGAGAATAATTTGCAGCGGCTTCAGCTCATTGTCCCGAATGTAAATAAGCGCAGTGAAAAAATCATTCCAGTGCCCGACCAAATAATACAATCCGATGACGGAGATCAATGCTTTGGACAACGGCAGCGCCACCTTGACGAAATAGACGAAATGCGAGCAGCCATCAATCGCAGCCGCCTCGTAGAGCTCCGGAGGAAGCGTCGATTCAAAAAAAGTACGAGCGATAATTAAATAAAACACATTAACACTAAACGGTACGATAAATACCCAAGGCGTATTCGTGAGATGCAGATCCTTCATCAGCAAATAAGTCGGAATCAGGCCGCCATTGAAAAACATCGTAAACACAAACGCAAACATAATATATTTTCTCGCCTTAAACTCCTTGCGTGACAGCACGTAGGCAGCAGGCAGCGTGAACAGCAAATTGACTAACGTGCCAACGGATGTGTAAAAAAGCGTATTGCGATAGCCAGTCCATATGCGTTCATCCTTGAAAATCTCCCCGTAGCCGAAGAGGCTCGTTCCCTTTGGGAACAACAGCACTTTACCAGTTGATACGAGTGTCGAGTCGCTTACGGACGCAATAATAATAAAGTAGAGCGGGTAAGCGACCATCAGGAAAATAAGAGCACAAATAGTAAACAGCACCATTCTAAACAGAATTTCACCGCCGCCAAGACGCGGGCTTATTTTCTCCATTGTATTCCCTCCTTCCGCCGTAGGCTAGAACAGACTTGTGTCGGACACGCGTCTGGAGATGGTGTTCATCGTATACAGGAATATAAAATTAATGATCGTATTAAACAAGCCGATAGCTGAAGCATAGCTGAATTGGTTGGACACGATTCCCATTTTGTAGACATAGGTCGCAATAACCTCGGATACGGGCAAGTTCAAGGCATTTTGCATCAGAAATATTTTTTCGAAGCCTGTACTCAAAATACCTCCCATGCTTAAAATGAACAAAATGACGATCGTTGGCATCAGCGCCGGAAAATCGATATACCGAATCGTCTGCCAGCGGCTTGCTCCGTCTATTTTGGATGAATCATAGAGCTGGGGATCGACGCTGGAAAGTGCTGCCAAATAAATAATGCTGTTCCAGCCGCAATGCTGCCAAATATCCGAAATAACGTAGGTAGGTATAAAGGTATTGCTTGAGGCCAGCAAATTGATATGCCCCAGCCCAATCGCTTTCATTAAATGGCCGACGATGCCCGTCTCAGGGGAAAGCAGCACGTTCAACATGCCAACAAGCACAATAACCGAAATAAAATGAGGCAAATATACGGTCGTCTGCATCACATTTTTGAACGATTTCCGGCGGATCTGATTCAGCACCAGCGCGAGAATAATCGGAGCAGGAAAGCCGATTATAATCGTAGCCAGACTGATAAAAAACGTATTTCGCATCAGATCGCTGAACAGATAGCTTTCGATAAACTGCTGAAAGTAGAATAGACCCTTCCATTCTCCGCCGGTCAATCCTTTGCTGAAATCGTAATCGCGAAAGGCCAGCTGTACGCCATACATCGGAATATAATTGAAAATAAAGATAGTCGCAAGCGCCGGCAAAATCATCAGCCACAGCTGATAGTCACGCTTGACGGCGCCGAGCTTCATTACGGAACGCATCGCCGTGCCTCCTTTCATGAGTAAGCCTGCGTTACAGCTTGCTTACGAATTCATCGTAGTACTTCTGCATAATTTCAACATTTTTATCAAGGCCAGCCTTCTGGCTTTCCTTCACATAAGCATCCCATTCCGCCTCAATTCCGCCTTTCGTAACCCATTTGGCGAACGTCGTATTAGCCAGGTTCATTACGTTCGTATTGTTTAAGCTCATCGCATTGTTGTCTTCATTCGTATATTTAACAAAGGTGCCCGGATAAATATCCACCTGGGAATCTACTTGTGCAAGTGCGTCTTTAAGCGGCTCAGACTGGGTCAGCACCTCCTGCATATCCTTGCCGAGCGTCAAGTCGATCGTATCCGAAATATAGAAAGCGCCATTATCTGCCCAAGTGGACGTCCATTTCCAGGTGCCTGGGTCCATCTTTGTATCCTTTGGTGGAAGCACCGCATAAGAGCCATTGCCCTTGTCCTCAATGTTAGGGCCAATCGAGCCGAACAGCACTTGAATGCCAATCTCTGGCTTATACAGTTCATTAATGAAGCGCATGGCCGCTTCCTTGTTTTTCGTTTTGGCGGACATCACAATATTATTTGCGCCATAATTCAGCGTATAGCTGTCATAGCTCCAGGATACCGGACCCGAATAGCTGGAAGAGGATTTAAGCGGCGACATCGACGCATACTGCGGAGCAAGCTGCTCCCCGAACCGATCCGAGGCCACCCAGCCCCACGTAAAGCCAACCTTGGCCGTATCGCCTTCCCCTCGAGCGACAGCCTGCAGCTTCGTATAATCGTGAGTGAACACCTCCGAGTTAATAAGCCCAGCCTTGTACAGCTTGTTCAGGAATATAACTAGTTCCTTGTAGCGATCGTCAGTCAGGAAATTTTTCACCTTGCCGTCCTCAACGAAGTAGCCTTGTCCGCTCACATCGGAAGACAGCGTAATGCCCATACCGCCTAGAAGCACAGCAGGATTAAAGAAGCCGCCAATCCCGCCCGACCAGTCCATCGGAATTTCATCATTTGGATCTCCGTTGCCGTTTGCATCCTTCTCCTTGAAGGCTACCAGCACATCATACAGCTCATCCCATGTAGTAGGCATATCTAGGCCAAGATTGTCCAGCCAAGTCTGATTAATGTATTGTCTGTTAACCGTATCCGGCCAAAATCGCTGATACTTTGCCAGTCCATAAATTTGACCATCGCGCTGTGTGGATATTTGTTTGGTCTCCGGCTTCTCTTCGAACATTTTCTGAACATTAGGTGCTCCTTCAATCAGCTCGCTCATGTCCTGAAATAAGCCATTGAATTGGGCAAAATCGGCATCTGTAATAACATTCGGGCCAACGAACAAATCCGGCACATCGCCGCTGGCGAGCATCGTTCCTTTCTTTTGCCCCCAATCTGCGGTTATTTCTTGCCACTGAATGTCTACGCCAGCCGCTTCCTCAATTTGCTGAAGCCATTCCATCTCGGCAAGCGGCTTCGTTAGCGGATGCTTGACGACAACGCCAGTCAGCTTAACCTTCGATCCGCTTTCCCCGGAACTTCCGTTCGGGTCGCTTGCGTTTCCTTCATTAGAGCCGGAACATGCCGTCAAGAGTGTCGTCCCGACCACTAACACCGATAACATCGTAATGATCTGCTTCTTCATGCGCATTACCCCCGATATTCATTTAATCTGCCGACCCGTTTATACTGCTTACTCGCTACTCAAGGAGCAAGCCTGCTGCCTGCATCTTCTCGGCTCCCTTACTCTAACCGTTCTGCTGCAAACCTGTATACTAACAGTTTTTGACCAATCAACACTTTTTGAAAACGCTTTATAAATAATTTTGTAAGCGATTTCATTATGAGCATATCCACTTTTTGAAATATTGCATATGCTCAAAAAGTGTACGTTCTACCTAAAACAAGCGTCTACGCCAGACAACTCCATTTGGAAATGCATTTCAAAAAAAGCTGCCGCCATGCCCAAACGGCACAGCAGCAGCTTTGTCACGCTTACTTGTAGGAGTCCCGGTATTGGCCGGGGGTAGTTCCAACCATTTTCTTGAAGGATCGAATAAAGCTTGAGGTGTTCGAATATCCTGTCTGCTGGGCGATAGAATCCAGCGTCCCTCCTGTGCTGCGAAGCAATTGGATCGACTTCTGAATGCGCAGCCTATCGATATATTCCTTAAAATTATGACCGATTGTTTTTTTGAAATGATAGCTGAAGCCCGACTGCGACATGCTGAAATGATCGGCGAACATTTGCAGCGAAAAATTAGCGTCAAAACCCTTTTCCGCAATGACGGCCAAAATTTCCTCCTGGGTTGCGGTACGGGCAGCAGGCAGCGTCTCGCGAATAATATCGCACAGCTTGCTGCAGCTTTCTCGCATAATGCCCACCATCTGCTCAATTGTATAGCGGTGCTGAAAGGCCGCATCCGTAAGCCTGAGCAAATTGCCATCATCGTGACGAAACCTTTGCAACCCGCCCAAAATAACGCTGATCGTATTCGAATAAACCGTTCTAATCATATGCGGCGGCATGCCGCTGCTAACGAGATAGTCAATGATTTTCTCAAGCACGGATTGTACGACGTTAGGCTCGTTTTTGAGAATTGCCATCTCCAGTGATTGCAGCAGCTCGGCAAAATAAGAAACCATCCCATTTTGCGAAATCTCGATGTCGCCAAACGCCAGCAGCTCATCCTGCTGCCGAATACGCAAATATTCAGCGGCACGTACCGCTTGCAAATAGGACAAATGCACACCTTCAGGCGACAACCCGCTCTCAGCCAAGCCGATGCCAATTAGCACCTCTCGCCCCAACTGCTCCTTCAGTTTGCTCTGCACGCTGGACAAGTACGTCTTGACGGCGACTCCCTCATGATGCGAGCAGACAAATATCCATTCCTGGTTGTAAATGCTTGCGAAGAAATGACCCGCAAATGTTTCAGGAAGTCGCTGTTCCTCCTGCCGCAAAAATTCGGATACTTCCTCCATATCCTCCTTGCTGGCATCAAAAGAGAGGACAGCAACCGTTACCGCAGCGCGGTTTTTAAATACCCCGTAATCCGCCCCTTGTGAATGAAAAGCGTCCCAAGTGGCATAGTGTCCACTGACGAGCTCAAACAACACATTATCACGCAAAATCGGCAGCGATCTCTGAACCCGTTCATCCAGCTTCGTATTCGTTAAGGAAAGCTCGTCCAAGGCGTAGCGAATCGTATCGATTTCGTTCATTCCGCCTGGTCCTCTACCCTTATGCTTGAACACCTCTGTGGCAAAGCCTACAAGCCGCTTGATCGGATGGTAGTTTTTGCGAATCGAAATATAAATAACGATCCCTTCTACCATTAGGATCAGCAGAAGAATAAGTATCGTATTCCACTGGATGGAGCGAATATCCTGCAAAGATTCGGTTACAGGCAGCATGCTGACATATTGCCAGCCATTTTTGTCCGATACATTGTGTGAGACGATATATGATTTCCCGTCAATCGTCTGAACGGTTGACCCTGCTTCGCCTGCGACAAGCTGCTTAACCATTTGGCGGAAATCGTCCGCCCTGCTGTATGCCGCTTCTTTGGATGCAACCAGCTTATTTCCTTTCTGGTCAAAAATATAAAACTCGCCATTATACGATTCGGATACCGAATTCATCATGCGAATAATCGTTTCCTCTTTCACAAGAATGAGCACCGAAGCCGGCGAATGCTCCCCGCCCAGCGGCATCGGCAGCATAAAGGTCAGCATCCTGATGTCATTGTTGCCAGGAACAATGACATTTTCGGCCGGCCTGACCGAAGGCATGGTGAGCTTGTCCAGCTCCTGAAACATCTCGTCATGAGGCCACGATTCATAATAATAGCCGACGCCACGATTCTCAAAATCCTCAACGCTGTAGACGCTGCCTGTTTTGGCGAACAGGTAGCCGATATTTTTGACGTATAATAGCGTATTATAAATGAATGCATCGGTTGCATTATATTTGCGCATTTCATTGGCAATGACGATACGCCGATAATCGTCTTCCATTGCCATGTACATCCTCATGTCTCCGTTGAGCATTAATTCCGAGGGCAAATCATAGACATAACGGGTAAAAATATCAAGAGAGGTCATGAACTGCTCCGTTACATGGGCATTCCATTCCATTTCCTTCTCCGTGGCCGCTTTGGTCGAGTAAGGATAGTAGTAGAGCAGAATGCTGACAATCGGCAGCAGCAGCACCAGCACATATGAAATTAGAAATTTGGCCAATAAGTTCACTTTTATTTTTTTCAAGCTGACCCGCCCTTCCGTACCTTCCCTATGAACTAAATGGCTTGCTCCAAGGCTTTTGTCCATATGAACAAATAAAGAAAACGCTTACATATTAAAAAAGCAGACCAGCCTCTCCATACTTTAGCTTGCCTATGTGTTCCCGATGTGGAATTCGCGGCCGCCTCTTCCCCATTTTATAGGATCAGCCCCTCCCTTTCAACCATTCGCTCATACGTCCAAACGTTTCGTCCAGGTTGCTGGTATTCAGCTCGCTCTAGCTATGCCAAAAGCCAGGTTATGGCTTCCACTGCTGCGAAGCCAGCACAGCCAGTTCAATTTTGTTCAGCAGCAGGCTGTATTCATTGGTCATTTCAAAAGAATGCGGCAGCGGCAGCTTTTGAAAATAGGGAAGCACCTGTACTGCCTGTCGGAACCAATCGCCAGGCTCAGGCGCCTCAACCTCCCGATCCGGCCAGACGCTGCTTAGCTCCGGGCTGAATAATGGAGCAGCACCAGGCGCAAGACGTCTCCCCGATAGCCGCTCCCTGTAAGGCTTCTTTGGCGGATCACGCCTGACCGCCGCAAACAGATGAGGGGCATAATCCGCACGTGAACCCGTGTGACGGAAAGCCCGCGCGAAAGCACAGGCGCCGCCATGCACCTCCGGCACACCGAAAAGCAGGGCATACAGTCGTTTGCCGAACTCAATTCGTTCTTTCAGATTGTCGAAGTTCTCCAAAACGAGCCCCGCCAGCTTCATTTCTTCACCCCTGGAGCGATAGCAAAACACAACCGCATTAAGCTGCAATAATGACTGCAAGCCAAAAAACAGCGTATTCAGCACCTCCTTGCGGAAAAAGGGCTGCTGCACAATTCGCTGTTCAATGTAATTTTGCTCATTCACGATAAGTGCAACCGTCAAAATGGCAGAATCACCGCTCTTCCAAAACGTTTGCCAGACCGGTACCATAAAGCGGGAAACACCAAGCTGCGGCAGCAAATGAAACAACGGACGCCCAGCTCTGCAGCTTGCCTCATACAGCAGCAGTTGCGGATAAGCATCCTGAAAAATCAACGCATTCGCGCGCTCTAAAAAGCGGAATACGGCCTCGCGGGCGGAACGGCCCAGCAGGTATGGCAGCCACTCCCCTTGTAGATCTGTCATATTCCAGCCGCCGTTGCGCGAGACCAAATGCGCCAGCAGCGCCCAGTGCAGCTCGGGCCTGCGTTCATATAACGCCAAATAAGCTTCCGTTCTCGTCACATTGTTGCGATTCAAATGAACGGCGTCTGCTCGAATCGACGCAAGCAGCGCATGATCGGCTGACCCAGCAACGGCACCGCTGCTTACAGCAGGGCTAGCTATGGAGCCGCCTGCTTCCTGCTCCTGCTCAAGCTGCGTCCATGAGACTGCGAGCTTAGCGACTAATGCGGGCTGCATCACAAGCGGCTGCGCTTCTGCAATCATTTTTTGCGACTCGCCAAAGCTATGCCACTTGCCAACCGCATACAGCCATGCGTCCGCTGGCAGTTGGATGCAACGCCGAATCCACGCTCGAAAACTACTCCCAAGCTTCCCGCTTGCGCCTCCCATGAGCTCTCCTCCATCCTTTTTCATGAACGCCATATCCCAAAAGTCACGATTATCCTAGAGATATAGTATGACCGGAAAAGAACGGCAATAGCAGCGCAGTTATAAGAAAAAACGTATATCTTCTTATATTAAAAAAAAGCTGACCGCAGACGGTCAGCGAAACATGCCCCAAAGCTTGAGCAAGTGAAACGTATTGTTTGGGTCGATCTTCTGGGCGAGAACGAAAGCGACGATCTGCTCCTCCTGCGTATCCGTAAGCGGCTCCTGCAAAATGCTGGCGGTCGATTTCACCAGCTTTCTGACTTTGACGCGATCCTGCAGGTCGAATTTAGTTACGTTAGCGAGCAGCAAGCGCACGCGATCCTTCAAAAGCGGATTTTTCAGCTTGCCTTTAATACGTTCGACCAATTGCGGGCGAATACCGTACTTTTGGTAGCTCAATGTTCCAGACACCTCCATCCGGCATACCGTTTTCACGTTTAACTATATGCCGAAGGTTCCCGGAAATTGCCTAATCGAGCTGTTCTCCTTGAAAAAGTTGGTCACGATTCAGCTTCGCCTGCATTCTTGCATAAGCCGGATTATCCCAAAAATCGTCGCGGGCGCACAGCTCAGCCGCATCATCACGCGCCATCTCCAGCACTTCGAAGTCCGCCGCCATGTCCGCGACACGAAATTCTGGCAAGCCGCTTTGCTTCGTTCCGAAAAAATCGCCTGGCCCCCGGATTTCGAGGTCACGGCGCGCCACCTCAAAGCCGTCATCCGTTTCCGTCATGACCTTCATGCGCTCGCGCCCTGTCTCCGACTTCGGATCAGCAACCAGCACGCAATACGATTGATGCGCGCCCCTGCCAACCCGGCCCCGCAGCTGATGCAGCTGCGACAAGCCGAACCGCTCGGCATCCATGACGATCATCAGCGTCGCATTCGGAACATCGACGCCTACCTCAACAACCGTCGTAGCCACGAGTACATGCAGCTCGTTCGCACCGAAGGAGCTCATAACCTGCTCTTTTTCCGCCGCGCTTAGGCGCCCATGCAGCAGGCCGATTTTCAGATCGGGAAAAGCTTGCTGAACCTGCATATACTGGTCAATGGCATTTTGCACATCCAGCTTCTCCGATTCCTCAATAAGCGGGCATATCATGTAGGCTTGTCTGCCCTCTCCTACCTCACGGCGAATAAACCCAAGCACGCGGTCCATCATGCTATGCTTGACCCAATACGTTTTAATCGGCTTGCGCCCATGCGGGCGCTCGCGAATCGTCGATACATCCATATCCCCGAAAGCGGTAATCGCCAGCGTTCGCGGAATCGGCGTCGCCGTCATCGTCAGCACATCGGGATTCATTCCTTTGCGCCGCAGCACGCTGCGCTGATTAACGCCAAAGCGATGCTGCTCGTCCACTACAACCAGTCCGAGACTGCGGAAAAAGACCGTCTCCTGAATGAGCGCATGCGTACCCACGACAATATCAATCAGTCCCATCTGAAGGCCAGCAAATACATCGCGGCGGCGACGCTCCGTCATGCTTCCCGTCAGCAGTCCCACCTCCACATCCATGCCCTCGAACAGCTTCGTCAAGGAACGCATATGCTGCTCTGCCAATATTTCCGTCGGTACCATCAGCGCGCCTTGATGGCCGGATTTCACTGCGCCATACAGTGCAATGGCCGCAACGACCGTTTTTCCCGAGCCGACGTCGCCTTGCAGCAGCCGATTCATGCTGGCAGGCTGGCGCATATCGACCAATAGTTCATTTACGACCTTCTTCTGCCCATCCGTCAGCTCGAACGGCAGCGTAGCCGCAAACTGCCTAATCGTCTCCGCTTCAATTAAATGAGCGATGCCATCGCCCCGCTTGCGGCTGAGCATTCGGTAGGCCTGCAATTTCAGCTGAAATAGAAACAGCTCCTCATACACCATCCGCCGCCGCGCTTCGAGACCCTCGCGTATATCTCCCGGCTCGTGAATGTGCAGCACCGCATCACGGCGGGGAATGAGCCGATGCCGCTCCATAAGCTCAAACGGCAGCACCTCCTCGATCATCGCGCCATATTGCTGCAAAGCCTGCTTGATCGTCTTGCGCATCCATGGCTGCGTAATTGCCCCCCCGACGGAATACACCGGCTGCAGCGTCCCTGATTTGGCAGAACCCGCCCCTTCCGGAAACTCGGACTCCGAGACGGTCATCTGCTGGCGATGCTGCTCCCACTTGCCTGTCAAAATAATGGTACGGCCAGGCGTCAGCTGATCCCTTAGAAAATGGCGGTTAAACCATACCGCCGTAACGAGCAAAAAGTCGATCTCAATTTTACAAGTGAGCCGCGATTTATTTTTCCCGTAGCGCTGCAGCACAGGCATGCCCCGTACAACTCCTTGCACGGTAGCTTTGTCTCCGTCCTTGACATCCGATAGCGCGCGAACGCGATAATCCTCATAACGAAATGGAAAATAGTCCAGCAAATCAGCAACGGTATGAACGCCAAAGGCGTGAAGCTCTTGCTCCTTCGGAGCGCTCACGCCTTTAATTTGCCGGACGGAATATTGCTCCAGCGTCATCATAATCATTCCTCACACTTTATACATAAATACAGCCGAAGTATCAGGCCCCACATGAGTGCCCACCGTCGCACCAATCGTTATAAAATCAATGAATGCCACACCCGGCTTATCTTTCAGCAGCGCCGCAAGCTCTTGCGCCGTCTGCTCGCCATGCGTCCAGCCAATCGTTACCCCGACGCGATCATTGCCAAAATCCTTGTCGAGCATTTCTATGATGCGCTGCATCGCTTTTTTCGTACCGCGCACCTTGTCCACGGACTGAACCGTCCCTTCCTGATCCAGCGAAAGAATCGGTTTAATGTTTAAAATCGATCCAAACAATGCTGCAGCCTTGCCGATTCGGCCGCCCTTCTGGAGAAACTCCAGCGAACCAACGAGAAAATAAAGGCCCAGCTGCTCTTGAAGGCGAGTCACTTCTGCCAAAATCGCTTCCTTGGAGGCACCTTCCCGCGCCATTCGGGCCGCCGTCACCACCTGGATTCCGAAGCCGTACGAAGCCGACTTGGAGTCAATAACCGTTACGTCCGCCTGCTCATCCAGCATCGACTTGGCTATGACACCCGACTGATAAGTACCGCTGAGTACAGAAGCCAGATGAATCGAAATAATAATTGCTTGCGGATCATCCTGCAAAATCCGTTCATATACATCAAGAAACTCCGCCGGAGACGGCTGTGAGGTTGTCGGAAGAACAGGCGAAGCAATCAGCTTTTCATAAAACTGCTCCTTCCCAATCGTCACGCCATCCAAATAGGTTTCTTCACCAAACAGCACCTTTAGCGGTATAACCTGAATGCCAAGCTCTGCACATCGTTCATCCGGAATATCCGAAGTGCTGTCGGTAATAATATGAATGTTCCCCATCTTCGCCACCCCTTTCGTACCGAATAAACAGCTGCTATTTCATTAGTGCCCCATCATTATTCCACAGCGAACAAATAGGGATAAAGCGGCTGTCCGCCCTCTTGAACTTCCAGCTCCGCATCCGGATAAGCCTCTGCCACCCATGCTTCCAGCGCTTCCGTATCTTCAGCCTTCGCCTCTGCTCCAGTTAGCACCGTAATCAGCTCGCCGCCGCCGGCCATAAGCTCAGCAATGAGGAGACGGCAAGTCTCTGCCAGATCCGCATGTGCCGCAACAATGGCCTTCTCCTTAATGCCGATAAAATCACCCTCGCGAATACTCACGCCATCGATTGTCGTGTCGCGAACCGCATGCGTCACTTGACCGGATACGACTTGCTCCGCCGCATTTTTCATCCAATCCGTATTGCGCTGAACGGTCTCATCCTCTTTGAAAGCAAGCACCGCTGCAAGCCCTTGCGGAATCGTTTTTGTCGGAATAACCGTAACGTTGCGTTCACTAAGCTCCGCCGCCTGTTCAGCAGCAAGAATGATATTGCCGTTATTCGGCAGCAAGTAAATATGATCCGCTACTAGCGATTCAATGGCCTTGACGAAATCTTCCGTGCTTGGGTTCATCGTTTGCCCGCCGGACAGCACAATATCCACTTCATTATCCAGAAAAATGTTCGAAATGCCTTCGCCCAGCGCTACGGCAATGATGCCGAAGGGTGCCAGCTCATGAACTTGTCCAGGCGGCACAGCCGCCCCCGACGTTCCCGCCAGCAGCTCTGGCGAGGAAATGCTTCCCGACAGCGCATAATCAGGCAGTACCGCATAGGACGGAATCGCTGCTTCTTCCTCTAGAAGCTCACGATGCTGATCACGCATATTCAGAATGTGCAGGTTCGTCAGCTCGCCGTATGGCAGCGCCAAATTCAGCACATCACCCGGCCTGCGGGAATGCACATGAACTTTAATGATATCATCCTCGGCTATGACGAGAATGGAATCTCCCTCTTTGCCAAGCGCTTTCTTGAAAGCGTATTCATCAAAAAAAGGCGCAGCTTTGCCCCCTGGCTTGCGATTAATAAAAAACTCCATATCATAGAAAAATTCAATATCTGCCGTCTCCAGACGGGATTGTGCAGCAAAATTCGTCGCCTTACGTGGAGCTGAAGCAGGTTGTGCCGTAGGGACACTTACTTCTTCAGGGGGTGCCGCTTCAGATAACAGCGAATAGCTTTCATAGGCCCCTTCACCTTCAACTAAATAACGCACGAACCCTTCATAAATAAGCACTAGCCCTTGCCCACCAGAATCTACAACGCCAACCTGCTTAAGCACAGGGAGCATATCCGGCGTACGCTGGAGCGTTTCATTTGCTTTTTCGTAAACCTCTTTCATCAGCTCAGTGACATCATTCGTACGGCGTGCATAAGCAACCGCATGCTTCGCTGCTTCCTTCGCTACCGTCAAAATCGTTCCTTCCACCGGCTTCACAACAGCCTTATAAGCAAGATCAACACCGTGCTGCAAAGCCGCTGCGATCTGCTGGGGGCCTGCTTGCTCGGCGTTTACAAGTCCCTTCGAAAAACCACGGAACAGCTGTGACAAAATAACGCCGGAATTGCCTCTAGCCCCCATCAGAAGCCCTTTAGACAACACTTCCGTCGTCTTGCCTAAATGGTCGGACGGCTTGCTGCGCAGCTCACGAATGCCCGAGGCAATCGTCAAATTCATATTCGTTCCCGTATCGCCATCAGGCACAGGGAAAACATTCAACGCATTTACCTTGTCGACATTTTGATTTAACAACTCAGCGCCCAGTACGGCCATGGCGGTAAAATCGGAACCGTTAATGAAGCCCTTACTCAATGAAAATTCCCCTTCCTGCTATGTAGATACCCTTACATCCTGCACAAATATATGGACCTGGTCCACGTTAAGACCAATAACATCACTCATCACATATTTCACCTTCGTCTGAATATTATGCGCTACTTCTGAAATTTTCGTGCCGTAGCTCACAATAATATACAAATCAATATAAAGTTTATCCTGTTCTCTGCGAACTTCAACGCCGCGGGCTAGATTGTCCCTGCCCAGAAGCTCGGCAATGCCGTCCTTTAATTGTTTGCGTGAAGCCATCCCGACAAGGCCATAACAATCCAGCGCAGCGGAACCTGCCATGACGGCAATGCATTCCTCTGTTATGAAAATTTGGCCAAGTTCAGTGCTGAGCGCAAGTGGCATGGAAATTCACTCCTTTATCGTGTAGATCGCGTCTTTAAGGCAAGTTAGAAAACTGGCGTAACGGAAAGCAGCCCATTCATCCCATCATTCACAGCTATTTGCCGTCTAGGATGAATTACCCCGTTTAAAGTCAATTGCTACTGAAGATGCAACCTAAATCTTTGACTATTTATTATTGTACTATAAACTGTGCCGTTATAGAAGGGCAGCTCGTGTCAACCACGGGCAAATCGCCATAAAAAACAACAGTTTTAGTTGCTCAGACCCCACAACTATGATACGATATCAAAGTATGTTTATGTGCAGGCTTCTTCGACGCTTTTTCAAGCCAATGAAGCGGTTTTGCTCACGCAGAACCGGGAGCTTATGGCTACGATGCGGTTTTGCTTATGCAATAACTGACAGCTTATGCTAACAATGCGCTTTTAGCTCAGCACTACTTGAAGGAGGTGTACTCATGTCCCGCAAATGTTTTCTAACAGGCAAAAGCCCTGGTACAGGCAATAACGTTTCCCACGCTAACAACAAAAACCGTCGTTCTTGGGGAGTAAACGTTCAGAAAGTTCGCATTCTAGTTGACGGTAAACCGAAACGTGTTTATGTTAGCGCGCGCGCTCTGAAATCCGGTAAAGTAACTCGCGTATAATTCATCTCCTGCAGCTTTATGCTGTATGGTAGACAAAAAGCACCTGGGCTCAGGTGCTTTTTATTGTTCACATAAACCACGATCATTCGAAGGCGGCTGCAAAGGAACTAACTTTTTTGGAAGGTATTCAAAATCGCCTTTACGAACCCGCCCAAAAATTTCGGCAGCTTGATCGTGTAAAATTTCATGCCCATCCCTCCTCAGACACGCTCATCGAAATGGTGACTTACATGCTTTTTCTTCCCGCATACACATGCTATGTTTCACGCAAAAAAATGGCTACACGAACCTGCGTTCATGTAACCATCCTATGCGCTTTACCTTTGTCCTATTCCATATGAACGAGTGTGGAAAGCCCATCTTCGCAATGCTCACGCCATTGGTGGCGGATTCTCGCTGATGAACTGGATCGCCGTATAAACCAATACGGCCAAGAAATAAAACAATAGCCCAAGCAAGATAACCGTTATTCGTGCCCATAGCTTCTCAACTCTTTTGAAAAACTGAAAAATCAAATACAAAGCAAGCAAAGAAAACACGTATTTGATCATCCCAGTCAGAATGGAGAAAGCCGCAAGCAGCAAGCCTATGCCGAGTGCAAATAGGAGCACCCACAGCCATGTCTTCCCTCGAGATGTCTCGTATTCTTCCATTACAGCCTCCCAAGTGCAAACCGCTGTGCCGCTAGAGCAGCAGACACCAGCGTCCCACATCGAAATACAAGCCTGTTCACCGCGCAACCCTTGCAGCAATTATGTAACTTAATATAAGATATGCAGCCTAGCGTAAAAGGGATATAGCAGCCGCGCGATCTGCTTGGGCAAATACCGCATTGCCTGCAACGAGTACATTCGCGCCCGCCTCTGTCACAAGCTTAGCCGTTTCTTCATTGATGCCGCCATCCACCTGCACATGAACATGCTGCAGCTCGCGCTCCACAAGCATGCTGCGAATTTGACGCAGCTTGTTCAGCGAATAAGGGATAAACTTCTGTCCGCCAAAGCCCGGATTTACCGTCATAACCAGTATGAGATCCACATCGCCCAGCACAGATTCCAGCACAGATACCGGAGTTCCTGGATTGATGGCTACACCTGCCGGAAGTCCCAGCTCCTTAATTTGATAAATCGTACGGTGCAAGTGCACACATGCTTCTGCATGTACCGTAATCCGATCAGCACCAGCAGCTGCGTAATGCGCGATTGACAATTCCGGACGCTCGATCATCAGATGCACATCAAAAGGAAGCTTCGTTGCTGGTCTTACAGCCGCAATGACCGGAGGGCCAAAGGTTAAGTTCGGCACGAACTGCCCATCCATGACGTCTACATGAATCCAGTCCGCTCCTGCCTGCTCAATACCTGAAATTTCTTCTCCGAGCCGGCTGAAATCAGCCGATAAAATAGAGGGTGCTATTATAGTCATGGGTTTATCAGTACCTCCGTTTTTTATCTTTCATTTCATTTAAGAACTGCAAGTAATTTTCATGGCGGCTTGGTTCTATTTTCCCTTCTGCCAAAGCAGCAAGGACGGCGCAGCCCGGCTCCTGCACATGCGTGCAGCCACGGAATTTGCAGTCCGGAGACAACGCGCGAATTTCCCGAAAACAGTAGCCTAAATCTTCAATGCCAAGCTCGGTGAAATCGAGCTGGCTAAAGCCAGGCGTATCGGCTACATAACCCCCGCCAATTTCAATCAGCTCCACATGCCTCGTCGTATGCTTGCCGCGTCCAAGGCGGTTGCTGATCGCATTCGTCTCAAGCTGCAGTCCAGGAACAATTGCATTAAGCAGCGAAGATTTACCTACGCCTGATTGCCCGGCAAAAACCGCCAGATGCCCTTGCAGCCGCTGCTGAAGCTCCTCAATGCCCTTGCCTATTCTTGCGCTTGTCCCATATATCTCGTAGCCAATAGCCGAATAAATGCGGTTGACAGAAGCGGCAGCTTCAGCCGCCGCTTCTGTCTCCTCGCCATCATGCTCCAAATCCTGCTTGCTGAGGCAAAGCACCGCTTCAATTTCCGCATGCTCAATATGCACAAGAAACTTATCCAGCAGCGTTAAATTGAGCGCTGGTTCCGTTACGGAAAAAACCAGCATCGCCACGTCAATATTGGCTACCGGGGGGCGTATAAGCTCGGAAGAGCGAGGTAATACCCGCTCTACCGTTCCCTCGCCGTTCTCCGTAAGGCTATACACAACTTCGTCACCGACTAATGGCGTAATGCCTTTGTTTTTCAAAACACCGCGCCCGCGGCATTGTACCGTTGCATCCTGAGATTCAGCATCATCAGGCAATACGTAATAATATCCGCTGAGCGCCTTCACAATGCGTCCGCGAAGCTCAAGAGATGCGTGATTATGGCTGCTGCTCATCTTTTCCTTTTCCTTTGCCTTTTCCTTCCGCTTCTCCCTGTTCGCTTCCTTGGTCATCGCTGTCGTTAACCTCCGATTGATCCGGCTCCACTGTCGGTTCAGGAGCTGGCGATTCCGATACGGTAGGCTCTTCTGTAACAGGCGTTGTCACCTGTTCATCTTCGCCCGGCACCGTGACGGTAGATGAACTGCTGCTTTGCGCCAGTTGATCGTAAGTGACGGATTTCGTATCGACAAACTGACTGTCCCGATAAATCGTAATCATGGCCTCAGTGTTCGGTGCCAGGACAACGGTTACGGGGAACGTCTGGGTATCTTGAATTTGGTTTCTGCCCCATTCAATATTCTGTCCTCTAGAGTCGGTGTAGACGATGCGGATTTCGCTCGTTTTTCCAGCCTTCGCTGGCGAAATGACAACATTGAACTGATGCTCTTTCGCTTCCGCAGAAGGACCTGAGCTGACTCGAATGGAGATTTTTGCGTCTTTCGGAACAAGGTCATTTGGCTTGTATGGATATTGATTGAGCACGAGGCCCTTGGCTTGCACATAGCTCGGCTCATACAAAATATCATCGTCTGAAAGCGTCAGCCCATTTGCCTTCACCATATCTTTAGCCTCAGCTACTGTTTTGCCAATCAAATTCGGCATTTTAATCGTTTCCATGCCTTTGCTGACCATAAACTGGAATTTCACTGTATTCGGATCAAAATCCGTTCCCGGCTCCGGCTGTTGTGTCACAACCGTATCCACTTCCTGCTCGCTGAATACTTCTTCAACATCGATTTGCGTATCCGGATTGATGCCAAGCGCCGAAAGCTCATCCTTAACCGCCTGCAGCGTCTTGCCCCGGTAATCGCCAAGCTTCTTCAGCATCGGCCCATCACTCACAGATAGCTGTATGAACGAGCCCTGCTTGACGCGCATATTTTTCTTCGTCTGCTCGAATACCTGATTAATCGGTATATCGTCGCGGAACTCCCGTATCGTCGGTTCCTGCACCTTCAGCCCAAATTCATCAAGCTTTGCCGTCGCCTGCTCCAAATCGAGGCCGACAACGTACGGCACATTCACTTCCGCTACATCCAGCCGGTCAAGCAATGTCACGAATCCCCATATTATGAATGCCAGGACAACCAGCGTGCTTGCCACGATTATCGTCGGTCGCTTCCAGCCTTTTGCTTTCTTATTCAGAACTTCTTTATCTCCCTGCCGGCCCGTCTGTCCCGAAGAAACCTCCGCCTTCTCAAAGCTTGACTCGCTCTGGCGAATGGGACGGATATCACTGCCGCGAATGGCTGGCATGACACGGGTCTCATCCAGATCATTCACATGGGCAAATGAAACCTTCTCCTCATTCCTTCGATTAGGGGCGAGGCAGGTTTCCAGATCGTTCAGCATTTCCTGAGCCGAATGGTAACGTTCCCCCGGATTTTTGCGCATCGCCCGTAAAATGACGTTTTCCACACTTTGCGGAATATGAGGGTTTACAACGCGCGGCTCCTCAAATGTTTCCTGCAAATGCTTCAAAGCGACGCTGATTGGGCTTTCTCCCAGAAAAGGCAAATTGCCGGTCAGCATCTGATAGAGCACAATGCCAAGCGAATACAAGTCGGATTTCTCGCCTGTACTTACTCCTTTTGCATGCTCAGGAGAAAAATAATGGACCGAGCCAAGCACCGAGCCTGTCTGGGTAATTGTAGAAGAAGTAACCGCACGGGCAATACCGAAATCGGTTACCTTGACCCTGCCATTTTTACCGATCAAAATATTATGTGGTTTAATATCGCGATGAATAATATGATTCTGATGGGCATGGCCCAGCGCATCGCAGATTTGAATGGCAATACGAACCGATTCATCCGCCTGCAGCGGCGCACGCTCCTGAATAATTTCATTAAGATTGCTGCCTTCGATATATTCCATAACGATATAATGCGTATCTTCCTCTTGTCCTACATCATAGATGCTGACGACATTTGGATGGGATAACGCAGCTGCAGACTGCGCCTCACGGCGAAATCTACGAATAAATTCTTCATCATGCACAAACTGCTGGCGCAGCACTTTAACCGCCACATTGCGGTTCAACAGGACGTCATGGGCTTTATAGACAAGCGCCATGCCGCCTCCGCCGATGCGAGTCAGAATTTCATAGCGACCGCCTAAATTATGCCCTATCATCAGCTGTACACTCCTCTCGATCTGCGCTGGAATTTACTTGCAGCAGCACGACGGTTACATTATCGTCCCCGCCAGCGCGCAGCGCCAAATGGATGAGATGCTCCGCTTTATCTTTCAGGCTCGCTCCACCCTTCGTTACCGTATACATAATTTGATCATCGCTGACCATATTCGTCAGCCCATCGCTGCAAAGCAGTATAAAATCATCAGCCGAGTAGGAAATCGTCTGTATATCAACCTCAACAGACGCATCGGTGCCTACCGCCCGGGTGAGCACATTGCGCCGTGGATGGACAGCCGCCTCCTTCTCGCTAATCTGCCCCGATTTCAGCAGCTCATTGACAAGCGTATGATCCTCCGTCAACTGCACAATGCAGCTTTTGGAAATGACATAGGCGCGGCTGTCGCCAATATGTCCGATGACGGCTTCCCGCCCTTGAAACATGGCAGCGACTATCGTAGTGCCCATATTATAATATTGCTCATTGCGCGATGCCATGTCATAAACGACGTCATTCGCACCTACAATGGCTTTGCGCAAAAATGCCTTGCCTTCCTCAATGGAAAAGTCAGGTCTAGCCGCAATCGGCTCCAGCATTTCACGGAATGTATTAACTGCCAGCTGGCTCGCTACATCGCCCGCCTGATGGCCACCCATCCCGTCAGCGACTATAGCAAACGTGATGCCATTCTCCAGCTGCCCTACCCATGAATGATCTTCATTGACTTGACGAACTTTTCCGATATCGCTCAGGTTTGCCGTAATCAACCGTTATCACCTCGTAGTAGACTCCATGTGCTTCGCACGAAGCTGTCCGCAAGCGGCGGCAATATCATGCCCTTGCTCCCTGCGAATCGTTGCATTTATTTTATTTTTCTCCAGTATACGCTGAAACTCAAAAATATCCTCCCGTGGCGTACGCACATAATTTCGCTCCGGCACATGGTTGACCGGAATCAAATTGACGTGGCACAGCAGTCCTTGCAGCACATCCGCCAGCTCTTGAGCGTGCTCAGGACGGTCATTGACTCCACCGATCAAGGCATACTCAAACGTAATGCGGCGGCCCGTCTTCGCCAAATAATAACGGCAAGCCTCCATCACTTCCTCGAACGGAAAGCGGCGGTTAACCGGCATCAGCTTGGAGCGCAGCGTATCATTCGGCGCATGAATGGAAAGGGCCAGATTGATTTGTGTATTTTCGTCGGCAAATTTGTACATGCTCGGCACGATGCCGCTGGTCGAAACCGTAATATGGCGTTGCCCGATGTTGAGGCCTTTCTCATGAATCATCGTACGCAAAAACATCATCGTTGCGTCATAATTTTCAAACGGCTCGCCAGAACCCATGATGACGATGCTTGATACGCGTTCATTCGTAACGTCCAGCATTTGCTGCGCTACAACAACTTGGGCAATAATTTCACCAGCCGTTAAATTTCGCTTCAAACCGCCAAGCGTCGACGCACAAAAGGTACAGCCGATCCGGCAGCCGACCTGCGTTGTCACGCAAATGCTATTGCCATAATTATGACGCATAATAACGGTTTCGATTGCATGATTGTCATGCAGCCCGAACAGAAACTTGATGGTTCCATCCTTGGACTCGAATTTCGTTATTTCGGTAAGCGTCACAAATTGAAATTGGTCAAACAGCTTCGTTCTGAGCGATTTGGACAAGTTGCTCATCTCTTCAAAGCTAGTTACGCGCTTGACGTACAGCCAATCGTACAGCTGGCCTGCGCGAAACGCCGGCTCGCCGTTCTCTTTCATCCAATCTTGCAGCTGTTCGAGCGTATAGTCGTAAATAAAAGGTTTCATTAAATTATCACACCTGACTGTATAGTAGCGCGACAAAGGCTCTCTACCTGCGCCGCTGATGATTTATTTTACCACAAACGTCCATCACGAACCACAGGCAACGGTTAGGCGCGCCTTAGCAGGCGGGCAATGAAGAAACCATCGCTGCCATAATGCTGCGGAAGCAGCTGCGCATAACCTTTAAACCCCTCGTCAATCGCTCCCGCCTCCTGCAAGGCATGAAGGATAGATTCCGGCCAATTGCGGTCCAGCTCAAATTCAGGATGCGCCTGCAGAAAATGCTCCACCTGCTCCTCATTCTCGGACCGTTCAATGGTGCATGTGCTGTAGACGAGCACACCGCCCGGCTTAACGAGACCGCTCACCGCTTCAAGCAGCTCGCGCTGAATGTCCGCAATAGCGGCTACATCAGCAGCCGTCTTCGTCCACTTGATTTCCGGCTTGCGCCGGATGACGCCAAAGCCCGAGCAAGGCGCATCCAGCAGCACAGCATCCATCGAACCACTGGCAAAACGCTCAGACAACTGCGCCGCGTCGCTTGTTATGGCCTCAACGTTCGTCAAACCGAGCCGCGAAGACTGATCAATAATAAGCTGCCGTTTATGCGGGTGCAAATCGTTCGCCCACACTTTGCCTTTATTGCCCATGAGCTCGGCCAAATGCGTCGTTTTGCCTCCCGGAGCAGCGCAGCAATCCAGCACCTGCATGCCAGCTGCTGGTGCAACGACCTCGGCCACGAGCATCGAGCTTTCATCCTGCATCGTCCACAGCCCTTCGCGAAAGCCGGCCGTATCCGCCAAGTTGCCGCCGCGGCGAATCGTAATGCCTGCGGAAGCAAGCGGCGATACGTCAGCGTCAAGTCCAAGCTCAGCAAGCTGGTCAATCGCTTCAGCTCTAGTTGCTCGAGCGGGGTTCACCCGCACGCTTGCATGCGGAGAATCATTGCCCGCCGCACAAATGGCTTCAGCCGTTTGCTCGCCGTAAGCAAGCACCCAGCGTTTAACGAGCCAGTCAGGGTAGGAATGGAGGATCGCGAGCTTTTCTGCCGGTGATCCAGCTTTAATTGCGGACGGCTCAAGCTCTGCCCGGCTGCGGTCCATACTGCGCAGCACGCCATTGACCATGCCGGAAATACCCTGATGACCCCGCTTCTTGGCAATGGCAACCGCTTCGTTAACTGCGGCATGAACCGGAATCCGGTCCAAATACAGCAGCTGGTAAGCACTCATCCGCAGCAGTTGATGCACCCACGGCTGCAGCTTATTGAAGCCTTTCGCCACGAAGCGCCCCAGCCAATAATCGAGCGTGCGCTGGTACTGAATCGTTCCATATACCAGCTCGGTAGCCAGGCCCGCATCCGCGCGCGATAGCTGAGCATCCTGCAGCGCCTGATTGAGCTTGAGATTGCTGTAAGCCCCGGCTCCTGCAACACTTACCAAAATATCCAGCGCCAGCTCCCTTGGGGTACGAGGAGCACGTGGCGAGCCGCTTTTGTGCGCTCCCGCCTGGCCTGCCGCACGATTGCTACCACTGGACGCTTGTCCTCCAGCAGATCCAGCAGAGCGGGATTTGTTACCTGATTTGCCCCCAGCTTGCGGGCGACGTCCTTGCGCAGCAGCCTTAGAAGAAGGCGCCGCTGAATTTTTCTGCTGCTGCGGCCGTCCAGCCTTTCCTGCTGCTTGCGCAGGCTTGACTTGCTTTTGCTCACTCATAGCTCTGCACCGCTTGTCTCGCTTGCTTCGCCGAAGACAGTGCCTTCAGCCAGCCGTGAGCCTTTCAGCCATTCAGCTGCCGACATCGCTTTTTTGCCTGCTGGCTGAATTTGCGTAAGAACGAGTACGCCTTCACCCGTTTGTACGGTGATGCCGGCTCCACCCGCTTCGCGCACCGTTCCTAGCCGCGCTGCAGCAGCACTGTCAGCACCAGCGGGCTCCACAGGCTTCGCGCAAGCCCATACTTTGAACAGCTCGCCGTTCAAATAAGTGAATGCACCGGCCATCGGTGACAGGCCGCGCACTTGATTATAAATTTGGCGGGCAGATTTCGCCCAATCAATCCGTTCATCCTCACGCGACAAATTCGGCGCATAAGTAGCGAGCTCGTGCTGCTGCTCCGTTGCCGTCGCAACGCCTGAAATAATGCCTGGCAGCGTCTGCTCCAGCAGCTCCGCTCCAGCAGCGCTAAGCTTCTCAAACAGCGAGCCCGATGTATCCTCATCGGTAATGGCGACTTCGACCTTGCTGATCATATCGCCAGTGTCCAGTCCTTCAGCCATATACATAATCGTTACGCCAGTTACCGTCTCTCCATTAATAATGGCACGCTGAATCGGCGCCCCGCCGCGATAGCGAGGCAGCAGCGAGCCATGAACGTTGATGCAGCCAAGACGCGGCAGCTCCAGCACACCTTTAGGCAAAATCTGCCCATAAGCAGCGGTCACAATTAAATCAGGACGATACTGTGCCAGCGCCTGGGCCGCTTCGCTGCTGCGCATGCGCTCAGGCTGCAAAACGGGCAAGCCTAAAGCCAGTGCCGCTTCTTTCACAGGCGGAGGCGTAAGCGTCCGCTTACGCCCCTTTGGACGATCCGGCTGCGTGACAACTGCCACGACCTCATAGCCTTTATTGATTAACAACTGCAAAGAAGGGACGGCGAACTCCGGCGTCCCCATAAATACAATACGCATGGCTTTATTCGCCGCCTTTTTTCTGTCTTTCGGAAATATCGTACACGCTCTCAGCGAGATCCGTGAACAAAATGCCGTTCAAATGGTCAACCTCATGCTGAAACGCACGCGAGAGGAAGCCTTGCGCTTCAACCGTAAACGTCTCGCCATCGGAATTTTGGCCTTTTACGACGATGCGGTCTGAACGCATCACATCTCCGTTTAAGTTCGGAATACTCAGGCAGCCCTCAGGTCCGAGCTGCTCGCCTTCTTCTTCCACGATGACCGGATTGACCATTTCGATCAGTCCATTTTCATCGCCGATATCTACCACGATGACACGCTTGGAAATGCCGACCTGCGGAGCCGCAAGACCAACGCCATCAGCGTCATACATCGTTTCCGCCATATCTTTAAGCAGCTTTTTCAAGTTGGAATTAAATTTAGTAACTTCCATAGCTGGCTCCCGCAAAACGGGATCAGGATCTTTAACAATAATACGAATGGCCATTGCCGTTCCCTTCCTTTACGACGAAATCTATAAAATGACTTGCGGGTCTACATCAATGCTGAACTGCACGAGCTTCTGCGGCGAGCCTGCAACGAATGGCGCAAGAGCAGCGCGCAGAAGCGCAGGCACATCAATGTTCCCCCGATATTTTATCACACATTGAAAACGGTAGCGATCTTTCATTCTCGATATAGGCGATGCGACTGGTCCAAGCACCTCAAGCGCACGCGGCAAACCCGCTCCAAGCGGCCCTAAAACGCCTTCTTCAGCCGCCAGCTCGCGCAGCCGCTCCGCAAACTGCTCTGACACCGAGGACAGCAGCGCAAGCTGCTCATGCGACATCGTCACTAGAACAAGCCGGCAATAAGGCGGATAGCCCATAACGCCACGATGCTTGAGCTCCTCTTCAACAAAGCGGATGTAATCATGCTTTTGCGCGGTCGTAACCGCATAATGCTCGGGTGAATACGTCTGGACTACGACCTCCCCTGGCAGCTGATGGCGGCCAGCACGGCCTGCCACCTGCGTCAGCAGCTGAAACGTCCGTTCCGCTGAGCGAAAATCAGGCAAATTTAGCGACGTATCTGCCGCAATAACACCTACGAGGGTAACGAATGGAAAATCAAGCCCCTTCGCTACCATCTGCGTGCCAAGCAGCACATCCGCTTCACGGTCTCCGAAGCGCTTCAGCAGCTTCTCATGCGCGTTTTTCTCCGTCGTCGTGTCCACATCCATTCGAATAACCCGAATGCCGGGAAACAGCTTTGCCAGCTCTTCTTCTACGCGCTGCGTCCCCGTACCGAAAAAACGGATATGCTCGCTCTCGCAGGATGGACAGGTTTGCGGCGCCTGCTCGGCATGACCGCAATAATGGCAGCGCAGCAGCCGCGACTTCTGATGATACGTCAGCGAAATATCGCAGTGCGGACAAAGCGCTGTGTAGCCGCAGGAACGGCACATGACGAAGGTTGAATAGCCACGCCGGTTGAGCAGCAGCACAGTCTGCTCGCCTCGCTCCAGCCGCTGTACAAGCCCTTCATGCAGCGTTCGGCTGAACATCGAGCGATTGCCTGCTGCAAGCTCCGCACGCATGTCAATGACCGTAACAGGCGGCAGCGGTCTGCCCAAGGCGCGGTCTGGCATCGGCAGCAGCGACGATTCGCGCCCTTCTGCCGGACGCCTGCTCGCCGCCGCATATGATTCCAGCGATGGCGTCGCCGAGCCCAGTACAACAGCCGCGCCATGCTGCCTTGCACGCTGGACAGATACATCTCTAGCATGATATTTCGGGCTCTCCTCCTGCTTGTAGGAAGATTCATGCTCCTCGTCAATAATGACGAGGCCGATGCGTTCAAACGGTGCAAAAATCGCCGAGCGGGCGCCAATGGCTACCTGTACTTTGCGGCTTCTAATTTTGCGCCATTCATCATAGCGCTCTCCATTGGACAAGCGGCTGTGCAGCACCGCTACCGCATCGCCAAAACGCCCTTTAAACCGCTCGACCATTTGCGGGGTAAGCGCAATTTCCGGGACAAGCACAATCGCCTGCTTGCCTTGCTTTAGACAATGCTGGATCGCTTGCAAATAGACCTCGGTTTTGCCGCTACCTGTCACACCATGCAGCAGCAATACTTGCGGCTCACCGCGCGTGACCGCATCTGCTATGCGGGTGTATACGCTCTGCTGCCCCTCGGTGAGCGGCAGCGGAACCGTACGCTCGAACTCGCGGCTCGCATAAGGGTCGCGCTGCTGCTCGATTTCCCGCAGCTCCAGCAAGCCTTTGGCTGCAACCGCGCGCACGCTCGCTGGCGATCCGCCTGCTTCTGCGAGCAGCGCTTGCAGCGCAATTGGCTCGCCCCGCTCCAGCATGAAGGCAAGCAGTTCCCGCTGCTTGCCCGCCTTTGTCGGCCATGCTGCTAGCGCCTCCGCAGCCGCTGCCTTATCCGCAGGCGGAAACACCGTAAGCACCTTGCGAATCGCCAAACGGTCGCGAATCGCTGTCTGCTCGAGCAGTACGCCTTCTTCCAGCGCCGCTTTAATATCCGGCGCGTATTGCGGGAACCGCTCCTTCAGCGATTCAAGCTTCGTCTGCCGCTGCCGCGAGAGCATATCCAGCAGCTCCTGCGGCAAGCGGCTTGCCAGCTGCTCAAGCTCCTCATCCAGCGAGTCGTTCAACGACACATAACGCTCGGCCTTGCCTTTAAGCGCAGCGGGTATCATCGCTTGCAGCGCGGTTGTCCAGGAGCAGCAATATTTGTCGCTCATCCATTTGGCTAGTCCGATCAAGTCAGGAAGCAGCGGCGGCAGCGGATCAAGCAGCTCGGCAACCGCCTTGAGGCGGCGACTGTCAACTTCCGCCTCTGCCGCCAGCTCCACAACGAAGCCTTGCAGCACGCGGCCGCCGAATGGCACGCCAACCCGGCTTCCCACCTCAATCCAGCCGGACATTGCGGAGGGCACCTCATAATCGAATGGCCGATCCGTCTGGCGGCTCGGCACGTCTACTATCACTCTTGCAATCATTCGCCAAAGCTCCTGCTCTGCGGGAGATGCGGCAGCCGCTGCACCGCGACTTCCAAAATGCGACTTGCCGTTTCGCGCTTGGACAATAACGGAAGCTCCTGGATCAAGCCTTCCTTCCCATACAGCTGCACAATGTTCGTATCGCCATTGAAGCCTGCCCCTTCCGCGCTCACATCATTGGCTACGATGAGATCGCAGTTTTTGCGCGTCAGCTTATCCATCGCATAATGCGCGATCTGCTGAGTTTCCGCGGCGAAGCCAACGAGCAGCTGATGCGTCTTGCGCTCGCCAAGCAGCTGCAAAATATCCGTAGTCCGCTCTAGCTCAAGCGTCAGCGTCTCTCCCGTCTTTTTCAGCTTCTGCTCCTGCTGCCGCGCTGGGCGGTAATCGGCAACGGCCGCCGCTTTGACGACGATATCGGCCGTTTCAAAATGCGCGGTGACGGCCTCCAGCATTTGCTGGGCGGATTCAATCTGAACCAGCTTCACGCCTGCAGGCGGCTCTACAGTTGTTCGCCCCGCGACTACTGTGACCTCTGCGCCCATCAGCAGCGCAGCCTCCGCGATGGCAAAGCCCATTTTGCCCGAGGAATCATTGGTCAAATATCGCACGGGATCAAGCCGCTCCATCGTACCTCCAGCAGTAACAAGCACATGCTTGCCTGCAAGCTTGCGGCTCCGGCTGAACCACTCCTCAATCGCATGTACGATTTCCTCCGGCTCGGCAAGCCTTCCTTTCGCCACATAACCACAGGCAAGCTGTCCCTCGCCCGGGTCCACGAACATGACACCCCGATCCACCAGTGTCTGTAAATTTTGCGCCACTGCCGGATGCTCATACATATGCACATTCATGGCTGGAGCGACAAGCACCGGGCTCGTTGCCGCAAGCAGCGTTGTGCTGAGCATATCATCGGCAAGCCCATTTGCCATTTTGCCAATGGCATTTGCAGTGGCTGGAGCAACAACGATGAGATCGGCATGATCGGCCAAATGAATATGCGACACGACCGCGGGATCCCTCTCGTCAAAGGTATCGATATGCACCGGATTGCGCGAAAGCGTCTGGAGCGTCAGCGGCGTAATGAAACGAGCTGCGGATTCAGTCATAATGACGTGCACCTTAGCACCTGCTTGCACCAGCCGGCTGCAAAGCGTAGCTGCTTTATAGGCTGCAATCCCGCCTGTGATTCCTAATATAATTGTTTTATTTGTAAGCATGGCCCATCCCCCATTACAACAATGCTCTTAATCTATGGTATTGACTAATTTGTGCAAGCCCATTCCTTGTATATTAGCTTCCAACGCAAGGCAGCAGCTCGTTTTCTTCAAGTTTGACGGCGCTTTGCCGCACCCAAGTCGCTAGTTTTGAAGCTAGCTTTTTCCTATCATACCATATGATCACTGAATCCGCAGTCTGTTCGATGCCGGCTCCTTCTCGCCCAGCATTCGCGCTCCCATCTGCTGACAACCGCGAAAATTGGCATTTGTCTGCTTAAATCCGTATACTAGAGGGTAGGATTTATACTGATATTTTTAAATAATAGTCGAGGTGACCCCATGGAAGATGTAAAACAAGCCTACGCGAAGCTGGGCCTTCCCGAAAACGCTTCAAAAGAAGAGGTCGAGAAGCGCTATACCCTCTTGCTTCGCCAATCCCGCTCCCGGACGCAGACCACAGGCAATGGGGAGACAACGGCAGATGAATTCAGCCAAGTGACCGCCGCCTATAAACGGATACTTGAAGCGGAAGACCAGAAGTTCAAGCAAGCGTTCAATGAGAAGGAGTATGGAAAGTTTAAAAATATGGCGTCTGCCGCAGAGAAAACCGACCATTTCTGGCGCTACTATAAATACCATGTTTTCGGCGGAATTGTGGCGATTGCTCTTATCATCTATGGCGTTATCGCTTATATGGATCATCGCGAGGAGCAGCGCTATCTTGCCAGCCTGCCGCCGGTGGATTTGTCGGTCATGTATTTTGGCGAGTTTTTTACAGAGGACAATAAGCAGGACATGGCTGTACTCGAGCAATCGCTGCTGGACAAGTTCCCAGAATGGAAACGGTTTAAAGTTAACTTGACCTATGTGCCGCTTGATGCTAAAGATGCGGTCGATATGGCTTCCCAGCAAAAAGCGATGGTCGTCCTGGCAACGGAAAAGCCGGATATCTATATTCTCGATACGGCCAGCTTCGACTGGATTAGCCCGCAGGGCATCCTTCGAAACCTTGATGATGCCGTGAGCGGCGAGCTGAAATCCTCGGTTACTGAGAGCGAGCTGGTCAAAAAAACGACGAAGGATGAACCAGACGAGCATGTATACGGCATCGATATCAGCAGCAGCCCGCTGGTGAAAAACCTTTCCGTGCTTACGCCGAAAAACTATATCGTTGGCGTCCGTGTGAATAGCGAGAACACAGATAAAGCGATTCAATTTATCGACAAGTTTTTGCAAGCGAAATAGTTGCCACTCCTTATTCAGCTTTTGAAAAGTAACCATATAAAAAACGAGCCTATAGAATCCCATCTATGGCTCGTTTTTTTATATTAACGGAATGATTCGCTCTTTTCACTTCATTTAGTAATATGATTTTGGTGTTGGTGCTACAGTTGGCGCTGGTGTTGAAGTCGGCGCCGGCAATGCAGTTGGTGCTTGGCTTGTACTTGGTGCTGGAATTGTAGTTGGCGCTGGCGTTACAATTGGAGCAGGCTTTGTACTAGGTGCTTGTCCTCCACCTTGACCGGCTCCGCCGCCAATCCCTTGGCCTCCGCCTTGACCGGCTCCTCCACCAATCCCTTGGCCTCCGCCTTGACCGGCTCCTCCACCGATTCCTTGGCCTCCGCCTTGACCGGTTCCGCCGCCAATCCCTTGGCCTCCGCCTTGACCGGCTCCGCCGCCAATCCCTTGGCCTCCGCCTTGACCGGCTCCTCCACCGATTCCTTGGCCTCCGCCTTGACCAGCTCCTCCGCCGATTCCTTGGCCTCCGCCTTGACCGGCTCCTCCACCGATTCCTTGGCCTCCGCCTTGACCGGCTCCGCCGCCGATTCCTTGGCCTCCACCTTGACCGGCTCCTCCACCGATTCCTTGGCCTCCACCTTGACCGGCTCCTCCACCGATCCCTTGGCCTCCGCCTTGACCGGCTCCGCCGCCGATCCCTTGGCCCCCGCCTTCACCTTTGATGCGGTAGTTGCCTTTCGCTCCACTTTTCGCCTTTGCTCCCGAAGGAAACTTTACTTGGCCGTAAGCATAAGTAATGGACTGGAAAGTCCGGCTGTCGACTGCACCGGTAACCGGAAGCCCATGCATTTTCTGAAAATACTTAACTCCCTTTACCGTCATATTGTCGAATTTTCCGTTGATCGGGCCAGCATAGCTTCCCATTGATTTCAGCATCCCCTGAATGACATAAACATCCGGCCCATGATCCCCTTTTCCAAAAGCCATGCTTGTGCTCGGCATGCTCATCATCAAAGCAACGGCCAAAAGTAATGCCCCAATCGTTTTTCCCAATTTCCTGCGGGAGGAAATGCTCCAGTCCCATTTCATGGAGTAGACACCGTCCTTCTTTAAATTTTGATTTTGTTTTGCCACAAGCCTTACTATTCCCAACTTTTTAATTTCATTCCGTGATTTGCGAAAAATCGGTTTTGTATTGTAATTTAATCTAGCCTTTTTAAAGGGAATACATAATAATTGAGGCATATGTAACAAATATATAAGTTGAACGAAAGAAAGCGATGGGGGGGAGAAACGAAAGAGAAAGGTTGGAACTGGAGAGAGCCACAGCTTTCCGTAGGAAAGCCGTTTCGAAAGCATGGACTGTTGTTTTCGGCTTCAACCTTAACGAGGAGTAAATCTAGAAATCTGAAAACAACAGCGGCCGGAAGTCCACCTTTTCACGCAGCGGCGACCATCGCCCTCACGCTAATCAATCTTTCAACTTATATAGATTTTTTTGAAATGGGGGGATTTATCTATGTACACATACCAATCATTGCAAACGAGCGATCTGCCGATGATCGCTACTTTCCCACAAAACGAAGATGAATTATTTTATATGTTTCCGTCGGCAATCTACCCTTTAACGCCTGAGCAAATATTGAAAAATCTTCCTAACCGGCTGGAGCCGACGGTCATTATGCATGGGGCGACCGTCGCCTGCTACGCCAACTTCTATAAGGATGACAACAAAGACTGCTGGCTGGGCAATGTCATTGTCTCCCCTGATTATCGGGGCAAAGGAGCGGCGAGCTTTTTGATCGGAACGATGGAAATGATCGCCAAGGAAAAATTAAACGTAACGAAGCTGAACCTTTTATGCCATAACACCAATACGAGAGGACTGCTTTTTTACAAAAAGCTAGGCTATAAGCCTTTCGATATCTCATTAAGATTCAGGCCATCTGGGGAGCATGTGGCGTGTGTGCATATGGAAAAGCATCTTTAAATAGCAAAGCAGTCATTTAACAGCAAAGCAGCAAAAAACGGCAGCTCTGGACGTTAATACCCGTCAGAACTGCCGCTGCTGATCAAACATATTTCATTAAAATGCTTTCGACGTGATGCAGATGCTGCCGCATCGACAGCGAAGCCGCTTCGGCGTCCTGCGCTTCAACCGCTTTAAAAATCGCCAAATGCTCCTCATAGAGCTGCTCCGCAACCGAGCGATTCGCATACAGCTCCACCCTGCGAATTTCGCGAATGGCGGTTTCCACTTGATTCATAACCGTCTCAAAAAGCTGCACCAAAATCGTATTATGCGTCGCTTTAACAAGCGTCAAATGGAATAACAGGTCGGTGCGCTCCCCTTCCAGATCATTGCCCGCAGCTGACTTCATTTGGACGACTAGCTCCTTCAGCACAGCCAAATCCTCCTCCGTCCGTTTCGACGAAGCGATGGCGGCATTCGATACCTCGAACGATTGACGCGCCTCCAGCAGCTCCAATAAGGTTTGGCGATTCATGCGCAGCGATTGCAGCTCGGGCAGCTCAAACTCCGAGGGCAGCGTGCTTATGACCGTGCAGCCGCCACCTTGGCGAATGTCAATAAGCCCCATCGCTTTAAGCGCACTGAGCGCTTCTCTGGTCGTAGACCGCCCTACCCCAAATCGCTCGGACATCTCCTTAGTGGAAGGCAGCTTGTCTCCGACCTTAAGCTCCCCATTTACGATCATACGTTTAATTTGCGCCGTTATTTCCTCGTAGTGGTTCCGCTTTGTCAGCTTCGTTACTTGCAAGCCACCCGCCTCCTTCTCCTAAATTCACTTGAAAAACAAACCGAAAACCTATCCGACCAGCAGCGCATAAACGACGCCGGGACCATGAACACCAATCGTCAAGTCATTTTCAATATCGGAAGAGCGGCTTGGCCCCGAAATAAAATGAATGCCAGCCGGCAAGCTTTCACGGCCCGCTTCATCCAGAGGAATTAAAATCTCTCCAAGCTTCGTCTTCAGCCGCTCCAGCGGAATAATGACGATTAGAACGGTTGGAAGCAGGCTGACTGAACGCCCCTTGTCCTTTCCAGACAAAACCGCAATAGATGACGTATAGGCAGCCGCATAATCAGCTACAACAACACCAAAATCCGCTTCTGCCGCGCGCGCTTTCCAATTTTCATTTTCATTGCTGTTCCATACGCTTAAGCTCACGTTAGGCAGTGCTTCTTCCAGCTTCATCTCGGCGAGCTCCGGCTGGTTTTGCCTAATGATGTAACGCGCACCAAGCTCCGTTGCCTTCTCCTTAATGAATTGCTTCGCTTCGTCCATCGTGGACAAATGGCTGACATGACCGCCATTACTATGAAAATTTGCTGTGAAGCGTTGGGTCCGCTCTTCCAGCGTCCATTCATACTCCTGCCAGAAGTCCGGGGCACCACGGAACGGATGCACCGGCTTTTCTAGCACGCGCGGACGTTTGAGCTTATGTGCGATATCATTCATAAAAGCTTCCTGCTTGCGGCGGGAATCCGTCGCAAGCTCCTCCAGCCATTGCTCATGCGTCTGTTCAGCCATGTCCATGCCCTCCTCCATCTTGCTCTCTGCTGCGAACGAGCTGCTCCATCCGGCTGCGTGCATCTGGACTCAGCTCATTCAGACCATGGCGAAGCTCCTCTTCGAGCGTACCCCATTTATCGCGGAAAGACTGCTTCGGCAGGCTTGGCGTAACGCGGTAGCTGTTCCAGCCCTTCAGCGGCCCCAGTTTAAGCCGGATTTCGCCATTGCGTGAAACGAGCCGCTGTCCCAGCTTGCCTAGCTTGACTACTCCCTTGAAGCGGCCCGAATTGCCCATAATGGCCGAAAATCCTTTCATGCCGCCCGCTTCCGCCAAATCGCGATGCCCGCCCTCTTGCTTGCGTCTGCGCAAATAAATGAGCATTTCATGCAGCGGAATTTTGACCGGGCATGCTTCATAGCAGGCGCCGCAAAGGCTGGAGGCGTTGGCGATATCATCCCAATCGCCGACATTTTTCTGGAGTGCGGGCGTGAGCACTGCGCCAATAGGTCCGCTGTATGTCCCGCCATAGGCATGACCGCCGATGTGGCGGTATACCGGGCAAGCATTGAGGCAGGCACCGCAGCGAATGCAATTGAGCAGCTCCTGAAACTCAGGGTCGCCAAGCTGGTTCGAGCGCCCATTATCTACAATAATAATGTGCATTTCATCAGGCCCATCGGCGTCCACATCGCGGCGAGGTCCGGTAATGCCGGACATATACATCGTCAGCTTCTGCCCAGTCGCTGATCGCGGCAGCAGCGTCGCCATCACTTCGAGATCAGACCAAGAAGGAATAATCCGTTCCATGCCCATGAGCGTAATTTGCGTTTTCGGCACCGTCGTCACCATACGCGCGTTGCCTTCATTTTCAAACAAGACCATCGACCCGGTCTCCGCAATCGCAAAATTACAGCCCGTCATGCCGATGTCCGCTTCGAGAAACTTCTCGCGCAGCTTTTTGCGGACGAAGCCAGCCAAAATCGTCGTATCGGCCTCAAGCGTCTCGCCCGCTTCCTTCGACAGCAGCTCAGCGATCTGAAAGCGGTTTTTGTGAATAGCCGGGATAATAATATGCGAAGGCGTCTCTCCAGCAAGCTGAATAATATACTCGCCCAAATCGGTTTCGATAGCCTCGATTCCGAGCCCTTCCAGCGCATGATTGAGATGCAGCTCTTCCGTGACCATCGACTTGGACTTTACGACCGATTTCGCCTTTACCTGCTTGGCAATCGCAAGTGATACTTTCACCGCCTCAGCCGCCGTCGAAGCAAAATGCACATGAACGCCATTCGCCCGTGCATTGTCCGCGAACAAATTCAAGTAATAGTCCAGATGGGCAATCGTATGCAGACGAATTTGCCGTCCGCGTTCGCGCCATTCTTCCCAATTGCCATGCTCGGCTGTAGCCGCATGCTTGCCGTTGCGCAGGCGCTCCGTCGTAAATTTAACGGCCTTGCGCAAAAACTCGTCGTTTAACGCCAGATCTGCCCGTCCTTTGACCGTAGGCGGCACTTTCGTTCCGGTTGGTGCACTCATGCCTGCTTCACCCCTTCATACAATAGCTCAGCCAAATGCATCACTTTCACCGGTTCGTTGCGGTAGCGCAAATTTCCGGCGATATTCATCAGGCAGGCGAGATCAAGACCGACTAGCACCTCTGCTTCCGTCTCCAGCACATGGTCCGCCTTCTCCGTCACCATTGCGCCAGATATGTCCGCCATCTTGACGGCGAACGTTCCGCCGAACCCGCAGCAGTCCTCTGCAAAAGGCAGCGGCACAAGCTCCATTCCTTTGACGTGCCGCATCAGCTCAAGTGGCTCTTCCTTGATGCCAAGCAGGCGACTGCCGTGGCAGGATGGGTGATAGGTCACCTTGTGCGGGTACACCGCACCTACATCCTTCACCCCAAGCACCTGTACGAGGAACTGGGTGAATTCATAAGACTTCTGCTGGAGCTTATTTGCTCGTGCGAGCATAACGGGATCATTTTCAAACAGCTTCGGATAATGATGAATCATTCCTGTGCAGGAGCCGGAAGGCGAAATGACAAAATCGCTGTCCTCAAAAGCGTCCAAAATCGTCTTCGCTGATTCCCGCGCTTCCTTCCAATAGCCGCTGTTGAAGGCAGGCTGGCCGCAGCATGTTTGAACCGTTGGAAAATCGAGCCGTACGCCGCATTTCGCCAGCAGCCGTACCATCGCTTCACCGACTCTAGGATACATCGCGTCACTTAAACATGTAATAAATAAGGATACTTTCACCTTTAGCACCTCTTTTGCTCTGATGAATAACAAATGTATAATATCAGGTTGTCAGACAAGTTGGACAAAGCAAGCGGGACTGCAAATCGGCTGGAAAGTAACCGCATGCTGCAAACACTTCCCACCAACCTTTTGACAAATCCCGCTCGCTAGAATGCCACCTTACACAATCGTCAAATCCATTGACCTTGCTTTCAGCTCGGCAACGGTGTCCGCACCAATCCGTTTGTCCGTAATAATGGAATGGACGTCATTAAGCTCTGCTACCTGCGTAAAAGCTTGTACGCCGAACTTGCTGGAATCAGCCAGCAGTACGACCTGATCGGCAATGCCGATCATTTTCAGCTTAATACGTGCCTGCAGCTCGCTTGACTCGCTAATTCCCCGCTCCAAATGTACGCCCTTGCACGATAAAAACAGCTTATCAACATAATACGCATCAAGCGAGCGTTCCGCGAGCGGCCCAACGTAGGACAGCGAGCGCGAAGCGAGCAGCCCGCCTGTGGAGATCACCTCAATCTTCTCCTTCGTGCTTAGCTCCAGCGCGACCTTAATGGAATTGGTCAATACCGTGAGCGGTATATCAGGCAAATGCGAAGCCATGTACCAGGCCGTCGTACTGGCATCCAGTACAATCCTGTCCTTCGGCTTAATAAGCTTAATCGCTTCCTGCGCAATTTGCCGTTTTTCCTCCGCATGGGTAATTTCCCGCTCGGTAAAGGGCGTCTCCGGCTGCTGATCCTTCACGTTCACCGCGCCGCCGTGCGAACGCCGCAGCTTGCCTGCCTGCTCCAAGCGATCCAAATCGCGCCGTATCGTTTCTTCCGTTACGCCGCATAGCTCGCTGAGCTCGGACACTCTTATACTGCCTCTGTCATTCACCAGCTGTACGATTTTTTCATAACGCTCCGCAACCAGCATCAGCCGCCCTCCTTTCTTTCCAAAAAAACTACAGCCCCGTCACCTGTGTAAATCGGCCGTAAGCATCCTGCCATGCTTGCTGCTCCGCAGGCTCATAATGCTCAACCTCGAAGGAATCCCGAATCACTTTACGCGCTTCCCAAATATCAGCTAGCTCGCCGCGGGCAATCCATTGCACAATCATATTGCCGATTGCGCTGCCTTCAACCGGGCCGGCCCATACCGGCTTGCCGATCGCATTAGCCGTCCACTGGCAGAGAAGCTTATTCTGAATGCCGCCGCCTACCATATGCAGACCGTTGAACTGCTGCTCGGAAAGCTGCTCTGTTAATTCCAGCACATAACGATATTTTAACGCGAGGCTCTCCAATACACAACGCACAATTGCACCAGGGCTGCGATCAAGCTGCTGCCCCGTCTGCTCGCAATAGGCACGAATGCGCGCCTCCATGCCGCCTGGGGGCAAAAATACCGCTGCATCAGGATCGATAAAAGCAGTGAAAGGCTTCGCTTCTCCCGCCAGCTTTACAAGCTCAGCAAAGGATTGGCCGCGCCCCGCTTGATCCCATTCGCGCTTCAGCTCCTGGACGATCCAGAGGCCCATAATGTTTTTGAGCAGGCGGTACGTACCGTCTACGCCACCTTCATTCGTAAAGTTCAAGCGGTAGGCTGTCTCATTAATGACGGGACGCTCTACTTCTGTTCCCATCAGCGACCAGGTGCCGCAGCTCAAATATGCGAATGGACGCTGAAGCGCAGGCACAGCCGCAACCGCAGATCCTGTATCATGCTCGGCAACGGCGATAACCGGAATATTTCCAACGCCAAGCTCGGCGCTTACGGAAGGACGAATACGCCCAGCATCCGCTCCCGGCTGAACGACCTGCCCAAACATGCTGCGATTCAATCCAAGACGTTCAATCAGTTCTCCGTCCCAATCTCCTGTTAGCGGATTAAACATCTGAGTTGTTGTCGCATTGGAAAACTCATTAAGCATATCGCCCGTCAAATAATACCGCAGCAAATCTGGAATCATGAGAAAATGCTGGGCATCACGCAGCAGCGGCGATCCATTTTGCTGCAAAGCAGCGAGCTGATATATCGTATTAAAGCTTAAAAACTGAATGCCCGTCCGCTCGAAAATATCCGTCTGCGGAATTGCCGTAAAAACCTTCTCCATCATACCATCCGTGTGGCGGTCGCGGTAATGATAAGGATTTCCCAGCAGCTCGCCGCTGCTCCCAATAAGGCCAAAGTCTACAGCCCATGTATCAATGCCGATGCTTTGCGGCTCTACCTTCAATTGCTTGGCTTTGACCAAGCCTTGTTTAATCTCATAATACAAGCGAAGAACGTCCCAATGCAGACGCTCTCCCACTTGTACCGGATCATTCGAGAACCGATGTATTTCTTCCACTTCGATTTTGTTGTTAACGAGGCGGCCAAGCAGCGCTCTTCCGCTGCTCGCCCCCAAATCGTAAGCAAGAATGGTCACCAGCTGGCACCGCCCTTGCCTCTCGCTAGAATATCCTTGCCATAGCTGCTGTCCAAATACGCGCGCATTGGATCTAGCGGCAAGCCTTGCTCTTGACGAACAGCGTGCAGCAGCGGCGTAACGTCGAATTCGAACGCTTTGCGAACCGCGTCTTCAGCGCCAAGTACATCATCTCTGTTTTGCGCATCTGTTACTTCATCATGATTGATCAGCAGCGCTTTCGCGAATTGCGTCTGTACATTCAGTACCGAACGCAGCATCGCTGGAATTTTCTGTTCAATGCTGTGCGATTGGTCAATCATATAGGCGATATTGCTAACATTGTTGCGAATCGCCTCATCATTATCTTTGCTAGCTAGCAAAATTTGATAGAAAATCAGGAACAGCTCATAAGGATTCGTCGTTCCTACGATGAGATCATCATCCGCATATTTGCGGCTGTTAAAGTGGAAGCCGCCCAGACGCTTCTCGTCAATCAGGTAAGCGACGATATGTTCAATGTTTGCGCCCTGCAGATGATGCCCGGTATCCACAAGCACTTCTGCCTGCGGTCCAAGCTTCATCGCCAAATTATACGACATGCCCCAATCTGCGAGATCGGTGTGATAGAAAGCAGGCTCAAAGCATTTATATTCAATCAGCATCCGCATATGAGGATCAAGTGCACGGTACATTTCAGAAAGCGATTCCTGCATCCAAGCTTTACGCTTGCGAATATCACCTTGGCCCGGATAGTTTGTGCCGTCTGCAAACCAGAGGCTAATATCGCGCGAGCCTGTTTCTTTAGCGATTTGCACACATTCCAGCAAATGATCCGTCGCTTTGCGGCGAATTTTCTCATTCGCATTCGTTACGCTGCCGAGCATATATTCATCTTCCTGAAATAAATTCGGATTAACCGCACCGATCTTGAGGCCGAGGCTTTCCGCATGGCTTCTCAGCTTGCCATAATCGTCGACTTTGTCCCAAGGAATATGAATCGCAACCGATGGCGCCAGGCCCGTATAACGGTGTACCTGTGCTGCATCTTCGATTTTCTCAAACGGCGTGCGTGGAACGCCTTCCTTCTGATAAACCTTGAAGCGCGTACCTGAATCGCCATAGCCCCATGAAGGCGTTTCAATTTTAAGCGTTTTCAATTGCTCTTTGACGGCATCCAGATTAATACCTCTGGCCTTCTGCTGTTCTTCCAATAGCTGATACGCGCGATCGGACATGTTCAAACACCCTTTCCACTATAAAATATTATATTATTTAATGGGATAACCCAACGTTGACATTAAAGCATTTTCAGCTTGCGTGGAATCCAGCCTGCTGTACTGTACAATGACCGGAATGTCGCTTTGCAGCTCGATGGCATACGGAACGCCGATTGGAATCGGCACTCCGTTTTTGCCTAAAGAGCTGGTGCGGACATGCTTCGTACGTCTGGCAGGAATCACGACAAGAATATCGGTCATTGGGTCGCGGTCTTCGAAAAAGATCGTAATCCGCAGCAATGCTTCTTCCGACGATGTATTCAGTACACAGATGGACTCATGGCTAGGCAGCGAGCCGGAGCTCGTCTCTGGAATGTAACCGTCTGGTATAAACCAATGCTTTTCTCCCTGAGCTTTATACATATCCGCATCTCTCCTAATAAATTTAGCGGGTAAACGCTGCTGGTACGCCGCCGTCAATCGTCAGCATGCAGCCAGTCGTCTTCTCCGATTTCGATGAAGCAAAGAAAGCAATGCCTTCGGCAATATCACGCGGATAAATATTAACCAGCAGCGTCGTACGCTTGCGGTAATACTCTTCCAGTTGATCCGGCTCAATACCGTAAGCTGCTGCGCGCTCATTGCGCCAGCTGCCGTTCCAAATCGCCGAGCCTTGCAAAATAGCATCCGGAAGTACCGTGTTGACGCGAATACCAAATTCGCCGCCCTCAGCTGCGATACAGCGGGCCAAATGAGCTTCAAGCGCTTTAACAGAGCTGTAAGCCGATGCATTTTTACCTGCATATACCGAGTTTTTCGAGCCGATAAATACCATGTTGCCGCCGATGCCCTGTGTTTTCATTTGCTTGAAGGCTTCACGGGCTACAAGGAAATAGCCTGTGCCAAGCACGTTCATGTTCAGGTTCCATTCCTTGAGCGAAGTTTCGTCAAATGGGCTCGATGTAGCAAGGCCCGCATTGTTGACGATAATATCAACGCCGCCATAAGCAAGCGCCGTGTCGGCGTAAGCAGCAGCAACCTGCTCTTCGCTCGTTACATCCATTTTAACGGCAATCGCCCGGTTTTCGCCATACTTCTCATTGATTTCGGCTGCTACTTTCTCAGCGCCTTCAAGATTCAAGTCCGCAAGCACCACATGCGCGCCTTCAGAAACGAGGCGACGAGCTGTTTCGCTGCCGATACCGCCAGCACCGCCTGTTATAAACGCCACTTTACGGGAAAATTCTGTTTCTGCCGGAGCAAGCGACAATTTGTAAAGCTCAAGCGGCCAATATTCAACGTTGTAGGATTCATTTTCGCTAAGCGATACAAACTCGCCCAGAGCTGTCGCTCCTCTAATAACCGCAATCGCACGATGGTAAAGCGCGCCGCTAACTTTGGAGTTAGCCCAGCTTTTTCCGGTATTGATCATGCCTACGCCCGGAATCAAAATAACGCGTGGAGCCGCCTCGAACATCACATCGCCTTCATGCTTGTTGCGTTCAAAATACGCTTTGTATTGCTCTTTATAGGCAGCAATGCTTTCTTTCAGCTTCGCTTTAAGACCTTCTACATCGTCCGCGCTTGGTGTCCAATCCACAAACAGTGGAACGACCTTCGTATGAACGAGGTGATCCGGGCAAGCAGCGCCTACCTGGGAAACGACGCCCGAGTTGTGTCCGCCTACAAATTGCAGCACATCGGATTCGTCATCGAATGTCAAAATCATTTTTTTCTCGTCGCTCACTGCGCCGCGAATCGTCGGCATCACTTGTGCGGCGATGCTTCTGCGAACGTCAGCCGCCAGCGCCTCATGCTTCACGCCGCCAAACAGCTTCGCTTCATCAACGCGAGCTTCAATGTAAGCCTCCGCCTCGCTGATGATTTGAATTGTTTTTGCGTAGCACTCCTCTGAAGTCTCGCCCCAAGTAACCAGACCGTGCTTCTCCATAAGCACAAGCTCAGCCTTCGGATTGGCAAGCACGCCCTCCGCGATCATTTTGGAAAGAGTAAAGCCAGGACGCACATAAGGAACCCAGACGAAACGGTCGCCGAAAATTTCTTTCGCTACCGCTTTGCCATTGTCTGCGCAGCATAGGCTAATAATCGCATCCGGATGCGTGTGATCCACGTGCTTGAACGGCAGGAAAGCATGCAGCAGCGTTTCAATAGAAGCGCGCGGATGCTTAGAATCGATCATACAGTTCACAAGATACGCTACCATATCTTCATCAGACATTTCCGCACGTTCGAACAATGGACGAATATCCTCCATGCGCAAGCCTGTAAAATTGCCTGCCTTCATTGACGCAAGGTCGGAGCCGCTGCCTTTAACGAACATAACTTCCACATCGCGGCCGCGGAAATCCTTTACGATTGTTTTCGAGGAAGTGTTTCCGCCTCCCCAGTTACATACACGGCGATCAGCGCCAATAATATTAGAACGGTATACGAGTTCACCCAAACCTGCTTCAACTTCTGCTGCAAGAGAGGCATTCCATAAAGATTGTACCATTTTGCAAACCTCCGAAATCATATTTGTTTTTGCTTGTTTTTATACTAACATATTTGTTTGTCTTTGAATACACAAATTTCAAACAAAAACAAAGATTTATAGTCAAGTATTTATACAAAGTAAAAACAACATGATTTTCACATGCTAAGCCCCTCACAGCTGGGATGGTTGGAGCTTCGCATTTACGCCCGAATCATGCAGCCTGCGCCGTTTTCAGCAAGACCTTGTAGATCACGAATAACCTCTCACATAGAAAAAAGACCATCCTGCACGAAGGATGGTCCATTACTCACTCTAGGGCGTGTATGCAAACGCAAACAAGCCAGATGCTGATCCTGATTGAATTTAGCTTCAAACATGAATAGGAACTACGTCCGGAAAGGCAGCCTTGTGCATGGACTTTTGGCGGACACAGCGGCCGCTATTTCAACCGAATCACGCGTTATGGCAGAAGCTGCGGACTCAGGAGACGCTAATGCGCTGCCAAACGGTATTTTAATAGGATGACGAGGGCAATAACGGCTTTCCTGTCCGCTTACGGCCTGAAATCGTCTAAAAAGCCAAAATAGCGGAACCTCAGTCCTTCAAAAAAGGAGGTAGCGTGTCCCGAGCTGTGTGGTCCCTGCAGCACTCGCATGCAGAGCTTCCTTAAGCCTTGAACCATCAGATGAGATTGGTTTCAAATAAGTGCTGAGTAAGGAGTAGCGGCCCAATCTTGGTTTGCATGCACACCCTAGTCTCCTAAACAAAAAAACAACCGTCATAAATGACGGTTGCACAGTTATTCAGCAGCCTAATGCTACTCGTCGATCGGTTCTTTCGATTCTACGACAACGATATCGCCGTAAATCTCTTCAAGCGCTACACCGACAAATTTCGCCGATTTTGGCGATTTCAGCTCGGATTTTTCACCATTGCGCAGCATGCGCGCGCGTCTGGATGCTGCAACGACTAGCGAGTATTTGCTGTCGACTTTCTTAACCATTTCATCAATAGAAGGGTATAGCATGTTCCATCTCCTCGCTTAGGCTTTCTCGATTGCAGCTGGCAGCTCGCCCAGCTCCGCTAAATATTTGCTTGCCTTGCAATGTTCAGCCGTAATGATGCTCTCGATTCGGTGACAAGCAGCCTCAATCTCATCGTTCACGACCGCATAATCATAATGGCTAAGCAGATTCATCTCTTCTTCCGCCACCGTCATCCGGTGATTAATCGTGTCCTGCGTCTCCGTACCACGCCCCGTAATGCGCTGCTTCAGCTCATCCAAGGATGGCGGCACGAGAAAAATAAACACGCCTTCCGGAAATTTTTCCTTTACCTTCAAAGCGCCTTGAACCTCAATTTCCAAAATGACATCCTGACCGCCTGCCAGTGTCCGTTCAACGAAATCGCGCGGCGTGCCGTAGCAATTGCCGACATACTCCGCATGCTCCAGCAAGGCATCACAAGCCATCATTTCCTGAAACTGCTCTCGTGTCTTAAAGAAATAGTTTACGCCATCAATTTCCCCTTGCCGCGGTGAACGAGTCGTCGCCGAGACAGAGTATACGAGATCAGGCATCTTTTTCCGCAGAACGGAGCATACCGTCCCTTTACCTACGCCGGATGGACCGGACAATACAATTAACAATCCCTTATTCATAAGACTCCCCGTACTATTCGTCGTTATCGTCATCCTTGGTGGAAAGACGGTGTGCTACCGTCTCCGGCTGTACTGCTGATAGAATAACGTGGTCGCTGTCCGTAATAATTACCGCTCGCGTACGTCTTCCATATGTGGCATCAATAAGCATATGACGGTCGCGCGCTTCCTGGATAATCCGCTTAATCGGCGCCGATTCGGGGCTCACGATTGAAATAATGCGGTTGGCTGACACAATGTTGCCAAAGCCAATATTAATTAGTTTAATAGCCAAGTAAGCTCCCCCTCCGGTCTCCCTCGTGCAACTGCCCGAATAAACAAGATATAAGTATAAGTATTTGGACGATGAATGCACTCCACCTGCCAAATAACGGCAGAACTATTGCATTATTGTTGACGAAAAAAGTCCGGGGCATACGTTTTCCGCTAGGCGGACGTATAGACAACATCCGAACTGTACGACAGCCTGTCCTCGCCTTGCTATTCCAAACAGTCAGGGAGGCAGTATTCATTAGTATACATCTTAAATGATTTTGGCGCAACGAACAAGGGCAAAGCGCAAATTCTACATGAAAATGGCACTTTCCCCTTATACATTACGATGCTATTAACGATGAACGCCTGTTTTCTCCCAAACATATTCCGTAAGCTGTACCGCCATATCATAAAACATAAACGGTGTAATCAGGTAAATGCCTTTGAAATGGAGCACCGCCTCATCCAGAAGCTCCTTGGCAATACGGACGCCTTCAGCACGCCCCGCTTCCCCTTCAAGTCCAGCCATCCGCTGGCGAACTTCATCTGACAGCTGGATGCCCGGCACCTCATTGTGCAGGTACTCAGCATTGCGTCCGCTCGCTAGCGGCATAATACCAATAAAAACAGGAATCGGAAGATGGCTGGTAGCCTCTGCGATTTGTTTAATCAAAGCCGGATCGTAGACCGGCTGCGTCATAATATAATCGGCACCGGATTTAATTTTGCGCTCCAGTCGCTGCACGGCTTTGTCCAGATGTTTCACATTTGGGTTAAAAGCGGCGCCAACGATGAAGTTTGCTTTCTGCTTCAGCGGCTTGCCGGAGAAGGCAATGCCTTCATTCAGTTGCTTCGTCATCCGAATCATCTCGAAGGAAGTAAAATCATAGACGGAGCTGGAATCAGGCAAATCGCCAAATCGTGCCGGATCGCCTGTTACAGCAAGCACATGGTCAATGCCAAGCGCGTCAAGGCCCATCAAGTGGGATTGCGTACCGATCAAATTTCGGTCTCGACAAGCAATATGCACGAGCGGACGCAAGCCGACCTTCTCTTGTACGAGCGCAGCGAGCGCCAAATTGCTCATGCGCGTAACCGCCAGCGAATTATCCGCCATCGTAACAGCGTCCGTTCCACATGCCTTCAGCGCTGCTGCTCCCGCCATAAACTTGCTAATATCCAGATCGCGAGGCGGATCCAGCTCGACAATAACGGTATGACGCTCGCGGACCTTATCCACGATGTTCGGCTCAGTTGGCACGATGACATCCGGAATTTCCAGTTTCACCGGTGGTTGTTCGTTAATAACAAGGGTCTCTACTTCCGCAACAGCCGTTTCTCCAACTGCCTGTGAACCGCTTTGCGGTGAATAGTGGTTCAGCGCCGCTGCCATAGCAGCGACATGCTCAGGAGTCGTACCACAGCAGCCACCGACAATACGTGCTCCGTAATCCGCAAATTCGCGAGCAGATGCTGCAAAATATTCCGGCGTTGCCGCATACGTATATTTTCCATCCACATAGTCAGGAATACCGGCGTTCGGAAAAATCGACAGCGGCCATGTTGCTTCCCCTTCGATCGCTTTCATCGCCCTCATAATCCCATTCGGGCCGCTTCGGCAGTTAAAGCCAACGACATCTGCGCCTTCCTCTGTAAGCTGGTCGAACGCCTGTCTCAAGCTGACGCCATCCTGCGTACGGCCAACGTCTTCAACTGCGAATTGGCAGATGACCGGAATATCCGTCAGCTTGCGGGCAATCCGCAGCGCCAGCAGCATCTCGTCAAGATCGTAAAACGTTTCAAGCATAAAACCATCAACGCCCTCTGTCAGCAGTGCCGCCATTTGGCGCTCATAAGCATCGCTGACGCGGACGGTTCTTGTATTTTTAAGCTTTCCGGCGCGAATCGAGCCGACCGCCCCTACTACGTAAGCATCCGGGCCGGATGCAGCGCGGGCAATACGGACACCGGCACGGTTAATCGCTTCCATTTCCGCTTCCAAGCCGTAAATCGATAGTTTTTCCAGGTTAGCCGAAAACGTGTTCGTTTCAATGACCTGTGCTCCCGCTTCATAATATCGGCGGTGAACATTTTCGATTACATCAGGACGCAAAATATTAAATTCCTCATAGGAAACGCCGACAGGGAACCCCATCTGATAAAGAAAGGTTCCCATTGCGCCGTCCCCAGTCAAGATGCGCTCAGCAATTGCTGAGCGCAAATCCGGTTTGCTGTTCATCTCTCCCATAGCCGTATCCGCCTTATAATGAGCCGCGGAAAACTTCTGCCGCTGGCCCTGTCATATATACATGATTGTCCGCTTCATTCCATTCAATGAGCAGATCGCCGCCCTTTAGCGACACCGTTGCCGTCCGATCCGTGTAACCATTCAGCACCGAAGCAACGACCGTCGCGCAAGCGCCTGTACCACAAGCAAGCGTCGGGCCTGCACCGCGTTCCCATACGCGCATTTCCGTATGCTCGCGGGAATTGACCGTTACGAATTCTACGTTGATTTTCCGTGGGAACATTGGGTGCGTCTCCAGCTTTGGACCCCATGCAGCCAAGTCGAAATTAGCCGCATCATCTACGTAGATCACGCAATGCGGGTTGCCCATAGATACAGCAGTAAAGCGGAACTCGCGACCGTCTACTTCAATCGGATGCTCTACAACCTGCTCCTGGTCTACCGTTGTTGGCACCGCCAAGCCATTCAAAATCGGCTCGCCCATATCAACGCGAACGGTTTGAACCTTGCCGCCCTCTACTCTCAATTGCACCGCCTGTGCACCTGCGCCAAGCGTTTCAATCGTAATTAGTTCTTTATTAGTTAAGCCGTTGTCATACACGTATTTTGCGACGCAGCGAATCGCGTTGCCGCATTGCTCTGCTTCAGAGCCGTCAGAATTAATGATACGCATGCGGAAATCCGCATTTTCCGAAGGCAAAATGTATACGAGACCGTCTGCGCCAATCCCAAAAAATCGGTTGCACAAATCGATAGCAAGCTGTGCTGCGTTATCCGGAAGCTGCTGCTCACCTGCAATAACGATAAAATCATTTCCTAATCCGTGCATTTTCGTGAAATTCATATGTGTACGCTCCTTTGCCGCGGCTATCATTGATAAATAAAAGATTCTGATTAATGATAGCATACCGCAAAGCTTGGATAAACACTATTCACTAAATACATCAACTTTTGTACTTTTATGTTATCTCGTAGACATTTTGGAGCCAAACGTCAGCTTGCCCGATTTGTTTTTGGGCTTGGATGTGCCCAGCACGCTGCCAACTCCCATTAGGAAGGTCGGAATGCCAGCGGCGACAAATACGAGGCACCATTCACGCAGTCCGAGCGGCACCGTTTTGAAAATAGGCTGCAGCGGCTCAATGTAAAGCACACCGAGCATCATAATGAGCGACGATAATACAGCGAGCACCAAATAACGATTTTGCAGCGGATTACGGTGAAAAATCGAGCGCGAGCTGCGGCAGTCAAACACATGAATGAGCTGCGCCATTACGAGTGTTGCAAACGCGACGGTCTGCGCTTTAACCAAATGCTCTGTGCTTCCCGGTGCCTCGATCAGCGTAATCCAGAATGCCCCGAGCGTACATACGCCGATCAGCAAGCCGCGGCTAATGATTTTCCAACCAAGGCGGCGGGCAAAAATATTTTCTTTCGCCGAGCGCGGCTTCTGGCTCATTAAATCCTTCTCCGCCTGATCGACGCCGAGCGCCATCGCCGGCAGCCCATCGGTCACCAAATTGACCCATAAAATTTGGATCGGTACGAGCGGCAGCGGCAAGCCTACCATCATAGCAAGCAGCATCGTCATAATTTCGCCGACATTGGAGGCCAGCAAGTAGCGAATGAATTTGCGGATATTTTCATAAATATTCCGCCCCTCCTCAATGGCCGAAACAATGGAAGCGAAATTGTCATCGCTCAAAATGAGCGCGGAAGCTTCCTTGGATACATCCGTTCCGGTAATCCCCATTGAAATACCGATATCCGCTGCTTTAATTGCTGGCGCATCGTTTACTCCATCGCCCGTCATCGCAACGACATGCCCTTGGCGCTGAAGCGACTTGACGATGCGTAGCTTATGCTCCGGTGATACGCGAGCATAGACGTACACATTGTCTACCAGACGATCCAATTGCTCATCGCTCATGCTTTCAAGCTGCTTCCCGCTCATCGCGATGCCGCCGCGCGGCATAATGCCGAGCTGCCCAGCAATCGCTTCCGCAGTCAACTGGTGATCGCCTGTAATCATCACAGTCTTGATGCCTGCGCGGCGGCATACCGCAATCGCTTCCCTCGCTTCGCGGCGCGGCGGGTCAATCATGCCCGTAAGCCCTACGAATACGAGCTGGCTCTCCGCCTCCGCCTCGCTATTGCATTTATCTGTCGCCCGCAGATCACGGTAAGCGAGACCGAGCACACGCAGCGCTGACTGGGCCATCTCTTCGCTGGCCTCGGCATATTTTTGCTTAAGCGTACCTGTAAACGGCACAACCTTGCCGTCCCACAGCACATAGCTGCACTGGTGCATGAGCACATCTGGAGCGCCTTTCGCGTAAATGACGCGTCCTCCTTGATGGGATGCCAACACCGACATCAGCTTGCGCTCCGAATCGAACGGGAACTCCCGCTCTCGCTTGTACAGTCCTTCCAGCGATTTGGCGGTCAAGCCTAGCTTCGCTGCCAGCACGACGAGCGCTCCTTCGGTCGGATCGCCATTCAGCACCCACTCCTGCTTCGCCGCCCCTGCATTTTTACCACTGCGCTTGCGCCCATCCTCCGGCTCCACCTGATAAATCGAAGCATTATTGCACAGCGCCGCAACTTGCAGCAGCCGTTTAAGCGAGGCGTCATGCTTCATATCGACGGGCTCCCCGCCCTCCATAATCGCGCCGACGGGCTCATAGCCCTGCCCGGTTACATCGAGGCGGCGTCCGCCCATCCAAATGGTCGTGACGGTCATTTTATTTTGCGTCAGCGTACCTGTTTTGTCCGAGCAAATAACCGAGGCGCAGCCGAGCGTCTCCACCGACGGCAGCTTCCGGACGATGGCCTTGCGCTTGATCATCCGCTGTACGCCGAGCGCGAGCGCAATCGTCACAATAGCGGGCAAACCTTCCGGAATAGCCGCTACAGCAAGGCTGACTCCAGCCAAAAACATGCCATAAGCAGGCTGTCCATGCAGGATTCCTGCTGCAACAACAATAATCGTCAGGCCAATGGCGACGGCGATCAAAATTTTGCCCAGCTGCTCCAGCCTGTGCTGCAGCGGCGTTTCCATCGACTCCGTCTGCTGGATAAGCTCGGCAATCGTGCCCATCTCCGTTTTCATTCCGGTACGAATGACCATGCCCTTCGCGGTGCCCCGAGTGACCATCGTACCCATAAAGCCGATGTTGCGCTGATCACCGAGCGGCAACTCTGCCTCGGAAATCGCCATCGCATGTTTGCCGACTGGCACTGACTCGCCGGTTAAGGCAGATTCCTCCGTATAGCAGCTGTTCGCCTCCAGCAGCCGCACATCGGCCGGAATGCGGTCCCCGCTCTCCAGCAGAATCACATCACCAACGACCAACTCCTTCGCTGGAATATCCATTATTTGCCCACCGCGCAAAACCTTTGCTGACGGGGCTGACATTTCTTTTAACGCATGCAGCGACTTTTCCGCCCGAAACTCCTGCACGAAGCCGAGCACGGAATTAATGACGATAATGGCGATAATCGTTACCGCATCCAAATATTCGCCCAGAAGCCCCGATATAAGAGTAGCGCCCATGAGCACCAATACCATAAAATCCTTGAACTGATTGAGAAACAGCATGATGGGCGATACCCGCTTGCCCTCGGTCAGCTCATTGTGCCCATCCCGCTGCAACCTTTCCGCCGCTTCAGCGGCAGCCAGCCCCTGCTCCGGGATGCTGTTCAGCGCTTGCGTCAGCTCCCCTTTACCCAATTGATGCCATTTCAATTGTTCCATCGCTTGTTTCCCTCCCGTATATGCCTCAGCGCCCCTCGGACAGCCTCTCAAGCCTAAATGTATTCGGACAACCCGCAAAATATCCCAACAAGGGGTTAAGTTTTTGCCTCAACTATGGCATGATAGAGAAATACGTACCGATTTCAGGAGCCCCGAGTGACCTGAAACATAAAGGAGCTAGCGAATTATGGCCTTAGACGGCATTGTTATACATGCAATAATAGATGATTTGCAGCGCTGCATCGGCGCCCGCATTCATAAAATTCACCAGCCGACAGCAAACGACCTCATCTTCAGCATTCGCGGAGCCGGAATGAACGGCAAGCTGCTGCTTTCCGCCAATCCCACCTATCCGCGGCTTCACTGGACGACGGGCACTTACGTCAATCCGATGGAAGCCCCGATGTTCTGCATGCTGCTGCGCAAATACTGCGAGGGCGGCGTCATTGAAGCGATTAGCCAGATCGGACGGGAACGAATTATACATATCGATATTCGGCACCGCGACGAGCTCGGCGATTTATCCTTGAAACGCATTATTATTGAAATTATGGGGCGGCACAGCAACATTATTTTGCTTGATCCGGCTACGGGCATCATCCATGACGGCATTCATCATGTCACGCCTTCTATCAGCAGCTTCCGCATCGTCATGCCGGGCAGCAGCTACGTCTCTCCCCCTGACCAAGGAAAGCTTGACCCGCTTGCCATTGATGAAGAGGAACAGTTCCACGAGGCGCTCCACAAGCCGGAGCCGGCTCATGCCGAAGCAGCTGGCGATGAAGCTGACAGCACGCCAGCAGCGGAGAAGCAAGCTCGTGCGGATGCTCCCGTTTTTCAGCAGCTGGTAGACGCTTTCAGCGGTTTAAGTCCGCTGCTTGCCAAGGAGATTGCTTACCGCGCTAATGATTCCGCAGATGCCTTATGGCCGAGCTTCTCTGCTTTAATGGGCAAAGTAAAGCGGGGCGAATTTGAGCCTGCCATCGTGACGAACGCTAAAGGCAAAGCTTATTTTTCCGTTACAGCGCTCACGCATTTGGAAGGGGAAACCGTAAGCTTCCCTACCGTCAGCGAAATGCTGGAGGACTTTTATGGCGATAAAGCCGAACGGGATACAGTGAAGCAGCGCGCCTCAGACCTGATCCGTTTTGTGCAAAATGAAAAAGCCAAAAACATTAAAAAAATCGACAAGCTGGAAGAAACACTCGTTGGCGCGCATGATGCCGATAAGTACCGCGTCCTTGGCGAGCTTCTTACTGCCTATATGCATCAAATCCAGCGCGGGGATAAAGAAGCGACATTAGTTAACTTTTATGATGAAAATCAAGCGACGGTCACGATTGAGCTTGATCCGCAGCTCACGCCGTCGGACAATGCGCAGCGCTATTTCCGCCGCTACACGAAGCATAAGAACAGCATCGCTGTCGTTGGCGAACAAATGGAGCTGGCGAAGGCGGAAATTGATTATTTGTCCTCTCTGCTCCAGCAGCTCGGCAATGCGTCGCTTGCCGACACTGAGGAAATTCGCGAGGAGCTGGTTGCGCAGGGCTACCTGCGAGATCGCAGCAGCAAGCGGGGACCGAAACGCAAAAAGGCGGCCCAGCCTTCTCTGCTCTGTTACACCTCTTCCGAGAACATTGCGATTTACGTGGGTAAAAACAATACGCAAAACGAATATTTGACGAACCGTCTCGCCTCTTCCTCCGACACTTGGCTGCATACGAAGGACATCCCGGGTTCGCATGTCGTCATTCGCGGAGGCAGCTTCGGCGATGCTACACTTGAAGAGGCGGCTATGCTGGCGGCGCATTACAGTCAGGCGAGATCGTCCAGCATGATTCCGGTAGACTACACGATGATTCGCCATGTGCATAAGCCAAGCGGCGCCAAGCCGGGCTTCGTCATCTATGACCATCAGAAGACGCTTTTCATAACGACAGACGAACAGCGCATCAAAGCGCTGCCTTCAAAAATCACCTAAGAAAACAGTAGGCTTCAGAGGACCGTCCTCAACTGCACAACTTGACCTTGCTACACGCCATAAAAAAGGACGTGACCTTGCTGTTAAACACAGCTGGTCACGTCCTTTTTGTTTAAAAAGATCAATCATTCAGAGCTCCCGTCGTTAGACCGAGGCTTCAATTTCCCCAGCACGCCCGCATCCACCGTCCGGCTGCCAATTGCACCGTGGAACACCTTGCCTTCCCGTTCCCCGTGATAATCAGAGCCTCCGGTTACAATCAGCCCATATTGCTCGGCAAGCTGTAGATACTTTGCTTCCTCTTGCGGCCCGTGATCGGAGTGATATACTTCAATGCCCTGAACACCGCCGCTGCGGATCAATTCCTCCACCAGCTCGTCATTGCCGTATAGGCCCGGATGAGCCAGTATACTCACGCCACCCGCTTCCTTGATCCAGGTGATCGCTTCATACGGATGCACGCGTGGCGGATTGACATAGGCTGCGCTTCCCGAAGCAAGATAACGGTCAAACGCCTCCTGCATGGTAGAGACTGCTCCTTTGCGAATGAGCAGCTCCGCAATATGCGGACGGCCTACCGTCTTCCCGCTCACCGCACCGCCAGAGTGCTCCAGCGCAACCGCTATAACCTCTTCCAGCGTTATGTCTAGGCCCAGCTCCACCAGCTTGGCAACGATTAATTCATTGCGATTGTCACGAACAGAACGCAGCCCCGTAAGGCGCTGCTGCCATAGATCATCCCGCCAATTCGCATAATAGCCAAGCACATGAATATCCTGCCCATCTGCCACCGTACTAAGCTCTACTCCAGGCACTACCGTGATGCCTAAACGCTCACCTTCCGCCAGCGCCTCTTCCACTCCAGCCATCGTATCATGGTCGGTAATCGCAATAGCAGCCAGCCCGGCTGCCTTTGCAAGCTGCACATTGCGACTCGGGGAGCCTGTACCGTCCGAAGCCGTCGTATGCGTATGTAAATCTACCTTCCCCATAACTTCACTCCTCATAGCCATTTCCTCAAATCATTTTCTCTAAGAAACGTTAAAAAAGTGACCGCAGAAATCGGCAGCAGCGCAGATTTCAAATAAATCGAATAAAACTGCCGTTTAAACTTCGTATCTACTATCGGCACGCTATGTAATAAGCCCAGCGCAATTTCATGCTTGGTCGATGAGGAGGACAGAAAAGAAATGCCTAAGCCCGCTTCTACCGCACATTTTACCGCGCCAGTGCTTCCAAGATCCATGACGACCTTTAGATCGGAAGGATCAATATTTTTGCGCTTCAGCTGCTCCTCCATCACAAGCCTCGTTCCAGAACCTTGCTCGCGCAGCACAAAAGGATAGCTCGCCGCCTCTGTAAGCGTCACATCCGTCCGCCCCGCTAGCGGGTGGCCCTGCGGCACAACGAGATGCAGCTCATCGCTCATGACGGCCTCCATCTGCATATCCGGATGATTGACCGGCGCTTCAATGAGCCCAAAATTGAGCTGATGATTTATAATATCCTCCATAATTTGCGCCGTGTTCATCACCTTCATGCTGATGGCAATGTCCGGATAAGCTTGCCCGAAAGGACCTAGCAGCCTCGGCAGTATGTATTCTCCAATCGTCAGACTGCCTCCAAGCAGCAGCCGTCCCTTTAATTGCTTCGTAAACAAGCTCATCGCTTGATCTGTATCTCTAATTAGCTCAATGCTGCGTCTCGCGTATGGCATCAACTCCTGCCCCGCTTCCGTCAGCTCGATTCGCTTCGTGGAACGCAGCAGCAGCTTCGTGCCAAAATAATCCTCCAGCGACTGAACCTGCATCGTCACGGCCGGCTGTGTCATGTGGAGCGCTTGCGCCGCGGCCGAAAAACTGCCCCGTTCCGCAACGGTATAAAAAATATGCAGTTGATGAAAATTAAGCGCCATCTGTCCGACCATCCTTTCCTTGTCCTATATTATACTATATGGCTAGGCCAAAACGCACGAAAAAGCGCAAGTCTCGTTCATCGCATGGCTAGCTGCTGCTTCACCATACTTGCGAATCGAAGATGCGCTTTCATTTTTAAATCAATATAAGGACCGGTTTATTTTTTCTTGCGGCTATTTTTAACGAGCGTCATTCGCCGGGAATGGCGCAGCCAGGAATAATAGGATTTCAAATCTCTAAGCTCCATCGTCTCCGACATTCGGCCAAGGAACGTCACGATAATCATTTTATGCAGCGGGTTCCCCAAGATGTCCGTATCTGTCAGGGAAGGCGAAAATTCGGCTACGAATACCAAATCATTGTCAATTAAATAAACATCCTGTTCATTGCGGTAATACGACTCGATTCTGCCCTGCTTCAAGCATTCCCACAAAAATTCTGCGATGTCCTCATAGCCAGTTTTCTCATGTTCAACTCGATCAATCCAGCGGCTACGGGCATGATTCGTAATGACAATATCAGAAACTTTCATATCGCCCAGATCGACATAGAACGTTTCATAGGTGCTCCATCGTTTCGTCAACTTGTCCTTCATCACGAATCCCCCTCCTAAAGAACCAGGTCTTTATGACTATTATATCAAGTATTTTACCATGATTGACCGAATTTACAACAGAAAAAATGCTGAATCTTAAAAATAACAGTTGATGAGACGCCGCTATGGATGCGGTTCTGATTAAGAACCCGCCACAGGCTTGCAACCCCAGCATTTCGCTTGCTTTTCCCAAAACCTATTTTAGCTTCTCTCTTAGATAAAATTCCTCTCATTTATTGCCGGACATAAGAAAATAGCCCGGGTGATTGTACCCCACCCGGGCTATTGCGCACAGCCTGTTCGCTTCTAGCAGCTACATGCTGTAAAATCTTGTTTTGTCCTCACTGTCTTTCGTATATTCCGTTCGCAGCTCATTCCGGAAGGAACGTTCAATTCTGCGAACGAAAGGCAAACGTCCAATGTTGCGCAGCACTTCTTCGGCACGTTCGGCATTTACATAAATGACGACATAGTGCATTTTGCGCGACATGTAATGAACGGTGCCGTGTTTTTCAAGCGATCTTGCCGCCTTCAGGTCACTGACCCATATAATATAACCCGTCCGTTCCGGTAACAATACTATTCCCTCCACCTGTGTAAAATTCACACCGAGCAGAGCCGCCTAGCCGCAACCGCCGCTTCCGCAGCCACATGATCCGCCGCTTCCGCAACCGCCGCCGCTTGCTTCATTGCTCGGCACTTTAATCGTATCCGATACTGATTCTGCAATGGTCCGGGATACCTCAAACAACATGGTATCAACAGCCTGCTCCGCCGATTTGAAACGAACGACCGCCTCGATTTGGGCGAGCTCAGCTTCAACCGCCTTAATTTTATCTTTAGCTGCATGAAAATCAGGATGAAAACGCCCAAAACGCTGGCATTCCTCAAACAGCTCTTTCGCCTTTTCGAACTTCCTGGTCAGCGCCTTAACGTCAGCATCCTCGCTGACTGCGTCTTTCCAATATAAATATTCGGCAACTTCAGCCGACTGATTAATCCAATCACCCAGCTCGTAAGCACAAAGCAGCAGCGACGCCATATCGAGCGAAGAAACACCGCTTGCACCTTCAGGGTGTATGGGCAGAACAGCCGAGAGCTCCTTAGTAGCAGGCATTTTTCCACCTCATCTCATTCGCTTACTTCCTTATCTATCATAGCATACTAGCTTAAATAGTACATACCATTTTATGTATGAAAATTAATTCCTGGAACAAGCAGCCGCATAGCCTGCCAGCTCCCAGGGGACAACCTCACGATTTCCCCATATCGCGCGCCTGAGAAGCTGCCCGAAACTGACCAACTATTGGATTCAGCGTGCAGCTCCCAAGGCACAAAAGAAACCATTCCTTCCTCCAGAAGCAGCTCGACGGGTGTTTGCCACTGCAGCGCACGCTCCATCATCTCCCGGCTAGTGGAATGATGGTAGGCGCGGCGCTGGTTCAGCCAGCTTGCGGGAATTTGCTTTAGCCCAGCGTAGCTTCCTTGGTTGTGTTCTTCATCATGCTGGATAAGCTCATAATGGCCAAGCCATTCCTCCTGCTCTGCTCTGGATGCAGCCATTCCATAGACCGGATACAGCCTGAAACCAGCTGCAAGCGATTGCTGGGAGCTATCGTGAAAGGACGGATAATCTCTGCCTTCTCCGATGCTCCCCCCACTAGGCACTGGCTTGCTTAGCTGGCCCAACTTGCTTGCCCAGTCTCGCAGCAACGGGGCTGCTTCTGCTGCTGCATCTTGGCTCCCGGAAGCCCATCCCAGAAAAGCGAGCATTGCTGCTTCCGTTCTGCCAAAAGCAATTGCCCGTTCGATCGACTTGCGGCTAAGTCGATACAACCCCAGCTGTTCCTCGTTTACGCGCTCGGCCATAAGCTCCAGCTCCCAGCGAATACGCCCGTCGCATTCCGGAAGTACGATAATTTCCCCGTTTGGCTGTACAATGACAGCTTCATTTGGAAGCGGCGCTGCCCAATCGTCCGGCCCCTGCTGTGGATTGATCATCCAGTGAAACCAGCTGCGATCCGCAGACAGCTCCATCCGCTCGATCCAGCCAAAAGCATGCAGCGTGTCCAGCCAACCAAGCAGCAGCAGCTTATCGCCTAAATCCAATTGACCAGCTGCAACTGCAACAGCATCGCTCTGCGCATGATGCAGCCAGTCGCGGGCCTCATACCAATGCCCCGTAGAAAGTACAGACAATGCGGCTGCGCCATGCGCCAAAAGCGGCTGCCTATATAAATAATGTTCCACCATGAGGCTGTGCAGACAAGCTTCACGGGCAAGGCTGTTTAAAAGCAGCCACTGCTCTAGCTTATCCTTTACCCATACGAGCCTGTCCTCTTCCTCCTCCAGCAAGCCAAGCCTTATAGCCGTTTCCAAAATAAAGGCAGCTTTGCGCCCGTATTTGCGTACCCTATCGTCGGATATATTCAAGCAGGCGATATGTTGCTCAGTAAACGTAACGGCGATCCCTATGCGGGCAATTATTTTTTTAGGCAAAATCCCTTTATTCGTTAGCGCAAGCCCGCTTCGCGCAAGCTCCGTCCAAGCATCAAGCAATTGAAGCCCCAGCAGCCTCCCAGATGCGTGGAACTGCACCTCGTCCTCTGTCTCTGCCAAAGTGTCCATGGCCTTCCCATCCAAATGGCAGGGAAACAGCAGTTGCTGCCACAGCGCAAAGCTGTCACGAGGTACAAAATAAACGCGCTCGCCCCAATTGCGGCTTACCGAAAATACGAGCCCGCCACGCTGCAGCTCGGTTAGAGCCCAGCGAAACTCCGCACCGGACATACGCGCCAGCTTCGGGCCGAGGCGAAACAGCCTCTCCTCAGAAGCTGGATCAGCACCGGCAAGCTTCATGACCGCTTTCAGCGTCTCAAGCGTCGTAGAGGATAGCGATTGGATCGCCTCAAGCACAGAGCGGCGATCTTTAACAGCATCGCTCCACAGCCTATCTTCTTTAACCGCATACCACCACATCGGCGCTTCCATAAACGTTTGCTGTCGATAATCCGTCAGCTTGTCGGCGAGCTCGTGGACGTACATTTTTTCACCTCCTACATCATTTGCATCGGCTTGCTTAACTTCTTCAAGGGAAGCTATTCCCTTGATTCCAACGCATAGCGGTACCCCTGCTCCACCATGAACAGCTGTCGCCGCAAGGCAAAATCGAGCTCCTTGGTGCCATCGCTAACAACGGTATAGAACCATGCTTCGTTTCTTCCTTGCTTTGGTCTGAGAATACGCCCAATGCGCTGGGCCTCCTCTTGCCTGGAGCCATAGCTGCCCGATATTTGAATGGCTACTGCCGCATCCGGCAAATCAACCGCAAAATTGGCAACCTTTGAAACAGCCAGAACAGGAATCTCACCAGAGCGGAAACGATCATATAGCAGTTGGCGCTTATCCTGCTCCAGCTCTCCGGTTATAACAGGAATTGCAAGCGCTTGGGCAACCGAATGCAACTGATCTAAATATTGCCCGATAATGAGCGTTGGCACGCCCTCATGACGCTTTAACAGCTCCGTAATCACATCCGCCTTCGATGGATTTTCCGCAGCGAGCCGCAATTGGGAGCGTGGAGCAGCATCCGCATAACGCTTGCGAACAGCCTCATCCAGCGGTATGCGAATTTCTGTGCAATGAACGGACGCAATATGCCCTTCTGCTTCAACCGCCTTCCACAGCCATTCATACTGCTTCGGACCAATGAGCGAAAAAACATCCTCCGCGCAGCCATCCTCGCGTACTAGCGTTGCCGTCAGACCAAGCCGCCTCGTCGCTTGAAGATCCGCCGTCATTCGAAATACGGGCGCAGGCAGCAAATGCACCTCATCATAAATAATGAGCCCCCAGTCGCGCTCGGAAAATAAATTCATATGCTGGTAGGCATCCGACTTCGCCTTGCGGCTCGTCAAAATTTGATAGGTGGCAATCGTCACCGGACGCACCTGCTTGAGCCCGCCAGCATATTCCCCGATATGCTCGCCCTGCAGCGTTGTTTTGTCCAGCAGCTCGCGCTTCCACTGCTTGACCGAGGTCGTGCTTGAGGTCAAAATCAGCGTGGCACTGCTTAGCTTTGCGAGAGCAGCCAGCCCGACAATCGTCTTGCCAGCGCCGCATGGCAGCACGACGACTCCGCTGCCGCCATGCACGGAGCCCTCGGCGCAGAAAACATCAACCGCCTGCTGCTGATATCCTCGCAGCCCGAACGGCTTGCCTTGGAGCGTTTCTTCGCGCAGCTGCACCGTCAGCGCCTCACCGGCGTGATAACCCGCCTGATCGATGACGGGATAACCGAGCCGCGCCAGTTCCTGTTTGAGCAGCCCCCGCTCCTCCTGGCGAATTTCCACTCCTTCGCCGTTCAGATATGCTGCCAATTCCGCGCTTGCTAATTTCGGTCCGATATCCGGATGGTGAGTCAGCTCCGTGAGCAGCTCCGCGCTGCCGCTTAGCATAAGCTTGTCTCCCACTAGCTCAAGGTGAAGCTTGCCGTAACGTCCCATCCATTTGCGGATGCTCATTTCCGTATAACCCGGGATGCTGGTTGCAGCATACCTCTTCAGCAGCGCCATGACATCCTCTGCCGCCATGCCTGACGCGCAGGCTTGCCATAGCGTCATGGCGGTCATCCGGTACGTATGCCACCCGCCGGGGCGCTTGACGAGCTCTGCTAAAGCAAGCAGCTTTTCAGCGGCCTCCTCTGCCCCGGCCTGCTTCATATTAAGCAGCAGCGTCATATCGCTTTGAACAATGAGCGGCTTGCTGTGCGGTTCCAGCATTAAATCCCCTCCTCCTCTGTCGGTATACAGCTTGCCATTAGCAAAGCTGCGATGCCAACTCATCGGCCATAGTGGCCTCCTTAAGGAGCAGTATGCGGAAATAAGCCCTATTTTATGCAAGCGTAAACAGGGCTGTTTTCCTTAGAGGGCAATGCTCGTTTCGCACAAAAACAGAAGCGGACTTATAAGAAATAACGTATAAATTTCAAAAAAAAGAGCATGCCACAGTCTTCTGTGGCACGCTCCCCGTTCATGGTACTGCTATTAACAGGATCATGCAGCATCCAGTTTATCGCTCCAACAATCTAATGCTCTGAAACATAATCCTCGGCCATCCGTATGAGCAGCTCAGCAGATTTAAGCATAGCGCCTTCTTCGAAATCGAACTTAGGATGGTGATGGGAATAGCTAGTCGACGTCTCGCCATTACCCGCTCCTACCATCATAAAGCAGCCGGGAACTTTGTCCAAATAGTAGGAAAAATCTTCTGCTACCATCATTTCGTCGCCTCGCACCGCATTGCCCTCTCCCAGCATCGGCTCCGCTACACGGAAAAAACGCTCCGCTTCATGCTCATTATTAATAACGGCAGGATAGCCAATGCGAAGTTGATAATCGTATTTGGCCCCATACATTTGGCAAGTATGGTCAATCATTTGCTTCAACCGCTCATGAATATAATGGCGGCTTTCTTCATCAAAGGAGCGGACTGTCCCTTTAAGCATACAGCGCTCGGCAATAACATTATTCGTCGTACCCGCTTGGAACGAACCGATCGAAACGACGGACGGGTGCAGCGGATTAATGCTCCGGCTGACGATAGATTGAATCGACTGCACGAGGGAGGCCCCCACCACAATCGTATCAATTCCTTTATGCGGCATGCCGCCATGTCCGCCCAGCCCGATAATTTCAATTGTAAATTCATCGGCCGCGGCCATGAAAGCGCCCGCTCTTGTCGATACTTGCCCAAATGGGAGCGGGGCCCACAGATGAATGCCATAGATGACATCCACGCCGTCAAGCGCACCGTCCTTAATCATATGAATGGCACCGCCCGGCGTCACTTCTTCAGCAGGCTGGAACAATAGCCTCCGCTCGCCTTTAATAACGCCGCGATGCTCCTGATAAAACTTCGCTATGGCCAGCATCGACGATGTATGACCATCGTGCCCGCAGGCATGCATAATTCCGGGTACCGTTGACGCATAATCACACTGCTTCTCATCTTGAATCGGCAACGCATCGATATCGGCGCGCAGAGCCACTACCGGCCCAGGCTGTTCGCCTTTTATCGTCACAACGATTCCATATCCGCCTACACCTTCCTCAAACTCGCAGCCGAATTCCGCCAGCTTCCCTGCGATCCATCTTGAGGTTTTCTCCTCTTGGAAGGATAGTTCAGGATGCTGATGGAGGTATCTCCGCCACTGTACCATCTCTGGATAAAGATGTTGCAGCTTTTCTAACGTATAGACACTGGTCAACATAACAGCAAACCTCCTTCACCTTTTACACAAATGACAGACCTATCGTCTTAATTGTATAAACTTACTCTATTTTAACAGAACGAAGCTCACATGAGGAAGCTTAATTGCAGGAATGTTCATTTCTGATTGCTTTGTCGCCGTGGGTAAGGCTTGCACTGGCTGGGGAAACATACTATCATGAGAAATGAATGTTCAACAATTGGTTTTTGAATAATGAGGAGGAAACATCATGATTATTGAGAATACCGGTTTGAACGGTGTTCAGAGCGAGCTGTTCCATCTGGATGAATCGGCAGAAAAGCTCGGCTTCGTTCGTTGGCAGTGGGAATACTACCGCGCTACATATGATTTGAAGCTGGAAGATAAGGCTACGAACTCTGAATACTTTCTGCGCATCAACACGCGTGCCGTTGAAGGAAAGCTGGAATCTCCACATGCTGTCCTTGCAATTGAAGCCGTATACATCGGCAGAGCAACGTTCCCGCATGGTATGGAGTATGAATCGCCGGTGCCACAGCCTATTTTGAACACAGCTACGCAGCGATTGCAGCAACTAAAGCAATTGCTTGACTAGTATGAGCAAAACGCAAAACGGCAGCCGTGGCAGACCCGATTTTCTGCTTCTTATTTTCACGCTTCTGCTCGTCGGATTTGGGCTCGTGATGGTATTCAGCGCGAGCTCAAGCATTGCTTTATATTCGCCAAAATATTTAAATGATCCGCTTTACTTTGTTAAAAAACAGGCCGTTTTTGCAGCGGCAGGCGTATTTTTCATGCTTATACTGATGAATATACGTTATGAATTTTACAAAAAATCTTTTTTGCTTTTCTTTATTCCTGTCGTCATTTTACTTGCTATCGTTCCTTTTGCTAGTGATAACATTAACGGCGCGCACAGCTGGCTGAAAATTGGCCCCATTACCGTGCAGCCCACAGAGCCTGCAAAGCTCGCGCTCATATTGTACCTGGGCGCACTCATCTCCAAAAAAGGCGAGAAATTCCGCGACTTCAAAAAAGGTCTCGTTCCCGTCATCCTTGTAACAGGCTTCATCTGCTTTCTAATTATGCTGCAGCCGGATTTGGGTTCCTGTATGGTACTAGCAGGCTGCGCTACCGTTATGATTATGGCCGGCGGGGCAAATCTGAAGCAGGTATTCGTTACTGGCGGACTATTGACACTCGTGCTTTCCGTTGTAGTCAGCATTTCCATGGCGATCAGCCCGCAAAAGTGGTCCTACCGAATTGCCCGCTTTACTGCTTTTTTGGATCCTGTAGCAGACAAGCAGGATACTGGCCTTCAGCTCGTTTCCTCTTTACAGGCTTTAGGGCATGGCGGTTTGACCGGAGCAGGCTTTGGCGAAAGTGTACAAAAGCTGCATTATTTGACCTATGCGTATAATGATTTTATATTTGCCATTATCGCGGAGGAATTCGGCTTTATTGGAGCCTCGCTTTTTATTTTATTTTTTCTGGCTTTTTTATGGCGCTGCCTGATCGTCGCTTTGCGCTGCTCAGATCAATACGGCACCATTATTGGCGTCGGCATTGTTGGGCTGTTCAGCATCCAGGCATTCATTAACATTGGCGGAGTAACAGGCGCTATACCGCTGACAGGGGTAACGCTCCCTTTCATCAGCTCTGGTGGTTCATCGCTTATGGCCTGCCTCATGTGTATTGGTGTACTGCTCAGTATTTCACGAGAAGCGAATCGCAATGCAAAGCCGAAAAACAAACGTCAAAACTAAAACAAGCTTCCCACCTGTTATGAGGCGCGGAAGCTTGTTTATTGTTGTCTTGTTATATCAGAATGAACAGCTCTAGCCGCACGATGCGGAACAAGCAATCACCGATTATTTTATACGCGGAGTAGCTGCTTCCTCAAAAACTTCTTCTTCCTTAAACACAACGCCTTCTACTTTCACATTCACTTCAACGACTTGAAGACCAGTCATGTTCGATACCGATTCCCTTACATTGAGCTGGAGCTGGCGGCATACTTCCTGAATAGGAATGCCATAATGTACGATAATACGCAAATCAATTGCGGCTTCGAGCTGTCCGACTTCCACGGAAACACCCTTCTGAACGTTTTTCCCGCTTAGGCGTTTAGCAAGCCCTTCAGAAATCCCGCCAGACATGGCTGCTATACCTGGAGTCTCAAGTGCGGCGAGTCCCGCGATTGTTGCTACTACGTCATCAGAAATACGAATAATGCCTGTTTTAAGGTCCTCGGTCATCTTCTTCACTCCTCCATTTGCTATATATGTATATTGTACTGGATGGCTTAACCGGAAGCAACTTTTGTCGATTAAAATAACGGTTATCTGTCGAATAGAATTGGATATATTATATAACAGGTTTGCAGATTTTCACAAAGGGGTGGCCTCGTGAGACAGAAGCTTTTTTTCACCGGATTAATCGTCATGTTTGCCTTTAGCGCTATTGCTCATTACACGCATATGGATATGACGCTGCAATTCGCCATTTCCGCCATTGCGATTGTATTCGCAGCAGGCTTCCTCGGGAAAGCGACGGAAAGCGTCGCTCACTATGCCGGTCAGCGGCTCGGCGGCTTTCTCAATGCGACATTCGGCAACGCCGCGGAGCTAATCATCGCTTTTTTCCTCGTCAAGGAAGGGCTGTTCGACATGGTAAAAGCGAGCATTACCGGCTCCATTATCGGCAATTTGCTGCTCGTGCTAGGGCTCAGCCTGCTCGCCGGCGGCCTTAAATTCAAGCAGCAGCATTTCAATCAGCAGCTTGCCCAGCATAACTCGACTCTTATGGTGCTTGCCGTCATCGGCTTGTTCGTGCCGGCCATCTTCGTCGGAGCCGAACATTTCACGGTGGAGAAAGATCATTTTCTGAGCCTTGCCGTTGCGGTCATTTTGATTTTGGCCTACGTGCTGTGGCTGCTATTCTCCATGGTGACACATAAACAAATGCTGGAAGACAGCGAAATGAGCGCCGATCATGGCGAAGAGCCTGCCTGGTCTAAGGGCCGCTCCGTCCTCATGCTCGTTGTCGCCACCGTTATGGTCGCTTTTATTAGCGAATGGCTTGTCCACACGCTGGATACGTTTACAACGCGTTTTGGGCTGTCTGAGCTGTTCGTGGGTGCATTCATCATTGCCATTGTCGGCAATGCCGCAGAGCACAGCGCAGCCGTTATACTGGCAATGAGGAATAAAATCGGTGCAGCCGTCGAGATTGCTATCGGCAGCAGCTTGCAAATCGCCCTGTTCGTCGCTCCAGTACTCATTATTGCCAGTGCTTTAATGGGCAAAACGATGGATATTATTTTTACGCCGATTGAGCTGACCGCTATCGCGGTTTCCGTCTTTATCGCAAAGTCGGTATCGGGAGACGGACAGACCAACTGGTACGAAGGCGTGCTGCTGCTAATGGTTTATTGTATTTTGGGCATTGCTTTTTATTTGGTATAAAATGCTAAATACCGGGATAGTGCTGAAAAGGGATTTGGGATGCGCAGAAGGTTTGGAGTTCGATCGCTGTTGCACTTGGATTCACTGATACACCATCTCAATGGTGGGAATCCAAGTGCAAAGGTGAGCGCTGCCGCTTCTCACTTCCAACCTTTTGCTCCGCCCTGCCTTTTTCAACACACTCCCATCACAACAAAGACAAAGCCGCGAAATAAAAAAGCAAATAAACATACAAAAAAAAGGAGCAGGCCGCATGGTACGCCTACTCCTTTCTATTCAACGCTTCGTAAAGCTGAGCGAGATTGCGCTCCAATCGACTTAGCAGCTCCTTGCCGCTATGATCAGCGATCAATCCTGCGCGTACTGCAAAATCAATTTCCCGCGAGAATCCATACATCTGCGTGTCCAATACTTCCTCGTACAGCGGACATTGACGGGTCGTCAAGTTCTCCATCTGAACCTCAATCAATTTCTCTATTTTAGCCGCATCCTCCATAAGGAGACGAAGAGCTTTCTCATGCAATTGAACCGTGACTTCCGGTGAAGACATCGTTTTCCCCCCTAATGCGTGTACCCGCCGTCGTCTATACCCTTTATATTAGACGAAAAAGAGCCAATATACAAGGACAAAACAGAAAAGCGCCCCTTCGGCTAGCGAAGAGGCGCATGTACTGGTGTAACCTGTTTATTCAGAAACAACCGCAATATTCAGGTTATGCTTAGCGAAAACAGCTGCCATTGCGGCTTTTGCTTCCTCAGCATCTGGTCCATGGACGTGAAGCTCGTAGGAATGACCGCCTACCAGCGTAGTAAACAATCCCAAAATACTTTTAACATCAATATATTTGTTATCTGCTTGCAGAACGATTGATGAGCGAAATTGACCTGCTGCTTGGGATATTTCTACAATAGCTGCGTTGTTAGACATGGGGAACCCCTCCAATTAAATTAGTAAAGCTTACCTTCGAAATCATGATAACCTGAAATCAAAGATCGGGCAAGAGGCAAATTGTAAAACGCTTCTTTTTCATTTATTTCAAATTTTCGGAATTTAATGCCTCAAGCTCCGGAATCACGAAATGTCCATCCTTGCGAATAAGCACATCATCGAAATAAATTTCCCCTCCGCCATACTCTGGACGCTGGATGAGCACAAGATCCCAGTGAACGGACGACCGATTTCCATTGTCTGTCTCATCATAAGCGCGGCCTGGTGTAAAGTGCAGGCTTCCGGCAATTTTCTCATCGAATAGGGTATCATTCATCGGGTGCAAAATATGCGGATTAAAGCCAATTGCAAATTCGCCAATATAGCGCGCGCCCTCATCCATATCCAAAATTTCATTCAAGCGCGCTGTATCGCTGCTTGTCGCCTTGACGATTTTGCCATTTTCAAACGTGAAGCAAATGTCCGAGAAGGTTACGCCTGAATACACGCTTGATGCATTGTAGGAAATGGTGCCTTGTACCGAGTCGCGCACAGGAGCCGAAAATACTTCTCCATCCGGAATGTTGCGGTGGCCGGAGCATTTTTTGGAACCGATATTTTTAATGGAAAACGTGAGATCGGTGCCTGGCGATACAATTCTTACGCGATCGGTTTTGTTCATCAAAGCCTGAAGCGGGTCCATCGCTTTGTCCATTTTCGCATAATCCAAATTACATACGTTAAAATAAAAATCTTCAAACGATTCCGTGCTCATTTTCGCCAGCTGCGCCATCGATTCGTTCGGATAACGCATAACGACCCAACGCGTGCGCTTTACCCGCTGATCCATATGTACAGCATCGCGATAAATTTGCTCATACAGCCGCATTTTATCTTCCGGAACGTCGCTCATTTCATTGACATTGCCACCTGCGCGGATACCGATATAAGCATCCATTTGTTTCATGCGCTGCAAATCATATTTCGTCCACTCTTCGATTTGCTCTTTGCTTCCGTTCTGCAGCAGCGTGCGTGTCACCGCAGGGTCTGTAATTTCCACAAAAGGTCTGCCGCCAAGCTTCGCCACCTCTTCAATTAAAGCTTTCGTCAGCTCGCGTTCCGAGCCGATCACTTCAATAAGTACATTTTCTCCCGGCTGTACGCCGATGGAATAGCCTGCCAAATTGGCAGCTAGCTGCTGAATTCTTGGGTCGCGCATGTTAACCTCTCCTCCAAATCATTGCTTCTCTATAGTTGATAATTACTACCAACTCCATCGTAACATGTTTAACAGGCGCGTGCATCCTTCATGGAGAGGTGGAACCGTCAAAAGCGCTGAGCGAGATGTTCGTCGTCCGCTTCTCCATGATCCTCTTGCCCTGCTTTTGATAAGCAAATATAGTTTGCTCCTCCAATTGGAGCGGCACCAGCCTGCTGCGGTCGATCGTCAGCTTGTATTGTCCATCCACTTCTAATGTGGACAGCATTTGCTGCAGTTCCTGATGAGACGTCTCATACGTGCGCAGCCATTCCTGCCGGAGCTCCCCTTCCGCTGCAGGAGCCTGACTCGCAAGCGCCGCCATTTCTGCCGTCAAGCGCTGCTCCCACCTTCTCTTCGCTGCCATCTTGTCAACCGCTGCCTGAAGCACGATATGCCCTTCAGCTGTTGCCGCCGTTTGAATACTTACCTTATTTGTCGATTGCTGAAGCTCCTTAAGCAGCTCCGCTGGCGTGCGGGATTCGCTCTGATCCGCTGCTGTCGCTGCATACGATTTGACCTGCTCATGATTCACCACTTCTCCCGAGAAGCGCCGCGGCGTGTAGCTCCAGCCATCTGCTCCAATAATGGAAGTAGAGCCGCTGAAGCTGTATGTATCTGTTGCCGCAAGCCCTGCTGCTGATAATGAAAGCCATTGCTCTGGGGTTCGTTTATCCGCCACATCCATGCAGCCGCTCAGCCATGCCGTGCATGCGAGTAGAGCTAATAGAGCAGACCGCTTAATTGTTCTCATTGTGCTTCCCTCCTGAGGTTGCGTTTGCTCCCTCTAGCTTCCCCGAAGCAGTAGGCTCCTTATTCCTTTCTGGGCATCTACTGACTATTGCCACAAAAACAACCTGCTGGATGCAAAAAAACGCCTGAGCACAATGCCCAAGGCGCTTCTCCTCTATTTTAAAAGATAATCTAATATCTGCTTTCACCCTACACCGAGACGAATACAGTTTCTTCCGTTATTTTTGGCATCATATAAGGCCATATCTGCACGATAAAATAGCGATTCGACGCTAATTTTATCATTTTCAAACGTCCATTCCGACACACCGCAGGATACCGTCACTTTAGGGTCCGTCTCCGCTTCTACGAGCAAACGTATACGTTCAGCGATCCGAAACGCCTGTTCAGAACGAATGCCTGGCAAATATACAGCCAGTTCCTCGCCACCCCACCGTGCAGCGATGTCGCCCTGCCTAATGGTGGTCCGGATAATTTCGCTCACTTGGATTAAAATACGATCCCCAACCTGATGGCCAAACGTGTCATTAATTCGTTTGAAATGGTCGACGTCGACGAGCACGAGTGAACCTAGCGGATCTTTGCGCTGACGGCTTTGAATTTGCTCGTTCAAGTAGTGGCGGGCGTGCAGCCCTGTTAAATTGTCCGTAATAACCATGCGGCGAACTTCTGCATGCAGCGAAGCGTTCGTGATCGCCAGGGCAACATGTGTGGACATAATTTGGAGCAGCTTATAATTGTCGTAGGAGAAATAATGAGGGTTTTTATGCGTAACCATGATCACGCCCACTACTTCATCTTCCACCATAATAGGCGCAGCGATAAGCGAGCGGGAGCCCGTGTGATCCATCATTTTAGATGTTACGACACGGGTTTGCCAATAATCTGATAAAATAAGCGGTTCTTTCGTGCGGTTAATAATGCCGCTAAAGCCGTAATCCGGCACAAATTGCTCACGTGCGAGCGTAGGAATGTTGCTGGACATCACATTAAACTGGTTGCGATCTTTATCCAATTGGAGAATCGAACAATAATCGGCTTCAAAAATATTAAGCAGCTCATTCGTCGCAAACTTGAATATATCCTTAAGCTGCAACGACTGATTCAGCCGTTTCGCCAGCTCATTAATGACGCGAAGCTCATTGATGAGCAAATTGGACTGCTCGTACAGCTTGGCATTCTCAAATGCAGATCCCGCCGTATCGGCCAGCAGCACGAAGGCCGGCATATTCGCAATGTCCCAGCGCTCAGCGTCAATCGAGATGCAGAGCACACCGTAAGCCGCCTGCTTGCCGTTCATTGGAACCGCGAGGCGTATCGTGCCATCCCGCTCCTTCTGCGTCATCGGCTTGCCTTCCATGAAAGCTTTCGCAACAATGTCATGTGCAGTATTTTTGAAAATAAGCGGCTTAACGCGCGCGTCGCCATTCAAATGGTCCTGTGACAAATACAGATTAACTTCGGAGCTTGGGTAAAGCTGGCCCAAACTGCTCAGCATTTCGGACAGCACGGAAGTAACGTCGAATTGATCATACAAACGTTTAGCTGCCAGAAAAAGGGCATCCCGCCTATTCGCATCCTTCTCCGTTCGTTTTTGCTGGAGCAGCAAATCCCGGACATATATATATTCGAAAGCGCGATAGAAGCAGCTGCGGAAATGAAGGGCGCTAAGCTTTGCTTGCTGCTCGGCTTTGGCGGCACTGCTTGGGGCAATATGTATAAATATGCTGAATGGCTCACCATCCGAACGTTTGCGGACCGGGACAGCAGCAGCATGCATAAGCGGCTCTCCAAACGAGACTGAAGCAGCGCTGCCTGACTCCGCCACTTGTGCAGCAAGCAGCTGCAGCTCATCGTGCCACAGCTCTTCCTGCCCTTTAATAGCGCCTGCGCTATCAATTAAACGCAGTTCCCAATCAAATAAAAAAGAACCGCCCTGCATCGCTTCCGTTTCTTCGCTTGCTTCTCTGAACCATTGTTCGAAGCTATCCTGAAGCAGCGGCATCATATATGGCCTGTCCGCATCGTTAATATCTTCGTGCATAAACCATATTTCAGGATGCAACTGCTCTACAGGAGCTGCAGCCTGAGCAAAGTGATTGTTATTTTTCCCATCTCGGTTTCGATTGTTCATCTGCAACACCCAACCCTTCTGTCGGTCTAAACAAGGAGATGAGCAGTCATCTATGTATGAAGAAGATACCATCATCATACTGTATTTTTAAGAATATTGCACTAATTAACAGTTGGTTTATAGGCCTAAAGACTCTATATTTATTCTAGAAAGCGCAAACGGGTATTTTTCTTGACTTTCTGCTTGAATTTCATATAATATTAATTGTTGAATACATGGGCGTACGGTTTTGTGTCACCCTCGAGAATAGGTTCACTGGCAAGCCTGCGGCTGAGGTGCTTGTTAGGCTCTAAGTTTTGACTTGAGCATTTGAGCTTGTTCCGCGAAACACAACCCCATCTTCAAAAATCCCATTTGTTGAAGGAGTTAACACGACGCATGTCACGTTATACAGGACCTAAATTTAAATTAAGCCGCCGCCTTGGTATTTCCCTGAGCGGAACTGGCAAAGATCTCAAACGTCCATTTCCACCAGGCCAACACGGCCCGAACCAACGCAAGAAATTGAGCGGCTATGGCGTTCAATTGCAAGAAAAACAAAAGCTGCGCCATATGTATGGTTTGAACGAGAAGCAATTCCGCAACTTGTTCGATAAAGCAGCTAAAATGAAAGGTATTTCCGGCGACAACTTCCTCGTGCTTTTGGAAAGCCGTCTGGATAACCTCGTTTACCGTCTTGGCCTGTCCAACTCGCGTGCTGGTGCGCGCCAATTGGTATCTCACGGTCATGTAACAGTTAACGGCAAAAAAGTCGACATCGCTTCTTACACAGTATCGCTTAACGACGTAATCGGCCTGCGCGAGCGCAGCCGTGGTCTGAAAACGATCAAAGAAGCTATGGAAGGCCGTCATCACCTGCCTAACTACCTTGAGTTTAACGACCAAGCGCTTGAAGGCAAGTATGTTCGCTTCCCTGAACGTGCTGAGTTGACGCAAGAAATCGACGTTAAACAAATCGTCGAGTTCTACAGCCGTTAATAAGGTGAAACGGCTGTCGCCGTCCTCTGGCGGCGCGGCGCGTTTCATTCCGAGAAATATAGAGAAAGGATAGCGTTAGAATATTCTATTCTTTCCTATATTTTAAAGGAAATCCCTGGTCATCCTATGATGCTCAGGGATTTTTTTGTTTGCTTATTATGACTAGTCGTTCTCGTCTTGGCTCAATTCCTTCGAGGACAGCAATTGAATCAACGTGTCGCTCGTTGAGGAAGCTTTCGCCGGAACTGCAGCAGTGGGCACTGGAGCAGGGACTGAAGTATTTTTCGTCGTCAATCCCTTCATTAAAGCATTAACATCAATGCCTGCTACACTTTTCAGCATTTCTGGCGCTGTTGCCATCAGGGAAGTGACGTAGTTGCTCAGACGCATCGCCCCTTCGCCATTGCCGGTATCGACAACCGTCAGCTTATCAATGCCTTTGATTGGCTCAGCGACCTTGCCTGCCAGCTCAGGCAGCATTTTCACAATAATATCGAGAATCGCAGCCTCTCCGAACTTCTCGAATGCCTCTGCCAGCTTTTCCTTCGCCTCAGCTTCCGCTAGACCGCGCAGCCTGATCACTTCGGCTTCCGCTGTACCTTTGGCGCGCTCAGCATCCGCTACGGCCAAGCCATCCAGCCGCTTCTGCTCAGCCATAGCCTTCGCTTCAGCTTCGATGCTGTACTGGAGCGCATCCGCCTCGCGCAGCCGTTTGGATTTCTCCCCTTCTGCCGCCTGCTCGACTGCATAACGATCAGCATCCGCTTTTTTCTTCACCTCGGCGTCATATTGCTTCTCTCTGCGCAAAATTTCTTTTCCTTCGAGGTCAATCTCCCGTTCTTTACGTACGAGCTCAACTTTCATTTGCTCTTCAACCACGCTCTGCTTCGCACGAGCTTCTTGAATGGCGTAGGCCTGATCCGCTTCCGCCTTCGCGGTATCCTGGTCTTTTTTGAAGGAAGCGACTTTGAGCTCTTTCATTTTCTCCGCTTCTGCGATATTCGTATCCCGCAGCAGCTCGGCCTTCTGTCCTTCCTCTTCGGCACTCGCCTTCTTGATTCTCGCATCCCGCACCGCTTCGGCTTGTGCAATATCCGCATCCCGCTTCACTGCCGCAATACGAGGCTTGCCGAGCGCATCCAGATAACCGTGCTTGTCGCGCAAATCTTTAATCGTAAAGGAGACAATTTGCAGTCCCATCTTTTTAAGGTCTTTGGCCGCCACGCTCTGCACCTCTTGGGCAAATCGATCGCGGTTACGATACACTTCCTCTACTGTCATTGAACCAAGAATCGCCCGCAAATGTCCTTCTAGCACTTCCTGCGCTTCGCTTTTCAGCTCTTCTGTCGGCTTGCCCATGAATTGCTCGGCAGCTGTCGCGACATCCTCAACGATACCGCCGATTTTAATGATCGCGACGCCATCCGCCATAACCGGAACGCCCTGCTCCGTATAGACCTCCGGAGTAGATACATCAAGCTTATGGGAAAGCAAAGAAAGAAATTCGGCCTTCTGGAAGATTGGCAGTATAAATGCACCTCCGCCTCTGACGATTTTAATGCGGCGGCCGCTATCATCCGTCATGACATTGCGTGTTCCAAGAAATGAGCCTGTAACAATCATCGCCTCATCTGGGCTAACGGTTTTGTAGCGGGCCCAGAACGCGAGTCCTAGTACAACGAATACAGCAACAACAATGATGGGAATAAGCAAAAATTCAGGCATAGTATCAAGCTCCTCTCTATTTGTCAAATAGCCAGTTACAGCAGTGGATCAAGCAAAAACGACTTCGTCGTCCTTCTGGGACGTGCGAAGAGCTTTGTCGGAGAATTCTAAGCGGATATAAGGATGAATTATAAATTCTTAGAATTCAAGGTGAAACGGCTGTCGCCGTCCTCTGGCGGCGCGGCGCGTTTCATTCCGAGAATATAGAGAAAGGATGGCGAAATCATATCCTTTCCTATATTTCAAGCTGAGAAACATACAGCGTATGCTCCTTTACTTCAATCACGACAATGCGGACGCCGCTTGGAATCGGTTCGCCATCAAAGCTTGCGGCAATTTGATTGGAATATCCCGCGCCTGCCGGCATCAGCACCTCGCCGCAGCCTATCGCCGGAATCGGTACCAATACTTCGCCAAGCCGCCCGGTAAAATCATGAATCGAGACGGCTGTGGAGTTTTCGCTTTCGCTCATCGGCTTCACATATAGGAAATATACGCCTCCGCCTGCGACAATCGCGACTAACCCAGCAATTACAAGGACAATTCCAGCTGTCAGTGGTGAATATTTTTGCAGCAGCAGCCCTGCGCCGCCAAAGGCGGTAATGCCGCCTACGAGCGAGGTAGGCTGAAGCCAGCCATAACCCTCGCTGGCGAGGAAATCAAGCGCTCCGTCAAAAGCAGAGCTTAGAAAATCGCCAAATATAACGCTTACAATTGCATAAAGCACGCCGCCGAACAGACAGCCCCAGAACAACGCCTCCACTATGCCCCCCTTTCTTCAACCAAATGCTGCTATAACTGTTTTTATTTATTACGTTATTTCCTTGGAAATTGTTTCAAAAAAATCAAATAAGCTTGCACAATTTGTCCCAAGCCCTTTGCTATATTTCATTTTTTCATACTAATTAATTCCTCTGCTTAACGGGTATGTTGTATTTCGTGTATCCATAACATAGCAAATGAGTGAAGTCAATCAGGTTCCCTCTTTTCGAACTGGTGTTTTATGCTATAATAGTTGGGTGTATTGGAGGAGGAGTTAATTCATATGCAGGAAGATCAACAACCATCATCATCCCGCAGAAGCGGCTGGCGCACATTTGGACTCGTAACATGGCTAACAGTAAAGTGGCTCTGTTACCTCGTCATATTCGTCGGTTTGCTAACGGGAGGAGCCGTAACGGGCTATGTTGCCTCTTTGGTTAAAGGAGAAGAAGTGCGACCACGAACCTTAATTGAAGAGAAAATAAACGAAAACTCAGTTACAGGCTTTGTCTTCTTTAATGATGATACCCTTATTGGACAGCTTCGTACGGAAGAAGATCGCATTCTAGTTGATTACGATGAGCTTCCCCCGCAAGTCATTAACGCCGTGCTTGCTATTGAAGACAATAATTTTGAAACCCATTATGGTGTCGATTTGAACGGTTTGGGACGGGCAGTCAAGCAGAAGCTGCTTAATGAAGATACGCAGACGGGCGGCAGTACGCTCACCCAGCAATTGGCGCGACGCGTATTTCTAAGCCTGGACGTAACCGACAGCCGTAAAGTGAAGGAAATTTTTCTCGCTCTGCGGATGGAGCGTTACTTGACGAAAGAAGAAATTCTTGCGGCGTATTTGAATAAAGTACCATTCGGAAATGGCTCCAGCGGCTACAATTTATATGGGATCAAGGCAGCCGCCAAAGGTGTTTTCGGCATTACCGATTTGAGCAAGCTGAACATTGCGCAATCGGCTTATTTGGCCGGACTGCCGCAGCGTCCTTCCGCTTATACCGCGTTTAACGGCAAAGGCCAGTTCAATGAAGGCGGCTTTGACCTCGCGATTGAGCGTCAATCGACCGTGCTGATGCGGATGCTGCAAACTGGACGCATTACCCAGCAGGAGTACGATCAGGCGAAAAAATTCGATATTCGCGGCTCGCTCGCGAAGCCAGTAGCGAAAGCCTATACGACGTATCCTTACCTCATGCTGGAGGCAGAGCGCCAGGCGGCGGAAGTTATGCTCATGCAGCAGGACCCGACACTGACCATAGCCGATCTGCGCAAGAAGGAAAACGCCGATCTTATAGAAGAAGCGCGTGAGCATTTGCTTCGTGGCGGCTATCAGGTGCATACGACGATTGACAAAGACATTTATAAAATGATGCGCGATATCGGAAATGATCCGAGCAACTTCACTCCGGACAGCAAGGAGAAGGGCATTGAGCAAATTGCAGCTGTCCTAGTTGACCATAAAACCGGAGCTATACTTAGCATGCTGGAGGGTCGTGATTTTTACGAGGAGCAGATGAACTTTGCCACTCAGATGACTCGGCAGCCGGGTTCAACGATGAAACCTATCGCCGCCTACTTGCCAGCCATTGATAAAGGGCTGATCCAACCGGCAAGCATCTTGGATGATGCACCGATTATTTTGAAAAATAGTGGTTCCAGCTATCATATTCCAAAAAATGCAAATAATCGTTACAGCGGTCTCGTTACCGCTCGCGAAGCGCTCAACCGCTCGCTTAACTTGCCAGCGCTTAAAATTTTCCTTGATGAGGTTACGATTAAGGAAGCCTGGAAGTTTACTAGAAAGCTCGGCATTACAACGCTGCAGCCAGAAGATGATGCAGCACAGACTGGCGTTCTCGGCGGACTCAGCATCGGGGTATCCGTTGAAGAATTGACCAGCGCCTATGGCTCGATTCCGAATCAAGGCCTGTACAATGATTCTTACATGATCGCCAAAATTACCGATGCTAATGGAAAAATCGTCTATGAGCATCAGCACGAGCCGACTCGCGTCTTTTCCGAGCAGACCGCTTTCCTGATGACGGATATGCTTCGCACCGTTATTTCAAGCCCAAGCGGCACAGCGAATTCACTTACTTCGCGGCTCAAAAATTACGGTAAAATCCCGTACGCGGGCAAAACGGGCTCTACGCAAAACTACGGCGATGTCTGGTTCATGGGCTTCACCCCAGATGTCACGCTTGGCGTATGGGCCGGCTATGAGAAGCCGATTTATACGCTCGAAGGCGCCAGCCGCAAGCGCGCCCGCGAAATCTGGGCGAAGATGATGAATCAGCTTGCCGAGCAGAAGCCGGAGATGTTTGCGGCCAAAGCGTTCAATCAGCCTGATGGCGTTGTTAAAGCCACTGTATCCAGTGCCAGCGGCAAGCTGCCGACGGCATTGACAAGATCAGCAGGTATGCTAGTAACCGACTGGTTCAACAAAAAATATATTCCTAAACAAGCGGATGATGCCCTTGTGAACAGGTCATTCATACGCTACAACGGCGTCAATTATGTCGCTCAAGATGCAACACCTTCCGATTTCATTTCGCAGCAGACGGTTATTAAGCGCAAGAAGCCGCTTGACGAGCTTATGGATGAAATCAGCAAAGTGCTTTCCCGCGTTCCGGCAAGCAGCCGAAGAGCGCTAAGCTATTACTTGCCTACAGATGCAGGCAAAAACGCGCCTTCCAAGGTCGATCCTCGCAAGGATGACGGAAGTGCGCCAAGTGCGCCGGGCAATGTATCACTCATATCGATTGGTCAGGGCGTAGTCAGCCTCTCCTTCTCCGCTCCGGCCCAGAAGGATGTCGTTGGCTTCCGGTTATATCAAGCCGTTAACGAAGGCTCCTTTAACAAAGTAGGAAATTCCATCCTGCTGGGAGACACCTACAGCGCAAGCTTCACCGTCAGTGCCAGCAACGGCTACAGCTTCTATGTAACAGCCGTGGATGTTGCCGGCAAGGAATCGGCACCTAGCCAAACTGTCCGCTTCGGCAAAGCGCCTGTCGCGCCTGAAGTCCCTGATCCGCTTAATCCGGGACAGCCTCCTGAGGAAGGCGGCGATCCAGGGCCAGAACAAGGACCTGATGTTCGCCCAACGCCGGAAACCGGCTTGGCTGCACCAGCAGCCCCTGCTGGTCTTTCCGCGCAAGGCAATGAAACAGGCGTTACCTTGTCTTGGCAGGCGAGCGCAGCTGGCGAGCAGGTCACGGTGTATCATGTTTATTTCGCCGCAGGCAGCGATGGCAAATATGTGGAAGTAGGTTCTACCGCAGAGACGAGCTTCGTCTACGCCTCGCCGCTTACATCAGGAGCGTTCTACGTGACAGCGGAGAACGCAGCCGGACAGTCTGCTCCTTCCTCGAAAGCAAGCATTGGCGGTTAAACGTTATTTTTCACAGATGAATCGTTCTAAATCAAAAGCTCCGGTTCCGCAACTAACGTTGCATGGAACCGGAGCTTTTTTAAGCTTATACTTCTTAATCCTCGATTGTAGATAAATCGCCTGTTGGCAAATTCAGCTCCCATGCCTTCAGCACACGACGCATAATTTTGCCGCTGCGCGTCTTCGGCAGCTTATCCTTGAATTCAATTTCCCGTGGAGCCGCATGTGCAGACAAGCCCACTTTAACAAACTGGGAAATTTCTGCCTTCAGCTCATCGGATGCCGTGTATCCTTCGCGCAGGGCGATAAAAGCTTTAATAATCTCGCCGCGCATCGGATCGGGCTTGCCAATAACGCCTGCTTCTGCAACCGCTGGATGCTCAACGAGCTTGCTCTCCACCTCAAACGGCCCAACTCGCTCGCCTGCTGTATTAATCACATCATCAATACGGCCCTGGAACCAAAAGTAGCCATCCTCATCGATATAGGCGGAATCGCCTGATACATACCAGCCCTCCAGATGAAAATATTCCGCGTATTTGGCAGGGTTATTATAAATTTTGCGCATCATCGATGGCCATGGCGTGCGAATCGCCAAATTGCCCATACGGAATGGCGGCAGCACATTGCCCTGATTATCAATAATCGCCGCTTCCACGCCCGGCAGCGGCTTGCCCATCGAGCCCGGCTTAATCGTCATCGACGGGTAATTGCAAATAAGCTGTCCGCCCGTTTCCGTCATCCACCACGTATCGTGAATGCGCTGCTGGTAAACCTTTAGTCCCCAGCGGACGACTTCTGGATTGAGCGGCTCGCCTACGCTGAGTACATGACGCAAGGTGGACAAGTCGTAATTCAATACGACGTCATCGCCTGCGCCCATCAGCATGCGGAACGCTGTTGGCGCACTGTACCAGACGGTGACGCCGTATTTTTGAATCGTGCCGTACCAATCCGCTGGGCTGAACCTGCCCCCTCTTACGACAATCGTAGCTGCATTCAGCCATGGCGCGAAAATGCCATAGGACGTTCCCGTTACCCAACCCGGATCGGCGGTGCACCAGTAAATATCATCCTCTTTCAGATCGAGGACAATTTGACCTGTATATTTATGCTGAATCATCGCATTTTGTACATGATAGACGCCTTTAGGCTTGCCGGTCGAGCCGGACGTATAATGCAAAATAAGACCATCCTCGCGTCCAAGCCATTCGATCTCGCTATCGGTCGATGCCTGCTGCATCTCGGCGGCGTAATCGACGATTACGTCATCCGTCTGCACCTCATCGCCATAAACGATAATATGCCGCAGCGATGGAATTTCATCGCGCTTAATCCGGCTGAGCAGTGCTGGCGTTGTTATAATCGCAGACGCTTCACTGTCTTGAAGACGGTCCTTGACTGCTGTTTCCATGAACGCTTCAAATAGCGGGCCGATGACGGCACCGATTTTGAGCGCTCCGAGCACGCTGATATACAGCTCAGGCGTTCGCGGCATAAACACAAATACACGCTCGCCCTTCGTTATGCCGAGCCCCCGCAGCACATTCGCAAATTGATTCGATTGCGCTTGCAGCTGCCCAAACGTATAAGCTTCTTCGCGCAAGCTGTCGCTGTAATAAAGCGCAACCTTATCTCCTTTGCCTTCAGAAACGTGGCGATCTATCGCTTCATAAGCCATATTCACCTTTCCGGTCTGATGCCAGCTGAACTGCTGCTCGATCGTTTCCCATCGGAAGGTTTTTACAGCTTCATCATAATCAACCAGGTTAGAATTATTGGCTACTGCTGGAATTCGCTCTTGATGTAGATCAGACATTCTATCACTCTCCCATCAAATCTATTACACCTTTACCGAGTGGAATACGCTTACATGGACGATTATAACATATCTGCTTTATTTTCGACCATGCTTTTCATTTGGCTGAATGTTTGCTATAACCATTAGTAGAGCAAGCTTTACCATTTAGGCAGCACCACAGAGAGGGGAGTATGCCTTGCAGCATCGCAAACACTATCAGCGAGACAAAGTGATATTGGCGGACGGACGAGAGCTTGTGCTGGAAGGGCCTGTTCCTGCCGAGCAGCTAACGCTGCTTAAGATGCATCAGGACCTCGATGCGTTTCGCAGGCCCGCCGAGCAGCATGAAGCGCTAGTGGAAATTGCCGCATTGGAAGAAGGCCGAATTATTTTGGCCCGGGAAGAAGATTGTATCGTCGGCTATGTCACCTTCCATTACCCCGATGAGCTCGAGCGATGGTCCGAAGGGAATATGATCGATTTGGTTGAGCTGGGCGCTGTCGAAGTAGCTAATGACTACCGCTCCTATGGGCTCGGCAAAAAAATGATCCAGCTCGCCTTCGCGGAGCAGCAGATGGAAAATCTGATTATTTTCACAACGGAATATTATTGGCATTGGGATTTGAAAAGCACGGAATTAAGCGTCTGGGACTATCGCACGATGATGGAAAAGCTGATGAAGTCTGTCGATATGATTTGGTACGCAACGGATGATCCGGAAATATGCTCCCATCCCGCTAACTGCCTGATGGTGCGAATCGGCAGCGAAGTACCGCTGGCATCAATCGAACAGTTTGACCGCGTCCGGTTTCGGCAGCGGTTTATGTATTAAGGATAGATCGGCGTAATGAGCCGGAGGAGGACGTGATTCGTTTATGCCGTCAAATGCTATTTTTGTGCATCAGCCCGACTGCTCGCTTTATAAATTTGGCGAGGAGCATCCTTTTAATCCGATCAGGCTGACGCTCACGGTTGACCTGCTTCAAGCGCTGGGTGCGCTCCCCGAGGAACTGTGGCATGAGACCGGCCGCAAAGCAAGCAGCCACATGCTCGCGCTGGCGCATCGCCAGGACTACATAGAAGCGGTTAGGCAGCTCAGCATGCAGACGCCTGCACCAGAAGAACAAGACAGCTCCGGGCAATTTGGACTCAATACGGAGGAGACGCCTTTTTTCCCTGGCATGCATGACGCAGCGGCAGCTATCGTTGCTGGTTCCGTAGAAGCGGCGGAGCAGGTGATGAGCGGTAATGCGCTGCATGCTTATCATATGGCAGGCGGGCTGCATCACGCTTTTCCAGAGCGCGGTTCCGGCTTCTGCGTCTACAATGACGCGGCCGTAGCCATCAAGCATTTGCGGGAAACGTATAACGCGAGGGTGCTTTATATCGATACCGATGTCCATCATGGCGACGGAGTGCAGTGGATTTTTTACAATGATCCCGATGTGTGCACCTACTCCATCCATGAGACGGGCAAGTTTCTATTCCCCGGCACCGGCTACGTGTATGAAAAAGGAACCGATGCGGGCGTCGGCACCTGCTTTAATCTGCCAATGGAGCCCTATACGGAGGATGATTCGTGGCTGGAATGCTTCCGCTCCTCCATTACGAAGGTCGCGGCCGCTTTTAAGCCCGACATTATTATTAGCCAGCATGGCTGCGACGCCCACGCCTATGATCCGCTGTCGCATATTCATTGCAGCATGCGCATTTATAGCGAAATGCCTGCCATCATTCACGAGCTTGCCCATGCATTTACGGGCGGCAAATGGGTCGCGCTTGGCGGTGGCGGCTACGATTTATGGCGCGTCGTTCCACGTGCCTGGGCACTCGTATGGCTGACGATGATCGATCATCCAATCGCCTTGGAGCTTGCAAGCAAAGCTGCTGCGGGGTTGGAGGAAGCTGAGCTCCCTCTTGGGAGCAAGCTGCGACTGCCGCAACAATGGCTCGATAAATGGCAAGAAAGCAGCCCTAGTGAGCTGCCCGAATGGTGGCTGGATGATTTGACGAATATTCCGCCCATTCCCCGCCGTAGTGAAATTGAAGCAAAAAATCGTGCCATCTGCGAAATCGCTATACAGGATTTGTAAGCTAGCCCGCTTCGGCTCAAAGCTCGAACGTCTTTTTCAAATGAGCCTCAAGCTTGGCTAAGCCATCTTCCACATCAGGCTCACGCATGGAAGAATAAAGCGAGAATGTAGGCAGCTGCTTAAGCCCGCAATACTCTTGGGTTTTATGTACGCTGAACAGCACCTCGTCCTCGCTTTTTCCTTCCAGGAAGCCCGCTGGATCCGAGAAAGCGGCAGCGGAGGCTCCCCATGTGAGCGACAGCATATATTTTTTATCGGTGAGCAGGCCGCCACGGCCAAACTCCTTCGCTTTGCCAAAGAATATGTTCGGCAGGTAAATGTCATCGATATATTTTTTGAGCAGGCCCGTAATGCTGAACCAATAAATCGGCGTCTGAAAAATAATGACGTCCGCCCACTGGAATTTTTGAATCTCCTGCTCCACCTCATAGCCCTCTGCAACCGTCGTTGTCTGAACCGTATGCTGCGCCGATAGCTGTGAAACCGCCGCGGCAACGAGCGTCTGGGTCAGCTTCCCTTGCGCTCTGTCATAATAATCATGTCCGTTCACAATCAGAATGTTCGTCATCTGCTTGTAGTCCCCCTGTAGGTGTTTAAAATGGCAAGCTTGCTTAGGCTACTGATAGACCAGCTCTACCTTACTTATTAAATCAAGTGCGGCCTGCTTCGCCTCCTGCGGTGTATCGGCCACAGTTATGACATAACCCAGCCTGTCATCCGAGCTTTTGGCTACGGAAATCTGGTCCCCTTGCTGAACCGATATATGCGAACGAACGATAGCGTCTCCCGGCTGCAAATGCTCAAGCCCTTCTACAGAGGCAACTGTGCCGTCCTTCTCGGCCAGCAAATAAGCGATCGCCGCCGCCCGGCTGCGGCTGGCATGAACATTTACAGGTTCTGCTAAATAATAATGAACGGTCGCTTCAAAAAAATCAACGCCGAGCGCTTGAACGAGCAAATCCGAGGAAATATTGTCGCCTCCCGGCCTGCCGTTCACTTCGATGATTCGCGGACCTTGCTCCGAAAGCTTCACCTCGACATGGCTAGGGCCATCCGTAATGCCAATGGCCCGCAGCGCACTTACCGCCGTTTCAATAATTTCCGCTTGCTTATCCGTATGCACGGAGGTCGGCAGTGTATGCGCTACTTCAACGAAATAAGGCAGCGGCGACGTTATTTTTTCGGTAACGACCGCAAACGCAGGCTCGCTATTTTCAAGGAAAATTTCCACGCTGAACTCCTGGCCCTCCAAATATTCTTCAACCAAATATTCCTCTCTTACTTTGAAATCCATATACGTTACTTTAAAATCCGAGATGATCGCCATCGCTTCCCTCAGCTCATCCTGCCCGGAAATAAAATAAACATTTTGGCTGCTTGCGCAGTTGGTCGGCTTAAGTACAATTGGATAGCCAATTTCACGAGCCGCAGCCTCCGCTTCCTCATAGGTTCTCACCTTCCTGTATTTTGCGCTTGGCACCCCAAACGCCTCATAGGCTTCGCGGGCCAAATCTTTATTTCTTGATTTTAACGCCGCTTCATAAGGTACACTTCTAAGCCCCAGCCGCTCTGAAACCTTTGCCGTCAAATGCGAGGCATAGTCTGTCGCCGGAATTAATGCATCCAGCTTGCCGAAATACGCTGAGCTGCGGATGGCCTCGTAAACGGACTCCTCATCTCTAATATCCGCAACAATTAAATCATGGTAAATGCCCTCATAGCCATACGTGCGCGGGTTATCCACAGAGGAAACAATCGAAATTACCGTGCAGCCCTGCTGAAAGGCCGCTCTTGCGAAGCTCACCCCGTAGAAGCTCGGCTCAACAAAAGCGACGATTTTAGGTTTGGTCATAGCAATTCTCCTTTAGTTAATGAATTTATATCTCCAGCGTTTTTTTCGCTTTCACGCTGCTGCTTGCTACAAGCATCCGGTGCAAAATCAGCCCGATGAGCATCAGCCCGCTCATGCAGAGAAAGCCGACAGCTGCGGAATAACGGTCGATGAGCAATCCCAGCGCCGAAGCAGATACGGTCTGGAGCAGCAGCGAAATAGCCATCCATACCGACATCGCCCGGCCCATGTAGGACTTGGATACCGTCTCCATCAGCGTCGTCGTCATGACGATTCGCAGTGAGGAGTTGCTGAGGCCGATGAGCACACTGCCCAAATATAGGACAAACGCAAACGTGTTGAACGCGACGGCGATTAATACACCGAAGGCTATCGCGAAAAATAAGGCAATCGTCGTATTTTTCGATAATTTCGCGGCCAGCGGAGCGGCAATGAAACCCGATAACAGCCCGCCAATGCCATAAAACATATCCGACAGGCCGAATACGACCGAGTCGCCTTTGACGGCGTCGCTGACATAACCTGGCAGCACGACATTATAAATCATCGTTGACACTAACGGAATAATCGCAATGACGCCGAGGAAAAAAATAAACGGGTGCTCAGCCAAATAGCTGAGTCCATTTTTAAAGCTGGAAACAAACGATTCTTCTTTATTTTCGACCGCAATCGCTTCATAGCTGACCCGGTACAGCAGCAGGCTGCTGACGATAAACACAAGCGCATTAATGAGCAGGATCACTTCAAAGCCCGAATATTTATACAGCACGCCTGATGCTGCACCAGCCATAAACATGCCGACCTGCAGGCTGATTTCAATTAAGGAATTGCCCTTAATCAAATCCTTCTCAGGCAGCAGCTCCTGCACCAGACTGCGGGAAGCCGACATATAAATCGTCCAGCCCATCCCATTAACGATCGTAAATAAATACAAATATTCAATGCGGAATCCAGTCCATAAAAACAAGCCCATAATAGCCAGCACAGCTGCCGCCCGAATAAAATAGGTCCACTGAATGATCGCTTTGCGATTAAACTTGTCAGTCAAGCTGCCGACAAACGGCGAAATTAGAAAGCCGGCGATTACATTGAGCGACAGCATAAACCCGATCGCGCTGATTGAGCCCGTCTGGTCCATTAGAAACCAGTTGGCGCCAATGGTGCTCATCCCTACTCCGAAGCCGGAAATAATGTCCGAGAGAAAAAAATAACGGAATTTCGCTGGCCGCAGCACACTAAAAATCATCGGTATCTCCTCCGAGCTCTGCGATCTGCCTTGTCAGCGCTTCATAGCCAAAACCTAAATAGTGCAGCACATCTGCATGGCTGCCGCCATATATCGGCCATGCCTCGCCGCAATCATGCGAGTAGACTCTGCTCTCCGGCAGCAGGAGGGCGAGACTGGACGCTGTACCGCCAGACGCGCGATGCTCCTCTACGACGAGGAGGGTTCCCGCTGCCGCTTGCAGCTCCGCTTTATAACGCTTCAAGCTGTCGCGATCGACATAGCAGAGATGCGCATGGTTGACTCGCTCGTTTTCCTTGTAGATCTGGCTGCATATTTCTGTTGCCTGCTCGCCAATCGACACCAGGCACAGCAACGCATCGCTGCGCACAGCGCCTTCGAACAGCAGCTCGCGGCAGCTGCCCGACCCATCACGGGCGAGGCTGTCGAACTTGTCATTGCGCGACAGGCGGATGTAGTATGGCTCATTCGACGCTGCGGCCTCCTGTACAACCCGCCTCGTCTCCGCTTCCCCATGAGGACAGGCGATGCGGATGTTCTGAAACGTTTGGATAACCGCGATGTCCTCCAGACAATGATGCGTTGTTCCGAACCAGCCGCCCGATACACCGCCATAAGCGGCGACGATTTTAATATTTTCACCCATATACCCTAGCGCCAGCTTCACACCTTCCGCTGCCCGCAAAGCAGCAAATGACGCAAAGGTCGAGAAGAACGGCACGAAGCCTGCCTTCGACAGCCCCGCAGCAATACCTACACTGGCAAGCTCTGCAATGCCTAGATTGAAGAAACGATCCGGATAACTTTGCTGAAAAGGATGCTCTTTTCCGCCTAAGTCCGCCTCCAAGCAAATAATATTCGCATTATCCGCTGCCAGCTTCGTTAATTCGTCTTTATAGGCCTCTCTTGCTGCCAAGCTGCTCATTGCAAGCCCCTCTTCCATTTCAGCGCTATTTTCTCAGAAATTTTGGCATAGTGGGCATGTGGATTGCCTTCTATGGCAGCTACGCCCTTGCCCTTCACCGTATGGGCCAAAATCGCCAGTGGCTTCTCCCCGTCCGGCTCCAGCGCCGCAATAATTTGCCCGAGATCATGGCCGTCGATCTCCTTCACCCGAAAGCCAAACGCTTCAAAGCGCTCCCGCAAATTCGGCAGCGGCGATATGTCGGCTAGCAGGCCATCGTTTTGACCCCCGTTGCAATCGACGACATAAATGAAATTCGTAATGTCCTTCGCCTGTACGAGCTGTGCCGTTTCCCAACACAATCCTTCCTGAAGCTCTCCATCGCCGCCAATGGCAATGCCGACCCCGCTCGTGCGCCGCAGCTTCTGTCCGAGTGCCCAGCCGGCTGCATAGGCTACCCCATGCCCCAGACTGCCCGTCGCAAACGGAATGCCCGGCAGCTTCGGATTGGGATGCCCGGTGAACAGCGAATCTGCCCCGCCATAGGAGGCAGCAGGATCATCGGATAATATCCCGTACTGATATAGCGCCGCATATAAAGACGCTGCTGAATGTCCTTTGCTCAGCACGATGGCCGTATCCGCGTCATGATGATATTTTGCATAGGCGCCAATGAGCAAATCGATGACCGACAAGCTGCCCCCGATATGGCAGCCCGTCTCGCGAGCCGCCATATCGATAATAGAGCTGCGCGCAGCCTGCGCCTTCGCCAGCAGCTCTTCAAGCTCAGCTGAATGACTTGGCGACTGTACCAACGTATCCATAGGAACCCTCCTCCGATCTTAGGCGATACCATTCCTCAATGGCTCCCTGCAAAATGGCTCTCGCGCCATGTACCTCGCTTAGCTGCAAATACTCCTCATTCGTATGATCGAGGCTTGCATCACCTGGGCCGTAAGCGACCATCGGCACGCCCTCCCAGGTCGTAGCCAGCGTGTTCATATCGCTTGTTCCGCGCTTTTTAATATAATGAATCGCTTTCCCCTTGCTCGCAAAGCTGCGTACAAAAGCTTTCACTAATGGGCTGTTGCGCGGATTTGCAAAGCCTGGCGTAGCACGCAGCACCGTTACAGACACGCCATCGCCATAATCAAGCTGGATCTGCTTCGCATAATCCTTGCCCGCAAGCGGAGAAATTCGAAAATTTAAAATGCCCGTAGCACTAAGTATTCCTTTATGATTACTATGTTTTATATCAATAAGAGATGACAAACTGCTCGGATCAACACTCCCGACCCGCTCCCGGATATCCGCCACAATCGTATAAAGCTGATCCAGCACGCTAATGCTGTCCTTGCCAGCGGAATGCTCCTGCGGCTTGCTAATCGAGATGCTCAGCTTGTACAGCCCATAATAGCCGAGCGTCAAGCTGTCCTCCCCGCTCGGCTCGCCGATAATGACCGCATCCGCCCGATAATGATCCCTTACGTAAAACGCCCCCTTGGACGAAGATACCTCCTCCTCCACCGCTCCAATGACGAGCAGCGAACCATCCTCAGGCACCTCTGCGTCATACAGCATTTGTATAAAACTCAGCAGGCTGCCCTTGGCATCCACCGTTCCACGGCCAGCAATTCGCTCCTCATCGCAGGCAACCTGCCAATTGTAGGGCACGGTATCCAGATGACCGAGCAGCAGCAGCTGGTTAGGCCCATTCCCTTTACGGAACACCACATTGCCCGCCTCATCGACAAAACCGTTTACCCCTGGCAGTTGAACGGCATTCAGCAAATAGCCCGCAAGCACTGACTCGTCGCCAGACACCGACGGAATTCGAATCGCTTTTCTAAGCAAATCCGTTCCGCTGGCATCCCGCTGCATATTCCAAAACCACGTTTTTCCCGTGCCCGGTCGATTCAGCGAATGGGGGCCCGTTATGCTTACATCGCAAATGCCTTTGCTGATGGCATGATTCGCCGCCCGTACCTTTTGCTTCATCCGTCCTTTGATGGAATGAATTTCATCGCCCAGATAAACGTCGGATATCGTAGAAGCCGGTTCATCCACATTTCGCAAAAGTCCCGCCGTACCCGTCACAAATCGCAAATGCTCGGCTGCAAGCTCGGTTGCAAGATGGGCAGCCAGCATGTCCGCATCGATGTTAATATATTCCCCTAGCTCGCGGTCATAAATAGGCGGTGTCAAGCATACGACGTCAAATACCTGCAAGGCACCCTGTAGAAAATCGACGTTGCAGCCTGTAAAAGAGCCGAACAGGGAATCGCGAACGATAACGGTTTTGCCATCGACAATAGCTTTGATCGGCTTCGATTTTTGTCCAAATACAACCTCGTTATCGCCGCCGATTTGGGCGAATACTTTAAGCTGGTAGCTTTTTAATTGCTCATGGACCTTCGCTAAAATAAACTCCTGATACGCCGCCCGAATGAGCGGCATCTCAGATGGAGAGCAGTACCGCGCCTCGTCTCCATTGGCTAAAGCGAGAACCGGAATACTCCGGTTCAGCTGCTCGTATTTTTGCCGGATGCCTTCTGCTCCACCCGCTACGAGCAGCACCTTTTTCCCTTTTTGCACCAGATCATTGAGCTCGGCAAACACTTCAGGATGGTGCACAATCGTGCTGCTCCCGAGTTTAATGACGTACAAGCTCTGGCTCGACATTAAGGCCACGCCCCCTCTAGCTCAAATTGTAAGCCTGCCTCCTCCGCAATGCCGCTGTACAGGTTCGCGGCTTGAATGGCTTGCCCCGCCGCTCCTTTAATCAAGTTGTCGATCGAGGCGATCGATACACAATTGCGGCCCTCAACATAAGCACCAACTTCAGCGTAATTCGTCCCGGCTGTCGTTTTGATCATCGGATACGAATAGGAGCCGTTTTTGGAATTGAAATAATGGACAAATGGCTTTGCCGCGTAGGCGCCATAAAATGCTTTTTTCACATCGATTTCGCTCGCATGTTCTTTCAGCAGCGAGTAGGACGTAACGAGAATACCCCGCGGCAAATCCAGGCTGTGTACGGAAAATTGCAGCTCCACGGAACGTTCCAGATGCTCTTGGAGCGCAAACTCGATTTCCGGCCTATGGCGATGCCCATGCACCTTATAAGGACGGAAATTATGGGCACGCTCCGCATGATGCTCTGTGCTCGCCTTGCCGCCGCCGCTGGAGCCCGTCTTGGCGTCCGAGATGACGCGCGGCTCAATCAGATTAGCTGCCAGCAGCGGAAACAGCGTATAAATCGTTGCGACCGCCATACAGCCAGGCAGATTGACGACCTTAGCCTCCAAATTGATGTCGCTAAACTCCGGAATAAAATAATGGCTGCCCCCTTGCGCCGGATGGCTGAGGCTTTCTGGATAATGCTGCCGCAGCAGCTCCTGATCGTTTAGGCGATAATCTCCGCTGACATTAATCACATACTCGGCATGCTCGGCAATATGGTCGATATGGCGGGGCAATACCCCGGTCGGCAGGCAGGAAAATATGAAATCATAATGTCCATCCAGCGCCGCCAGCTTCTGAAACTTTCCACCATCCGCCCGTTTCTGCCGCGCCGACGAAACAAAAAATTTATCCAGCGGCAGCCCCTCCTTCGATTCTGAGGATACAAAATCAACTTTAAAATAAGGATGCCGCTTTAGCAGCCGGTACAGCTCCCCGCCTGTAAAGCCATTGCCGCCCAAAATGGCGACGCGCTTCACGCTGCTCCCGTTTACACTCATCCGAGTCTCGCATCCCTCTCATATGATTTTTTGGCCGCCGTGTTCTGAAGCACGAGTTCACGAATAATCGCCGGGTTCGCGTCTATTTTCTGAAACGCCAGCGCATAAGCAGCTATGCGCTCATATTCAATTGGCGAACGCAGCTCCCGGCAGATGGTCAGCGTCGAGCGCAGCATTTTCAGCGTCTCAGGGAAATGGTCGATGTGGTAACCAAAGTCTTTGCGCTCCGACAGCGTAAATGGATACCCTCGCCCGAACCCTTTGCGATTTTGAAAAGGCAGATGGCCCGGAATCGGCACGTTTTGCCATTCCCGTGCAAACACGCCTTCGCTTGATGCCAGCTCCTGAATAGCCTCTTTCACTTGATAATCCGGCAAATCTCCCAGCCCTGCCGCTTCCGGGTCCAGCTTAATCCGGTACATATTGTAGCTATGCTTATGCCCAACAGGTACATGCGGCCCTTTAAACAGCTTCGTTTGCGCTAAAATATTCGTTAAATAGCTCGCATTTCTCGCCCGGATCGCATCATAATACGGCAAACGATCCAGCTGGCTAATGCCAAACGCCGCAGCGATCCAAGACATGCGGTAATCAATGCCCGTCTCTTGTAGAAAGGTCAGTGCCCGTTCATAATCCTCCCGCCCCTTGAAAAAGGCGATGCCGCCCTCTCCGCCTACTGGGAAGTTTTTGTCCGCCATTAAGCTTTGCCCCGCTCCATCTCCGATAGACCCGCACAGCTGGCCGCCAATGGAGGCAGAATGCGCATGGGAAGCATCCTCCACCAGCCGCAGCTTGTGCTTGTCAGCGAGCGCCCTGAGCTGCGCCAAATCAGCTGGCAAGCCATGGACATGGACCGGCATAATGACCTTCGTCCTCGCCGTGATCGCCTGCTCCACCAGCGCGGGATTCAAGTTATAGGTTAGTGGATCGATATCCACAAATACAGGAATCGCTTTCGCCGCCACAACGGCCTGTGCGGTCGCAATAAACGTAAACGCTGGAACGATGACCTCATCTCCTGGCTGTACGCCAACGCCAACGAGTGCCAGATGCAGGCTTGACGTTCCGCTTGCGGTAGCTATCGCATAATTCGCCCCGACGTAGCTGCGGTATTTTTCCGTAAACTCATCGATCACAGCTTCCGGGCTTTGCTGAATCGACACTAGCATTTGCACGATGTCTTCTTTCGTAATGGAAGGAAAGGTCGTCTTCCGGCTATCCTCGGGAATGACCGCTGGTCCCCCATAATAAGCAAGCTGCTCATTAATCCAGGCTTCCGACGGCAAGCTCAGCGGCTTGCGGATAAAATCAGTCTTCATGGCTGCTGTTCCTCCTTAAAAGCGATAATTTGACGCATGCCGCCACGAGCGGGCTGAGCCTATAGTTGAACTGTGCGCCCGGCTGAATGTCCGGCTCCGCCTCCTCCTGCGTCCACATCGTCTTCAAGTCGAAGGCGCCGAATATTTTCAGACGCTCAGCTTTGGTCCATACGCTCTCGTCATTAACCGAGATAGAGGCGCAGGGGCCGAAGCCAAGCTCCGTAAAATCCAGCACCAGCACTGGCGACTGCTGCAGCTTAGGCAGCAGCTCCTGCTCGATGCGTGACAAATTATCCCATGTAACAGTAACCTTCTCGAAGCCTTGTGAAACTTCCGAATCTGTCACCAGCCCTACTCCGAGCCAGTTTACAAAACGCTGGTCCTGCTCGCTCGCTCCCTCCAGGCGCGTCAGCGAGCCATGTACGATATCCTGTCCCCAAAGCGCAGCATGCACCGCGCCCGTATAGCTGTTAAACAAGGAAACATATTTGCTTTGTGTTAGCTTGCCGATGCTTTTCTCAAGCCCCTTTAGTTCACTCTCATTTTTTTCAATACTCATAATGACGCCGGAATTCAGCACACGGGATAAAACAAAGGAAAGCGAAAAATATTGCTCCTTTTTGATTACTGGTGTCACCTTCTCTGGAGCTGTAATAATTGTCGTATGGGCCATTGCCGATTCTCCTTTATCCTTAGCTTGCTTTCATTGTATTTGATGGGACTCCCTGATCTGAATTGCGCTAGACGTTAACCTCCTGCTTTGTTCGGGATGCCAATTTCCCCTGCAAATAAAGTGCGATATGAGCCGCTACATCGACGCCATGAATTTTCCAAGACTTCGAGAACTCCGGGTTTTGATTAACCTCGCATACGAGATATCGTTTATTTTGATAGTCATAAAATAAATCCAGACCGTAAATGCCTTCACCGAGCACCTCGGTCAGCTTGCCGCAAATCCATTCCATTTCCTGATTGACAGCGACAGGCTCAACCTCTGCTCCCAAATGCGTATTCGTCTTCCAGTTGTCGACCGATACCCGGCGAAACGCAACGATTGGCTTCCGGCCGACAATGACAACGCGAATATCATAATCCCCCTTGTCTACGTATTCCTGTACGAGTACAGGAAAGGACTGCTGGGTCGGATCAAGCGATTCCCGTGCCGCAATCCAGCCATCAAGGCATTCCTTGCCGACAATGCGGGCAATGCCTCTTCCCCAGGAGGAGCTGGGTGGCTTGATCACAAATATGTTGCCAAAATCCTCGAACGATTCGAGGATTTTGGCTGCGGTAAAAGCTACCTTGAAGCGGGGCTGCGGAATATTATGCTTTTGGAACACGATCGCTTGATGGATTTTGTTGGTGCAAATGTTAATCGCTTTAACGGAATTAATCGTTTCAATACCGGATAATTCCAGCATCGTTGAGCGGCTTAATGCTTTTTTCTGCGAGAGGCAGCGAATGAGTGCGACACCATATTGATCTGCCCAGCCCTGCTCAAGCGGCAGCTCCATCGAATCCAAATTCACCTGAACATGATGTCCAGCCTGCTGGAGCAGCTCATAAATCCGCTTCTCTTCCTCACGCAGCTTCGTCACACAAAGCAAAATGTCCGTATTTGTCTGCTTCATATCCAGGCTCCTCTACTCGCCCCAAGTTTCTTCAATCTCGGGAGCTAATGCCACTGAAATGCTATTATTTACAGCATGCACCTCATGCTCTTGCCCGCATGACGAGCATTCTACGATTTCCCCGCTTATTGCATCAGACTCCACACTAATTTCCGATTTGCATACGACACAGCTAACGTCTGCCATTACCTATCTCCACCTATCCTAAAGTTTAATTTTTGCCCACAGCTTTATTTTCAGAATATTCGGTCTTTTAATCCGTTTCGACGCTGCTCTATTCTATCTTTTTCTTCTCTCCTCCTCATTTAACCAAAAATAGTAAAATGCTGGTGGCAAGATGAATCGTACAATGCTTTTCCTATCGTTGTCAATTAAAATAGATAATTCCTATCGGAATATAATTATTTCTATCTATTTCCTATTTTGAACGTCGTTTTCCAACGACAAAAACCGCCATCCGTGTGCCCGGATGGCGGTTTTATACCTTCTTATGAACTACATATGTCGAAGCATGTCGTCAATGATTGCGTAGGAGTTGTTCGCTGCTTTCACCGTGAATTCTGGGAAATTGACATGCGCAGATCCGTCAGCCTTGTCCGACATCGAGCGGATGACCACGAATGGCACCTCATTCATGTCGCATACATGGGCTACCGAAGCGCCTTCCATTTCCGCGCAAGCACCATTCATCGTTTCACGCAGCAGCGCAACCGTCTCGCGGCTCGCAATAAATTGGTCACCGGATAACACGATGCCTTTCAAGCTGCGTCCTTCGAACAAGCGATTGCTCGAATCAACTGCCAGCTGGACTAGCCGCTCATCCGCCACGAATTCCGAACGCACATGGAATGGAATTTCACCGCGTGCGAAGCCTAGCGGCGAGCAATCCATATCATGCTGAACACAGCTTGTGGACACGACAATATCACCAATATTCAGGCTTAGATCAATAGCTCCGGCAACGCCGGTAAACAGCACGCAATCCGCACCCAAATCGATTAAAATTTGCGTACATACAGCAGCGTTGACTTTGCCAACACCGGATTTGCAATAAATAACAGTCTTACCATGAAACTGGCCTTCGTAATAAGTGATGCCAGCCTTCACGGTTTCTTTGGTTACTTGGACGTGTTGACCGAGAAGCTCAATCTCTTCAACCATCGCCCCAATGATGCCTATTTTGTTAAAAGTCATGCTTCCTATACCCCTCCAACAGACTGGCGCACGATCATTTCATGCGGCAAAATAACTTTGGAGTGATCTACATTTTCTTTATTCATCAGCTTCGTGAGCAGACGCATCGATACAGCTCCGATATCATACATAGGCTGGGCAACGGCTGTCAATTGCGGACGAACCATCGAAGCCATACGGCTGTTATCTACGCTAATAACCGAAATATCGCCTGGCACGCTCAGACCAGAGTCTTGAATCATATGAATGGCACCAATGGCCATCTCATCTGTTGCCGAGAATACCGCAGTCGGACGCTCGTCCAGCTCAATAAAATATTTCATGGCATCGATACCAGATTCATAACGGTAATTGCCGATACGAACAAGCGTATCATCATAAGCAATGCCAGCTGACTCCAGCGCCCGCTTATACCCTTGGAAACGGGCGTAGCCATTCGCAGGGTCCTGCAACGTGCCACTGATCATCGCAATGCGACGGTGGCCTTGCTCCAGCAATTTGTTTACCGCGTCAAAAGCCGCTTCCTCATGATTAATATCAACGGAAGGAATTTCACCGTTCTCATCAGTCGTTGCGCATAATACGATAGGGACATTCGTTGTTTTGAACGCCTGCATATGCTCTTCCGTTACAGCCCCGCCCATAAAGAGCAATCCGTCAACCTGCTTCTCTAGCAGCGTGTTAATAACGCGAATTTCTTTGTCCTTCTTCTTATCCGCATTACACAAAATAATATTATAGTGATACATATTCGCAATGTCTTCAATGCCCCGTGCCACTTCCGCAAAAATAGCGTTGGAAATATCGGGAATTACGACACCAACAGTCGTTGTTTTCTTGCTTGCAAGGCCCCTAGCTACCGCATTAGGACGGTATCCCAGACGCTCAATGGCCTCGTAAACCTTCTTGCGGGTTGCGGGTTTCACATTCGGATTGTTATTGACAACCCGGGAAACCGTAGCCATAGATACTCCTGCTTCTCTTGCTACATCATAAATGGTTACCGTCAAGGTCCTTCTCTCCATTATCTCAGATTTTTTACTTTCGCCCACTGCACAATAGAATAATCATACGACAAAATATTACTTTTCGCAATGTCAGCGCAGGGGCGCTTTCATTTTCGAACAAGCATCTACTCGCAAACTCATCGTTTTATTGCATTATGTATGTCTTGTTGGTCGGCTGATTTGGCCCAGCCGCTTCGTAATGTCCGCTATCCATCCTTGATCCTCAAGCCCTTGAGCAAGCAGCAGCAGGTCCAGCAGCGCATCAATGCGCTCTTGAATAAGCCGTTCCACCGCGGCGGGATCGGATTGCTTCTTCGTGTTTCTAGCAGTAACGAGCAAGCTTGCCCATTCATTGCATTCATCGAAAAAAAACGTCTGCTTCGACGGTTCCGCTCCCAGCTGAGCAATCAGACCAGTCAAATCGGGCTTCACTTCTGGAAACACTTCGCTTCGACTGCAGGCCACACAGGAATATATAGGCACATTGTCTATTTCCACTTTCCCAGAATAAATGACGGTACGCAGCTTCATCTTCATGATGTCACCACAATGACACCGCTTTTCCAAGTTGGTCCACTCCTTCACGCGGACGGCTGTACCGCCCTTCATCTCCGTTTATGCTCATAATTTGAGATGCGTAAAATATTCGACCTTTTTCGCGAAAACTCCTGCTTTCAGCCTTATGTAATTTTTACTATTAAAATGGAATGATTAATTAAGAATTAGAGCGTTGGCCGACACTACAAGAAAGCTTTGACTTTCGGCCTGTTGTTTTCTGATTTATATCATTTGTGTAAACTGGACTACCGAGCGATGCGCCGCCATAATCGGCGTACTTGCGGCAGTGCCACCAGAGCAACCCATACTGTCGCTCCAATCATGTCATTGCGGACGTCAGCCGCATCCGGCATTCTGCCGCCTACGAAAGATTGATGAAATTCGTCGGTAATGCCATAAAGGCCGCACAACAGCACAATCAGCACTTTGATGCCTAGACGGTCGGATTTCGCCCCGATAGCGAAATCGATGGTGGCGGCAAGCATAAAATAAGCTGCAAAATGTCCCCAATCAAAGCTCGTCATTTGCGGGAACAGCTTTTGAAAAAATGGCAGCAGCGTATTCATCTCTTCGCCCGTCGTCGCTGATGCAGCAAAAATCGCTGCCATGCCGAATACGGCTGGAATACAGCGAAGCACTCTCACCGTACGCTTTGCTATTGTTTGCTTCATAAGTTCTCCTTCGATACAATAGGTAAGACAATATGAAATGGAGGGGAAATCAGTGTCATTACACAATAAAACCGTTATTTGCCTGCTAGATGATGAATTTGAAGATTTGGAGCTATGGTATCCGGTATATCGCGTCCGCGAAGCGGGAGCTACCGTTCTTTATGCGGGTCCTGAGAAGGGCAAGAAGCATATTGGAAAATATGGCGTACCAGCCATTGCCGACCTCAGCTTTGATGAAGTGAACAGCAGCGACATTGTTGGTCTGCTCGTTCCTGGAGGCTGGGCGCCGGACAAGCTCCGCCGCTACCCTAAAGTGCTTGAGCTTGTACAGGAGCTTGACGCGGCTGGCAAGCCGATTGGCCAAATTTGCCATGCGGGCTGGGTGCTCATTTCCGCTAAAATATTGCAAGGACGCAAAGTCACTTCCACGCCAGGCATTCGCGACGATATGGAAAATGCCGGTGCCGAATGGTTTGACGAGGCGGTTGTCGTAGACGGAAACCTCATCTCTGCGAGACGTCCGCCAGATCTTCCGCCATACGCCAAAGCTTTCGTTGACGCATTAGAGCAATACAAAGGCTAAGAAATAGAGGCGCTTTGCCTTCTGGCATCATTTTCATCCATAAACCGCCCTAGCAGCTCATGAATGTCCGCACTCGTGCGGCATTCCAGCAGCTTCGGCAGCAGCAAGAGGCTGTCTTCCTGCCTTGTGCGGAGCAGCCGCTCTTTCACCTGCAGCAGCGAATGCGATGAAATACTAAGCTCATCGACATCGAGGCTCAGCCATATTGGCAGCGCCTTGACATCGCCAGCCAATTCTCCGCAAACCCCCACCTTAATGCCGTTTCGGCGCGCCGCATCAATCGTCAGCTTAAGCATCCGCAGCACTGCGGGATGAAATGGCTCGTACAAATGCGAAATCTCCTCATTCATCCGGTCTACAGCAAGAGTGAACTGTATCAAATCATTCGTCCCTATGCTGAAAAAATCGACCTCTCCTGCAAGCAAATCGGCAATAATAACCGCAGCCGGAACCTCGATCATCACACCCACCTGCAAATTCCGGTTATACGGCTGACCCTCCTGCTCCAGCTCCTGCTTCGCCTCAGCTAATACTGCATTTGCTGCACGAACCTCCTCAACCGAAGAAATGAGCGGATACATCAGCTTAACCTGTCCATAATGGCTTGCCCGCAATATCGCTCTAAGCTGTACTTTAAACAGATCCTTGCGATCCAGTGATATGCGGATGGCGCGATAGCCTAGAAACGGATTGTCTTCCTCTGCGATATTAAAATAATCGAGCTGCTTGTCACCCCCAATATCAAGCGTCCTGATAATCAGCGGCTTGCCTTCCAGCTTATCCGCTACACTGCGGTATACTTCGAACTGCTCTTCCTCCAGCGGGAAACGATTGCGGTCCATATATAAAAACTCGGTGCGGAACAAGCCGACGCCATGCGCACCGCTGGATAAAGCAATTTCCAGCTCCTTGAAGGAGCTGATATTGGCCGCAAGCTCCAGCCGCTTGCCGTCCGGCGTCATCGACTTATGATCAACGATGTCGCGCAGACGGGTTTTCGCCTCCTGCTGCTGCCGCTGCTTCGCCGAATACAGCGCGACAATTTCCTGTTCCGGCTGCACATACATCACGCCGTCTCCGCCATCGAGCACGATCATCTGGCCCGTCTGAATCGGTTCCTCCAGCTTCGCTTCCACTCCAACGACGAGCGGTACGCCGAGCGCTCTCGCCATAATAGCGGAATGGGAAGTCGTGCTTCCTGCCAGCGTTACGATGCCAAGTACATTTTGCGGATTAATATGGGCAAGCTGCGAAGGAGAAAGCTCCTTGGCGACGAGAATAAACGGCTTCGTGTTGGACGGAAGCTTAATTTCAGGCACGCCTAGCAAATGCTTGAGCAGCCGGTTGCCGACATCCTTTATATCGAGCGCACGCTCCTTCATATATTCATCATCCAGCAAATCAAACATCGTGACAAAATGATCAATCGCTTCCTTGACTGCTACCTCTGCTGCCTTGTATTGACGGCTAATAATGCCTTGAATTTCATTCATAAACACCGGGTCGTCCAAAATCGCAAGATGCGCGTCAAAAATATGGGTTTCCGAAGGACCAACCACTTCCCGCAGCTCGTCCTTCATTTGCTCGATTTCGAATTTTGACGTTCGGATGCCTTCATATACTCGCTCGAACTCACGGGCAAAATCAGCAACATCGATGCGCTGCTCCGGCAGCTCCCACTCCCAGCTGGGCAATACGAATGACTTTCCGATCGCTATGCCTGCTGACGCTCCAATACCTTGTATCATGGCCTTTCCCCTCCAACTTGTATCTCTTTAAGCACAACCGACATCACGGAAGATTGTCCTTTTTTAACGGTTTTATACGGCGCAAATCGCCATGAACGCACGAGATCCGAATTTGTAATTACCATCGGAGTCGCCAGCGATTTGCTTTCCTTGCGAACCTGCTGCAAATTAAAGCGGATGAGCAAGTCGCCTGGAAGCACCTTATCTCCTTCTTTGACAGCAGCCTTGAAATAACCTTTGCCGCCAAGCAGAGACGTGTCAATGCCGATATGAAGCAGCACCTCAAGCCCTTCCGGCGTTCGAATGCCAATCGCATGCATCGTCGGATATATATGAATAACTTCACCTTTGACAGGTGAAACGAGCTCCCCTTTATCCGGTATAAAAGCAACCCCGTCGCCAACCAGCTTGCCGGAAAAAATCGGATCGGGCACTTCGCTGAGCGCAATCATTTTCCCTTGCATCGGCGAGCTGAACAGCACCTGCTCCTGATCCCGCTGAATCGTATTCAAAATTTCACCGCGAATCAGCTCCGAATAGGTGCCGAAGACGACCTGCACATTGCCGCCTCCAAGCCGAATGACACCGGCTGCTCCCAAGTTACGCAGCGCTGCGATATCAAGCTGCTTCTCATTTGCCACTTTCAACCGCAGCCGAGTAATGCAGGACTCCATTTTCACAATGTTGTCCTTACCGCCAATCGCCTGTAAAATAAGCGGCGCACGCTGCGGAATATCGCCAGCCCACTCATCGAGATGCGAGCCTTCCTCGCGTCCAGGGGTCGGAATTTGAAACCGGTCGATCGCCCAGCGGAACAAAAAATAATAAATGAGTCCGACCACAATCCCGATTGGGATGAGCAGCCAGCCGCGCGTAGCCAAATGCTCGTTGACGATAAAATCAATCGCTCCGCCCGAGAAAGAAAAGCCATGGCGAATGCCCAACTCATACGTCACCCACATAATGACGCCCGACAGCAGCGCATGAACGACGAACAAATAAGGCGCAACGAATAGAAATGCAAATTCCACAGGCTCGGTCACACCGGTCAAAAAGGATGCCAGCGCCGCGTACATAAACGTTTTGCGGATTTTAGGCTTAAGATCCTCCCTCGCCTCATGAATAATGGCAAGCGCGATGGCGGGCAGTGCAAACATCATCGTCGGGTACATCCCCGCCATGAACACGCCTGCTGTTGGATCGCCAGCGAAAAACCGCGGCAAATCGCCATATACGGTTGCCCCATCCGCCATCGTATAACCGCCTATCTGGAACCAGAAAACATGGCTGACCAGATGATGCAGACCAAACACGACCAAAATCCGATGAACAAACCCATAAAGAAAAACACCAAACCCGCCTCCTGAAGCTACTATGTTGCCAAGCTCTTCAAGCATGCGTTCAATATATGGCGTAAGTCCAATCATAAATATGGAAAATAAGACCGATATAAAGCTGACAAACAGCGGTACAAACCGCGGCCCTCCGAAAAACTGTATGTATTCAGGCAAACGCAAATTTTTAAATCGTTCATAACTAAAGCCTGAGATGATGCCCATCAACGTTCCAATAAACACCGTCGGTTCAATTTCCGGCACAGCCGTCTGCGTAATGCCTACATAAATGAACATCCCGCCGAGTGCCGATAAAGCAGCTGCAAGTGCATTTCCTGTCATTCCAAGCGCAATGCCTACCGCAAACAAATATGGAAGGTAAGTAAAAATGGCATGACTTGCGGCCTGCAAATAAAGCGTAAGCTGCGGCAGTCCAATATAATCCCATGGCAATTGACTGAGGCTCGAAAATATGGCTGCTGCTGGAAGCACAATCATTGGCAGCATAAATGCTCTTCCGAGCTGCTGCAGGCTTCCTAATATATTCACTTTCGTACCCCCTTTGCTGATTAAAATGTCTTTTTCTCGATGGTAAGGCTTTCCGTACGTTTTGTCAAAGTGAAGAGCGGGCCTTTCGGCCCGCTCCAGTTGATGATTCTTCCTAATATAGCGTTACAGCGGCGAGCTTAGCTTAAGCCTTGCGTTTATGCCTTAGCGGTTTTGGCCAGCCTGCCATCCCAATTGCGAAATGACCGGACCGGATTGTGCATAAGCGTTCGTTGCGTGGTACACCGGATTTTGTCCTGTCGCCGATTGTACGGGCATGCCGCCATGCGTTTGGTTTTGGTTATTGGACATACCCGCATAGCCGCCACTTGAGAAGTTTTGGTTAGCATAGCCTGTATGGGACTGTGCATAATGCTGCTGCGGGCTCGCTTGATAGCCTAAGTGCGAGATAACCGGATTCGTTCCGTAATTAGCCGAGCTTTGGTGCGACGCATAGCTAGGAACTTGATGCTGCGCCGTGTACGATTGGTAACCGCTGCTCGGCTGATATTGATGCTGCGTCATTCCCGCATTTTGTTGATGGCTTGGCAAATATGCAGCAGAGCTGTAGCTGTGCTGATTCGTCGCCTGATAACCGCCAATTGGAGATTGCACAATGCTGCTTGGGTTCTGGTTGAAGGTTGGTTGGCTTAGTTGGCCTTGGTAATGTGACTGCACAAAGCCCGATGGCTGATAGTTGTTCGAAAATTGACCTTGTTGACCCAGTTGACCTTGCTGCCCTTGGAAATATCCTGGCTGTTGCGACATTTGATTCACGTGTTGTCCTCCTCGACATTAAATAAGAAAGTCTTCATGAACGAAATGCTGCATCGCCCCGTGAAGCCTTTCTTATTGTGTTTAGTCGATCGGTTTTTTATTACAGTCAGGTTTTGGATTTTCCTTGCGGCAGCAAAATTGAATCCTCTACCTTAATACAGCGGTCCATAATAACTTGCAATCCACCTGCTTCAGCGATGCTCGCCGCTTCATCATTCGCTATGCCAAGCTGAAGCCATAGGATCTTCGCACCAATGGCGACAGCCTCCTCCGCTACTGGAGGTGTATGCTCGCTGCGTCTGAACACATTGACGATGTCTACTTTAAACGGAATATCACTTAATGTTTCGTAGCGGGTTTCACCCAAAATTTCTGCCGTTTTCACAGCTGGATTAACCGGAATGATGCGATAGCCTTTGGCCTGCATCGCCTGCGATACCATATAGGAGACGCGGTCAGGCTTGTCCGACAAGCCGACCACCGCTACAGTAGCACTTTGCTCAAGAAGCTGCTTAATTTCCTCGCGTGATGGATTCTCAAATACCATTTGAACCGCTCCTCCCTAATTCCACCTGCTTATTTGTCCTTCTACAAGCTTATTCTACCCATTCTACGTTCGCACCAAGCGCCTTCAAATGGTCAAAATAAATCGGGTAAGACTTCGCTACATGATGCGCGTCGCGAATACGCAGCGGCTGCTTCGAGCGCAGTCCTACAATCGTCAATGCCATAATGACGCGGTGGTCATAATGCGCATTAATTTCGACGCCGCCTTCAACGCCTTCGGGGCGACCGTGCACAATAATTTCGCTTTGACGCTCTTCTACATTCGCTCCCGCTTTGCGAAGCTCGTTCAAATAGTCAGTAATGCGGTCGCATTCCTTGTACCGCAAATTTTCAACATCATAGAAACGCGAGGTGCCTTCAGCAAATACAGCTGCCGCTACCATCGCCAGCACCGCATCCGTCGCTTGGTCACCATCGAACTCAACAGCTTTCAGCCTGCCATTGCCCTTGACATGAACGATATCATTGTCATGAGTGAGCGGCACTTCCATCATGCGAAGCACATCCACGATGGCACGCTCGCCCTGCTTGCTTTTCTCAGCGAGACGGTGCACGATAACATCCGATTGCGTCACTGCCGCAGCGGCAAGAATCGCCGCCGAGCCCGGATAGTCGCCCTGTACGATATAGGTTTTCGCATCGTAGCTTTGGCCGCCTGGAATGCGGTAGCTCATCAAATCCTCGCTTGCATGAATGACGATGCCCGCTTGCTCCAGCACCTCCAGCGTTTGTCCAACAACAACCTTGGACTTCAAATCATTCAGCACTTCGATTTCACTGTCTTCTGCAAGCAGCGGAGTCAGGAACAGCAAGGCGCTCAAAAATTGCGAGCTGACAGCGCCGGACACTTGAATTTTGCCGCCTTTCGGCTGTCCGCCCTTAATCGTAATCGGCAGCTTGCCTTCATTATGGGTCACTTGCACGCCAATTTGCCCCAGCGCATCAATTAAATCGCTGTGCGGACGTTTGCCGAGCGAATCCGGATAACGGTTTACAAACGTCACATCCGGGCAAAGCGATGCGATGGCCATCAGGAAGCGTAGAACAGCTCCTGCATTGCCTACATCCAGCTCCTTCACATCCTTCGGGTTACGACCAAAGCCAGTAATGACGATTTTCTCGTCATCCTCTTCTACAATAGCACCCAGATCGCGAATACAGCGGCGCATCGCATCACTGTCCTCACTGTGAGCCGGATAATAAATCGTACTCGTGCCTTCGGCAAGAGCAGCTACCAGCAAGTAGCGCGTCGTATAGTTTTTAGAGGAAAGCGCTTGAATTTCCCCGCTGAGCGTTGGTGTTGGCGTAACCAAAACATCTGTCATTTATTTTGTCTCCCTTGTTTGTAAAATAGTTGCGCATACGGCATGCACATTGAGTGATGTCGTATCCAGCACAAGATGCGCAAAATCGTAAGCATGCTTGCGCTGCTCCATAATCCGGTTCACATTCGCGGCAACGTCGCCTTGCAGCAGCGGCCTTGACGAATCGGACTGTACCCTCGCAATAATTTGCTCAGCACTTGCCTTCAGTGCGACAACGAGACTCCCGCCCAGCATCGCTTCTCGGTTGGATTCACGCAGAACAGCGCCTCCACCCGTCGCAATAATGGCCGGCTCCTTGCGGCTTAGCAGCTCTTGAATCATGCCGCTCTCCAAATCACGAAAGCCTGCTTCCCCGATTTCCGCAAACAGCTCTGCGACACGCTTGCCCTGCGAGCGTTCAATTTCCTCATCGGTATCGAATCTTGCATAGCCGAGCTGCTCGGCGAGCAGGCGGCTGACGGTCGATTTCCCTGTTCCCATAAAGCCTACCAGCACAATTTTGCTGCGGCGGCCTGCCTCATGATTCATTCTCTAGTGCCCCCATCAAATTAGTGTATCCTATTCAATTCTTCAACCATCATATCATTTTTTACAGCGAATCGGGTATAAAAAAGTTCGTTTTGCCGTATCGTTGATAATGATGCTTATATCAAGCGTAAACGGCTGAAGCCGTCCTTTGGCGGCGCGGCGCGTTTCATTCCGAGAAATATAGAGAAAGTATCGCTTAATGCTGTACTTTCCTATATTTTAAATCAAACGATAGGAGGGTTGCCGTAATGACCAATGATCGTGAATACTCAGCCGCACAGAGAGCGGAATTACGTATTAGCCGTATTTTAAACCCCAATCATCCGCTTTCCCGCGAAGATGTCATCTGGATGCTCGAATATATTAAAAAAAAGGTGGCTGACGATGATCCTGCTTTAACAGGTTTGTCGCAGCCACGATTGTTGCGTAATTTTCATTGCTTTGCTGAAGCGGCCATGAGCCTCATTCACCGCGGACGCGCTTCCGACCAGGAAGCCGATCGTTTGCAGGGCTGGCTGAAAGAAGCGTCCTACGGTTTAACCGCAGCAAAAAGGAGCGAGCCGCACGAATAATGCCGCTCGCTCCTCTTAAAGGTCCGGATTAAGATTGAATCCAGTTGTAGTGGAATGTGCCTTCTTTGTCCAAACGTTTGAACGTATGAGCGCCGAAGTAGTCGCGTTGTGCTTGAAGCAGGTTCGCTGGAAGACGCTCTGTACGGTAGCTGTCGAAGTAAGCAAGCGCACTTGCGAATGCAGGAACCGGAGTACCGTTTGATACAGCCACGGAAACAACTTCACGCCATGCGCCTTGGTACGATTCAACGATTTCCTTGAAGTAAGGATCAAGCAGCAGGTTGCGCAAATCCGCATCGCGGTTGTAAGCATCTGTAATGTTTTGCAGGAAGCGGGCACGGATAATGCAGCCGCCGCGGAAAATTTTCGCGATTTCGCCGTATTGCAGGTTCCAGTTGTATTCATCGGAAGCTGCACGCATTTGAGCAAAACCTTGCGCGTACGAGCAAATTTTACTTGCGAACAAGGCTTTGCGTACGGATTCGATGAAAGCCGCTCTGTCGCCTTGGAATGGTTGTTTTGCAGGACCGTTCAGCACTTTGCTAGCTGCTACGCGCTCTTCCTTCATTGCAGACAGGAAGCGAGTAAATACGGATTCTGTAATAATGGAAAGTGGAACGCCCAAATCGAGCGAGCTTTGGCTTGTCCATTTGCCAGTACCTTTTTGACCAGCGGAGTCCAAAATCACATCTACCATCGGCTTGCCTGTTTCTTCATCGTATTTCGAGAAAATGTCGGTTGTAATTTCGATCAGGTAGCTATCGAGCTCGCCTTTGTTCCACTCGCTGAAAATGCTGTGAAGCTCTTCGACGCTAACGTCAAGCACATTTTTAAGCAGGTCGTAAGCTTCGCAGATCAGCTGCATGTCGCCGTACTCGATGCCGTTGTGCACCATTTTTACATAGTGGCCTGCGCCGTCTGGTCCGATGTATGTGCAGCAAGCGTCGTCGCCGACTTTTGCCGAAATAGCTGTAAGGATTGGCTCAACCAGCTTGTAAGCTGACTCTTGTCCGCCTGGCATGATGGAAGGGCCTTTCAGTGCTCCTTCTTCGCCGCCGGATACGCCCGTGCCGATGAAGCGGATGCCTTTATCTTCAAGCGCTTTGGAACGGCGCTGTGTGTCAGGGAAATAAGCATTGCCGCCGTCGATAATGATGTCGCCTTTGTCCAGATGTGGCAACAGGGAGTCAATTGTAGCATCAGTACCCGCGCCTGCTTGTACCATGATCAGGATTTTGCGCGGTACTTCAAGCGATTGTACGAACTCTTCAACTGTGTAAGTAGCAACGAGGTTTTTGCCTGCTGCTTCTTGAATCAGGTCGTCCGTTTTCTCGCGGGAGCGGTTAAATACCGACACCGTAAAGCCTCTGCTTTCAATATTAAGGGCCAAATTTTTGCCCATGACTGCCAAGCCAATTACACCGATTTGCTGTTTAGACATCTGGTTCTTCCATCCTTTGTTATTGTATTTGGGTCAACAATAGCTCTATTTTACTCCTTTTGTGCAGAGAAGAAAACTAGTAGGGTTTAAAAATATAACCAAAACGCCATTAGTTTTATTGACCGCTTTAGAAAGTTTACCTTATATTGCGCCAGAATGCGACCTTCCAATAGTAAACAGCGTTGCCGTTCTGAATTATATTTTAAGAAAAACAAAAAAAACGGGAATAACCACAATGGCTGCTCCCGCTTCATCTATTTTGTACAACCCTTGTTCCCAATAGACGACGTTTACAATTCGAGTTGCAGCATTTCCAGCCGCAGCTCGCCAAGCTTTGCTTTTGACGAAAGGACAGCAGCCTCATCTTCAGCTTCCAGTGCTTCGTGCAATACGGACAGCTCGTAATCCAGCTCATAGCGCAGTACCAGAGCACGTTCCTCTGCTCGTTTAGACTGGAATGCCTTGATCATTTCTTCCATGGTGACAAGCGGCTTCTTCTGATAAATAATCCGATGTTCCATACCGGACACCTCCACAAGTCGTATAATCTCACCGAACATAATGCTCTCAATGACGATTTGACGATCCTTCATTCGCTTGACCACCGCATGACCTCTGGAATCATTAATGAGCTTTTCCAGCAGCTCCGACAATCTCTCGTCCCGGATTACATAGTCTCCCACCATCTTGTAGCTATCCTTCATCCGCTGAAACTTAAGCTTCACCAGCTTGCGACCTGTTCGAATCGAGATGAGAAACTGTACATCCGTTTCGCTCCAATACAAGGAGTACCCTTCCTGAATGAGATCGCGGATGAGATTTTGGATTTGCCGCCGTTCAAATCGCAGCTCCAAATTGCAATACTCGACTTCGTGGCTCTTATTCACGGCAATCCCTCCTTCAAAAACAGTGTCGTAACACCTTTCACAAATTTGACTAAATGTTCTGACAATTTGCTCTTGTTTCTATCTTATACTCCATCTTATGTTCTGGCAACTTGGTTTATTGACTAATTTTAAAGCAAAAGCTGATTTTAGGTGAAAAAATAATACAAGCCGCCCAAATTGGGCGGCTTGCAGCAAGCGCTGGACATGCTCGAACGAATCGTTTTGGAGCATCATTTCGCTTTCTAAGGCAGCAGCGGCGTGCGCAGCTCCTTATCCGGCGCGTCCGTCGTGTAATAATAGATCGACAGATCAAGGCTGTCTCCTTCATAGTTCCGGTAAACCTCAGTCGAGCTGTTAATGCCGTCCCCGGAAAAATTAGCGGTTAATATTTCGCTAGGAAAGCTTTTCTTTCCTTCCGAGCGGAACGTCTGGTTGACGCCGCCAAACGTTTTGTCGTCGCTTTCGTTTTGGACAAACACATCTGGCCCCTTACGGTAATAGGTCCACTTAACTGGATAGCCGCCTACTTCCGTCGTCATATACTGCTTCTCTTCCTTTATGTTGCTCAAGTGAATGACTGCATCCTTATCCGCATGCTTTGTTACCTCATAGCTTTGAATGAGCGTAATCGGCGTCTGCTCCGAAATGACAAGTCCCTGCGGACGCTCAAATCGGATGGCATTATCGTAGGACTCACTGCTTCCCCAAAGGTAACCTTTTAACAATGTGCCTCCTACTTCTAACTCATAATTTTGGAAAGGATACTGCATATATTTTTGCTCATGGCTTGTTGTAAGCCTGATTTGGGTTGGCGTAATGACAATCTGATCGATTTTAAAGCTATTTTGCGGCAAATCAATCGGCACCTGAACGTCACGTTTAATCGTGCCGGAAAGCATCGCCTGCTTGTCTAGCTCAAGCGGTATGCTCCACCCTCCGTCAATCCGTCCTTCTTCACGGGCATAGCTCAGGCTGAAGGTTAAATGGCTGCTCGTTAAATCACTCAGCTTAAAATATTGCAGCATCGTATATTCACCATTAGGTCCCGGTTTCCCAAATGTACCGATGCGGCTTGTTTTAACAGGACTGTCCCCGCTCTTGATTGTTAACTCCGGGAACGCATAGCCCGATACGGTTGTATCAGTAAAGCTGAGCGCGGAGGACAGCAAAACCTCATCTCCATTTTGCTTGAAAAGCTGAACCTCCAGTTTGCCCATTCCATCCTTATCCAAATTAAAAACTTGTATGCCATCGCTAGTTAGGTCCAGATCAATTGGAATGGAGGAGTTTGAGATGAAGCTCGCTCCCGACGCTGAAAAATCCACCTGATCCACTAACTGCTCTGGCGTCCATTCCGTCTCGAAATAACCGCGGTATGAATGGCTGGCCTCGTCCCAGCCCCTCATCGAAAAATGGCCTTCAATCGCTTTACCCTTTGCATCCGTCAATCGCATATCTGAAAAGGATAAATAACCGTTCTCCCCGCCCGCTGTAGCAAGGCTGTAAAGCAGCACCGTACGGTTGTCGTCAACAACCGCTGTATGAATCGTAAACGTCGCGCCATCCTGCACCGCCGACTTTTCAATTTTCTGACCCATACCTTGGGCGAGCGCCGATTGAATGCCGCTTCTGCCATTCAACAGCTGATTCCAGTCCAATTGGTAGGCAAAAACAGGAGTCGCCGCAATTAAAGCAACCGCTGCCGCTATAAATAGACCACGCTTCAGGCTTCGCGGCTGCGGCAACATGCGCACAGCTTCGCCCCCAGATGCTGCCATACCACTACTGCCCTGCTGTGAACCCATTCCGCTTAGCTGGGCGCCTTCCCTTCTGACAGCTCCCTTGCTGCCGACGGCTCCTTCAACGCCTGTTTGCTCAATCCGCTGCCACATCACCTCAAAATCAGGGTAGACTGGCGGTTCAGCTTTTTTCAAGTGCTGAATCATTTCGTTCTCTGATGGTTTCATAATATAAGCCTCCTTGTTCATGATTCCCGGCTTTGTCCTCTAGTGACCGCTTCAACAGCTTTAACCCTTTGTGCAGCCGCGACTTCACCGTACCTACTGGAATGCCTAGAATGTCTGCTATTTCTGGGAGCGTCTGCTCCTGCATATAGCGCAGAGCTACTACTGTGCGAATTTTTAGCGGCAGCTGCTGCACGAGCCTGCTGTATTCTTGATGCGCTTCCCGCTTCTCGATCACCTGCTCCACCGATTCCGGCTGTCTGCGTGACAGCCATTCGCTCAGCTGTTCTTTAAGCCTCCCGGTTTTGGAGCGGCGGATCGCATTCAGACAACAATTGACTGTCAAACGCAGCAGCCACGCTTTAAGCTGCTCTACTTGCCGCCACTCCTTGCGGAATGCTGTCACGAATACTTCCTGGCATATATCTTCCGCATCCGCCGCATTTCGGAGCATGTAGTAGCAAGTTTTATAGACGTCCTTGTTATATTGCTCAAACAGCTCTCTTTCCGTCATAACCCGCTTTCCCTCCTCTCGCTCTCGCCATGTACACCCTATAAACAATTAACGGAGTCAAAAGGTTCATTTTTTGCTCCCTCTTTTTTACAGCTTGATTTTCAGGCACGCTGAGCAACAAGTCCACGCAAAAATAGTGCAAGCACTCCCCACCAGCGGGCTGCGCCAGTGAGCAAGTACATGCACTATTGTAAACGATTCAATAGGGAAGCTGAATGCTCGTTATTGATGACTTGGGCGAAGCACGGCTCCGCCGAATATAAGCAGGACGACGGCGAACAGCATTAAAATCAGGATCGGCTGCGCGACATCTATGAGCCCAGCACCTGTGCTCAGCCGGTCAATGGCTTGCAGCGCCCATTTTTGCGGCATGAAATTGGCTAGCTTCTGCAAAAACTCCGGCATCATCGAGAGCGGAAAAAAACAGCCGCTGATCATCGAGGTAGGTGATACAATGAGCAAATTGATTTGACTCAGCTGATGGGCATTTCGCATGAGCCCCGCAACAGCCGTCATAACGCCAATCGACGCAAGCATAAAGCATTCCAATACCAACAGCATCGCGCCGAAAGAAACGCCCGGCGAATAACCAAACACAAAATAAGTGAGCGAGAGCACCAGCACAAGCTGAATGGTACCAACCAATATGCTGCCTAAATAGTTGCCCAGGGCAATATCAAGGGCTCGAAGCGGCGCTGTGTACATGCGCGCCATTGTCCGCATTTCCCGATCCTCCATAATGAAGCCGACAGATTGGCTGACCAGCAGCATGAGAAAAAGCAAAACTGATCCAATCATAATCGGATTGGCAGCAACTACACCAAGCTTCATCGGAGTATGCTCCGCGCTGACCGCAGGCTTCGCCTGCTGCTCCAGCAGCTCGCTGAGCTTCCCGGCATCGGGAGCAGCCCCGCCAGAGGCCGCTTGCAGCAATTCGACGGATGCAGCCATGCTGCTCGCCTGAGCCTCCAGCGAGGATAGCAGCGAGGCGTTCCACAGCTGCTCCGTCCAGCGGTACAGCACCGGCTGTGGCTGCTGGCCGGCAAGCAGGCGCTCCGTGAAATCGGCGGGAATAAAAATCGCCGCATCCGCGTCACCAGCAGCAACGGCTTCCCTGATCTGCTTATCCGTCAAATCCGTCTGCATCTGCACCTCATAAAGCGAGTCCTGATTTACAATATCCAGCATATAAGCGCCTAGCGCTCCTTGATCCGCATTGCTGATGGCAATAATCTCTTTATCCGATTGCAGGCTGCTGAACAAACCAGCGATAACCGACAAGGCGATTGCAGGAAGCAGCACATTTAGAAAAAAGCCCCGTCGTGTTCCCATCGTTCTGCGAATGAGCTGCATCGCAATTGGCAGGCTACGCATGCTGCTTCACCACCTTAGGCAGGCGAATAATCGCAAAAATAGCAAGAACTGCGGCTATAGCAGCCAAAATACCGATATTTTGCCAAACGAGAACGCGGCTCGATCCATCCATTAACCCACGCAGCGCTGCATTCGCCCAAAAATTAATATTCAGCTTGCTGATGAGGCCCAGCTTGTTCTGAATCATCGCAATCATGCCCCCGCTTACAAAAGTCATGCTGAAAAGCATCGTATTGAACAGCGTCTGCATCGTTTTGACAGTATTGGCAAAAGACGCAATTGTCAGCGCCAGGCCAGAGCCAGCAATAATCGTCAGCAACGAGATAAGGGCAATGCCCCAGTAAGCCCCGCCCCAATCGACGCCATAAACATACTTGGTAAAAACAATTATAATAATCGTCTGCATCACGCCCAGCAGCGCCGCGCCGCTAATGATGCCCGCTACAACTGCGCTGAACGACGCAGGGATGCCATACAAGCGCTGCAGTGTTCCTTCCCTTTTTTGCCGCAGCAGCGAAATCGCTCCCGTCATGCCGCCATATTGCAAAAACATGACCAAATAAGCGACAGAATAATATTGGATAGCAGATATGGAGCCGAAGGATTGATCCGATCCACCGCCCAGCGTCTGCACTTTAACGAGTGCGGCAGCATCCGTGTGGCGGCTCTCCAGCCCGGATAAGCTTTCAGGTCCAAGCACCTTGAAGGCTGCAGCCTTCATGTTCACCTGAGACAGGTACGAACGAACGATTGAATGGGCCGCAATATTTTTTCTCCCGTCATGACCGTCGAAGGTGTGCCAGCTAACGCTTTCTCCCGCTGCAAGCTTGTCGGAATAATCCGCAGGAATGATAACGCCGTAATCGGCCGTTCCACCCTGTACCGCCTCCCGCACTCGAGCCTCTGAGGAGAGCACTGCGGGACGGACGTATGGAAGGATGTCAGCCCCTTGCCAAAAAGCATCTACACCCTCTCGCATCGCTCCTTGATCGGCGTTGTATACCGCCACCTTCGCTGGCTTGATTTCGCTGTCAAAAGCGCTGCCGAGCAAATAGATGAGCAGCAGCGGAAGAGCAGCGAGCACAACAAGCAGCGCGTGCATCCGGCTCATTTTTATCCATTCATAAGTTAACGTAATCCACCATGTCCGCATGCTTTCGCACCTCCTATTCATCGCGCAGCGAGCGGCCGGTTAGCTGGAGGAAGAGCGACTCCAAATTCGGCTCGACGCGGGTCAGCTGGCGCAGCGAAATGCCGTGCTTTTGCAAAATAAACAGCAAATCCTGAAGGACGGAAGGCGAATCCTTCACGGTGACCTCAAGCCTCCGCTGGCCATCCTGCTCGTCTATCTGCTTGACTGCCGGATGCTCGCCCATCTCCTTCGCCGCAGCCTGATGGGCCTGATCGACTTCGAAAATAATCCGCTCCTCCTGCCCGACCTGCTGTCTTAGCTGCTCCTTGCTGCCGCAGGCAATAAGCTTGCCTTTATCGACAATGCCAATTCGCGAGCAAATCGCATCCACTTCCTCCATGTAATGGCTTGTGTAAATAATGGCCGAACCAAGGCGGTTAAGCTCACGTACCGAATCCAAAATATGATTGCGCGACTGCGGATCGATGCCGACCGTCGGCTCATCCATAATAATCAGCTTCGGGCGATGGGTAATCGCGCAAGCAATGTTCAGCCTCCGTTTCATGCCGCCCGAGAACGTTGACGGCTTGTCTTTTGCCCGCTCCAGCAGCCCGACAAATTGCAGCGATTCCTCCACCCGCTCCTTCAGCAGCTTGCCTCTAAGTCCATACAGCTTTGCGAAAAAGGATACATTTTCCCAAGCGGTCAGCATGTCGTAAATTGCCAGCTCCTGGGGTACCAGACCAATGAGGCGCTTGACCTCCAGCGGCTGTTTGCGGATGGAATGTCCGCCAACTGTAATCTCCCCGCCGCTCAGAGGCAGCAGCCCCGATAGCATATGGATCGATGTGCTTTTCCCCGCTCCATTCGGCCCGAGCAGGCCGAATATTTCGCCTTCGCCAATATCAAAAGTCAAATGGTTGACGGTAATGGTGCTGTCATATTTTTTAACTACATCTTTAAATGTTACTAGGCTCATAAAGCCCTCATCCTCCCCATTCATCATCTTGTGTCCATTATAAAACGCTGCTAGCCAGCATACAGCTCTACAAAGTCACAAAATCTAGGTGACGAAAGTCATATCCTTGGAGCCTGCTGTATACAGCCGGTTTTTGGCGGATTATGCTATAATGAAACGATATGAATCAAAAATGAAAAAACGCCTTAGGACGATAAAAGCCTATTGCGCTGCGGGAGCTAATCCGACATGAACGTACCATTTCACTGGTTTCGAAGCCTATTAATTGCTGGACCCGCAGTCATCAGCGTCTTCTCGATTTCACCTGCAAACTATGCCTATTATACAATTGGCGTGCTGCTAGCTTTGTCCGTCATTAAACTAGGCTCGCTGTTTCCTAAATACGCGGTGTTGATTTTGTTTATGGAGCTGCTTGGCTTCGGATGGTTCGCCTATCATTATGGCGCTGTCTTGTTCCTGCTCCCCTTCTCTACTTTAATAGCAGCCTTAAGCACGAAGCCATCAGCTGGCATGGCCGCAATGTGGATCATGGCTGGAGGGGCATGTCTCTGGATCGCCATGCGCGGACAAGAGCCAAGCATAATGGCTGCCATGCTGCTGTTGTGGCTGACGATTGGGGCGGTGCTGCAGGCTGCCGGGCAGGTAGAAGGCAAGCGCAGCCAAGTCGAGACGCTGTATGCAGCGCTCGCGCAAAGCCATGAGGAGCTGGAAGCAGCAAGGCGCCGCATGCAGAGCTATGCCTCGCAAATCGAGCAATACGCGCAGACTGAAGAGCGCAATCGCATTGCGCGGGACATTCATGATGATCTTGGGCATCGTCTCATTCGGGTGAAAATGATGTCTGAGGCCGCGCTGCATCTATTTCAGGCGGATCCTTCCCGCGCACAGGCGACGGTCGGGCAAATTCGCGACCAGCTGCAAGACAGCATGGAGCGAATGCGCCAAACGGTGCGCAGGCTCGCGGTGCCAAGCGAAGGCGACTCCCGGCAATATGCGCTCGATCGTCTCGTTAAGGATTCCGGCGAGGCGCTCGGTATCGCGGTCGTTTTTGAGGTGCAGGGCAATCCGCGTTCCTTGTACCCGAGCATGGAATTTATTTTGTTCAAAAATGCGCAGGAAGCGATCACGAATGCCGTTCGCCATGGCGGCGCCACGAAGGTAACGGTAACGCTGCTTTTTCAACCGCACACCGTAGTCCTTACAATCGCCAACAATGGCGTTGTGCCCGAAGGAGCCATTACGGCGGGGCTTGGCATGCGCGGCATGCGTGAGCGAATTTCCTTAATCGGGGGACAGCTCACCTGGCAGATGGAGGATGGATTCAGCGTAACGACCGAGCTTCCGCTGCTAGGCGGCGCTGCCGAAATACGGACAGTTGTGAAAGGATAGGAGGACCCCGAGCCATGATTACGGTTTTGATTGTAGATGACGACCCGTTTATTCGGGAAAGCATGCAGGTGATTTTGCAGCTCGACCCGGAGCTCCACGTTGCGGGAGTATGTGCCGACGGCAAGGCCGCAGCTGATTTCGTACAAAAGACGAAGGTCGACGTCGTACTGATGGATATTCGCATGCCCGGCTGTGATGGCGTCGAAGGCACACGGCTCATTCGGGCACTGGAGCAGCCCCCTGCCGTCCTCATCCTGACCACCTTCGATGACGACGATTATATTGTGCAGGCGATCCGCTGCGGCGCTGGCGGCTATTTGCTGAAAAACGTACCGCCAAGCCGCATTATTAACGGCATTAAAACCGTTCATGAAGGCTCGCTGCTCATTCATCCCGATATTGCCCGCAAGCTGGCGGGTATGATTACGATGCCTGATACAGAAGAAGCTGCCTTGGCTGAGCTTTCTCCGGAAGAGCGGACCAGCAGCGAGATTGCGGCACGTTACAGCTTAACGTTGGCCGAGCAGCAAATTATTCGCCTCGTTGCCGAGGGGCAATCGAACAAGGAAATTGCCGCATCGCTTTTTTTGAGTGAAGGCACGATCAAAAATTACATTTCCGACATGCTGCACAAGCTGGGGCTGCGGGATCGCACGCAAATGGCGATTTTTTATTTGAAATTATCATTCATTCCAGGCAAGGAGAGATAACCGTATGACCATAAATACGATAGCGAATAGCATGACCGAATTTAAAGGATTTACACAAGAGGATTTCGATGTGTTTCAGCTTCAGGGACTGGAGGAGCGCATGGCGGGAATCCAGGAAAAAATCCAGCCAAAGTTCCGCGCCATTGGCGAACGCTTGCGCACTGAGCTTTCCATGCAGGCGGGAGACGAAATGTTTCTGCATGTAGCGAAGCATGCCCGCCGTTCCGTAAATCCGCCTAAGGATACTTGGCTCGCAATTTGCAATAATAAGCGCGGCTATAAGGCGCATCCGCATTTTCAACTGGGCCTTTTTGACGATCATCTGTTTATATGGTTTGCTCTCATTTACGAGACGCCGAATAAATCCCGCATCGCCTCTGCTTACTTAAATGAGCTTGATGAGGTTATCGCGCAGGTTCCTTCCTCTTATGTCATTTCGCTTGATCATATGAAAAAGGAGTCCGCTGCCGTCAGCGAAATGTCGCACGAGCAATGGAAGCATGCCCTCGTCCGCTTCCGCGACGTGAAGAAGTCAGAGCTGCTCATCGGCCAGCATATTGCGGCTGACGACCCGATTTTGCGCGATGGCGAAGCGCTTGTGAAGCTTGCTTTCAGTACCTATGAATCGCTGCTGCCCCTGTATCGCCGCTCGCTCGTGCAGGAATAAGACGCATATAAGAATCGCATATACCAAAAGCCGCTGCCCTTGTATCCTGCAAGGTGCAGCGGCTTTTGGCAGATCAGCAGATATTTCGAACATGGGAGATGATGGCCTGAAAAGTATGAGTTAGTCTATCGCTGATCATTTCGATAGCTTGCTTTTCAGCAGCCTTGCTGAGTAGTAGACAGCTACCCCAATTAACATGACGAGCAAAACTTGCAGCCACGGCCAAATGGAATGGTCCGCCTGCCAGCTAATGGTTACGGTATTCTGCAAGTTATCAACAGATGCATATTGTTCAGTTATATCGGGGACGTAATGTTCGGTTATATACACGCCCCCGATGATTTGCACACCATAATAAACAATCACAAAAACAGCTCCCATAAGCAATGCGCGAATAATTGGTTTCTTCATCGTTTTCTTCATCGCCTTCTCCTCTCTTTGTATTCATATCCTCATATTACCATATATTTTTCCGAGAAATTAAAGATCTGTCCCTTTTTTTCTCCATAAAAAAACACAACTCTAAGTATTCCTTGCCGATGCCCAAAACGACCAAGACAAGCCTTTCCACTCAATCGTGTTTATAGTACTATCACTATATAAGGAAGGAGAGTTGATTTATGGTGAAACAATTGATCATCGGAGACGCCAAGCATGAACTGACCAATACGCGCCGAATACTGGAGTGCTTACCCGAGGAGTATATGACGTGGAAACCGCATGAAAAATCGATGACTATGGGTGGGCTCGCCACTCATCTGGTCAACCTGCTGAACTGGCAAATTGCTATTTTCCTTTATCCGGAATTCGATCTTTCGACCGTGCCGATTCGGCGGGAAGCTTTGGAAAGACGCGAAGACGTACTGGAGGAATTCGATACGAACGTCGTCAAGCTTGAAAAGCTGTTAGCCGAATGCGATGAGAAAACACTCGGAGAGGAATGGACCCTGCGCAGTGGCAACCATATCATCCTGCGCCAACCGCGGGCGATCGCGCTTCGCACCTTCGGATTAAGCCATATGGTCCATCACCGGGCTCAGCTTGGGGTTTATTACCGACTTCTCGACATTCCGGTGCCGGGTCTCTACGGTGCCTCAGCAGACGAAGAAGGCAAATGAATGTAGACGCACCGAACAGTCGCGGGGCATAGACATGACCACCCGTACTCTTAGCCAAATCACATCTCCAGAAATAAAATAAAGCTGCCCGAAGGCAGCCCCAAATAGAGTTATGATTCTAGCTAGATATTTAGGCCTGTACTGCCGTCTTTTTTTTATCCAATTGCCGGAATTGCACGAGCAGCAGCAGCGCTGCCAGACATAGAATGCCTCCGGACACATAAGGAAGCCTTAAATCCAGCGTGAACAGGAACGTTCCTGCCAGCGGCCCCGCAATACGACCCAAGCTGTCCATCGACGAGCTGAGACCGGAGGCAACGCCTTGTCCGACCGTCGTCTTCTGGGTAATTAATGACGTTACACAAGGGCGAATGAGCGCATTGCCGATGCCGAACACGGCCAAGGAAAGCGTTGCCCACCAGAGCGAATGCGCAGCCAATAGCATGAAAAAGCCGATGCTGGATATGACGAGGCCGATGGCAATGTATTTGCCCTCTTCGCCCGCTTTGATCCTTCTGCGCACGACACCACCTTGAATTAACGCGCCGACAAAGCCGCAGACGAAAAATAAAATCCCTACCTGCAGCGGCGTTACATCAAAGCGCCTCATGCCGAAAAACTGCAAAGTCGCTTCCAGTCCTGCCAGTGTAAACGTGACGAAAAAAGCCAGTATGTACAAATATTTCAGCGGCCCGGTAAAAGCTTTCCAACGCGACTCGCGGCGGCTTGCCCCACTACGGCGCTGCTCCGGTGTAAGCGACTCCTTGAGCTTGGCCCATGCGAGCACGAATGTAATCAGCGCAAGCGCGGAGGCTGCATAAAACGGCATCTCCAGCGACACAAGGCTTAGCAGACCACCAAAACCCGGACCAATCGTAAAGCCGAGGCCAATGGACATTCCGACCAGTCCCATCCCCTTGGTGCGCTCCTCAGGTGTTGTAATATCCGCTACGTAAGCAACAATAACCGAGGTCACCGCACCGGAAAACAAGCCTCCCAGCACACGGGATAAATACATCAGCGTCAAATTGCCCGACGATAAGCCGAATAATACAAAGCTTAGAGCGAAGCCAAGTACGCCAATGAGAATGATAGGCCGTCTGCCGATTCGGTCAGACAAGCTTCCCCATACCGGCGACAGCACAAACGATACGGCCGAATACACCGCGAGCATCAAACCTGTATGCGCCTCCGCACCAAGCGGATCTGCTGCTTTAATAATTTCGGGCATGACCGGGATAATAATCCCGAAGCCAATAAATGTTGTCATTAAGGTAGCCATTACAATTAACAAGCGTCTGTCCATTAAGCTCATCCCCTCCACACGTTATGTTATCATAACTGGCTGTTTTCTGGTAATGAACAAATGGAGAACAAATAGGACAAGCAGCATCGCTCCGCTTACTAGAAATGGCGCTTGATGGCCGAAGGTATCCCACAGCTTGCCGGACAAAATCGTGCCCAGCACCATGCCTGAGCCTTCAATCGTCAGGAAAAAGCCCCATACCGCACCGCGCTCCGCCTTCGGAATCGCTTGGGCAATTAAAGCGTTCCAGGCTGGGATGATGCAGGCATAGCCAATGCCTACAATCGCCACAATAACAAGTACAAGCGGCAGCGAACGGGTCATGCCAAGCAGCGGCAGCGAGATGGCTGCGAGGAGAAAGCCGACATGCAAAAACCATTTTGTCCCGAGCCGGTCCACAAGCTTCCCGACTGGAATAAGCCCCAGCACCGTAATGGCGCCGCCAGCGATGAGAAACCAGCTGTACTGGGCGGGCGTCAGATGGAGCACAGAACGCGCGAACAGCGTTAAGATCGGCGTCAGCAGTCCAAGCGAGAAGTTCTGCACAAACATCGCCGGATAAAGCAGCTTGCTGGCATGAAGCGACTTGCCCACTTTGGCAAAATAACGGCTAGCCCGCACTTTGAATGGCTCTCTTGCAGCATCACTTTTTCCCACTGCAGGTGAGTCCGTCTGTCCCTCAGCCGCTTCCGCTGTGCCAGCACGCTGTTTCATGCGCCCGCGGCCTGGCAGAAACATCGTTGTCAGCACAACGGCGATCATGCCGCCAATAATCAAGCGGAACGCTGCTGTGTACGAGCTGGATAGCAGAAAATTAATCGCAATCGGCCCCGCGCCAACACCGACCAGCCAAGCGACATAAACGACACTCATCGCTCGGCCACTCGCTTCCTCTCCGGCCTCCTCTGTCGCCCCTGTAATGACGCAGGGCCATAGCGGGGACGTTCCGATGCCAAGCAGCAGGCAAGCGATAACAATCCAGCTCGTATGATGCGCAAAAGCGACCAGCAATACGGAGGTAAAGGTCAGCACAATACCCGCAAGCATCACGGAGCGGTAGCCCAAACGGTCAATGAGCCAGCCAATCGGGCTGCGGAATAAATTATCGCCAATATATTGCAGCGCCAGCGCCCAGCCAATCGCATAGGCAGATAAGCCGAGCACCGTTCCCATATACACAGGCAGAATGGAAATGAGCAGCGCGCCCTTTACAAATTCAATAATAAACATAATAATCAGCAGTTGAATAATAAAAGGAGAGCGCCAAATAACGACGCTGGATGGCTTTATGCCCGTTCGTTCTTTCATTAAATATCGAGCCTCCGTTTCTGCTGCAAGCAAGCGATCAAGGTGAAACGGCTCTCGCCATCCTTTGGCGGCGCGGCGCATTTCATTCCGAGAAATATAGAGAAGGTACCGCGCAATGCTATACTTTCCTATATTTTTAAAAAAAGCTTCTTGCATTCCGACTTGTTTTTGCTATACTCAACCTTGTTTGTATTTTAACTAGAGAGGCAGGGATGAAAGCGATGGATCATAACAAAACCCCGCTCTTCAGCGCATTACGCCGCCATGCGGAACAGAATCCAACCCAATTTCATATTCCAGGACATAAGAAAGGGTTAGGCAGCGATGCCGAATTTCGTGCATTTATCGGCGATAACGCGTTATCGATCGATTTAATAAATATAGCTCCGCTGGATGACCTGCATCAGCCTACCGGCGTTATTGAGGAAGCCCAGAAGCTTGCAGCCGATGCTTTCGGCGCAGATTATACTTATTTTTCCGTGCAAGGAACGAGCGGTGCCATTATTACGATGATTATGAGCGTCTGTCTTCCCGGCGATAAAATCATCGTCCCGCGCAATGTGCATAAGTCCATTATGGCGGCGATTATTTTTGCAGGTGCCCGTCCGATCTTTATATCACCAGTGCGTGACGAAAATCTCGGCATTGATCACGGCATTACGACACGCGCTGTCAAACGTGCGCTGGACAAGCATCCCGACTCTAAAGCCGTGCTTGTTATCAACCCGACGTATTATGGCGTATGCGCCGACCTGAAGGAGATCGTCGATCTCGTGCATACGTTCGATATTCCTGTTCTCGTAGATGAAGCGCATGGCGTGCTCATTCATTTCAATGAAAAGCTTCCCATGTCCGCGATGCAGGCTGGCGCAGATATGGCAGCGACGAGCGTCCACAAGCTGGGCGGCTCCATGACGCAAAGCTCCGTGCTGAACGTACGAGGCGGCCGGGTGAATCCCCACCGCATTCAGACGATTATCAGCATGCTGACGACAACGTCGACGTCTTATATTTTGCTGTCGTCGCTCGATACATCGCGCCGCAATTTGGCTCTAAACGGCCATAAGCTAGCTGAACAAGCGATTGAGCTGGCCGAGTATGCCCGCAAGTCCATCAATGAAATTGCCGGCTTGTACTGCTTTGGACGGGAAATATTAGGCGGAGAAGCTACCTTTGACCTCGATCCAACCAAGGTCGCTATTCATGTCCGTCATCTCGGCATTACCGGCTATGAGACGGAAAACTGGCTCCGTGACCATTTCAACCTCGAAATTGAAATGAGCGATATGTATAACATTCTTTGCCTTGTTACGCCTGGTGATACATCGGATTCGATAGAAAAATTGCTGGAGGCGCTGCGCGCGCTGTCGGGCAGCTTCCATGAAGGCGCCGAAGCTCGCGAGCTCGTTGTCAAAATTCCGGATATTCCCCAGCTGTCGCTCTCGCCGCGCGATGCTTTCTACGGACAGACTGAGGTCGTTCCGTTCAAAGAGTCGGCTGGCCGGATTATCGCCGAATTTATTTATGTTTACCCGCCGGGCATCCCGATTCTGCTCCCGGGCGAGGTTATTTCTCAGAAAAATATTGACTACATCGTCGAGCATGTTGAAGTTGGCCTCCCTGTTAAAGGTCCAGAGGACCGCAACGTTGAATTCGTTAAAGTGATTTTCGAGGAAACGGCTATTTCCTAGTTCGTGGCTTCGAGCCCACAAGGCTTAAATGATTGGTTCCCTTTTTTAATACCGTTGTATTTGAACAAAAGACACCTGCCGTCCCAAGAGCATTTGCCCTTGGTGACGCAGGTGTCTTTTGCATGCACATAAGGTGCATTATTTCTTGCTAGGGCAGCGTAAAGAGCGGAAAGCCTACTCTTCTTTTGCTGCGTTTTCAGTAACGGCGATTTCTTCATAAATCTTCGTTACGCGATCCCATTCTGCATCGTCTTCGATACCAACGAGGAATGCCTCGTCGTTCTCTTCCTCGATGCGGAAAATAACGCCGTCTGCTTCAGGATCATTGCGATCCAGCAGTACCGCATAAGCGTTGTTTTCGGATTCAAACGTATACACCATGACCATTTCGCGTTCCTGGCCCTCATCGTCCGTTACAATAAATACACTTTCTTCATGTTCATGGTCTTCTCCGCAACCGCAATCTGCGCCATGATTATGCTCAGTCATTGTTTTACCCCATTTCAGTCATTTATCCATACCTGAGTATCGTACCATGAGTCATAGCAGCGGTCAAACGAAAAAGCCCGTGCTTCCTCCTCTTGGAAGAAACACGGTCCATTGCCGTTATTGCGAGGAAATCAGCTTCTCCGAAACGAGTGTCCAATCGTCGGACGAGCTTGTTTTCAGGAAAAATCTCACCGCATATTTTCCCGAATGCTCGAAGTTATACTTAATGTCTTCCGTCCGATACCAGAAGTTATCCTTCGTAATTTTATCGGTCTGTGTCTGAATAACCTTCTCGCTGCCATACGGATCAAATATAGCTACTTTTACCGCCGCAATTTCCGTCTTCAAATTGTCGACCTGCGACAATACGCTGAACGTATACGAGTTGCCCTTCGTCACATTGCCAAACAGCTTGCTATCCTGCATCAGTACAATATGTACATTCGGTCTCGTTAAGGTTGCCTTCTTATTCTGCCCATCCCAATTGACGATGGTTTGCAGGCTATTGGCTATTTCCCGAATCGGCAGGTAAGTCTTGCCATCCACCATAATGCCGCCTTCTTCAAGCTCGCTTCCATTCAGGAGAACCTTCACGGTCTGCGATGCCGCATTGGCAATCATTAAGGTACTGCTGCATAAAAAAAGCGCCAGCAGCAAAATCGCTATTTTTCTGAATTTCATAGATGAGTACCCTCCATCCGCTTTGTCTGGATATAAGGTTATACTCTTCAAAATGAATAGAGTTGCGCTGCTACAGAAACTTTTTCAGCCCTGTAACAGCGCTATATTTTGTCTCCAGCATAGGCTTGCGCTCTCCCTTTTTTCAGACAGTCTTTTATAGGGATTTAAGCAGCTTGCCCGTGCGAAAAAATTTGTAGAAATGTGCGGTTGCCTGGGAAATATTCCAGTTAATGATACGTTCGGGTGAGCACGCAAGGAACCCCTTTTCCTACTGCTCCCGGCTCGGACATTCGGGCCAAATACGCGAGACCCCTTGCACAGGGTGTCGGGCACACCTCGCAGACTGGGGATAACACCAATTTATAGTTGTACTGCTTCCTTTCACCTGTCGGTTGTTTCTTCTTAACGTTTTTGCCTTTTCCTTTGCTCATTTATGCTCTGTCCTCCCTGCCGGATCTTGCTCCTGCATTATATGTAGGTACTCGGCAAAGGGTATCTCTATTTGTCAGTTTGCCATTCATTTGATACATTGAATGTAGCGAGATGATTTCTATAACGGGGGTGTTCCAGTGAATATACAAATGATCGGAACAGGGAGTGCTTTTGCCAAGAAATATGATAATAACAATGCGCTAATTGAGGTTCCTGGATTCAAGCTGCTGGTCGATTGCGGCATTACGCTGCCCAAGGCACTTCACGAGACGAATCGTTCGTTCGATGAGCTGGATGCGGTGCTAATCAGCCATATTCATGGCGACCATGTGGGCGGGCTGGAGGAATATGCTTTTCAGATGATGTTCCTCTACGGGAAAAAGCCTGTGCTGTACATCGCCTCCTCGCTAGTAGAGCCGCTGTGGGAGCAGACGCTGCGCGGCGGGCTGACGCAGGGACCGTTGCAATCGATTGACGATTTCTTTGAAGTGAGACGGCTGGAGGAAGGCGTAGAGCATGAGCTGCATCCGGGATTGACGGTGAGGCTGCTTCAGACCGAGCATATTGTTGGAAAAAATAGCTATTCGTTTATTTTCAATCAGCACTTTTTCTATTCGGCAGATATGAAGTTCAGCCAGGCTTTGCTGGAGCAGCTTGTAGAGAACGGCGTGAATACGATTTTTCACGACTGCCAGCTGATTGCGCCGGGTGTTGTACATGCCTGTCTCGACGAACTGCTGACACTGCCGGAGCCGCTGCAGGAGAAGGTGTGGCTCATGCATTACGGGGATACGATGGAAAATTACATAGGCCATACGGGGAAAATGCGGTTTGTGCAGCAGCGCGAGATTTATACGGTGTAAGTGTGAGCCGCAGGTATGGCCAGCAAAAATTGCAAAAAGAGCCAGACGTTTTTTCGCGTCAGGCTCTTTTTGGGCTGGCTATGCTTAACTCAGGCTTGCTGCTTAAAACATCGGAAGCTGATCCAAATTGTTCGTAGGATCGCCGTCTGCGTCGCCGCGGATATACGTTTCTCCATCTCTGCCTTTGAAAGCATTCACGCCAGCGATCTGCCCTGCCTGCACCTCTTGCAGCGCCGTCTGGTAATCCAGTACACGGCCTGATGATGTTTTAAAGCTCGTCAGGTCACCGTCACCATTTTTCTGCACAGCTACAATATGCTCTCTTTCCCCGTTGCTCGACTCATTCACGCTCATTTCAAAATCGCCTCCTTCGTATTGTGAGCGGCAATTACCGCCCGCCACTCGGCATTCAATCAATAGGATGCGTAGCTTTTGAGACTTTTATACGGAATGGACCATTCGGGGACAAAATGCAAAAGAGCCTTTGATGCTTGAGGCATCTGGAGGTAGCTTGATTTTGTCATTCACACCAACTCACTTCCTTGGCCCCGAAACCACTCTTCGCTCTCTTCATATCCCTCTTCCGAGATCTGGCACTGTCGTTCCTCCCATGTATTTCTGTATTCATTTTGATTCATAAGTCTAGCTAAACACCTAATTTTATCCAAAATGTCAAATGCACAATCGAATCCATTAATCCATGAATATAATATATTACTAGCTGGGAAGGAGATGATTTGAATGGGATACGGAAATGCCAAAAAGAAAAAGGTTAAAGTTATATTTGTTAAACCTGGTCAAAAAGTACTTGTTATCGGAAAGAAACATTGGACAAAGAAACATTATTGCTAAGCTTGTGGAGTGCTTGCTCATACAAGCACTCTTACATACTCTTATATATTCACTGAATTACTTTATCTAATCGTGATTATTTCGATTGCGGGAATCCGCTTCCGCATAAAAAATCATGCACACCGCTACTCTTGAATAAACTAATAAAATTAATTAACAACGACTCCGTCCCCAGTTTGTCCCCGATCAACTTTTCACTGACAGTACACAAAAAATAAAAAAAACCCAAAACCCATATAAATAAAGGGTTTCAGGCTTTTTCATTGTATGATCTGTAGTGGGCTCGAACCACTGACCCCTACCCTGTCAAGATAGTGCTCTCCCAGCTGAGCTAACAGATCGTATATTAGCGACGTTTATTAATATACCAACTTCCAAGGGAAAAGTCAACCATTTTACTACTATTATTTTTTGACTATCAAAAAAAAGCTTCGTCCTCCTATAAACCGGAGAAAGAAGCTTTTTGTTTTCAACCTGTTTTCAATTTAGCTCGGGAATTGAACATTTCCCGGGACAATATAAGCTCCTGACGTACCGTTTGCCGGAAGCGCGGGTATCGTGTCCAGAACGGCTTGTCCACGAATATCGGTTATCCGAACCTGCAGCGGGCTTGTACCCATGTTGGTGCCCAAGAAATGGTTATAGTCCATTTTCTCCAGGTTGATCCATGCGCCAGCCTTCTTATATTCCATTTTCATCACCGGATAAAAATGATTGCGCACTTGAATCGCCGCCCACCACTGGCTGCTGCCTTCCTTCACCCGGTACGAAAAATTGCCGGTTATCGGCGCTTTAACGACTTTCCATGAAATATTGATTTTGCCCGCCGACATTTCCCCAATTTTAGCAAAAGCGTTTGGCGACAAGTCGAGCGCTCCCGGAGCGCCTTCCGGGTACAAATCAGTTACATAGACGACCGTCTTGCCTTTAGGCCCCGTAACCTCCAAATAAGCGCCAGCAAGCGCCGCTTTGACCCCATTGTAATTCATATCGGTCGGATTTAACGCCGTTATTTCCATATTCGGATTAATCGGGTCCAGCAGCACTGCACCGCCAGAGTAACCCGAACCTGTATAAGTTGCATAGCTTGTACGCACATCATTCCAGGCAGCAAATGCCTGCACCGCAGGGTACAAAACGAACATCGCAAGACAAATGATTCCAAACTTGACTGCACCGTGCTTTTTCTTCATGACTGAAACCTCCTCCACATTTTAGAAAGACTAAAACTACCAGTAGAGTCCATTCTAAGTGGTGGGGAGGAACATTTTCTATCACTGTGGATACTTCTTTTCTAGCATTTTAATGACATTAGCCAACAATTCCAGACTTTATTCGCCAAAAATAGGAAGCGTTCGCCGCTTTGGCTAGCTTGCGTTGTTATTCACCTTCATAATATCCATGAACGGTATTTTGGTAATTTCTTCGCCTTTCGCTACGTGCACCAGCCTCGTTCGGGAATCCATTTTCACAATTAGCCCCGCAACGGGTTCTTCCCAGTTCCACACCTCAAAAAGCAGCTCAATCCCCTCTTGATACGCTTCAACCAGGCGCTCTCCGAGCTCCTCTAATTCAAACTCATCCCTTGTCGGGCGCTTTGGTTTCTTTGCCATTACTTCCCTCTCCATTCTATGTTTTAGTACATGACCTTTGATGTCATCCATACCTTTTTTAACCCATCTTTAAATCATACCCTTTCTTTAAAGCATTTGTCATGGGGATTATGAAATTAGGCAAAAAAACATCCCCCTGCCATAAGCATGGCAAGGGGACGCTTCCTCTCTATTTTCAACTTAAAACGCATGGTTAAGGAAAATACCGATTTGGTCAGGATAGAACTAAGCCGCTTATATTACCACATACAGGAGCAAATGATGATAACCAATAGAATGAACAGTACAAGAATAGCGCCTGGGCTTGTGAAAGCACCGCCTACTTTATTTCCGCAGCCACCGTATCCTGGACCTACTCCTACATTTCCTACTTCATATCCCATTTCGTTGCTCATCTCCTTTTTTTTAAGGTACACAGCATCATATGGTCAAATGCTGAAAAGGGTTGGGCTTTCAGGCAAAATGGGTATTCGCCTCGCCGGACGGGTGCCACCGGTTCATTTTTAATTTTCCGTTTACAATACGTTCATTCCCCGATAATCAAACAGGTGCATACTGGCTTTAAGCAGGAGGTGATTCGCACATGTATTATGAAGAAGATCGCGTACCGTTTGATGCGCCAGATGAGATCGTTGTCAAAGAGGAGAAAAAAGAATAATGAAGTGCCGAGGCTTCCCGAATACAATGGGGGCTTTTTTTATTTTATTTTCAGCTTCGTTTCAGTGCTGCTTCAGATGGTTAATCCATACTAGCAACATACTCCCTTTTAATATACACTTGGGCTCGCTTGAATAGCGGGCCAATTTTTTTGCCTATTTTCAGAAAAAATCTGCTGGATGGCCGTCAAATCTAAATTTAATGTTGTTATCAGTTGGCATTCATTTTATTTTAAGGTTGGCTGCCTATACTAATCACATGACCCCCCACTATTTATATAGTATAACCTTGACGACCTGCCTTCCGGCGGGTTATTTTTTTGCAAATAACAGGATTAAGCTAAAAATCAGCTTCGTTTCATTTCATTTTAAGGTACGAAGCGCATAATGACTTTACTCTCTTTTCGACATATATTGTTGTGACCCGCAGCGATGCGGGTTATTTTTTTGCCCGATTGTATTCATCCCTCCGCTACGCTTGCCGATAATAAAGGTGGAGGTGGTGAATAATGGATATAGCAGCATTATCAACGTCGCTTAGTCAAGCATCACTCGGCACAGCTGTATCGATCCGCATGCTGGATATTGGGCAAGACCAGATGCAGGTGCAGGCACAAGGGCTGATCAAAATGATGGAGCTCAGTGTAAATCCAAATGTCGGCAGCCTACTAGATATTAAAGTATAGGCATAGGCAAGTGTAGGCGGGAAGGTTAATCCTTCCCGTTTTTTCATGTTGGACAGAGATTACTACGCTTGCTAATTAGCCTATAAGCGAACAAATGAATCGATTTTGCTTCGTTCTGCAACAATAAAGTAAATAGCAACGTCTGGAATCATATAAGACAGCGAAAAATATAACGAGGTGACTAGAAATGAAGAAAAAACCACTACTGCTAACGCTTATTTTGACCATGATGATGCTTACAATCGGACAAAGCGCCTGGGCCTTCAACGATGTCAAAAGTGACCCGAATGCCAAAAAAATTGAAGCGCTCCAGCAGCAAGGCATTATTTCCGGTGACAAAGACGGCAATTTCCGCCCGCAGGGCAAACTGACTTACGCAGAGGGAATCTCCATGATTGTCAAAGGACTTGAGCTGAACTTCGATCATATTCGTTTCATTAAGCAGCCGCTGGCAGCCGACTACTATACGAATATTAAAGATGACAAATGGTACTCCCAAGCTTTCATCATTGCCCATTTCTATGATCTTGGTGTAGCTAAAGATGTGAAAGCGAATGACGTAATGACTCGCGAGCAATTCGCGCAGCATTTATTCAAAGCGATTGACCATAAAGTGACTTATGCCATGATCGAAATGTATGTAGTGCTTAATGATGAGGCTGATGTAAATCCAGACTTCATGGGCAATGTACAAAAGCTGCTCCTCAGCAAAATCGCAACGCTTGACGCGAAGCAAAATTTCTACCCAACCGCTTCCATTAAACGCGGTGACGCTGCGGCATGGCTGCATGATGGAATTGCTTTCGTGAAAGAAATGAAAGAAAACGAAGCACCTGTTACCCAACCGGAGCCATCTGACAACCCCTTCACGGATGCGAGACTGACTGTTACAGCAGTCAATGCCGAAGTAAATAAAGTAACGGTAACCGCAACGGTGCCTCACCCAGGCTATGGCATTCAAATTACCGGCATCACGTTTAATGGCGACCAAGCCACGCTTAAGCTAGAGCGCACGGAGCCTAAACCGGATCAAATGTATCCTCAAGTCATTACAGAAGTAAAGGTTACAACTTATGTTGACGCAAAATTCAAGCCAGTCCTTCCAGCACCCGCTAATGCCGTTCCAGGCAGCTCCACTGGTGCTGCCGCAAGCAATACGTCTGTTGCTTCCTAACATCATTGCTGAAGGACTCTAAATAAAGCCATTGTAAAAAAGCCGCTGAACAACGCGTGAGCAACTACGCGAGTTCAGCGGCTTTTGGTTTGTGTGTTGATGCGGCTATACATCCTAAAAAATTATAATGCCGGTATGCTCCAATCGATTTCGCGCTCTCCCAGCTCTTTCAAATAAGCATTCGCTTGCGAGAATGGCTTGCTGCCGAAAAATCCGCCACGGGCAGACAATGGGCTAGGATGCACGGAAGTAATGATTTTATGCTTATCCGTGTCAATGAGCTCCAGCTTCTTCTGCGCGGGATTTCCCCATAAAATGAATACAACCGGACGCTCGCGTTCATTTAGCGCGGTAATGATGCGGTCGGTGAAGTTTTCCCAGCCCTTCTTCTTATGCGAGTTGGCTGCCGCAGCTTCCACTGTCAGCACCGTATTAAGCAGCAGTACCCCCTGCTCAGCCCAGACTCGCAGCGAGCCATGTGTTGGAATGGGGCAGCCTAAGTCTGCATGAAGCTCCTTATAAATATTGCCCAGCGATCTTGGCACGGCTACACCTGGCTGCACAGAAAAGCTCAGGCCATGCGCCTGGCCTTCACCATGATAAGGGTCCTGCCCTAAAATAACGACCCGTGTTCCTTCATAGGAGGTGTAATTAAGCGCATTAAACACATTCTCTTGTTTCGGATACACGGTTTTAGTCTGATACTGCTCCGTCAAGAAAGCTTCCAGCTTCTTGAAGTAGGGCTGTTCAAATTCAGCTTGCAAAGTAGCTGCCCAATCATTGTTCAACTGCTGAAACACTGCGTAGTCTCCTCTCTATGCACAACGTTATTTTCGCCCAAAATCGGCTTTAATTTCTCCCCATTCCTCGGTGTTCCATTTGAGCACTTTGTTCGGATAGGTGTTCGTCTTGAGCCATTTCTCCGCCTCGTCTGTCAGCGCCCAAATTTTCGCCGTGGAGGCGTCTCTTACGAGCGTTGAAGCAACCTTCTTATTACGCAGCCAGCTTAGCGCTGTTCTAGAGTCGCTGTATACCGTTCTCGCGCTGCCCTTCTGCTTCAAATAGGCAAGTGCATGCACAACGGCGATGAATTCGCCCAGGTTGTTCGTCCCATTCGGAATCGGCCCTACATAAAATAATATTTCGCCCGTCTGCGTATCGACGCCCTTATATTCCACCGGACCCGGATTGCCCCGCGTACCAACATCTACGGATATGCTGTCGTAGTCGATTTCGCCCGCCTCTTGCTTCGGAGCTGTTTTCTTAAAGCTTCCAGCGCCGCTGCTCGTACTGGTCGCCGTGCTTTTCCCCCTGCCCCAATGGCTGCGCCAGCCTTCCTTAAAAGCTGCATCTGCCAGCGCCTTGGATTCAAAGGACTTATATTTCGCATCCTGAACGCCATTCACCTGCTCTTGGCATTCCTTCCATGTTGCGAATACACCTGCTTGCTTGCCTACCCAAACGACATAATATTTAGATTTCGCCATTAGCGTGTTCTTACCACCTTTACCAAACGTCCATCCTTCTATTAAATCGAAAAATGCTGCTCCTGTCCACCCAGACGACAGAATTAAACAAGCGTAAACGACTGAAGCCGTCCTCTAACGGCAAAGCTACCGTTTCGCGTTGAAATATAAGCCCATTATAAGTGTGAAACTTATAAATCCTTATATTTTGAAAAAGAGCGACCAGCAGCGCTGATCGCTCTTCCATGATAAGCAGGTCCTTAGTCTCGGCTCGCACCAAGGAAACGCAGAATAAACAGGAACAGATTCACGAAGTCGAGATAAATGCTCACGACGATCATCGGAATGTCCTCATCGCTAAAGCCTTGACGGGTAAGGCGCGAGAAGTCAAACAGCGTCCAGCCGATGAAAATGAGAATACCGAAGCCGGATACCATCAGCTCTGTCGTTCCCGAGAACGGAAGGAACAAGCCGACGAGCGTCATCAATACAAGAACAATGGTTGAAGCGAACAAGAAGCCGCCGAGGAATGAAAAATCCTGCTTCGACTTAATAGCGTAAAGAGCCGTACCGCCAAAAGCGAGAATCGCAACACCGAGACCTTGCAATACCAGCGAAGCGCCAAGCAAGCTAATGTAGCTAACAATGACGAAATACATCGTCAGGCCGGAGACGAACATAAAGCTGTACATCAGCGAGTAGCCGATGGATTTCTTTTTTCGTAAAAAGAGCAGTGCAATTAGCAGTCCAATTTCTACAATGTACAGCGGCATAGCTAGTACGGGCGGTACCACCTGACCGATCAAGAAGCCGACCAGCGATACGAGCAGAGAAAGAAATAAGACCCGAAAAACTTTCGGCAATAACAGTTGCGACGAACGAATCGTATCCATAAAACAAGCTCCTTTAATATTAAATTTAGGTTATTCTATTATCTATTTTACACCAATTGTTTAAATAATAACACTATATGTAAGCATAGCTTTTCAAAAAGTTATGATGTTTATCGACTGAATATTTACAGATAAAAGAAATAAGCCACCAGATCACAGGAATCGGCGGCTTATTCGTTTTTTCGAGTTAGAAGACTAGGAGTGCTGCCCGTGATACATCATGGGCTGAGTTTGCTGGCCGCCTGCCGCCATCTCCGAATAAGTCTTTTGACACATCATATTAGAAATTCGCGGAATATATACCATTTCCCCTGCCTTCAATTGGGTCGGGTTAATATGGGGATTGGCTTCCTCCATTATCGCATGAGGGATATTATACTTGTGACAAACTGCCGCAAGCGTCTCACCATGCTGGGCTTGGTGCTGCGCGTATATCATGTCGTCCGAGTTACCGTCTCTGAAGAAAGGGAACAAAAATGGTGAAAAGAAGAAAAACGGGAACAAGAAACGGTTAGGGAAAAAAGGATGAGGGAACGGACGAAAGAAAGGACGACCGAACCCACCACCAAAGCCACCACCAGGAATAAATGCACGATCTGCACGATCCATAACAAAACCTCCGTTTAATATAGTCATTTGTCTATATAGAGTATTATTTTGGGCGCCATTGGTGACAACTTTTTTGAAAATTTGGCTAATAAGCGTTAGCTCGACAGCTCCAGCCACTGCTCCAAACACTGATCCAGCCTCGTTTGCAGCTCTTCTCGTTCCCTCCATTGCTTTTCAAGATTTTCCGTTTCGCCCCTACTGTCTATTCGTTCCAGTTCAGCATCAGCTATCGCAATTTCGGCTTCAAGCTTTGCAATCTCCTGCTCCACATGCTCAAGTTTGCCTTTGTGTCTTGCTGCACTCGGTTTGCTTGCCGCGCTTGCATGCTGTGTTTCCCGCTTATTAGCGGGCGCTCCAGCAGCAGCCGGACTTACATTCGAGCGCCGCTTTTCCATGCCTCCGCCTTTGACTGTTCCTGCTGTTCCTTTTGCTGTTGTGTTTGCTTGAGCAAGCCGTTCCTCCCGCTTCTCCTTAAAATCGTCGTAGTTGCCGAGATAAGTGGCGATTTTACCCTTATCCAGCTCCCATACCCGCTTAGCTAGTCGATTGATGAAATAGCGGTCATGCGATATCGCAAGCACCGTGCCCGGAAAATCCTCCAGCGCTTCCTCCAAAGCTTCGCGAGATGCGACATCCAGATGGTTGGTCGGCTCATCGAGCAGCAGCAAATTCGGCTTGCGTCTTACAAGCAGTGCGAGCCGCAGCCGTGACCACTCTCCACCGGAAAGCGCTGCGAGCGGCTTAAATACGTCCGCACCATAAAATAAAAATTTAGCCAGCACATTCCGCGCTTCACCTTCCTCCAAGCCGCCCTCCAGACGGAAATGCTCCAGCACGGTTTGCTTATTGCCCTTTAACGGCTCCTGCTGCGCCAAATACCCGATTTCCAATCGCGTTCCCTGCGCCACTTGCCCGCTGTCAGCTTCCATCTCGCCTAGCAGCAGCTTAAACAGCGTCGTCTTCCCGGAGCCGTTATCGCCAAGCAGCACGACTTTCTCGCCATATAACAGGCCGCCCTCTGCCTCCTGTAAAATCATTCGTTCCCCGAACTGTTTCGTCAAACCTTCAAACGAAATGACGTTGCGTCCAGAACGGTCAAGCGGCGTCAACTCAAACTCAGCTGTATTCCGCTCCAAAACCGGGCGCTTTACCGTTTCCATTCTTTCTAACGCCTTGCGGATCGACGCCGCACGCTTGAAAAACTTTCCATTGCCACCGATGCGGCCCCATTCTTCCAGCTGGCGAATCGTTTCTTTCATTTTTCGGATCACCTTCTGCTGCTCCTGGAACTGGGCGAATTGCTGCAGCAGACGCTCCTCTTTCTCCTTCAAATACCCGCTGTAGTTGCAATGATAGGTATGAGCTTCGCCATCTTCAAGCTCAATCATCTTCGTGCCGACTGTATCAAGAAAATAGCGGTCATGCGAGACGATGACACACGCGCCTTCATAATGCTGAATGAACTGCTCCAGCCATTCGATTCCTTTGAGATCAAGATGGTTCGTGGGCTCATCGAGCAGCAGCAATGCCGGACGGACGACGAGCTGTGAAGCTAGTACAATTCGGGTTTTCTCGCCGCCAGACAAGGTGCCGAAGCTCCGCTGATCGTAGCTGCGATCAATGCTCAGGCCGCTAGCAACCTGATCAATCGCCGTATCCATGTCATAGCCGCCGCCCTGCTCAAACTTTTCCTGCACACGGGCATACGTTTCTAGCAGCCGCTCCATGATCCCGGAATCTTTTACCGCTGCTTCCCCCGCCATCTCGTGCTCAAGCATGGACATTTCCTGCTTGCAAGCCATCAAATCCCTGAACCCATAAGCCATCACCTCGTACACGGTGAGCGCTTCGAACTCTGCAGGAATTTGCGGCAAGTAGCCGATTAGCAAATCCCTTTTTACAGTCAGCATCCCATCGTCGACCTGATCATGTCCGGCAATAAGCCTTAGCATCGTCGATTTGCCGCTGCCGTTGCGGCCAATAAGTCCTACCTTCTCTCCCTCCTGGAGCTGAAGCGTTGCGCCATCCAGCACCAGATTTGCTGCGTGGTATTTTTTTATTTGTTGTACATTTACAATGACCATTTGAAGAGCCTCCTATTTGATGAGGAAGACCCTAGCTTGAAAACACAAAAAGAGCCGCAGCAACAAGCCCGCGACCCTTCGAATGGCAAAGCAATCCGTTGTGGTTAAGGTAGGCGTCTTCTCGCGAATGGTATATCCGTATTATTAAAAATGGACAGACTGATCCCGTTCGCGGAAAATGCATGAACAATGCCAGCCATAGCAATCGGCAGCTGGCTAATACGGTTATTGACCAATTCGTGATTCACCTACCTCACCTCCCTTTACGTTAGTGTTTTTACTTTACCATAGTTTGTGGTGCTGGGGCAATCTCAAAAATAGATTAAAACGCTTATTTCACCGAAGAAATGTATGTTAGCAAACTATCCTCCACGCAATCTGCAATTAAGGCGATGAAAGGCTCCAACTGGTCATTGCTGCTGGCGTCCTCCAACGTCTCATAATATTTCAACCTTGCATCTGCGGCTGCTTTAACAATGGCAGGAGGAAAGCCATGTTGCATTAAAACCAAATTCATTAATAAACGAGCCGTACGTCCGTTGCCGTCTGCAAACGGATGAATAAAAACGAATTGAAAATGGAGTCTAGCCGCTAATTCTACAGGATGCAGACTGTTATGCTGCTCGTGATACCAGTGCAGCAGGCTTTCCATTTTTTCAGGCACAAATACATAAGTCGGTGGTGTGTGCTGCGATCCAGATATTCGAACATTAATGGATCGGTAACGTCCCGCATTCTCGTCATCGATATTTTTGAGCACTAAGTGATGAATAGATTTAATCACTGATTCCGTTACGGCCATATTACGATGCACGATGTCCTGCACATAGCTAATTGCTTCAGAATGATTAATGACTTCGAAATGCTCTCGGAGCTTTTTACCGCCAATGGTTAGACCTTCCTCCAGCACCAGCTTCGTTTCCAAGAGCGTTAACGTATTTCCCTCAATTGCATTTGAGTTGTAGGTCCACTCTACTCGGTAAACCTCCTCTAAATTCCGGACGGCCGCGGAAGGCAAAGGCATGAGGCTGTCGAGCTCCTGCTTTAATTCATTGATTCGCTGGAAATCCATCCTCTCACTCCTTTAACAAGCTTAACCATTATACCGAATTGAGTTGAAAAGCACCCTCTTTTCCAAGCGGCTAAATATATCCATACTATATCTGATTTGGATAGGGGTTTCAATTAACAAAGCCTAGCGTGGATACTAGTAATCCTTCATCTTCAGCGAAAAATACGCAATCTCCCGCCAAAATTCGCATTGTAACTTCCTTTTTCTCATGATACAATTTGTATCAAATAAAGAGGAGTGGGTGAGTCCGATTAAAAAGGAATTGGTTAGTGAAATTTATTGGCTGCGAGCGATTGCCTGTTTATTTGTCATTTTAAACCACGCCTTGGGCAATAATTTGGCGCTGTATTTCAGCGGGCAGGAAGGGATCGTCTTCTATTTGCTCAAAATCTTTCAAATGGCCATTTTATTTGGCACCGGGACATTTGTATTTATATCTGAATTTTTGAATGCCAAAACGTATCACGGCAAACCGCCACAGGGCTTTTTTCAAAAAAGGGCCCTCTTTTTGCTGCTTCCGTTTTTGTTCATGAGCTTCATTTTTGCTATTTTTGATACGGCTCAAAATGGCGCCTTTACGCTCGCCTCCTATTCAATCGAAGTGATCAAAAATATTTTTTTAGGCGATTTCGTCCTCTGGTTCATCTTGTTGCTATTCCAAATTCATATCCTCCACTTTCTCTTTAATCGTTATTCCAGCAAGCTTAAACCGCTAACGGTTATACTCGCTTCATTTGTGCTCAACTTCGGCTATTTGGCTTATTTTAGCGCCACAACAGCGCCCGGCTCGTCCGCCGTTGCTACATATATTTGGGAAAGAGGCTACTGGCTGCTTGCCGTCGGCTGGATTTTTTATTTTACACTAGCTTATTATGCTGGAAAACATTTTGAACAGGTGAAGCGATTTATTAGTCAGCAAGGGGTTTGGCTGTTCGCCATCATCCCCGTCTGCTTCATCGCAGTGATGGGCTTTCAACAGCAAGGCATTTTCACGATTATATCCTCGAAACGCCCTGATATGATGCTCTATACGATCGCAATGATTGGGCTAATCCTTTATTTATCGGGAAAAACCCGCTCCGTGCCGAGGCTCATTATGCTTATCAGTAAATATTCGTTCAGCCTCTATTTGCTGCATATGATTGTGATGAAGCTGCTGCTTCAGTTTTTGCCAAAAACAAATTTCGCCGTCTCGTTTGTTGTTTGTTATGTGGGGAGCATCGCAGTCAGCACTGTGATCGCAAACCTGTTCAACCGTTTCTCATTCGGAAAATATTTGGTCGGCAACTTGTTGAAAACACCGAAGCAAGATTCTTCGGTGAAGCCGGCGCTGCATGTGGGAGAACGTGCAGTTTAAAAATATAAAGCGCGATTTGCAACCATATAGAAGGCCCTGATCGTAAGAAGACTTTGTCTCATGCCAATCAGGGCTTTTTTGCGCCATCTAATCCCCTGCTTCCTGAATAAACACAAAACTTCTATTTGAACCCTAATCCTACATAGCAAAAATAGATAACTCATGATAAAATAACGCTGTTTTTTTATTTTGGAGGTATGCGCAATGACTGAAAGAAAAGCCGAAAAAACCGAAAAAAAGCTGCTCGCCTGCGCCAAGGCCGAGTTTTTGGAAAATGGATTTGTGGGTGCTAATATACGTACAATCGCGCAAACAGCGGGAATGACGACTGGAGCCATTTACCGTTATTTTTCTGATAAAAATGCTCTGTTTGAAGCTATTGTCGGCCCAACGGCTGGTGAAATTAAACACTATTTTGTGGAGCTGACGAATCACCAGATGAGCATGCTTGAGCAAAAAGAGCAGGCGGCGGAGTTTACAGCTATGGAGGAAGGCATGCGGGAAATAGTGGATTTTATCTACGACCGATTTGACGTATTTGATCTATTAATCAATCATTACCGAGTTCATCCTACAAAATCCGGCTGAACGATCTGAAATCGGAAGGATTGCGGCCGGCCATCTGGTGCAGCTTTAAGTAACTGTACGCATATTTATAATAATGGCCGTGTCTGCTGTCCGTGAATGCCTGTTCCCAGAATGGCTGTTCCAACGGACTGCTCATGGTTGTTGTAAAGGCTGGATCGTATTCCGCCTGATTGTTTTCCAGCCCGTTTGCGTAGGCCAGTACGTCCAGTCGTGTGAATAAAGAAGTCTCCAACTGAACAATCCCAGGCTCGTGAAATTCTTGCTGCAGCCCTAAGATGGAATGGCCATGAGTAAGGAGGTGTCCGAGCTGCATATCGCCTTTTTCCATTTGGTACGGCCTCTGAAAGTTATGGAAAAGATCAAGCACAACAGCGGGAGTCAGTGGAACCCTTATCGCCGTTGCGGGAGTGCCTTCAGGATCAATGATGATGTTGCTTTCGTTTATCGTTACGTAACCTGGACCGGACGCCGCAAATTCGTCCAGCAATTTTGTCATGGCATTATACAATTCGGCCGTCGCCGGAACTTTGGAGCGGGAGAGCGTCTCAAGTATATAATACGCATAGATCACATCATGACCCAATGCATGGCAAGATTGATCTCTTTGGACGAGCACGCTCAAAATACCATCACGAAAGCCTGCGTATTCCTTGTCCATTCGATACTGCTTCTCGTTTGGGTGTTCCTCCACCGTTTTTTCGAGATTTTTGCGAATCGTGGCCTCCAACGCTGCGGGTACCAGTTTTTCTTCCAATACGCCATTCAAGGCTAAAACCGCGCACGCCCAATGGCCTTCCCAAATGTTCGTCTGCGAGGATTCAATCATTTTTTGGCATGCCCATTTCTTGTGAAAATCAATATCCAGAGCGGGTCCCCTCCTTTTTAATGCCAGCCAGTCAAGCTGCCAATAATCCTTGTATTTCTTATCATAGCGCTAGTAAATACACTTTGTAAATAAGTACGATGCTTGCCTATAATCTAGGCGATATTTTTTCAAACAGAAAAACGTACAGCTTCCGCCTCCACGGAATCCATACGTTTTTCTTTGAGTCGATTCGACTCTCCTTGCGATCCTGCTTTGAGAAAAGCTGCTTAGCCTTTCAATGCGCCGACCATAACGCCTTTGACAAAATACTTCTGCAAGAACGGATACAGCATTAAAATCGGAGCCGTTGTCACAATAATCGCGGCATATTTCAGCGTTTCAGCGACATCTCGGCTTTGTACAAGCGTCGTCGTTCCAATCATATTCGCACTGTCATTTTCCAATATAATGTTTCGGACCACAAGCTGAATCGGGAACAAATCTTGATCCCGCAGAAAAATCATTGCATTAAACCAGCTGTTCCAGTGACCAACGCCATAATACAAGATCAGCACCGCGACAACCGGCATCGACAACGGGAGGAATATCCGAAACAAAATGGTGAAATGCCCTGCCCCATCCAGAAACGCCGACTCCTCAATTTCTTTGGGAATCGCCATAAAGTAGGTGCGCATAATAATTAAATTGAAGGTGCTCATAGCCGTAGGCAAAATAAGCGCCCACAGCGAGTTAAGCAAGCCGTACGATTTAACAATGAGAAAGAAAGGCACGAGGCCGCCCTGAAAAAACATCGTAAACACGATAAAAAACATAATCGGCTTTTGCAGCAGGACGCCTTCGCGCGAGAGGAAATATGCCCCCAATGAAGTCAACGTCATATTAATAGCTAAGCCTACGATCAGGACAAATAGTGTATTTTTGAAGCCATTCATAATCGTCGGATTGCTTAATACCGCTTTATAGCCCTCTAATGAAAAGCCTTGGGGCCACAACAAGAGGCCGGTATGTGAAATCAGACGATTTCCTTCGCTCAGGGAGGAAAACAAAATATACAGCATCGGATACAAGGTTATTACAATTAAAATAAGCATAACGAGAACGTTTATTCCATCAAAAAGACGCTCGCCCCATGAGGTTTTCGTCATATGATCAACTCCTTACCAAAGACTGTTTTTGCTGACCCGTTTGCTGAAATAATTGGCCAGGAGCAATATCCCAAAATTAATGACCGAGTTAAACAAGCCCACCGCTGCACTGTACCCGTAATTAAACTCCAATATCCCTTTCCGGTATACATAGGTAGAAATGACATCAGCGGTCTCGTAAATGCTTGCGCTATATAGTAGGATGATTTTCTCAAATCCCACATTCATAATGTTTCCAAGCGCCAATATGAGCATAATCATAATGGTCGGCAGCATGCCAGGCAAAGTGATATGTGTAATTTGCTGCAATTTGTTCGCACCGTCTATTTTAGCCGCTTCATACTGCTGCTGGTCGATTCCGGAAATCGCCGCCAAATAAATAATCGTGCCCCAGCCGATTTGCTGCCATATTTCACTGATTATATAAATGGGACGGAAAGAACCAGGCTGCTGCAGAAACGAAATACGTTCTCCGCCAAAAAAAGCAATCACATCATTAAGCAAACCATCCGACAGGGTAAAATAACGAATAATGCCCGCTACGACGACTAACGTAATAAAATGGGGCATATAGGTAATCGTCTGTGTAATGCGCCGAAAAATCGAGCTTTTGAGCTCATTTAACAGCAAGGCGAGCAGAATCGGAGCCGGAAAACCGATTAGCAAATTAAAAAAGCTAAGCAAAATCGTATTTTTGATCACGCGAAAAAAATAGATGCTGGAGAAGAAGCTTTCGAAATGCTTCAGCCCGACCCACTCGCTGCCGAGTATTCCTTTGGACGGAATAAACTGTTTAAAGGCAATAATCGCGCCGTACATCGGAACATAATGAAATAGAATGTAATAAAGCAGCACGGGAAGCATCAACACGTACAGCCATTTATTGCGGAGCAGATCTTTTCCCAGTCTTGTAGCTAGCATGAATGTCTCTCCTTTATGACCAGACTCAAATATCAGGAGCCGCCATGATTTGCTTCTCTATTGGGGCTCCTGATGGCGGATCACTTACCGTTTCAAGTAGCGCTCGTATGCGGCTTGCTGGATTTCAAGCGCTCTTTCGATTCCTAGATCCTTCATTTGCTGCACGTACTTATCGTAGTTGTCCGCAGACTCATTGCCTAAAATGATTTTCAGCTCCGCCTCTTTAACCAAGGCGTTAATATCGTTCATAATGCTGCTCATTTCATCCGCTTCCTCAGCCGTTGGCGTCACTGGCGGCAGAAGATGGCTTTCATGGTTCGTTTTTTGCCAAATGCCTAGTGCTTCAGCCGTTTGCGGATATTTGGAAGGCAGATTGTTGTCCTGCTGAATCATTGGAAAGTTGGTTCCGTGTGAATATTGCAGCATCACTTGGTCGCTGCCAAGACCTTCAGGATTATTGACGACCAAATCCGTATAAACAGGCTTGCCATTTTCCAGATTGTACGTCACGCCCTCGACACCAAATGTGTTCAGCATGCTGCCCTCCTGGGAATAGGCATAATCCAGCCAGCGAATAGCGGCTTCCACATTTTTTGTCGTGCTTGAAATAGCCGCCGAGCTTGTGCCTGCATAAGCATTGTCCAGCTGACCGAATTCCGGCAGCCCTCCTTTCACTGCTGCCGGATATGGTGCCGCTACGAAATTTGCATTAGGATCGGTTTCTTGGGCAGCTGCATTATACTTCTCAATGTAGAACTGCCAGCCAATCGTCGCTCCGCTGCCGCCGGAGGACATTTTTTTATCAACGGTTGCTGCATCGATAGAGGCAAAATCCTTGTCAATCAGCCCCTCCTTGTACCACTGGCTCATCGTTCTCAAATATTCCTTATATTCCAGCTCCAGATAGCCATAAACTACTTTCCCATCATTTACATAGAAATTGCCCATCACACCAAATGCGCCGGCAAAGCCGCCGGTCCGTTCACCTAGGAACATCGTCCGGAACGTGACTGGAGAGCTGGCCTTTTTCTTTTCTTTGAACGCCGTCAATACGGTATGCCATTCATCAATCGTTTGCGGAATATCCAGCTTCAGCTCATCCAGCCAATCTTTGCGGATAATAGGTCCGCCATATACACGGCCAGCATCTGAACGAATGAAAGGGAACGCATAATAAGTGCCGTCATCCGTTTTGATCATTTTGTCGATATCCGGATTGTCCTGAAGAGTTTTCTTCAAATTTGGCGCGTATTGGTCAATTAAATCATTCAGCTTTAAAATGTAGCCCTGCTCCACCGCTCGGTCAGGCCCGCCGGGATATTGAAGCCAAGTATTCAGAAAAATATCCGGAAGCTCTCCTGATGCGAGCAGCAGGCTGAATTTCTGATCCGTCATTGGCGTGCCGCCTAAGTGCTTAATAGAAATTCCTGTCCGCTTCTCGTATTCTTCATCAATCGGCATCACTTCCGGAGTGCCGCCGAGCTGCTCATTCATAAAAGAAAGCTCCGCATTTCCTTGCATAGGATAAGAAAACGCTGCGGGGGTTTGATTATTCGAATTAGAATTAACAACGCTTTCATTATTGCTGCTTGAGTTTGAATTGCTGCATCCGGCAACCAGCATGGTGAGACTCAGTAGAAGAATGACAGGCTTGCTAACCGTTTTTTTGTTAAACCATTTTGCCAAAATAAAGACCTCCATTTTTATGTTTTAGCTCCGCTCGACTTGCCCCTTAAATATAAGCACTAGCAGTGCGCCGAAACAATGCTCAATATGCTCAATCCATCGCCAAAACAAGAAAAAGGCGCGTATTTTCTAGAATCTACGCCGCCTTTTTACAAATTGTATATTCGTTTTCTTATTGTAGATTTTTATATTTCCCTGGGGTAATCCCTTCATACTTCTTGAATACGCGAATGAAGGCGCTGCTGCTGGAGAAGCCAGATTTTGACGAGGTCTCTTCTATGCTTGCTCCTTGCTGAAGCAGCAATTTCGCCTTTGAAGTGCGTGTTTGACTAATGAAGTCATGCAATCCGAGCTCCATCTGCTCCTTAAATAATCGCGATACGTATTGCGGAGTAATACCGAATTCGGCCCCAATCATCGATACGCTGAGATTCATATCGTCATAGTTTTTCTCCACGTACTCCGCGACCTGCTCCCCAATTCCCGTATTAGACAGCAAAGACAGCTTATCATTGATTTTATGGCATACCATTTGTAAAATTTGCAGCAGCTCCTGGCGGAACTCCCCTCTCGTTGTACAGGCGAGCAGACGTTTCATCGGCCGCGATTCTTCCCATATTTGAGCCTGCTGGGCTTCAAGCGGGACGGATTTCATCATGGAGCTTGCCAAATCGATCATCGCACATTTAAGCATTTCAATGGAGGATTGGCTGCTGAACACTTGGTTCAAAATTTCGTCCACCTTCTCCGTTGCTTTTTCCAGGTCTCCTGTCTTGATAATGTTGATAAAAGCAAGCTCATCATTAATTGACAAATAATAGTCTGCTTCCAGCGGCTCAATATCTCCATACCAGATCGACACATTTTCTTCCGAAAATAATCGGTACTCTTGGGCTTCGAGCGCTTGCAAATAAGCTTGGTGTATGCCGGCCACCCCTACCTCCTGCTCGCTTCCAGCCATCACAATTTGCAAACGGTAGCGCTGATCTGTAAATTCCAGCGTTTTCACCAAAGCCTGCTCCATATCCTCTTTCCAGACCGAAACGCGGTCCTTGTGTATGTTAATAACAGCGGCAAGCATGCCGTCCATATCCGTAAAGCTTAAGCTATGAAATTCCTGAGCAATATCAAGCATAATATTGGAGACGATAAAATGAGATAAATTCATCGACGTCGCGCTTGCTTCGTCTGACCCAATATCGAACAACAGCACGGCAAAATGGTCCGTGCTCCAATTCAAATGATAACGTCCCGCCGCCTCTTGGGCGGATAAGCCTTCCTCTGCCTGCCCTTTGAGCAGCCTCGTTAAATAATAAGCCTGCAGCACCCGAAGCTGCTTGTATTCGCGGCTGCTCATATCATCCCGCTCGCGAATCGTCGCCAGCGCATTTTCCCTAATAAACGAAAACTCGTCTGTCCGCCACATACTCCGCTCCTGCTTGGCGTAGGCGAAAACATTGACGAGCTCTCGCACAGGATTATAATTTCGGCGGGCAAAATAATAAATGACGGCCCCTCCAATTAAAAAACAGACCAGCAAGCCAAGCAAATTCAAATTGCGAATTTCCCTCGCTTTTTCCCAAAAGGTATCCGAAGGGAAAACGCTTACATACTTCCAATCAGACGTATCCGAGGCGATAAAGGAAACCATATTTTCCGTGCCTGCAATGGTCATAAATGAAGAATCCGCTTCTTTATTATCCGTCTCCACAAAAGAAAAAATCGGAGGACTTTCTATTTTATTATTTTGAAACATAATTTGGTTCGCATGATCGACGATATAGACGTCCCCATTATTGACCCAATCGACATTCGCCAGCATTTTTTGAACGGTGCTGCTATTTAAAGCGATGAATAGAACGCCTCGCGTCGTGTCCTTTTCCTTTATATTCGACAATGGCTTAATTAACAAAACCGTATTTCCGACACGTTTAAATTGGATAAAAGGCCTCAGCTTACCCGACTGGATAATCGGCGTATCCAAAATTTCCTGCCATTCCTGCTCGCTGACGTTAAACGGCTGACGGTTCATCTCGTAAAATAAGGCCGAATCTGTGTAGGTTTCATCTGTAAGAATCGTATCGAGCTTGCCGGAATACAAGTAAATCCCTTTTATGAAATTGTTGGCGGATTTGTATTTGCTCAGCTCTTGCTGTATTTTAAAAATTTGAAAGGACTCCTTCTTTGCCGAGTCCGGATTCATATTCAGAAAGGAATTCACGTCATTATGAATAGACAGCAGCATAGCCAGCTTTTCTGCTTGGTTGATTTCACTGTCAACCATATATTTAACTTGTTTGAGCATAGCACCGCTAGCCCGCTGAATTTCATACTCCACTACTTTTTTCGTTTGGGTATAAACGACAGCGCTAACCGTCAAAGGGATGAGCATAATGATGGCATAGGAAATCATCCATCTAAACGCAATGCTTTTGCTAAAAACAAACTTCTGCTGTTTCATACTTTGCCTCCGCAGGTTAAGCTCTCTTATCGAAAAAAACCTGCTCTGCCCTAATAGGAACTTCATGAAGTCCCCTAGTAGCAAAGCAGTGTTTGAAATGACGATATATTTAATCTTTTAGAACACTCGGAATACAGGGTCATCTGCCAAAAAATAAATCGGAAGCTCTGGATACTTCTCCGATAGCGTTTCAGCTAAATATTCCATTCCCGGCGCTTCGCTCTCGGCATGCCCAAGCATAATTAACGCTTTGCTGTGCCCTTGGTGCAGCGCATCCCTTATATATTCTGGCGTTTCCCACTCGGGTCCTTCGCCAGCTAAAATCAAATCCACATTTTCTTGCTGGAGCAGTGGAATTGCCGAGCTTCCGCCGCCTCTGTATCCTACCAGAACACCTACGCGTTTGCACAGCATCGTGGGTTCCCCTGCTGCCCGCACATAGGGAATTTGCAGCCTGCTTTTCAAATATTCGGCCACTTCCCCCAGCTGCATAGCTGGTATACTTACAATTGCCGCAGCTGGCTGCATTTCGGCTGCAGCCCAACCGAGCTTGCGCAGCAGTCCGATCATGATGGCGTCCGGCTGGTAGAGATGCATATATTCATGAAAACGAAAAATGCCGACACCTGCTTTTTCAATAGCAGCCGCTTTGGCCTCAACAACAGTATCGTTGCGAAGCCAATCTCCGGCATCATGATGGCTATAAAAAACGCCTTCGTGCGATACAATTAAATTGGCGCCCAAAGCGGATGCCTGCTCAATAATAGATTGCGAGGCCGAAAAGGCTGTAACAATCCCTTTTACTACGATATGCTCTTGCCCGAAACTCAATTTATCAACGGTAGAAGCAGGGACCTCTATGCCCGCCTTCAAATCATTCATCACTTGTCCAATGGTAATGTTCATCGCAGCCACCTTTCATGCCGTGCATCCAGCTAGCAGCAGCTTACTCATTCGGATAAACGACGACCTTCAAGCTGCCGCTCTTATTATGAATAGCCCGCTCCAATGCTTCCTGCGTCTTGGCGAGCGGATAGCGGTCAGTAATGAGAAAACTCGCATCTATGGAATCGGATGCCAAAAATGATATGCCGCTAGGATACGTATTAGCATAGCGGAAAATGCCGTACAAATCAATTTCATTGTCCGCGATAAAGGTAATGCTCAGCGGCGTTTCATCTTGCGGAGGCAGCCCGACTATCGCCAGCTTTCCTCCCCGGCGCAGCGAATATAAAGCCGAACGAAGCGCATGGGGATTGCCGGCTGTTTCCCAAGCAACATCCACTCCTTTGCCCCCGGTCAAACGCTTCACAACGCTAGCCGGGTCCTCGTTCTTGGCATGAATGGCATGGGTAGCTCCCATCTTCAATGCGGCTTCCAATCGAATTTCTTCCATATCGCTCACAAATATTTGTGCCGCTCCGAAAGCTTTTGCAGCGGCAACCGCCATGAGCCCTACAGGACCCATGCCCATAATCGCTACGGTATCACCGGGCTGCAGCTTGCTTCTCCTTGCCGCGTGAATGCCCACCGAAAACGGCTCGTTAAGCGCAGCCTCCTCGTAAGATAAGTGGTCGGGAATCGGAAACACCATATCTTCCCGTACCGCCAAATATTGTACGAATGCGCCGTCAATGGGCGGAGTAGCCAGAAAACTCACGTCAGGACAAAGATTATAGCGTCCTTCCTTGCAGGCGCTGCAGTGGCCGCACGTCGTTCCGGGCTCTATAGCGACCCGTGTACCTACCGTGACGGAGCTTACCTTTTTTCCGACAGCTGCTACGATTCCTGCACATTCATGACCGAGAATAAGCGGCTTCTCTACGATAAAACGGCCAATCCGGCCATGCTCATAATAATGCAGATCAGAGCCGCATATCCCAACAGCCATCACCTTGATTAAAACTTCACTGTCCCCAATCGAAGGGATTGGCAGCTCTTGAAAAACAATTTTACCCGGCTCTGTCATAACGGCCGCTTTCATCGTTTGAGGCAGCTGCTCTTGTTCCGACCCTGCTATACTCTGCTCACTCATTAGAAAGTCTCCTTCACAATTGAACCATTAGGTTAATAGATTTTGCGGTGGTGCTTATCTTCTATGCCGCTTTTGCGCCAGAAATACGTATTGATTTGATCCCGCCACTCTTCTGCATGCCGAGCCTGCTCTCGCAAACGCTCCTCTACCTGCGAATACAGCTCTTCCTTTATCCGGCCCTGCAGGGAGCTCCAAGCTGACAGCAATTGCGCCGCCCGCTCCACCCCTTCGAAGTGATTATCATATATATGCTGAATGACGGTTTTTCCGGAATGAAGGACATGTGTATACGGGACATGATGGAAAAATAGCAGCAGTTCATCCGGGCAATGCTCCAGCGAATTATAGACTTCTGCATTTGCACCCATATATTGCGCACTGTATCCGGTTCCGGTCTGCACCGTGCGGTCAACGCCTATTCCTTTGTGGTCTGCAAAATGATACGTTCCCCATGGCGAATATTCATAACCATCGACGTTAGGACCGTAATGATGGTTAGGATTGACCATCCAGCCTATGCCAAGCGGCGCAGTATAAGACTCATAAATGCTCCACGAATCCATCAGCAATCCGCTAATGACATCATGAATGGCGGCATCGAGGCTAAAGACCAGCTGTATCCACTCACTTGCAATTTGTTCAGCCGTTAAATCCGGGTTCCATGCGAGCCTGCCATAGCCATACAAATTAGCTTGAGCCAGCAAATGCCCGCTCCAGTTCCAATCCTCACCTACATTGGTGACAGCTGCCATCCCATTTATACGGTTGCCCCACAAGGAGCCGTCCACTACACGCTTGACCGGAGCCTTTTCGCCTTCAGCATACGTATTGAACTCCAATATTTCCTTCCATTGAGGGACGAGGTAACAGAGATGCCGCTGCTGCCCTGTATATTCCTGCGTTATTTGAAATTCAATCAGCTGATTGGTGTGCTCCAGCGCGCCAAAGAGCGGAGATACAGGCTCTCTGACCTGAAAATCAAGCGGGCCATTTTTAATTTGCAGCACGACATTATCGTTAAATCTTCCATCCAGCGGTTTAAAATGGTCATACGCCGCCCGGGCACGATCGGTCTTGCGGTCACGCCAATCCTGCTTGCAATTGTAAACGAAGCAGCGCCAAATGACGATGCCGCCATGTGGCAGCAGCGCTTCCGCCAGCATGTTGGCTCCCTCTGCATGGTCGCGGCCATACGTAAAGGGACCCGGACGATTTTCAGAATCGGCTTTGACCAGAAACCCTCCAAAATCCGGAATGGCTGCGTAGATTTCCGAAGCTTTATTGTTCCACCAACCTTGCACATCCAGCTCCAGCGGATCAGCCGTCTCCAGCCCACCAATCTGAATCGGGCTCGCGAAATTGATGCTGAGGTATAAGCGAATGCCGTAAACCCGAAAAATATCAGCGAGCTTCGCCACTTGCGGCAGGTAGGTCGGCGTAATAAATAGCGTCTCCTCCTGATGAACATTGACGTTGTTAATCGCAATCGCATTAATGCCAACCGAAGCCATCATTCTGGCGTAATCGCGCAGCCGCTCCTGATCCTCCGTAAAACGATTATTTTTATACAAAAAAGAGTTCCCGGCATAACCGCGCTCAATGCTGCCGTCGAAATTATCCCAATGATTAATCATTCGCAGTCCGTTTACCGGAGCGCTGATGATAGCAAGCTCATCGATTGCAGCGCCTGTGCCTATGAGGCGCAGCAAATGAAACACGCCATAGAGCACGCCTGCCGGGGAGGCAGCGCCGATTGCTAGACAGGAATCAGCATGACTCGTGCGGATGACAAACCCTTCCGCTTCTGCGGCCTCAATTTCTTTTTCGCTAAACAAGCTTTGATAGCGCACATGTAATGAATCGAACGTTCCGAGCGCGATATGAAGCTGCCCTTGATTGGGAGCCGCTGACACGGAATGGCCCAGCATAGCTTCCAGGCCGAGCTTTAGTTCAGCCGCCGCAGCCTGAATCGTTTCCTGTTCTTCCAAGGAAACGATTGCGCCGCCCCACTGCCGATACTGCTCCAATTGGGCACCTGGCAAAGCCTTGTTATAGCTTAGCCAAGCATGATAGCCGCTTTCCACTGGCTTATGCTTCCATTCAATCTCATCCATCTTTTGCTGCACCTCGTCCTATGGTTTGATTTTTGCCTTAGCTGCGTTTGACAAGCGAATAGTCAGCCGACTTCTCATATAGCCACAAAATGGCGGTCACGCCGCGGGGGTAATATTTACTGCCTACAATTTGACCCGACAACACCTGGTCGCTCCAGCACCAATAGGACAATTCAGGATGCAGCAGCCAATCGACATGAGCCGAATCCGCAAGCTGGCCGCTCTCCTCCCACAACATATCCATAATTTCCCTTGCAATAAATTGGCATAAATAAATTTTGCTAAGCCATGAATTATTGCTTGTCGAAGATAACTTCCACGCCCCGTCGTCAAATAGGCATACGCCAGGCACAAGCACCGTTTTCAAATGAAGGTGAAGACTGCTCAAATAGTCTGCGAATCTGCCGTTCGGATCAAGCGCTTCCTTGCAGCCCGTAAACAGAGGAAAGACCAGCCCTTCAATCGCAGGAATGATGCGCGAGTGATTGTTTTCACCGATAATGGCCGGGATATAACCTTCATCTGTCAAAGCAGCTGTAATGGACGCCGCACATTTATCTGCTTGACCGCCAGCCTCTGTCGACAATTCTGGCAAGCCTTCTGCTTGGAACAGGCGCTCGAGCGCCACGTAAGCGGCCCAGCATTTTCCCGCCATATAAATATTGTTGCGGGACTGGCCCAAAGAGGCATCCAAGCTGTCATAGGTGGATATTTCGGCCCCACCCTGCGTACGCGTGCTGTCCAGCGCCATGAGTCCGTTACGCTGCTCTCTTACCGGATGATCCCGGTTCAGCATGCTCTCAAAGCAGGAGCGGATAACCGGCAGCATGTTTGCCGCAAACTCCGCATCCTTCGTTTGCTCCATATATACAAGTGCTGTGCAAAGCCAATTAACCAGTTCTTCATGGGACATATAAGAGAAGCAGTCGTCCAGTCCCGCCAGCTCATACGCTGAATATTGCGGACGTGAAAAAACATTTGCCACGCCGACATCATGGGTGAATGTTATACCACCGGGAAATGGCTCCTGTTTACCAGGAAACGTCACCTCATCCTCGTAGCTGTATCTTTCTACGAACAGCTCCAATTCATTTCTTACCGTCCAAGGATTCATTATCAATTCAAAAAACAGCTGATCAACCGTTAAATCCAGCGTATTCATCATCCGATATTCGCCTTCATTCACGATCCATAGCGCTTTGCCGTCATGGTCCAGCATTTGGGTGCTTCCATAATAGCTGTGAATAGCGTGCGAGAGCATAAACTTTTGATCGACCGAAAGCTTCGAATCATTAATCCATTGATCTGCGTGCTGGCAAGAGAGAGTCAGCTCCTGAAAATGCTCCAAGGCGTATGCAGCTACGCTGTTGATATTTTTAAAATAACGGGTGTATGCATAGGAAGCTTCAATGCCCGTTGTGACGATGCCATCGCGATAGAAGCAAATCGCAAACTTGTACGTGCGCGTCTCGCCCGGCGGCACCTCCATTAGAATGGCTCCCGTTCCGCCCAAGCCAAATGCATAGTTATGTTCATAGCGCTCATCCAAAATTTTCTCCATCGTAAATCCCAGCGCACTCTGAACATCGCCTGCATCGCAAGCGATAGCGGTCAAGCGGCCTTGCCCGATCCCTTCAAATTGCCCTTCGCTCGTATCGCCCAGTCTGCGCATCGCACTGTAGGGATCGCTGCCTTCATACCCAATAAAGCCTCTTCTGGACGTGAATCCTTTGCTGTTGTCCAGCGTCAATTCAGCGAAAACAGCCGGGACGATCGCTTGCTTCAGCTCCTCTGGGCTGGCTGTTGCCGGATCTGGTACCGAGCGGACAGGAGAATAAATACGCAGCATTACATCGCCCGCCTGCCATGTATCTGTACCTGCGCCGAGCGTTCGCGAGATTTGATCGTCATTAAATGCTCTCAGCTTAGCTGTCGCCTGCTGATCCTTATCGCTTGGCTCTACTTTTTCCACATCATATCTGGAGCTTTCGTCGGCTGCCGCTTCAAAAAACGGCAAGGCCTCATAAACGCTCCCATCTCTTGCCTGCATCCCAATATAGATGTTCTGATCGGCTGGCTTCCCTAGCTCTGAGGCAAGTCCGCCCTTCTTTCCCTTGAAGCCCAAGGTGAAGCTCGAAAAAGCTCCGATGGGAGAGTGCTGAACATTATAAAATTTATTTTGATTAGCCAATGTTTTTACCCCTTTCTAACCGTGATCTAAAATAAAAATAAAGCGTTTGCATGAATTATTTTTATCCTAGCACGTCAGGTTAAGCGGAAGCCATTGTCAAATCGATCAATTATTTACCCAAATCGGGCTGAGTACGTTATACTCTTAGTTAAGCACAGCGTGGAAATCTGCGAGGAACTGAACGGAGGCGTTGCATGATGGCAGCCACTTTTATACCGCCTATACTTGGACAATGCATTAGCGAAGCTATTGTTCCCGACGTCAAAACAACGATAAACCTGTTTGGCATGCATTTGCGCAAAGTAAGCGGAGAATGGGATTATCCCGTGCATACCCATCCCCAATATGAGATCAATTACGTGCTCGAGGGCGAGCAATTATTTATCGTCAATGACCGTCATTATATACAGCAAGCTGGGGCTCTTATGTTCCTTCAGCCAGGAGCCTCTCACGCTAGCAAAAGCGGGAACGGCAAACCGTTCACTTATTTTTGCCTGCATTTTGACATCGATGACCGCATGTTTTTATCCTTATTAAGTCGGCTCGACTCCGTTCTATTTGGGGCCAACAGCAATGTCGTCCAGCAATTAAGGCCAGCTCTCAACAAAGTCATCGAAATGTCGAGCCAGCTCGCTGAACATTCCGCTGCCAAGCTTACGGAACGGATGCGTCTTCAATCCGCTGTTTTTGAGCTGTTCGGCCAGCTCTGGGAAGCACTTTCTGCGGAAGCCGACCTCCACTCTGCCGTCTCCTATGAGAAAGTCCAGCTTGCTCATCAAATTCGCAACAAGCTGCAGGGACTTATCTACCAGCAATTCAAGCAGGATGCTGCTGCACTGAACCAGCATTACGGCATTGACGACATTGCTGCCGAGCTTGGCATTAGTGTCTCCCACTGCAACCGGGTGTTCCGGCAGGTTTTTGAAATATCGCCGCGTGTGTTTCTCTCCTCAGAGATGCTGCACGAGGCGAAGGTGCTGCTTAACGATCCACAGATGTCGATCAGCCAGATTTCTGCAATTCTCGGCTATCGCGATATTTCGCATTTTAGTCGGCAGTTCAAACGCTGGTATGGTGCGTCGCCGAGCGAGTATCGGCGTTCGAATGAAGAAAAAAACATAACAGCGGCAGCCATGGATGAGAAAAAATCCTAGACTGCCGCTGTCAGCATGCTGCTCACCTTATTTTTTCATCATCCAGTGCCCAAAGAATCGCTTTTTCGAGGTAAACATTCCAAAAGTCCCATGTATGGGCACCAGGGTTTTCCGTATACGAGATTTCAACATTTTCAGAAACCAGAAAGTTATGGAATTTCTGATTGAAGTCGAGTAGAAAATCCTCGGTACCGCAAGCCATATAAATACGAGGAATCTCCTCGTTGCTTCGTTTTAGGTTTAAAATCAGCGCTTCCGGATCTTTATCGCTCCCTAACAGTTGATTTAAGTCGCCGAATACCCGTGTAAAATAGTTGTAATCAGCTACTCCATCCCGATAATCCTCAGCAGCTCCCGCAATTTGATAGGGTAAAATGGCAGAGGAGAACGCCATAATTTTGCTGAAATTCCCGGCATACTTCAAGCCATTGCGGATCGCACCGTAGCCGCCCATGGATAAACCGCCAATAAAGGTATTCTCTCTTCTTGTCGACAAAGGGAACATTTCTCGTGTAAAGGCAACCAGCTCATTGCCAACATATTCTCCGAACAATTCACCTTTGCCCAGGTCATCCACATAAAAATGATTTTCTCCGGATGGCATGAACACCGCGATTTGATGGTTATTGGATAGCTCCCTAATTCTTGTGTAGCTAATCCAGTCCATGCAGCTGCCCGAATAACCATTCAATAAATAGAGTGCCTTCATCGGTTTTTTCTCCGCTGCCGCTTGACCCGGTATTTCAAACTTGTCTAATGGAATCAGCGCATTAAAAGTGACTTCTCTTCTCAGCGATTTTGAATAAAAATGAACCTGTATCATGGCCATTGTTCATATCCCCTATCTTTTTTAACTTATCTGAGCAAGCTGATGCTATTACCGCTATAAATAGATAAAAGGCTCTTCGGCATCAATAAAGGAGACTGGAATACCTTCGACCAAAGGCTGCAGCCACTGCGCCATATGCTTCATGCCGGACTCCTCGCTTCGTTCATGTCCTATTACCAGCATGGCTTTATTAAGACCAAGCATCTTGGCATCATTAACGTAGGCACAAAGCGTCCATTCCACAATTTCTCCGCACACCATCACATCAAGATTTTTATCCCGCATGAGCTCCATCGGCATTTGTTCTCTGCCAAGTCCTAAGCTGCCACCGCCGACGAGTATGCCAATTCTTGAACACGGCATTGCGGGATCACCCACGATTTGGATGACCGACATATTTAGCTTTTGCTTAAAAAATTCAGCCAGTTCTCCCAGCGTAGTCTGAGCAATCTCATAGGTATGCGGCTGGTTTTTTTCGATCATTTGCTCTTCCCAACCGATATCCTTCAACAAACCATCGTAGATTCGGTCTGTATGCCCCATGTGCATATGATCATGAAATCTCCAAATCGCGATCTGGTTGTCTTCGATGAGCTTCTTCTTTTCCAGATAAACGGGGTCATGTTCAAGCCATTCTATATCATCCTTCCCCGTATAAAAGGTTGGCTCGTGGGTAATGATCATGTTCGCGCCATGCGCAATCGCCTTTCTGATCACATCGACGGTAGCCATAAAGCTCGTGACAATACCCGTTACTTCCATATCAGGATCCCCACTCATTAATATATCCCCTGATTTTTCCAATTTTCGATCACCGCAAGTATCGAATATAACCGTGTCTATTACTTCATATACCTTCATTTTTTTCTCTCCTTTGACATTCCTTTGATTATCCTTTTACTGCTCCAATTACGACGCCTTTCGTCAAATACTTCTGAAGGAAGGGAAGGACAACTAAAATCGGTAAAATTCCAATAACAGCCATTGCCATCCGAACTGCCGTGCTGGGAAGCTCTACGGCGCCGACACCAATCATACTGCTCGCCTGGTCAGACTTTAAATATTGGATATTGTTCATTAACTGAATCAGAAGATTTTGAACGCCATAATACTGAGGCTTCGTAATATAGTACAAGGCATTGATCCAATCATTCCAGTACGTCAAGGCCGTAAACAAACCGATTGTCACCAAAACCGGAATCGATAATGGAAGCATAATTCTGTAAAAGGTTTTCAGCTCAGAAGCGCCATCGATTTGTGCCGATTCGATCAAATCCACAGGCACATTATTTTTATAATAGTTGCGAACCAATAGAACGTTAAAACCGCTTATAAGATAGCTGGGCACGATTAACGCCCACAGTGAATCCTTAATATGAAAGATTTTCGTCCACATCATATAAGTGGGGACTACGCCACCGCTAAACAGCATCGTGAAAAACACAATAAAAGCCAACACATTATGCAGTTTAAAGTCTCTTCGTGCCATCGGGTATGCAAGCATAGCGGTCAGAATCGTGCTGACTGCAGTTCCGACGATGGTGACGAAGAAGGATACACCGTAGGCTCTCACAAAAGTTGAAGCGGTTGTGTACATGTACACATAGGCATCCAGGCTCCATTTTTCCGGAAAGTAGCTGTATCCGTTGCTGATCAAGGCAGACTCATCCGTAAAAGAGGCTACGAAAATTAAAATAAAGGGTAAAAAAGCCGCTAAGGTGATCAAAGTCATAACGATGGCTGAGAAATGGGCAAAGGTCCGTTCCCCTCTTGTTTGTATCAACGTATTTACCCCCTAAAATAAAGCATTATCAGCATTTACTTTTCTGACAATCGCATTCACAATCAAAACAAGAATAAAACCAACTAACGATTGATAAAGACCGGCTGCCGCCGACATCCCAATATCATTTAATTGAATCAGAGCCCGGTACACATACGTATCGATGGTCTGTGTAGTGCTGTACAACGCACCAGCATTCATCGGTACTTGATAGAACAAACCAAAATCGGAATTGAAGATTCTCCCTACCGAAAGGAGTCCTAGTATAATGATCGTCGGTTTCAGCAAAGGCAGCGTTATATTGAAAATTTGCTTCAGTTTGCCTGCGCCATCGATCTTCGCAGCTTCATAAATGCTTTTATCGATACCAGCGATAAATGCAAAATAAACAATCGACCCATAGCCGGCGGTTTTCCACAACTGGATGATGACTAGGATATAGGGCCAATACTTGGCTTCCGAATACCAACTGATTTCAGGAAGTCCCAATGGTCGTAAAATAGAAAGATTAATAAATCCGCTATCCGAATTAAGAAAAGCAAATACAAGATAAGACAGCACAACCATAGAAATCAAATTCGGAAGCACTAGGCCGGACTGAAAAAACTTCGAGTATACTTTCGTTAACAGCTCAGACATCAGCACGGCTATGAAAATCGAACAAATCGTGCCTAAAATAATAAAAGCCAGGTTATATAAAATCGTATTTCTTGTCATGATGAAGGCATCGCTTGTATTGAAGAGAAATTTAAAATTATTTAGGCCAACCCAATCGCTGCCGAATATCCCTTTAGTAAAATCCACTTCTTTGAACCCAATAAAGACGCCAAGCATGGGAATATAGTTATTAATGAGCAAATAAAGCAGACCTGGAGCCGCAAGAAGGAGAAGAGGCATCATCTTCTTTAATTCCCGGCGTTTTGCTATCGTTGCGTTCATCGACATTTCTCCTTTCGTACGAGGTGGAGTCTGCTGTAGGCTCCACCTTGTACATCTTACTTATTTTATTGATTTTTTTTCGCCAGCCAAGCATCAAGCTGATCCTGCTTTGCCTTGATGATAGCTTCCGCGCCAGCGTTGTTCAGCGCTTCCACGAGCTTTGGTATCGTCGTTTCGGGGTCCAAGGAGCCGGTAACCAGCCCAGGAAGATATTGATTGACGACATTGTTAACAGAACTCATTTGCGTTTTTACACTGTTTTGGTCAAAAATAAATCCAAAATAAGGAGATCTTTCCGTCTCTTTATTTTCTTTCAGCTTCAGCTCAATATCTGACCAATCTATACCCTCAAGCTGATACTGAAGAGACTCCGATCCAACAATCCCGGAACTCAAATGCATCGTGTAAGCAACTGTCGAAGCATTTTTCCCCTCAGGGAACTTGACATGATGCTCATCAACCTTCACATAGTCCTCGCCTTCGATTCCGTACAGCAGCGTGTTAAGAACTTCGACATCCGTATACAACAAATTCAAAAACTTCATGGAAGCCTCTGGAGCTTTAGTCCTGCTAGAAATCATCCAAACAACAGCATTGACTGCGGTCGTATCGAAATAAAAGGGTGCAATGCGTTTCGTCTCTAAGTTTTTTCCGGTTTGAGCGCTAAGTGCTTGTGCTACAGCCATGCCGCCATAACCTCCCATATAGGAGAAGCCGCGTCCTGAGGAAATCATTTCCGAGAATGGACTGGAGGCTGTTGCCGCATCTTTCTGCAAGTAGCCTTTGTTATACCATTCTCTCATCATGGCGGCACCAGCTTTAAATTCATCCGTTTCGTAAAAATTCCGTACCTTGCCGTCGTTTCCGATGACGACACCGACACCCGTGCTGTCTGTCAGATAGTCGACTTTTTCCGCTCCTCTTAATAACCTCACCAATCCTGTATCACTAGGGCTGACATTGATAGGCCCGAATGGAACGACTTCTGGAAGCTTTTCTTTCAAGGCATCAAACACCGTTGGGAGGTCATTTATGGAGTTGATATCATCAGCAGACATTCCAATTTCCGACATCATATCGGAGTTGTAGACCAAGGTAGTTGGAAGCGCCATCCCTTTATTTGCGGGAATCCCGTAAGTTTGACCATCAATCGTTGTAGCTTCAAGGAGGTCGTCACCGAAGTCTTTATCCAAAATTTCTTTCATTTCTTTCCCATACTTCTGGAGCAGATCATTCATCGAATATAGCTGATTTTTCGATGCAAAATTCGCAAACTGCTCGAAGCCAGTAAAGAGATCCAATTGTTCACCGCTTTGCAGCGCCAGATTTACTTTTTGACTGTAATCAGCTGGTCCGTAAATTTTTAACTCAACCTCAACATTTATCTTTTCCCTTGTAATCTTATTGATGGCGTCCGTTACGCGACTAAGATCGTCAGGAATTCGGTTAAATGACGGGATTGCAAATACAACTTTTTCAACCTTTCCAGCAGCTTCTTTAGTCGCTTCGTTCGCGGATTCTGTGCCGCATGCGGTTAACGACGAACCGATTAAGGTTATGGACAAAAGCAGTGCAGTGATTCCCCTCTTTGTTCTCATTTGTTCTGCCTCCATTCGAATAATGAATCTCCTTCATCTTAACTTCAATCCACTTGCTTAGCTTTAATAAATCCGTGTTGTTTTTTAAAAAATAAGAACTCGGCTGAGCAAATGAATTCCACTCCAGCTCCATTACTCGACAAAAAAATAGCAACTTCGCCACCTCGTTCGGGTAACATAGTTGCCGTTAATTATTTTAGGATTTTAAATCTTCAGTACATTATATTTGGCACGAAACGCATTCGGGGTGTCGCCTGTGACTTTTTTAAATACAGTGGAGAAATATGAAATGCTGTCAAATCCAGTTTGGGTTGCAATATGGCTTATGCTTGCTTTACTGTGAATAAGCATTTCCTGCGCAACCTTTACCCGGTACTCATTCAAATACTCCTTGACCGACAAACCTGTTTCCAGTTTGAAGCGTTTAGCTAAATAGTCCGGCGTTAAGAAGACGACTGCCGCTATATCTTCCCGATTTAAATCCTGATCGTAATGCTCATGAATGAATCTTTTCGCCTTTTCAACGACGCCTTCCGAAGCAATGACCATCTTTAGAAAATCAATCGTTGTATTCGTTACATAATTTGCCCATTTCATGAATTCAAATACACTGCCATTCGAGCTTTGAGCCAATTGCTGAGCTACCTCATCCGAAAATAATTTATGAGCCTGGATATTATTTTTATACAATAGGGAATAGACAACCTGTACGAAATCTTGGTGTATGGCACGAATCGTGTTCACATCCAGTTTATTCAGGGACGCAAGCGTCTCTAGTTCCTTCTTCAACAAATTAACGATCTTCACTCTTTCACCTTGAATAAACAACGTATTCATTTGATGGACATCGAGAGAATAGGGTTCAGAATTGGAATATACAAACCGTTCTTTGCCATCATGAACTTTTCCTTTATAAATGATGTTCTTTTTATCCATTTCCTCTAGTTTGATTTTAGTTTCTGCTATTTGGAAAATTTCATTCCCTTCCGCTAGATAGGAAGTAGCCGTGCAGCGAAATAGCTTTCTGCATTGTTTAATGAGATTATCGTATTTGTGCTTAATCACATCGATGGATTCATTCTCGGCTTTAATTAAAGCGCTGTAAAAAACATCCTCTATTTTATAAGTAACGATTTGTGAGTGATCGGTTGTACCGAACAGCATTTCCGAACATAAATTATGCAAGGCGTATTTGAACGTATTATCGTTCCAATCGATCTCCATATCCGTTTTGCTGACGCAAGTAATGGCAAGAAGATAACTTTCCTCTAGATGGATATCCAAATCTCTTTTCTGCATTTCGGACTGAATCACATCGAGTCGAGGAGGTATCGTCGCAAACATAATGTCTCTCCAGAAACCCTGCTCAACGAGATCACGGTTTTTTAACCATGCCTGTCCGTATCTGCTGTATTCATTTAGTTCCCTTCTTTGCTTTATGACATCTATCGCCTTTATTAAAGACGTCTCAAGTTTATCTTTATCGAAGGGCTTAATGACATAAGCATCTGCATTAAACGATATGGCGGTGGAGGCAAAATCAAAGCTTTCGTGACACGTAAAGAAAATGAAGGCGCAGTCGTATTTATGTTCTCTTACCCATTTGATCATATCGAGCCCGGTACCCTTTGGCATTTCAATATCGCATATGATGATGTCAGGGATGCTCTGTTCAAATAGCAATTTCGCATCGGATATATTGTGTGCCGTCATGATTTTGGAAATACCGAATGCATCCCAGTCTACGAAATCGTGCAAAACGTTTACTGTAGGAATATCGTCATCAATTAATAAACATTGCATTTGTATTCATCACCTTTGTAAGGAGTTTACTCGACGTCTTCCATAGGAATCATTATTTCTACCCTGGCGCCGGATGGCTGGGCATTGGATAGCTTTAACAGCCTGTCCCGCTTGTATAAAAGCTTTAATGTTCTTTGGATGTTGCTGATCCCCACTTTTTCCCCCGTACCGCTTTGCTGCAGATCCGAAAAATTCACTTCTTCCATCATTTCTTCGGGGAAACCATCTCCATTATCTTCAATAACAACCCGAATGAAAGGTCGACCATTCGTGAGAACGCTATCAACTTTGATAAATATAGACAGCATTTCTTTGTGCGCTAAAGCATGCTTAAACGTGTTCTCAACAAAGGTATGAATCAGATACTGCGGCAGCGGATAAGTTTGCAATTCCCGATCGATGTCAGCCATATAGAACACTTGATTCGGATATCTAATTTCTTGCATCTGGATGTAATTTTCGACATGCTTCATTTCTTCTTGAATCTGAACTTGAACCAGCCCGCCTCTAAACATGTATCGTAAATGCTCGGATAAATGACTGATTAACAGACGTATCTCCTCATTCTTGTTATGGTAGGTGAGGCTCGAAATGGTAGTTATCGCATTTAAGAAAAAATGGGGCCTAATTTGCATTTGCAAATATTTTAATTCCGTTTTATTCCGCTCAAGCTTCTCTTCGTAGGTGTTGATTTTTAACGTTTTAATCTCGCGTATCATCGAGGAAAAGGAATTGGACAACCGTGCAAACTCGATCGAGGAGGCTTTATTGGAAAACGGATAGTCCCAGTTGCCTTTTTCAACTTCTTTAGCGCCTTTTACAAGCTCTAATATGGGTTGAATCAAATCCTTTGCAAAGGATCTGAAAATAACCGGCGTGATGACGACCGCTATAATACTTAAAATAATTATAATCCATTGAATCAATTCCAAGCCCAAGAAGACATTTCGACTTGCGACAACGTTCGTTAAACTTCCGAATTCAGGAATCTGCTCAGTAACGAAAAAATGCTTGGAGGTAAATGTATGGTTTTGTTTCTCCTTAGAAAGTTCTACCGGATTCGTTGCCGAAAGCATACGGTCCGATTTATCGGTTAGGTAAAATAAGTTATCTTCGTTTGCATTTTTCTTTATGGCAGACATTAGCGTATCCGTCTTTATGACCGCTCCAAAAATCACATTAGAATAAGTGATCGATGTTAGTAAATAAGCAACTCCGTTCACTTCGACAGGCATCCACTCTGCCCCGCCCGCCACTTTCCTGGCATCAAAATCATATTCCTTTAGAAAGTCAGTCAAAAACAGGCCTTCCTTCGAATACATTCGGTTACTGAAGGAGGCTAATAAAAAGTCCTCATTCGGAACTGAAATAAACAATCCGTCACTTCCGCTAGTATTAGACGCCTTCGATGCCAAAATCTCCTTCAGTCTAATGGCTTCAAAATACTTCTGGCTCTCATCCTTTGTTCCAAACGTACTAAAGCTATTAATCTGTGTATCGAACACCTCTAACAGATCCCTAGATGTATTATTCAAGCTATTTTGGATACTGTTAATATAAATCGCCAACGTGTTTTTGGAGCTTGCAATCTGATTTTTTCGTACGACTTCCAAAGAATAAAAATTACTCAATATAAGTGTTGCTAACAGAATCGTCAGAATCACCGTCATTTGCACAGTAATTTTTCTAATCATACTATGCTGCTTCAGCATCTTGCTCCACCGCCCTATTGATCTTCTGCGTTTTGCCGTTCATCCTATGTTTGGGCTAGTCTTCAAAAATACGTCCCTTCTTCTTAGCGCTTTTACCTACGATTGATTATATACATTATTTCTATTAGAGCCTACAACAATTCGTCCTGGCCCATTTTTATTGACTTTTCGATGCTTATGGTGTAAAAACAGGCTCCATTAACATAGTCCGCAAAATGTACTGCAGGCACGTAAAAGTCTCCTCATCGCGCTTCGTAACGTTTAAGGCGAACGCTAATTACGATTTCTTTAGTCCAAGTGCAGAATATTCAACTGCTTTACAGCTTATGGCTACTTAAACACACAGACCGAAGCATACAATTAATCGGACAGAAAGTCGGCATTAGGGGCATGAAACACTTATATTATTTATTTCAAAATCGTTTGGCATGAATGACTATAGATGTATTCCTTTCTTTAGTTTAAGGTTACAGTGAGACCATCAAATAATGAAAGGGAGGCTGGAATATGTATACGCACCATAAGCAATCGCTGGACAAATTCGTAGAAACGCTGCAATCTGATCCAAACCTATTAGCCGTGATAACGACTGGCTCCATCGCGAAAGGTACTGCCAAGGAAACATCAGATATCGACGTTTATTTGCTTGTCACGGATCAAGAATTTGAAGAGCGGAAGAAAACCAATGCGCTAGCATTCACCAATCATGAAGTTTGCAATTATGAAGATGGCTATATCGACGTCAAAATCATCAATATGCGGTTTCTGGAGCTGGCAGCCGAGAAAGGCAGCGAGCCGACTCGCGCTTCCTTTACAGGTTCGCAGGCTTACTACTCCGTAGTCTCAGGGCTAAATGAGCTGCTAACCAAAATACCGGTTTATCCCGAGCAAAATAGAAACCAAAACATTAAAGATTTTCAGGCACAGGTGATGCTTTACGGTTATTATTTTGCAGGGGAAGCCGTCAAAAAGAATAACCCATACCTGCTGTCGCAAGTCGTCAGCAATCTGGTCTTATTCGGAAGCCGAATTATTTTGGCGCATAATCGCATATTGTTTCCTTGCCACAAGTCCATGATGGCTGAAGTCGAAAAATCCCCAGAAAAACCGGATACCTTTATCGGCCTTTCCCATGAACTGCTGTTAAATCCTACCCATGAAAAATGCATGGAATTAACCCAAGTCATACTGGATTTTCGAGAACTGGAATTATCGACCGAGCAGGCGGTCAGTCTATTTATTCAGAACAATGAATGGAACTGGATGGATCAGTCCCCTCCCTTGCAAGACAGATAAATCAAAAAACAGCCTCTGCCGCTGAAGCTTCGACGGTTCTGAGGCTGTTGCTATTTCGTTTCCATGAATTAGTGGAACCACGATCATATTGCTTGGTAAACTAAAACCATGCTAGTATATCAATTAATGGAATGCTATAAAACATACATATTGAAGTGAATAGAGCACTCCATATTTTTGACGCATATACAACTAGAGGTGAAATAGATGCTAAAAGTTAACCGTGACGACGAACGCCCCATATGGCAGCAGCTGCTTGACCAAGCTATCCATAATATCACAACCGGAAATTGGCCTGCAGGCGAATTACTGCTTCCTTCTCGCGAACTCGCACTACTCATCGGTGTCTCTCGCTCAACTATACAGATTGTTTATGAGGAATTATTCAGTCGTGGCTACACGGTTACTTCCCGGCGCGGCGGAACAAGAGTAAGTGACTGGACCCACAAGACCCGTTTTATGGAGGAGGTTATAGCTCGAGGGCCGGTTACTCCCGAGTTGCCTTTATTAAACGATGCAGTCAGCCAGTTGCAAAACTGGTTCAGGGGCAAAGAAAACAGAAATGTGGAGATCGATTTCAGCCCACACGAGCCTTATTTGGATCAGCATTTTCAAACAAACTGGAGACACTCCTTTTTACAAGCCTCCAAAGAAACGGACCTAGCCAGCTGGGCTTACGGCAACCCCTATGGTTTCGCGCCGCTGCGCGAGCAGATTCAACGTTATTTGTCACTTGAGCGAGGCGTCCACGTTCATATCGATCAAATTATTTTAACTTCGGGAGCACAGCATAGTCTAGATTTAATCGCCCAAGCCCTGTTAAATGAAGGAGAAACCGTTTCTGTTGAAGATCCCGGCTTCCCCGCTTCATGGATGGCGATGAAATATCGGCGGATGAATGTTGTTCCAGTCCCTGTCGACGATTACGGAATACAAGCAGACCGTATTCACCCTCAATCAAAGCTTGTTTATGTTACGCCTTCACATCAGTGTGCAGTTGGAGTGATCACGTCGGAGCCCCGCAGACAGCATTTGCTACATATGGCTGCTCAACATCAATTTTGGATTGTTGAGGACGACTACGATAGCGAGTTTCGATATCGTGGCGACCCACTCCCAACCTTATATAGCCAGCAACCTCAAAACACGTTGTATATGATGAGTTTTTCCAAAATGGTTGCTCCTGGTATTCGTATATCAGCGATCGTTGGTCCAACAGAGGCCATTCGCCAGCTTGCCCATGTCCATGAATTAACCTATCGCCATCTTCCGATTATGGAGCAATTGACGCTTGCTCATTTTATCGAGCACGGGCATTTCATGCGCCATATGAGAAGAGTCAGAAATGTATATCGGCGCAGACACGAAGCCATGACGAAGGCCATCATCGCGACCGGCCTAAGTGAACGTTTTAAACTTAGCGGCGTAGAAACAGGATTGCATATGCTTCTTGAAGCTGAAAACTCGTTTGATGAAGAATTCGCAACGAACCAAGCGCTGGAAAAAGGCATACGTGTTTATCCACTTAGCAAGTATTGTTTGGAAAGTGATCGAAAAGGATGGGTGCTAGGCTTTGCTAAAGTGGATGAGGCAGCAATAGAAACAGGCATTTATCGTCTTGCGGAGATGCTTTTATAATTTAAGCATCTCCGGCTTAGCTTAAGTATGTTCAGCTCTTTTTAGCTAATCTGTACCTGTATTCATTTTTCATGCCGCTTATTATTTTTGTTCAGCTTGTTGTATTCCACTCGTCCTATATTGTTTTTGGCGAAATTGTCCATGTATCAAAATATGCGCAGCCAAACCTGCAACCAGACCCCAGAATGCACCGCCAACACCAAGTAATGTAACATTTGCAGCCGTTGCTAAAAAAGTAATCAGTGCGGTCTCACGGCCCTTGGGCTCAGTTAAAGCGCCCGCAAGGCTGCCGCCAATTGTCCCGAGCAATGCCAACCCCGCTAACGTCGCGATGAAGGTGGCTGGAAGAATTAGAAACAGAGCAGCCAGCGTCACACCAAATATGCCAACAACCATGTAAAAAATGCCACAGGCAATACCCGCAATGTAACGTTTTGTTGAATCCTCGTGCGCATCTTTACCTGTACAAATCGCTGCTGTAATGGCTGCTACATTGAAAGCATGCGAGCCAAATGGCGCTGCAAAGAGTGAGCCCAAACCCGTTACGATCAAAATTGGATTCGCACTCGTCTTAAACCCATCATTTCGCAAGACTAGCATCCCGGGCATATATTGTCCCGTCAATGTAATAATGAACAACGGCAAGGCAACACCCAATAACGCATGAAACGAAAACTCAGGAACAATGAATACCGGCGACGCGATAGCTAATTTGATCGTGCTGAAATCTACTTTTCCCAAGCTGATTAAATAAATAAGCCCAATTACTAAAATACCGACAATAACATAACGGGACGTATACCTTCTTAATAGTACATAAGCAGCAAACAAGACAATGACCAGCAGAGGATCAACTTTCACTCCTCCAAAGGCTGAAATACCAAACTGCAGTAAAATGCCTGCCAGCAGACCAGAAGCAATACCTGGAGGAATCAGCCGGACGAACCTTTCGAACATTCCCGATATACCTAAAACAATAAATCCTAAAGCAGAGATGATATAAGCGCCAATTGCTTCCTCATAGGGGGTTATCGCTAATATCGAAACGAGAAAAGCCACACCTGGTGTTGACCAAGCTGTAATAATCGGTTCACGGTATCGATAGCTTAGCCATATACCCGTTATCCCCACACCAACGGAAATCGACAATATCCATGAGGCGGTCATTTCAGGACTCAGACCTGCCACTTTTGCCGCCTGAAACACGAGAATAAATGTCCCACCGTAGTTGACAATGACAGATATTAAAGCAGCTATAATGGGCGATATCCAATCACGACCGCGCAGCGAAGATGATGTTGTATTCATTTGCACTCTCTTCAACATTTATAACAACCTCTTTTTTTCTTATTTGTACATTTTTTCTTCCTCGATCGGATTTGCTTTCGCCGTTATATGATAAGGATCGACTCGGTATACTTGAACAGGGGAATTGAATATAGCAGACCTATATTTGTCTACATGCTGCTTGGACAAGGGACGGTTATAGTAACCAGGCACATATTTTTGAAGCATTTCCTGCAGCATATATGTAGCTTCGTCCAGATCATCTATAGGCTCGGCCTTTCCGAAAATCATAACACTCATATATGCCGTGTCCGTCTTAGCTGGTACGGGATCGGTAATGGTTCCATATTCTTCGCAAACCGTAAAACAGACCTCTGCATTCGCACTCATGACCTGATTGCGCCTCCCGCCTGTGGCTCCATGAAAATAAAGCTTCCCCTTTGCCCAAACAAAATTAAGCGGAACAACATATGGCAACTGACCATCAACCATACCAAGATGGCCAATCCGCGCTTTATGCAGAAAAGCTTCAATTTTGTCACTGTCCAACACTTCTCTTATCTTGTAACGAACTCCATCCATTCTCAACCACTCCTAAAATACTGAATTTTCGTTAGTATATCAGTCATTGGAATGAATGAATACATCCAAAATCACAGCAATTGAGCAATCCATATTTTCTGATAAGCAGATCCTTTCTGAGAAATCTTCTAAAGGGCGGTATAACCGATGTGGGAATGGTTCGCCAGGCTATAGAGTGGGCAAACAAACGGTCCATGGTTGGATTGGAGAAAAAAGGATTGGGGTGGGGAGATAGTTGGGCGGGTTGGGTTATTCCTAAGTTTGCGGGGAAAGATTCCCTCGTATTCAGCATCCCTGTGTCATCGGGCATTAACTGGAGGACCCAAGGGGAATATAATACACGCATATGTAAAAATGGCTCAAATATATGAGTCAGTCTGAAGTGCCCTCCTAGAATAAATATTAGAATAAAGCTCTGATATAATCCAATAACTTTTCTAGGGGCATTTTTACGAGAAAAATGGACAGAAGCTTAAGCGTTACACCCTTGAAGTGAGAGTCGAAAAACACCATTTGCAATCAGTCTTGAACATAAAGAAAACTCAACAAAATGACGCTGGTTGAATATTCCTTTTCGAGGGTTTGCTATTTCAGTTTGGGCACTCATTTAAGCGTTCAAATCTCCTATTATTTTGATTTTCGTTCTTCCGGCTTAGCAATGTCTGTTTGATTAAGCAGATAATCGATGCTGACACTATAAAATTTAGATAACGTGATCAATACGGCAGTAGGTATGTCCAACTCCCCACTCTCATAACGAGAATAGGTTGCTTGTGAAATATGCAGCAACTTGGCCATCTCCTGCTGAGTTAAATCCTTATCTTCCCGTAAATCCCGAATTCTTTTATACATTTTCATCACCCAACGCCATCATAATTTATACGAATTTCGCATATTGACTTTTATGCCATTCATTAAATTTAAACTGTAAATATACTAGCAGCAACAAATTTTACTTTGCAGAAAGGATGAACAGGTAAATGAGAAGTCTTTTGGAAGAATTGTGCCATGGCAATATGCGTCCTGATGTAATAAGAATAGCCAATGATCCAGAGTATCTTCAAATGAGCCAGAACATATCTGAAGTGATGGAAGCATGGAAGAAAAAACATACTGAGGATGAATTTACAGAGCTCGAAGCATTACTAGACTTATATGCTCAAGCTCACTCAATGGAGCTAACCTCCACCTTTACATATGGATTCCGGTTAGGCGCAGGTATTATGATTGAAGTGTTAACAGGGAAGGAGGAGCTTGCTAAAAAACTGTGTACTTTTTCAGAAGTTCAGTCATTATAAGAATTAATTTCCTTCTTGAAACTTTTAAAATCCCTCATTCTCTTACTATATACAGTTAGCAAAAGAAAAACCGCTTCAGCTGAAGCGGCGAGATTAACATGATTATTAGTATTAATGCGTCTTTTTATGAGCGAAAAAAAGCAAGCCACATACATATTTGAGAAAAAAATATATATGTCTCTGTCTATGGAGGGCTGCACTTTATTGAATCTAACACACTTACTTATCTCAAAATCATCAACAAACCATCTAGCACTACACCATTCTCATTTTTGAGGATGGTTGTCTGACCTAAGACATTTTCTAACCCCTACACACCTAAAAACCTTTGTTATATAATCTAAGCTTCTCATGCTTATTTTTTCTTAGGCATGGATTTTATAAACACAATTAAACCTCCAATACAAATTCCAACTATAGCCCAACCCGCGATAAATAATATTGAACTCACGGCGCTTACCTCCTTTAATAGATATAGCTGCTGATTGATGTTTTAGATCCATAGCAATGCAAATTTCTGTCGCTAATAAAAACCAACCTTTATATCTAACATTATTTATCCCAATTGTAGCATGTGACTCAATGTCTGCGCTAATCCATATGATCTAGTAAAGCGTATTTCATTTTATTAATGCAAATATAGAAATGTAGTTTTTAAAGCATTAAAATCTTCTGCTTCAATAGGATTACTAGCAGCAGCATAGCCACTGACCGCAATCGTATTCCTTCGTCTTACTTGTTATAGCTTTTTGGATATAAAAAAAGCACCCCTTACGTTTAATTTGTTTTTCAACGAGTTAAACGTAAGGGGTGCTAATTCCACCTGTAATTCAATTATTGTTGTTCAAGGACAATAAAGTCATAGACTGCCACTGTTTTATTGAACTATTGTACCCACTAGTTCAATAAGCGAAGTTCTCGTATACGAATACCTCTAACACGATTTTACAAATTCCTCAAATAACCTAAAGTTATAAATATCCGATTTGTAACTGAACTCTGGATGCCACTGAACAGCTAAAACAAACTTCTTTTCTGGCATAGTAACGGCTTCTATCATACCATCTTCAGCAATTGCAACAGAAATTAGTTGCTTTGACAGCTCCTTAATCCCCTGATGATGATAGCTATTGACTTTAAGGATTTCCGTTTCAATCATTCGGTAAAGCGGTTTACCCTTTTCTATGTAAACATTGTGAATGGATCGGCTACACTTAGTTGGACAATAAAAATGAGGGCTTGTAGAATAAACCTATCATCCTAAGGAGCGGATCTCTACAATGCCAAAACAACGACGTACGTTTACAGCAGAGTTTAAGAAACAAATGGTGCTATTATATGAAAACGGAAAATCCAGAGCGGATCTGGTTGAGGAATATGGCCTCACTGCCTCGGCTTTGGATCGCTGGATCAAGCAAGTCAAGACCACGGGTTCCTTCAAGGAGAAGGACAACCGTTCGTCAGAAGAAAATGAGCTGATTGCTTTACGAAAAGAAAATGAACGTTTGAAAATGGAGAACGATATTTTAAAGCAAGTCGCGCTGATCATGGGACGAAAGTAGCTATCATCCAGAATAACCGTGATAAATACTCGGTATCAGCAATGTGTAACGTCCTGCAAATCGCAAAAAGCACCTTCTACTATGAAGCCAAGGATCAAAAGACAGCGGATGAACTAACCGTAGCGATTGTCGAAATATTCTACAAGAATCGTAAAGCTTACGGCACACGCAAGATCAAAGCCAAGCTCCATGAACAAGGAATCGCCGTCTCCAGACGTCGTATCGGGCGAATCATGAAAGAGCAAGGGTTGGTCTCCACCTACACGATCGCCCAGTATAATCCCCGTAAAACGTCTTGCAACGAAGCGACGACAGCGAATGTTCTGAATCGTGAGTTCGAGCAGACGGAAGCCAAGCGCTTCGTTGTGAGTGATCTGACGTATGTGAAGGTCCAAAACAAGTGGCATTACATTTGCGTGCTGATTGACTTGTTCAATCGAGAAATCGTCGGTCATAGTGTGGGCCCAAACAAGGATGCGGCTCTGGTTTCCCGCGCCTTTGCTACCGTAGAGGGCGATCTCCGTCACATTCAGTGGTTCCATACGGACCGAGGCAGTGAATTTAAAAATGAAAAAATGGACGAACTTTTGGAGACCTTTGAAATCGGCCGTTCGCTCAGCATGAAGGGTTGTCCCTATGACAATGCGGTGGCTGAAACACCTATAGAGTCATGAAAACGGAGTTCATCAACCAGATGAACTTCCAAAGCCTTCATCATCTGGAACTGGAACTATACGATTACGTCAACTGGTTTAACAAGCATCGCATTCACGGAACGCTGGGATACCTGACACCTGTTCAATATCGCCTTACAGCCCTTAAAAAAGCTGTCTAATTTACTGTTGACAATCCAGGGTTACGAAGATGTCTTCGTATTTCGCACAGATCTCCCCAGGTAAGAACGCTATCTTTCCCTCCATCTATTCGCCTCATTTACTTCCGTTCATCTTCGGCAGTAAGGACTTTGACTTGTTATGCAGTCTTATCCAATGAACGTTAGCCTGATATGAGATTCGTGTTCCTCGAACCGGATGTTTGCCGCCGACTTCCTTCATATTCCACCTCACGGTGGACGCCCTTGTCTTAAGCTAATGGCTACTACTGCCTTCACCATTCAGGACTTACACCCTATAGATAGCGCCCATGCTGGGCGCACATAAAAAAGCAGCCCCGAGTTAATTGAGGGCTGCCTCGTTCTGATCAAATGTAGAAAACTATCATGCTCGGATCCGCCGTTTTTTCTTATTCCAAAACTTGATCCATACTCCCCTGTAGACTTACCCGAAGCGTTTGCGAGTATTAACGCCATCTCTGCACGTGTTATTTCGTCATGTGGACGGAAAGCACCATCCTCATTGCCTTTGATCAAGCCTGATTGTACCGCTTGCACGACTGCTTTCTGAGCCCAAGAACTGATTTCCGCTGCATCTATGAAAGTAAGTAGCGCTTCCTTTTCTTGCGGTATTAGTGCATTCATCAGCATTACAGCGAATTCTCACGAGTCACAGCGTCAGACATTGCAGAACTGCAGTATTACGCTCAAATAAGCAGGGTATTTTCAGCTATATTCTTCGCTTTCCCTCAATATCCATTGATCTTGTCCTGATCTTTGGCAGTCCTTTTTGGAGAAAACGCATTATTTCAAGCCCGTATTGGCAATGCCTTCAATAAACTTGTTTTGAGCCAGGAAGAAAACGACCAGAATAGGGACAGTTGCTATGGTCGAAGCGGCAAGCAGCAGCGGCCAGTCCACGCCGGCATCCGTAGTCAGCATGGATAAGCCGATCGGCAACGTGAACAATTCCTTCGTATTTAAATAAATAAGCGGTTCAAAAAACTCGTTCCAGCTATTCATGAATGTAAAGATGCTTACGGTTGCCAATGCGGGCGTGGCGATCGGGAGCATAATCGACCTGAACGTGCGCCACGGCGAACACCCGTCCATTTTGGCTGCTTCATCCAGTTCAATAGGAACTGTAATTAGAAACTGACGTACGAGAAATACGCCGAACATCCCACCCGATCCAAGCATTGGCGGAAGAATTAGAGGAATATGCGTATCGATGAATCCGAGGTTTGACATCCAGTTGAATAAAGGAATGGCCGTAACTTCGGTAGGAATCATCATCCCGCTGAGCAGGAACAGAAAGATCGCGTTTTTGAATGGAAAGTGCAATCTGGCAAACGCATAGCCTGCCAATGCGGACAAGAAACAAGTGCCTGCCGTGACGAGCACCGCGATATACATACTATTAAAAAAGTAGAGATGAAACGGCATTTCCGTAAACACGCGAATATAATTGATCCATTCCCAAGCTGCGGGTATCCACTGGGGCGGAAATAGAAACACCTCGGATTCCGTCTTCAAGGATGTGCTGACCATCCAAAAAAAAGGAAACAACACGATGGAGGAAACGATTGTTAGAACCAGATAGGATGCAAGGTTGGATGTTATCTTTTTATTGTTCATAATGTACCCATCTCTTTCTTAGTTTCCACTGTATCAAAGTCAGAACCAGGATAATGCTGAACAAAATAAATGCCAGTGCCGATGCATAACCGAATTCGTAGGAGCGGAACGCTTGTTTGAAAATGTAGAAGACCATCACGTACGTGCTTGTTCCCGGCCCTCCGCCTGTCATCACATAGATTTGTCCGAACACTTTAAGAGAACCGATAACGGTTATTATCGTTACCATGAATACGGCTGGCGTAATCATTGGCAGTGTAATGGATTTAAAGGTTTCCCAGCGCGAAGCGCCGTCAATTTTGGAAGCCTCGTAATAATCCTTCGGCACATCGTGCAGAGCGGCCAGGAAGATGACCATGTTCATGCCCACACCTTTAAGCGCACTGACCACTATAACGGTAGGCATCGTCCAAGTTTCCGAGAAAAGCCAGGGAATCTCCGTTCCGCCAAACGTTCGGATCAGCAGATTGACTAATCCACCGTCCGTAGAGAAAATAAACTTCCATACGATCCCCCAAACCACGAGGGAAACGACTACCGGCGTAAAGATCGCGGTCCGAAACAAGCCGATACCCCATATTTTCCGTTTCAACAGCATGGCCAGCAAAAGCGATAATACAATGTTCAGCGGGACCAAGCCCGCAGAGAAATATACGGTATTCACGACCGTATCCCAGAAGACGGGATCATCGCGCATGGCGTAAATATAGTTATCCAAACCAATATACGCCTTATTTCCAAATAACGACCAATTCGTAAAGCTCATCACGAAAGCGTAAACGATCGGGCCAAACAGAAAGATTAAATATCCCGCCACAATAGGCAGTATAAACAAATATCCCATCCACATTTCTTTTGATTTCAAAGTTGCTAAACCTGCTGGCTTACCTCCGGCCATTTGCGCCTACCTCCTGTTGTGAATATGACGAAACCCTCCCTTTAATATACGAGATCACCCTATTGTTCATATGGTGATCTCGCAATGCTCCATCGTTCTGGAGGGTTACTTCAATAGAGGATTAATGCTGTCTTCCATATTTTTCAACGCTTGCTCGGTTGTCGTGGAACCGAGCAAAATCGCGTCCAGGTTTAATGTCACCTGCTCGTCAATCTTGACCCAGTTCGGATGGGAAGGCCGGATTGTACCTTTGGCCAACCGATCGTACGCAGCCACTTTCATCGTTTCAACAGTCGGGAACGGGAACTTGTTCAGATACTCATCGGAGTACAGGACAGACTCTCTCTGCGGCACAAAAAACTCGGCTACTTTAGCTGCATTTTCCTTATTACTTATAAATTTTAAATATTCCAATGCTTCTTCCGGATACTCTGCATCCTTGAAGATCGAATAGCCTCCAAAGCCAATAGGCATCTTGACGCCATGATCGCCTTCCGGAAGCGGAGCAATATCCCATTCGAAATCGACTTTGTCACGGTAAGCGCTTGTACGGGTAACGTTCTCAAACGCCATACCAAGCTTACCTGTATCGAAAGTTAACTGCTCGCCGATGCTTGGATGCGCTTTCTTATCGAGCAGCCCTTTAAAAAGATTGATCGCTTTGGCCGTCTCCGGCGTGTTCATAGCGAATTGCGTTGTGTCTTCGTTGAAGATTTCGCCGCCCATCGCCCAAATCAATGGAATCAGATTGTCGGACCAGTTGGAGGAATTTTGTATGAACTTCACGCCGTATACCCCTTCCTGCGGTTTGGAGATCGCTTCGGACGCTTTGACCATCTCATCGTAAGTCCAGTTGCCCTCTTCATAAAGCTGCATTGGCGACTTCAATCCATTCGCTTCAAACAGATTTTTATTGTAGAAAACGACCTGAGGCGGCGTAGAGAATGGAATGCCGTAGAGTTTGCCGTCCTTTTCAAATGCAGTGAGCGTGGATGGTATTATATCATCGAACGCATAAGCCGCATCCTCTTTCACGGACGAAATATCCAGCAGTTGGCCCCCATTCATAAATTGCGGAATCATGCGCTCTGAGATCCATACGATATCAGGCGAGGTTTTGGTTGCTGCCATGATCGCCAGTTTCTGCTGGTAGTCCGCCCACGGAATCACGGTAGTTTTGACTGTCACATTCGGATGGAGCTTATTGTATTCCTCAGCAAGCTCGTCATACAACGCCACCTGGGCATCGCTGCCCCAAACGGACATCTCAAGCTCCACAGGTTCTTTTGACTCAGCAGCCACTTCCGCACTCGGCGTATTGTTCGCATTTTCCTTGTTTGCCTTTGCGGCGCCATTATTGTTCTTTCCATTTCCTCCGCATGCGCTCAGCAAGCCGAGCAGCAAGACAACAGACAGCAAGACTAACCCGTATTTCTTCATCTTTATGCCCCTCTCAATGTTTGTAATCGCTTTCTACTACTAGTATAAATTTGATGGCTTCCAGAAAAAATAACACGAAATCGAGAAAAACTATGTAAATTCGAGTACATTAATAGAACCAGCTGTATAACAGAACTTCGGCCTAAGCCCGCATGACAAGGACTTAGGCCGAGATGGTTCCTAATCGTTGACGAAGCCGACAAACACCTCATTGATTCTGGCCATCATATCATTCGAATTGCCATTGCCCCATGACGGACGGACAAAATGGAAGCGCAAGGCAGTCGTCACGACGGGGTTTTCCAAATTCAACATCGTATACTGACCCAAAAAAGCGTCCTGATCATTATCTCGGACTTCGGCTATCGTCTTCCATTCTCCGTCTTCCAAGAACTGCAGATCAAAATCTCTGACATGCCAGTTGGCCGAGCCTATAACCGGCACATGTCCGCTCCACAGCTTCACTTGGTTGATCGTTTGCTCCGTTGTCCAGTCCAGCATCAGATAAGGCGTTTGGGAGCCGTTTGATATCCACCGGGTTTCCAAGCTTCCGTCAAGTACTCTATCTTTTGTATTTGTACCCAGCGTGGAGTCGACCGACAACTGCGCAGTAATCGCCAGATTATTGATTACATTAAGAACGAACGTTCCAGTGCGAGCAACGCCATCCAAGACGACAGCTGCCTGCAATGTTGCTTCTCCAGCTTGAAGCGCGGTAACCACGCCCGTATTATCAACAGTCACTAGATCCGGCGTCAGACTTATGAAAGATATGTCCGCATTTTCCAACGAAACGTTCGATCCTGTATTGTATGTGCCGGTCACATGCAGTTGGGTAGTCATGCCCGGCACCAGCTGCGAACGATCCGCCGTTACCGCTACGGCCGCAAGTTCGACCGGAGGGTAAGTTTCAACCCGCAGGTAAGGCCTATAGCTGGAGTCGGGTCCATTGTATAGCTGCGTCAAGTAACCGGTTTGATCGGCATCCTGGGCAAAAGCAAGCGATATCGTCCGATCTCCATCCAGACGTTCTTGCACGAGCACAGTCGCATCGAATACATACCAGACATTCTCGCCGTTATTATTCAGCTGCACAGTCGTGAGCTTCTGGCCAAGCTCTGGCGGAGACTGGTACGTATTCCATTGCATTGTATCGCTGTCCCAGTCATTGCTATCCACTGCATAGAGAGAAGTTGCAGCTCCCGTCTCTCCAGCAGGGCTCTCCAGCGCCTGTCCATACACGTAGAGCCATGCGGTAGCCAGCTTGCCTTCAATGGAATTCAGATCGAATTGCAGATAGCTTCTCGCCGATTCGCTATCTTCTCCGCCTTTAATCTGTAAGAGATCCGCAACCGGGGCGTTCTGAGCATTTTTCTGTACGCTTGCCGCCTTGGTTGCCGGCAGCAGTTCGGAAACCGCCACTTGATTCTCATAATCCGACCCGGTATTTCCGCTGATCTCATTGCCGGAGAGACGAATATTCGTGCCGTCCGAGATCATAACGCCATTCGTATTCCCCGTAACATGATTGTCCTGAATGACAATATTCTCGGGAATGCCTGCGCCGTTCCCGGCGTTGGTCGGATCGCCGTCGTCTTTCATGGCAATTATGCCCCAGAAGTCGGAAGCCGTATTGTTCACGATCTGATTGCCCTTCACAATCGTTCCGGGCGCATTTTTCAGACGTATTCCCTGGCTCCCCGCGTTCGTAAATCCGGTAATGGTATTATTCTCGATAATCGTATCGGGAGATCCCAAATACACCTGCACCCCATACCGTTTCACATTCTCGATTAAATTGTTATGAATGTAATTGCCTGGTCCCGCGGCATCATGCGTAGCGCCCGGATTGCCGACGCCGACAGCCGCTTCGCCGCCGCCAACGATATGGTTGCCGCTTACTTCATTCATATACTCGTCTTCTCCGTGGAAATCGATAGCGTCTAATGCCGAGTTCAAGTAGTAGTTGTTTTCAATGAGATTGTTATGTGTGTAAGAATGCGCCAGCGTTCCGTGACGCAGATAGGGACCGATAAACTCGTTGTTGCGAACGACATTGAAACGAGAGTCGTCCTCTCTGCCGAGTCGGCTTTCCTTGGACTTGCCTTCGATGGAAACGCCGTATCCGTTTCCGCCCTCGGCTAAGTCCGTCGCGTTGCGAAAAAGCGAATTTTCCACGATAACATCATGACTGTTCGTAATTACAACGCCGGTCCGTTGAAACTTCTCGATCGTCAGTCCGTCCAGCATAATGTTATAGGACGGTTTGCCGGAAGCGGAGGTAATCATGATCACCTGCTTAGGTCCGCCCCGATCCGGATTCGCAACCGACGTATTCGTTGAATAATTTAAGTCCCAGCTGGACGTAATCGTCATGTTGCTGATCTTAATATTGTTTTGTCCGGCCATGCGGAATACGATGCCTTCAACCGTAGCAAATTCTTTCTGTTCGTTAGCATGGTCGGAGACCAGCAGAACGCCATCCTGGTTCTCGCCGCGCACCTGCACGCCGGATTTCATAATGAAATGGGTAACTCCGTCCTTATCTGTGCTCGTTAATTGATAGTGTCCGTTCGGAATATACACTTCGTCCCCAAGCGCCGCTGCAGCCAGTGCAGCCCGGATAGCTTGAGCGTCATCTATTCCGTTGTCGGCAGGATCGGCGCCGAAGTCCAGGACATTATACGTAGAGCCGGTCACTGTCTGAGCCTCATGCGGCACATGCGGTGTGCCATCCGCATAATAGAGACCTGCTTTTGTCGGAATTGGGGAATCCGGATCCGGTCCCGTTGGCGGAATCTCCACATCACTTAATATAAACCCGTCCACATGGGGAGGGTAAACCTGAATTTCCGTTATGCTTGTCCATTCGCTTGCTCCGCGCCCGACAACCCGTACATAACGGGCGGTGACGGTTTCAAAACCAAAGGCTTCAACCTGGATCGTCGTGCCGCTGCTGTCGCCGCTGTATACGCGGGTCCAGTTGGTCTGGTCGTTCGAAACCTCGATATCAATGGTCTTGCGGCGATTGTCTCCCCGGTAGAAAGCGACTCCCAGATAAGAAACCAGCTGTTCCGAGCCCAGATCCAGTTCGATCCATTGCCCGTCATCATACGCCGACCACCTTGTCTGAATATCGCCGTCAATGGCATATTCCGGAATATTGGAATCGCTGCCGCTGGCCCGATAACCCGCGACCGTCAGCGGGGTTGCTGAAGCTCCGCTAAGAGCCGGTGTGGATACGATCACCTCATTGCTCGGCACAGAGGTCAGCTCAGTCGTCGTATGCGCTCTTATGGTAAAGGCATATTCGGTGCTAGGCTCCAGATTGAACACAAGCGCGCTATATAAACCGCCATTCGCATCATAAGTGGAAGAACTTACGGAAACCGCAGGGCTGTCGCCATTGTAGATCACATATTGGCTGACATCCGAGCTTGGCAACGGATTCCACTGCAGCTTGACAGTTGTGCTCGTCGTCTCCATAACGTGAACAGCGAATGGCGGTTCCGGCCCAACCGCCGCCTCCTCAGTTGTCACTTGAACTGTTGCACTGTCTTCGGATATCAGACCATTGCTTCCCACCGACCTGACCGTAAAGGAGTACGCCGTCTCCGGAGTCAAATTGCGCGCTGTGGCGCTCCAGGTGTCCGTATCGGAATCCAAAACCGGACTCGTAGCATCTTCAACCTGAGCCCCGTTGTTGAACAGCTGGTACGATTGTACCTCTTCACTCGGCGAAGGATTCCATCGCAAGGTCACGGTTGAACTCGTTTTCTCGGACATGCTCAGGCCGGACGGAGCTTCCGGCACTTCCACTGGCGTAGCGTCGTACACCGCGAAATTATCATAATCCACATTCGTCCGCAGCGCGAACAACCCCGGGTATCCCGATGTCAGCGGATTATTGCTGTCGACAACGTCAAGCAGCAGTACTTCGTCCACATAAAGCCGAATCCGGCTGCCGATTATTTCACCCCTCACCTTGTAGACTTTATTCGTATTGAAACTTGTCGGCGCACTCATCGCCAAGTACGATGTCGTATTGTTATAGCGCTTGCGAATATGGAACTTGGCGGAAGCTGAGCCGCCGCTTTTCTTGTAACCGATTTCATAATAGTTGTCGGCATCCGCATACTTCAGTAACAGCCCAGGAACGGCAGGAGTCAAACCGCCCCAAGAGTCAAGACTTATATCCGCCTCAACACTGTAATCGTCCGGCAAGTCATCCTTTTTGTAGTAAGCATACTGCTTGTCACTGGAATTAAAATTTCTGTAAACGTGATTCCCATCATCCGTCTGAACAACCGAGTATGGGGCTGATACGGAATCGAGAACAAACTCATCCGGAGCGCCGTTCTCGAAATCCTCGAATACGATTCGGTTGGCAGACTCCGCATCGGCTTCGGCCTGCACGCGGCTCGAGCCCATCAAACCCGTGAACAGCATACTCAGGATTAATAATAACGCTGTAGATCTTTTTATAAGACTAGTCATTATCCATCACATCCTTTCTTTCATGTCATTTCATTTGCTCTTCTCTTGCAGGTTATTTGTAAGCGCCGCCAATACAACCTAACCCAAGCTTTCACTAATACCTCCCGAACATCCGAATGTAATCATTCTGTCACAATACATGAAGTCTCAGCACCAATTGGAAGCGCTTAACAATAAGTATACAAGTCAGCCTGTCAGTGAAAAACAACGCATTTTCGAGAAAAACTACGATATTCATAGCATCTGTTTTGTTTTGTGCTCAATGAACTGAACGGCCTTAACTCAGCGGCCTTTTTCTATATTCGGTAGGCTTCACTCCGCAATGCTGCCGGAACACGGCCATAAAGTGATTGGCGCTGGCATAGCCGCAAAGGTTGGCGATCTCGTATATTTTCAGATGTGTATGGGTCAACAGCTCCCTGGCTTTACTCATCCGGCAGGCCGTCACATAATCAGAATAATTTTGTCCGGTCTTCACTTTAAACAACGTGGATAAATATTGATGATTCAAATGCACCTGCTCCGCGATGAATGGAAGTGAAACATCCTGATCCAGACAAGAGACGACCAGTTCCTTTACTCTTCGAATCGTCAGATCTTCATGGGCTGCTTCGGCGTTAGGCGTCTCTACCGCCCGCTCGCGATCCAGCCGCGCTTTCAAATTCAATAGAAAATGGGAAAGCTCAATCCGGTCCACCGGCTTCAGGATGTAATCCGACGCATTGTGACGCATCGCCGCCTTGGCATAAGTGAAATCTTCATGCCCGCTGATGATTAATACGGGAAGGTCGGGATACAGCCCCCGGACATGCCGCAATAACTCGATTCCGTTCATCTGGGGCATACGGATATCCGAAATCAGCAAATCTACCGATTGCATTCTGAGAAGCTCCAGCGCAGCGAAACCGTGCTCCGCTTCCGCGGTTACCCTATAACTGCCGATCACTTCCTCGATCATTATCTTTAACCCTTCCTGAATTTTCTTCTCGTCTTCTACCAGCATCACATTGTACATTCCAATTCCCCCCATCGTAATGGCAGCCGGATTCTCCATAGTGTTCCGGAAGCCTCATCGCTCTCCACGCTTAAGCCGTATTCCACGCCATAAAGCAGTTGAATGCGATGGTGAATATTTTTGATGGCATAGCCTTTAAGTGTATCTCCAAACTTTGGACGGCTGCCGTCCCGCTCCGGCTTGCACAACATCTGCTCGCGAACCTCCAATAAACGTTGCGGCGGCATCCCCACCCCATTATCCTGTACAGTCAGGAGCAAATCCTGATCCAGCACGGATGCCCTGATCGTTATCGTTAATCCGCTATTCCCCATTCCGTGCTCCAATGCATTCTCAACCAGCGGCTGAAGCAGCAGCTTTGGTACAAGACAAGATTCGAAGGACGGATCCACATACATTTCCGAACTCAGCTTCTCGCCATGCCTGGATAACTGAATTTGCAAATAAGCGTGAACGAACCGTATCTCCTCCTTCAATTGCACCGGCCGTTCCTGCTTGTCAACCGTGTATCTCAGCATTTTTCCCAAGCTGGCAACAATGTCGCTGATTTCGAGATTTCTCTCCTTCAGCGCCTGCATGCTTACCAATTCCAACGTGTTGTACAGAAAATGCGGATTAATCTGGCTTTGCAGAGCCGACAGCTCGGCTTCGCGTTCGCGCAGTTTCGTTTCATATACCTCCTTGACCAGTCGCTCCACTTCCGTCACCATCAGATTGAAACCCTGGGCCAATTGCCCGATTTCATCGCGATTCATCAAGCTCAAATCTGCCCGTTCGCTGAAAGCCCCGTCCTTTACCCGCCGCATGCGCGACTGAAGATAACGAATCGGCCTGACCAGCCGCTCTGACGTAAAGATCGCAAGCAAATAGGCAATGATAAGCGATATGACTGAAATGAGGATCGTAAATCCGACGATTTCCTTGCCGCCCCGTTGCAAATCGGCCATCGGGATAAGTCCGTGAATATTCACTTTCGTTGATTTGGAGTGCATGGTTGTGTACAGATAAGTCTGGCCGTTCCAATCTATCGTTCCGTCCCCCGGATCGGTATCCGGGAAATTAACCAGTTCATCCGGAAATAACAGCTCGCCGTTATCCTTTGTCAAGTAAAACTGGCTGTTGTCGCTCAACCACACTTCTGACAATAACGCTTCGAGCTCTTTCATGTTAAAATCAATTTTGACAACCCCGATGCTTTGGCCTGTTGCAGGGTGATTCAATGCTCTGGCAGCGGAAATAACCCGCTCCGATCGTTTGTAATAAGTCGTCTCGTGAGGTTCGATAATGACAAGCCTTCCTTCCGCATCCAGCACCTCCTGCATCCAGCTATTCCCTTTCTCGTTCCAATAACGCTGCGTCAGTTTTTCTTCGACGCTGTACATAATGCCGTCGCCAGTGAAAAAGATCATTCGTTCAATTCCGGGCTGATCCAATGTAAGCGAAGCCGCTACTCTTGCCATTTTGGTAATTTCCGCCGACGGAATAAGCTTCTCTTCGCCTGGTTCTTCATAACTGTGCTTCTCCAAAATACGCAGCACGTCTTCGTTATACAAGGGAGCCACAGTTATTCTGTCCGCGTCTTTTATCGTATTTTCCAAATTAATTTTCACTTGATTCATAATTTGCATGGAGTACGCCCTGGAGTTTTTTTCGGTTTCCTCCGCAAATTTATTGTAAGTGCTGATTCCGCTTATCAGGAATGGAATGGTGATAAGCAGAACGAACAGGGTTATAAATTTGGCTCGTATCGAAATATACCGCTTCATTTCACCGATTCCTCCTGACAGATTGTAAGCGAAAACATATACTATCACATGGTAAAAAAGGCCGCTCATCCGGTAGAATGTTTGTTTTCCAACAAACTTCCGATACGAGGCGACCTTATGAGAAAGTCTACCATGTTCCAATTATTTCTTCAATTGAATTTGGCCGTTATCTTGCTGGCGGATACGCGCTATGCAGTCTGCCCGCTGCGAAGCAGCGCGCCGTTATGAATTAGCCGCTCCTGCAGCAGTCCAATGTCGACTTTTCCCGGTGATATACCCTGCTCCCATGCAATTGCTGCCGCCGTACCCGCAGCCTGTCCTGTCGCCATGCAGCTAGGTGTCAGACGCGTCGTTGCCAGCGCCTCATGCGTCGTCGAGATGCAGCGGCCTGCCACGAGCAGATTGTCAATCCGCTTCGGCAGCAAACAGCGGTAAGGAATATCGTATGCCCCATCTCCCTGGACCCATGCGGCCTGTACGCCCTTGCCGGACGGATCGTGAATGTCGATGGGATAGCCGCTTCGTGCAATGCAATCGTCGAACGCACGTCCATCCACAACATCCTTTATCTGGAGTGAATAGCAGCCGTCTATTCTGCGGCTCTCGCGTATGCCGATTTGAGCTCCGACCGAAGAGATGGAAGCGTTCTCGAAGCCTGGCAAGCAGCGGGCCATGAAATCCGCGACCATGCGCACCTGCTTCCTGCCCTGCACCTCTCCTTCCGTCAAATCCTCCAGTTCAGTTCCGTCCAGCCCTTGAACACGAGTCGTATTGACAAGCACCTCGTCCGGTCCCGGACCTGTGAAGAACAGGACCTGGTCTCTGTTAATAGGCAGGTCAGCCTCCTTCCAATGCTTGAAGTAACCCAATACGCCGGACAATGGCAGTTCCTCCAGTTCATCGAAAGGTGTCTTCTTGTAAAACTCGTCCGGATGCTCGATCATATACCGTTTCACCTTCGCCAGATCAACGCCTCTCATTCGGAACTTCATCGTCATCGGCTGCGTCAAATTGTCAATGTCGCGTCCCTGCAAGCACGGCGCGCCTGACAGATAGGCCAGATCGGCGTCCCCTGTCGCATCGATGAACTGCTTCGCCGAAATTTCGTACTTCCCGGACTTGGTAGCCAATCGTACCGTTTCAATGAGGCCGTCCCTGGTCTGCACTTCGTCCATGAAGCTGTGCAGCAGCACCTTCACGCCCGCCTCGCGCAGCATATCGATGATTAACACCTTATACACTTCAGGATCATAAGGGGTGATCGTCTTTACAAAGCCTACCGTATCGCGAACGTGACCGGGTGAAGCTCCCTCGGCCATCAAGCGGTCTACAATTTCCTGCGCTGTTCCGGCAATGACCTGCTTGCCATCCATCGTGTGAAAGGTCATCCATGGATAGACCAGAGCTGCAGTCGACATGCCGCCAAGAAAACCGTATCGTTCAATCAGCAGCGTTCGAGCCCCGCTTCTTCCAGCTGCCAGCGCCGCATTGATCCCCGCCGGCCCTCCGCCGCATACCACAATATCCGTCTCTATTTTTCTCATGCTTAACCCCTCCTCTGAAAGTATTTTCATTATAGGAGCCGGGGGACTTCTAAAGTAGTTGAACTTTAGTTTAAAATAGAGCTGTCAAGCGTTAGCGTGGACGATAGCTTTACGTTCGCATCCCCTAACCACACGGAGAAAAGAGGAAGGCGGTTTTGAAGTTGGGGACTCGTAAATCAATTACTCTGCACGATCTTTCCAAAGAACTTGGTCTTTCGATTCAGACCATATCCAAAGCGCTGAGCGGACGAGCCGGCATGTCCGAGGAAACGCGGAGCCGCATTATCCGAACAGCCTCCGTACGCGGCTATTTGACTGTATCTCAGGCACGTGAGATGGTCAGCCGCGGCATCGCGCCCTATCCTACCTTCCAATTTCGATTTGTATTGATACAATCCCGGCAATCTATGAATTACAACGTATTGTTGACAGAGGGGTTAAGAGAGAGGCTCGATCAATTGGATCATCGACTGGAAAGCTATGTGCTGGATGAGGATGTGCCGGATCACGCATTCTCGGACTGGATGGAGAAGCGCAATTTGCCGACGGCGGACGGTCTGTTCATCGCGCCCCGGCTGCTCTCGGACTCCACGGAGCGCAAGCTGTTCGAGCTGCCTTTACCCAAAGTGCTGATTAATTATCCGAGACCGCTTTCCCGGATCGACAGCGTAATCTGGGATGTGTTCGAAGCCGTCTGCATGGCCGTGGACCGGCTCGCGCAGCTTGGCCATACCCGTATTATGTACGTAGGAGATATTCACAGTCAGCGGGGGTATACAAGAAGATGGCAGGCGTTTGAGGAAATGATGGGTGAGCTTCAGTTGGATCATGACGCAGAACTGCATATAACGGACGTTTGGGACGAGTCCATGCTGATCGACAAGCTGCGCAGCAGCCAACCAACAGCAATCATTGCCGGCATCGATGAAGATATCGTAAGGCTGTACGACAGCCTTACCACCCTGGGCTATCGCATCCCGGAGGACATCTCCCTAGTCGGATTGGCCAACGGACCGGTGGCGGCGCTGCCGCATTTAAGCCGCCCCCAGCTTCTGATCAGGGAGACCGGAAATAAAGCGGCTGAGAAAATGCTGTGGCGCCTCGCCAACCAGGGCGAGCCATGCGAGCATATCCGTATTGCCGGCCCTTTCCATAACGGGCAAACCATCCGGCGCTTCAGCTGAGAAGCGCCGGATGGTTTGATGTTCGGACGAGCTGTCCTCTCTCTACAAAAAAAGCCAGCAAAGCTGTTCCGGTTGTTCGATTCGCGGCTCACTGAGGTCCGCCCTTTCGGCAGTCGCGTTCTCAGGCTTCACCGAACAGATTCGGTTGCAGATTTGACATTAAATTATATAGATTGGTAAAGCTAGTTTGCACGCAGTCCATCGGTGCTGTTCTGCAAACATCCTGTTCTACTACGTACCACTCGACTCCGTTCTCCTCTCCCCAGCGAATAATCGGTTCGAATTCAATCGATCCTGTACCGATTTCCGCAAATGCCTGCTCACCGTCTGCGGTCATATCCTTCATATGTACAATCGGCATCCTGTCCGCATATGGCTTGAAGAATGTTACTGGCTCTAAACCGCACTTCTGAAGCCAGTATACATCCAGCTCTGCAAGGATTTCATTGTCTACAGCAGCCTCAAGCAAGTACGAAAGCGCGTTCTGCCCCTCTATCACCGTTTCAAATTCAAAAGCATGATTGTGATAGCTGATTCGGAAGCCTTCGCCCTTCAAATGCTTCGCAATACCGTTCAAATCTTTCTTCAGTTGTTTGTATCCGCCTTCATTTCGCAGCTCAGCGGGAATACTCGGGCAAATAATATCCCGTGTGTCGAACAGCCTGGCGTCCGAGACCACTTTGCCTGTGTTCGCAACAATGTCATGGAAACCAACATGCATGCCCGCGGTCTTCAATCCAACTTCGTCCAAAACCGCTTTGAGTTCCTGCGGGTCATAGCCTTGAAAGCCCGCAAACTGTACGCCGCCATAGCCAATTTGACTTATTTTACGAAGAACTCCCGGGAAATCTGCATGGCATTCCTCGCGAAGCGTATACAATTGAACCGCAATCTTATCTTTTAACAAACTACCATCTCCCTTCACTTCATTAATCCCCAGTATAGTGACAACTGATTTAGAAGTGAATATCCGATTCTCTGCTTGTTGACTTATTTTGCAACATTTATGATAGTAGAATTAGTTTACTCACTTGGAGGTGGCAGCAAATGATGGACGCATCGTGGATCGATTGCCTGTTGATCGGTTATTCTCATCATACTTCTCCATTCACCGGCTCCTTGCAAAAGGACACAGCCGACAATCGCTTGCTCCTGCGCATCCAGGTAAAAGGGACATGCCGTGTCGAGATTAACTATCAGACACATGTTGTGCAGCCCGGCGATCTGATCATCCGCAAGCCAGGGGAATACTACCGGTTAGTGGTTGAGGCCGATAAAGACGCTGACGTCTCTCAGCCAATTGAGAGCGCCGATTACTACTTATCCTGCAGCGGAGCATGGGTTCAGCAGTGGTGCAGCCGGAACGATTTTCCAAGCAAGGTTCATTTGGATACGGCGGTAGACTTCTTGGCATTGTGGAGAAAACTGATCTATGAGAAGCGGAATATTTATGGGGATAATGCGGAGATGATGGACGCTTTGATCAAAGTTTTATGTCTAACTATCGAGAGGTATGTACGGAAGCAGACGGCGGCGGCCTCCAGGCCAGAGCTCAACATTCCTTACAAAATGAAGCAGTATTTGGAGAAGCATGCTACCGAGCCGCTGACGCTGACCCATATCGCCGAACGTTATGGCATCAGCGTATCGACTGCCTCCCACTTGTTCAAGCAAGCGTTCGGGCAATCTCCAATGCGTTATGTCATCGAGATCAGGCTGTCTATTGCCTCGGAGAGAATTCTATACAGCGACATGAAACTGGAAGATATCGCCGAAGCCTCCGGGTTTCGCAGCTATCCTTATTTCTGCCGCGCCTTCCGGGCTCATTTTCACGCCAGTCCCAGCAAATACCGCGTTCAGAACCAGCTTCGCAAGGTAGAGAATCCTTAATTGGAACGAAGCAGCTATTATATTACCGCTGCTTCCCCGCTACAGCCTCAGGCGGTATTGATGCGGAGACACGCCCATAATCCGTTTGAACAGGCTAATAAAATAAGAGGTGCTCGTAAACCCTACCTGCTCGCCGATCACTTCTACGGATTTGTTCGTCGTTTGAAGCAGACTGCAAGCCTGCTGCATTCTGCGGGCTGTCAAATAGCCCGTAATATTGCTACCCGTCTCTTGCCGAAACAGCCGGGACAAATAAGATTTTGACATATGGAGCTCGTCCGCAAGCAGCTCCAGCTGAAAGGGCTCCCCGTAATGATTTTCAATCCATGCCATAACACGTTCCGATTGGCGAATCGGCTTCATATGCTCCTCCTGCTTGGGCCCCGGAATAACCTTTCGTATAATTAACGACAGCACCTTCAACAAATAAAGCGCGCTCTGCTCGTCCTTGCTGCTGGCGGAGGAAGCGAGCAGGTTATTCTGGAATGCGGAGCAAGCGGCATTCAACTCTTCATTGCAATCGATCATATCTATGCCCTGCAAAGCGATAAGCCCTTGAAGCATTCGTTTATAGACGTCATAAAGAGCCGGAAACGTCCTTAAGTAGCCCTTCATAAATACAGGGTCGAAATGAAAGACGCTGCGTTCATACGGCCGGCTTTCATCCACTTCCGCATAAACATTATGCAGCTGATAGGGTTGGAAATAAAACAGCATGCCGGGCTTAAGCTCGTACGTCTTCTGATTGACGGTAACCGAGCCGTGTCCCTGATGCACAGCCAGCACCTCGAAGCCCCGATGCCAATGGTAATACCCCTCGAAATCTTGCTGCGACCAGTTGCGGTATGACCAAAGAAAAGTCAGTCCCCCGTAATCCATTTCCTGAAACAGCGTCCCCTTCACTGATTGCACCCCTTCATTTCAACAAGTCAACAGAACAACATTTTTAACCATTATAGCGTAACTTTGCCCATTTGTCAGAGACTATAATGTTAGCAAGCAGCTTAACCACAATCATGGGTCAACGAGGAGGCTTACTACAAAATGAATCAGGCATACAAAGAAAAAATATTGGCGCAATTAACCGAAAAGGTAGAGCGTATGATAAACCAAATTGGAGATAAAACGCCACATGTGGCAAAAGCCAACGGCATCTATGACAGCACAGACGATAACTGGTGGACGTCCGGCTTCTGGTCCGGCCTGCTCTGGGTTATGCATGATGTAACAGGGAAAGAGTCATTCCGGACAGCCACTTGGGAATGGGACGCCAAGCTGGAGCGCTGCTTCTGCGAGCATCCTGTACAATTGCATCACGATGTCGGCTTTCAGTTTCTGCCGACTGCTGTCATCAAATACGAATTAACGGGCGATCAGGAAGGTCTGCGAATTGGCTTGAAGGCGGCAAACTTCCTCGCGGGCCGCTTCAACGTGAATGGCGAGTTTATTCGTGCGTGGAACGGGCAAGAGGCGCTCGGCTGGGCCATTGTTGATTGCATGATGAATATCCCCCTGTTGTTCTGGGCAAGCCGCACGACCGGCGACCCGCGTTACAAGCATATCGCGATACGTCACGCGGACACCTTCCTCCGTTACGCCATTCGCGAGGACAGCTCGGTATGTCATATTTTATCTTTTGATCCGGAGACGGGCGCGTTTATAGAACCGCTGGGCGGTCAAGGCTTTTCCGGCTCCTCGGCGTGGAGCCGAGGCAATGCCTGGGCGCTTCATGGCCTCGCGATTGCTTACCGATGCACCGGACTTGAGCGTTATTTGCACGCTGCGAAGCGGGTAGCGCATTACTTTGTCGCCGCCCTGCCGGAAGACTATGTGCCGTATTGGGATTTCCGCGTAGAAAACATAGAAAACGAGCCGCGCGATACTTCCGCTGCCGCCATCGCAGCATCCGGTCTGCTCGAACTTGCTGAGCTGGTTCCATCCACGGAACGCCGGATCTATAACGCGGCTGCCGAGAGAATCCTGTATTCACTTAGCGAGAATTATGCGACCTGGGACAATCCGGACCATGAAGCGATTCTTCTCCAAGGCACCGGACATAAGCCTGAGAACGCCAACATCAACGTATCGCTAATATACGGAGACTACTACTTCGTGGAGGCATTCGCCAAGCTTAACGGCTGGAGCCATCGGATCTTTTAGTCTGCCTCATGCCGTTTATTTTAGAGTCATTTTTTGATCTTTGCCCACTATGGTATACGAATCATAAGAAAATATAGCCTCCATCAAACTCTCACTGAGGTTTTGGAGGCTTTCTCATTACATATTTGGGATTGTCTCATTCAGCATGTGGTATTGTCTAAGTTTTTGCAGAAATAATAATGGTTGTGCAATTCGCTCTGTAGTAGTCAGGCAAAGCATTAGCTGGCTTCGATTTCGTAATCGCCGAGAATAACGCAACCTCTTCATGCCGATTGCACAAAAAACATGTGCTTTTCTTGTTTGTTGGAGTAAAATACAGTTTTCGAATGCACTAACTTATGAAGATTTTTCTCAATTGGATCGGCTACACTAAGTTGGACAGAAAAAATAAGGGCTTGTAGAATAAACCTATCATGCTAAGGAGCGGATCTCTACATGCCTAAAAAACCACGACGCACGTTTACAACCGAATTCAAAATGTAAATGGTGCAGCTCTATGAAAATGGGAAGACCAGGGCAGCGATTGTGGAGGAATATGACCTCGCAGCTTCTGCTTTAGTCCACTGGATTCATCAAGCTCAGACAACGGGCTCCTTCAAGGAGAAGGACAATCGCTCGTCAGAAGAAGAGGAATTGGATGCTTTGCGAAAAGAGAACCAGCATCTAAAAATGGAAGTGGATATTTTAAAGCAAGCCGCGCTGATCATGGGACGAAAGTAGCTATCATCATGAACAATCTTGATAAATACTCGGTATCAGCAATGTGTGATGTCCTGCAAATCGCAAGAAGTACATTTTATTACGACGCCCAAGAACGAGCCACTGCAGATGATGTCACTGAAGCTATTGTGGATATCTTTCTCAAGAACCGAAAAGCCTACGGCACGCGCAAGATCAAAGTGAAGCTCCACGAGCGCGGGTTCATCGTCTCCAGACGCCGCATTGGTCGCATTATGAAAAAAGCAAGGGCTCGTTTCCACTTACACGGTGGCACACTATAAGCCCCTTAAATCGTCCTGTAACGAAGCTACAACGACAAATGTTCTGAAGAGGGAGTTTGAGCAAACGGAAGCTAAATGCTTCGTCGTCAGTGATTTGACGTATGTGAAAGTCCAGAACCGATGGCATTACATCTGTGTTGTTCGATCTGTTTAATCGAGAAATCATTGGTCATCGTGCAGGTCCAAACAAGGACGCTGCTCTAATTACCCGTGCCTTCGCAACCGTTAAGAGTGATCTACGCCAGATTCAATGGTTTCATACCGACCGTGGCAGCGAGTTCAAAAATCAATAGATGGACGAACTCTTGGAGACGTTTGAAATCGGCCGATCGCTAAGTATGAAAGGCTGTCCCTATGACAACGCTGTGGCTGAAGCCACATACAAGATTATGAAAACAGAGTTTGTGAACCAGATGACCTTCCAGAGTCTCCGTCATCTTGAATTGGAATGATATGATTACGTCAATTGGTTCAACAAGCATCGCATCCATGGAACCTTAGACTATATGACGCCTGTTCAGTATCGACAAGAAGCCCTTAAAAAAGTTGTCTGATTTACTGTTGACAATCCACCCCTCACTCATATACGCAACCAACTCCATAGGACGTTAATAAGCAATACCTTCTCGCAAGTTTTAAGAGCACATTTGAAACAGCCTCATCATCAACAACTATTCTAACAAAGTGATTCATAACTTCACCCTCACTTCCCATCAATTTTCCTTAATCGTTTCTTTTGAGGAAGGATTCTATTAATTGGGGAAGCTGTTGAATGCTGCTCTTTAATGTCACTGTTAGTTAGCCTTACATATCGTTTGGTCATAGTCATATCTACATACCCCAGCATCATTTGGAGGGCAAAAGCATTTCCTTTACCACGCAGAAACATGATTGAAAATGCATGACGTAAAGCATATGGATGAAAGCGGGTTCCAAGCTTCTTGCAATACATTTCGATTCTGTCACCCCAAGTATGCCTATTTAATGGTTTACCTTCATTTGTGCAGAAGAGTGGTGATTTATTTTTCCACTCATCAGGTCTTATAGAAAGCAGCTCATCGATTGCTTTTGCTGTTTGCGGTAATATATGAAGCGTTCTTGTCATTCTTGTTTTAGCCTTCTCTGAATCAACTGTAAGTTCGCAAGCACGACTATTGTAATCAGACTCACACTAACTAAAAGCTTCTTTTGGACGTATTCCAGTATCTAAGAAGATCAGTAATAGAACGTAATCACGCAATCCAGCATATGTGGTTTGATCAGGCAATTGGAGTAAATCTATCAATACTTTCTCATCAATATGGACTATTCTACCTTCATCTTTACGCTTCTTAAATCCACTCAAAGGGTTGTCAGATAATACCTCATGTTCTACACACCATTTAAAAAAGGTACGTAAATAAACCAAACGATTGTTATACGTTGCTGGTTTAATATTTTCTTGCCCCAAATGTTCATATACAGACTTTTCGAGTTCTTCATAAGATTCTATTGCACTAGGAAACCGTTTAATTAGTAGGTTGTAGTGCGTTGTATAATCAAGAATAGTTTGCTCACTAAGATTGTTCGCTTTCTTCCAATTAATAAACTGTGTGAAAGCTTCATCCATAGTTGCGGGTGCCGCTTTTTTCACCTTATTCAATCGCATTACCAACGAAAAAACCTCCTTCGACCGCATCTGATTTAGTCAGATACTACAAAGGAGGTATTATCAGCTTTTAATTAATCCTGTGTACTTAGTTAAAACACACAGGACTCTTAATTTTAATACAAGTACTTACATAACAAACACCTTGATTTCTCAAGGTGTTTTCGGTATGCCGAGGACCGGGATCGAACCGGTACGGTAGTCACCTACCGCAGGATTTTAAGACATGCCCCTGACCACTTACCAATCGTAGCGAATATGTGTGAACCCTTGATATATAAGGGTTCACACCCTTAACCAGTTACACATCCGAGCAAATTACAGGACAAAAAAACAGCTTCCGCCCCCAATTCGTCCCCAAAATATCTGGGGGCAGAAACTAGCTTACTCGTGCAACAGTAATTTATTTCCGTTGAATATAGAACATATGTTTGCATATAATATAACCAACAAGGAGGCGTTGGTTATGAGTAAAAAGCTTGCTGATAATGGTCTATGGGAGAGCAGCCGTATCATACTGCCTGAGCATCGATTAGCTTATCTGAATCTTGTGAAGGAACGTCACCGACGAGGGCGTATCGAGTTGGACGAACAGGAAAAAGAGTTGATATCTATAGCCCTGAGATCGTCATACAAGCATCGTGTACCGTTGAGTATACAAATGTACGATCCTTGGGAGGCGCTGCGTGTGGAGGGCGTCGTGAACGCCATAGCCGATTTACGCGGAGCCTTTAGAGTCGAAGATGACTGGTATGACATTATAGACATAGAACGCATTGAGCCATACGAAGATTGGTAAGAAAAAGAGCCGCAGGGATGCTTTCCCATACGGCTCTTTTCTATTATATATCAGTACCGGCTTCATATTCAATAAGCTCATTTGCATCCTTAAGCTCCAGCGCAACCATTATCTTCTCTAAATTTTCTAGCGACCAATGCTTTGCTACGTTCTTCTCCATATCTTTTACTGTATTCCAGCGAATGCCTGTCAATTCACTAACCTGTTTAGCATTTAATCCACGTTCAGCCATAACTTTGTCCAATTTAAGTTTAAACATTCACTATCACCTCAATCTCATTATACAAAATAAACCCTTATAAAGTCAACGAATTTAGTTGACATTCAACGATTTTCGTTGTATAATAAGAGTATAAAGGAGGTGAACGAGACATGAGCAAAAAGAAAAAGAAACAGCAAGTTAATCGTAGTGAAATCATCACGCTAGTGAGTGCAATCATTAGCCTGATAAATACGATTATCATCCTCATCATCACACTGGCTGACTAGTCCAGAAGCCCGCTTCGGCGGGCTACCCCTTACGGGGGATGGTGAAATATAAGGGTGCTGTTTCTTTCTCATTACAATATAGTATACCACAAAGGAGCTGATATTATGAAGTCGAAAACAATAACGGCTGCAATGGTTATTAGTCTCGTAGCGTTGGCAATCAGCTTGACAGCTCTGACAATAGTCCTGGTTCGTTAAGATGCCACTAGCGAAGCCCGCAGCCGATGTGGGCTTTTTTTTGCGTTAGATGGAAAAGAAAAAGCCCCGCCGACCATTCAATGGATAGCAGGGCTTTCGCGTTCCGGAATATTTTTTGGAATAATTCACGTAAGTTTTGCCAAACTTTTGAGTTTGGTTGTATTTTATTCGGTTTTCTAGCAATTTGGTTGTAATGATAAATTACTGCTCTTTTTGCCCACTGGCTTTTCGCAGCACGTTTGCGAGCCGGTTAGCCTCCGTCTTTCTGGCTGTATCCCCTTTAGCATGGGCTGCCGCCCACTCCGCTTTTATAAATGTAATGATTGCATTTGCGTCCTCCACCTTCATCTCCAATTCACTCTCCTGCAGCTTTTCCGCCACTCGATTTTTAAATGCCACCCAGCCTGTCCATTTACCGCCGTCATACATCAGGCGTGGGCATATCTTCCCTGACCAGTCGTAATGGCGCCGTAGCCGATCGACGCCCCAGCCGCGCTGCTTAAGCATGTCAGCTACCAGCTCGACGGCATTATCAAGCGCCTTGCTGTAATCCCCGCTCTCGCATATCTCAATGCTTATCGATGTTCGGTTGCCGCTTCCCGCCTTGCTGCCGTCGCCGCTGTGCCAGGTGTTTTCGTTGAGTGGTATACACTCGATTGATCCAATCTGATCCACGACAATATTATAGGATGCCTGACGGTCATTACTGGCGTTTGTTAGCCATGCTCGCTCGTTTGCCGCCGTGCTGGAGGCGTTACCAGTATTGTGGATAGTCAACGTTGTAGCCTGCATAGGCAGGGCAGGACGGCGCTTACAGGCCGTCCCTTTGGGGATGTGGTCAATCTTATAGGTTATCGTCATCAGACTTTCCTCCCACAACGCCGCCGCGTTCGGCTGCTCTATTAATCTTTTTATCGAGCTCGCTGCCAACCCATTTGAGCAACGTCTCAAATACGTTAAGCGGTAACCACTCCCCCCAGCCAGCGCGTAGGGAATTAGCTACCATGGATTGGATGACATGGTACAGGAGCCCCGCTGTGAGCGCCCCAAACAGGATGCCAGGCAAGCTAAACATGCTGTCCAATAAATGACCGCCAGCTGGCAACCCCAACATAAACAGCGTCCGAAACACGCCATCAATGCCATACTTGCTGCTGTAGCTATAATCTTGCTTTGCCGCTCGCACCCCGCTAATCCAATCCATAACAATAAAAAACGTGAGTGCAACCATTGCCGATACCACTGCATCCCCTGCCCCATACATGTATTCAAACGCTGGCACCACTACGGCACCGATTGCTCCAAAAATTGTTTTACCTGTCATCATCTCGTTTTCCTCCTAAAATAGTAAAAGCCGTAGGGCTGAAATCCCATACGGCTTAAAGTTATATGATTCTATTAATATAGTTGTAAAGATATGGTATAATAATTCGGTACGACTTACTTGGGTGGGTAGTATCGCCTCCAGATCGGGGGTGATGCTTATGAATTTTTCGTTGACGGAAGTGATTATGCTTGGCATGTTCTTGCTGGCATTACTTACTTATCTGCATAAACGAAAATAACCCGCCCAAGTTCTCGCAAGGGTAACGGGTTATTTTTCGCTAGGCTGGAGGATTCCCACCCAAGTATCGTGCAGGAGGGGGCGACCGCGAATCGTCCCCTTTTTTTCATTTTACGCTTAACTTGTCTGTATTATAACACATAGCTGTAAATCTTGTCATACAGTTGTCATACAAAATATCTTACAAACTAGGTTCATATTTAAGATGTCTGTAAATCTGACCGCTTGGCCGTAATCTCAGCCATTACCAGCTCCGCGTCAGCTGCTGGCAGACCATAACTGGCCACAATATCAGCTATGCCGCGCTCCCCTTTGTCGTAACGAGAGATGCAGGCATTAGCCATTACCCTCACCTTATAGTCAGCCATAGCCATTACAACCCACCTCCTGCGATTAGATCGGCCATGGTAAGCTCAAGGTCGATTAGCCGCTGCTGCTCCGGCGTGAGCGTTGTTGTCGGTTCTGTCGCATCCGCTGCCAGCTCCTCGGCTGTTCGCTCGACTATCTTACTGCCATCCCACTTATAGATGTACACTCCCTGACCGTCTGTCAGCGACTCGCTGAACGCCTCTTGGAAATGCCTTGGGCCATCCTCCAGCAGCAAAATATCGTTATCCGCTGGCTGCTCGAAGGCAGAAGAAAAGCCGTAGACGATTGTCCCGGCCTCGTTTGCTCGTAAATAGTGATTGTATCCGTCCATTTTGTCCCTCCTATAACTCTGCGTCCGCAATTAAATCAAAATCATAATACTGACCGACGGTAAACGGCGTCCCACTTACGGACAGTAGCAAAAACCCTTTGTTTGAGATGGCAGCATACGATGTCGGCGTTACCGTAATAACAGCCCCTGTCGATGTGCTGCGGAACTGGTTAATTACATTATTGTTTGTAACGGTCATAGTCGGTACTATGCGCATAGGCGTTGGAAATCTCGAATTAACAAGCAAAGCATTGGTGGTTAACGCAAGTCCTGATATTGATCCAACACTAGGAGACAAAAATGCATCTGTCCATGATTGCCACCTATACCTCAAGCAGTCCACCTCCTCCTGCCCTTTGCTTTTAGGCTGGAACGGCAATGCTGTATCTCCTGCATTAACCTGCACCTCAGCAATCTCAATTGTTCCAGCGCCGCCAAATGTCTCATCCGTCGTCGCACCTACAAATGAGCGCCTTACAGATCCCCATGCATAATACAGGTACAGATATAGGGCATCATTGTTATTTGTTCCAAGCGTTTTACCCGCTAACGTCGCAGTGTCAAAGGTGAAGCTGTACTTTTGAAAAGATGATGTCAACGTAAAATTAGTACCGACAAGATTATCCGGAGAGCTAGGCGATCCACCAGTACCATAGTTTTGAGATAGCGTGACGCCAATACGCTTGCCCGCAATGCTGCTCCTCGCTTCAAAGGACACAGTGACTTTTTTGCCGTTCCCGCACAAATACCTAGCGCCAAACTCAATACCCTGCATGAGCATGCCGTATCGGTTCGCACCAAGCGAGCTGCCTGCACCGTTAAGGCTGATACTGTAGTAATAACTCGCCCCATCTAAAACCCCTAACGGTAATTGTTGCCGTGACCTTGTAATTGATGGTAATGTCCCGCCGTCCGCAAAATTAAGCGACTGCCAGCGATCCGCCGTATATCCATCTGATGCAAACGACGTCCCCCGCTGCCATATATCAAAATTGCCGTTGATTATAGCCTGCCTATAGACGTTATACGGCATATTGACAATATCATCAGCTAGTTCGGTCAACTCCACTTTATCCGCTGCCGACATTAGCCCGCCCTCAGTGACCGTTGCATTGGGCACCGGATCAGCTCCATGCTCCGTGTGGCTGCTACCGTGAGCACCTGGCGTTGATGCGCCTGTAGCCGTGATGATCACTTTTTTTGATACCGGGTTTGTGGTAACGGTAATACCTGTCCCGCCCTCCACGGTAAGCGTATCGGACTCTGCCCCAGCATCCAGGTTGTTGACCTTGGCAAAGGCGTTTTGGTTGACCTCGGCGCCGTTTTGTACGCTGTCCAGCTTGGTACGGTCTGCCGGATCGAGCGTATCCAGCCCGTCCAGCTCAGCCGCTACACGGTCAAAACCGATTGAGATATTAGGGTAGTCCTGGCTAATCGGTGTTGGTCCGTTAAGGTTACAAAATCTATTCGCCATCTGCAGCAGCTCCTTTCCTAATTTGATTCAGTCGCCCTTGGAGAGCCTCTTGTACGCCAATCAAAATGGCCTCCTCCTGGTCAGGATGGTACGGAACGATGGCCTTTATGACCGCGCATATCTCGGGTACCGGCTTAAGGGGATCAAGTGCGATGTTTAAAACGTGATGGACTTGTGCCAATCAGATTCACTCCCAACGAAAAAGACGCCCCTTTATAGGAGCGCCTTCGTTTTATTTTTGCTGTGCTTTAAGATACAGATACTTTGATAATTAAATTACCATTTTCGTCAAGAATTTTTGTTCCAAGTTTATATCCGCCAGGGTGTTGTGAAGCCAATATGATCATGTCAGCTTTCATTAAATCTTCCCGTTTAAATGTACTCGGAAGCTTGTAGAAAAAGGTATCCGACAAGATAATATTACTGTTAACGTGCTCGGAAGCATTAAAGCCAAACTCCATGTTTATCATTCCTTTACTATTTTGTTTGTAGGGTTGCTAGCTTAGCTTTAAGTGCTGTGATTTCATTTTTGTTATTATTGATATATTGTTGGTATGTTTCAATTTGCTTTTTCCGACCTTCAATCTCCGAATTAATAGAATCTTTATCAGGGCTGTTCGGATTTTCATTCAGATAATTAGTTCTGACATCAATAGCATACTGTTGATCGGCTATAAACTTTTCATTGCTGGTTATATTTTCTTCTAGACGTGTAATTCTTTCATTTATTTTCGTTTCAGTATTGTAAAAAGAATATGGATCAGATGTTTCAGCAGACGTTTCGACCTCACTTGTCAAGGCTACAACCCCTTTACTATAAGATACATCTAAACCTAGCGCCTCTGAAATACTACGTACTGGTAGTAGGCTCGTCCCCTCAATGACAGCTCCATTATCTACTGTCTTCCCATTTAAAGTAACTCGAACTTCACCGCCCACTTTTTTTCCAGTCAACCCGTTCGCAGCAAAGGCCGTTCCTGCCGTAAAGACAATTGCACCCGCTATAAATCCTGCGACAAATTTCTTCATACTAAAGTCACCTCGAATATGATTATTTTGTCACATTATACCACTTATATCTGCTCATGGGTATGGCTACCAGCAGTAGAGAACGTAATAAATCCCGTGACCGTGCCTGAGGAGTTGGTTACTGCCAACTTCGTGCCATCAGGGATACCGTGGTTATGCGTACCTCCAGCGCCTGTTGCTATTCCTTTTTGCGCCTTTGTTAAAAAGGCTTCTTGCAAGGTTTGACCATTCGCTGCATTAACAAATCTTGACCATGAAGGCACCTTTACTAGACTTCCATCTAACTGCACTTCAGCAGCGCCGTTCTTGCCATTAATATATACTCCGTTATCACCATACATCTCTAAATTACCCAACAATGTATTGATTAGCGCCCGCTGCTGTCCAGCGGTTACAAATCTGAAAGCTGGCGCACCTGCATAGTTTTCCAATACTACATAGTTATCAGCATTGCTATAGACTCCAAAATAGTTGTCTGTCGCGGACATTACGGCCCGTGGGAATTGACCAACTTCCTTAGTTTGGATCAAAGCGCCTGTGATGGTGCCGCCCGTGAACGTTGAAGCTGTAATTGTGCCGCTAAAGCTACCATCGGCCCCGTTAAGCGTCCCTGTGAAAGTGCCGCCTGCCGCTTGTAGGTTACCGCTGAACGTCCCACTCGCCGCCTCAAGTGCCCCGGTAAACTTAAGCTTGTTTGTTTGAGCATCGTAATACAACGCGCTGCTACCATTAACCTGCCAGTCCATAATGTCGCTGTTAAGCGTCAGCTTGCTTTTGTGGTCCTCCCGCTCGATTACCATGCCTTGTGTCCGGCTATGCGTAATGCCGTAATACGGTTTACCATAGCGTACAGTATTGGCATTGAGTCGGTTAACCTGCTGTGTCAGGCTGCCTTCCAGCGCAAATTCGGATCGCTGCTCCGACTTGGACGGCGCCTCTATCTGCATTGTCAGCCCGCCCTTAAAGCTAAATGACATATGCAGCGCAATAGTCTGGTAGCCAGATAAGCCATTCCACGGCAAATGCGTATTATCCCAGCTTGTAAATGTCTCGGCCCAGCTGTTGCCCTCCTGCATTTCAAAGCCGATGATGTCCCCGTGCTCAAGCTGTGGATACCCGCGTGCGTCCATTTGCACCGGCAGATAGGTAAAGCCGTTAAGCTTTGCATACAGGTTATTGGTTATCGCCTGCGTTGCAAACGGGTTTTCGACATACAGCGTGTGGTTGTCGTCTCCGCTGCCCGCCTCGTATGTTAAGCCATCCTCAGTATTGTAAGTCACCACAACCCGCGTATACGTCTTGACTGGATTGAGCTGCTTAATCCGGATGTAATCAGCCGTCGTCATATTAAAGACAGGTGGTGCACTGGCTGCGAACGTTTTAAATCGGATCACGCCCGACTTGGCTACATAGACGCATGCACTGTTGGCGCTAGCAATGTAACCTAGTACCTGGCGCATGCTATATCCTGCTGGCCCCGCTTGGATCTGGTAGGATGGATTAATCTGTACGCTGCCGTCATAGAGATAGCCCAGCCTGCCGCATATCTCGTTCCACACGGCCTGCTGCGTCGCCGGATAGGTGAGTGCTGATACATAGGGCACATCAGCCCGCACAAGCATATCGCAGCACGTAAACGTCCATACATCGTTGATCTTTTTGCGAGAGTCAACAAAATACTCGCCCATTGATAGCCAGTCAGTCATGCCGCCTTCCCATGACCGCGTTGTGCTGACCCAACTCGTGAGTGTGTCGTCCCATGAGAGTCCCGCACGAGATAGCGCAATATAAGGACGTACAAGCGCATTAGCTGGGATTACGTCCTGCGTCCGTAGCGTGATGGTACATTGGCTGATTACCGTTGTTCCCAGCTCAAACTCTTCGCCAGCTAACAAGCTGTTTTCGACGGTAAAATCAACAATTGTCGAATCAAAGTAGTTTTTGCCGTCAATGTGTGCCATAACCTTAAATTCTCGATCATGCCTGCGCAACATCGCTAAAAACTCGCTTGATATAGGATACATATTATCGCTCCGTCAGGGTGACTTTAAGACCTTGCCACCGTATGTCGTTGCCCTTGGCCACCGCAAAGGCAGCTTGTCTGTTGCCAACATAAAACGTTTTAGTCTGATATGCCCCCGCCATAGGGTCCGGATACGTAACGCTGAAAAATACGCCGCTCATAGCCTGCATCAGCGCCGATATCTCAGCCCATGTCAGCACGCCCCACTCCATATCAATCTGCCGCTTAACGGCTATCCTGTCTCGGTTGAGCGTGCCGTCAGCTGTCCTGGTCGTTGACTCTCCGTCGTCCAGGTCAAGCACTGTCGGGACAAAGGATGACGGGTAAGCCGCTATCGCCACGCCATTTATTTTAATTTCCACGCCTTACACCTCCTATACATCTATCAGCGACCGTCCAGCCTGCTGCGATGCCCGATTGATAGATTTAGCAGCCACCCGGCCAAACTCCGATTCGCCAATTTGCAGGACGGCCGTTTGATTCCCGCTATTTTTGAGCACCTGCAGTATTTGTCCAAGTATCTGCACGGATTGCTGATTACTGCTATCTATCATCCCCTGCAGCTTAGACAATGGGCTGATGACCTCTGGATCCGCAGCAGCTCCTTTGTTATCCCCGACCATTGCGAGCGTCGGGCCGTAAGCTAGACCGCCTTTTGCGAGTTTTGGGATTGTCGGGATGGATATGCCAAAATCTTTGACGCCTGTTGTTTTGCTTACCCAATCAGGCACGTCGATCTTAACGGTATTAAGCTGACGGATCATAAAGTTAACGGCATCAATAATAAGGTTTATCGCTCCCTTAAAAATGCCCACCAAGGCGTCGCACATACCCTTGCTAAAGTCTTGTATGCCGTTCCAGGCTTTTTTCCAATTGCCGGTAAAAACGCCGACGATGAAGTCTATCACGCCGCCAAGCGACTTGATTATGCCTCGTATTACATCAGATATTATCCCGACCGCCGTGCCTACAACGTCCCCGATGAATGCAAAGATATTTTTAAATGTAGGCCCCAACGTCTTAACCATATAGCTGACCACGGGCAAAATAAATTTGTTATAGATATCTAGTGCCCCATCTACAACCTTAGCAACAAAGTTAACAAGATCCTCCACCATATACTTAAGGTGCTTATCCCAAGCTGTTGATAGCATTTTCAACATTTCATCGACAAATGGTTTAAGGAATCCGTTCCAAAGTTCAGTCCACAGCTGCTTGACGCCATCCAGCGCCATTTTGATCTTATCAACGATCTTGGAACCCCATTGATCCCACGCTTTGTAGATGATATCCATAATATCCATGATGATCTTGGATACAATTTTCATCGCTGGGTCAACGGCGCCCCTCCATATATCGTCGAATATCTGCTTCGCAAGATCAAATAGATGCTTAAAAATATCAATTGCTCCGCTGACAAACTCTGTATATCTCGGCAGGCCCTCCGTGACAAATTTGTTGATGAGTGGATACACCGTATCCCAAATGGTCTGGAATACATTTAGCACGCTGTCCATCAATCCGCCCACCACATGCCCCATAACCTCAATATTCTGTTGCCATAAAGGGATGACGTCGTTAACAAACCAGTTTTTAAGCGGGTCGCCCAGCGCAACAATATCGGTAAACACTCCCGCAAATATCTGCTTAATCCGCTCGAGCTGTGGCGCAATGGACGCCCATGCCGTTTGAAGGGATGGACCAAAGATAGCTGCCAGTGTAGCGCCCACGCCTTTAAACGTGGTCATCAACCCGCCAAACATACCCTTAACCTGGTCAACAAATGCCTGTACCTTATCTTTGATCGGATCCACGTCAATGTCGGGCTCCAGCGTCATAGCACCCATATCAAATCCTGTACCTGCGCCTAAGCCTGCCGCAATTCCGCCCGCAGCTCCTGCAGCGTCGTCTAATGCTCCAGCTGCGCCCTGCGATATGATGTTGAGTTGGTCGAACCCACCTAGCGAGCCCTTAATGGCCTTGCCCGCTTTTTTGACTGCCTTGCCTGTATCGGTAGCTGCTGTGCCAACATCCCCAACGCCTGATGCTGCTGTCTCCGTAGCCGTCGTTACAGCGCCCATGCCGCCTGCTGTTGCGTCCCCAAAAATCAATTCGGTGAATGCTTTAAAATAGGCAGCCGCTATCTGAAGCTTGGCTATGAGCCAGTTTAAGCCTTTAACGACCGGGGTCAAAATGTTAATAAAGCCCGCGCCCATAGTCCCCTGAAAGATTTTCCATTGCTCGGTCAATACACGTATCTGGTTAGCCCAGCTGTCGCCATTACGTGCAAAGTCGCCTTGCGCATCCCCTGTGACGCTTAACAGGTAGTTGTAGCGCAACAGCACTTGCTCCGCCTGTGACATGGCCGTCCAGCTTTTTGTAATGCCCTGAGCAAGCGCATATGCCTCCATGTTCGCGACGTTCATGTTTACACCCAATGCCATCAATGGCTCGGTTTCGCCAGCGATTCCCGATCTGATCTTGTCAAAAGCCTCATCAGTCTCAAGGTTGTAAAAACTCGCCATATCCGCAGCCAGCTTTGTCATATCGACCGACAGATCACGTACAACGTCACCTGTCAATCCGGATGACTTAAGCATAGCCCCCATGACTGACGTATACTTTTTTGCCGACAGCTCCGACAGACCAAATGACTCCAGCGCACTATCCGCAAAAGCGTTTACGTCTGCTGCCATTGCCCCAAACGTAACGTCCACAACGTTCTGGACCTCTTGCAAGTCGGATGCTAGATTAATAGCTTCCCGCGCAAAATCTGTGATGCCCTGGACAGCAAAGGCGGCACCAATAATCAGCCCAAGCTGCTTAAAGGCACCGCCTACTAGGTTTGTCGCCGTGCCCGCTATCCCGTTGAGCTGGCGATTAAATTGTGCAAAATTAAGGCCTAAATCCAGTATGACACTACCCGCACTGCCTGCTGCCATCTAACCGCCACCTCCTCCGAATAGTCGGGCCATCGTAAGCTCAAAGTTCTGCATTTCCATATCCAGCTTTACCGGATCATCCAGCTTGCGAGTTGCCCCCCGCTTACGCCACTCACTGTGTATTCGTCGTTGATCCGGTCCAAAAGCTCTGATAGCCTTCGGATCCTTCTCGGCGCGAATGGCCACGACTGCGCCTAGCGGTGTCTCAGGCATAATCCCTGCAACATAATTACAAAACTCGTCCCATGGCATATCGGGATGCTGCCGGATCCTGATACCGTACTGAGTCGCTAAGCTGGCCTCAATCAACGACCAGTCATCCTCAAGGTCATACCACGTCTCCTGATTGCTTGATTGCCCGTTGAAATCGGGCAAGAGCCTCGTCGTAGGACACACCCAACACAGCAGCCATCACCCCAGTCGTTAAAACTTGGATGTTGTCTAGCGAGAAATTTCCAACGCCAAGCTCTTCATATGCTTCTTTGCCCAGAACGGTTTCAAGACCTTCAAGCATTCCGGATGGCCCTGCTTGACCTGCAGCCTGAAACGCCGTAACCTCACGAATACCGTTATTGACGATGTATCTTTTACCATCGATCACAATGGCCGGCTTTTCCGTACTAAATTTCCCTGACAAATCAACTGTTTTAGACATGCTTAAAATCCTCCTCGTTTATGTTGTATTATGCCGCTGGCGTAAATGTCGGCTTGCCGTCGCTCAGCAGCTCAAATTCCAAACCATCAATATTCGTACTGTCGCCACCGGCTGGAGCTGTAAGGCTAATGACGCAATCCATGACAAGCTTCGCGCCGCTCGGCATCGTCCACTCAAATTTTGTTTCTACCTCTTGGCCTGTTCCGATCATCAAGCCCGCAATGTAGTCATTACCTGGATCGCCATAGTTTCGCTTGCCCGAAAAGCTAATGGTCATCCCCTTGCCCGTTACAGCCCGACGCGTCCAGCCTGCTTGGTCCATAGGGGACCACTCCTCAGTATTTGCGTCGATGCTGATTGTAAATGTCTCCAAGTCCTTGACGGTAAGCATTTCAGCCGCTGTTGATGCGCGGCCAGCAGTCCCGATTTTGAAAATGTTATTATGGACGGGAAAAACGCCTGTTTCTGCCATTTAACCTCACCTCTCGTAATAAATAATTGTCTCGATTACGTACTCGTAAATGCCGTCGTCGTCCGTGCCTACATTGACCGGCTCGGGCACCCGCATATCAAACGAGATTACACGACGCCCGCCAATCTCTGCGACCTGACCAAATAGCGCAGCGTAGACCTCATGGGCCTTGCGCTCCGCTATGTTTGCATTTTTTCCCCAATGCACCAAGATAGACACGCCTTTGACTGCGTAGCTCGTTTGCTCCAGCCCGCCTAATGCAATAACTGGCGAGCCCGCGTTAAGGTTGTACACACCAATACATTGGGGCTGCTTGCCATCCAGCTTGCCAATGTACCACGCTGGCGACTCTACTTGTGTCTTAAGCCAATCTCTTACCTCGCCTGTTGTCATCATCGTATAAAGCCCCCTGCAAGCTTCTGCCAGAGTTTCGAAAATACTTTCTTGATAATATTGTCCTTTTTGCCTGTCGCCCACGCTTCAAGCCATAGGCCCTGTGCGTCTCTATTTTTATCACGCCGGAAATTGTACTCCGGGTGATAGTAGAGCCGCCTGGCATACGGCGTATCGTAGACAATGGATACCTTGCCTCGCTTGCTCTGCGCCTCGTCGATATGGGCGCTCCGCTCAAGCTCGCCTGTTTGCTTAGGGGTGACCTCAGCTGCCATAATCTCGCCCAGGATACTATTTCTAGATCCAGCGATTGTTTGCTGCAGCGCCTCAACAGCTCCGCCACTAATCTCACTCAGCGCCCTACGATTCATTTTCGTTTTAACCTTCATTACATCAGCTCCAGCTCCGTAGAAAATATGGTGCCGTCTGGATTATGTGGTCGCGCAGCCCGAAATATAGACCGCTGCGCCCCTCCAACGACGACATAACCCTCGATTAGCTTATCCGGGTTAATATCGCCTTGGATGATTACTTTGCCCGATAACGTCACCAAACGCCGCTCCTTGTCCATGGTCTGCCGCATCTTTTCGTCATGGCAAGCAAGCCCATCAAAGATTAATTCCTCGACAGGCTCACCGTCCTCTGACAATTCAGTTTGATAGACTTTAATCGGGGTGACTAATATCCACGTTGGAAACGGCAATTTACCACGCATCAGCATAGCCCCCTGTTTGTAAGGCCAGTAGCACGCAGCAGATTAACAACGCTCTCCGTGGTCTGAACACCGCCCGCTCCCTCTACTGTTTTAAACGACAAAGAGACGCTACCCGCGCTGTAACCAGCTATCGGCATCGTCAGAAAGTCACCGTACTGATAGCTAAAGTCCGCCTGCTGGCATACTGCCTTAATGACACTTGTCTGCTGGTAAGTGCTCAGCCCGACCAGACCGCGCCCCACGATGCGATTATACGTAAGGCTGTCCACCTGATCGGATGCAAGCTGCAGCTCCTTGTCTAGCGCCTCCGTGGGTATGCTGCCATTACCGTATTGCTCATAATCTGCTGCTGTCGCATAGGCCATACGATCACCCGCCTGTAGCTTCTTTCAGCTTCTTGTTGGCCTCGGCCAGTTTTTCCTTGAGCGCCTTATTTTCTGCTTGCAGCTTTTCGTCAGGATCGGCTGCCTCCAGCTCTGCAATGCGGTCCAGCGCCTTTTTATGCTCAGCATAGGTCACCGTTTTGGATGGCGACACCTCAATCGTCACGAGCTCGCCGTTTTCTTCCTTGGCAATGTCGTAGCCGAGTTTCAGGTAGCCAGTTGCATCAGCCTCATCAATTTTAAGCTGCTTATTACCCTTTACTGCGTATAGCATAGATTTCTCCTCCTTCTTATGCTTGGACGTTAATTTGAATGCCTTTCAACTTGCGCTCGATGGCAAACAGATCGGTGTATTTACGGTTCTGGTACAGATAACCGTCACCGCCCGTGTGTGAGCCCGGTTCCCAAAGGTAGATTGCGCTGTGCTTGACCGGAGCTAGCACCGCAGATGGATGCACCAAAATCATGTTAATCTGTTTGGCTCCTACACCAGGCACCGCACCGTTAGTAAAGTCGAATGCCGATTTCATTCGATCCGAGGGAACCATTTTCAGTTTTACGTCGTCTAGACTTCGTACAGCGCGGTTAACCACCCCATTATTATTGGTAACTTCGATAGTACGCTGCACTTTTTCAGCTTGCTTCAAAAGCTTGTGCATGGTAGGTGTAGCATAGAGAATGCGACCACTCTGTGGTACGCTGGCTTCGTCCATCTCCTCCATCAGATCGTCAAATATGTTCAGCACATTAGCAATGGTCGGCACAGTAGTATCCAGCGCCCCACCGAGGTCAACGACCTCAGAATATAATTTCGAATATCGATACTTATCAAGCTCTGGAATAGCCTGCTCGTCTTCAAAGACGTTGGTCACGTTAGCCGCCGAAAGAATTTGGTTCGTCTCATCAACATCCATTGTGTCGACGAAAAATTCAACATCGCGATCATGCTGAAGGACCTTCAACTCGAAGTCGTTAGCAATCGATTGACGGTTCCAACCGCCGTTACGGCTATGGTCTTTGTAACCAGCGACATCAAGCCGCGGAATCTTGACCGTCTTTGTACCGACAAATTGGGCATTAGCCGTTGTCAACTCGGATGATGTTAATTCCTGCGCGTACTTTTGTTGCAGTACAGTCAAAAAACTTTCAACGTAATTGTATGGCATATCTTAATCACTCCTATTATTGTGTTTTAACACCGAAAATTGCGGCTAGTTGGTCGTTGCCCGCTGGCGCTCCGCCCCCATTGCCTCCACCACCAACCCTGAAACCACCCTGACCGCCTCCGCCTTTGTCCTCAGTCTTAAACAAAAACGCCTTGGACTCTTGCAGCCCTTTAAGCTGATCGTCCAGACCGACAATCTTGTCGCCGTCCAAAACGAGCTTTTCACGGTCAAACAGGCCTGCTACCAGCGCGTCGTCATGGACTTTGCCAGCCAGTGCCGTTTTAATGGCATTGGTCACTGTCAGCTCCTTAAGGTCTGCAGCATACTTATCTGCCGCTGCTTGGTTAGCTGCTGTCAGAGTATCGATCTGCTTTTTCATTTCCTCGCTGGCTCCAGCCGTTTTGCCAAGCTCTGCAATCTGAGTATCGCGGTCAGTAACGTCTTTCTCAGCTTTTTTCTTGGCCTCAGACATTTCGTTATATTGCGTTTTCGGCACAAAATGCTTCGGTAGCTCCTTATTAACGTCACTAATTAACGCGTCAATCTTCGCTACATCGAAACCCGCCGCTTTCAAAAGCTCTTTCATCCAATCCATTTATCATCAGCCTCCATAGATTTTTATAGCTGCTCTCCAGCTAAGGGAGCAGGCCGCTATGCTCCGGCCTTGAGCAGTCGCCTAGTTTAAGGCCATACGACAGGGCAACAAAAAAGCACCCTCGCCTATGCGTGAGTGCCTACGACCTTAATTTTCCCGCGCTCGATCACGTCGCAGATGATCGTTATTAGCTATGTGCTGGCGTATTTCCGCCTGCCATTGCTTGACCTTGGCTGCTGCAGCATCTTTGTTGGCCGGATCCACCGCACCAGCCTCGCGCCGTTTGTACTTGCGTATCTGGCGCTCCATATAGCGTTGCCGCTGCTCCGCTTGGTAATTTGCAGTCGCCACCTCATCGTCAACAGGAGCTGGTAGCTTGCTTACGCCAGGTATATAGGTCGCCATGTTGTGACGGCAATTCGGGTGAAATAAGCCGCCTGCCATCGCCTTACTGAGCAACGGATAATCACCGTCCTTGGCTGAGCCACCGCTGTACACGTCATCAATAAATACCTTACCCTGGTACGGCAGGCATAGCTTAGAGCAGTTGTTATGAGCCGATATCACGACAGTGCGTATGCCCAGCTCATTGCGCTTGGCCCCTTCGCCCGAAAACACCGCTCGCTGTGATGCTGTCCTAAGCGCCATCTCCGCATAGCTGGCAACGTTGATTCGGCGCCCATTGGAGTAAGTGACATAATCAAATCCCTTGTCCAAAAAGTCCCGTGTCGCCATGTCGATAGCCTGGCCAAGCGATGCTGCCCCGCTGTTAAGGTAAACCTGCGATTTAAAGATCGTCTGCCGATATACGTCATCGGCTTGCCGCAGCATGGAGTGCTGGGCCGCTCGCAACTCACCCTTGGACGCATCCGTCAATGCATCAACGCGACGCTTGTTGAGTTTAAAAAAGTTCTCGTCGTCATCTTCCTGCATTTTCGGCCTGGGCAGATCCTCACGGCGGCCAAACCCGAATTTGTTCCAGAGTTTGCCCGCAGCGTCAGCTACCTTCTTTGCTCCGTTACGGAAAGCACTCCGAATGCTGCCTGTTACCTGTTTTTCAACCTCTGGCGCGCGCTGCTCGACAATCTTTTTGTTCTGCTTGCGGAATTGCTTAAGGTTTTGCAGCTTACGTGCTTGCCATTGCTCCCACTCAAAGCCAAGTTCCTCTTCCTCGGCCTCGTGTCTGGCAAGATTGCGCTGCATGCTCTTAATCAGATCAAGCTCCATGTCGGCAAAGATTTTACGGACGTCGTATTTGCTCATTCGTCATCAGCTTCTGGATTGTCGTCCTCGTCTTCTTCGCCAGGCGGCTTGTCTCGGTTAATAGCTGGCTCCTTTACATCAAGCAGCCCCTGCTCATCTTTCAGGCGCTTGACCTCTTCCGCCTTTTCTTCATCCGTCCAGCTATCCCCATAAAGCTCCTCGACAGATCTCTCTATGCTCATGACGCCAAACGTCCGGGCCTTGCCAACCGTCTCCACCACACTGTCAAACGATGGGCTCGCATACTCCCCGAATTTGACGCTGGCCTCATATTCACCTGCATCTCGGTTTCGCATCGTGTCATATACCTTAAGCACGGTATCAACTAGGCGTGGGACGACTTGGTTAAGCGTCTCAATCAACTTACCCCGTGTGTACAACGTGGCCTTTTCCTTTTCTCTCTGAGCCTCAGCGTTATCGGTCTTTTTAAGATCGATGCCCAAGGTCGCTGGACTCATGATGCCCTGCAAGCACATATCCAGAGCGCTACTGTATGACTCGACAAACGCCTCATAAAGTATGGCCGGCTGGACCGTGGTAATCTGTCCCTTGGCATCCTCCGCTAGCGCCGTTCCAAGCTTTATAAACTGGTTGTCAAACGGGTTGGGCTTTAACAACTCACCCGTCTCCGTAGACCGCGGAATCATGTCCTCTGGAATGTACTTTTGGACGCGGCCAGCCCGGATTGCGTCCACCCATTGGCTTATGACCTCATCCAGCGCGTCAAACTCATCGTTTTTACTGTCGTATAGCGACTTGCCCCGGCCTGTCCACTTACTGGACTTGTAAAACTGCATCGGTACGGCCATGATCCACTTGCCCTCATAGGTGACCTCCGGCTGCAGGTGCGCCGTCTCCGGCACTGTGGCCAGCGGTACCTCCTTGCCATCAGCCGATAGCAGCTTTGACCGCACATAACCCTGCCCGAATGTCTCCTCTAGGCGGTAATCCTTGTCACGGTGCCTGTAATCGGTGTAAAACAGTACCTCTTTGAGCCGTCCACGCTGGCGGTTATAGCTGACCTGCTCACCGCTGTAAAACTCGATGATTGGGTATTCGCTCACGTCCGGATCCACGGTAATCTTAAACGCCCCGTCACCGGCCACCAGCGTATCGGTAATACTCTCACCCAGCAGCTTGTCAAAGCCGTTATCCTCAGCAATGGCCTGCCAGTTATCCGATACCTCGACAGGCTGCAGCTCGATGCCGTCCATATCAGCGATAACAATGTCGCTCAGCGTACCCGCTATCATGGCAGGTAGCCCGCTGTGGATCTTGCGTATTCGTAGATTTTGCGATGCGCTGGCCGCCCAGAAGCGAGCACCGCTCACGTTGTCGCTAGCCGTCTGCATCGCAAATTGCTCTAGTTCGGACGGATCGCCACGGTACCAGAGCCGGTTACGTAGGACGTTGGTGCCGTAGCTCAATGGCTCCGTTATCGTGATGATACGGTTTTCAGGAGCTGGCTGTATTTTCAGCATCTTCATGACCATGTTCTTTAACCACCCCATCCCTGCACCTCGCCTTCATTCCTAACCACTCTGTCCAGCACCTTTTACAATCATCAGCATTTGGCCTTGGATACGGGCACGTTTTCCATTTACCTCTACGCCGTCCACCAAAAGCATTAGGGCATATATCCTTGTAAGCGAGTATTTCGCCCAACTCTTCTGCTGTCATACCCCTGATCCTATCAAGATTGGTTTTCACAAGCCTACACCTCCAATCTGCGTTTAAACGGCTGCACGGCGTATTCTGAGCTGTCCAAGCAGTCAACCGGATAGCTGCCGTCGTCCGTCCGCACCCATTCGCCCGCCACGCGCTCCTTCTCATCCCATGTTGCATTCTCCAGAGCGTCACGCCACTGCTTAAGATGCGCCATGACTTTATAGCGGCCTTGGTTGATAAGGATGTTAGTTAGCCGTATGCGGTCTACGATGCCATCTTTTTTGTAAGATGGCACAACAGGTATGTGGATACCCCTGCGTCGTAGCTCATTTGCAAGCGCCTGTCTAAACAGCTTGTCAGCTGACTCTGCAAAGATGTGCGCACACGACAAAAAGGCCGGATACGTTTCCGACCACTCGACAACTTTGTTTACGATCTCTTGCGCATATCTGTCATGTGTATAGCCAGGCTCTTTGCCCTGGTCCTTACCTTGGCGATGGTAATATCCATCTATCAGCACAACGTCCTTATACTTGGCCGTCATGCCTGTCAGTGTCGCCACCGTTGCGTCGGTACCACCTATATCAATGCCAATGCTAAACTCAATAAATCGGTAATCCTTAATATCATCCCGCGATACGACATTAGCCGCCTTGCTGAATCCAGTATAGATGCGCCCTGTCGCTGCCGTCCGCTCGCCCAGGATATCAGCCTTATACCATAGGCTGTCTTTGTCATACGTAATCAGCGCAGCCTGCAGGCGGTCATCTGGGATGCTCAGGTTACCCACCATCGTAAAATGACCGTAATTGTAACCGGGATTGTCTCCACTCTCAAGCAGTTGGTCCTGGTAATCTAGCACATCACGATAAAACCAGTGTGCTGGCGGCTTAGGGTTGAGGTCAAAAAACAACTGCCGGAAGCTAGATGCCAGTGTCCGGTCAAATACCTCCTGCACAAATGACTGATGGCACTCGTTAACCTCGGTGCCGTATACCGTGCCGTATGAGTTACCCTTGATCCGGGCCGCGTCGTTCTTCTTACCGCCACCAGCGATAATAATGATCTTCTCGCCTGTCTTCGTCTGGATGTACAACGCATCGCGGTTCTTATATTCACCTTCACGGCATCTGCCAGCAAATAGCCATTGCAGCCCGAAGCCGTTGGAGTCAATAACGTTCATCTTGGCCGCGCCCAGGCTTACACCGAATACCAAATGCAGCTTATCTGGATGCACCTCAAGGCACATTGCGTAAGCTATCAGGTTGATAATGTTTTTGCCTGCCCGCTTGCCACCCTCAGCCACATTTAGCCAGCAATCCTTTGAGCGTCGTATATACTCAGCCTGCTTGGCTGTCAGCGGTGCGTACTCAATCATCAGGCAGCACCCTTTCAGGAGCCGGGTTGTTGATTAGATCAGCCAGCGCTGTAATTTGGGCGTTCGGATCCACACCGTCTTTGTTCGGCACCTTGGACTTAAGCACGTCGATTCGCGCCTGCTGCTCCTCTGTAGCCAGCTCCGTGCGTAACAGCTCATCATACTGCCGGATGAGGCTTTGCAGCGATGTCATGGCTCGGCTTTGCGCCTGCAGGAAGCTTGCCTGCTTATCCCAGGCCTGCTGGATCTCGTATTCGGTACCTGTATCCATGTTTTTCTTAATTTCCTTCGTTATATCTTCCCTATCCTTAACGTACATGATCTGCTGGGCCCGAATAATGGCCGTGTACTGGATCATGATGTTATCCCAAACGATATCAAGCGGCGAGCGCTGCTGCAGCTGCTCCATGATCTCAAGCGACTCTGCCGGCAGATACTTAGCAAATAGGCCATGGGTTACAGCATTGCTGTTATGAGGCGGTGCTGCCCCACCTTTATTGCCAACAGCGTTCTTGTTGCCTGGTGGTGCGCCCGGCTTTTTTGTGTGCACACCTTTTTGAGAGGGTGCACCTTTCACGCGCTCCCAGCCATACCGCTGCTTCCACGACTTCACGGTGTTGAGGCTTACGCTGTACTTGTCTGCAATGTCCTTGTATTTCATGCCGCGTTTGTAATCAGCCTCTGCTTTTATGTGCTGCATCTACACGATCACCACCACCGTCGTTGAGTTTGTTTTGTATATAGAAAAAAAGCCACCAAAATTAGGCGGCCTTGTCATTTTCCTTCCAAGGGGTATATTCGGATCCAATTCCAGCCGTCTCCGTACTCCCCGTTTTTAAATCGCATACCGCCGCAAGTGTGGTACACATTTTTGCTTTTGTGTACCTGCGTGACTTTTAACGGCACAGCCTCGCCCTGCTGATAATAACAGACCGTGTCTCCTGGCTTTATACTAGATAGCCACATTGCGTATTGCCGCTCATTCATCAGCCTCTCTCCTAATCTAGTACGTTTTCTACTAGTTTAGTCCGATTGGCCTCGAAATATACCAAAAATACCGCCTCCGAAGAAGCGGTAAGGAAAAAGGTTATGAATATCATGTTAAGCACCGGTGATAATGTGACACTTTGCCGCTGGCTTGCTGTGGACCAGCGGCTTAAGTCTACTCATTTCGTTTGACAATATCATATTACTACGGGTTTACAGGATAAAAAAGATACCTATGCGGACAATAGCAGGACATTAAACGGACAACTTTAAGTATTCTTGCAATGCCCTGTCTCTCCATCGTCTGAACGTGCGCTCTGTTACGCATAACTTTATCGCCGCTCGCGATACCGTGGTGCCCTCAATGTATTGCAATCGGATCAGACGCTCATATTCCGGTTTATAGCGTTGAAGTGCCTCCAGCACCGTATCGATTCGCTTGATCTCGTCTTGAATATCTTGAAGCTCACTAAGTCTTTCCAAAACCGCATCCAGGTCGTCGCGAACACCATACCCTCTCGCATCAATGACTTTTTTTATTTTATTGCGTAACTCCTGCAGGATTTTATCGTCCTCCGCGTCAGCTCCATATTCCGGTATAGCCTTCAACTGGCTTTTAATTCCTGCTGGGTATTGTTTTAGGTATGCATGCGCTGTTGTTTCTAACCGCTGTTCTCGCGCTGACAAGTACATATAGCTTGGCAATCCGCGTAAGCGCCGATGCAAATCCTGTAGTTGATCGTCCCCATTTAAACGGCTAAGTGTGATGCCTGATCCGATGCTGTAGTTACTCAGCACCTGCATTCTAGCCTGTAGTTGTTTATAATCCTTAAGCTGCTCCACTGCTTTTTGCATGTTCATACAGCCTTGCCCCCCCTATTCTTCAATCTCCCAGCTTGTATCAACATATTGGACGGCATCTTCCCAAACTGCTTCACCGATATACGACTCACGCTCATCATCGCTAAGACCTTCCAACTCTTCCTCGGCAATTTCAATTGTCCCGCTCTGTATCGCACCAGGATATCCATTGCTCATTGTCCATTTCACTTTCACCCTGTCCGCCTCCTATATTTGCTTAAGTCACTTCACGCAAAGGCGCCGAAGTAACCGTAAATTGCCCGTAACCGCGCTCCTGTAGATACTCATCGCTATGGCAGATCGGACATACCGTAGCGGAATGGTCCGCATCCTCGTAATCCTCGACCGCAAAATCTAGCGCACAATCTTGACACTCGTATAGGTGCATCATGAGCGGCGGCTCTGCTGATTTACCAGGGTAATTGATTCGCAGCGGCCATTCATGTGGCTTGCGCTGCCGTTCATGATAAATCATCGTTCGGATGCTGCCATACGTGCTGCCTAGCTTCTTCGCAATCTCAGCAAGCGGCAGGCCCTCCAAAAATAATTTGCGCAGCTCCTCTTTATTCACAATTTCAGTTTTCATGATGCTTCCCCCTAGTCGCCTATTTCCGGCAGCGGATGCGGATCCCAAGCCAGAAAGTCCTGATCGGACGATTCGGCCTCAAGCTGCTGCCGGCGAATTATTTCCGCCTCTGCCGCTGCTTTATCAGCCAGCGGCGCCTCCTCATCGCAATAACGGATGTTAACTAACTGCTCAAGCGTTGCGTTATGCATATCCATGATTACAGCAGTCTGCCTGAAACGAAAAAGTTTCCAAAGCCGTCGCGTTCAGGAATGCCATCTTGCTCCACGCCAGTTGCCGATAAGACGGAATAAGCTGATTTGCAATTGTGGCATGTGACCTCTGTATCGTCCAATTTAATATAGTGATTCCCTTTATTCCCGCAGGATTTGCAGCGGTAATAGCATCTGTAATGCGGGATGCCCTCTTTGAATTTGATTCCTGTTTCCCAATGAACAGGCCTCGCCTCTCCCGTATTAATCACGGCCTGTATCTTTTCTTCTAGCGATACCATGGGCGTTCTGGCGGATCCGATTAGCGGGAGTGTACGCGGGCGCTCCTTCGCAGGAATCTCCACTTTCGCCACAGGTACAGGCGGAAATTCTGGAACAGGATATGCTTTCTTCGTCAGTTCCTCTTTAGCCTGTTCAATTTCTTTCACTTGCTTCGCTTTCAGATCCGGGCGTTCAGGCCCAAATATAAAATCTAAATCCGTTTTGGTAATGGTAAGCTCAGGAGCAATCACTTCCGTAGCAGGCGCCGGCACACTCGCCAGATTCACTCCGAAAACGCTGAATGCCCCGTTAATTACCGCCGTAACATGTCCCGATTCTGTTTGCTCTAGCTCAAGATCAACCGACTTTACCCCATCTACAATGCTCAATTTCAATGTCATATTTAATTCGCTCCCTTATTTTTTCTTTGTTCAAAAACTTCTTCCATCCATTCCACCAACATGACCATTTGCTTGACGACCAGCCGGTTATCGTTATATTTCCGGCATATGAATCCGCTTGAATCAGCAATCCATATCCAAAATTCTGAACTATCTGGGCCAGCCCGCATAACTGCCATGTTGACATCGGCAATCCAAGCAACGATATCGTCGTAAAAGGCCTTATAGTCTAATTTGCGATCCATAGGCTATAACTGTTCCAGCCGAATATAGATACCCGGCCGTGATGCCCAAAATTTCTCGACGATCAAACTAGCAATCTGAGAATCATTTTTGAAATAGCCCAGATCCTCCATGCAATCCTCAAGCAGCTTCTGCATATTTGAGTTATCCGGCTTCGTATCCTTGTACTCGCCATCTGTATGCTTGCCAGCAAGCGGGAAGCACCATTTCACCATCAGGCGCACAGCGCCCCTATATGGCTTGTCTGGCTTATGAGGCCCAAGGTGCGCCATCAGCTTAACTCTTGCTACTTTCAATTCGGGAGGCTCGAAAAAGACAGGCTTACCGTCTATAACCGCGACCTGCTTTTGCTGGTGTGTAATCGTCGGGGGTTTCATCGCCATGAAGAACTCAGTCGTCATCGCCTTGTTCCTCGACCATATCTTCCCATTCGTTCAGCAATGCTCGCAAATAATCAGCAGCCTGATTATCGGCGAACAACTCTTTCCGATCGATAACAAATTTGACGATATAGTTCCCGTTTAATTTTATTCCGAATTGAAGCTTCCCAGCCTTGTCGTAACAACGCATGAAATTATTTCCAAACTCTATTGTTTCTGGCGTTTCAACTTCCCAATATTTTTTTCCCACTTTTATCATCCTCTTTTCTTTTTTTCTTGCGCAACCGCTAAGGCTGTGGGAGGAAGGGGGCGCCGCGGAATCAGTAGCGGCGACCTTCTCTCTCCCTACCGGTTACCTTAGTAGATTAGTCATTAAGTTTATACATACAATCGCGTGTATATATAAGGGCATTCATTTTCAACGACAATGACCATTGTTTTATGGTGTTCGCCGCTCGGAATTGATCACGTTTTTGATGATTGTAGCCGTGCGGTCATGACCATAAAATTAATGATCATTGCCGTCGTTCTTCACAATGACATTTCCATTGTTCTTATCGATCATGTATCCAAATTTTGTAACCCAGCCTCTAATTGTCCGATCCGGTATCTCTTTTCCAGTGGTTGAAAACCACTCTTGGAGATCCTTGACCGTTGGCGGCTCACCCATGTTGCAATTAACCACGGCGTCCTCAAATTCCTCGGCTTTGCTTCGCCGCTCCTCTTTAGCCTTGGCTTTCCGTTTATCCGTAGCCTTTTTCCAAGGCGGCTGCTGCGGTCCGTCACCTTCCGGATTGATGTCCTTGAGGCTGCCTACGTCATCGACACGGTGCACAGGATACTGAAACCACATGTTAACCGGCGCGAATTTGGCGTACTCCCGCAGCGTTCCTTCCACGCGCCATGCAGACCTTGCTTGTACTGCCTTAGTCGCCAGTTGAACCTCCGCTTGAGCTGCAGCCTGTGCATCATTGTATAGGGCACGTTTAGCATGTTCCTCCATTGCTCTGGCGCTCAGCTCGTCATCCTGGGACACAGATTGCTGCAGGTATTGCGGGTTGTACTGAGCAAAGAAGCGTTTGTACACCTGACAAATGGCTTTGTTCTCCTCTTGCTTTAATAAATCTTCCGTTAAATCAAGCTCTACTAAATCGATAAGTGCGTCAGGATCGCGGGCAAATACGCCGCTGCCGCTGGCCCGGTCCATCGATTTTTTGCCGCCCTGTGAACCCTTGCTATGATGATGGCAATAGATAACGCTGGCACCCAGCTCCGTGGCTATCTTATCGAATTGGTTCGTGAAGTGAGCCATCTGATCGGCGCTGTTTTCATCGCCTGTAAGGACCTTATAAATCGGATCGATAATGACCGCAATATATTGTTTCTTGGCCGCTCGCCTAATTAGCTTCGGCGCAAGCTTGTCCATCGGTACCGACTTGCCCCGCAGGTTCCAGATATCTATTTTGTCAATGTTCATAGGAGGAACACCAAGCGCTATATACACATTCTTAAATCGATCCAAAGCGCTTGCGCTATCTAATTCCAAGTTAACGTAGAGCACCCGCCCCTGTGTGCATTGCCATCCTAACCACTTAACCCCTTCTGCTATGGCAATGCTTAACTGAATCTGCAAGAACGACTTGCCAGCCTTTGACGGTCCGGCCATCAACATTTTGTGACCCTGTCGCAATACACCTTCAATCAATGGCGGTGCCAATTTCGGCATGTTGTCCCAGTAATTCGCTAGACTCTCCGGATCCGGTAAATCATCGTTAACGCCCTCAATCCACTCATGCCACTCGGCCCATGTTGCTCGGCCAATATTCGTATCCACGATAAATTGCTTCTTGCCATTCCGCTCGACGCCTGGCAGCCGTGACAGCCTGGACGGATTACGATTTTGATTGTCGATGTGCAGCCCGTTCCGCTTGCACACGTTGTACAGGTAATCAACGCGTTTTCGATATTCATCGTAATTGGCAGCCTCCACCCGCACGATAGCATGCAGGCTCTTGCCGCCGCTGTATACCATGACAGCGATTGGTAATTCCAGTTCGCGCATAATGGCATTCTGTTTTTCAATTTCCATCGTGTCGCTTTCCACAAGCGCATACCTAAACTCCGTTACGTTGTCGTTTTTGACGCCTTGGCCGTCGAGCGGGTTGAAGCGGATCCACGCGCCCGCCTCTGGATTGTAATCGCCCAGGACCGCTCCAATGTCGCCCTCACATAAATGCAACAATTCAATTAGCTCGCCTGCCGTCCGATCCGATGCGCCTTTAGTAGGCAAATACTTGCCGTCTTCATTTTGCCAGGTATCCGTGACGTAGCCGACGTTTTCGGAAGCCTCGAACAACGTCTGCAGGTAAGTGGTGAGCTGCTGGACCGGATTCCATGTTGCCGGCTCGTGGATCTCCTTGCCTTCTATCCAGTTTTTGTCTACGACGACATAATCGCCTCCGGCAATCTCGTCATCCCAGCCCAGCTCCCGGTCTTCACGATCAAATGACCGCGGCATCCAACCATTGTCTTTCGCCATTTGCGTAATGGTCGCGCCAGTTACTGGTGTGCCGGATCCCTCGAAGCTCGTCCACTTTTTAAAACATTCGCCCGGGTTGTAACGCCCACCGTCCTGCCGACTCCACGAATCCCAATCACTGGCTGTATAGCCCTCGTATTTGAGGGCCATGCCTACGTTGACCCATTCCTGGTAAGATAGGAACGCCGGATCAACGTAGGCCAGCAGCGCAATGAGGTCTATTTTATGTTCCATAGGTTTTTCCTTTCGTTACTTTAATTTATTTATTAGATGATCCTGCACCCTTGCCTTTGGTAGCCGCAGCACAGCAAATGCGCCGAAGTCAGTCAGAGCACTTTCGCCAATAATGGCGCCCTCTTCAATCCAGACTTCCAATTTTATGCGGTGATAACCTTTGTTCTTGCCCTTTTTAGCAGGCGCATGAATGGACACGTTTCCCGTAAAAGGCGCAATCACCAACAAGCTATCCTCATTTTTCTGTGCAATATGTCCAGCAAGATTCGAAACCATATCTTTATCAACATCAAACAGCACTGTTTTGCTCAAATTTAGCCAACTCCTTTAATGACTCTTCGATATCATCCCAACTGCCGAATGACATATCATCCATCAGGCTTGCGATTTCTTCCAAATCCCTGTCTTCTGGATGACGTTCTTCAAACTGATGATTGAACGCCTTTTCCTCTGCCGTTCGGCTGCAGCCATCCCACGACCCCATTGTGACGGTATATACCTCGCCGCGAAACGTAATTTCCTTTTTGATTCGACCATTTTCATAAGTAACAATGAATTTTGCCATCGTTCTATCACCCCTCCAAGTTGCTCAATTTTGACAGATTACCAATTCCATAATCCTTGTTGGCCCTTAGCCCGGAATGGCTTCACTAGCCGCTTAACATCAGATAATTCCCAAGCGTATCGTCCATGCTCATAATTTCCAAAATGGTATTCTTTGTTTCCTTCAATGCATCCGGCCCATAGACTTTGACGACCATTAGTAGCAGTAAATTGAACCGGCTTTGTAACTGCCTTCCAATTCAATCTTTCAATCTGCCAGCATTCCTCAAGCTGACACGTGGCCACAATGGCTCCTGTAGGCAGGTTGTCTGCTGTGTAACCGTACTTGGCCAACGCGGACTTGATCGGCTCCGTTTCACAGGCTTCACGATCAACCTTTTTGCCAGCATGAATGGCCAACTCGCCGCGATGTTTTGTGGACCAGCTGCGCGTTTCAAATTTCTTTTCGCCAAGCGCTATCAATGTCGCCCATGGCTGTATGATCGTAATGGCTTTCATCTTGTCCGCCTCCCAGATTTCAATTTTCACCGATACTCATATCTAAATCGTGCTTCTCATTCACTGTGACAATGTAACCTTTTAATTCAGCAAGAGAATCGTCCCATTCTTTTTGCGATTGAGGAAAGTTAAACTTGATTTTCGTTCCATGCTTATAAGGCCTGGACCATTTCACGGGCACCTGTATATCTTTCAGCATCTGCAGCCATATGTGTGCTTTGGCTACATCCCGCATTTTTTCGTCCGATAACGATGTCAGCTTGTCATACAAGATCGTTCCGCCCACGACTTTAATTTTATGATTGTTCATTTAAACGCTCCTCTCCGCCTCGGCCACTACTCCCCGTGATATTCTTTAGGATCGATTCCGTCCGGAACTTTCCAGCCATTGGCCGCTACCCGGTCAATCATTTTTTTAGCCGTTTCAAATTGCCATGTTCCGACGTGTTCAAAGCCACGGCCTTCAAGAAAGCGGATCTGCTTAGGCGTCGTCAAACCTTCTTCCCGGCGCTTGTCCAGGCGTTCAAGCAGCTTTGTTGCCTTGCCGGCATTGTCTACCTGATCCGGCAATATTCCAAGTTTCTCCAACGTCTGAATTTGCTTATCACTCGGCGGACCCATTTCCCATCCGAATGCTGGTACATAGCTAGCCAAATCCTCCGCCTGGATGCTCATTTCGAATTGCAGCGGATCCACCAGCTTAGCCTTCCGACGTTTCATTTCATTCAGCATCTTGGCCAGAGCTTCCTCACGCTGGGCAACTACATCCTCGGCAGCCTGCTTCTCAACGTCTTCCAGATCAAGCGGAATGCCCGCTTCCTCGATCTGCTTTGTCATGGCTTGGGCTACTTCTTCATTTTCTGCGATTAAATGGGCCGGATGACAAAGTTCATGCTTATCCGTATGCCAAAGGAAGTCTAATAGAAGAAGCTCCGTCTTGCCGGGGAATAGTCGGGTACCACGCCCCACCATCTGGCTGTATAAGCTGCGTACCTTCGTAGGCCGCAAGACAACGACACAATCGACGCTTGGACAATCCCAGCCCTCTGTCAGCAGCATGCTGTTGCAAAGCACGTTATATTTATCGCTATCAAAGTCTGCTAATATCTGCGAACGGTCCTGTGAATCTCCGTTTACCTCGGCAGCCTTAAATCCAATGGCATTTAATATAGAAGTAAATTTTTGGCTAGTTTTAACCAGCGGTAGGAATACAACGATTTTACGGTCCTTGGCCACCTTCCACATTTCGGCGGCGATGGAATCCAAATAAGGATCCAGAGCTGTGCCCAGCTCGCTAGCTTTAAAGTCTCCGGCCTGTTGGCCAACTGCTGATAGATTGATCTGCAGCGGAATTGTCATTGCCTTGATGGGGCTAAGGTAGCCTGATTTTATCGCCTTCGGTAGCGAATATTCGAAAGCCAAGCTTTCAAAGTAACTGCCCAGATTACGCATGTCTCCCCGATCCGGCGTGGCCGTAACGCCCAGGACGTTAGCCCCCTCAAAATACTGCAACACGCGCTGGTAACCATCGGATATACAATGATGCGCCTCGTCGATGATAATTGTGTCAAAATGATCTGCAGCAAATTGCCTCAACCGCTTATCTCTCATTAGTGTCTGGACGCTGCCGACTACAACCCTGAACCAGCTCCCTACTGATGTCTGATCCGCTTTCTCCCTCGCCGTTTTCAAGCCAGTTGATTTCTCAAGCTTGTCTGATGCCTGGTCCAGCAGCTCGCCCCGGTGGGCAAGGACGAGCACACGCTCGCCCAATACTACCCGGTCCTCTATTACCTTTGAAAATACGATAGTCTTGCCGCATCCAGTAGGAAGGACCAGCAACGTTCTCCTGATCCCCTTATCCCATTCCGCATGTATAGACTCGCGGGCCTGTTGCTGATAATCTCTTAGCTTCATGAGTCGATACCTCCTAGAATTGGCCCGGCGCCCATCCGCCTTGTTGTGGCGGCTGTGGTTGACCTGTCTGGCCTGGGAACGGCGCTGGATTATATTGCGGTGGTTGCTGTTGATATGGCTGCTGCTGAGGTGGCTGATACGACTGTTGTGGTGCCTGTTGCTGATATCCTTGCGGCTGCCCTGCCGGAAACGCATCTTCATAGGCAAAAAAGGTTTTTACTTGATTAGCAGCCCGATCCTCACCTTTGCTCTTATATTCCCGGACTTCAATTTTCGCTTTTCCCTTCGAACCAATGACCGCGTTCCAGTTCATCCGCAACGTCTCGCCCTTACGCTTCTGACCAATAGCAGAGAAGAAATTGGAAAGCAACCCCTCTGTCTTGGTATGCAGATACAAGTTGTGAAATACAGTCACGTCTCCATGCTCTTGGGAATGGACAGTCAATTCCAATTTGGCTTGATTGCAGGCTGGCATTTTTTCACTACCACTAAACCGCCCACGCTCAAATTTAGCAACAGTGAAAAAATAGTCCCCCACAGGAAGCAGCACGAAGCCGCCCCCACCGTCTTTTTCAATGGTGTCGTCCCAACCCAGTTCACGTTCATTATTTATAGTCATGTATTAATCCTCCTAATGTTTGTTATCAAAATGGTTGCAGCTCTCTGGTTGCTTGGATCATTTCGAACACTTGCGGCCATGCACCGACCAAAACGCCATCAATAAAATTAGGATCATAGTTAACAATCGGCGTGTTCATCGGGTAATAGCCTTTGTTGCTTACGACAATCTGAATTTCCGGCTCAGACACTTGATACTGCACCATCAAATCGTACAACTGACGTGGAATAGCTGGATCAGGCTGCGTACCTGCAGGCTGAGCATTCTGAGCAGGTGCCGGTTGTTGCTGACTTGTCGGTGGAGCAGGCGGCGCTGCAGGTGGTTCTACTGGCGGTGACACGGCGGGAGCTTGTGTTTGTGGAATTGTTTCTCCCCCTGTCATATGTCCAAATGCTTGTTGTGCAGGCTGTGATGGAGGATTGCCGCCAACCGCTGCCCCCTTCTCGAAAATATGGGCGATATGGGCATAGTCCAGCGGGAAGTCATCAGGCAGGCCATGGCGGTTCTTGGCGTCCCACGCCGGATGATGCGTAGCGTAGACCGTCCGCGTGCCGCCCTGGCCTTTATGCTTCTTGCCCTTTTCGTCTGTAGCCACACTGAACGTCTTGTAATTAATGAAGAGAACCATGTCGGCCCACTCTTTGACAAGTGGAGCTGTTCGGGATCCTGTTTTCGGGCCAAGCTTAAGCTGATACCGATCATAGGCACCCATTTCATCAGGCTGCTCAAACTTCACGATCTGAGCATGAGCATTCAGGACAACATGAATACCGGATTCAATAACATCGCTAAGCAGATTCAGAAAGCGTCCAAATTCCTCGGCCACGAAGATATAGCCCTTACCGTATCCAAAATCCTCGACGCCCTTTTTCTGATGAGCTGAGCAAACCCCTTCTACGCAAAGCATTTCTGCCCAGTCAATCGTGTCTAGCACAAGCGTTCCGAACCTGCTGCCCTGCTGCTTAACCCATACGACCTGCTGCTTAAGCATTTCCCAGCTCGACGGCTTCGGCAGCCGATCAACTTCCATTTCTGTTGTGCTGCCCTCTGTATCAATAAAGATAGGACGTGGAAACCGCCCTGCCAGAGAGGATTTACCAATTCCCTCCGGACCGTAAATAACAACCTTCTTGGCCTTTTCTACTTTGCCACTGATGACTTGCATCAGAACTCACCTGCTTTCCAAGTTTTCTTTTCTTCCGGCAGCTCCTGCCCCGCAACATAGCCGTCTTCAATAATGATGCTGCATTCGTCGCCGGTGCTGACACGCGTTGCAATTGCCTGCAGCCCTTCTTGCTCAAGCCAGCTGCCAAACTCTTGCAGCGTCTGTAAATCCATTTGTTCGAGCTTGTCCAGCAGGATAAAGCCGCATTCAGGCTTAAGCTTCCGCACAATGGCCGTGGATACCTTGAGTTGATCGGAACCGCTCATGTTCCCCCATTTCTGCCCTTTGTAGATTAACTCCCCCCCTTCAACGGACAGACCTTCCAGCGGTAGCGCTGCGTTATTCAGCAGCTCCGCTTTCTGCTCGCGGATCCGGTTAATGTCTACCGTTAAAGCATCGTATTGAACACGGTAGTCGCCTGCATCCGCCTCTGCCTTGTCCTTATCTAGATTCGCTCTCACCTTGCGATTGATAGTGTCAATCTGCTGAATGTTGGCTTCCAGTTCCGCCGTCGATTCGTCTTGAAGGTCAAGCGTGTCCTTCTGCGCAATCTCTAAATCTTTTGAAAGCTGTTCATATTTCAAATTGGCCTCATACAAAAGGGCATTTAACCTGCTTACCTCTTGCCCCTGGCTGGCATATGCAGCCTGAATCTGTGTCAGCTGCTGCCGCTTGCGCTGGTTATCTCCGTTACGCGCCATAATACCTTGCTGCTGACTAATCAGCTCCGACGCGGATATAGGCTCCTTTGGTGCGTCCGTATAATACGGCTGCTCCTTGGCAAACTTGGCCTTCTGGTCGGCTATCTGCCCGATTGTGTGCCGTTTGTTATAGACTTCCTGTTCTTGTGCTTCCAGCGCCTGCAGCTTGTCACCGACTCCGATAATCCGCAGCAGGATGTTGGCCTTTTCCTTATTGGAAGCATTCATAAACTTGGGCAAATCAATGGCCAGCTCTTCAACTAAACTGTCGAGCAGCTGCTGGCCACCCTTCTGGCCGTTCGGATCAATAACCTTGAGGTCGCTGTTCTTCCCCTTCCGCTCAACGATTAGGCCGTTGCTGAGTACGATGTGGAGATAAGGCGGTACTGCCGATCCATCGCGCTCCGCTTGAGTCGGACGGTATTTGTTGCCACCAAGCCCCCAAGCAATAGCATCGAGCACACTGGTTTTCCCTTGATTGTTGCGTCCGCCTACGACAGTCAGGCCGGAAGCTGTCGGCTCAATTTTGACCGCCTTTACCCGCTTGATATTTTCGACTTCCAATTTATTAATTTTGATCATGATCCTTGTACCCTCCAATTAAAGATAGTTTTTGAGTAACGATTTCAGCAGCCCGTTTTCACGTTCCAGATCAGACACCCGATTCGCAGCTTTTTCAAACTCCATTTGCGACGCCTCAAAGCGTCCCATCCAAAATTCAGCCGTTTTTTCAGGTTGATGTGATACGATCGGCGGATCCTGAACACTTGGATCGTCAGATCCTTGACCACCTTTCGTTGACTTATTGGACATGCCGACTAAACCCCATGATTTTTTACTTTCATAAATGAATGTCTTAGACACCTTAAATTCCTTGGCGATTTCGGTATCAGCAACGCCACGCGCCTTGCAGGCCGCATAGGCATCTTTCGTTAATTTCTTCACAGCAGCATCCCCCTTATAATCAAAATGACTACTAGCCTTCCTGCGCAGCTCAGCCACCGCAATTTTCATGCGCGTCGTGGACAATCCTAATTTGGGAGCTGCTGCAGTCGGATCCATGCCCTTGTTCAATAATTGAAGTATCTTGCGTTCAACCTGGCTCAGCTCGTTCACAAACAACGAAACATTTGCCTCCGTGTCGTCTATTTCCTCTGGCAGCACATCGCATAACGTGCCACAATCCTCGCCTAGCGGTGCATCCAATGAAGAAGGTTTAGATTCACGTAAGTAATTCAAAGCTCGCTGTGCAGCCAATTCATTCGCCTGTAGCTGCTGCGCTATTTCAGCTGCTGGTTGCTCCGTTAGACCTTGTTTCAGGATTTTCCCAGCAAGGTTGTAGACAGCCTGCGAAACTTTAATCGGCTGGTACTTCCACAAATATTTTCCGATCTCGCCCAGGATATATGGCAGCGCGAATGATGAAAACTTTACTGATTGGCCGCGGCTATTTAGGCGGCTTGGATCAAAGCGCTTGTGGGCCTTAATCAGCCCAATTGTTGCCTCGCTCTCCAAATCTTCCTTTGCAATGCCATGCTGACCAATAGCCCAGCGATAACGCCCAATAGCATAACGAACGAGATAAAGATGCTGGTCAATCACATTTTCTAAATGAGCAGGTTCCGCATTCAAATGAGCCGCCCTCTTCCGTTCAAGGCCATTGCGTGATACAATAGCCCTATTCAAATTGTTTCTTTGGGCTGTTACGGAGTCGGATCCGTAGCAGCCTTTTTCATTGCTGCAATCTCTCCGTCAAGCCAGTCCAGCGCTGCCGGCAATACGTCCGGCTCAGCAAGGTGTGGATAGTTAATCAGCCGCCAACGCATGCGCTGCAGGTCATACCTTCGCCATGTCATAGCCATTTGGCTTACTCACCTCCCTTCTATTTAGGGTTGATTCGGCTTGTAGTTAGATTCTTCTTGCTGTTTCATCCACTTATCTAGGCTGCTGGAGCTGAAAAGATAGCGCGGATTCTTACTGCCATCTGCTCCAACTATCCGGTATGGCAGCTTTTTGGCTTGGCACATTCTCCGCAGCGTGTATTCACTCATCCCCAAGTATTTCAATGCTTCTTGGAACGTAAGTGTTACATCCGATTGAACATTCAGGCTTTCACGTATCCTCTGTTCAGCTGCTGCGACTTCCTCTGCGATAATGGCACGAATGGCTGCTTCGATTGATAGGTTCACCCCGCTACCTCTCTTTCGATCACAGGCAGAAATCCTTTTTGTTTCAATAATTCATAAATGAATAATCGACCCTTTTGGGTCCATTTAGTGCTAACCCTTGAATTATCAGCATCAATCACGTGAGTCGTGGTTTGCGTGTATCCCTTATCTTGGTATTTTGCATAGAGTAACCAAATGTCACCTTGCTTGAATTGAACGTCAAGTTCATAAAGCTTCTTATTCAGAGCCATAGCACTCAAGCCGTAATCCTTCGCAATCTTGGAAACTGATAGAAGCGATTTGTTTTGGAGCACCATGTCATAATAGGAAGCCTTGGGTTTAAGCTCGTTGTTCTGCTGTACGAGAACCATATTAGTTGTTTGAAGCTTTTCGTTTTGTTCAACTTGCTCGACCAATTGCAGCAATGCTTCTTTATAGGTAGATGGCAGTTGAAACATAAGTTGTTTTTCCATATCTTCAAACTTAGTTACGTATGCAGCTGTAAAGAGCACGCCTTTATCACCCGTCATTTTGTTTGCTACCATGTCACAGCCTTTGCGGGTTAGGAGATAACAAGGTCGTGGCTCGCCCTTCCCGTCAACATAACTACTCTCGATGAAAAAATGTTTCGAAACTCCCTCAACTGTACCGTGTGTCCTATTGAATAATTCTGTTGCCATCTTTACGTAATCCTTACCGCTCTCAACGTCCTCAGATTTGAGTGCGTCGAAAGATTTAATATATCCGCGAATATCTCGCAATAGATTATCGTGTCTCGCACCTGTCAGCTCAGCGACATTTCGACTATCCATGAGCAGTTGGCCGTTCTGATTTACAATCGTAATTTCAAACATCTTTATTTCCCCTTCCTGTAATAAGGTAAGCGTATCGGTGAATTACTACGTCTGCGCTACGGATTTTACTGACTAACCGCCTTCAAAGCGGAGAGTTCAGGGCCGCTAATGACCCAAATCAGCTATCTTACCAATGCGTCCACGGTTGAACCCAATGCGTCTGCCATTTTTACCAAGGTGTCAGCCGTAGGGCCAGATTCTTTTTTATCCAAGCTGTAGATGACGGTCATTGAAACTCCACTTTCCTTGCTGAGGCGATAGCGCGTCCAGCCCTTTTCCTTAAGCAACCTGTCCACATTCCCCTTAATTGCTGTTCCCATGTTCGTTCACCTCCTGAAACAAATATACTACCGTATTAGGTATGTATCAAATATCAAATACTACCGTTTTAGGTATGTAAGTTTCGTTTTTCTCCTAATTTCTTCTGATTACTTGACCTAGTACCTAATTCCGTTATATTATTACCTCATAGGGATATAATTGAATATGTGAGGAGAGTACAAATGAGCATTGCAAATAGAATTGTAAAGTTGATTGAGAAAAAAGGAGTCTCTAGGTACCAATTGGCGAAACTATCCGGTGTTCCGTATACAACCCTAATAAAGGTTTTAGACGGAACAACAAAGAACCCTCAAATTGACACGCTAAATTCTATAGCTAAAACTTTAGATGTTTCGATTGAAGATATTACACAACCGTGGGTGAGCGAGATTATTGAAGGGCTACTCGAAACTTATAAGTTTAGTTATGAGGACTTAGCTAAAGGAACCAGTCTAACTACAGAGTACCTTACCAGTATCGATGATCTAGTTCCTGGCCCGTGGGATTACGAATCGATAGATAAAGTGGCTAAATTTCTTCATATTAGCAATATACCTATTCGAGCCGCCTTGGCAAGACAAGAACCACCTGCATACAACGGGCCATCGATGACAGCTGAAGAAGCTTTTGCAGATGAGAAATTCTACGAACCCGAAACCATCGCAGCTCACCATGTCGGGGAAGACTGGTCGGAGGAAGAACTTGCGGAGATAGAACAGTTCAAGCAATTCGTGAAAATGAAGCGGCAGAAGGGCGGACAATGAATGAATTATGACGCTCTGTTAATGGAGGCTACACGGCATGATGTAATTGTATTCGAGAAGAAAATGACTCCTCGCATTAAAGGGCTATACGCCGATAAAGTTATCTTCATAAATAAAGATCAGTCAGAAGTGGCTAAGGCTTGCGTCATTGCAGAAGAAATTGCCCATTACCATACCAGCTCAGGCAACATCCTTGATCAATCCAACATCCAGAACCGCAAACAAGAGCTGCGGGCCAGGCAGTGGGCTTATCAGTGTATGATTCCTTTGGATCGCATTGTACAAGCCCACCATGCCCGAATATCAGGCCGATATGATCTGGCAGAATTTTTAGGCGTTACAGAAGACTTTTTACAGGCAGCTATTGATCGCTATACCGAAAAATACGGATTATCAGTTAAGGCCGACGACAACCATATTGTGCTGTTTGACCCATTAGGCGTTGTAGAATTAATTTAACAAGATTAATACACGAAATGAGATCCTACCCTTTCGCGCTTTCCGGCCTAAAGGCTGTTTATCATACATCAAAAAAGAACATACGTTCTATTGGAGGAAAAAAGATGGCAAAAGGAAGCATCGAAAAACGAGGAGAAAATACCTGGAGGTTAACTGTAGACCTTGGCCTAAATGCTGACGGCACCCGCAACCGGCCACGCCAAACAGTCACAATTGAAGACGAGGCGCTGCTAAGAACAACAAAACGCTTGAAAGATTATCTGGATGACCAATTAGCAGCGTTCAAACTAGACGTATTGAGCGGGAACTATATCGCACCTGCTAAACTAACATTCAAAGATTTTTATGAGAAGGAATGGATACCAAAGTATGCTGCGATAGAGTTAAAAAATGGGACCACTCTAAAGTCACACTGTTCGAAGATCAATAACCACGTATTGCCCAGAATTGGGCACAAACGCATCGACGAAATTACAACGATGCAATTGGTTAAAATGTTTGCTGATCTACGTAAGCCAGGCGCGCGCGTAGACAAACGAGGAGGTAAAGACACGTTATCATCCCGGACGATTCAATATACCTATGACGTAACGAATAGTGTGTTCGCGAGAGCCGTTGAGTGGAACGTACTCAAAGTAAATCCGCTGGATGGTGTTAAGCGACCTCAGATTAGCAAAGAAGATAAGAAGGCGCGAAAGGATCGGAAAAACTACTACGAAGATGATGAAGCGACAGCAGTAATTGATGCGCTGCTTGAAACTAAATCGGTATGGCGTATGTATTTTCTTGGGGCAATTATGGGAGGCTTTAGACGCGGCGAGTTGATCGCACTTGAGATTGATGACTGCGACTTCGTGAATTGTCGGCTGCGGATCGATGAGAGTATATCGAACACCGAAAACAGTCAAGCCGACATTACTGACACCAAGAACGAAGCATCTAACGATTATGTGGACATGCCACTGTGGTATATGGAAGAGTTGGCCGCTCACATCAAAGCAAACCGAAAGCTTAAATTGAAACTGATGGACAAGTGGGAAGGTGGGGATCGCAATTTCGTTTTTCACTCTGGATTGGGTAAACCATACTATCATACAACGCCGACCCAAAGGTGGGAAAACTGGTGTAAGAAAAACGGGTTCCGATATGTAACCCTGCACGGCCTACGGCATACGAATGCAACGTACTTACTAGAGCAAGGTGCATCTATTAAAGAGATACAACACCGACTGAGACATGCTACATCGCAAGTCACCAGCGATACGTATGCCCACGTGACAAAAAAGCTCAGCCGCAAGACCGCTTCGCACCTTGATAAGTTCGACCCAAAAGTTCGTCCCCAATCCGTCCCCAACGGCAAAAACGACGCCCATTCTTCTTGATTTTGTCGAATCAAAAAGCGCCATACAAAAACAAAAGACCCCTTATGTATCAAGGGATCTCAAGGTGTTTTCGGTATGCCGAGGACCGGGATCGAACCGGTACGGTAGTCACCTACCGCAGGATTTTAAGTCCTGTGCGTCTGCCAATTCCGCCACCCCGGCATAATAGATTGAGGTGTACAATGGTGGGCCCTGAGGGACTCGAACCCCCGACCAATCGGTTATGAGCCGACCGCTCTAACCAACTGAGCTAAGGGCCCTCATAAAACGTCTAGCAAGACGATTTAATAGAAAGCGGCTGTATATTCCATTCGTACAACGCATCAATTTGAAATGGCGACATGAATTAATATACAATATATGAGATAGTGAAGTCAAGCATTTTTCTTCATTTTTTTAATCTTTTGAATTAAATCAAAAATCTCACGCCGTAACGTCCCCGCTTGGAGCGAAAAACCTCAACCTCCTGTGGACACTCGTAGCCATATATCCACCAGTCATTTTCCATTCTCCGCACAAGGCAGCCTGCCTGAAATTTTGTCTCATATAATCGAACCCAATAGATCCACCTCAATGGTATCCCTCCTCACTCATTAGAATACCCAAAAAAGGCTAAATACAGTAATCCATCGACAATTTATACCTTCAAAAACAAACGTCCCGTACAAAGCCATTTCAGGCTTCTTACGGGACGCTCTTTTTTTATCCTGCTGGTACTGCTGCTTCAGCTTCTTCCTCTACAGGCTTGGTGCTGGCATCATCCGTGCCTGCTTCCGCTGCCTTTCCGGAATCTGTCTTGGTCGGCTGTTTTTTAATCTTCTCCAGTACAGCATTACCTTTCGTTTCCCACTCGGCTAATGCTTCCTTCGATGTTATATCGCCCTTAATGACCTTCTGGAACAGCTCGTAAGAAGCATTTTGCGCTTCCCAAATGCCCGGCTTTTCGCGGTACAGCTTCTCTGTATCGACGCTTTGCGGCGGAATAGGTTTAAGGGCAGTAAAGGCATTAATGTTGTAATTCATGCCGTTTTTAGGCTTAAGGAACTCTTTGCGCGCAACGAGCTCATACGTGCTGCGGGACTTCATTTCCGCCCATTCCTTGCTGTTTGTAAATTGAATGAATTTCCAAGCATCCTCGGAGTTTTGAGCGTTGTTGTTAATCCCCATCAGCTGGCTGAAGTAAATGGCACCGCCGATGCCTGGTGCCTCCTCATGCGTCGGATAGGTCACAACATCCCAATCAAATGCCTCAAAGTCTTTAATTTTGGAAGCATTGTTCATCGTATTGCTCAGCTCATTCACATAATTGTAATCTGAGATCGTCATGGCTACTTTGCCACCCGCAAACAAATCGCCTTGTGTAGGGTTGTAAACGTAGTTGCCATCTGCGGATTCCTTGTTTAGCTCTTCATTGATTTTATTAATATCCTCTTGATCCGGCACAACATCGTCTCTGTACAAGCTAGAGACCGTATTCCATACATTTTCCCATTGCGGCGTGTTGACCAGCATTTTCTCGCCTTTATCGTCCCACATTTTCAGTTGAAGCGCCGAGCTGTAGGTTTGAATATCAGAGTTGAAATCGCCGCCGTTCCAACGGCTGAAGGTCATGCCATATTTACGGTCAACGCCCTCTCCCTTGCTCACAAGACGAGCTTTGTCCATAATGTCCTTCCAGGTCATATTGTCTGTAGGAGGCTCTACGCCAGCTTCTTCAAACAGCTTTTTATTGTAATAAAGAGCCGATGAGCTGAACGTTGGCGTCAGGGCGTAGATGTTGTTGTCGCCAGCGGATTTAATGCCATCAATGACAGTCGGCACATAATCAGTCAAATCGAATTTGCTTTGGCTGATCAATGGGTCGAGCTGCTTCAGCAGATTATCCTGCACGAGACGGCGCAGCATGTTGTAATCCAGCACCACGACATCGACAGGATTATCGCCAGTCAGCATATCTTTCATTTTCGCATACGGATCTGGTTGATCGATATTGCCGTTCTCATCCGGAGTCTGGTAGCGCATATCCGAGTAGTCAATTGCGCTTACGATTTCAAAATCGATCTCCGGGTTCATCATTTCATACGTATCGGTATATTGCGAACGGAAATACGGCTCATTATCTGCTCCCCCATACAATACACCTATACGCAGAACATGCTTCTCTGCTGTACTTTGCGCACCGCCGCTGCAAGCCGCCAAAATCGACGTTGCCACCATAAGTGTCGCAGGGACAACAACCCACTTTTTAATCATTTTTCTATTAGACAACCGTTTCTCCATCCTATTTTACCCCCCTAATGATTTAGGCGGCGAAATGACGATTCGCTCACCATCAAATTCCATTGTCGCTTTATCTGTTATGCCTAGTGTGGTTAAATATTCCTTCGGCACCTGGAGTCTTCCCACCCGGTCTACGACGACATAAGCTTCATGAACAGCCTGAAGTCCTTTGCCTGAATGCTCTTCCTCACCCCCAACCGTATTCATATTGGGATTGCGCTTAATAAACTCGGTACTCGTCAAGCCGTCGCGAATCGCAACGACACGGTCCACTTTGCCCGCCAATGAAAGATCATGGGTAACAATAACAATCGTAATGCCAATTTCACGGTTCAGCTTGCGAAAAATATTCATGATCAGATCCGAGGTTGCGGTATCCACCGATCCCGTCGGCTCATCCGCCAGCAGCAGCTGCGGGCGATTGCACAAGGAAATCGCAATCGCGACACGCTGCTGCTCCCCGCCGGACAATTGATGGAGCTTGTTGTTCATCCGCTCCTTGAGCCCTACCCATTCCAGCAGCTGCTTGGCATAGGCACGGTCGACCTTGCCCGAAAGCATCATCGGCATTTCCACATTTTCCAGCGCCGTTAAATACGGCAGCAGGTTGCGGGCGTTATTTTGCCATATAAAACCGACCGTTTCCCGCTTGTATTTCACGAGGTCGTCCGGGGTGATTTTCAGCAAATCCCACGGACCCACTCTGACTTGGCCAGCAGACGGGTGGTCGAGGCCGCCCAAAATATTAAGCAGCGTCGACTTCCCGCTTCCGCTGTTCCCGATAATCGCCATCAGCTCGCCTGGGTTTACTTTAAGATTAAGACCCTGCAGAGCGACAACCTCGAGATCATCCGTTTTGTAAATTTTGACTAAGCCTTCGCAATCGATCATAGCTGTTAGCGCTCCTCTCCCATTTTAACCGCCTGATGCACCCGCAGCCTGCGAATATGCAGGAAGAGCAGCAGCGCTCCAGTAATCATCATGAAAGCGACGACGATAAACAGCTGATTCGTATCCTTCGCTTCGAAGACGACGCGGAACGGCGGCACCGTTTCTGTCGCATTTTCGGCCGTTTGCAGGAACGGCAGGAACAATAGACTCGTCAGCTTGCCAATCATAACGCCTAGACCGATGGAAAGTCCCGCTGTAAACAGCTGCTCCAGCATGAGCATGCCCGTGAGCTGCTTGCGCGACAGCCCCATCGCCCGCAAAACACCAAATTGCACGACCCGTCCTGAAAGATTAAAGAACCAATACAGCACGTACCCTGTCAAAGTGACGATGACGGATACGAGAAACCCGAGACTGAGAATCCCGAATACGCCGCCTCTGGTCGGAAGCTTGGACTGGATAATCAGTTCATTGCGTACGTCCTTGACGGTAGCGACTTCAATGCTCTGCTTTTGCAGTTCTTCCAAAATCGGCGCAACTTTAGCGCCATCCTTCATTTTGAGCCAAACCTCATAAGGCATAATCGGAAGCTGATCATAAATGTAATCGAGATTTGTAATGACGAACGGCGATTGATCCGGATATTGCGTCGGCCAATAAGGCAGGATGCCAACGACTACAAAATCCAGCTTGCCTTCGGTAAAGCCAACCGACATCGTATCTCCCGGCTTAAGCTGATACTTCTCCGCTACTCCAGTTGGAATAAGCGCCGCATGCTCATACATGCCCAAATAGTTCAAATACGTAAACGGATGTGTTGGAAACAGGTCATTGCGGAACCAAGCTACCTTGGAGAAATCGACATTGTCGATACCCATCACCGTGCCCTGACCAATGGAGCGCCCCGAAACGACAATGTTCCCTTTCGTTTGCAGCACGCGTGCTGCAGCTTCAACACCTTCCATTTTGCGGAACAGCTCAAAAGGCGGTTCACTGTACAAAATGCGCGTAGGCACAGGCTGTTGCGCACCGCCTCCACCGCCGCCGGACCCTCCGCCAGCTCCACCACCAGAGCCGCCCCCTGACGAACCGCCTCCGTTGCCGCCGGAGCCATTTCCACCGCTGCCGCCATTGCCGCCGCCGTTTCCATTGCTGCCCCCCGTATATTTCACCTCTGGCGTGCCATCCCATACCGTTTGAATGACGACATCCGTGCCGAATTTATACAGCGTACGCTCCGTCGAGTTCAAATCAATCGTACGGGCAGCAGATGCGTTATATACACCGAGCCCGAGTGTCAATACAAGCAAAATCATCAACGGGTAATAGCCTTTGGAAGAACGCGACAACTGGGTAAGCGTTAAATAAAGCGGAACGGGTAAAAATCTCCGGCCCAGCCAGTTAAACACCTTCAGCAGCCACGGGAACAACCGCAGGAAAAACAACCCCATTGCAAAAATGGATAAAGCCGGTACGAAAAACAGAAACGGCTGCACATTAAGCTGATCCGTCGTAAGTCCAGTCTGGAAGGTCAGCATTTGGCGCTGATTGAACATATACCAGCCATATCCGGCTGCGCCAAGCAGCAAAACATCGATAAACCAGCGCTGCCAAAACGGACTGCGGTCCGAACGCGCTAAATCTCTCTTGTAGCTGACAATCGACGATCTGGCATAAATAATCGCCGGAATAATCGTCGATAGCAGCGCCAGCACGACGGCAGCTACGCCTGCAATCATCGCCTCAGTCGAGAAGCCGACCGGGATCGACGTCCGATTGACGAAGGACAGGAAACCATTGGCCGAGCCGATGCTTTTCGCCATAAACCAGCCGAGGAACGGACCGCATACTAAAGCGATCGCCCCAAGCAGCAAGCCCTCCAGCAAATAAATCCAAATGATTTGCCTCGTTCCTGCGCCGCGGCTGCGAAGCACCGCAATGTCGCTGCGCTGCTTATCAAGAGACTGCCGGGCATTCATCGCGATAAAATAAAACACCATCGCAAGCATCGGAGCTGCCAGCGTGAACAGCAGCGTCTGAAGCTGCAAGCTCTGCCGCTTGAACTCGATGAGCGTATCGGCAAATGAAATTTCCACCTTCGTGTCTGTCAAACGCTGATACAGCTCGATATTCAAGCGGTCCAGCGTTCTTCCGAGCGGCGACAGCTGACTCGTCTGCACCTGAGACAAATCGAAAGCATAATACCAGCTTGCATTGTTAAGCGGAATTTTTTGCTGCTCCAGCAGTGACTTCATAAATACGTTCTCGTTAATCTGGAGCGTATTCATTAGTCCTTCAAGCCCTTGATACCAATAAGGATCGGTGTCATTCAGCGGCTTGACAGCTCCGACGATTTTGACGCGCAGCGTCAAATTCAGCCCGCTATAGATCGGGTATTCAAATAAATCCCCAATATGAATATCATTGCGGTACATCGCCTCTTCAAGCATGACCGCTTCCATAACGCCGTCTTTATCGACCTTGTCGGTAAACCAGCGTCCTTGCATAATCTCGGTTTTGCCTTCCAGCTCCGACATAGACATTAATGTCATCTGACGGGTACGGCTCGCATCCACCTTGGTCGGGTCTTCTGGTACTACATCAGCGCCGCGAAGCGATAAGCTGCGAACAAAGTTCTGATAGGCAAACCCGATTTCATTCGGTACATCCTCTTTAATATATCGGTCAACCTCGGTCAAAGCTGAAAGATCGGTTGACTGCCCGCCAGGCGACTGATACCGCATCAGCAGCGAGCCTGCTGGCAAGCCGGTGCTCTTCTCCTTGAGCGAGGCAGCAACTACGCGCTTGAGCGCCCCATCCGCATACATCGGGATGCTGGTTGCAAAAGCAACCGCAATCGTTAGACCCGCCAAAGCGCTAAACGTCAGCCAACGGGTGTTCCACATTTTGCGGAACAAAAATCGCAGTAGAGGTATTCCCATCGGCTATCGACCTACAACTTTCTGTCCCGGCTTCAAGCCTTTCAAAATTTCAATTTGTGTAGCTGTCTGCTGTCCAACCTCCACGTCCACTTCACGTTTTCCGTCTGCGTCAATGACTTGCACGTAGGTACGCGATCCAATGGAACGCAGTGTAGATGGCGGGATTACGATGACGTTTTCCTTGCGCTTCGTAATAATACTGATCGAAAGCGGAGTACCGCGAGTCAAGTTTTTAGGCAAATTCTTAATTTCCACCTGCATAAAATCTTCCGGGCGCTCTTTATCCGTATTATTTCCGCTACCTGAGCCGCCATTGCCACCTCCACCATTGTTGCCACCGCTAGAGGAATCGTCATTGGTCATCGGCATCATTTTCACCGTACCTTTGAACTGGCCAGCATTGCTGATTTCAGCTACAATCGGCATGCCGACGACGATTTTCGCCCGCTCATCCTTCGTCAGCTTCGCTGCCGGAATAAGCGTCGTTGTATCGGCAATGACCGCAATTGTGCTGTACGCTTTAATCGCTGCACCCTTCTCGACATTGAGTGAAACAACCGTGCCGCTAATCGGCGCTGTCAGCGTAGCCTTCGCAATGTCAGCCTCCTGATCGACCAGTGCCTGTTTCTTCTCTTCAAACAAAATCGATCTTTCTTCAAATTCTACCGGGTCCATCTCATCGCGCGTTCTCAGCGCTTCCTTCATCGCCGTCTCTTCCTTGCGGAATGCCAGCTTATCCATGCGCAGTTTCTTGGTTAGCTCATCTACATCAAGCTGGCCAATAACCTGGCCCGCGGACACTTTATCGCCAACCTTAATGTTCAGCTCTTTCAGGTTTTTACCGTCAAGGGTGAAAAAGAGAGGCTCCTCGCGGGATGAAATCAGCTTGCCGATTACGTTAACCTTCGTCTCCAGCGTATCTGTCGTTACTTCATATTCTGGCTTCTTGGAAATTTGGGGCGGAGCAATGGAAGGCAAAACTTCCTCTTCTTCTTCAGCAGGCAGCAAGGAGCAGCCGCTAGTTATTAACATGATTGCAGCAAGACTTATTATTGCGGGACGTTTAAATAAATTTCCCGTCAACCATTTCATAGACATGGTCGGCAACCTCCATAATAGTAGGATCATGTGTCGTCATACAAATCGTAACTTGTTCCGTGCGAATAATTGTTTTAAAAACACTCATAATTTGAGCTGCCATGTTTGAATCCAGCTCTGCGGTCGGCTCATCCGCCAGCAGCAATATCGGCTTGTGAGCAATCGCCTTCGCGATAGCTACGCGCTGCTGCTCGCCGCCGGACAGCTCGAAGGGACGATGGTTCATCCTTTTCTCAAGGCCGACCAGCTCCAGGCAGTGGTCCACCCGTTCCTTCCACGTTCCACGCGGAACGCCAGCCATCCTTAGCGACAGCTCGACATTCTCCTTCGCAGACAGCAGCGGCATCAATGCGAACGCCTGAAAAATAAAGCCCATTTCCTTGCGCCTGACAAGAGTACGCTTGTCGTCGCTCAGCTTATGAAAGGGCCTGCCGTTAAACCAGATTTCGCCTTCAGTTGGCGTATCCAGTCCGCCCAGACAGTTCAGCAGCGTCGTCTTGCCGGAGCCGGAGCGGCCGCGAAGCATAACGAGCTGATTTTGCCTAAGCTCCATATTAATGCCTTTGAGCACGCGCAGCGGCGCGCCGCCAGCCTGAAATACCCGTTCAACATTCACAACGGAAAGCAGTTTTTCATTATGTACTTCTTTCTCTAGTTTCAGATCCTGCTTTTCTTCCTTCACTAGATCGGGCTCTGACGCCGGTTGCTCATCCTTTTTTTTCTTGCTAAATATCATAGCTGAATTCTATACCTCCTCTTAAGCAGAGCGCCCTAGGATGACAATCAGGCTGCTCAATTAAAAAACCTTCATAATTCTCATCTTAACGTGTTAGACGAACGATTACAGCAAAAAGTTACAACAAAATCCGACGATTATAAAATTTTTACAAAAGCTTAAATGAGTAGAACAACCGGAAACGGCTACTTATATTAAAAAACTCCAGCCCTTCCGGATGGGAAAGACTGGAGCGCTGCTCATTCTATTGGCCGAACCCTTGCGGATTTTCGCGCCATGCTTGCAGTTTCAGCATATCGTCGCTTTGCACCTTGCCAAGCTCTACAGCTGCTTCAATAAGCTCGGAATAATTCGACAACGTTTCGAGCGGCATATTCGCCTCGGCGAATGCCGAAGTTGCCTGCTCAAATTGGTAGGTGAAAATCGCTAGCACCGCCAGTACCTCGGCCCCTGCCTCGCGAACGGCAAGCCCCGCTTTCAGCGAGCTGCCTCCAGTTGAAATCAAATCCTCAATGACGACAACCTTTTGCCCAGGCTCAATGCGGCCTTCAATTTGGTTCTGCTTGCCATGGCCCTTCGCTTTATCGCGAATATAAGCCATCGGCAGTCCAAGCTTATGCGCCACCCAAGCCGCATGGGGAATACCGGCTGTCGAGGTGCCCGCGATCACTTCCACATCCGGATAACGCTCGCGAATGACAGCTGCGAAGCCATCAGCAACGAGCTCGCGAATAGCCGGGTAAGACATCGTTAGACGATTGTCGCAATAAATGGGCGACTTAAGACCGGAAGTCCACGTAAAAGGCTTATTTGGGCTAAGGGCTACTGCTCCGATTTCGAGCAGGCTGGCAGCAATCGTTTTAGGCAATTCCGAAAGTTTAACTTGGCTCATCTTAAATCAGCTCCTCAATAATCGCTTCTAATACTGCTCTTGAATTTGCGGCAGCCGTAATCGGCCGACCGATAACCATATAGTCCGTCCCTTGCTTTAACGCTTCTGCTGGTGTCATAATGCGTGATTGGTCACCCACATCCGCACCTTTCGGGCGAATGCCCGGCGTCACCGTCTGGAAGGAAACACCACATGCCTGCTTGATGGCCTGTACTTCAGCAGGGGACGCAACTACGCCATTCAAACCCGCAGCACGGGCAAGCTCTACATAGCGCAGAACAGCCTGTTCAACCGTTCCCGCGATGCCGATTTGCTCATTGAGCATCGCTTGATTGGTGCTGGTCAGCTGGGTCACTGCAATAATGCTTGGCCTCTCTTGCCCAGCCGCAAGCGCAGCTTCCATGCCTTCGACCGCCGCCTCCAGCATCGCGCTTCCGCCAGCGGCATGGACATTGAACATGTCGACGCCAAGCCGGGTCACGCTGCCCGAGCCGCCTTTGACCGTGTTCGGAATATCATGCATCTTCACATCAAGGAAAACGCGGTAACCCCGCTCCTTAAGTCCCGTTATAAATGCGGGGCCCGCAGCATAAAACAGCTGCATACCCACTTTCATATAACAGGGAATACCTTCAAGCTCATTCAATAAGCGCTCGGCAGAAGCCGCATCCGCATAATCGAGCGCAACCATAATTTTTCCGGCTGCCTGTTCCCGTTCCCGAGTCAAACCCATCGTTAACCGTCCCCTTTGCCGTATTTTTGTGAAATATGCGCATTAAAAAGGCCATCCGCCGGACCACGCAGCCCGCAAAAGCAAAGCCATTTGCGGGCCGCAGGCAACCGGCGCTGGCCGTGCTTGCTAAAACTTATTTGTGCAGCAGGGTAGGCATCGAACGCGAGGAGAAGTTGATTGTCTCCATCATCCGCAGCAAGGCGCGAACCGTATCAAGCGACGTCATACATACGACGCCGTTCTCAACCGCTTCACGGCGAATACGGAAACCGTCGCGCTCAGGCGTTTTGCCTTTTGTCAGCGTATTGAAGACGAATTGTGCTTTGCCTTCACGAATCAGATCAAGAATGTTCGGCGATCCTTCGCTAAGCTTATTCACTGTCGTTACCGTCATGCCAGCTTCCTCAAGCATAGCTGCCGTGCCGCCAGTTGCAATGATTTTGTAGCCAATGCTGTAGAAGCCACGAAGCAATTCGAGCGCTTCTTCTTTATCTTTATCCGCAACGGTCGCAATAATCGAGCCTGTTGTCGGGATTTTCATGCCTGCGCCTAGCAAACCTTTGTACAAGGCTTTCGCATATTGCACATCGCGTCCCATAACCTCACCCGTCGATTTCATCTCCGGTGTCAAGGTAGGGTCAACACGGCGCAGCTTCGCGAACGAGAATACCGGAACTTTAACCGATACGTACTCGTCTTCAGGCCACAGTCCATCTTTATGGCCAAGATCCGCCAACTTAGTGCCAAGAATCGCTTGTGTCGCGAGGTTCGCCATTTGCAAGTTCGTTACTTTGCTCAGGAATGGAACGGTACGCGACGAACGCGGATTCACTTCAATGACATACACGATCTCGTTATGAATAACGAACTGGATGTTAACCAAGCCGATTACGTTCAGCGCCTTGGATACTTTAATCGTAATGTCGACAATTTGCTCCTTCACGCTGTCAGACAACGATTGCGGCGGGTACACAGCGATCGAGTCGCCGGAGTGAACGCCTGCACGCTCAATATGCTCCATGATGCCCGGAATCAATACCGTGTCGCCGTCACAGATAGCATCAACTTCCGCTTCCATGCCAAGCATATAACGGTCGATGAGAACAGGATGCTCCGGATTGATTTTTACCGCTACTTCCATGTAGCTCAGCAAATCTTCATCCGAATATACGATTTCCATAGCGCGGCCGCCCAAAACGTACGATGGACGAACGAGTACAGGGTAACCGAGCTTTTGTGCAGTTGCTACTGCTTCACCAACAGAAGTTACCGTGCTGCCTTCCGGCTGAGCAACGTTCAAGCCGCGAAGCAAAGCTTCGAACTTTTTGCGATCCTCCGCCATATCGATGCTTTCTAGGCTTGAGCCGAGAATTTTCACGCCAGCTTTGGATAGCGGAGCTGCGAGGTTAATCGCCGTTTGACCACCAAACTGCACGATTACGCCGATTGGCTTCTCTTGCTCAATAACGTTCATCACATCTTCAAGGAATAAAGGCTCAAAGTACAGGCGGTCTGATGTGCTGAAATCGGTCGATACCGTTTCTGGATTGTTGTTGATAATAACCGCTTCATAGCCAGCTTTCTGAATCGCCCATACGGCATGAACCGTCGAATAGTCAAACTCAATGCCTTGTCCGATCCGAATCGGGCCAGAGCCGAGTACAAGCACTTTCTCTTTCGTCGAAGGCGCTACTTCGTTCTCTACCTCGTATGTCGAATAGTAGTAAGGCGTGCTCGCTTCAAACTCAGCGGCGCAAGTATCAACCATTTTGTATACAGGAACGATATCAAGCTCTTTACGGTAAGTACGAATATCATGCTCATTCGTGTGGCTGCCATTCGGATTGCCTTCTTTGCGAAGCTCAGCGATCGAACGGTCGGAGAAGCCTTTGCGCTTCGCTTGGTACAGCGTTTCACGCGAAAGCGTCGCTTCTTGGCGGATTTTGTCCTCGAATGCTACGATGCCTTCGATTTTGTCCAGGAACCACCAGTCGATGTTCGTCAGATCTTGAATTTCCTGCAAAGCATAACCACGGCGGAACGCTTCAGCTACCAGGAACATGCGCTCATCATCCGGCTTTTGAAGGCGTGTGCGCAGCACATCATCGCTGAGGTCAGTCGCTTCCTTCAAATGAATGCGATGCGCGCCAATTTCAAGGGAACGAACCGCTTTATGAATCGACTCCTCGAATGTACGGCCAATCGCCATAACTTCGCCTGTCGCTTTCATTTGCGTGCCAAGCTTGCGGTTCGCATTCACGAACTTGTCAAACGGCCAGCGCGGAATTTTCGATACGATGTAATCGAGCGTAGGCTCAAAGCAAGCATACGTTTGGCCGGTTACTGGGTTCACGATTTCATCAAGCGTGTAGCCAATTGCGATTTTAGCAGCCATTTTAGCAATCGGGTAGCCTGTCGCTTTGGAAGCCAGCGCCGAAGAGCGGCTGACGCGCGGGTTAACTTCAATTACATAATATTGGAAGCTTTGTGGATCAAGCGCGAACTGTACGTTACAGCCGCCTTCGATGTTCAAAGCGCGAATGATTTTAAGCGAAGCGGAACGAAGCATTTGATACTCGCGGTCCGACAGCGTTTGGCTAGGCGCTACTACGATACTGTCACCAGTATGTACGCCAACCGGGTCAAAGTTTTCCATGTTGCAGACAACGATACAGTTGTCATTCGCATCACGCATAACTTCGTATTCAACTTCCTTCAAGCCGGCAATCGATTTTTCAATCAAGCATTGGCCGATTGGACTGTAACGGATACCGGAAGCAACCGTCTCCAGCAATTCTTCTTCATTTGCGCAAATACCGCCGCCTGTACCGCCAAGCGTGTAGGCAGGACGAACGATAATCGGATAGCCAATTTCATTGGCAAAAGCAACTGCCGCTTCAACTGTCGTTACGATATCGCTCTCAGGTACCGGCTGCTCCAGCTCGCGCATCAGATCGCGGAACAAATCGCGGTCCTCGGCTTTCTCGATAGCTGTCAGCTGTGTGCCGAGAAGCTGTACATTTTCCGCTTCCAATACGCCAGCGCGTGCCAGCTCTACCGCCATGTTAAGGCCTGTTTGGCCGCCAAGCGTCGGCAGCAAGCCATCCGGACGCTCCTGACGAATGATTTGCGATACAAATTCAAGCGTAATAGGCTCGATATATACTTTATCAGCCATATTTGTGTCTGTCATAATGGTAGCCGGGTTGCTGTTAATCAATACAACCTCGTAGCCTTCTTCCATAAGCGCCTGGCAAGCTTGCGTGCCAGCATAGTCGAATTCAGCGGCTTGGCCGATAACAATAGGGCCGGAGCCGATGACGAGAATTTTTTTGAGTTTATTATTTTTGGGCATACTGAAGCTCCCCTTTCACCTTCAACGTTTCCGCGAGTACGACTTGGCGACGCTTTTGCGGGTTATTTAATTTATGTGTGCGAATCATACTCAGGAATTCGTCAAACAGATAGCTGGAATCATACGGTCCTGGAGCAGCTTCCGGGTGGTATTGCACCGAAAATGCTGGATGCGTATTATGCTTCAGCCCTTCAATCGTACGGTCATTGTTGTTGATATGCGTAACGGTCAGACCGGAGTTCGCAATCGAATCTTCCATTACGGTGTAGCCATGGTTCTGGGAAGTAATGTAGCAGCGGTTCGTCGCTAGTTCCTTCACCGGATGGTTTCCGCCGCGGTGGCCGAATTTAAGCTTCGTTGTATCAGCGCCGCAAGCAAGTGCGAACAGCTGGTGCCCAAGGCAAATGCCGAAGATCGGGTATTCGCCGAGCAGCTCGGAAATCATTTTAACCGCATGTGGAACGTCTTTCGGGTCCCCAGGGCCGTTGGACAGCTGAATGCCATCCGGTGCCAGGCGGCGAATTTCTTCAGCCGTCGTGTCATGAGGCACAACAACGACGTCGCAGCCGCGCTTAGTCAGCTCGCGCAAAATGCCGCTTTTTGCACCAAAGTCTACAAGCACAATGCGCTCGCCATTGCCTGGGCTGGAGAATACATGCTTCGTAGATGTGCGTGCTACTTGATCCGTCATTAGCGTAGACAAGCCAAGGCGCTCTTGCAGCTCCTCAATGCGCTCGTTGCCTGTAGTAAGCAGGCCTCTCATCGTGCCATGGTGACGCAAAATCCGCGTCAGCATGCGCGTGTCGATTTCGCTGATGCCCGGAATGCCATACTCCTTAAGCAGCTGCTCAAGCGAATATTGGGCGCGCCAGTTGCTCGGCACCGGTTCATTGCGGCGTACGACAAAACCGTGGATATACGGGCGAATCGACTCAAAGTCATCGCGCGAAATGCCGTAGTTGCCGATCAGCGGGTAAGTCATCGTTACGATTTGTCCACAATAGGACGGATCAGACAATACTTCCTGATAACCCGTAATTCCTGTATTAAAAACAACCTCACCCATCGTTTGCACTTCCGCGCCGAAGGATAGTCCTGTAAACAACGTTCCATCTTCCAATAATAATCTCGCTTGCATCCGTCTCACTCCTCAGGTCTTCGTATTCCTATATGTCAATTAGCATATCCAAGTTAACGTGCTTATGCTTGCTCCGACCACACAACCGCGCCATTCACAATCGTCGCTACCGGCCAGCCTTGCAGCTTCCAGCCGCCGAAAGGCGTGTTGTTGCTGCGCGAGGCAAATGTTGCCGGATCGACTGTGCGCTCGCTGCCGAGATCCACAATCGTCAGATCAGCTGGCGCACCTGCTGCCAGGCGGCCTGTCTCCAGCTTGAACACCCGTGCCGGATCAGCCGTCATACGATCCAGCAGGAAGCCCAGCGTCCATTTGCCGGTTTTAACAAACTGCGTGTAAAGCAGCGGGAAAGCTGTCTCAAAGCCGACAATTCCGAACGGCGCAAGCTGCATGCCGCGAGCTTTCTCTTCCGCGCTATGCGGCGCATGATCCGTTACGATCATGTCGATCGTGCCGTCCTCCAGCGCTTCGATGACCGCAGCCACATCGCGCGGCGTGCGCAGCGGCGGGTTCATTTTCCAATTGGCATCAAAGCCTGGAATGTCCTCGTCCGACAGCACCAGATGATGCGGGCAAACCTCAGCGGTTACATTGACGCCGATTTGCTTACCAAGGCGGATCAGCCTTACCGATTGCTCGGTGCTGACGTGGCAGACGTGATAATGAACGCCTGTCGCTTCAGCCAGCAAAATGTCGCGGCCAACATGAATCGCTTCCGATTCATTCGGAATGCCCTTCAGTCCGTTCTCGCTTGAGAACTTGCCTTCCGAGACGAATAATCCCTCAACGAGCGTATTGTCCTCGCAGTGCGCAATGACCGGCATGTCAAGCGACTTTGCCAGCGCCATCGCATCCTTCATCATTTGGGCGCTTTGTACGCCGACACCATCGTCGGTAAAGCCAATCGTACCAGCCGCTTTAAGCGCTGCAAAGTCCGTCAGCTCACGTCCGAGCTGATTTTTAGAAATAGCGGCGTAAGGCAGGACGCGAACGACGCCTTCCTTCGCATTTTTGTCCAAAATGTATTTAATCGTTTCAGGTGTATCTGTCACCGGGCGAGTGTTCGGCATGCAGGCGATTGTTGTAAATCCGCCTTTCGCTGCTGAACGCGTCCCTGTTGCGATATCTTCTTTATATTCGAAGCCAGGATCGCGCAAATGCACATGCATATCGATGAAGCCGGCTGATACAAGCTTGCCCTCTGCGTCAATCACTTCTGCTGATCCTGTATCTGGCGCTGTTTCGCCGCTTGCAAGCTCGGCGATTTTGCCATCCTCAATTCGAATATGCTGCTTCACTAGGCCGCTTGCAGCTTTATCCCAAACGCTGCCGTTAATAATCCATAATGACATATTGGTTCACCCTCCCGATTTCATCTAAAAGTTAGTTTAAAGCCCGTTCTATGACGGCCATTCTGACCGGAACCCCGTGCTCCATCTGCTTAAAAATCCGGGACTTGGCATGCTCGACAAGCTCATCGTCAATTTCAACATTGCGGTTGATCGGCGCCGGGTGCATAATAATCGCGTGATCCGGCATTGTCGCTGCTCGCTCCACCGTGAGTCCGAACTGCTCGCGGTAGCTTTCAGCCGAGCTCAGCATGCCGCTTTCGTGACGCTCCAGCTGTACCCGCAGCATCATCACGACATCGGATTTCAGCGCTTCCTCCATCGTCACATAACGGGCGTCAAGGTCGGACGCCTGCAAGTTCGCAGGAGCGCAAAACTTCACCGTAGCGCCCAGCTTTTGCAGCGCATATAAGTTCGAACGCGCTACGCGGCTGTGCAGGATGTCTCCGATAATCGAGACGGTCAAACCTTTAATTGCGCCAAATTGCTTGCGCATCGTATATAGATCAAGCAGCGCCTGCGTCGGATGCTCGTTGTTGCCATCGCCCGCGTTAATCAGCGGCACTTTAATTTTCGTAGCCAGTTCGGCAAGCAAGCCAATCGGCTTGAGCCTGATGATGCCGACGTCTATGCCCATCGACTCCAAGGTGCGAACGGTATCATATACCGATTCGCCCTTCTGCACACTCGATACGGCTGCCGAGAAGTTCAGCACTTCCGCCCCAAGCCGCTTCTCCGCTACCTCGAAGGAAAAGCGTGTGCGCGTGCTGTTCTCGAAAAACATATTAGCTGCAAACTTGCCCTGCAGCACGTTCTGCACTTTCGTCTCCTGCTGCTCCCAATGAGCGGCACGATCCAATATGGCGATAATTTCCTCTGCGTCAAGCTCCTTCAAACCAAGCAAACTGCGCTGTTTGAGCTGTAAAAGTGTCATTTAGGCTTGCCCCCTCTGATGAATAATTTTCACCTGGTCTAAGGAATCAATCTCGGTTAGCGTAACGGAGATTTGCTCTTGTTTGGAGGATGGCACATTTTTACCTACAAAATCCGGCCTTATTGGCAATTCCCGATGACCACGGTCAACCAGCACAGCAAGCTGAATGCTTTGCGGCCTGCCGCAATCCATCACCGCATCCATCGCGGCGCGAATCGTCCGGCCGGTATACAGCACATCGTCGAACAAAATAATATTGCGGTCCTGTACGACCGACAATTCGACATCCATCTCGCCGATTATGCCTGCTTCCATCTCGGTGCGGCTGCCTAGCGCCTTGCCATCATCGCGATAGCGGGTAATATCCAGCTCCTTCACCAAAACAGGCTTGCCTTCAATTTCCTGAACGCGCTCCGCTATTCTTCGGGCTAAATAAACGCCTCTTGTCCGAATGCCGACCAGCGTACAGTTGTCGATGCCTTTGTTCTTCTCCACGATCTCGTGGGCGATGCGGGTGAGTGCGCGGCGAATGGCTGCATCATCCATAATGACCAAGTGCTCTTCTTCCACCGTTACGTAACCTCCCATCCTAGCGCAGGTTGAACTGCCAACTCTCATCAAGGCGCTTTATAAAAAAGACTCCTTGCGTATTCGCAAGGAGCCCATGATTAACCGCTGTGGATTCCATCCATCTCCGCCAACCTCATGAGTTGCGGAAGATGAGGAGTTGCTAGTCCCCAGCTTAATTAATCAACTATTCACGCTACCTTGCCAGCCTCTCAGGACTGAGTTAAAGGTACAACTTTATACCAAAGGAATTATCCCACGTTCGACATAAGATGTCAAGGGGCAGCAGCAGTAAATACGTACCGCCAGCCTTTGATTGGATAACTAACATATTTTTTACAGGCAGTTGGCATACTAACAAGCAATTACGGATATTTTGCCAGCAGGAGTGAAACAGATGCAGTCGCACGTATCTCAGCCGCATGAAAAAATCAGCCTGCCCGCTTCGCTCGAAGCGTGTATTAAGCATATTCAGACTGAAATCGGCGGCAGCTCCGATCTCGTCATCAAGTGCTTCTCCTGCCTGCATCTGTGGCCTGGTGCTCTCGTTTATATTGAAGGCATGATTGATGTTCAAATGCTTCATCAGTCGGTTCTAGGCTCTCTTATGGGCTATGCGAATGAGCATACGCCTAAGTTTGATGATCCAAATGATCGTCTGATCCATGTAAAAGAGGACGTTTTAATCGCTGGAAACACCGATTATATCGATGAGATGGAGCTTCTGTTTCATCGCCTGCTGTCTGGGGCTATTATTTTGCTATTGGATAACAGCTCGCAAGCCATTAGTATTAGTGCAGCTGGCTGGGAAGACCGCAGCATAACCGAGCCACAGTCGCAATCGGTCGTTCGCGGGCCAATGGAGGCGTTCACTGAAAATTTGCGCACGAATACGACTTTAATCCGCAGAAGGATTAAAGATTCTCAGCTCTGGATGGAAACAAGGCAAATCGGAAAAATAACGAAAACATCCGTTGCCCTCATGTACGTGAATCATCTCGTCGATAAAGGCGTACTCGAAGAGGTCCGGCGCAGACTGGATGATATTGATATCGACAGCATTTTGGAAAGCGGCTATATCGAGGAGCTGATTCAGGACGTTACACTGACGCCTTTTCCTACGATCTACAACAGCGAGCGCCCTGATACGGTCGCTGCGGGGCTGCTGGAAGGCCGCGTCGCGATTATTGTAGACGGCACGCCGTTCGTCATGCTTATCCCTTCACTGTTCGTCCATTTCTTCCAATCGCCCGAGGACTATTATCAGCGCGCAGATATCAGCACCCTGTTGCGGCTCATTCGCTATTTATCGTTTTTTATAGCCATGCTTGCGCCCTCCTTCTATATAATTTTAGCGGCAACGTTCGGATTTTTCGGTATTTTGCTTGGACTGCTGGCCATTTTGCTGCATTTGACGAATTTGCGTTCTTTTGGCGCAGCCTACATGAGTCCATTCGGCCCATTCGTAGCCTCAGATATAAAAGATTCACTGTTTCGTATGCCATGGACGCATATGATGAATCGACCATACTCCAATGGCAATGGACAGAAAAAAAGGCAAAAGAAACGTACGAAACGCTTATAAGGAAGGGGACGCCGCATGAAAAGAACAGGTATTTCCTTGCTGGCTGCCGCTTTAATTTTGCTGTTGATAACTGGCTGCTGGGACCGTCAGGAAATGAACGAACTTGGCATCGTGCTTGCTATGGCGATCGATAAGGGAAAGAACAATATGCTGGAAGTATCCTGCCAGATCGTCGTCCCATCGGAAGTAGCATCCAATTCAGGAAAAAGCACGACAACGCCCGTTACGCTGTACCAAGCGAGCGCGCCCACCATCCTCGAAGCGATTAATAAAATGACCCTGACTAGCCCACGGAATAGCTATATGTCCCATATTCGCGTACTTATTTTCAGCGAAGCGGTCGCCAGAATGGGCATTGCCGATGAGTTGGAAACTTTTTTGCGGCATCCGGAAATCCGCCCGGACTATTATGTGATGATCGCGCGCCATTCGAGAGCTTCGGATATTTTGAATGTTTTAACCCCGCTGGAAACCATTCCAGCCAATAATTTGTTCCTTTCCCTGCAAAATTCCGCAAAAACATGGGCACCTACTATTACTACCGTCACTGACGATTTATTGGAGAAAATGATTAGCGACGGTGTTGAGCCTGTACTGACTGGCGTCCAAATTGTAGGTGATAAGCAGAACGGTGGAAATAAGGATAATTTGACGACAATTAAGCCCGTAGCGAATTTGACGTATACTGGCATGGCGGTGCTCAAGAAGGACAGGCTGCTTGGATGGATGAACGAGCAGGAAAGCAAAGGCTATAACTATATTACAAACAATATAAAAAGTACGACGGGAAACTTACCTTGCCCGGACCATAAAGGCAAGCTAAGCATCAAGGTACTGCGCAGCCAGACCGATGTTACCTCCAAAATTGTAGACGGAAATCCGGTTATCCACATTAAAGTCAACAATATGTCCAGCATCATGGGAGATGCTTGTACCGTGCCAATCTCCAGTCAGGATGACCTCAGAATCATTGAGAAGGAGGGCAGCGAAAAAATCGAAATGTTTATGAAAGAATCTGTAAAAACTGTTCAAAAGCGTTTTAAATCCGACATTTTTGGATTTGGTCTGAATATTAGCCGAAATAATCCCAAGCAGTGGGCGCAATTACGCGATCATTGGGATGAGGAGTTCCCAAGACTGAAGGTAGAATACGAAGTTCATGTTCAACTGCGAGGGGTCGGCATGCTCGACGATTCTATTTTACAGGATATAAAGGAGTAAACCAATGTCACTGCCAACGCTCATTGTATTATGTATCGCTATTTCCTTCGGGATGATTCAAATGCCCGCTTTAATCAAAAAAAAGCTGAAACGCGAGGCTTTTGCTTATTTTCTGCTGCTCAGTGCCGGAACCGCCTTCAGCATTTACGCAGCAAATGTGAAGCCTGTGCCAAGCCCGCTTAATGCGTTAATTACGATTTATGAGCCCGTCAATCAATTTTTCGATCGAATGTTCCGACCTTAAACCATGAAGGGAGCCACTATGCCATGCTGGAAAAAGGAAGAATTAGCGCAAGACAGCTGGCCGTGCTTGTTATTTAGCCGCTGTTGGCGATATGATCTTGATCATACCTGCTATTATTGCGGGCTACGCGCAGCAGGATGGGTGGATCGCCGCCCTGTTCGGCATACCTATCGGGTTGCTTATTCTTTGGCTGATTCTCCATTTGAGCAGCTTTTACCCAAAGCTCAATCTAGTTCAAATCAATGACCGTATTCTCGGAAAATGGCTGGGGGCGCTGCTCAGCTGCGCTTATTTGCTCTTTTTCCTGCTGGCTGGCTCAACCTTCATCCGTGAGGTTGGAGACTTTTTGACAACTCAGCTGTTCCAGAGTACACCTATTCGCTACATCCATCTCTTGTTCGTGCTGATCCTCATGTGGGGCGTATGGAATGGCATTGAGTCGATTGCCCGAAGCGCCGAAATCTTGTTGCCACTGTTTATTTTTATTTGTATAGCTTTAATTGTCTGTCTGATTCCGCAAATGGATTTAGAGCGGTTGAAGCCCTATTTTGGCTCGGAAGGGCTGTCATTCGCCCATGCTACGATGATGTTCAGCGTTTATCCGTTCGGGGAATTATGCTCCTTTCTCATGATTTTCCCCTATGCCTCCAAACCAGCTCATCGGAACAAGGATGTGCTTATCTCGGCCTTATGCGCTTCACTGCTGCTTTTCCTGCTCGTGTTTATTTCCTTGACGGTTCTCGGCGCTTATTTTACCGAGCATAATATTTATTCGACTTATGTGCTGACGCAAAAAATCAATATCGGGGCTTTTCTCCAGCGTATTGAAGCTTTAATAGCTACTGCCTGGGTCATTTCGACCTTCTTCAAAACCGTACTTTATTTTTATGCCTTCTCGATCGGAACGGCGCAGCTGCTGCGGCTCTCTACCTTCAAACCGCTCATCGTTCCAACCTCCTTCCTCATGTTCGGTCTGGCCATGATGGTGGCACCCAATCTTTGTATTATGTCAAAACGATTGTTCCCTACTGGATCGACTGGGATTTCACCCATGGCTTTATACTTCCGGCACTGCTCGTTTCCATCTATTATATGAAGAAAAAATTCAAGCAAAAAAGCTCCGCAACCTGAGGTTGCGGAGCTTTTTCTCTCTTGCGAGGTACTATAGCCAGCTTACAGCGACATTTTGCGAATACGCTCAACTGCTTTTTCCGTATTCTCACGGCTGCCGAATGCCGTCAGGCGGAAGTAGCCTTGACCACTTTGTCCGAAGCCGACGCCCGGCGTACCCACAATGTTGGCCTCCGAAAGCAGCTTATCGAAAAATGCCCATGAATCGAGGCCGTTTGGCGTTTTCAGCCAAATGTAGGGCGCATTAACGCCGCCAAATACTTCAAGACCGAGCGAAGCAAGGCCGTCACGAATAATTTTCGCATTCGTCATGTAGTAGTCAACAAGCGCTTTAATTTGCTCTTTGCCTTCAGGTGAATAGATCGCTGCTGCACCGCGCTGCGTTACGTAAGACACTCCGTTGAACTTCGTTGTGTGACGACGATTCCACAGATCATTGATCAATACTTCCTTGCCGTTGTCATCGAAGCCTTTCAGCTCACGAGGAACGACGGTGTAAGCACAGCGAACGCCTGTGAAGCCCGCTGTTTTCGAGAAGCTGCGGAATTCGATCGCGACTTCCTTCGCGCCTTCGATTTCATAAATGCTATGCGGTACATCCGATTCTTGAATGAAAGCTTCATAAGCCGAATCATATAGGATGATGCAGTTGTTGCTTTTTGCATAGTCGACCCATTTTTGCAATTCCTCACGGGAAAGCGTCATGCCCGTCGGATTGTTCGGGTAACACAGGTAAATGAGATCCACCTTGCGGTCTGGCAAGCTTGGCGTGAAGTTGTTTTCCGCCGTGCATTCCAGATAAACGATATTTTCATAACGCTTCGAATCTGTATTATATTTGCCAGAGCGTCCAGCCATAACATTCGTGTCCACATAAACCGGATAAACGGGATCTTGAACAGCTACGATGCTGTTTTGGCTAAAAATCTCCTGAATGTTGCCGACGTCACATTTCGAGCCATCGCTCAAAAATACTTCGTTCGTTTGAATATCTACGCCGCGTGCTTTGTAATCATTCTCGATAATGGCATTAATCAAGAAGTCATATCCTTGCTCTGGGCCATATCCGCGAAAGGAGCCTGGCACAGCCAGCTCGTCCACTGCTTCGTGCATCGCTTTAACAACCGCTTCCGGCAAACCCCGCGTAACGTCACCAATCCCTAAGCTAATAATTTCAGCATTCGGGTTTTCTTTAATAAACTGTGTGCGACGCTTTGCAATTTCAGAGAATAAATAGCTGCCTTGCAGCTCCTGGTAATTATGATTAATGTTCGTCATTATTTATCACCAATCCTTTAACTACTAGAATAGCTTACTTTTCCCTGAGACTTAATAAAGGATTTGCCCAAAAGTTTGTATTTTTGCGCTACTGTGCTGCCATGCACATGGACGGCATCGGCTTATCGGCCGCGCAGCACATTCAATATATGGTTCATATCGCCAGGAATTGGCGCTTCGAAATGCATCTGCTCGCCTGTGCGCGGATGCTTGAAGCCAAGCACCGCCGCATGCAGCGCTTGTCCCTTAAGCGCTACCGTCTTGTTGCGTCCATACATCGGATCGCCTGCAAGCGGATAGCCAATATATTTTAAATGTACGCGGATTTGATGTGTCCGCCCTGTCTCCAGCTGGAGCTCCACTAGTGAATAGTCTTCCCCAATTCGCTCGATAACCATGAAATGCGTTACCGCATGCTTGCTGTTGCGCTCCGTAACCGTAAACATTTTACGGTCATTCGTATCCCTGCCGATTGGCGCATCAATCGTGCCGTGGTCATGCGGCAAATTGCCATGCACCAAACCGATATATTTGCGCGTAATCGAATGATCCTTCAGCTGCGCAGCGAGCGAAGCGTGAGCCAAATCATTTTTCGCGATCATCAGCAGCCCTGAGGTGTCCTTGTCAATGCGATGGACAATGCCGGGACGAAGTACACCGTTAATGCCCGACAAGTCTTTACAATGATACATGAGCGCGTTGACAACGGTACCGGATGAATGACCCGGCGCAGGGTGAACGACTAATCCGCGCGGCTTATTAATAACGATGACGTCGCTATCCTCATAGACGATATCAAGCGGTATATTTTCAGGATCAATGACCGCCTCTTCCGGTTCTGGAATTGTAACGACGATAACGTCGCCCGCGGCAACTTTATAATTTCTTTTGCCTGTTTGTCCGTTCACCGTAACGGCTTGGGCCTTGAGCCATTCCTGTACCTGGGTACGCGATATGGCCGGATCATCCATAGCTTCGGTTACGACTTTATCCAGACGTTCCCCAGCCTGATCCTCGTTAATGACAAACCCCAATTGTTCCTGCTCTTCCTGCTCCATCTCTTGCTCTACTTCTTGTCCATCAAACGGTTTGCTGCTCATTCGGGTTAGACTCCTTATCCTTTTCACTTCTCATTTGATCCTGCTTCTCTTGTTTCGAGGTCAGCAAGGCATCAATTAATATCAGCACGACACCAATGCAAATCGCCGAATCAGCGACATTAAAAATCGGGAACGAATAGCTTCCGAAATTAAACAGCAGGAAATCGACAACTTCGCCATACATGGCCCGATCAAGAAAATTGCCGAACGCTCCGCCAAGCACAAGTCCAAGCCCTGTTAGCAACCATACTTTGCCGAGCTTCCGAGTCGTTTGTATGTACCAGATAATCGCGGCTAAAATAACAATTGTAATGATGATAAAAAATAAACGCTGCTCCTGCAAAATGCCAAAGGCAGCTCCCCTGTTGCGGTGCGAAGTAATGTAAAAGAAATTGCCAATTACACTAATCAAATCACCCAGATTCAGCTTTGTCGCAATTATTTTCTTCGTTATAAAATCTACAACAAATACGAATAAAGCGATCCAGTAGTAGTAATAACGCATCTACTTTCTCCTTTCGTTGTGCATGCTGGACCTATCCGTCTGCATAACATTCCGTCATATGTCCCAAGCTATTGTAGCATAGTCAATATGGAATGAGCCAGCCTCTGCGGTGCGGAGGACTAAATGAACAAAGGATGGTGCCTGCCATGCGGCTGCCTACGATGGAACAGCTTAGCGAGCTGCACGCTCGATTAATATCGGACAAGCAAGACATTGAACAACGACTAGAGCATAATGGCCATTATGGTCTTGATACGGGATGGAAATCGAATAGCAGCGATCTTACAACCATCGACAATCATCCTGCCGATGCCGGAACTGATATGTTCGAGCGCAGCAAGGATATCGCATTGCTGGAGCAGGAGGAGCTGCATTTGAACCGTATCGACGCAGCGCTTGAAGCTTTTCAAAACGGGACATACGGTTCCTGCATCGTGTGCAAGGAGCCTATTCCATACGAACGTCTGGAGGCTATTCCAGATTGCTTATATTGCCTGGACCATGCCCCGCGCCAAGAGTTAACCTACAATCGTCCTATTGAGGAAGAAACGATCCAACTGCCTTACGGCTACTCCAGTGAAAAAGCATACACAGGCTGGGCCGGCTTCGACGGCGAGGATGCCTGGCAAATCGTCGAGCAATGGGGCAACTCCGACTCCCCCGCCATGTCCGGCAATCCCGAGGCGACCGATTATGCGCATATCGGCTCCGCCTCAGAGGAAAACGACGGTTTTGTGGAGCAGCTGGAAAGCTTCGTCGCCACCGACATAACCGGACGCCATGTGTCCATTATTCATAATTCACAATATAAGCGTTATATGGAGAGTGAAGAAGGCGACCACCATTTAGAGCAGGACAGTTAAATACGTTTCCTCACGGACGGCAGCTTCCGTTATTTGTTCATAAAAATGCCCTTGCGCTTATAATACTGGTATTATGAATAAATAGCGGAACGTTTGTCCGCATATGTAATCGGCTGCTTAATAGTTTTTTCCTTCCAGCTGAATCTGCACAATGCGAACGATATCTGCGATATAATCGCCGATAATCGGCAAATTGAGCGCCCCCAAAATTTGCAATACATAAAGAATCGTCGCTGCAAAAAAGGTAAAGCCAATCGCAATACCGACGCCTCTCGCCAATCCAGCAAGCACATTGCGCCATATGAGGCTAATCGGCCGATTCAGCAAATCCACATATTCTGCTATTTGCGTACGTTCCATTTCCGCCGCTATTTTGCTCAGCCTGCTATCCAGCTTGCTCAGCGTATGTTCAAGCGACTGCTCTTCCTTCACTGAACGAATCGGCTTACGCTCCAACTCTTTCATCTCGGCATCCCTCCTGGGCATAAAATAAGGAAAAACGAGCATAAGCTATGCTCGTTTTTTATTTGCTCCTTATACTATATCCTTAAACGCCTTTTTCTTATGCTGAATATGAGAAACTTGGCACAATTTTCTTCGCACCTTAGCCTTTGATCAAAATGCCAATTTCCTTCTCGCCCAATTGGACCCGCTCGCTGTCTTCCAGCTCTTCATAGGAAACGCTGCTCAGCAGTACATTTTCCTCCAGCACATGACTGAACGTTTCAAGCGCTGCGCGCAGTCCTTCATCGACGCTGAGCACCAGGTCAATGCGCTTCTCAATTGGCAGATCCAGCTTTTTACGCGTATCTTGAACCGCACGGATGATTTCGCGCACCCAGCCCTCTTGCTCCAGCTCAGGCGTAATGTCCGTGTTCAAGGCTACGGTAATGCCGCTGCCCGAGGCGGACGCAAAGCCGGATTTCGCTTGTTTCTCAACGAGAAGCTCCTCGACAGGAATGAACAGCTCCTCCGCATCCACCGCCATAGCGAGCGATCCGTGTGCTATAACAGCACGCGTCTCATCGGCCGACAACGATTTCAGATGAGCCTGAATCGGGCCAACGTTTTTGCCGTATTTTTTACCGGCAACTTTGAGGTTCAGCTTAAGCGTGAAATCTACAAATCCGCTGTCGCTGTTTTGCACGACGATCGATTTTACGTTGATTTCATCCTTCACGATTTCCTCATAGCCTGCTACGTCAAACTCGCGGTCAAGGGACACGATCAGCTCAGACAGCGGCTGACGCGTCTTGATGCCCGTTTCGTTGCGGACGTTGCGGGCAAGCTCCACGATTTGCTTCGCGCTCTCCATATCCTGCTCTAGCGTTAGGTCAATTGCGGACTCGTCTGCTGTAGGATAGTTTGCTAGATGGACGCTTTCTCCGCCGCCAAGATTGCCGTAGAGGTCTTCCGCCAGCAGCGGCGCATATGGCGCAATGACGCGAGCCAGTGTCAGCAGCACATGACGCAGCGTTTGATAGGCATTGATTTTGTCCTCGGTAAGGCCGCTGCCCCAGAAACGGTCACGGGAACGACGGATGTACCAGTTGCTCAGCTCGTCAACGAAAATTTCAATCGCCTTCGCCGGGTTCAGGAAGTCATTTCCGTCAAGTCCTTTCACAGCCGTCTTGATCAGGCTGTTCAGGCGCGAGACGATCCAGCGATCCAGCTTATTCGCAGAATGGCGCTCTTCATGCGTTTTGTGATCGAAGCCATCAATAGTCGCATACAGCGCATAGAAAGCATGCGTGTTGACAATGGTGTCAATGACTTTGGATTTTGCTTCGCCTACGATCGAACGTGAGAAACGCTTGCTGTTCCACGGTGCGCTATCCGCAAGCAAAGCCCAACGGAAAGCATCCGTGCCGTACTCGTTGATAATTTCCCAAGGATCAATGACATTGCCTTTGGATTTGGACATTTTCTGACCATTTTCATCCAAAATATGTCCGGTTGAAATAACCGCTTTATACGGTGCCTTGCCATTGTATAGCGTCGATACCGCAAGCAGGCTGTAGAACCAGCCGCGCGTCTGATCGATGCCTTCGCAAATCATATCAGCCGGATACTGCTCGGCGAAACGGTCGGCATTTTCAAAAGGAACATGATGCTGCGCAAACGGCATCGAGCCGCTGTCGAACCATACATCAATCACTTCCGGCGTACGCGTCATGACTGCGCCTTCGGCGAACGGCGATTTCAGCTTGATTTCATCGACGTAAGGCTTATGCAGCTCAATATCCTCCGGCACGTCGCCAACCGCACGCTCGCGCAGATCGGCAATGCTGCCAGGCGAATATTGCTTGCCCGTCGCTTCGCAAATCCATACGTTCAGCGGCGTTCCCCAATAGCGGTTACGGCTGATGTTCCAGTCCACCAGATCTTCAAGGAATTTGCCGAAGCGTCCATCGCGGATATGACCTGGGTACCAGTCTACCCCATTGTTGTTAGCGATCAGCTGATCTTTAACCGCAGTCGTCTCAATGAACCAGCTTTCTGTCGCGTAATACAGCAAAGGCGATTTACAACGCCAGCAGAACGGATAGCTATGCTCATAACGTTCTTTCGAGAACAGCAGGCCGCGCTCGCTGAGCATTTTCACAATGTCGACATCGCAATCTTTGACGAAGCGTCCAGCGAGGTCTGTCACTTCATCGACGTAACGGCCCGCATTGTTCACGACGTTCAGCATGCTGATGCCGTTCTGGCGTGCTACTCTATAGTCATCCTCACCGTATGCCGGCGCAATGTGTACGATACCCGTACCGCTCGTATCGCTTACGAAATCGCCAGCGATGACTTTATGAGCATTTTCAACGGCAACGTAATGGAAAGGCGGCTCATAGCTTTGACCAACCAGCTCGGAGCCCTTTAGCGAGGACAGCACTTCGTGCTCCTCCTTAAATACGCTCTCTACCAAGCTTTTAGCGACGATAAATACTTCTCCACCGCTTGCTACACGGACGTATTCAAGCTCCGGATGAACGGCCAGCGCTACGTTTCCCGGCAGCGTCCAAGGCGTAGTCGTCCATGCGAGTACGAATTCGCCAGTGCCTGCAAGCTTAAACTTGACCGTTGCACTCAAATCTTTAACATCCTCATAGCCTTGCGCAACCTCATGGGAGCTCAGCGTCGTTTGGCAGCAAGGGCAATACGGGCTGACGCGGTGGCCGCGATACAGCAAGCCCTTGTTATGAATCGTCGAGAGAATATGCCATACACTTTCGATATATTCGTTTTTAAGCGTAATGTACGGATTGTCAAGATCTGTCCAATAAGCGATGCCCTCGGTGAGCTCACGCCACTGCTTCTCATATTCAAAGACGCTGTCCTTGCATTTTTTGATAAAAGCTTCTACGCCGTAATTCTCGATCTCCTGCTTGCCGGAAATGCCGAGCTGCTTCTCAACACCAAGCTCAACAGGCAAACCATGCGTATCCCAGCCCGCTTTGCGCACAACACGGTAGCCGGACATCGTTTTGTAGCGGCAAATAAAATCTTTAATGACGCGGCCCAGCACGTGGCCGATATGCGGCGCGCCGTTAGCGGTCGGCGGCCCTTCATAAAACACGAAATTCGGCTTGCCTTCCCGATTTTCAATCGACTTTTTGAACGTATCGTTATCCGCCCACTGCTTTAATACGCGAAGCTCGCGCGTTCTTGCTTTTTCCTTTACATCTACACGTTGCATCTTAAAATTCCTCCCGACAAGCGTAAACGGCTGTAGTCGTCCTTTGGCGACGAAGCTTCCGTTTCGCGATGAAATAGAAGCCCATTAATAAGTGTGAAACTTATGCAGGCTTATATTTCAAGCGTAAACGGCAGTCGCCATCCTCTGGCGGCAAAACTACCGTTTCGCGATGAAATAGAAGCCCTTTATAAGAGTGAAACTTATACGGGCTTATATTTTCAAAAAAATAAAGCCCCGCCCCTGTAGAAGGGACGAGGCTTGCTCGCGTTACCACCCTTGTTCCGTCAACTACGCTGCACGAGCAGCCTAAAAAACGGCACCTTTGGCGTGAATGCCGCAGCATCCACGGTCCCTGTAACGGAGGACGGACCGTCAGCCCTTACTCCTTCTACCGTGCAGCCGTAAATCACAACTGGCTAGGCAAAGTTTCGGCGCTGCTTCTCGGAGAGGATATTCTGTAACCGCTTGAACGTCGTCTTGCAGCAAAGCAACGACTCTCTGGGGATCAAGCAACGATACATACTCGTTCTCGTCAACGAAGTTTTACATCTTAACAATCATTAATCCTATTTATAGCGTATCGCTGCCCCGTTGTCAATTAGCCTTGTGTGGATTAACCACGAGAAAGCTGTTCCAGCTCTGGATGCTGGCCCGGATCAAGCGTTCTCCAATCGTCCTGGCTCAGCAGCTCCAGCTGCGCTTCTACAAGCGTACGGAACCGTGCACGGAAGATCGACGCCTGCTTCTTCAGCTCTTCAACCTCAACCGATACTTTGCGCGACTTGCTCAGCGAGTCATTAATAATGCGATCCGCATTTTTCTCCGCTTCCTTAATGATCAGCTGCGCTTCCTTCTTCGCATTGTTTCGAACCTCGTCAGCCGCCTCTTGTGCGACGATAATCGTCTTGCTCAGCGTCTCTTCGATGTTCGAGAAGTGGTTCAGCTTCTCCTGCATATTAAGGATCTGATTTTGCAGCTCCTTATTTTCGCGGATAATCGTTTCATAATCTTTAATGACCTGGTCAAGAAATTCATTGACCTCATCCTCGTCATAGCCGCGCAACCGGCGACCAAATTCCTTATTATGTATGTCCAATGGCGTTAACGGCATCGGCGCACCTCCTCGACTTATTTCCATACCGGAAAACATTTGCTGTGGAAAGGATTCGACAACCGCCAGCAAAATCCTGCAATAGAGCTAAATAAATTTGCCCACCTTCAGCCGAATTCTGCCTTTCTTCGTCACGCCATCCGCCTCCAAAACTTTAAATCGGCCCAACCCTTTTATGGAAACGACATCGCCTTCGCGCAGCTGCTCGGACGGGTCCTCCACCGTTTTCCAGTTCACCCGGCATCTGCCGGCGCGGATTGGATCTACAATCTTCGTGCGGCTGATCCGATGCACATCGCTCGCAATACCATCCACCCGCATCGAAGCGACTGTAAAGCTCATTTCCTGCAGCTCTGGCACTACTGGCGACAAAGAAGACAATGGAATGATTTCAGTCAATACGCTCGCACGGTGCACCTGTCGCAAATGAACGTTCAAATAGTCCGCAATGTCTTCCGTCATCATAATGTGAGCGAAAGTTTCATGGACATGAATGTCCCCTACTCGGTCACGCTTGATGCCAAGGCCAAGCAAAGCGCCAAGGTAATCGCCGTGATCGAGCTGCTGGCTTGCCCCGCCCGGGCCGCTGACCTGAACCTCCAGCACAGCGATAGCAGCAAGCTCTTGGTCTAAATCCCGATAATCCGGCCCGATAATCGCCCGGCAGCGCTCTGCCTCGGGATAGCCGCCATCGAGCCGCAGTTCGACATCTGGATGGCGATTGACGAGACTTTGCACGATTTGCGCCTGTCTCGGGTCCAAAAAATCGGTCCGCTTCAGCTCATGCTGCTGTGCGGACCGTTCCACCCATTCCCATGCCCGGTCTACGAATGGCTTCTCGTCCGGGTGGAAATGGTCATATATAGGTAATTTCATTGAAATTCCCTTCCTAACTTTTGAAGTCTAGCCCGGCAGTATAAAGCCTACTACCGCAATGAGCCCCATTGCCACAAAACGAAGCGCAAAAATCGCTACGATTGGGGAAATATCGATCATGCCACCAATCGATGGAATGAAACGGCGGAAAATGCCTAAGTAAGGCTCAACCAGCTTGCCTAAAAATACGCCAATAAAGCTTTCGCGCGCATTCGGCAGCCACGACATTAAAACATAACCAATAATCATAAAGCTGTAAATACTTTGAAGGTTCATTATGAGCCCTGATACACTACTAAACAATCGGTGGTCACCTCATTTTGGAGTATTCATTGTCCTCTGCCATCATTTCCGTAATCGACCCTTGAATTTCAACCGAATCCGGCGTACATAGGAAAATGTTCGGGCCGAGCTTCGAAATATTTCCACCCAAAGCGTACACTGTACCGCTGAGGAAATCAACAATGCGAAGCGCGAGGTCTGTACGCACACGCTGCAGATTCACAATGACGGCACGGCGCGAACGCAGATGATCGGCAATATCCTGCGCCTCATCGTAGGAGCGCGGCTCGCTCAAGATGACTCGTACATTTTTCTGCGAATGTATGCTTACAATGTTGTTGCCCTTTGTATTTTTACGTGCTTCGAACGGAGAGGTTTCAATTTCATGGTCTGGCTCCTCCGGCTGCGCGCTTCTTTCCCGTTCAATAATCTCTTCTTCCTCCTGCAAACCAAGAAAATTCATAAACTTATTCATAACGCCCATTCGTCATCCCTCTTTTCCCACAAGTATCGTTCCTAATCTAACCCACGTTGCGCCCTCTTCAATCGCGACCTCAAAGTCGTTCGACATGCCCATGGAAAGTTCCGTCAGCGGAGCGTTCAAAGCCACTGTTGCATTCATCTTATCCCTCAGCTCCCGCAACGCGCGGAATACGGGCCGGGTCTGCTCAGCTTCAGCCTCATAAGGCGCCATCGTCATTAAGCCCACCGGCTGTACATACTGAAAGCTTTTAATCGCTTCCAAAAGCTCCGGCAGCTGCTCCGGTTCAAGGCCATGCTTGGAATCTTCGCCCGATACATTAACCTGAATCATACAGGGCACCTGCACGCCAAGCTGCGCTGCTCGCTTCTCAATCGCCTGTGCAAGCGACAAACGATCCAGCGAGTGAATGTATGTAAACTTCCCTATGACATCTTTAACCTTATTCGTCTGCAGCGAACCGATGAAATGCCAGATGGCTTGTCCATCGCCTCCTTCGGCTGTTTCGCCGCTAATCGCTTCCCACTTGGGCAGCGCGTCCTGAAAGCGGTTTTCGCCTAAATGGCGAAGTCCCTCGTCAAACGCCTGAACAGCTGTAGCGAGCGATACATATTTAGTCACCGCAATAACGTTCACATCCTCCGGCTTACGACCGCTTCTCTCACATGCTGCATCGATCCGGCGCTGTACTTCTGCTATCCGCCCTGTTAATGAGCTATCCAATTTCGTCACCTCTTTGCAATCCCTATCCAGCTGGCCATTCGTCCAGTTTTGCCGCCTTCCATCCGATGGGAGAAAAACAAATCCTGACGACAGCCAGTACACCACTGTGTTAATTCGATATGGATCGGCATAATTCCTGCTTTTATCATAATCTGACGGTTAATTTCTTTCAAGTCGACCATCGCCTTGCCATTTGGCAGCAGCTTAATCAACGTATTACGCGCTTCTTCGCCGTTCAGCTCGAAGGAATCGAGTATAGGAAGCACCTTGCCAATGACCGTTTGATCGACCTCATAACAGCAGCCGCCAATCGATGGACCGATTGCTGCACGCACATTCTCTGCTCTTGTGCCATATTGCGCGGCCATCGCCTCAAGCGTCACTTTGGCAATGGCTGCAACCGTTCCTTTCCAGCCCGCATGGGCAAGCGCTACCGCTTGATGCTCAGCATCATAGAAATAAAGCGGCACGCAATCCGCATAAAAGGAAGCGAGCAAAATGCCCGGCACATCCGTCATAAGGGCATCGGTATCGGCAATCGCGCTGCTGCGGGAATCCCTGCCCCGCCCAGCGTCCTGTTCGGTTACTTTATATACATCAGCGCCGTGAACCTGCTCCGCGCAGGTCCACGCCTCAAAGGGAAAGCCGACCGCCTCTACGACCCGCTGGCGGTTGTGAATGACGTCGCGATCTGCATCGCCGACATGGAGCCCCATATTCAGTGTCGCCCAAGGAGCGGCGCTTACGCCGCCATCGCGGCCGGTAAATCCGGCTGTCAGCTGTTTATTTTCATCCATCCAATTAGACAACAAAAAAAGCGAAGGATTCTTCGCTGAATGATTCCACTTAAAAGCTTCCATTCGGGTCATCACCTCTTTATGCAGTTTACCCTGTTATCCTCTTGCGTGCAAATCCTCTTCCTCCAGGCGCTGCTTCGTTTCATCCATGCGAACGAGCACAACGTCCGCCCCGATTTTCACAATGTTGCGCCAAGGAATGACGACCTCTCCGCCTGGCCCGCCAAACAGCCCCATAAAGCGGCTGTACTGCGGAATGACGATGGAATCGATACGTCCCTGCCGCAAATCCAGCTCCAAATCGGTAATATGCCCGAGCTTCTTGCCGTCCACAATATTAATGACATCCTTCGTCTGAAAATCAGATATTTTCATTTTTCAGCTCACCACTTTTCCAGCGGGATGAATAACCATTTTATGACCGGGCTCCATGCCCAGCCTAGCTGTGCTGTCTCTTATATCAGTATATGTAAGACGCGCCCAAAATGTCCTCTTTCGCAAAATAACCGCCGTTAGCAGCAGCCAGCAAGCATAATCAGCTGCCCCGCACCTTGCAAAAAGCGTTTAAAAGGGACTAAGAGACATTAAAAAGACCGGACATCATTGTCCGGCCTGCTTCCCAAAAGGCGAGCTGCGTGAAAGCCAAGCCTTCACGCAGCGCTGCATCTTTTTCACGAGCGTCTACGATTTGACATGCTTCTGCATTTGCTGGATAGCCGACTTTTCTAGTCGTGATACTTGCGCCTGCGAGATGCCGATTTCATCGGCGACCTCCATTTGCGTCTTGCCTTCGAAAAACCGCATCGACAAAATCATTTTTTCCCGATTGTTCAGCTTATGCATCGCTTCGCGAAGTGCGATTTCCTCAATCCACGACACGTCTTTGTTTTTGTCGTCACTAATTTGATCCATCACATAAATCGGATCGCCGCCGTCATGGTAAATCGGCTCAAACAACGATACCGGATCCTGAATCGCATCAAGCGCGAACACAACATCTTCCTTTGGAACATTCAGCATTTCGGAAATTTCAAAAATCGTCGGCTCGCGCGAATTTTGATTCGTCAGGCTGTCTCTGGCTTGCAGCGCTTTATAAGCGATATCCCGCAGGCTTCGCGATACGCGAATCGGGTTATTGTCGCGCAAATAACGGCGTATTTCCCCGATAATCATCGGGACGGCATAGGTGGAAAATTTGACGTTCTGGCCAAGATCAAAATTATCTATCGCCTTCATAAGTCCAATGCAGCCGACCTGGAACAAGTCGTCTACAAACTCTCCCCTATTGTTAAACCGTTGAATGACACTGAGCACAAGCCTCAAGTTGCCATTAACCAATTTCTCTCTGGCTGCCCACTCATTGCGGGTTTGCAAAGCGGTGAACAGCTCCCGCATTTCAACATTTGTCAGTACAGGCAGTTTCGCGGTATCCACTCCACAGATCTCAACTTTATTTCGTGCCAACGTGATTACCTCCCAAGGAGAAACATTAATGTTCATTATCTCCTCGGACGCCCGAAATATTCCTGCTCAGCACTCCGCTTTGCAACTCTATGGATTGCCCTTTTATACCATTTTGTTGAACTCCTTGCGCAGCCGCTTAATAATGCGTTTTTCTAAACGCGAAATGTAAGATTGAGAGATACCGAGCAGATCGGCAACGTCCTTCTGCGTTTTCTCTTCCCCATCCGCAAGCCCGAATCGCAGCTCCATAATGATGCGTTCACGCTCCGTCAGCTTGTCGAGCGCCTTATGCAGCAGCTTGCGATCAACCTGCTCCTCAATATTGCGGTAAATCGTATCGTTTTCCGTTCCGAGCACATCCGACAGCAGCAGCTCATTGCCATCCCAATCAATATTCAGCGGCTCGTCAAAAGAGACCTCGGTACGCGTTTTGTTGTTGCGCCGCAAATACATTAGAATTTCATTCTCAATACAGCGCGACGCATAAGTCGCCAGCTTGATTTTTTTCTCAGGATCAAAGGTGTTGACCGCTTTAATTAAGCCAATGGCGCCTATGGACACCAAATCCTCAATGTGAATGCCTGTATTTTCGAATTTGCGGGCAATGTATACGACAAGCCGCAGGTTGCGCTCAATGAGCATTGCCCGAATAGCCGTATCCCCAGAGGGCAGCTTGCCCAGCAAATATTCTTCCTCTTCCCGCGTCAAGGGAGGCGGCAGCGCTTCGCTTCCACCGATATAATAAATCTCTTCGCTTTTTAGTCCGAATAAAAATAAAGTCCGATAATAATATAACTGCAGAACCAATTTCCACTTGACGAGCATCCGGCCTATCCCTCCCCGATAATCGTAGTATTTTCAGTCTCCTGTCCTCGCATCCGCTTGCGGAGTCTGCACAAGTGCGGGATGAATGATCGCCTGATACGAGCTGTCTGCTGTCAGCTTGCCGCCATCAAGCCCAATCAACACTTTTTTCGCGACATAACTGCAGCCATCCCGCTCAATTCGGACAAAATCCGGTTTTAGCGCCAGCATAAATTGCGAGCCGCGGTTGACGCCGCGGTAAGGAATGAGGCGCAAGCGATGCTGCCAAATAAAGACGTCATCACCCATGCCTGCGACCAGACGATCCACCTCGGCCTCACGAATGCTTTGCAACCATGAAGGAGGCAATTCATTTTGCCAAAGAGCGGCTTCAACGACCATTACCGGAGTTCGCGACAACGGATCATAGAGCTGATTGCCCGTATCAATCAATCCGATGCAGCGGAATTCCTGATTTTCAATATGAATACTTACATCGGCAAGATGAGTTTGCACCAACTCCCTTTCACGACGCTGCGTCAACACGGTGCGGTATATATACAGCCCGATACAAAACGCTGCAAATAAATAAATAAGGCTCATTTTCAGCTCAACATGCATGCTTCCATCGACGAAGGCAATCGTTCTCCATACTTCTCCCGAGCCCTGCATCAGCAAATAATAAATGCCGATGATCGCTCCTGCCGCCACAAAATTAACGGCATAAAAGGCTGCCGTCGTGCGAAGAAAATGCTGAATCGACCCATAACCAAAGGCAATCCATAACATCAGCATCGAGATGCCTAGCTTGACAACCAAGGTAAACAGGACGGACAGCATCGGAAACAACATGAGCACGACGTAGCTGGCTCCAACACTTGCAGCGGCGAGCACCCGCCATGGCTTGGCACGAATGTTCCTCGCCCATGCTGTCGTCAGCAGCAGCCCGCCGTCGACCAGCAGCTCCCGCACAAACATGACATCGACATATATAGCCACAATCGTCACCTTCCTGCGAATTCCGTCCGCCAGGCTTGCTTCATGGCGCCGGTGAGAACGATTGAGACTAGTATATTAAAATCCTATTTCAAAGTCTGTCTAATCATGACGGGGTGAGCCATCTTTTTTTGTCGAGCGCGCGAATAAAAAACGGCAGGACAAGCGGTCGTTTGACAGCAACAAAAGTGTCTTTGCCTCGTTCCTGCTTGGAAAGGAAGCGCAAAAAGCCCGCTTCTCCCAAATGCTAATGGGAAAAGCGGGCTTTCTTGTAGGCTGTAAACCGCCATCTAGCGATCGCTGCGTGGACGGTTGCGCAAAAAGGCTGGAATCTCAAGCTGATCGCTCGAAGTGCTTGCGCCAAAAGGCTTGACAGACGATGTCGAAGCAGGCGCGGAGGTCGGACTTGCCGGCTGGCGAGTCTCTGATTCTCCCTGCTGCTGCGGCGAGCGTCTAGCAGCCGGAGCGGCCTTGTGTTCAAAGCCAGTCGCAATGACGGTAACTTTGATTTCATCTTTCAAATTATCGTCAATAATGGCACCAAAAATCATATTCACTTCCGGATCGGAAGCGGAAATAACAATTTCAGCTGCTTCATTAACTTCATACAGGCTCAGGTTGCTGCCGCCTGTAATGTTCATAATAACGCCACGTGCGCCATCAATGGACGTTTCCAGCAGCGGGCTCATAATCGCTTTTTTCGCCGCTTCTGCTGCACGGTTCTCACCGCTGGCTTCCCCGATTCCCATCAGTGCAGAGCCGCGCTCTGTCATAATCGTCTTAACGTCTGCGAAGTCAAGGTTGATCAGACCCGGTACTTGGATCAAATCGGAAATACCTTGCACCGCTTGACGAAGCACGTTATCCGCTTCACGGAACGCTTCCAGCATAGGCGTCTTCTTGTCGACAATTTCCAAAAGACGGTCATTTGGGATAACGATCAGTGTATCTACTTTCTCTTTAAGCGCTTCTATGCCCATTTCCGCTTGTGCGGCGCGCTTGCGGCCTTCGAAGGTGAATGGACGGGTTACTACGCCTACAGTCAGCGCTCCGCATTCTCTTGCGATTTCAGCTATAACAGGCGCAGCGCCTGTGCCTGTGCCACCGCCCATACCTGCGGTAACGAATACCATGTCCGAGCCTTTCAGCTGGTTGAGTGCGAGATCACGGGATTCCTCAGCCGCTTTCTTACCCACTTCCGGGTTAGCGCCCGCACCGAGTCCGCGTGTCAGCTTATCGCCGATTTGCAGCTTGTGCTCGGATTTCGACAAATGCAGCGCCTGAGCATCCGTATTGACGGTAATGAAGTCAACACCTTTTACCCCATTTTCAATCATTCGGTTAACCGCATTGCTGCCGCCGCCGCCGACGCCGATTACTTTTATTTGAGCGAGTTGCTCCAATTCCATGTCGAATTCCAACATCATCAATTTCCCCCGATCAAATAAATTCGTTAAACATATTTTTTATCCGTTCGAACATACCGGGTTTGGATGAAGCGGTGGAACCCGTTTTGCGGCTGCTTGCGGCTTTTTTCACTGTGCTGGTTGTTCCGCGCGCTCCCATATATTTCGATACGTATTGAATCATTCCTACACCGCTGCTGTAAGCGGGATCGCGCACGCCGATATAATCCGGAAGTGCCACGCGAACGGTGGATTCAAGCTCTGCTTGAGCAAGCGCCAATGTGCCTGGCATTGTCACTGCTCCTCCAGTAAGCACATAGCTGCTGACCTTGTCATGATAACCAAGACGACGAACCTCTTGCTTGATCAGGCTGAAAATCTCCTGCATCCGAGGCTCGATAATGCTCGCCAAATCGACTTGAGAAAATTCCTTTTCTACATTGCTTCCCATACGGAGAACTTTGAACTTCACATCTTCCGCAGCATCGCCAATGTAGGAGCAGCCGTATTTCAGCTTGATTTTCTCCGCTTGATCACTTTGGGTACGCAAACCGTAAGCGATATCGTTCGTTACGTATTCTCCGCCGATAGGAAGCGTAGAAGTCGCCGCAAGTCCGCCCTGCTCGAAAATCGTAATCGTACAGGAGCCTGCTCCGATATCCGCCAGTACGGTACCCATCATTTTCTCGTCTTTCGTCAGCGATATGACGCCGGATGCCAAAGACATCAAAATGACGCCGGAAATGCGGAGTCCTGCTTTCTCCACACAGCGCATCAAATTATGTATCGCTGTCTTAGCACCTGTTACAATGGTGGCTTCCACTTCCAGACGCACGCCGATCATCCCCCGAGGATCGGATATGCCTTCCAGTCCGTCTACCAAATATTGCTTCGGCACTAAATTAATAATCTCGCGTTCAGGCGGCAAGGCTACTACTTTCGCAGCCTGCACAACTCTCTCAATATCTTCTTCGCCAATTTCACGGTCCTCATTGGATACGGCAACGACGCCATGATTGGTTTGCAAAGCAATATGATTGCCTTGAATACCAACATAGACGTCTGATATTTGAATACCTACCATTCGTTCCGCATGCTCAATCGCATTACGAATCGACTGAACGGTCTGGTCGATATCTACAATAGCTCCTTTGCGAATACCCTCTGAGTCGGCAGATCCAACTCCAATAATATTAATGGCTCCGTTATTCACTTCGCCAATAATAGCACGAACTTTGGATGTACCGATGTCTAAACTGACGATGATGTCGTTGCTGCTCAACCCGCGGCACCTCCGTTTCAACTTATAAATTATACAGCTTGTATCAGTTTAATCACAAAACGCCTTTTTACATATTCAACGCAGTTAATAGTATCCCTCTTTTTAAGGGCACTATTTTTCTAACTCTATATGAATTTTAATTTCATTAAAAAATACTCATATGGTGTTTAAGCGCCATGCATGTCGTTTTGCTTTCATTTTAAAAGTCCACCTATAAAATTTTATCACTGTTTTCTAAAAATGAGTAGTCTGTTTTTCAACTGCCCTCTTCATTTTCTGGATCTGTCTTAATAAAAGAATCATACGTATCCGCTAGCAGCAGGGTGATTTTTCCAGGCTCCTGCGTTTCAATGACCGCATTCATCGTTTCAATTTTCTCGCTCAGCAGTGAAATCGCCGTTACAACCTCGAATTTCGTTCGCGTGTAAATTTTGATGCGGTCAGGATACGCCTTGGATGGATATGGCATAATTTCGGATAAATCAGACAGCTGCTTCGCCGGAATTTTGCCAAGCTGCTCCGCAAGCTTCACGCGGTATTCATCCCCCTGCTTCCAGCCAGACAATACAGGCTTATTGACCAATAGCTCCTCATTTGCAGCTGGAAGCTCCGACCCGTTCGCCAGCAGCGCTGTCAAATTGCCATCGCTAAACAGCTCAAAGGCTACTACCGGATACTCCTCTACCGTAATCGTTACCTTCCCAGGGAAAGCTTTGTCCACGGTGACGTTGTTAATGGTCGGAATCGCTTTAACCGATTCCTCGATGGTCGCTGACGTTGTACCAAAAAAAGCATCGCCCACCGATATGGCAGCAGCCTGTCCAATTTCCGCAGTCGTCGTATAGGCAGTGCCTTCAATATGAATCTCCGAAATTTTACTAATAGAAGAATTAAAAAACAATACGGACAGCAAAATAATAAACAGCAGCACAAGCACGCTAAGCAGCTTGCGATTACCTTTTCGTTTGCCAACCGGATTTTTAAGCACTGGCATCGGCGCGCTCATAACTTGTCCCTTCTTTCCCCAAAAACATCCGGATCCCCAAATCGCAGGAGCCGGGAGTTTCTATTCAGGCGCTTGTTCGCATACACTAGTTATCAGGATCATTAGGAACATTAGGAACAGAAGAATAGCGAGAAATCCTTGCTCCCAGTCTGCTTAACATCGTTTCAATGCGATCATAGCCCCGATCAATATGATGAATTTGCTCCACTACCGTCTTCCCTTGCGCAGCAAGGCCAGCGATTACAAGCGCTGCTCCTGCCCGCAAATCCGTTGCTTCCACCGTCGCTCCATAAAGACGCGGAACGCCCCGGATAAAAGCCGCATTCATATCAACCCGTATATCCGCACCCATTCGTGATAGTTCGTCAACATGCTTCAGCCTGCCTTCGAAAATCGTCTCCTTCATAATGCTCGTTCCGTCTGCAAGCGCTAGCAGCACCATCACTTGAGATTGCAGATCAGTCGGAAAAGCAGGGTATGGGGAAGTAACAATTCGTTCAATGGCTTTGGGGCGGGACGCACAGCTAACTTTTATTATATCATCGTGGGTGGTGATTTGAATACCTGATCTGCGAAGCACGTGTATTAAGGAAGACAAGTGGGAGGGACATGTATTCAGAAGAGTAATTTGACCGCGCGTCGCCGCCGCGGCAACCATTAAGGTGCCGGTTACAATGCGATCCGGAATAACCTTGTACGTACAAGGAGAAAGCGACTTCACGCCATTTATCGTAATGGTATCCGTACCAGCGCCGATCATCTCGGCACCCATAGCATTCAGAAACCGCTGCAAATCCTGAATTTCCGGCTCGCGAGCAGCATTCGTAATCATCGTTCGCCCTTCAGCAAGCACCGCGGCCATCATAATATTTTCCGTCGCTCCGACACTAGGGAAGCTTAGATGAATATCGGCTCCTTTGAGACGGTCTGCCCGGCAAATCATGCAATTGCCCGCTTCTTCAATATCGGCCCCGAGCGCCCGAAGTCCCTCCAGATGCAAATCAATTTTGCGCTGCCCGATCGCGCAGCCGCCAGGCTGATAGACCTGTACTTCACCAAATCTCGCAAGAAGCGGCCCCATTAGAAAGATTGACGAGCGCATCTGCCCCATTAACTTTTCCGGGACATGGGAGAGGTGCATGCTTTCCGTGTTCAGCTGTACCGTATCGCCTTCATGCTCCGCATGGCATCCGAGTTCCCGCAGTATGCTGAGCATGACGTCGATATCCAGCAGCTTCGGCACATGTTCCAGTGTCGTTTCGCCTTCGGCCAATAAGCTGGCTGCCAATATTGGCAAAGCGGCATTTTTCGCTCCTTGGATAACAATGGTTCCTGAGAGTGGTTTCCCGCCTTCAATCACCAATTTGTCCAATGTCTCACCTCCGAATTACCGCTCACCCACCACCAGCACTTCCGGCACCAAGCTGATCCCATATCGATCTACAATGACGCCTTGAATATGAGCCATGAGGGTAAGCACATCTTCAGCTGTCGCTTGCCCGGTGTTGACGATAAAATTGGCATGCAGCTCGGATACTTCGGCCGCACCTACACGGAAGCCTTTAAGCCCCGCCTCCTCAATTAATCTGGCGGCATAATCGCCAGGCGGATTGCGGAAGACGCTGCCCGCACATGCCAGCTGCAGCGGTTGCGTACGCAGCCGTCTCTCCTTGTAGGAGGCCAGCGTTGCAGCAATTTCCTGACGGTCTCCAGGCACAAGCTCGAAGGTTGCTGACAGCACGAGCCCTTTGCGTTCATGCAGCACGGAATGTCGGTAAGAAAATTGCATATCCTCGGGTCCGTAGGTTACCAATTCACCATTCTCCAGCACAATCTCGGCTGACTTGAAAATACGCGACACATCCGATCCATGCGCACCGGCATTCATATAGACGGCCCCGCCTACCGTTCCCGGAATGCCCCCGGCAAATTCCAAGCCCGTTAGTCCTTGCTTGCCGGACATCACAGACAGTTTAATGAAGGAATAGGCCGCTCCGGCATGAACCGTGTTCCCGTCGAAGCGCACATAATCCAGTCCGCCCCGCGGCTTAATGACAACGCCGCGAATGCCTTTGTCGCTCACCAGCATATTGGAGCCGCGTCCCAAATGGGTCCAAGGTATGCCATGCTCATGAAGCAGCCGGACAGCTGACATAATTTGTTCCTGTCCATCCGGTATTATAAGAATATCGGCAGGACCGCCTACTTTCCAAGTAGTATGATTTTCCAATCGTTCATTAACGAGTACTTTTCCAATTTTTGCATTCTCAAACAGCTCAGCTACATGTTCCATGCTGTCTAACCTCCTTCTGCTTCAGGGTGAAGAACAGGCCCACTCGGCGATGGTCACGATTTATAAGAGTATCCTATGCCTTATGTCCGGGTAGTGTTACAAATGCCTATAGCGCCCGCTGCAAGGCCCGCTTATTGTGTGGAGCAAGCGCCGAAAGCCTAGTTGTTCATTCACCTTGAATAACGTGAAATATTAAGTAAAATGCCCAGCGATGTGAGCAGAAGCGTAAGCGATGAACCGCCATAGCTGACCAGCGGCAGCGTAATGCCCGTTACAGGCATCATGCCGATGACGACACCGATATTGATAAGCACCTGAACGCCGATAATGCTCGTGATGCCAACAGCGAGCAAGCTGCCGAACGTATCAGGAGCGTAAATCGCTGTTCGAATGCCGCGCCATATCAGTATCATAAACAGCACAATAAGTGCCGACCCTCCGATAAAACCAAGCTCCTCCGCAACGATGGAGAAAATAAAGTCCGTTTGCGGCTCCGGCAAATAGCTGAACTTCTGCCTGCTCATGCCGAGGCCAAGCCCAACAAGTCCTCCCGGGCCAATCGCATATAGCGATTGAATAATTTGATAGCCTGAGCCAAGCGGATCAGCCCATGGATCAAGGAAACCGGAAATGCGCTGCAGCCGGTAAGGAGCGGCCAGTATAAGGCCGACAAGTCCTGCCACGCCTGCCAGCGCGAGCATGCCCAAATGCTTGAGCTGGGCGCCTGCGGTAAAGATCAACAGCAGCGAAGCTGCAACCATGACCGCGCCAGAGCCGAGATCCGGCTGCAGCATAATAAGGCCGAAGGCGAGCAGCGCCATCCCGAGCGGAGGCAGCAGCCCCTTGACGAACAGCGTAATCGTCTGCTGCTTCTCGGAAAGCCATTTTGCCAAAAATAAAATCATCGCCAGCTTCATGAATTCGGAAGGCTGGATGCCGAACGAGCTGATGCCGAGCCAGCTGCGCGCTCCGCCGCGCACGACGCCCACGCCGGGGATCAGTACGATGACGAGCAGAACGAAGCAGATGATTAAGGCGATTTTTGACCATTTGCGCCAAACGAGATAATTCATATTCATTGTGAATATGAGCGCGCCGACGCCGAGACCGGCAAACAGCAGCTGGCGCTTGACGTAATAATAGCGATCTCCGAATTCATGAAAAGCGAGCACTGCGCTCGCGCTGTATACCATAATGATTCCGATAGCCAGAATGAGCGCAATAGAGACGATCATCCATACGTCCGGGGCAGACCTGGCTTTGGCCATAGCGTACACCTCTTTGCATGTAAAAGTAGGGACAAGCCCCCTACTTACAAGGTATGCGCCGAATCTTTAAAAATGCGCCCGCGCTGCTCATAGGATGTAAACATATCCCAGCTGGCGCATGCTGGCGACAGCAATACGATGTCGCCCGGTGCTGCTAGCGCGGCTGCCTGCCGCACCGCTTCGCGCAAGGTCGCTTCGGCGTTCTCTTCAGGTTCGACCAAACGAACGCCCGCTAAACCTGCCAGTTCCGCGACATGACCCAGCTTGCCGCGCGTCTCGCCTAGCGCCACAAGCCCTTTGAGCCTGTCACGGAACAGCGGCAGCAGCTCCATGTAATCCGAGCCGCGATCCAGACCGCCTGCTATAAGTACAATTGGCGCAGTCAATGAGCCAACGGACATCGTCGTAGCTGTCGGATTGGTCGCCTTGGAATCGTTGTAATATTTAACCCCCTGCACTTCTCCCGCATACTCCAGCCGATGCTCTACGCCTTTAAAGCTCCGCAGCGTCTGGATAAGCTGCTCCGGCGCTGCCCCTGCTGCAAGACAAGCTGCAATGGCTGCAAGCGCATTAGCCGCATTGTGGCGGCCAGGGATGCCCAGCTCATCTGCTGCAAGCAGCTCCGTTTCCGTTCCATCCTGCGCACGCCATACGATATGACCAGCGGCAGCAGCTTCATTTTTATCGGGAGAAGCGTTTGTATCTGTCTTCGCATATGGAGGCTCAATCGCTACCCCATAGCTTAGCTTTTCATAAAGGGAGAATGGCAAAATGGAGGCGGTCAGACGATCAGCCAGCTGCCGGCAAATCGGATCATCCCAGTTCAGCACAGCCGTATCTTCCTTCGTCTGATTGGCAAACAGCTTTGTCTTCGAATGTATGTAATCTTCCATGCCGCCATGATAATCCAGGTGCGTATCTACTACATTGAGCAGCAGGGCGACGCGAGGTCGGAACCCTGTTGTCCCTTTAAGCTGAAAGCTGCTCAGCTCGGCAACGAGCCAGTTGCCCTCTGTCGCCTCTACCGCTGCTTCGCATAATGGGCGGCCAATGTTGCCGGCCACGATGGGATGCTTGCCCGCCGACTCCAGCAGCTCGCCGATCCAGGTTGTCGTTGTCGTTTTGCCATTCGAGCCTGTAATGCCAATAATCGGTGCAGGCGAAAGCAAATAAGCCACTTCAACCTCGGTCACAATTTCAACGCCTGCCGCTTCCGCTTGCCTAATGGGCGGAGCCGAATAAGGGATGCCTGGATTTTTGACAAGCAGCGCTGTATCAGCCGTAATGAGGTCGCCTGGATGAGAACCGCAAAGCACAGAAATGCCCAAAGCGATCAACTCATCCGCTTCGGGACATTGGTCCTGCTCTTTCTTATCGTTTACTATTACCTCCGCCCCATAGGAATGAAACACCTTTGCGACGCTAACCCCGCTCCTTGCCAGGCCAAGCACCACAACGCGGCGGCCCCGGTACGATGCCGGATGATCCATAAATGACAGCTCCTTGTAAAGGGCAACAGCACGGGCGCCAGAACGTCGTGATCCGCAGTGGATCTCGGCGTTGCTAGAAGCGCCAGCTGCTATCCCTATTATTTTGAAAAATATAGGAAAGGATATGATTTTTCCATCCTTTCTCTATATTTCTACGCGAAACGGTTGCTTTGCCGCCAGAGGACGGCTTTCGGCCGTTTACGCTTGTGTGCAGTAATTTTAAAATACACGTATCAGCAGAAGCGACAGCACCGCAAACACGAGGCCAACCGCCCAAAACGTTGATACAACGCGCCACTCGGACCAGCCGGACAATTCAAAATGATGATGAATCGGGCTCATTTTGAAAATCCGCTTGCCGCGCAGCTTGAAGGAACCGACCTGCAAAATAACCGACAGCATTTCGAGTACGAAAATACCGCCAATCAAAATGAGCAGCAGCTCCATTTTCGTCAAAATCGCAACCGCAGCAATGCCGCCGCCGATGCCAAGCGAGCCGGTATCCCCCATAAATACTTTGGCAGGATACGCGTTGTAGATCAGGAAGCCCAGCACGGCTCCAATCATCGCAGCCGAGAAAATGGCTGAGCCATAAGCCGACACTTGCAGCGCTACAATTGTAAATGCGCCAAAGGCAATTGCGCTTGTACCGGCGAGAAGTCCGTCCAGCCCATCGGTGAAATTAACCGAATTGCTGGCAGCGAACAAAATAATGACGACAAACGGATAATAAAACCATCCCATATCGAAGCTCCAGGACGTGCCGGGAACGATGATTTCTGTGCTATGGTGCATCTGGTACAGCAACGCGCAGACGATAACCGAAAACAGCAGCTGGCCGAACAGCTTCTGACGTGCGGTCAGGCCGAGCGAGCGCTTGAAGACGATTTTGATGTAATCGTCGAGAAACCCCACGAGGCCGAAGCCTAGCGAGGCGGTAAGCAGCACCCAGAAATCCGCCGTTTTATCGGCAAAATTCAAAAAGGCTATGAGCAGCGCCAGCATAATAATGATGCCGCCCATCGTTGGTGTGCCGCTTTTTTTCAAATGGCTTTGCGGTCCATCCGTACGAATTTGCTGTCCAAACTTCATCCGTTTCAGCAAGGGAATACAAATCGGCCCAAGCAGAGCCGCGAGCAAAAAAGAAACGCCTAGTGTGAATAAAATAATCATCATGTCCATGCTCTCACCCCACCTCTAAAGCTTGGACAATCTGTTCCATACGCATACCGCGCGAGCCTTTAACCAGCACAATATCCGCAGGCTGCAGCTGCTGTTTGAGCCACTCCGCCAGCTTTTCCTTCTCTTCAAAATGAATGATGTCCGCTGCATCAGCCGCAGCGCCAAAGCTGCTCTTCACGCCGTGTGACGTGTGACGAGAAAGCTGTCCGCAAGTAAGCACGGCATCGGCCTTCGCAGGCGTAATGAAAGCGCCTGTGTCATAGTGAAGCTGCTCCTCATCTGGTCCAAGCTCAAGCATATCGCCAAGCACGATCCATTTTTTGCGGAAGCCGCTTACGCTCTCCAGCAAATCGATGGCCGCCCTTACCGCAGTCGGATTCGCGTTATACGCATCATTCAAAATCATGGCGCCATTAAAAGCTTTTACCGGCTGAATCCGCATGCCTGTCAACTGCAGGCTGGACAATCCCTGGCGAATCCGCTCCCCAGAGATGCCAAAATGATGGCCAATTGCAATGGCTGCCAACGCATTGCTGACATTATGCTTGCCCGGCACAGGAATGGCATAGATTGCCGCTTCAGCTGTTTCAGCCGCTTCCGTCACCGCTCCATTAACTTGCGCGCGGGCGCCTCCGTCCTTCAGTTCGAAGGCTGCCGATACTGCGTCTATATTCATATTCGCAGCCGTCCACCGATTTCCGTCCATCAGGCCAAAAGCTTCCAGTCTTGCGCCAGCTGGCAGCGCCGTCGTGCCAAGCCCTGCGACGAGCAGCGGCTCATCACCGTTATACAGCAGCAGCCCGCCGGGCTGCAAGCCGGAAACGATTTCCAGCTTCGCTTTCGCGATGCCTTCGCGCGAGCCCAATTGAAGCATATGCGCATCGCCAATATTCGTAATGATGGCAACATCCGGCTTCGCAATTTGCGTCAGCAGCTCAATTTCGCCAAAGCCGCTCATGCCCATCTCCAGCACCGCTACCTCTGTCTGCTCATCCAGCTCCAGCACCATCAGCGGCAGCCCGATATGATTGTTCAGGTTGCCTGCTGTTTTGTGCACGCGAAGCGAGGTGCCAAGAACCGCGGCAACCATATCCTTCGTTGTCGTTTTACCGTTGCTGCCTGTAATGCCCACAACGCGCAGCCCTGCAAGCTCGGTGCGGTAAACACTCGCAAGCGCTTGAAGCGCTGCAAGCGTATCATCAACCAGAAGCAGAGGAGCGTCTGCGAGCTCCGGCGGAATGGCATGGCCGCGCTGCCACAGTGCAGCAGCAGCTCCATCCTTAAGCGCCTGGGCCACGTAGTCATGCCCGTCGAATTTATCTCCCACCAGCGGCACGAACAGCTGCCCCGCTGTAATTTTACGTGAATCGGTTCCTGCGCCCGTGATGGCAACGGCGGAAGCAGCCGGATTCCATTCCGCCTTGCACATGCCGCCTATTTGTTCCAGCGTACGTCTAATCAATGTAATAATCCCCTTATCGCTTCTTTCGCAACTAGTCGGTCATCAAACGGATGCGTAACGCCTCCGATAATTTGATAGGTTTCATGACCTTTCCCCGCAATCAATACTACATCGCCGGGGCTTGCCATTTCAACCGCTTTTTCAATCGCGGCATGACGATCAACGAGCAGCTCATAGCGGCTCTTGTCCACACCATCCTTCAAAAGCCCGGCTTCCACGTCCCGCAAAATGAGCTCAGGGTCTTCCGTACGCGGATTATCCGAGGTAATGATCGCATAATCGCTGTATTTGGCAGCAATGGCGCCCATAATCGGACGCTTCGTCCGGTCGCGGTCGCCGCCGCAGCCAAATACGCAGATGATTCGCGGCGGTGCAAGCTCCTTGACCGCGCGCAGTACATTGTCGAGCCCATCCGGCGTATGGGCATAGTCAACGATAACGGCAAAGCTTTGCCCAACGCTTACCGATTCAACGCGCCCCGGCACACCTGCCATTTTTTCAAGGCTCATCTTGATTTGCTCAATCGTTATGCCTTCAATTAGTGCTGCACTAATGGCCGCCAGCGCATTATACACATTAAACTTGCCGACCATCTTGAGCGTAATATCCGCGCTGCCCGCGAAGGTGTCGACATGGAAGGACGTGCCTTGCGCCGTAATTTGAATATTCGAGGCGCGGACATCCGCATCATGATCAATTCCATACAAAATCGTATCTGCCGCTGTTCCTTTCGCAAACGCCTCCGAGGCTGGGTCATCCGCATTGAGCACCGCATAGGAGCGCTCCGCCTCATCACTAGCATACACATTGCCAAGCCGTGAGAAGAAAAGCCCCTTCGCTTCAGCATAACGCTCCATCGTACCGTGATAATCGAGATGATCCTGCGTCAGGTTCGTGAAAATCGCCGTGCGGAAGCGGCAGCCCTTCACCCGGCCCTGCTCCAGCGCATGGGAGGACACCTCCAGCGCGCAATATTGCGTGCCAGCGCCCTGCATCTCCGCCAAATAACGCTGAAGCTGGAGCGCTTCCGGCGTCGTGCCGGACATCGGCTCGGTTTTCCCTGCATAACGCCGCTCCACTGTACCGATAACGCCTGCTGGCTTATCCTGATCATTCAAAATTTGCTCAATTAAATATGTCGTCGTCGTCTTTCCATTCGTACCCGTAACCCCAATCAAATGCAAGGAGCCGCTAGGCTGCTTGTAAAAATAGTCCGCAAGCACCGCCATCGCATGGCGGCTGCTCCCTACAACGAGCTGCGGAGCCGCAATATGCGGCAGCTCGCGCTCGACTACAAAGGCGGACGCGCCGCGCTCCGCCGCTTGCGGTGCAAAGTCATGCCCATCCACCGTATGGCCGGGCAAACAAATAAACAAGCTGCCCGCCTGTGCAGCGCGGGAATCCGTCTCGATGGCTGTAATCTCTATATCACCGCTGCCAATTAGCTTGGAAGTGATTAATCTGCTTGCCAATTCGCTTAATTTCATACGCTTATCTTCTCCTCCCATCACTCGGCAAACATGAAGCCTTGCTGCCTGACCGAGCATTATGTCCTTCATTATTATTTATTATGTCTACCAGTATAGTCAATGCGTATGAGATATATCATCCTCGTCGCCTAAATAGATGCGAATCGTAGAGCCGCGATCTACCCGCGTGCCGGCAGCAGGCGCCTGACGAATAACCGTCTGCCCCGTTCCCGCTGAGCTCAGGTTGAAGTTCATATTCAAATCCTCATAAATATCGGACACCGTCTTGCCGATCAGATTAGGGACAGTGACAACTGGCGTTTCGCCGTATTTATACACTTTGCCAATCTGCTTCTCTCTTTGCGGCACCTGCAATACCGTCAATGCATCCTCCATCATATTGCGCACGATCGGCGCCGCAACAAGGCCCCCGAACTGTATCCCTTGCGGATTATCAACCGCTACGTAAATGACGATTTCCGGATCATCCGCTGGGGCAAAGCCGATAAAGGAGACGATATGCTCGTTGGGCGAATATTTGCCGCCCACGACCTTTTGCGCCGTACCCGTCTTGCCGCCTACTCGGTAGCCATCAATAAACGCATTTCGCCCGGTTCCTTTCGCTACGACACTTTCCAGCGCTTCTCTGACCGCCTTCGACGTTTCCTCAGAAATGACCGTTCGCACCGCCTCCGGCTCTACGGTTTCCACCGTCTCCCCAGTATCCGGATTAATCCAGCCCCTCACCACATGCGGCTTGTACAGCGTACCGCCATTAATAGCAGCCGAGACAGCGGTAATTTGTTGAATGGGCGTAACCGAAACCCCTTGACCGAAAGCAGTCGTCGCCAGCTCCACCGGCCCGACCCGGCTCAGCTTAAACATAATGCCATTTCCCTCGCCGCCGATATCAATGCCCGTTTTTGTGCCAAAACCAAAATTTTTAATATATTCGAACAGCTTATCCTTGCCCAGCCGCTGTCCAAGCGTCACAAAGCCCGGGTTGCAGGAGTTCTCAACAACTTCCAGAAAAGTCTGGCTGCCATGGCCGCCCTTCTTCCAGCAGCGAAGCCTTGCGCCTCCAACTTCAATTGCACCCGGATCATAAAAACGCTCATTGTTCAGGTTGACTTTCTTTTCTTCAATAGCTGCCGCGAGCGTAATAATTTTAAACGTCGACCCCGGCTCATAGGTCATCCAAATCGGCAAATTCCGATTATACACCTCGGATGCGACTTCCTTGTACTTATCCGGCTCATAGGTTGGGCGACTTGCCATCCCCAATATTTCGCCGTTTTTCGGATTCATCGCAATCGCCATAATCTGGTCGGGCTGGTGCTGCGCCATCGCTTGGTCCAGCTCTCGCTCCATAATCGCTTGAATCTGCTTGTCGATCGTCAGCTGCATCGTCAGCCCTTCCTTCGGCTCCACATACGTATCCGAGGAATTCGGCATCTGCCTGCCGCGCGCATCCGACAGAAAAGAGACATTCCCTTGAATGCCGCTAAGCTCGTCATTATACTTGGCTTCCACACCCGTTAGTCCTTGGTTGTCTATGCCTGTAAAGCCAAGCACATGTGCCGCCAAGCTGCCAAAAGGATAAAAACGCTTATTGTCCTCGGCAGCTACAATGCCAGGAAGCGCAAGCTCCCGAACCTGCTGCGCCTTCTCCAGCGTCATTTTGCGGCCGCCGGGACGCAGCTGGACGAGCATTGATTTTTTCGTATTGATTTTGCCATACAGCTCATCTGCCGTCATATCCAGCAGCGGCGCGAGCGCATCAGCCGTCGCCCGCTTGTCTTTAATTTGCGCAGGAATCGCCCAAATGGTAGGCGAGGTTACATTGTAGGCCAGCTTGACGCCATTGCGGTCCCAAATTTCTCCCCGCTTCGCCATATAGGGAATGTCCCTGCGCCACGAGTTTTCCGCCTTGGCCGCCAGCTCGCTGCCTTTCCAAAGCTGGACATACCCTAACCGCGCACCTAAAGCGGCAAATGCAATTACTCCAAAAATAAGCACCATAAACAATCGACGGCGCACCGTCACATTTGATACTTTCATCGCTTGCTCCTCCTCCGCCCTTTGCTTAAGGCAGAGCGTACACTGACGCTCATTCCCAGCCTATTCATTCGGTGGAGGAGATAGAACAAGCCCCTGACATGTCCATTATGCTACCTGTACTATACAAGTTGAACGATTGAATAGCATGGGGCGATGTTCGCCACTGCGAGAAAGGTTGGACTTCCGGCCGCTGAGCACATGCTTACGAAGCGGCTTTCCTACGGAAAGCTTTACTCTCTCCAGTTCCAACCTTTCTCTTTCGTTTCTCCCTTGCCCTATCGCTTTCTTTCGTTCAACTTATATCGTTATGCTACTGCTCCTGAACTTCTTCCGTATCCTCTACATCATCCTGCATCGAGCCGCCTGAGGAGGCCTCTTCTTCCGTCCCCTCCTCATTCTGTGCATTTGCCAGTGCTTCCTCTGCAGTGATCGCACCCTCTGCGCCAGTAGGCGGCGAAAGCTGTACCCGCAAAATCCGCTCATCCCCCTGCTTGTCTTCCTTCTGGGAAATGATGAAGCCTTCACCTTCTGCCAGCAGCTGCACATTCATCAGTGAGGCAATCTCCAGAGCATCACGCAGTGACAGCCCCGTCATGTCGGGAATGGTTAGCTTGTCCTGCTGCTCGGTAACGAGATACACACGCTGGGCCCCCGCAATGTTTTCCCCTGCTGCCGGAACCTGCTTGACTACCGTCGTTCCCGTGCCGACGACCTCAAACGTCACATTGCGCGCTTTAAGCTCAGCCTGCGCCTGCGACAAATTCATTTCAGTGACATCCGGCAGTTGAACGGTTGGCGTCTTTTTATCAGTGGTCGATTCCTCTGTCGCGTTTTCCGGCATGATGCCCATATGGCGCAAGGTTTTGTAGACGATCTCCTTGAAGGCTGGAGCGGCAACCGTACCCCCGCCCGCAAGCGGATCATTCGGCTCATCGACGACAATATAGACGACGACCTTCGGATTTTCAACCGGCGCGTAGCCGATAAACGAAACGACGTATTTATTTTTGGAATATTTCCCATTAATAATTTTTTGTGCCGTACCGGTTTTGCCCGCTACACGGTAACCTTCAATGTAGGCATTGCGTCCGGTTCCGTTCACTTGGTCAGATACAACCTGCTCCAAATATTCGCCGACCTTCTTCGACGTATCCTCGGAAATCACTTTGCGTACAACCTTCGGCTCAAACTTCTGAGTCGTATTCGTGTTAGGATCGTAAATTTGCTTAATAATTTGCGGCTGTATTAAATTTCCGCCGTTTGCTACTGCTGCGACTGCGGCAATTTGTTGAATCGGCGTCACAGATACGGGGCCTTGTCCGAACGACGCCCGCGCAATATCACTGGGAATGCTCAAATTGATATTGTTGACACCCTTTGATTCATTGCCCAGCTGAATGCCTGTCGGCTGTCCGAAGCCAAAGCGATTAATGTAATCAACCAGCTTCTCGCCGCCGAGCATTTGCCAGCCTAGTTTAACGAAAGCGACGTTACTGGAATGCTTTAAGCCTTCCAAATAAGAGATTTTCCCCCAACCTACCCGGTTGGAATCACGAACGGGATTACCTGGCACATTAATGCTGCCGGATTGAAATTCTGCATTCGGATTAAACAGCCCTTCTTCAACCGCTGCCGCCAGCGTTACAATTTTGAACGTTGAACCCGGCTCATACAAGGACTTGATGGCGTGATTGTACGCATTTTCAAAGTTCGTATCCCAATACGTATTCGGATTAAAGGTCGGATAATTCGCCATTGCGAGAATTTCCATCGTATTGGGGTCAGCAGCAATAGCCGTGATGCTTTTAGGCTGATATTTATCTGCTACTTCCTTGATCGCGTCCTCTACATAATGCTGAATTTCGTTATCCAGGGTCAGCATAATATCCTGCCCGTCTACGACTGGTTCATAAACGACATCGCCTTCCGCGAGCTGAACGCGCTTGCCATCCTTCTCATACTTGATTTCACCATTCGTACCCTGCAGCTTGTCATTGAAAAAGGATTCGATGCCCGCAAGTGCTATGCCATCCTTGTCCACGTAACCTAGCAGCTGGGATGCCATCGTATTGCGAGGATAGTAGCGTTTCTGATCATCATATAAATATATGCCAACGTCATTTACTTTTGTTTCTTTCTTTAGTTCATCCCGCAGCTCCTTGATTTTATCGGCCAGCGGTTTATCGATATTCCAGCCGCCGTCCCGAATTTCACGCTGCGCGTAATATTCGCCTTTATCGTTTTGCGCGGTTACGATTTTGCGAAGCTCATCCTGCGGTTTGTTCAAAATCGCATTCAGCCCTTCTACAACATCATCGGCAATGTCCAAACTATCAATCTGCTTCGGACTGACAGCCACATTATACGCAAGTGCATCCATCGCCAGCACATTGCCATTGCGATCCGTAATGGTCCCCCTATTCGCGACTAATGTCTCTGTATCCGCCCAGCGCTCTTTTGCCATCGTATACCAAGTGTCTCTATCAATTACCTGTACCCAGAAAATTCTACCAATTAGAATAAGAAAAAGGAGGGTAATTACCCCTCCAAAAAACAATGTACGCATCCTGATTCGTTTTACCATACGTCCTCCCTACTCACCCATTGCGGTAGCCGATTCCTCTTTGCCTGTATTAACGGTTATGCCTGGCTGATAATTGTTGACCATCCCCTGGCTTTCCGCCATTTTCCGAATAAACTCCGGATCACTCAGCATTTCAACCTGCTTCTTCAGCTCTTTCAGCTCTACGTTCACCGCTTCATATTCACTGGTCACGTGTTTAATTTCCACGCTCATTTTATAAATTTCGGCATACCTGAAAATAATAACGCCTGCAACAAGCACGCATGCGATTACTGTAAACAAGTACAGCAGCTTTTCCTGCATCGTTAACGTTTTTCTTTTTACGACCACCCGTTTGTTTTGCTTAATCGCTGGCTTCTGCTCAGGTTTTTTCTTAGGCTGCAGAGCCAAATTTCCATTCGTATAGGCCACTCCAGAACCTCCTTAAGGTCTCACAATTTTTCTGCGATTCGCAGCTTGGCCGAACGAGCGCGTGGATTGGACTCCAGCTCCTGCTCACTCGGAACAATCGGCTTGCGGTTCACTAACCGAAGCTTTCCTGTACCGCCGCACACACATTTCGGAAAATCCGGCGGACAAGTGCATTTTTCTAAAAGGCTCGCAAATAGTTGCTTGCAGATTCGATCCTCCAGGGAATGAAACGTAATAACAGCCGCCCGGCCGCCCGGGTTCAGGCAGCGAATCGCCTGCTCCAAAGCCTCTTCCTCCGCGCGCAGCTCATCATTGACCGCGATGCGCAGCGCCTGAAACGTACGTTTTGCAGGGTGTCCGCCTGTGCGTCTTGCCGCTGCAGGGATGGACAGCTTAATTAACTCTACAAGCTCTCCCGTCGTTTCAATCGTCTTGCTTTCCCTAGTCTTGATAATCGTCCTGGCGATGGATCTGGCAAACTTCTCCTCGCCATAATGGGAAAGAATCCGCGATATTTCACGCTCGTCCCATGTGTTGACAATTTCATGAGCGGTCATGGCTCCGCCTTGATCCATCCGCATATCAAGCGGCGCGTCATGATTATAGCTAAAGCCGCGCTCTGCCTCATCAAGCTGAGGGCTCGATACGCCAAGGTCAAACAGGATGCCATCGACTTGAGGTACGCCGTCCACAACCGGCACATCGCAGGTGAGCAGCATTTGTTCCAAATAACGAAAATTGCTTTTTACAAGTGTTACTTTATCCAAATACGGTGCAAGCCTGATCTTTGCGTGATTCAGCGCAATATCATCCTGATCAAAAGCGATTAACCGTCCTCCCTCGCCCAAACTCGACGCAATGCGTTCACTGTGTCCCGCCCCGCCGAGCGTGCAATCGACGTAAATGCCGTCCGGCTTAATGGCCAGGCCGTCAACCGCTTCCTCCATAAGTACTGTTACATGCTGAAACACGCAATTGCCCTCCCGTTCTTGTTGTCCTAGTCTTGGTCGCCCAGTTCCATCGTTAGCAAGTTTTCGAAATCGTCCGTTTAAAAGTTGAAGTCAAAATCGACCAGCTTCTCGGCAATTTCATTAAAGGTTTGCTCGGACTCTGCATAGTAGCCGTCCCAGACCGCCTTGCTCCATATTTCTACCCTGCTTGAAACCCCCAGAACCATACAATCCTTGTCAATTTTCGCATATTCTCTAAGATGTCCCGGCAAGTTTACCCTTCCCTGTTTATCCAGCTCGCATTCGGTTGCCCCGGAGAAAAAGAACCGGGTGAACGCTCTTGCATCTGCCTTCATGAGCGGAAGCGATTTGAGCTTCTGTTCAAGCACTGTCCATTCGCTCATTGGATAAACAAACAAGCAGTTGTCGAGACCGCGGGTGGCAATAAAGGAAGCGCCTAGTGAATCACGGAATTTGGCTGGTACGATAAGCCGACCTTTGTCATCAACGCTGTGCTGATATTCGCCCATGAACATAAGATCGCCTCCACCCTCTCTCCCTTATTCCCCACTTTGCTCCACTTCCCCCCACATAACATAGTGTAATTCGCCATACAACAATAAAATCCTGCTCATATGAGCAGGATTTTATTAAAATGTTTGACCTTATTAATAAATTTTCATATTACCCTTCGTATCCAGCAAGGAAAGCAAGCTTGATACACTTTATTGCTGCTCCGGCTCCGGCTTTGCAGGCGGTGTTTTGGCGCGGGAACGACGTATAAACCACCAAATTACAAGTCCAATAATGACTGGAATAACGAGAGCAGGAAGCGCTCCTGCGAGGAAGACGAGCAGCCCTTGAATAACGTTCCATGTTCCTTCATAGCTTGTTTTAAAGGACGCCAGCATCTTGCCGCCTAGCGATTTCTCTTCCTTGTCCGTCTTGATCGTACTATCGATTGGCTGATATAGCCTCAGCTCGATCGTGGAGAAAGCTACATTTTTGTCCAAATAGCGCGTACGCCCTTTGATTTGTTCAATTTCCTCCTGAACCTTTGCGAGCTGCTGCGAAAACTTGACCAAATCATCCGCTTTTTGCGCCTTATCCATGAAAGCAAGCAGCCTTTGCTCCACCACCTGCTTCGCCTTCAGCCTCGCCTCCAGATCGACGTACTCCTCCGTCACATCGGTTCCTTTCAGCTCGCGCTCCAGATGATTGTTCTCAATTCCCTCCAGCCGCTCCACAAATGGCATAAACCCTTGAGCCGGCACCTTAATCGTATAGTTCGCACCCTGCTCATTGCCATACTGCCCATCCTGAAAAGCAAGAATGTACCCGCCAGCCTGATGGATAGCATTGCGCAGCTGCTGAGCCGCCGCCTCATAGTCGGCAACCTCCATCGTCATTGTCGCCGTATAGATCAGCTTTTGGTTAAACGCTTCTCCACCTATGGTCATGCTGTCAATCGAACTGTCTGCTGGTGCGGTCGTCAACGCTTTATTGTCTAAAGCACCGCTCGCTTCTGTAGAAGCAGCTGCACCTTCACTCTTGTCTGAACTGGTACTATATTGTTCAAGCTTATCGCTAGAAGTCTGTGCTGCACTCGTTTCCCCCTCGGATGCATGATCGCTGTTTGCAGACGAGCAGGCCGAAAGCAGCAGCATAAAAGCCAACAAGAACGATGTCGGCAGCAAAATGAGCTTTTTATTTAAGCTTCTTTCTTTGGCTCTTTCTTTCATTTTTGTTTTCTCTATTTTTGTCATAAAAACGGCCCCCTTTGCTCTATTTACCGTCCTAGACGTAAATTTTGTCAAAAGGTTGCTCTTTTTGTAAACAAAAACAGCCGCTACCACCGCATTTAAGCGGCAGCATCGGCTGTTTCTATCAAACAAGGGGCTGGGATTAGACGTTCCAGCTATCCTGGTAAGCAATTTGCTCTGCTGTAAGCGTATCGATGCTGATGCCCAGCGATTCCAGCTTGATGCGTGCTACGCTTTCGTCCAGCTCATACGGCAAATTAACCACTTTTTTGCCCAGTGCTTTATATTGCTCATTCACATATCGGAGCGACAGCGCTTGAAGCGCAAAAGTCGTATCCATAATTTCTGCAGGGTGACCATCGCCTGCGGCCAAGTTGACCAGACGTCCTTTGGCAATGACATAAATGCTTCTGCCATCTTCCAACTGATATTCTTCAATGTTGTTGCGAACCGTGCGCACGTTAGTCGAAAGCGCCTTAAGCTCCGGAATGTTGAATTCCACATCGAAATGTCCGGCGTTTGCCAAAATCGCGCCGCCCTTCATCACCTTGTAATGCTCGCCGCGAATGTTGTCGCGGTTGCCTGTTACCGTAATGAACACATCGCCAAGCTTAACAGCTTCCATCATCGGCAGCACGGTGAAGCCGTCCATATGCGCTTCAACCGCACGAATCGCGTCCACTTCAGTTACGACTACTTTGGCGCCAAGGCCTTTGGCGCGCATCGCTACGCCTTTGCCACACCAGCCGTAGCCTACAACTACAACGGTTTTGCCTGCAATAACAAGGTTCGTCGTTTTGTTCAGCGAATCAAATACCGATTGCCCTGTACCATAACGGTTGTCGAACAAATATTTGCAGTAGGCATCATTAACCGCAACCATCGGAAGCTGCAGCGTACCGTCTTTCTCCATCGCTTTCAGACGAATGATGCCCGTCGTCGTTTCTTCCGCGCCGCCGCGAAGATTTTCACGCAAATCCGGGCGGTCTTTGTGCAATAGCGTAATCAGCTCGCCGCCGTCGTCAATAATAAGATCCGGCTTCGATTCGATTGCTTTAATAATGAGCTCATTGTACTCTTCCGGGCTAGGATTGTGCTTCGCAAAAACGGTAATGCCGTCTTCTACGAGCGCCGCACAAATGTCATCCTGCGTGGACAGCGGGTTGCTGCCCGCAATTGTAACTTCCGCTCCGCCGGCCTTTACTACTTTAGCCAAATAAGCGGTTTTCGCTTCCAAATGCAGGGCAATCGATACTTTCAAGCCTTTAAATGGCTGTTCCTTCTCAAATTGCTCGCGAATGCTCGAAAGCACAGGCATATGGGCGCTAACCCAGTCAATTTTTAAATGCCCTTCCGGGGCAAGCTTAATGTCGCGAATAATGCTTTTATCGATTGTGCTCATGTATATATTCATCCTCCAAATTTAAAATTTAAAGTTTATAAATAAATGATTTGATGACCGCCCAGCGGTGAAAAGGGGGCTTCCAGCAGTTTGTCGAGCCACGAGGTTCCGTAACGGTTCCAATAAGCGGTCATATTCAGCACCCGCTCCTGCGGTTTGCCGCTTGGCCACAAGGACAAGGCAATGCGGTCCAGCTGGCGAATAGCCGCTTCGTACTGCTTCTCATGGGCATCCTTCGTGCGTGTCTCAAGAAACGTGATTTGCTCGATGATCTTCTGACGGTTCGTATCGCCAAGCTTGGCAAGCCCCGGCTGTACCGAAGCAGCTAGGTCAAGCAGCGGCGCGTACAAATCCTCAAACGCCTGCTTCGCTGCGGCAAACTTCTCATCAATGGCCAGCTGGTCCTGCTCCGCTAGCCACTGCTGCTTGCGCTCCTCGAAGCGCACCGCCACATCCTCAAGCGTCAGCTCGTATTTGCCCATATGCTTGGCCACTGTACCTTCAATAAGCGTAAAGGATATGCGCGGCAATACAATCGGCATTTCCATATCCAGCTTGCGGAAAGCTTCTCCGGTAATCGCCCAGTAAGCAATTTCCGCTGCGCCCAGCACCGTTCCTAGCACCGGGAACAAATAATCCTGCATCAGCGGACGTGTCAGCACATTGTTGCTGAGCTGCTCCGGCTGCTGCCGTGCAATGTCCAGCAATTGCTCCTCGGTTAGCGAAAAATCGCCCTTGCGGCTCTGGAAGCTTCCTCCTTGCTTATAAAGCAGCGTCCGCTCCTGGCCTTTATCTGTCTGGAAAACAAACAGATTGGCGCTTCCAAGCGTAACATCAACCTGCAGCGGATAGCCATGCTCCTTCACCTGGTTGGCTGCAGCCGTATACGCCTGCTCCAGTTCGTCGTTATGCGTGATCAGCTTCTCGAACATAGGCGCTTCAAGCTTGCGCAGCTGCGGATCATCGGCATCCATAATAACTAGGCCTTGCTTGCCCAGCAAGCAGCTGATTACACCTGCAAACATTTCCGATAACGATTGTGCTTGCTCCGTAATTTGCCCCAGCTGCTGAAGAATTTCCGGCTTAAAATCGGAATTGGGCAGCGCCTGCTCCAGCTCGGCCAGCAGCTCGGCCCACGTACCCGAATCGATAGCCGTCCGGCTAACCGATGTTCTTGCACCTTCCGGACGGGCAGCCGCCAGCTTGCGCAGCCCTTGGTCAGCGGTCAGCACATAGGCATGGTTTGCTTCGTCCCAGTCATGATCCTCTCCAGCAATCCAAAATACGGCAGCGACCTTTCTGCCAAGCAGCTGCTCAGCATGGCGGGCTGCACCGATTATCGATACGGCTTTATGTATAACGAGAAGAGGTCCAGACCATAGTCCAGCCTGCTGGCCGCCAACGATAACTGGCGCTCCTTCCGCAATCGCATCAATGGCAGCAAGCGCCTCGGGCGCAGCATTCCATTTGCTATTGTAATCACGCAGCACAGCAGCGACTGATGCCGCATCGACCCTTGCACCCGCTGATTCAGCAAGCCGCTTGGCACGCAGCTCCCAATCGCCCTTGCGACCCGGATGATAGCCAAACAAGGACTCAAGCCTTGAGTCCGTTAGGTTAACATAGGCGTCCGTGAGCGGCTGGGTGCTTGGTAATGAATAAGTTTCGGTAGACATATGCCACCCCTACCTCCTAATTAAGACCATATATTTAAGCTTAAATGCTTATGATTCTGCCTGTAACAGACAAATTGATTGTACACAAGATATAGGGCGCACGTCAAAAAGAAAAACAGGCCCTTTGTAAAAAGGCCCGTTTTGAAGCAGCCCGCAGCCTGCTCGCATCCCGCCATTATATCGAAAATATAGATTGCCCAATGGCAATAAACATGAGCAGCAAATAGAGCATGCTCATCGTGAAAAATCCAAGCCGCCATACGGCGCGAAATATTCTTTTCACATTGACGCTGCCGCGTTTGCGGAACTGGGCGTTGCCCAGCAAGCCACCGCCAATCAGCATAAACAATAAAATGCCATACAAGCCAAAAGAATTATGGAACAAGGAATCAAGCAATACAGCCACGCAGCCGATCAGCAGCGCAGTCGTCACATCCATCGCCAGACGAAATGCTTTTTTGCGGTCTTGTATAATAGCTCCGTAGCCAAAATAAATCAGGAGAAAAGGTATTACCGGAATAACCGCCATATAGGCATAAAAATGCTTGATACTCTCCCATATTATCCCCATCCGTATCGCCTCCCTATCGCCGATCATCCTGCAAATGCCGTACCATTTCGCTCATGGCGTCGTTCAGCGGCGATTTCATGCCCACACGTCTAGCAAGGCTGGAAACGCCGCCATTAATCCACTGCACTTCAGTTGGACGGCCTGCCCGCACATCGCTAAGCATCGATGACACATTGGCTGAAGTAGCCGCGCAGACAGCGAGCACTCTCTCCCAAGCGCCCTCTCCAAGCTCCGCGCCGCCTGCCACGCGTAAAATCTCATTCGTTTCCTCATATAAAGCGCGCATGAGCCGCAGCCTTGCCGAATGCTGAGGCAGCTCGCCGTTCGTCACATCAAATATAGCTGTAAGCGGATTAATGATAGCATTAATGAGGAGCTTCTCATAAACTCGATTGTTCATTGTCTTCGACAGCAACACCGTAAATCCTGCCAATTGCAAGGTATTTTGCAACATAATTTGTTGATTTTCATCCTTTTTGCCTGCTGCTTGTCCTTTTCCAGAGGCTCGGCCGAGCCATAGCTGTCCCCTGCCCGTATGCCGGACCGTCCTTCCATCTTGGCGCAGCGCCCCTTCGGTCGTAACTCCAATAAATAAAGGGAGCTCCGGAAGCTCCTGCGCAGCCAGCTCCAAATGTCCGATGCCATTTTGCAAAAAAAGAAAAGCCGTATGCGCCGCCGCGAGCTTCCTTAGAGCGCGAAGCAGCTCCCTTGTCAAATCGGCCTGCTTGACGGTGACGAGTATCCAATCTGGCGCCTGCTGCTGCCCCTCGCAGCCAGCCTCTGCTTCATTTGCTGCTGCACTTAAGCTTCTGCTGCTCACCCTTGCTATCTTTGCAGGCTGCCGTGACGCTTCCCCAGCTGCGCCCGCTTCGTCAAGCTCCAGCAAGCGAATGCCTTCATCCGCCAGTAGAACGGACTGACGCTCCGTGCGCGTCCATACCGTAACCTCTGCTTCTGTAGAGGCCAGCTTCGCTGCATGAAGCAGCCCCAGAGCCCCTCCGCCTACTATGGCGATATGCATTCCCTCTACCTCCTGCTTCCTGCGCTTTCTTTCATTATACGCATATCCTATAAAGACGCCAACAGCCCGCCGAAGCATCCGGCGGGCTGTTATCGATTCTATTCAATTCGTTCCAGGTTGCCATTGGCATCCATCTTGAAGCGCGGCTTCGCTTCCTCATCATTCGTCAGCACGGCAAGCCGTCTGGCGCGGTCCATAATTTGAATCAGCGTTTTGTAATCATCATTAACGGTGTGGTAATCGCTTTGAGCGTTGTTCACCTCACGAGACAATCTTTCATTTTCGCCCCGCAAACGTCCAAGCTCCTCTTCCTTCTCTCTCAGCTCTTTCTCGAACGACTTGAGCTGGCGTCCTACATCGTGGTACGTTGTCTTGATTTGACGCAAGAAACGAATAACCGAATCAATGGAAAGCAGCTCTTCTGTTGCTTGCGATTCCGCCTTGAAACCTCTCTCCTCTGTCGCCTCATAAGCGGACAGCGAAGATACTTGCGGGGTTGCCACTATCGCTTGTTTTTTCAAATAATTGCGTTTCTGCCGCTGCTGCTTGGCAATCTGTATAGCTTCTTCATAGCGCTTGCGAACACAGCTGTTCCAGCGGAATCCGCATGCTGCGGACGTACGGCCAATCCGCTCCCCTACCTCTTCGAAAGCTCCAAGCTGGGTACTGCCTTCTCTAATATGGCGCAGGGTCACTTCGGCGAGAATTAAATCATCGTCTGGACTCCACGCATCTTGTCTGACTGCTGTCATGCAACCAAAACCTCCTAACGTAAAGACGCTTACCTTATCTCTATGCCCTTGGTAGAGTTCATAGAATCTATTGGATACTAAATTGTATAACCATTTTTTCAAGCCCTCATACATATTCGGCCTGATTCTGGTACAAACTTATGAAGAAAACAGACTTTCTACGCAAAAAATGTTGTCCTCAGCCAAGGTGAAACGGCTGTCGCCGTCCTCTGGCGGCGCGTTTCACTCCGAGAAATATAAGCGTATTTATAGGTGTAAACTTATAAATGCTTATATTTTGAAATAGCAGGTTTACACCTATTTGTACAAACGTTATAATAATCTGTAGAAAATCGTGTCTGAAGCGAAAGGGGGATATACAGATATGGCACGTATGTATCGGGTTTTGGGTTTCTGGACCCTTGTCATTGGCCTTATGGCGTTTGCTGGACATATGACAGAATTTGCATTATTGTTTTTCGCCCAAGCAGTAGCTTTCGTATTTTTAGGTTACTTGAACTTTACAGAAAAAACGTACATCGTTATGTTCTGGGGCTACATGATTATCGCATTTGGAGGCTTTACATATTGGACCGTGTTCAAAATGGGCAATCCTTTTTAATGTCCGCTTGAATATTGGGAAGAACGGCGTGATCCTCATGGGTCCGCCGTTTTTTGATGTGCTGAACGGTGCGTATACACAGAAATGCCGCGATAATTGCCCTATAGTCCTGTTCATGCTTTTCCAAATGTAAGATATAATAGAATAATTCGCCGCATATAATGGTGGCTGTAGGGTACGGATGTAACCTTACGCTGCCAAGAAGAGAGGAGGCCGAGAGTGGCATTTCAAAGCTTTCCTACACGGTTCGCGCTAATCGCGCTGATGGCTGGCATGCTGTCCCTCTGGTGCGTGATGCCTGCATTCGCCGAGCCCGCGTCCTCTAATAGCGAGGAAACTCGGCTGCTGCTGGAAAAAAGCCTGTCAGTCGTCGAAATCGATAATGAAATCAAGCGCGTTCAGGTACAGCAGGCAGACTTGACCAAAGAAACAGCGGACGCCAAGCAAGCGCTCGAAGAACAGGAGCAACAAATCGCTCACAAGCGCGAGCAAGCTGGTAAAGTACTGCGCGCTTATTATATGGGGGATCGGGATATTTGGCTGACTGCTTTGCTATCCTCACGATCATTATCGGATTTTTTGATGGTCATGGAATATGCGGATTTGATTTTCGCGCATGATCGCGATGTGATGAAGCTGTACAAGGAGGAATATGCCCAGCTCACGAAAGGGATTGAGCAGCTTGGCAAGAAGCAGCAAGAGCTTGCCTCAATTGAGCAGCGGCTTAAAGAGCAGCGTGCCAGAGTGCTTACGCTGCAGGAGCAGATTGAAGGCGGACTTGCCGGACGCTCGGATGCCGACAAGCTGCGGCTTATGATGGAGGAATTGACCAAGTACTGGGAGTCGATTGGCCTTTATGAAGTCAAACAACATTTCAGCGCCTTATCCAAAGCGATGCAGAAGCTGCCTGAGTGGCTGCAAAATAATAAGCAGTATATGGAAACGAGTGGCCTAACCTACACGATTCGCATTCCCGAAGATGCCTTGAATACGTTTCTGCGGGAACAAGATGAACGCTTTCAGCAATTTTCCTTCTCCTTTGAAGATGGCTCTTTGACCGCACATGGCAAGCGGGATGCACTGGAATTAAGCGTGACCGGCCATTATACGGTTGAGCAAGAGCCGCGCAATGGCATTATTTTTCATGTAGACGAGCTGCTGTTCAATGGTCTATCGTTGCCTGACACGACTAAGCAGGAGCTGGAGAAGCAGTTCGACCTTGGCTTCTATCCCTCCTTCATTGTTTCCTTCCTTCAAGCAACTGATGTAGAAATTAAAGACGGTGAGCTTATCGTCACCTTACAAGTCAAGCTATAGGGATGTCCCTATAGCTTGTACGAATGCTTTCATCGTTATTTCTCCTTCTGCATATTGCTGCCAAAGCTGCTGCGTATGCATCCAGCGCTCGTGCCAGCTTGGGTCCGGCGGCTGAGCGGCAGGCTCGCCATTCAGCACCTTGAGCCACCACTGTGGCGGACTGCCGGCTTGCGCGGTCCCGCTCTCCTGGAGATTATCGGGCCCTGTATACAAGGAATTTTTGGCCGGCAGCTTCCCTGTTGTGGCATAGCTTTGCTGCCGACCGCCAATTTCCACCATTTCTTTAATCCACGTAAACGCTTCTTCCTTTATTTTACTCGTTCCCGCCACGACATAGCTCCTGCTTCCGAGCCACACATCATGCATCGCACCTTTATCAAGCAGCAGCTTGCTTTGCTCCTTCGCAGCAAGCTTGCTGTAAATGGACCAAGGAATACTCGCAGCGGCGATATGCTGCTCCTCCATTTGTGTGCCTGTGGACAAGCTATAGTCTGCCAGAGCTGACGACGTAATTCGCCCGGATATCGACTCCAGACGTTTTAGCTGTTCCTGCACAGCCTTGCTGTCAAAATGCAAGTATGCCGCTCCAGCTTCTTCTCCCTCTGCTGTCCACTCATCCAACCAGACAAGCAAGGATGCGACATCATGGGGCTCTAGGTATAGCGCCTTCCAATCTTTGCCGCCACTTTCCAGCTTATGAAGCAGATTGCTAAAAGCATTCCAATCCGCTGGAGGCTTCGATAAGCCCGCATCAGCGAGCAAAGCCTTGTTCCACACCGTCACATAAGGGTTTGCATCAACTGGAATGCCCCACAAATAACTGTTCCACTTGAGCGGGTCAAGCAGCCTGGCAGGCCGCTCTGACATCGTATCCGAGGTGCTAGACGCATCGACGGGATTCAGCCAGCCGCGTACAGCAAACTCGCGTACCCATTCGCTGTCCATGAGCATAATATCCGGCGCTGCTCCAAGCTCCAGCGCTTTTTTCCACTGTACATAGCCATCGCCTTCATCCGCAATATTTGTCAGCTTGACCATTGTATTGGCATGCTTCATTTGATAGCTATTCGTAGCTTCCTTCAGCATTGAAAATTCATCCGCATCCATGGAAACGGTTACATTTAGTGTCTTCGATTGATCTGCCTGCTCTTCTCCGCCTGCCGGCTCGGCATTCGTATCTCTATTTAAATTTTCAGCCCGGTTAAGGGTCCTATCGCTAAAGTTTAATAGAAGAAAAATAATAATGAATAAGGCCAAAACCGCTGTCATTGTAGCGTATTTCCTAATCGACACTGCAACCCTTCCCCTCTACCTTCATCTGGGCACATTTTATATCATAGCAATTAATGCAAGTATTGTCCAAAATAGTAGAGAACGGAGAATTGGTGAAAAAGGAGCGGCGCTGCATGAAAGGTTTGGCTTTCGATCGCTGTTGCCCTGGAAATAATGGAATAAATCCGCTCAGCGGTATTATTTTCAGGGCAAAGGCTGATGCTTACGAAGCTGCTTTCCTACGGAAAGCTTTAGGCGAACGCTCCGCTTCTACAGCTCAAACCTTTCATTCCGCTTTGCCATTTTCACCAAATGGGAAAGCGCAGAGAAAAGGACTGCGCTATAATCGGCGCAGTCCGCTTACACAAACCTACGATTTAATTTTCGGCTTAGTTGCTCCGCTCCATAAAAGAAATTAGAACATACCACAGCTCAGAGACCTGAGAACAAGAAGCACAGCTTAGAGCAAATCTGCTGCCAACTGGGCCAGCTTGGAGCGTTCGCCCTTCTCCAGCGTCATGTGGCCGCTGATGCCCTCGTTTTTGAAATGCTCCACAATATGCGTTAAGCCGTTGCTTGTCGCATCCAAATACGGATGGTCGATTTGCTCTGGGTCGCCCATGAGGACGATTTTACTGCCTTCGCCGACGCGAGATACAATCGTCTTCACCTCATGCTTGGTCAAGTTCTGCGCCTCATCAATGATAATGAATTGGCCAGGAATGGAACGCCCGCGAATGTAGGTCAGCGCTTCTACCTGAATACTGCCAAGTCCCATCAATATTTTTTCAATATCTCCGGATTTTTTCGTATCGAATAAATATTCCAAATTGTCGTAAATCGGCTGCATCCAAGGACGCAGCTTCTCTTCCTTCTCACCTGGCAAATAGCCGATATCTTTACCCATTGGAACGACTGGGCGGGCAATTAACAGTTTTTTGTATTTATGCTCGTCTTCCACCTTGAGCAGGCCCGAAGCTAGAGCAAGCAACGTTTTGCCTGTGCCAGCTTTACCCGTTAAGGTGACGAGCGGAATTTCGTCGTTAAGCAGCAATTCCAGCGCCATGCGCTGCTGCGCATTTCGGGCCGTAATGCCCCACACTGGATCATTGCTGAGGAACAGCGGCTCCAGCTTAACCCCATCCTGCGACACTTTGAGCAGCGCGGACTTGGAGGTGCCCATTTCATCCCGTAAAATAACGAATTCATTCGGATTCAGCCTGCTGCCAAGCTGCAAATTTTTCACCGTCAAAAACCGGTACGAATAAAACTCATCAATAATCGAAGGATGAACAAACAACGTCACATACCCGGCGTAAACGTCAGAAGGGGCTACAATGCGGTCAGACATGTAATCTTCTGCCATCAGTCCGAGCACATCCGCTTTAATGCGGACGAGCACGTCCTTGCTCACCAGCACGACAGAGCTTATTTCCTGGCGATCCAATTGCTCCAAATGATAGTTCAGCGCAACTGCCAGTATTCGGTTGTCATTAGACATCTCGCCGAACATTTCCTGCACCCGCACAAAGCTGCGGTGATTTAATTCTACCTTGAGAACGCCGCCGCCAGGCAGCGGAATACCTTCGTGAAGCCGTCCTTGCTCACGCATTTTATCGAGCGTGCGCGAGATAGAGCGGGCGTTGCGGCCAAGCTCGTCTGCCAATCTTTTCTTAGAGTCAATCTCTTCCAATACCACCGCGGGAATGATTACTTCATTATCGCCAAAGGCGAAGATCGCTTGCGGATCATGAAGCAGCACATTTGTATCGAGCACGAATATTTTTTTCATGAAAAAACCCTCCCGGCGTTGGACATTCAATTGAAAGGCATATACATAGCCAAACTATACTGCGGGCACACTAGGTTTAGACTAACGATCTGCAACAAGAAAGACGAGGTGGCTCACGTGTACAAATGGTTATTGGCTTTGATCGCAATCGCTGTTATTGCGGCTGGTTGCAGCACCGTCAAGCGAAACGAAATGGCATCACCCTCTCCACAGCTAAATAAAGCGAATGGCGCCGTTCGGGCGCAGCAGCTTGCGGAAAATTCCGTTAAACCATTAAAAACGAATAAGGAAGTCGCTGATCATCTTGAAAATCTTGCTAAAGGCGTTCACGGCGTAAACAATGCTCATTGCGTTGTACTCGGAAAAACAGCCGTTGTCGGCATTGATATCGACAGCAAGCTGGATCGCTCCCGTGTCGGAACGATTAAATATTCCGTAGCCGAAGCTTTCCATAAAGATCCCTACGGGATGAACGCTGTCGTGACAGCCGATATGGACATCTCACAGCGGCTGAAGGAAATGGGGGCCGATATTCAGCGCGGAAAGCCGGTAACAGGCTTTGCCGAAGAGATGGCCGATATTATTAGCCGTATCGTACCGCAAATCCCACGCAATGTGACGTCACACCAGCCTGAACAGACTCAAACTCAGATGCAGACGCAACAACGGCATATCCAAAAACATGCAACGAATGTGGACAATCATTAACCGCTAGCGCAAACGCACAGAAAGCCTGACGATCGAGTGATCGTCAGGCTTTCTTATAGAAGTACATACTTGTTCACGAGAAGTACAGATAACCGAAACGATGTTTGGACAAGCTGCTGCCGTCATAGCCACACCAGCAGAACCACGTTTAAAACGAGGCATGCAATCAGCTTCGATAAGTTGCTCGAAATTGGCGGCTAAGAATACGGTCATCAGCATGACCTCCTTCTAACAGGAATTGCATTCGGTATCCTTAGTTCCTATTATAGCCATTAATGAATCCAGCGTCTATGGTTATTCAGCCATTTTTGCCTGAAGTGCCGCGCGCGCCTCTTCAAGCGATGTTGAATCAACATATACATATGGGCTCTTCCACGTTCCGTTTAACGCTTGGAACGTAATATCGGAGCTGCCCATGCCCAAATATGTGCTGAGCATATTTTTAATTTCTGACGGAGGCATATCGAGCGTCAAATTATTACCTACTGCTCCGATGACCTTATCATATTTCGTAACGCCGCCGAACGATTTCATTTTATCAAAAATCGCGCCGATAACTTCCATTTCCCGACGATTGCGGTCGAAGTCGCTTGATTCGGCTGTTCCCTGATTCGATTTGCGATAGCGTACATAATCGAGGGCATTTTTCCCATCAAGCACCTGCTGGCCCTTGCTCAAATTAATGTTCGTGCCATCGGCCGTATCCCGGTAACGCATGTCCATCTCGACATTCACCTCAACGCCATCGAGCGCATCAACAACATCCGTAAAACCTTTAAAGTTAATAATACCGGTATACTTCAACTCAACTCCAAAATACTTGGACAGCATTTCGCGAATTTCCTTTTTCGCATCTGCCTCTGCCGCTTCTTTGTCCATGTTCTTTTCCGAACGGGCATTGTTGAAAAAAGTGCTGTAATTCGCATTCGCCTTCCGCTCGCGATAGCCGTCTACTTGCAGCACCGAATCCCGTGGAATCGAGACGACGGATGCTGTTTTTGTATTCGGATTAAAAATAGCGACCAGCATAACGTCGGTGTTTAAACCGCCGCCTTTTTCACGCGAGTCAATACCGAGCAGCACCATGCCTGTAGACTTTTTCTTAACGGACTCCTCTTCCGGCACTACAATATTGTTCGCTGTTCCAATCGTATCAACTGCATTTGTAGCCACGTAAGCAAGATATCCGACATATAGCATAATTAAAATAAGAACGGAAAGCACAGCGAACATAATTTTAATCCAAACGCTGCCTTTTTTCTTTTTCTTCTTAGGCTTTGGAGCTGTTTTCTTCGCACCACCCGGCCTGCTTGCAGCCGTTCTAGGGGGTAATCCTTTGGAGCCTTCGGTCATAGCAACCACCTTCAAATCCTTTGTATTTCGCATCTGTCCTCATTACGCAAAGAAGCAGCGATACCCACGAATTCTCGCGGATATCGCTGCTGTAGAAGGCAGATCCGATCTTAAGAACACGCTAACGTCTCATATGCCGTTACTTCCGGAGTCTGATTCCTTTACAGCGTGCTTGCCTGCCCGTTTACTTTGCAGCTTGTCATACAGCTGGCGACCGCGAAGCATAAGCATCATTAATACAGCAATTCCCATACATTGAATAATCGGCAGCGAATCCACCTGCAAAATCCAAAGTACGAAAGAACCGAATACGATCAAAATGTAAACCAGTACTTCCTTTAGAATTGGCAGCTTCGCATTATTCGCCCGAAACACGGTATTGAAAATATAGATCGTGAATCCTAATATGAGCAAATAAGAAACGACCCAATGTTCGCTAAACCATTGCTGCATGCCGTTAAACCTCCAATCAGGCGGCTAGCGCCTTAAACGCCCGCTTGTGATGTTTTACGTTGTTTTTCTGCACGCTCGCGCTCGCTTTTGTTCAAGATTTTTTTACGAAGGCGAATCGACTTCGGCGTAATTTCACAATATTCGTCATCGTTCAAATACTCAAGCGCGCTCTCCAGGGAGAACAGACGAGGAGTTTTGAGCTTAACCGTATCGTCTTTACCAGCGGAGCGAATATTCGTCAATTGCTTTTCTTTACAAATGTTAACGACGATATCGTTGTCACGCGTGTGCTCGCCAACGATCATGCCTTCGTAAATTTCAGTACCTGGCTCCAAGAACTGAATACCACGATCCTCTACGCCCATCATGCCGTAGAAAGTCGTTATGCCATTCTCCGTAGCAACAAGCACGCCTTGGTGACGTCCACCAACACCGGAACCAGCAAGCGGACCGTAGCTGTCAAACGCATGGTTCATAATGCCGTAGCCGCGTGTAAGCGTAAGGAAAGAAGTACGGTAGCCGATCAAGCCACGAGCTGGGATGATGAACTCCAAGCGAACTTGGCCTGTGCCATTGTTCACCATGTTGACCATTTCAGCTTTACGGGAGCCAAGGCTCTCCATAACAGCGCCCATGCTTTCTTCCGGCACGTCAATGATCAGACCCTCGTAAGGCTCTTGCTTCACGCCATCAATTTCCTTAACGATTACTTCCGGTTTCGATACTTGCAGCTCAAAGCCTTCACGACGCATATTCTCGATCAGAATCGTCAAGTGAAGCTCGCCGCGTCCCGATACGATAAATGCATCCGGGCTTTCTGTTTCATCTACGCGCAAAGCGACATCTGTCTCAAGCTCTTTGAACAGACGCTCGCGAAGCTTACGCGATGTAACCCATTTACCTTCACGACCCGCGAAAGGACTGTTGTTGACAAGGAACGTCATTTGCAGCGTAGGCTCGTCAATTTTCAGAACCGGCAAAGCTTCCGGATTCGCTGGATCAGCAATCGTTTCACCGATGTTAATATCTTTAATACCTGCAATCGCTACAATATCGCCAGCGCCTGCTTCTTCAATTTCAATTCGTTTCAAACCTTGGAAGCCGAACAGCTTCTCGATTCTAGCCTGTTTCTTGCCGCCATCACGCGTCATAACGGCAACGGTTTGTCCTTGACGAACGATACCACGGTTTACACGGCCAACCGCAATACGACCCAAATATTCATTATAGTCAAGCAGCGTCACCAAATATTGCAGTGGCTCCTCTACGTTCTCTGTTGGCGAAGGAATATGGTTGATGATCGTTTCATACATCGCTTCCATGTTCTCATCTTGTTTGTCAGGGTCAAGACTCGAAGTACCCATCAATGCGGAAGCATAAACGACATTAAACTCCAGTTGCTCATCACTTGCACCTAGCTCGATGAACAGGTCAAGCACCTCATCCACAACTTCTGATGGACGAGCATTAGGACGGTCAATTTTGTTCAATACTACGATTGGCTTCAGGTTCGATTCCAATGCTTTGCGCAATACGAATTTCGTTTGCGGCATGCAGCCTTCGAAAGCATCAACGACGAGCAATACGCCGTCAACCATTTTCATAATACGTTCAACTTCGCCGCCAAAGTCAGCATGTCCTGGTGTATCAACGATGTTGATCAAATAATCTTTGTACGTAATCGCAGTGTTTTTCGCCAAAATGGTAATTCCGCGCTCACGCTCTAGATCGTTGGAATCCATCGCACGCTCCTGAACCGCTTCGTTTTCACGGAAAGTTCCTGATTGCTGAAGCAGTTTGTCAACCAACGTTGTTTTGCCGTGGTCAACGTGCGCGATAATCGCGATGTTCCGAATGTTCTCTCTTGCTTGCATAACTAATAATCCACTCCATTTGTCTAATTTTGTATAATCCTAACCGATTGCTTGCCGTCTACCAGCGGGATCGTTTCCCCATCATCATCCATGCTCCGGCCGCAATCAGGATAATAGCAATCGCATATATCCCCCAGCTCCAAACGAGCGCCAAAATCAGCAGTACAGCCGATGTAACAGCGAGAATGGCGGAGGCGTTAAAAAAAACGCGTTCGCGGGATGCGCCGAACAAGTGGTACTCGTACAGCCCAACCGCTACACCCGTTATAAACAGCGGCCAAACATATTTGAGCGTATCCCATCCGAACATGATACAAAGCATGAACAAAATCGAATAAACGATCAGCATGCCTCCCGGAATAAGCACAACTGCCGGAAACAACCTGCCGAAATACAGCACATGCAGCAGAATTCCCGGAATAAGAACGAGAAGCGGCCAAAAATTGGATCCCAAAAAGCTGAACACACCCAGTTTGCCAAGCAATATTACGATACCAGCCAGCAGCACAATAATTCCAGCGGAATATTTGTTGTTAGGCATCCGCGCTTCCGCTCCTTACAACGCCTTACGCATATCCTGACGAAAGACGACAGTTTTTATCTTTACTAGTTTAAAGGAAGTGAAGTAAAAATACCAGTGCAACAAGTGCAACATGAAAAAAAAATTAGCAAACCGCTTATAATGGCCGCTCGCTGCTTGATTCTAACTCGCTTCATTGCCGCTTATCGACAGGGATGGATGCTTAAGTCAGCGCCGAGCGGCGCATCAGAATGCCGATAATAATGACGAACGGGATGCTGAGCAGTGGAATCGCTTCGATGGCGGTTGCAGAGCTGCTGAACAGCAGGCGATGCACGCCCGGGTCATGGACAAGCATGCCTCCTGCCGCAAAACCGAGCAAACCCGCCCCAATATAAATAAGTGAAGGAAACTTCTGCAGCAGCTTCGTTAGCATTTGGCTGCCCCAAATAATCATCGGTATGCTCAGTGCAATGCCGAGCAGCAGCATCATCGTCTGCCCTTTCGCCACAGCTGCGATCGCCAGCACATTGTCGAGGCTCATTACAAAATCAGCCGTCACAATCGTCCATATCGCAGCAGGCAGCGAAGTCGCCCGCTTCACCTTATGCGATGCTCCGCCCGCTTCACTGGACTCACCCGCATCGGCCAGCAATTTTACAGCAATATAAAACAGCAGCACGGCGCCAATGGCCTGCAAGAACGGCGTCTGCAGCAAGGAAATCGCCGCCAGGGTAAGCACGCAGCGCAGGACAACAGCAGCCGTTGTTCCCCACCAGATCGCCCGCCTGCGCTGATGCTCTGGCAGATGCTTGCTCGCCATTGCAATTACAATAGCATTATCGCCGCTTAGCAGAAGATTAATCAGAATGATCTGCATAAATATGAAAAAGCTGTCCATAGTACTCGCCCCCTATACTACCACCTGTATGTCCAAGCTGGGGCGAATATGACGGAAAGCCTAAAACGGGCCACTCTGGTCTCCTGCTTCTTACAAAATAAAGACCGCCCACCCTTATCATGGTGAGACGGCCTATCCTCAAGAGCGGCTTGTGACAAGCTGCTAAACGTTACTTTTTAGAACCAGCGGTCTTCGCCGGCACTTGCCTCCGGCTCGGGGTCTTCCGGTGTAAGCAGCAGCACTTCCGTCTGCTTAACGGCTTCATCCAGCAGCTGCTCCAGATTTTTTTGCTGATTCAGATAACCTTCTACCTTTTCTACAAACCGCAAATTCGGCTTAATGCTCGGGGATTTTGGCAAAAACAATGTACAGCAATCCTCATAAGGCAAAATCGATGTCGCAAACGTGCCCAAACGCTCCGCTTCATTAATAATTTCCTGCTTATCCATCATCACAAGCGGTTTTAACAGCGGCAGCACGGTCGCCCGTCCAATGACGTCCATGCTGACGAGCGTCTGGCTCGCTACCTGGCCAAGGCTTTCGCCTGTCACAATGCCATGAGCGTGATTGATCTCGGCAAGACGCTCCGTAATTCGCAGCATCGCGCGGCGCATCAGCGTAATAATAAGCGGGTCCTGTCCCGACTGGGCAAGCGTCGTCTGAACTTCCGTAAAAGGCACCAGATGCAGCTTGAGCGGGGCGCCGCTGTAATAAGAAAGCCGCTTCGCCAGCTCAATAACCTTCTCCTTCGCCTTCTCGCTTGTAAACGGATAGCTGTGAAAATGAACCGCTTCAAGCTCCAGCCCTTTGCGCATCGCCATCCAGCCTGCAACCGGACTGTCAATGCCACCAGACAGCAGCAGCATTGCCTTGCCGTTCGTACCGAATGGAAAGCCGCCAGGTCCATTCACAACTTCATTGAAAATGTAAGCTGCTTCCTCCTGAATATCGACCTTCAGCTCCACCTCAGGCCCCCGCACATCAACCTTCAAATTTTCCATCGCCCGCAGCACATGGGCCCCCACCAAATGATTCATTTCCTGCGACGTATGCGGAAACTTCTTCCATGCGCGTTTTGCGCTTACTTTAAAAGTGGCAGGCTCCTGCTCCATCGCCTTCATGAGCGCAAGCGCAGCTGCGCGGATTTCCTCCAGCTCCGGCTGAACGCTTACGACCGGGCTAAAGGTCGAAATGCCAAATATATCTTTGACCCGTTCCGCGATAAGCGCATAGTTTTCCCCGTTCAAATTAATATAAAGCCGCCCGAACATTCTCGAATACGTCAGCGCGGCAAAATCCTTCAATCGCAGCTGAAGCTGCTGGAGCATCCGCTTCTCGAACATCCCGCGGTTGCGTCCCTTCATAGCCAGGTCGCCGTAGCGAATGATAATTTTATCATACATCACTTTACCTTGCGCTCCTTTCAAGCGGCTTAAGCTTGCTTATCGTCAGGCGCAGCATTTCGCACAGCTGCAAAATATGCTGCTCCGTATGCTCGTCGCCAAGACTAATTCTGACGCCGCTGGCTGCCCGTTCCTGCCCGAGTCCCATCGCAAGCAGCACCCGGCTCGGCTTATTGTCACGCGAGGAGCAGGCCGACTTCGTAGAAGCGATAATGCCATGCTGCTCCAGCATATGAACGATAACCTCCGGCTTCATGCCCGGATAGGAAAAATGGACAATATGCGGCGCCATGCTCTCCGGCGCCCCGCCATTCAAAATCAGCTCCGGCGCGGCCTCAACGAAATCCGTCAATTGCTGGCGCAGACGGTACATCCGCTCGCGCCGCTCCTGTGCCGACTGCATCGCCATGCGCAGCGCCTTGGCCGATGCCACAATGCCGGGCACATTTTGCGTCCCTGCGCGCATGCCATGCTCCTGCGAGCCGCCGGAAAGCAGCGGCGTCAGGCTTACGCCCTCCCGGACGTATAAATAGCCGATCCCCTTGGGCCCGCGCAGCTTATGCGCAGAGCCGCTGAGCAGATCAATACCCCAGCCTTGCAAATCAATCGGCAGCTTGCCGATGCTTTGCACCGCGTCCACATGCAGCAGCGTGCGCGGATACTCTTGCAGCAGCTTGCCAATGTCTGCAATCGGCTGAACGCTGCCTACTTCATTATTAACATGCATAATGCTGACGAGAATCGTGTCTTCCCGCAGCGCCATCCGCAGCGCTTCAATCTCAACCTGACCCGCCCGGTCAACGGGCAAATAAGTGACCTCGTAGCCTTCCTGCTCCAGCTGCTTGAACGTATCGTAGACGGAGGCATGCTCTATTTGGGTCGTAATAAGATGCTTGCCACGGCTCTGGTACTGCTTTGCCGCTCCTTTAATCGCGAGATTATTGCTCTCCGTGCCACCAGAAGTGAACAGCCACTCCTCAGCCTTCACGCCGAACAGCTCGCCAAGCAGCGAACGCGAGCGGGAGATGAGCTTATCTGCGTCTGCGCCGGCATGGTGAATCGATGATGGATTCGCATAATGCGCCTTCATCACCTCACCCAGCGTATCAATAACCTCCTCGTAAGGCGGTGTCGATGCGCAATGATCAAAATATAACATAATACAAACGTTCCTTTCCTACTAGAAAAAATAAAAAGATCAGCGACGGCAAGCGGGTTGCCATTCGTGATCTAAAAGAAATGCTTTAACAGCTTAGTAGCGTGCTGCTTGTACTTTCACAATATAGCGCTGCGTTTCCTCAGGAAGCTTGTCCAAATTTGCCAGCAGCTCGCTGTCTGTCGTAATACCTAGACGGTCGATACGACCCGGGCCGGCATTGTACGCGGCTAATGCTACTTGCTCGTTGCCATTGTACTTGCGAAGCAAAAAGGATAAATAACGGGTTCCGCCATCGATATTTTGCTGCGGATTCAAGGAATCTGTCACGCCGAGGCCTCGTGCCGTCGCGTCCATCAGCTGCATGAGCCCTTTGGCGCCTGCGCCGGATACGACATCTGGCTGGAAACCGGACTCTGTGCGAATGACACCGCGGATCAAAGCGGGATCTACGCCATATTTGGCTGCTGCCTGTGCAATCATCGCATCGTAGTCAGTCGAGCCAGCTGCAAACGACTCGCCCTCAGCCTGATAAGCGTTATTCAAGCTGGCAAGCTGCGCCAGCGCCTCGGACGCTTGAACGGATACGTCGGTGCCTTCACTTGAGCCGTTCGAAGCTTCATGCATATATTGGGACAGCAGCATGTCGAACAACGAAGTCACACTTTTGTCTTTATTCGTGCCTAGCGGATTCGCTACTGTCTTAAAGTCAAGATTAGGAGCAAGCTGCGTCTTGATCATTTGCTTCATAATGCGCGGATCGATACTCATAATTTCCTCCTTGAACCAAATCGCTTGGCTCTGCTGGTCTAAAAAAGCTCTATAATGATGTATCGGTTTTTATTGTACATGTTTTTACCCCTATTCGCCAGCAAATCCTAAAATACGCAAGTTTATTCGCTTTAAGGAGCCACGAGCAGAGGCACAAAAAACCTCCGAAGCGAGCTTCGGAGGTTAGTCAGTTCCATAAAAGCTTATTTGAATACTTTGACGCGATCTTCAAGCGGCTGGAATGTTTTTTCGCCAGGCTCTGCTGTAGGCTTGCCGAAAGGCATTTGCGCAATCAGGCCCCACGATTCTGGCAGGCCAAATGTCGCTTTTACTTTTTCGTCGATCAGCGGGTTGTAATGCTGCAGGGAAGCGCCGAAGCCCACTTCTTCCAGCAGGTTCCATACTACAAATTGCAGCATGCCCGAGGATTGGTGCGACCAAAGCGGGAAGTTGTCGGCATACGAAGGGAATTGCTGCTGCAGACCTGCAACAACATTGTGATCCTCGAAGAACAAAATCGTGCCGTAGCCATTATTGAAAGAAGCAATTCTGCCTTCTGTCGAAGCAAATTGATCAGCAGGAACGATTGCGCGAAGAGCTTCCAGCACAATGCTCCACAATTTATCATGATTTTCGCCGAGCAACACGACTGCTCTAGCACTTTGAGAGTTAAAGGATGAAGGCGAATGTTTAACGGCTTCGTTAACCAATTCTACGATTTTCTCATCAGAAACAACAGATTCTTTACTAATTCCGTAATAAGTACGTCTTGCTTGCACAGATTCCAAAAAGCTTTGTGACATAATCAAATACCTCCAGTTAAATGGTTTAATTCAACGCTTGAGTAGATACGAACCAAAGTAATATTAATTACTTTACGTAAGTAACAATAATATATTTACCCACATTTTGTCAAGCTTTTCCCCTGGCTTTTTTATTGCAGGAGCCCTTCACACCGCTTTATTCTTGCCCCAATTGCTCTGCTTTCATTAGCCGAAATTTACATGTTATCTTTCTTAATATCCTTCTCCTCGCCCGCTTGCTCCCAAGACTGCTCGCCAAGCTCTTTCACCTTATTCCATTTGCCGTTGATCCAAGCGATGAGGAAGGAGATTCCCCCGAGCAATAGCAGCACTAGCACCTTGTACAAGCTTTCCTGGCCGTTCAGGTCGAAGAAAATCGCTTTAATGGCCGTCAGCCCTAAAACCGAGAAGCCGAACCAGCGGAACACCGATTGTCCGCGATTGGCGCCCCACAATACGAGCAGCAGCGCATATACGCCCCATGAAGCCGACAGACTGAGCTGCACATAGAAGTATGGCAGATAGTCAAAATGCTCCTGAAACAACCGAATCATTTGAACGGTCAGCAAGCCGCCGATTATAAAATGCGAGCACAACGCATACATGTTACCCATCACGCGATTGCCTGAATCGCCAAGCGACGCAAATTTCAGCCTCGCCGAATAATAGAAGCCCAATAACGCAAGCGCAAGCCATGCCATCGCGCCCCAATTCAGAAACGGAATGAAGACGCCGAACCATTCGCCGCGCGGTGTAAACCATGTAATTACGTACCAATAGCATACCGTTGTAAACCATATAATGAGCGATGCCAGATTCAAAGCTTGCCAGCGGAACCTTTTGCCCACCCAGACAAGCAGCACGGCCACCGTCGACCATAGAAATACATTGAAGATCGGTTTGACCGCTAGACCGCTGCCAACCTGATTAAGCGCAAGCAGCATCAGCAGCACACCAGCAGAACCATACGTAGCCGAGGCCGGCTCCATACGCTTCACATGATAGTGGATAAACCAGCTGGCAAGCAGCAGCACAAAGCCGATAAATGCCAGCGGATAACCATAATGCACTTCACCATGAATGAGCAGCAGCGACCAGAAGCCAAAAATAACGCCATTGGACAGTCCCGCATACATGTTCATCCCGTCAAAGCTTTGCTTATTTGCCCGCGACGCAAGCAGGAAGCCGATCTGATAAAACAGGAATGCGGCAAGCGCATAGCGCAGCGGCAAATTCCATACCCCTTCCACCACAGGATCGAAGGTGAAAAAGTAGACGATATACATCATCCAGCTTCCAATAAAAGATGTAAGTCTGAGCTCGTTCCAGCTCTTCACCGTGCTGAGCCAGAAAAAAGCGGAATTGAGCACGAGCATATACAGAAATAAAGTAAATACTTGATCCGTTTCTGGACGCATGAGCAGTGGCGACAGCAAGCCGCCCATCAAAGCAATATTGATCAGCAGACGCGATTCAAAGCGGTAAGCGTAAACCGTAAGCGCCGCAGTAACGGCTGTCATGCCCAGCAGCACCGTCATCGAGTCCCACATTTCATAATAGACACCAGCAAAAGCAGCCGTCGTATACAGCAGGCAGGCGCCTAGTCCGATTAGCAGCTCGCCGACGATCGGCCATTTTTCCCGCTTAATCAGCGAAAACCCTGCTGCGGCAAAACCTGCGCCGCTCAGCAGTCCCAGCCCGATTTTCATCGCATTCGTTACCCAGCCCTGCTCCACCGTATATTTGAACAAAGTGACGAACGCTGATAGGACGAATAACACGCCGAGCAGCAAAGTCCATTGTTTGCGAATCCATATATTCATTGGTTGTACCTCCGTTTAGCTGCATTTTTATGACTTGGTCTTAGTTCTATTTTAGAAAAATAGGGCAAAAAAAATAGTACCAACTTTACGTGGTACCATTTCCATCCTTATTTTCTTTTTCTAATAAACCAAGTGCTTTCACCTGCTGCGCAGCCTCTTTCGAGCCGCCCAGCTGCAGCTTCTTGAGTATATGGTTAATATGGTTTTTGACCGTTCGAATAGAAACGAACAGCTTATCCGCCATCTGCGACTGCGAATAGCCTTGATCGACCAGCTCCAGCAATTGCAGCTCCGCAGGCGTAATCAGATCGCGCACCTTCTTCACTTCAAAATCCCGCTCCAGCTGCTTCAGCCTGCGGAATTCCTCGCGCATCTGCTCCGCCGCCGCCGCGCTGATCGGAGACTGGCGCTTTGCCGCCGCCGCAATGGCCGCAGGCAGCGATTCAAAGTCAGATTTGATCTGGTAATCGATCGCCCCCACCTGAAAAGCTTGCAAAATCAGCTCCTTCTCCTCCATCGACGTCAGCATAATGACCCTTGCTCCCGTCGACATCGCCGTTGCCTCCGCCAGTTCAATGCCTGCCGGCTCGTCACCGAGCATAATATCCATTAGTACAACATCTGGCGCCTTGAGCTCGCCCGCGAGCGCCTCCCGTACCTCCTGCGGATTATCCGAAGTGAATACGACTTCAATGTTCGGCTGGGCCGCCAGAAAAGCTTTCAGCCCGCGCAGCCAATCCTTGTCGTCCTCCACAATCCATACTTGTATGTTATCCATCGGTATGTTCCCCTTCTCTCAGCCTTATCTCTGTCTCTATCTATTTCTCTTTATCTCTCTGACTCTTTGTGTTCGGATGCGGAATCGGCCCCTAATACCTGCTGTGCCTGAATCGCCTTTTTCTTGAATATCATCGATACGAGCGTGCCTGTTCCCAGCTTGCTCTGAATATGCAAAGAGCCGCCATGCTTGCGCATCACATGATACGCATACGGCAGGCCAAGCCCGAAATTCGTACTGCCCCCGCGTTTGGTCGTATAAAAGGGCTCGAACGCTTTAGCCGTCTGCGCACGATCCATACCCGGCCCCGTATCGCGCACCTCTATCATGATATCGCGTTTCGTTTCTTTCATTATAAGGCTCAGCGCGCCTTTGCCGTCCATTGCTTCAATTGCATTCGAGATCAAGTTACCGAGAGCCTCGGCAACCTGCGCGCGGTCGATCATACAGCTCCAGCCCTCCTGCAGGCTGCTGCTGAAATGGACGCCTTCGGCAAGCAGCTTATACGGCTCAAGCGTCATGAGCAGCAGCTCGCCAAGCTCTTCCCGCGCAGGCTTCAGCGCCAAATCCTCGGTGCCATGATGGACACGGCCAATCATTTCCTGGATGTGCCGCGTCGTCCGCAGCATCGTCTCCGCATCGGCAAGCAGCTCCTCCTGGTTCGTGGATGCCGCGTATGCGCGCATTTTCTCACCGAAGAGACGCATTTTGCCAACGTCATTTTTGATCGCATGATTAAGAATAGCCGTGCCCGATGTAACTGCCCGCAGCGTCGAATCAAGGCGGCGACGGTCGATAAAAACACGTACCCCTAGAAAGCCGTAGGTAAACAGGCCTATAACAAATACCAGCGCCCCTATGCCTACGAACCATGTATTGTACACCCACATCCGCAGGAAACCGAGGCTTGGCAGCACATAATTCATCGTTGCGCTAAACAGCACCGGAGTCAGCACCGACGTGCATACGATCCAATGGCGCCTCGCTTGGGCCAAATAACCCGGATTTTTCAGTAAAATATTCACCGCTCCCACTGCCACATAAGGCACAGCCCACCAGACGACGACCGAAAATGTAATCGGATACGTTTCATTATAGCCCGGTGTAAAAAGCAGGCAGGCCGCAATCGGAATAAACAGCAGCAGCGGCAAAACACGTTCATAAGGCTGCAATCGGTCGATTGGGCGATAGGCCAGTGCAAACAATAGGAAGGTGTACGGCAAGCCGTAGTAGGACAGCAGCGAACAAAATGCTTGCAGCATATAAAGCAGCTGGTCAGCCGTTTCATTCATATAATGTTGACTTACATAAGGATTAATTCGCTCATCCAGCACGACAGACATCGCCCCGGCTCCGCCCGTAAAAGGTACCCCGCTAAGCCGCCTGCTCACAACAGAGCGTGGGTCGGACAGCACCAAAATTAAAGCAATTCCCCATAAGGCAATTAGGACAAATAACACGCCGCAGCCCTCTTCTCTCTATATGCTCTCTTTTATGCTCTGCTCTAACCATATAGCGGAGCGCGGAAAGCGTCAACCCTCTGAGAAAATATGTGCGGCGATTGGCATAGGACTGCCCGCCTATTCATGAAATTAACCGTTCAAGCATGTATTGTACATACCTCAAAATGGTTATTTTGCTACGTTGTCGTCATTTATACGTATATTAAAGGCGGCTTATTTATATTTTTCATTTATAAAGCTGTAGTATCTGAAATACTATGTCGTTATAAAATTGCAGGAGGTCACATATGTCCGATTTTTTGCTTGTGCTATTTTTGTTCAATCTATCTTTATTTCTGTTGCACGAAATGGATGCGATACGCCATTCTGAATGGAGATTGTTTATCGTGCTGAAGGATATGGAGGATTCTAAAGCCTATAAGGTGTTCACCTTTATTCATCTTCCGATGTACACGATCATACTCGCTCTGCTTTTCAGTGATTATCAGACCATTACGTTTTGGGTGCTGGATTTATTTTTTATCATCCATGCGGTTCTGCATCTCTTTTTTGAAAAGCATCCCCGCAACGGCTTCAAAAATACGTTCTCCCGAGCCTTTATTTATCCAATGGGGATTGTTGCGGCGATTCATGTGTTGTTGATGGTTATTAATTGAGTGTCGAATATGTTCGGATATGTAGGGGTTCAGCGAGGTTTGAAGTTATTACGAATAGGGGAGACCATACGTATAGTTTAAGAAAGACCTGACCGCCTATGACCTTTTGCGGTCCTTTTTTTGTTCATTTGATGATCGTTAATCATTACTTGAACGGGAATTTGGACTAAGGGTTTGTATTCAAGCCCATGTCGCTCTGCTCCTCATGGCATTGAGCTTTTAATCGAGGCAAACCTATTCTAATTATGCGAGGCTGGGGACAGAAGGAGGCGATTATGTCTTTGACGGCACAGATGGGAACTGTTTCCTTTTTTGAAGGACTGAGGTTCCGCTATTTTAGCTTTTTATACGATTTTAGCCCGTAAGCGGACAGGAGATCCGCTATTGCCCTCATAATCATGTCAAAATGGCGATTGGCGAAGCATTAGCGGCTCCTGAGTCCGCCTAATTCTCGATAAACCTATAACCGGTTAAATAGCGGATTCTGTGTCCGCCAAGTTCCTGATACTCCCTTATCGTTTGTATACACAACCTAGTATAACAACCAGTGTAATAGCTCCAACGACACAATAAAGTGCACATCATTCGAAAACCATGTGGCATATTGCCCAAATGTAAACCTTCCAGCGAGCTTCTAATTTAAAAAGATAGTGTCACCTATTTGAGAAGTAAAATATGTATTTTAGTAATGTTACAAAAACAGAAAAAAGCCTTATATACCAAGGCTTCTTGAGCTGTTAATAATGGAACTGTGAGCAGATATCGTAGGTGCCCCTACTCTTTTAGGATAGTGCTCTTACATACGTGAAATTTCACGCGCTCATACAGAGTGCGACATCGAGTCTCCAGGACAAGTTTAGATTGGTTGTCGTTTCAATCCACGCACTCACATAGAGTGCGACCCAGCATGCCGTTACCGACGATTGTGCCAGCTGGTTTCAATCCACGCACTCACATAGAGTGCGACACGTGGCGCTGCCGGAAGCGCCGAAGGCTCTTAAGTTTCAATCCACGCACTCACACAGAGTGCGACGGTGTTGCTGGAGACAGCAAAGTAACGCTTACGTGGTTTCAATCCACGCACTCACACAGAGTGCGACGTTGATCAATACAGCACCGTTAACCCCGATTTAGAGTTTCAATCCACGCACTCACACAGAGTGCGACAGCGAAAAATAGATAAATTGGTACCAATATGGCATTCATTTATCTAACTCACAAGAAAATAATACTAAAACGTTCGTAGAAATATCTTGACTTTTAAAAAATCGACTCATTTTAGCTATAAATCGACAAATTTCGAGGTGCGAATCTCCTAGGGTTTTTATGGGAGCTTCACATTCGCACCGCGACGCAAATCTCTTTTTCATCTAAAAAACATTACTTTCCTGCCCCTTCGTTATACGCTCTCAGCAGCGTATAACGATTAGGCCGCACCAAATGAGCCTCGCTCAAACTGCGGGCAAGCAGCTCGTCGCTCACACCTAGCTCAGCCGTTGTGGATGGCCCACCAACTTGCTTCAGCCAGCCGCGAATCGTCTCCTCATTCGGAATTTCCGCGATCTGTTGGCTAATGCGTTCCGCATGCTCTGTCCCGCTAATTGCCGGCACCTGCTCAGCCGCAAGGCGATGATACAGCCCCGAAATTTCCGCGCAAGCGACACCGACCTTCGCTCCGTGAAGCAGCTGGCGGTTGCCGAGGCGGATATATTCCATCTCCCAGTAATGGGACAAATGATGCTCCGCGCCCGAGGCCGAGTGGGATTGCCCGAACAGCAGCATCGCAAGGCCCGACTCGATCAAGGAGCTGATCAGCACGCGAATGCCCTCTTCGCTGCGCGAAGCAATCAGCTCCACATTTTCCACACACTGCATTAAAGCGTCACGCGTAATAGTCGCCACGATATCCGAATAAGCTTCCTCGCCCGCAAGCGAGCCGTAGGACCAATCGAACAAGGACGTATATTTGCCGAGCATATCGCCAAAGCCTGCGGCGACCATCGCTACAGGCGCCTGCGTCAGCACATCCAGATCGGCAAAAATCGCATCCGGGCCAATCGCGGCGATCGTAATCTTTTCACCACGAATAATGATCGGCGCTCCCTTGGAATTAAAGCCGTCTACAGAAGGGGCCGTCGGCACGGATACAAACGGTATTCCCGCCGTATAGGCCGCATAGCGCGTAATATCATGAAGCGTGCCGGAACCAGCCGCAATGACCACTTCCGCACCGTGATGCTGAATGTCAAGCAGCAGTTGCACAATGGATACTTCGTCCGCAATAACATCTCCCTGTTTGTCAGGCTTAATCAGCGTTGCCTTAACGGCAATATTATTAGCAGCAATTGCCGCTTCCAATTGTTTTCCAGACACTTCGTACGTGATGCTGTCGGACACGATTAAAACTTTGCGATAGCCCTTCTTTTGCAAATAAGGTGCGACCTGTTTAATGGCTCCACGCTCAATAAGCAGCGGTTCAATTACGATGGACTGAACGGCGGTGGTGTCATAGCCTGCGGCGGCCAGCTTGAATTTTTCCATTAGCGTCATGAGTTCGTTGTCCCTTCTATCTTGGAAGTTGTATACAAACATTGTCACGCGCTAATGGCAGGTTTGTCAACCTTCGGCTTGCAGGCTTCGCCGCCCGTCCTGCTAAGCGTCCAGCTTTTTGTTCAGCAAGTACAGCATAATGTTCACAAGGATAGCGCCAATCACGATTTCAAACGCCATAACGCCCCAGTTCCCAACCGAAATATCGCCTGTTGAAGACATGAAGATGGACATGCTTGAAGATGAAAGCTCTGAGTCCACCGCGCCGAATAAATCATCGTTAAATAAAAATTTTTCCGCATAGCTAATGACAAATTGCAACAGGACGAAGACCGCTATTGCCACCCATGGCATAAGCTTCTTATTAAACAGATTCCCCACTGTAATCGAAAAATAGAGCAGCAGCATCAAAAATAGGACCATCCAAAATATCAAAATAAAAAACAGGACACCCGTCTTTAAAGTTGGCGGAACCAGTGCATCCAGCGAGGCGCTTGGAGACAGCCATTTAAACAGCCAGATATGAAGCAGCACAAGCCCACTCAGCCCAGCCGATAACACGAATTGCAGCAGAAGCGGCGAGGCGATTGTTTTCCACGAGGCCACTGGCAGCAACCGGCGACCGTACGATTTAAGATTGTGGGAGAACGTCTTGAAGGAAAATATGATCAGCATGAGGGCCGCGAAGCAATAGCCCATAAACATAAATGTAAGCGGCAATGCAGAAGGCCAATTACGAGTCACACCAAAAAAGGAAATCGCCACCTGAAAAATAATAAGCGCAGCAGCCGAGCCCATAATTAAATTCGCATTGCGTTTCCAGTCATATTTCAATAAATTAATCATTCTGAAAATACCTCCCTGAATAGTTCATCTACACTTTTACCATGCTTGGAGCGTATGCTCTCCACATCCTGACGCAGCGAAACTTCACCGTTTTGAATAAAGAGTACCTCATCGAAAATCCGTTCGATGTCGGTAATTAAATGCGTCGAGATAAGCACACAGCTGTCTTCATTATAAAATTTAACGATGGCGTCCAAAATTTTGCCTCTTGCTACCGGATCAACACCGCCTATCGGTTCATCGAGCAAATAAAGCTTAGCCTGACGCGACATCGCCAGCGTGAGCTGCAGCCGCTCATTCATCCCCTTCGATAAGGAGCTAATTCGATCATTGCGATCCAGCTTCAAAAAATCGAGCATGCTCCCCGCTTTTTCCTGATCAAAATCCTTATAGAAATCACTGAAAAAACGAAGCGCATCCTTAACCCGCATCCATGACTCGGTTACCGGTTGATCCGGCATAAAAGACGTGACCGCCTTCGTCCCGATGCCAATCGGCTCCCCGCAAATCCGAATGGTTCCTGAGGTTGGCTGAATGAGTCCAGCGGCCAGCTTCATGAGCGTACTCTTGCCGCTGCCATTACTGCCGAGCAGACCAATAATTTTGCCAGCTTCCAAGTTCAAATTAATATTATGCAGCGCTTTTCTTGATCCGTAGTTTTTCGTTACGGCTTGCAGTTCAACAATCTTCTTCATTCGTTTATTCTCCCCCCGTCTATTTCTGCTCTTCCTTGCTGACCGCTTCCGATACAATCGTTACAATGTCATCCTGCTTGAAGCCCAAATCGCGCATCCCCTGAATGAAACGACCAAGTAAATCAGCCGCCATCTCTTTCTTAATGCTCACAATTGCCACCTCCTCGCTCGTTACATATCTTCCAAGCCCGCGCCTTGTTTCAACGATGCCTTCACGCTCCAGCTCCTGAAAAGTACGCTGAATTGTATTCGGATTGATTTGCAGCTCCACTGCAAGCTCGCGCACCGAATCGATTTTATCGCCGGGATTAAGCTTCCCGCTAATAATTTGCTGTTTAATGTAGTTCATGATTTGGATGTAGATTGGCTGGTTGTTGTCAAATTCAATCGGCATAAGTCACCTCCGTGTCAATGTGTTAGTGTTATATCTAAATAGTACACTAGTATTCTGCTGTTGTAAAGAGCTGGATAAAAAAAAGGCTGCCTCCAATCGCCCACAGGCGCTGAAAGCAGCTATTTCATTTCAAATATTCAATTTTCTAATCCCATTAAAAAGCTAGCTTATACTTGGAATACAGCCGCTTTTTCGCGCAAATTAGTTGAAGATCCCTGTAATTTCTCAGCCAGCTCTTGAAGCTGAATCGATACCTCGAATTGATCCTCAGACAGCCCGCTCATCTGCTCCATTTTGCCATTCACCTCGGAGGAGGTTTGCAGCAGCTTGTCTACCGAGCCAACGATATCGGTAATGCCTTTCGTAATTTCATCAATGCCGACAGAGATTTCACTCATTTGCTCGGACAATACGCTCGTTTGATTTTCCAGGCCGTTAAACATTTCGCTCGCCGTCACCGATGCCTGCTTCGTCGTTTCAATCACTTCGGAGAAGCTGCTCAAGCTCTGGCTGCTGTCTGCAAAATCATTCTGAATAAGCTTAAGCTCCTTCGTAATATCTTTGGAAATCATATCGGTCTGGCTCGACAGCTTGCGAATTTCTTCTGCTACTACGGCAAAACCTCTGCCATGCTCGCCTGCACGCGCCGATTCAATCGAAGCATTCAGCGACAATAAATTCGTCTGTGTATTCAAATCCTGAATGCCGCCCAAAAACTTCGTTACATTGTTATAGCGCTCATTGATCCGGTCAAAGGACTCGGTTACACGGGCAAATTGCTGAACCGTCTGATTGACCATTTGCACAACGCCCTTCATATCGGTGGAGCCAGTACGAGACGACTCCCTCATTTCTTTCATATCGCGGTTAATATATTCGGTTGAAGCGGCAATTTGCTGCGAGCTTGCCGATATTTGCTCCGTTACGGCCGAGATAGAAGTCGCATCATCATACTGGGTCATCAAAATCGTTTTGCCGCGGCCAATCTCTTCCTTCACCTGCTCGGAAGCATTCTGATTGCGAACAATCATATCGCCCATATTGCGCGAGGCTTGCAGAACAACGGTGCTTACATCCACAGTCGAACGAAGCGTGTCACGAAGCGCACTTCCCATTTGCTCCAGCGAACGGTCAATTTGTCCAAATTCATCTTGGCGATTCAGCTTCACATCATACGTGAAATCGCTATTTTGATAAGAGGCAATGCGCTTCATTAAGCCTACGATTCCTTTTTTAATATTGCGGCTTAACGAATATGACATAAGGAACGGCAGAACGGCAAGCATTACAATATTGATTATTATAATCGAATTGGCAGAAGCAATATTTCTATTCAATGCCTCCTGTGTAGCGACTGAATCCACTTCAAGCCATTTTTCTACCGTTTCATTAGCAAAGCTTAAAACAATCGTATATGTACTGACAAGCTGTTTAACCTTGGCGGAGCGGTCTTCAATCGTCAGCAGACTATGATCGCCGTTTTCTTTATTAAGCTGCTCCAGAGCAAGGCCAAACACATTGCCTTGGTTCGAATAGGCATTGCCGTTATCACCGTGAGGATATTTCGCATCAAGGGACGCTAGTGTAACCTTCAGCTTTTCTACGCGTTCCGGCATCGTCTTAAGTGCCAAATTGATGCCATCATCGCCGGTGTTGCCGTTTTCTACGGCATCAATCATCGAAAGCAGCGTTCGCAGCATCGAATCCGATACGCCCTGATATTCTTTTTTGGCCTCCTGAAGCTCATTTGAAGCTTTCACTGCACTTCTAACCGAAGCATTTTGCACAAAAATCCACCCGCCAGCTACCACGTTGAACAAAGTGATTAATGAGGTGATGAGAAGCAGCTTCGTTGTAACCTTTTGTTTCTTCAAGAAATCAGAAATCTTTGATGTCCATTTTAACCATTTTGCCTCTCTCAATCGGTTAATCATCATCTTCTCTCCATCTCTCCTATTACACTGAAAAAAACAAAAGCTATTCAACCACCGTTACGAGTTGAATAGCTGAATCAGCCTATAGTCCTGTACCGGTAGTTTGGCGGCCATAGTTCAATACCTTAGGCCCATAACTTTGCGCCCTTATTTTTCAATAAGTTTGCCTTTTTCAGTATGTAATTTTCTATTTATTTCGACACTTTTCAAGTATAATTTAGGAAAACGCTTTTGTAAATTATAAAAAACAGGATTAGCTAACATGATACTTTGAAACTAGTGCCTAACAACGTTATAATATTAGCGAAAGCTAGATATCAAAGAGTTTTAGGGGGTATATGATGGATTTTCGACTAGATTTAATTGAGGATAAAATCGAGTTTTTTGAGGCTTTTGACTTACGAACGCTGGAGAAGCACATTGACCAGCAAATTGAAGCCAATAAAGCACTGCTTTTACAAGTTCATGCCATTAGTCATCATGCGGTCTTTCATCCCGATCGCGGGAAAATGCTGTACACCGCAGTCGTTCATTTCAAGGTTAAAAAATAGGCCAATTCGGGCAATTGATTGCTGCCCGAATTTTTTTCAAAAAAATTTAAAAAAGGTATTGCATCCTCATAAAGTTCTGTGGCATAATACATCTTGTGTCCGATACATAACCGCGCCGTTGTAGCTCAATTGGTAGAGCAACTGACTTGTAATCAGTAGGTTGGGGGTTCAAGTCCTCTCGACGGCACCATTTTTTTCCCGGGACGTAGCTCAGCTTGGTAGAGCACCTGGTTTGGGACCAGGGGGTCGCATGTTCAAATCGTGTCGTCCCGATATTTCATAAGTTGTTTCAAGCAGGCCCTCTAACTTAGAAGGGTTTTTTATTTTATTCAGCCTTTTTTTATTCGCAGGCATGAGCCCGACTGGAATGTTATAAAAAATAAGCCGCGCCTAGCTGAATGCATTGCTGCTCCCAGCTAAGCGCGGCTTTTCTTTTGCCAAATTAGATCAAATCAAAAATGCTGCCGAATCATCGCCGCTGCAGTGAGCAGCCCTGACATCGCAACCATCGGCGTCCCCACCGCCGGGATGGGTCGTTCCGCCCGCAAACCACAATCCATGCAAATCCGCGAACGAAATAACATGATCAGCCAGGAATAAGCCGTTCAATGGGCAAGCCCTTTTTTCTGAAATCCCTTGTGGAATAAAAAACTGCCATCATAGCTTGCCTCGTTCACGCCTACCCATTGAAACGACTCGCCCTTTCCAAGTAACCTTCCGCCTGATGAAGGTCGTAAACAGCGAATAGGCGAAAAATAACATAAACAAACCGAGCGGGAGTGGGTACAGCAGTGCCGTCCACCACTTAAAACTCCCCGTTTTGCGCAGCCAAAGTACCAGCTGCAAGCTGTACGCCGCATAGCTTGCGACGCCCATGCCCAGCAGCCAATCATCTACTTGCATCTGCCCCGCAAGCGGAGAAAGCACAAGGGATACAGCAGAGATGGCCCCGGCCAGCCACAACGATACAGCGAAAGCTACGAAGGGCGCGGTGGATGCAGCGCCTGCCGCGAAGCGTTTGCTCCAGCCGCGGAACATGCTGCCCAGGCCATCCGGGTACATTCGAAAGATAATTTTGCCGTAACCTATAAAATTGGACACCGGTATTTGTTCGGAGCTAAAGGCTCTCCCCAGCTCGAAATGCTCCAATACTTTGCCTCGCACCGCCTCATGCCCCCCGATACGGAAATAGTCATCCCGGCGGCATACGAGGCAAGGCCTGAACGCTCCCGATCGGCTGTCGCCGTCGCCAACCGAAGCGACGACAATAAGGTTTAAGAAAGCAGACAGCTGCTCATAAGCTCGCTCCATTCGGTGGTAAGGCTGTACAGACACGAGTCCCCCGTTCACCCGCTGGCTCGCTGCCAGCAGCTGTAAAGCATCATCTGCCAGCTCTACATCAGCATCCAGAAAGACAAGCAGCTCGCCTTGCGCCGTTTTGGCTCCCGTCCAGCAAGCCCAGCTTTTGCCGATCCAGCCGTCCGGCAGCTCTTCCGTCGGAACGACACAGGCGCCATTCGAAGCAGCAAGGCTGGCCGTTGCATCCTCCGAGCCGTCATCGACAACGATAATTTCTACATTGGACAGCTTCTGCTGAAGTAAGGAGTTCAGCAGCTTGCCGATATTAGCGGCTTCATTGCGCGCAGGAATAATGACAGAGAGCGGGATCGGAGCCGGAGCAACGATATTTTTCATGCCTGCTCCATTCGCACCATTTACCCCATTCCATTCATATACCTCATGAACGTCCCATTCCGGCAGGCGGCTTACCCGGTTTTGCAGCAGCCAACCACACAGCCAGCCGATAACGGCCCACATCATAGAGAGGCTCATAACTTCCCTTCTTTCTCCCGTACATATATCTAATAGTCTGCTTAAGTCCGCTGAATGCGTGCTCCCGATAAGGAAACCAATTGATTTGCGAGCTTTTGCGTCCAGCATTCACCATGACAGACTTTGAGCGGCAAAAGGCAGGTGCATGTTGCCAATATAGCGTACAACATCATTAATCGAGCAGCTTCCCGTTTCAAGCTGAGCCGCCAGCGGCAAGCCACTTGCCAAATCGCGGACGAGCAGCTGGCGCACCGAGCGGATACGTTGAATTCTGTCCCGCACAGGCAGTCCAACACCTGCTAGATTCAAAGCTATCTAAATATTAATTAACCATACGGTATTTTATAAAACATCTTTTTCGTTTATATAACCATTTTTTAAAAATATACATTTGGCTTTTAGTAAAAAGGGAGGAAGAACCGTATCCGGCCTCGTGCTGCTGCTCGGCATAGACAAAACCTAGGATCAGCTTCATCACCACAATTTCCTGTTCTTGCGCAACCCAGAGCAGGAGTTTCAGGATGTGTTCGTCACCGGCATCCCTTTCCCAGATCCGACCGACTACAGTCTACATCGGGGCATCCAGCATTTCCGACGCTACACAAGCGTCAGCGGGGCAGAAAAATTTATTCGTGCTGTCCCATGCTCCTCCGCTGAAGCCCGGCGAGGACTGAGGGCCTATGATCTGGAGCAGCTATATGGTGCAAACGGCGACTCCATCTATGGCGCCGTAACCGACCGCAAGCTGAACGGCGGCTTCAAAATCCCTAGCAAAAGCGAGCTGCTCGACAATTTGTATTTTGTCGGCGGCTCCACCCATCCCAGGGGCGGCGTGCCAATGCTCACCCTGCCGGGCCAGCTTACGGCCGACCTGATTAAAGAGCGTTCGAGCAGCCGCTCTGGGGGTAGGACGACAGTAGGATAGGGTAATAAACTGATAGCTGTACGATGAGAAAGAAGGTATCTCCCCTAACGCAAGCTTTTGGGAAGATACCTTCTTTTTTTAAGTGAAAGGGTCGCAATCTGTTAAGCGTTTTGCCCCCATCCCCTTCGCTAAACGTCAGTGATTTATCTGCCTACACGCAGTCCTACTTGCAACTAATCAAGATGGAACGCCATTTGACCGACAAAACGATTAAAACCGGTAAGCTTCCAAAATTCAAACAATGATTTTAAGATGTTGTTGCCCAGTGACTACTGCTGGTTCATGTGGAAAAGCATCAAGGTTTCAAATCTGTTGCTGGTTGCTTCGATATGGGAATTGCCCGAAACAGAGAAATGGTGTTGCAGAAGCAATCTCTGCAACACCATTTCTTATCGCTTTGACTATGATTTCGCTAGCAATATGCTGTCTCATCATCAAGCCCAGTTATTTTTGAGCCGCTCTAATTATTTGTGATCAGTTGTTCTCCCAGCAGCAGAAGTCAGGCTATCGACAATAATGGGCAGCATTGCTTCCAGTGTGATGGGATCGTTGAAGGCTGCAGAATCTTTGTCGAGATAAAACACCCGATTATTTTTAATTGCAGGAAGTCCGTTCCACAAATCGCTATTGTACATAGGGCTTGTATCTGCGGATCCGGTCGCATCCGGTGATGTAAAGATATAGTCGCCAGCAAACTCGGGGAGCTTCTCAAGCGATATATCCGCCCAACCAAGCTTCAGATCGAATGCTGGAGGGGCCTGTAGTCCGAATTCATCATATAAAATTTCCGTTCCCCGTCCATAGCCTTCACCATAAACATATACACTTTTATCATACTGGCTTAGCACAGATACGGTTTGGTCACCGACTGCCTTTAGAACCTGTGGTTTATGTTCGGCAATTTTCTCTTCCCAAGCATCGACCCATTGCTGGGCTTTATCTATACGATTCGTTAATTTGCCGAATTCAAGCAATTGCTCTTTATAGTTTTTCTTACCGTATTCTATCGTTACGACTGGCGCGATTTTACTCATTTCTTCTAGTTTATCTGTACCTTTAATGGCAATGATAAGATCCGGATTTAAGGTGATAATCTTCTCAACATCAAAAGCACCCGGAGACCCAATATCCTCTACATCGTCGATCTGTCCTTTATAATAAGGATTTCCCATCGTCATTGTTGGTGCTCCAACCGGATTAATGCCAAGCGCCATGAAATATCCAACGTAGGCATGAGTCAAAACAACTATTCTTTGCGGGTTTCGGGGGATCTCGACTTCGCCATCTGCTCCTGTGTACGTTACCATTGCTGAAGCTGTCGGATTCTGATTCGTGTCCGCCTGTCCGTTGCTTCCACTGACTGCTGCGCTCGAGGCTGAACCAGAATTTGCAACTGAATTGGTATTGTTCACTGACCCTGAGCATGCGCTTAGAAGTAGAGTAAAACTAAGCAGCAGAGTTAACGCGGTTGATTGTTTCCTGTTTCTGATCAATTCAAAAGCTCCCTTATTTGTATATTGATAATGATTATCACTGCGCTTATTAATATACCGTCTAAGCTTATTAGGAACAATGGATGATCTTAGCATGAGGGATGGATTATGCTGCTTAGTGTTCGAATCATGACAGGTTTGACGATAGTGAACGGGAGACTGCCCGGTTTGTTTTTTGAAGATACGGCTAAAATAATACACATCCGTATAGCCGATGTTCAAGGCTATTTCTTGCAGCGTCGCTTCTGTGTTTTCAAGAAGGCTTTTGGCTCTGGTAATCCGCAAGCGAATCATATATTCAATGGGGCTGCATGCCGTGCGTTGCTTGAACATTCGCGATAAATGGCTAGGACTGCAATCCAGCATCGATGCCAGCAATTCCATCGTCAGCGGCTCAGTATAATGCTCATGCAAATATTTTAGCAATTGCTCAGCCGGGTCTGCCCGAAGGATTCGAACATCCTGTTCGCGTAATTGGCTTACAAGCTCATATACAAATTGATAAAACAACGTCCTTGCATGCAGCAGCTCGAGATCGCCAGGCGTAAGCCACTCTTGGGCCGTTCGCTCCAGCTTGTCATACAATGACAATGGATACAAAGGAGCATAACCGTATTGAATCTGCAAAGGATTTCCCGCGGTCATGATACTGCGAATTTCAGGGCTTGTTTGTGGCGGAATCCAAGCTTTGTACAATATAAGATAATATTCGAACCGCCCTTCCTTTGGCTGGATGTCCAGGCACATTCCTTTGCCGCCATGCAGCACAAACATGCCGCTCACGGCATAATCCACATCATCAAGCGTAATTTGTGCTGAACCGCGAATAGCAAAAAGAAACCCGTTGGCAGGCAGCAGATATGACCTGAGCTCACCGTCACTGGTTATTTTTATATGTCTGACATCCATCAGTTTAACTGAAGCAGACGTCCAAATTAACATATGTTCGTTTAATTTCACTCCGTCACCACCCGTTGCGTTGCGTCGATGATTTTTCGACTTCTCCCTATATACTACTGATAACGATTCTTATGTGCAATGATATTAATGAGATACCACTAGCGTCCGCCAAAAACGATAGCACCTCCTACCCATGCTGCCCACTAGCCAGAGATATTCTCTTTTTCGTCCACCTTGGATCGTCAAGCTATACAAGCATTAAACGAATATACAAAAAAGGCATTTCCCTAGTGAAAGCTTCTGGGGAGATACCTTTTTTCAGGAGGAATTTATTTTACTTGCTCTGCTAAATTTCCGATTTGAGCGATACATTCCTATGGCTAAACGACAGAAGGCTATGCGGGGTGTTACAATAGCAAAATCGACAACTAGCGGAGGAATGCAACTTTGAACGTCACCGATCTATCTGCCTATGCACAATCTTATTTGCAGCAAATTAAGATGGAACGCAATTTAACCGACAAAACGATAAAGGCCTATTATTATGATCTAAGCGACCTCATTAAATGGATTAGCGATTCCGCTCAAGGCGATATCGAGCCCCAGCATGTCAATTCGTATTTCCAATCGTTGCAGGCTAAGCAAATGAAAGAAACGAGCATTAAACGTAAGCATTTTTCCATAAAAGCTTTTATCAAATATTTGACTACACAAGGTGTTGCCTTTGAATTACCTAGTGCCATTGGCAGATCCAGCTTCAAGCTTTCAAAGCGGATTCCCAAAACTTTAACGATAGCAGATGTGACTACCTTACTACAAACGACAGAGAAAGAAATGCTAAATCCGCGCACTAATTATCGCAAAATTATGAGCAGCCGCAATTCCGCCATTATAGAGCTCCTATTTGCCACAGGAATACGCATTGGGGAGCTAGTTGGCATTCAGCTTGAGGATCTTAATCTTCAAGAGCAAACGCTGCTGATTTACGGCAAAGGCCGAAAAGAACGCCTGCTCTACATAGCAAGCCATGAGGTGATTCATAAGCTGGAGCGCTGGCTATCGCTTCGGTCACAGCTGGAACCTAAAGCAAAAGCTTTTTTCATTAACAAATACGGCAATGCTTTATCCATCTATGCGATTGAGGATATTTTTTATAAGTACAGGGATATAGCGAAAATCAATGAAAAAGCAACACCGCATTACTTGCGTCATACGTTTGCTACTCACTTGCTCAATAACGGCGCCGATTTGCGCTCCGTCCAAGAAATACTCGGCCATTCCAGCGTCAGCACCACCGAAATCTACACCGAAGTGTCCATCGAACGTAAAAAACAAGTGCTAACTAAATATAACCCAAGAAACAGCCTTGAAATCTGAGAAAAAACCTCCTAATAACTATAAATTATTTGGAGGTTTTG
>NZ_LAQO01000001.1 GCF_000971975.1 Paenibacillus algorifonticola | reverse complement strand
ACGACCAACTATCGTTTTCTTAATCTTCAGACAAAATCAATGTCATAGTTTATGCAACGCTAGTGATCATCAATGGATTTATAAGTTAGAACTCTCGATTTTGTCAATATCAATTAATACCACTCCCTCACTGTATTTAATTAATTCCCAGTTGTTGAAGATCTGTATTCGACATAAATATTGGAAATTCCTATAATCCCAAAATTGGAAATAATTAGAAACAAGGAATCAAGTCCTGATCTATAAAAAAATGTATCCATTATTGTATAGCATAGTTGCTAAGGATAATGAAAGTGAGTGCAAATATTGTCATTATATGGTATGATATGGCGAAAAAGACCTAGCTTAAAACGGAGGGAGAGACATGCCTTCCCCTTTAACTGAAAAGGAAGTTAACCGATTATTTCAATTATTAAGAGACGAGCAATTGAATTACTTAAAAAGCATTTGAAACAAAGCAAAAAAGCAAATGATTGGAGAAGTTGGCATGCAAAAAAGAAGTTGTGCTACACTCCAACTCATCAATAGATGAAATTTTGGAAAAACTGAATGATTGGAAATTGAAAGAGGTATTAGATGGTGGTTACGGTAGTCGTCCCTATAAGTGTGAATGCTGAATTGATGTCCGCAGAACTCATTAATGATACTACCAACGGATTTCATAAAATTGATCTTTAACGCGATGAAATACTCATTAAGTATGAGCAAAGCTGGGAACTGCCGACAGATTTTAATGGGCTTCTTTTTCCGGATGATTTTCAAACACAAATTGATATTGGTCTTCCACTTTTATCTGTCCAAGCGAAAAAGATTCAAAAAAAGTTTCAGCAGGAATTATTGCAAATAATGCGGCACATAGAAATGGATAGAATCGCTCAATTTTGGAAAGGTCAATCAACATAAGTGTTTCATTCGGACGCTTCTTATTTTTCCCATTCGACAATCGGATCCATGACGTATGATGAAGTAATATCCAGACATTTGCCCAATTTGAAACAAATAAGAGAACATGAAAATGGAATTGTGAATCTAGTAATGCTTGGAAAGTGGAACAATGTTCAGCACATGATAAAGGACTTAAAGTATGGAAAAATTTTGGCTATTTAAAATTTTTATCTCAGATGTTTGAATTGTGGGGGTAGGTAAAATGTTTATGTACGATGTTGAAGAAATTAAAAATGCAGAAGTCCTCAATGACTTAATTAGCAATACATATAAAAATCATAATTTAGATGAAGTACTGAAATTGATAAAAATGACGGGGATTTGTGTTGATTTTTTTGGTTCAGGCAAACCTAAAAATGAAAAATTGTTTAATAAAGCAATGGAAACAATACATAGCTTAATATCTGATAAAGAAGAGACTAAAAAGCTTAAAGAGTTTCAGACAGAAATTATGATAATAAATAGTCTATACAAAAAGCTAATTGATGATTATGTCAGCCCAATCGAGCAACAAATTCCTGAAGATATACATGTAGCCGCATATGTTATTGCGTTAGAATTATTTTTATCTAATGATATTAAAAGGTTAAAGTACAAATCTGAACTTAACAATAACAGGGCTGACTACTTTGAGAATGTGGCCGAATCATCAGGGAATGTGTTGCAATATCTTTTGAAATACAAACAATTTCCATTAGAAAACTCAGAACGGAAGATAGATTTTGAGATCACAAAAGCTGCTTTTTCGCATATAAGAAGCTCTGAATATAGAGAAATCCTTGATATACTTCGTGAGGCTTGGAGTTATTTTGAAGTAGATATTAATCAGAATAGTATTATCACGGCAACTTCAAAAGGTGATAGGACAATGGGAAAGCAGATTTCCCATATGAAATTTTTAGATGTTCGTAATGCCAAACAAGCAAGACATGGTTATAACAAGCACCAATTATATGGAAAAGGTTCTACAATTTCGAAAACAAGAAAGCTGCCGCCAAAAGATTTTATTTCTTATAATGAACGAATGACCTGCGAGTTTATAGAAGAATATTTCTCTACGAGAGATTTGGAATTGAAGTTTCTTGACATATCCATTGCCGAGTTCATTAGAGCCTATAGCATAATATCAATTGAATGTGAATTGTTCATGAAGAAGCGAAAACTAAATTCGAGATATACTCAAATCTCCATAAATGATGTTTGCGTATCGAAAACAAAGAAAAAATGGATTTACTTGTTCGTTGAATGGGGACTTACACATAAGAATGCTGAAAAAATATTTGATGCATTGGTATTTGATAAGCACTCTAAGGATCTGTTTGATTGCCCCTTATTAAAAGTCGGCGAGGAATATATTGTTCTTCCTTCTATTGCTTCAATTACCGACCCTTCTCGTGCGTTATTATCAAATTTGAAAAGTAAAGAGGTAAAAATTAATATTAAGGGTGAGTTGTTTGAAGAGCAAATCAGAACAACTTTCCAAAGAGCTGGAATACAATTTATCCATTTGGAAAAGAAAGATTATGAATGCGATGCTGTATTTTCATTAAACAATGATGTATTTTTTGTTGAGGCAAAGCACTTAAATGATCCGACTTCATACCGAGAATACATGAGAAATTTGAACGAAATACACGATGCAATGAATCAGTTGAACAGAATTGTTGATTACTATGAAAAAGAAGAGAATTTGGAGTCAATACAGAATAGACTCGGTATTAATTCTATAAATAGCATATTTAGAATAGTCGTTACAAATACATCACAAGGTGAAAAACTAAAAATCGAGGGAGTTTACGCTATTGATGACATTGGGTTTTCGGGTTATTTATTAAGAAGACCTCCACGTAAACATCTTATGCATAAGGATAGCTTCTACTCCACTCCTGTTTTCAACGAATATTACGAGGGTGTTCCTAATTCCAAGCAATTTATCGACTTTTTAGAAAACAACCCGTTTATTGATCACTACAAGCAAAGGATTGAATACACCACCTTTGATTACACGGATCAACTTGGATTGAAATTTGTTGATTTTGGAGTGAAAGTAAATACAATTGTTAATGTCGATAAGCTAACACCAAGTGAGTTAGACGAATTCAACCAACTATTTTGAAACAGCATGTTGAGCAACTGAGTTAAACAACCAGTAGGGTGTGTTTCAAGCCCCATTTCCAATGTGATATGGTTTCGCACGCGCACATCATTAATTTTCTAGAAGACTTGATATTGAAGCATTATTTGGTAGTCAAGTGAAATCTTATTGCTTAAATTTCAAGTGGCAGATATGCATTGATAATGGTTTTTAAAGCAACATGATGAACCTGTTTTTCAATTCCAATTTCCTACCAATCTCAGCAATATGTTATAATAATTGAAAGTAATCAGACCGAGGTGAAGCCAATGAAATGGGAAGAGATTGCTGATTCACTTCCGGAACGTTTTGTATTGGTGGAAGCGATTAAAGCTAGCTCTAACAACCGAATTCGCAAACTTCAAGATATGGCGATTATTCAGGATTATGATTAATGGGAAAGCCAAGCGGATGTATGGGGTGGGCGGAACAAGCGAAATCTGCTATGAACAAGCATTCCACAGCTGACTTTGGAACGATGCAGATTCATCATTAAGATTGACCCATTATTGTGTACAATTGGATAAACAGCAACAAGCAGAATCCATAAGGATAAGCTGTTTGTTGCTTTTTTTATCCCACAAAAAATAAAGACAGCATAGCGCACTATGCTGCCTCGCGAAATACCATAAATGGTAACAACCTATTAGCAAATGGCTTTTGCCAAAGCAATGAAGAAGGGAGAGCCGTGAATTAAATCTGCAGCTCCCCGAGCTTGATTAGCTCGACAACCGCTTGCGAACGACCTTTAACGTTTAATTTTTGCATCACATTAGAGATATGGTTGCGGACGGTCTTCTCGCTAATGAACAGCTGTTGTGCAATATCTCGTGTTGTTTTGTCTTGGACTAGAAGCTCGAATACCTCGCGTTCACGATGTGTCAGTAAAAACTTGCTCTTATGGTCGCTACCTTTCACCTTTTTAGTCACCCCTCCTTGCTTGGGTTTTATGGTTTAACAAGGTTAAGGGATACAGTCAAAATATAGTATGAATGAAGGGTGCCAATGGTGCTGTCAGCGGAGAAAATGGGCGCAATCGGCGAAATTTATGGTATGATAGATGAAAATTTAACCAATTGACGCCGGAGCCGTTCCACTGAACGATCGCGGTGTTATTCAGGCATGGGAGGAACGAATGAGTAAAATCTTTTTATTTTTCTTCTTGACTTGGCTCACGGGAAATCCGTTTATTGCGATTATCGTGCTGCTGCTCATTTTGTATGCGCTGGATCGCCGATTTGTCGGCTTGACGCCTAGCTTTGTGCGGCCTTTGCGAAGATCGAGCCAGCTTAGAAAGCTGAGACGCCATGTCGATATGGCGCCTAACGATGTGTCCTCCAAGCAGGAAATCGCGAGAATTTTAATCGAGAAGAAAAAATATAACGAAGCGCTAGGCTGGCTTTCTCCTATGGAGCATACGCTTGAGGATTCCGCCGAATATTGGGACGATCTAGGCCTTTGCTTGCTGCAGGCTGGACAGACGGAGCGCGGCGAAGCAGCCATTAAACGGGCGCTTGCGCTGAACGAGCGGGTGAAATACGGCGCGCCGTATTTGCGTTTGGCTGCGTTATATGCAGGCAAAGACTCAACCCAGGCCATTTCCTATATTGAAGCGTTTCAGCGCATTCAATCGTCCTCCTGCGAGGCTTACGAGCGCTTGGCGGGCATTTACAGGACGATGGGTAAGGAACAGGATGCGAAAGATGCAATCGAGGAAGGATTGCGTATTTATAGAACGCTCCCGAAATATAAAAAACGCGGCGAGCGAAAATGGGCTCTTCGCCTGTGGTTCAGAAGATGGAGCAAGTAATGGCAAAGATTACTATGCGGCGTATGAAAAACGTTTATTGTCGTTTACCTAAAAATCGTACATAATCTAGTTAATAGCGTACACGATAGAGGAGCAATACATGCAGCGGAATATATGGTTTATGGCGATTTCGGTGATTGTAGTCATTATTTTATTGAATAACACAGCGTATTATTTTTTAACGAAAGAATCATTGGAAGATGCACTAAATCGGGAAGTAGCCGCTGTGGCCAGGCAAATTGAATTTTCAGTGGAGCAATCGCGGCTAGGGGCGGAGCGTTATCAAGATTTAATCGGCGATGAGCTTCGAGTTGTATCGATTGCTGCCCAATATGCCCTTGATCCCGATGTCGATAAAGTAACGAACGAGCAGTTGGTAGAGCTGAGCGCGAAGCTTGGCGTCAACCATATTACGCTGCTTAAGCGCGTAAAGGACGATATTTTACTGTATAAATCGTCCGATGAGACGCAGCTCGGCAAAAGCACGAAATCATGGGATCCTTGGTTCACCGTATTTAACCAGCTGTTCGATCAGCAAAATGTGGAAATCGACTGGCTTGGCAAATCGCTGCCGGGCTTTTGGAGCGGTCCTTTCGAGGTGGCTTCTACCGATCCGGGCAGCATTTATAAATGGGGCTATTATTTTGACGGGACCACGAATTACATAACCGATCCTTATATCAGCTACACGAAGCTGGCGGAATATGAGGAGCTGACGGGTGTAGATTCGTTGATTAAGAAGACGATTGAAAGCAACAAGGCGCTTCTGGAGGTTACGGTTCTTAATCCGGAAACGTTTGCGAAAGGGCCTTTCGAGACGGTTCACCCGAACGGCGAGGTGCAGGAGCATATTTTGCAGCAGCCGATATTGTATGGAAGTTATAATTATGTCGCCAAATCCGATGTAGCTAATGTGTCGAAGGCCTTTAACACGAAGCAAAATGTAACCGTCGATGAGGTAGTCAATGGCAAGCATGTTTTCAAAATGTTCATTCCCGTCTTTACCGAGGACAAAGGACTGAATATTGTGGATGAGAACGGCGTGCCAATGGACAGCTATGTGCTGACGCTGGTGTCCGATTATCAGGTTATTCGCGACCAGATGTCTACGCAGTTGTTGAATATTGCCATCATTATTGTCCTTGTAACGGCACTAAGCCTAGTGACGGCAGCCGTCGTGATGAATTATTACCGCCGTTCGCGCGATAATGCGGTGCAGGTCACCCAGCAAACGTACGTCGATGAAATCAATCAGATGTTTCATTCAATCCGGGCGCAGCGCCATGATTTTCTCAATCATGTACAGACGATCCATTCGCTTGCTGAATTGAACAAGCACGAGGAGCTCATTGCATATACGAAGGAGCTGACGGGCGAAATTCGGCAAATGAACGACATTATTAATATCGGCAATCCGGCGATTGCCGCGCTCATTCGCTCGAAAACATCGCAGGCGGAAAGCTACCGAATTATGTTTGAGTGCACCTTTACAAGCTTTGAACAGCTGGAAATGGGCGTCAAGACGCTCGATTTAAACCGCATACTTGGCAATCTCATTGACAATGCCTTTGATGAGACGATGAGATATCCGGAGAGCATGCGAATGGTTGAGCTGCACGGCTTGCAGCGAAATGGCTTTCTTGAGTTCACGATTACGAATACATGCGAGGATGCCGAGAAGGTGGCGGCTATGCCGCTCTTCCAATCGGGCTACTCCACGAAGGATCAGCAGGAACACCAAGGGCTGGGCTTGTCCATCGTGAAATCCATTGTAGACAAATATAAAGGAACCATTGACATTCATGCTGATGGACCTGACCGTCTGACCTTTTTTATCACGATTCCTCATAAAATATAATCGTTTTGCCGCGCAGCAGCTTCTGCTTTCCTTATGAAAGACAGGAGCTGCTTTGTTTTATAAATAAGCTAATCCTAAGATTACTTTGAGCGAAACTGGGGAAATTATAGCAATGAAAAATAAGCGCTTGAAAATACATAGATATCTATGTATAATCGTATTATGTTAAAACATAACGTCTTATCATTAGTTGCTAAAATTCGAGATAAAGCGAATAAGCGGATTGTCAGCGAGCTTGAAGCGAATCAGATTACAGGAATTGTGCCCTCGCATGGCGATATTCTCATGTTTCTGTATCGGGAGAAGCAGCCGCTGACTGTCAAGGCATTAGCGGAGAAAATCCATCGCACACAGCCGACGACTACCGTACTTATCAACAAGCTGGAGCAGCTTGGTTATGTAGAACGGACAAAAGACGAGAAAGACAGCCGAGTTTCGTTGATCACTTTGACCGAGAGGGGCCGGGAGCTGGAACCGATTTTTCTAGCTATTTCACAGCAGATTAATGACGTGATTTACGGCAGCTTAAGTGAAGAGCAGAGCTTGCAGCTAGAGCAGCTGTTGGAGCAAGTGCACGCCCAGTTTTAAAAAATATATTGATTATTTAGGAGGAATTTCACCATGAAACATCTTATCGTATTTGCCCATCCGAACGAAGACAGCTACAACCGTGCCATCTTGAACTCAGCGGTACAAAGCTTGAAAGCAGAAGGTCATGAAGTAACTGTACGTGACCTGTATGCCCTAAAATTCCAGCCGGTGCTGACGCCGGAAGACACAGCGGCAATGCGTGCTGGCCAAACGCCGGAAGATATTTTGACAGAGCAGAAGTACCTTACTGAAGCAGATGCGGTTACTTTTATTTATCCGATTTGGTGGACGGGTCTTCCTGCCATTCTGAAAGGCTATGTTGATCGCGTATTTGCTTACGGTTATGCATATGCGTACGGAGAGACCGGCATTGACAAGCTGCTTACCGGCAAAAAAGGCTTTATCATTAACACGCACGGCACGCCAAGCGAAATTTACGATCAAATCGGCATGACCGCTGGCATGAAGATTACTTCCGATACGGGGATTTTTGATTTTGTCGGTATCGAGTCCGTTGGACATTTGTTCTTCGGCAGTATCGGCCAAATCGGCGAAGCTGAGCTGAAAGCGAACCTGCAGCAGGTGGAGCAAACGGTCAAACGGTATTTCAGGGTTAATGAATTGTAACGAGTATTATCTATAAGCCTCTGGCACGACTGCTAATTAAGCAGCTCGGCTAGAGGCTTTTTTTTATTAGCTCCTTCTGGCATTAAATTAGTACAGAAATTTGACGATCTTGATTTTGACTCTCGTGTCATGTACGATCCTAATAACAAATTGGTTGTTATTTTAGAAAAAAACAGTAATACAGTCATTTCGACTTACAGTGAAACAGGTAATGCCATCGAAACAAGGATCTCCAACGGGAGATTGAAAAAGGCAACATGGATATTTAAGTAAGGGGGAATCCGTTGATGAACAGTGTGCTAAGAGATGAACAAGAGCAAGGGACTTGGATTGAGCTTCGTTTTTTAAGTCATGATCCTGAGCCTGACGAGGGAAGTTGGTTATTTGTTACGTTTGGGCGTCATGGCAAAACGGAACAGGAAAGCCGATTTGGTTGGACGAATAGAGTCGTACATGCATTTATTCATTTACTTAAGCATTTTCCAGAAGAAAAATATAACAGTTATTTTCTGCATATTGAGGAGGATTTTTTTCTGCGATGGGTGTATGAACGGGCTACAGATTGCTATTTGTTGATTTTTGAATATCAGGGTCAGCTTTTCCCTCTAAAAACGTCAAAGAGTGCTTTGTTAAATTGGGCGGGAGGGCTTGAGCTGAGCTTGCTGCAAGCCTCATCAAAATAGACGTTGGAAAATATTCACTGCATGAAACAGCTATATAATAAAAAACAAGGCGATTCTCCGGCATTAAATGCGGGGGTATTGCCTTGTTTTTTTTGTCTGGCATAAGCCTGATTTCGGCATCATCGAGTGGAATAGCCATCTTGTCCAATTAGATTAAAGTTCTTACACAAGCTGATGATGGCTTGCACCTTTCCATAGAAGTTGGTTGTCTCTTCATGTCAGGGCTACAGACTTCTCGGAAAGTCGTCTTCTCATGTGTTATAATGGAAAGAATGTTACTTGAGCGGAAGGAAGCGGGTGAACAAAGCTTTGACTAGAAATGACGGTCAGCTATTGAAGCTGTTAGAGGGCAATATCAGGGAGCATATGCAGCAGGTTATTGTCGAGCGCGGCTGGGAATATTTTCGTAAAGGCTATGTTCGAAAAGTGGAGGTGCACGATCAGCATTTGCTGACAGGCGTCGTTGCAGGCTCGGAGCTGTATGCGGTAAGCATTGATGTGATGGATTTTGCATATAGCAGATGTACGTGTCCGTATGATGGCTTCTGCAAGCATATGTCCGCCGTATTTTTTGCTTTTTGCGATCATAACCAGGCGCTGCATGGTACGCCGGAGTCTGCGTATCGCCGCCTGACAGGGCTTCAGCCGGAGCCTGCGCCGCGGGCGGCTGTCGTTGTGGAGCAGCGGGGGAAAGCAGCCTCTACCCCGGGCATGGATGCGTCTCCTGCAGATTGGCAGGCGTGGATGGAGCAGGAGTATGGTGATTCATGGCGCGTATGCCGCCACTCGCTGCACTCCTTGCAGCCCGTGCTGTCTGCACTCAAAGGCACGTCTAAAGACTGGGATAAAAAAAAGCAGCGCCTGCACTGGATGAATGTCATTTTATTCGTGCTGGATCAGGCAGAGCAGGCGATTAAAGCGGTAGATTCGTTCAGCCGCTATTATCACGAAATGTCGTTCGTTCGTATGGCTGAGCCATGGCTGGAGCATTATTATACGCTCGTACTGGAGCTGTCTCCTGCCGAAATGCTGGAGGACGAACGAGACTGGGCCGATGCGGTTGTTGGATATGCTTATAACCGAGCTCTGCGGAAGGAGCAGCAGCTGTTCGACTGGCCTTATATTTATTTGGCGCTGTGCGGGAAGATGTCGGAAAACCGGGATTGGCAGCAGCGCGAGCTTGCCTCGATGCTCGCATCAGCGGGCGAGCAGACAGAAACCGGCGATGAGCAGGTAAACGACTCGTTTATTCATACTGCGATTGCGATGATGTATTTTTTCGATGGGCAGGATGAAGAAGCTTTGGCTCATTTCGGGAAAACGGATTTTCGAGGCTCGCAAAAAATGGTTTACACATGTGCAGCCCAGCGGCTGGAAGAAGGCGACTGGGAGCCGTTTGAGGCTTGGATGACCTACCTTTACAAGCATATTTATGCGATTCGAAGCGGAAGGACGGTGGGACCGTTTCTGACTTTATGCCGCCGTGCGGATACGGATCAACCGGATAATTTGAAATGGACGTCCTATATGACGTCGCTGCTGCCGCATTCTTATTCGGAGCTTACAGACCACTGGTTTGCGCAGAAAAAATACGAGGAATGGGCTGAGCTGCAAATGCTGATTGGCGCTTTGCCCGATGATTTGCCGATTCAGGATGTGCGCGAGGTGTCAAAGGTGAACCCGCGCGTCATGATGCCGCTCTATCATCAGGCGATCGACAGCTGGATCAGCTCGCGCAATCGCCAAGGCTACCGAATGGCGGTGAAGCAGCTGAAAAAACTGGAGCGTATTTATAAAGCCGAGAAGGAAATGGACAGATGGCAGGTTTATATTACGGGAATCGGCCGTAAATACCAGCGGCTGCGTGCGTTCCAAGAGGAGCTGTGGAAAGGAAAAATTGTGACATGAGAGCATCTATAGGCACTGGAATTTTAACGATGGACGCCTGCTGGATGAAGGCGGAGAGCGGCGAATACCGGATTGCTCTGCTTGCTGGCGACCAGCAGGAGTCAGCGACGCGTCTGCGTTCCGTGCTATTCGCATGGCACAAAGCATCCTGGTACGGCACGGAAGTGGAGGACGCCCAGCATGGCGATCGCAAAGCTTTGCTGCTGTCGCCGCTGCTGGCGGTTGATTATTTGTCGCAGCCGAAGCATGCACGGCTGCTGCAGGTGGAGTGGATGGAGCGGGCACAGCGGCTGAGAGAGCTGGCTTCCCTGATCCGGGAGGCGCTGCTGCAAGGCTGGTTTATGCCGGATTGGAGCGGCTGGTCGGAGGAGCAGCGCGCGTGGAAGCTGAATTTGCCGGAAACCGAGGCAGGCGGCAAGGCGGGTGCGCTATGGGAGCGGCTTATTCAGGAAGCCGGACATGCGGGAGATGTTGAAGTGCAGCGCTGGCTAAGCCTCGCAGTAGAGGAGGTTTTGCAGCAGCCGGATTGCCTGGCTGCGGAAGCGTGGCAGAAGGTCGGCACAGCTGCTGGCGGCGAAATCGTCGTCTTGCGCAAAGCAGCCGAGGAGGAAGATTGGCTGATTGCGCTGGGGCTGCGGAAAGATTCGCTGCCGTTCAAGGTGGCCTTGCAGCTCGTTGAGCCGGGCGAGCAGCCGGAGTGGACGCTGCGGCCGGCTCTGCAAAGCCGCAGTGGCGGTGCCTGGCTGCCGCTAGTGCGCAGCGCTGCCGGAGCATGGGAGCTGGCTGCGGACGGCGAGTCTGAATCGCAGCCGCCGTGGAAGGCGGAGATGGAAGGTCCGGGACCCGATGAGGCGAGTCTGCCCGAAGAGTGGCTGCCCTTGCTGCCCGCGAAGCTTGCGAAAGAGGAAGCGAAGTGGGTGAGTGCTTTGCCTGACTGGCAGGAGCCGCCAAATGCCGGCCAAATCAAGCTGAGGCTGTCGGACAATGAAGCATGGAGCTTCATGGAATCGGCAAGCTTGACGCTGCTGGAAGCAGGCTGTCCCGTGCTGCTGCCGAGCTGGTGGGAGGCCGTTAGATCGCGCAAGCTGCGGCTAAAGGCCAAGGTGAAGTCATCGGTGGGCTCGGATGCGCAGCCGATGTTCGGACTTGACCAAATCGTCCAATTCGATTGGAAAATGGCGCTTGGCAATGTCGATTTGTCGGAAGCGGAGTTTATGCGCCTGGCGGAGGAAAACCGGCGCCTGATGAAAATTGGCGGCGAATGGGTGCATCTTGATCCGCAGGATGTGGCGCAAATCCGCAGCTGGGTTTCGAAAATTGGCAAGCGCAGCGGCTTGTCCTTCCGCGATGTTATGGAAATGCACTTGATGGGCGGAGCTGTGTTGGAGGAAGAGGAGGAGCAGGCCTACGATCTACGGGCCGAGGTAGAGCTCAATGAGCATCTGGCCAGATGGCTGGAGCAGCTCCAGCATACGTCGGAAATTCCGCTTATCGAAAAGCCGGAGGGTTTCCTTGGGGAGCTTCGTCCTTACCAGCTGCAAGGGGTTTCTTGGCTGTTGTTTTTGCGAAGGTTCGGCTTTGGCGGTTGCCTTGCAGACGATATGGGCCTCGGAAAGACGATTCAGTTCATGGCCTATCTCGTTTATGTGAAGGAACAGCGCGAGCAGCAGCTTAAGCTGGGGGCTTCCTTGGCGTTAGCTCACGCGCCTTCGCTGCTTGTATGCCCGACTTCGGTTATCGGCAACTGGGAGAAGGAGCTGGAGAAGTTTGCTCCGCAGCTTAAGGTTCATCTTCACTATGGCCCGAAGCGGGAGAAGGGGGAAGCATTCAAGGAGACTGTCCGTGACATGGATCTGGTTATTACCTCGTATTCGCTGGCCCAATTGGATGAAGAGGATTTAGGCGCAGTATCCTGGGATGCGTTATGTTTGGATGAGGCGCAAAATATAAAAAATATTTACACGAAGCAGTCGGCAGCCATTCGCAAGCTGCCTGCCCGCCACCGGGTAGCGCTGACGGGTACGCCGATGGAAAATCGGTTGACGGAGCTGTGGTCCATCTATGATTTTATTAATCCGGGCTATTTGGGCGGGGTGAATGAGTTCCGCAAGGAAGTTGTCGCTCCGATCGAGCGGACGCGGGATGAGAAAATGATAGCGGGCTTGCAGCGCTGGGTGAAGCCGTTCATGCTTCGCCGTATTAAGAAGGACCCAGCCATCCAACTGTCCCTGCCTGAGAAATTCGAAGGCAAGACGTATATTTCGCTCACGGCAGAGCAGGGCGCGATGTATGAAAATATTGTCTCGGATCTGCTGGAGAAGCTCGATACGTTAGGAGCCATGCAAAGGCGCGGACTTATTCTGGCTTCCTTGACCCGGCTTAAACAGCTTTGCAATCATCCTGGCTTGATGGAAGGGGATAACGGCGGAGCTAAGCAATGGGAGGAAGAGCGTTCGAACAAGGTCGCGCGTCTAATGGATATGGTGGAGGAGGTCGCTGCCGAAGGGGAGCGCTGCCTGATTTTTACCCAATTCGTTGAGATGGGCCATCAGCTCAAGAAGCTGCTGGAAGAGCGGCTGGGCACGAGCGTACCTTATTTGCACGGCGGAGTGCCGAAAATAAAGCGCGATGAGATGATCCAAGGCTTTCAAAATCCCGAGCAGCCTTGCAGCGCTTTCGTTCTATCGCTTAAGGCAGGCGGGACGGGACTTAACCTTACAGCGGCCAATCATGTGTTTCATTTTGACCGGTGGTGGAATCCGGCGGTGGAAAATCAAGCGACTGACCGTGCTTTCCGTATTGGACAGACGCGCGAGGTACAGGTTCATAAGTTCATTACGCTAGGTACGCTTGAGGAGAAAATCGATGAAATGATCGAACGCAAGCAGTCGTTGAATGACCAAGTGGTCGGCCAGTCTGAGCAGTGGATTACCGAGCTGTCGACAGACGAGCTGAAGGAACTGTTTGAGCTGCGGAAAAACTGGCTGAAAGGGTGAGTGCCAGATGGCGGAAGAGAAGATGAGAGACCAGCTAACGAAAGTAATGGCCCAGCGCCGCAAGCGCAGCGGTGAAGGAACCGTCGAGGCCGAAGAAGGCGCTTCAAAGGCTCAAGTTCTGGGAGCGGCATCTAGCGAAGCATGGAGCGCAGCTTCAAATGCGGCGAAGGATGCGGCACCGAACGAAGCGTCAATGGCCAAGGAACAGGGGGAGCCTAATTCCATGCAGCCATCAGTTGCTCAGCTAACGGCGCTGCCCAAGGTCAGCGTGGCTGAACAACCGAATGAAGAGTGGAAGGCTTTCTATGAGGCCGTCAGCACTTATGTTTCCAAGATGCGCGACTGAGCTAAGGTCTGTTTAGCAGAAATGAAAAATGGAAGAAAGGACGGGATTTATTCCGTCCTTTCTTCCATTTCATGTATGGTGCAGCCGGGATGAATACGCTAGGGGGAGTCTATCCAGCCTAGCCCAGCTTAGCTTTTGTCAGACAGCTCATCAAGCGTCATGCCGAGGCTTGGCGCCATATGGGCGAGAAACCATTCGACCTCTGGCATGTTTAACGCAGCCAGCGCTTGCTCGGTTTGTCCCCGTGCCACGAGAAATTCGCGATTGCCTGCCGACAATTCATAGAGGCATTTCAAATAAGCATCGAGCAAATCAGCCGCTTTCACCATCGCTTGAAGTGTCTGCTCCTCGGGAGAAATGCTGCCGTGGTGCTTGCCCAGCAGCGGGGCATAGGTTTTCTGCATCGGCTCAGGAACCATCGCGAGCAGGCGCTCAGCGGCGAGCGCTTCAAGCTCGCGAAAGCTGGCGAGCATTTTAGGATTATGATGCTTGACCGGTGTAGGGATGTCGCCAGTGAACACCTCCGTCGCATCGTGGAACAAAGCGAGCGTCACCGCGCGATCGGCATTAAATTGCTTTTCAAAAAGCGAATTGCCGATTTCACATAGCATATGCACGAGCAGGGCAACGCGGAAGGAGTGCTCGGCGACGTTTTCCTTTGTCGTATTGCGCATGAGGCTCCAGCGCTCAATATAGTTCAGGCGATACATGTAAGCAAAAAAATGACTGTCCATGAGAGGCTGACTCCTTTGTGCGATAAAATAGAAATGAAAGCAAGAGACGATTGCTGTTCTATGCTATTATAAAGGCTGAATGCAAGGACAGCTAGGCTGCGCCAGCATCTCGAAATTATTTTTATTGAAAACACGTCTTATATAGACTTCTAGAACCTAGCAAAAGAGGGATGACTTACGAAAGCATTTGGACTAACCTTTAACCGCTATTTTGAGCAATGGATGTTCGTTATTATTCCCGTATCGCTGGTTGTTGGCTTTATTTTTGCCGATAGGCTCAGCAGCATGGTGGCGGCCGTGCCTTATTTGTTCGCTTATGTGACGCTGACGATGGCGCTTGGGTGTGGGGTGAAGGAGCTTGGAGCGGTTATGAAGAGGCCGGGCGTGCTTGCCTGGACGTTCCTGCTCGCGCATGTGCTCTGTCCGATTATCGCCTATGGCCTTGGGACGCTGCTGTTCGGCGCATCATCGCCTTATGTGGTGGGGCTGGTGCTGTTTACCATTATTCCACTGGGTGTGTCCACGGTTCTGTGGGTTGGCATGTCAGGCGGCAGCGTGCCGCTCATGCTCGCGATGGTCGTTATCGATTCGGCATTATGCCCCTTTGTCGTGCCTGCGGGGCTGCATTTATTTTTCCAAACGGCAGTAGAGATCGAGAGCGCGCCGCTGATGCTGGATCTGCTGCTCATCATTGTGCTGCCGACGTTGCTCGGCGTACTGCTCCATCAATTGAGCCGCGGCCGGCTGCAGGAGCAGGTTAAGCCTGTCGCAGCGCCGCTTTCAAAGCTGTGCTTTGTGGCGGTAGTCGCGCTGAATGCAGCGGCAATTGCCCCATATACCGAGCAGCTTAAGGGCGACCTGTTCAAGCTGCTGCCGCTCGTTGTGCTGCTCGTCTCGCTATGCTACGCAGTCGGCTTTATCGGAACGATGCGTGCAAAAAGCAAAGAGGTGCAAATTACAGTATCGTTTGCGACTGGCATGCGCAACATTTCCTTAGGTATGGTGCTGGCGCTCGGCTATTTCAGCCCACTGGCGGCTGTACCGGTCGTTTTGTCTATTATGGTGCAGCAGCCGCTGGCGACGCTCCATCATTTTATTTTGCAAAAGATCAGGCGTAAACGGCTGAAGCCGCCCTTTGGCGGCAAAGCTAAAGTTTCGCGATGAAATATAAGCCTATTTATAAGTGTGAAACTTATAAATTCTTATATTTGAACAAAAGCAAGCAGCTGGACCAGATGCCGTCACCTGTTCGTTAGCTGGCAAACGCACTTCACCATCAGCACGGTACGGCGAAAATTAAGCGGAATTGGCGTACGCCTAAGCCCCTATTCTAACGAATGAGGGGAATTAGGCATAGACAAATAAAAAAGCGCTTGCATAAAAATGATTTCATGTGTTATAACCAATTTAGAACAAAATCTAATCGTTTAACATAAAGGAGTGACGGTTTGTCGACTATTAGCATTAAAGACATCGCTGCCAAAGCCCAAGTTTCAACCGCCACAGTCTCTTATGTCATAAATGGCACGCGAAACGTCAGCCGAAAGACGCGCGAAAGGGTCGAGCAGGTCATTGAGGAGATGAACTACAAGCCAAATAATGCGGCTCAGAGCTTGAAGCGCAGGCGGACGAATACGATTGGAGTTATTGCGGAGGACGTTACGGTGTTTAACGTGCCGGAAATTATCGACGGCATCAACGATTGCGCAGATCGCCTTGACATGCATATATTGCTGACCAACCTGCGATTGGATAAGCGGATTGGCCGCCAGTTCGATCAGGTGGACGCTTACCGCAAATATGCGGAAGATGCCGTGTCAGAGCTGCTTGGCAAGCAGGTAGATGGCATGATTTATATCGGTGCGCATCCTCGCGATTTGACGGGGTTGTTCGATACGGAAGGCAAGCCAATCGTCTATACTTACTGCTATACCCAAAACGATGTGTCCATTCAGTACGATGACGAGCAGGCTTCTTTTGAAGCCATCAGCTATTTAACAAATAAAGGCCACTCCCGTATTGCAATCATCAGCGGAGCGGTGGATTCCATGCCATCGCGGCTGCGATTGGGCGGTTTCTATAAAGCAATTACGGCATTCGAGCTGCCATTCAATCCACAGTGGATTAAAATGGGCGACTGGGAGGCGGAATCCGGCTACCGGCTGGCGAAAGAGCTGCTGGAGTCACCCGAGCCGCCGACGGCTATTCTGGCCATGAATGATGTCATGGCTGTCGGTGTCATGCGGGCCGCGAAGGAGCTGGGCATCCAAATTCCTGATCAGCTGTCGATTATCGGCTTTGACAACCGCGAATTTAGCGAATATGTTAGTCCAAGTATTACAACGATGGATCTTCCGCTTCATGAAATGGGGTATAAGGCAATGGAGGCATTGTCGCATATCTTGCAAGGAGAGCAAGTCGAAACGGGCGAGAAGCCTGTGTGCAAGCTGATTGAACGGGATTCGGTAGCCGAGCTGGCCAATTGAATATTTACCCTGATTCTTCAAAATGAGCATGACAATAACGGATGGTCGCCCACTACTAGCAATACGGAAGCGAATGGTGAACAACGGTACCATCCGTTACTTTTCAATATAAATCTAAACGTTTAACTTTTGAATGTAAGCGCTTACCTATTTGCAGCTATAATCCGCAAGGATTAAGCATAAAAAACGTTCACGGGGGATGATGGAATGCGTAAAGGGAGATTAGGTATAACCGCAAGCATTTTAGCAGTCACAATGCTGATGGCGGCTTGCAGCAGCGGAAATGGGAATGGAGGGGCCGCAGCGACGAACGGGGGAACTTCCGAGCCGACAGCAGCAGCATCCGCAGAGACGGGGGCACCGGCGGCGGACCCGGTCAAGCTGACGCTGTGGACGTTCGTCCAGCAGCATGCAGACTTCTATTCGTTTATGGCGAATGAGTGGAATAAAAATAACCCGGAACAGCCGATCGAACTGGACGCCCAGACGATTCCTTATGATGACATGCATACACGGCTGCTGCTTGCTCTGCAATCGAATGAAGGGGCACCGGATTTGGTAGATATCGAGCAAAGCAAATTTCCGAATTTTATGAAGGGTCAGGTTCAGCTTGCTGAGCTCAATGATATCATTGATCCGGAAATTCCGAATATTGTGAAATCCCGCGTCGATATTTACAGCAAGGACGGCAAGTATTATGGCGTAGATATGCACGTTGGCGCAACGGTCATGTATTACAACAAGGAGCTGATGGATAAGGCAGGCGTCAACCCGGATGATATTAAGCTATGGTCAGATGTCGAGAAATACGGGAAGACGGTAGTCGAAAAAACAGGCGTGCCATTCATCACGTTTGAAGGCGCGGGGAACTGGTCATGGTGGCCGGCAATCAATCAGCTGAAATCCGATCAGGTGGGCCCGGACGGCGAAATTACGGTCGATGATCCGCGCAATATTGAAGCGATGACCTTCTTTAAAAAGCTGGTGGATGAAAAAATCGCAGCAGTCTCTCCAGGTGTTGGACACGATACGCCAGAGTACAAAGCCTTTATGAATGGCAGCGGCGCAGCATCGGTATTTATGCCATTTTGGTTTATGAACCGGTTCACCGATGAAATGCCAGATTTGAAAGGCAAAATGATCATTCGTCCAATGCCGGCATGGGAAGAAGGCGGCAATCGTTCAGCAGGGATGGGCGGAACGGGCTTGTCTATTACCGTTCAGACGAAAAATCTGGAGCTGTCCAAAAAATTCCTCGCCTATGCGAAGCTGTCCAAGGACGGCAACATTCAAGTATGGAAGCAGCTTGGCATGGACCCAATCCGTACCGAAGTATGGAGCGATCCGGCAATGGCGGAGCCGAATAAATTTACCGACTACTTCGGCACAGATATTTTCAAAACTCTGACTGAAATCAAGGATGAAATTTATCCGGTCAACATTCGCGAGACGTCGCCTGTTGTGTTCGATGCTGTACGTAACGAAATCGTTCCTAAAATCTTTCAATTTAATGAAGATCCAGCAACCGTTATTAAAGATGTCGCAGCCAAGCTTCGCAAGGATACAGGGAAATAACGAAATAACGAAATAACGAAATAACGAAATAACGAAAGAGCTAAAGAGCAATTCGAGAGGGACACAGGTTTAAGCAAGACGCCTGCGCTCGCATGGCTGCCAGCTGTCTAGCCGAAAGGATGCAACTCGGCCCGGCGGGCTCAGGCAGCCTGCGCAAGCGCTGCGTCTTTACGGAAACGTTAACTATAAGAGACTGCGACGAAATAAAGTACCGCTAATTTGTTGACAAAACTCCCAAAACCATGGAGATTTTGTCAACAAAAGCGGGTACTAATTTCCTCTCAGCTCCTAAGTATGCGTAAGTCGGAGGTGAAATCAGCATGAATGCCAACACGGGCAGGCTCGCCCTTAAGAAGCAAAAAACAGCGCCCAGGCGCATGAATTCGCAGAAGCTCGCTCCCTATTTGTTTATTATGCCGTTTATCGTCTCGTTTCTGCTGTTTTTCTCATATCCGCTCATTCATGCGGTCATTATGAGCTTTCAGCAGGTGCTGCCAGGAGATGTTAAATTTATTGGCTTAGCCAACTACCGCAAATTGTGGAACAGCGACTTTTATCAGGCTTTATGGAACAATTCGCGTTATGTGTTTTGGACGGTGCTTGTGCTCATTCCGCTGCCGCTCACGCTTGCGGCACTGCTGAACTCCAGCATCATGCGGGCGAAAAACTTTTTCAGAGCCAGCTTGTTTATCCCGGCTTTGACCTCCATTGTGGTCGCGGGCATTATTTTTCGGCTTATTTTCAGCGAGTTGGATGGGGCCATTATGAATTCCTTCATTTCGCTGTTCGGCCTATCCAGTCAAAAATGGCTGCTTAGCCCCTCGCTTAGCATGTTTGCGCTAGTCGTACTCGCCACCTGGCGCTGGGCAGGTATTAATATGCTGTATTTTCTGTCCGCGCTGCAGGGCATTCCGCGTGAGCTGTATGAATCGGCGGATATGGACGGTGCGGGCACGCTGAGCAAATTTTTCAAAATTACCATTCCGCTGCTGAAGCCGATCACCATTTATGTATTCACGATTACAATCTATGGTGGTTATGCGATGTTTACCGAAAGCTTTATGCTGTGGGGGAGCCGGGGGTCACCGCAAAATATTGGCCTGACGATGGTAGGCTACATTTATCAGCAAGGCTTTCAGTATTTTGATCTTGGCTTTGGTTCAACGATTGGGATTACGCTGCTCGGCATTACCTTGGTCGTTAGCGTCATCCAGCTGAATTTGCTCGGATTTTTCAAAAAGGAGGATTAGGGAGATGGCTGAAAAAACGAGGAATAAAGGGTTCTCCCTCCTGCTCGTGCTGTTGTTCGGGGCTTTTGCAGTGCTCGCGCTGTTCCCGCTGTTTGCGCTGCTACTGGCTTCGTTTAAACCGGCGTCAGAGCTGTTTCGTTACGGACTGAATGTGAGGCTGGACTTTGATGTGATGACACTGGCCAACTACAAAACGATTTTTTCGGGAAAAGGGGGCTCGCAGAATTATTTCCACTGGTATCGCAACAGTCTGGTCATTACGCTCTTGTTCACCTTCCTGTGCCTGCTGCTTTCCTCGATGGTTGGTTATGGGCTAGCGATGTACCGCTTCAAAGGAAGGGCGTTCGTATTTACACTCGTGCTTGCCGTCATGATGATTCCGGTGGAAATTATTATTCTTCCGCTGTATAAGCTGTCGATTGATCTGCTGATCATCAACTCGATTTGGGGCATCATTTTACCATTTGTCGTAGCGCCGCTGCCGATTTTCTTTTTTCGCCAATTTGCGATTGGGCTGCCGAAGGACTTTATGGATGCAGGCCGCATAGATGGCTGCACGGAATTCGGCATTTTCTTCCGTATTATGGTTCCACTGATGCTGCCTGCTTATGGAGCGATGACGATTTTGCAAGCCTTATTCAGCTGGAACAACTTTTTATGGCCGGTCATTGTACTGCGCTCAACCGAGAAATTTACATTGCCGATTGGTTTGTCCGGCTTGCTGTCGCCAACGAGCAACAATTATGAGGTGCTGCTTGCAGGCTCGATAATGACGATTATTCCGATTTTGGTACTATTCCTGTTTTTTCAACGCTTTTTCATAGCAGGACTCACAGTAGGCGGCGTTAAAGGCTGACCATAGATAGAAGAGGAGAGGAAGAGAATGAATAACCAAATGAATGAACAGCTGCAGGAAGGAATAATGCTCACGGATCGCTCAAAACCGCTAACCTTGGACAAGGTGAGAATAAGCGACCCGTTCTGGTCGGACTATATTCGGCTCGTGCGCGAGGTGGTTGTGCCTTATCAATGGGAGGCGCTGAACGACCGGGTGCCTGAAGCTGAGCCAAGCCATGCGATTCAAAACTTTAAAATCGCCGCGGGTGAAGCGGAGGGCGCTTTCCACGGCATGGTATTTCAGGATAGCGATGTGACGAAATGGCTGGAAGCCGTCAGCTATTTGCTGGAAACGGAGCCAGATCCCGCGCTGCAGCAGGTAGCAGACAGTGTTGTTGAGCTGATTGCGAAAGCCCAGCAGCCCGACGGCTATGTAAATACGTATTTTACGGTGAAGGAACCTGAAAATCGGTGGACCAATTTGGCGGAATGCCATGAGCTTTATTGCGCGGGCCATTTAATAGAAGCGGCTGTCGCCTATAACAAGGCGACGGGGAATGAGACGATTTTGCAGGTAGCATGCCGTTTCGCAGATTATATCGATCGTGTATTTGGACGGGAACCCGGCAAATTGAACGGCTATGACGGTCATCAGGAAATTGAACTGGCACTTGTGAAGCTTTACCATGCGACGGGAAAAGACCATTATTTGGCGCTAAGCCGTTATTTTATAGAGCAAAGGGGCGCTAAGCCGTCCTTCTATGAGCAAGAGTGGGAGAAGCGCGGGCGGACGGTTCATTTTCCCCAGCTTGACATCGCCCATGATCTGCCATACAGCCAGGCTCATCTTCCGGTACAGGAGCAGGAGCAAGCGGTTGGCCATGCGGTGCGTGTCGTCTATATGTGCACGGCGATGGCCGATTTAGCCGCTGAAACGGGAGATGAAGCATTGCTGCAAGCCTGCAAAAAGCTATGGGATAACATAGTGGCGAAGCGCATGTACATTACAGGCGGCATTGGCTCGATGGCGGAGGGGGAAGCTTTTACGGCAGATTATGATCTGCCGAACGATACGGCTTATGCAGAAACATGTGCCTCGATCGGCCTGATTTTTTTCGCCCACCGCATGTTGCAAATCGAGCCGGACAGCCGTTATGCGGATGTGATGGAGCGGGCGCTGTACAATACGGTCGTTAGCGGGATGGCCCGGGACGGTAAAACCTTTTTCTACGTTAATCCGCTGGAGGTTAATCCTTCACAGCTTGCCGGGAATAAAAATACGCATCATGTATGCGGGCAAAGGCAGGGCTGGTTCGGCTGCGCCTGCTGTCCGCCGAATATCGCGCGCTTGCTGGCTTCGCTCGGGCAATATGTGTATACGGTGCAGAAGTCAGCCATTTATGTGCATTTGTATGTAGGGGGAGCGGCAACACTTGAAATAGCGGATACTGAAGTACAGCTTGAACAGAAGTCGGCCTATACTTGGGACGGTGAAGTCAGCTTTACGATCAGCACCGCTCGTCCGATTGCGTTTGCGTTAAAGCTGCGCGTTCCAGATTGGTGCGGTGAGGCTTCATGGGTTGTTAATGGTGGCGAGCCGCAGCAAATTAAAGGAAATGAAATCGCCAACGGTTATGCGCAAATCAATCGCGTATGGCAAAGCGGCGATACGGTAGAGCTCGTATTTACAATGCCGATTCACCGGATGAAGAGCCATCCGCTTGTCCGCGAAAATGCCGGCAAGGTGGCTTTGCAGCGCGGACCCTTCGTTTATTGCTTGGAGGAGACGGACAATGGCGAGCAGCTTTACCAATTGGCACTGCCGGCGGAAAGCGAGCTTAGTGCCGTTTTTGACCCTGTTTTGCTAGGAGGCCTGCAGACGATTACGGCGAATGGACAGCGCCAAGTTTCGGACGGCTGGCAGGGACAGCTGTATCGCCACAATGCCGATTGGCAGACGGAAGCTGCCGAGCTCAGGTTTATTCCGTATTTTGCCTGGGCGAATCGCGGTGCAGGGGAAATGACTGTCTGGGTGAGAGAATCGACTTAGACGCAAAGGAAATTGTAGTTGATAGAAGTATAGTTGATCAATAACATAGCGTTCACAGCATGAAATGGTTTACCTGATGAGGGAGTGATGCTCTACTCCCCCATCTACCCTATTGCCAGCAGCAGGCTAACGGAGTCGCCGCTCTGAGCGATAGGGTCTTTTTTGATGGAAAGAAAGCGCTGAGAGGAGGTGGTGAAGGAGTTACAAAGCGGCAAGGCGGCACAGAGGCACACTAGAACGGCAAGACGCTGCCCCAAGAAAAAATGGCTTTTACATCCAGGGGAGGACAGATGCGACATAAAAATAGGTTCAGGGAGGCTAAACCGCATGACCATGCAATGGCTACCTCGTTCAAGGCAAATGCTTAAGCTGGCAACCTCTATTTTTGTAACCGCTTTAATGGTAATTTTGATTCCTCACATCGCTTCCGCTTACACGCTTTCCGACAGCAATTTCAACATTTCTACCGGCACAAACGGAGAAATCAACTCACTGCGCCTGACGGGAGACACCTTCAACACGCAATATGTGATGAATTCGACAGTGACGCCAAATCAGAACACAGCCGATCACCAGTGGCTGGGTGAGCTCATGTTCAAGTATCGCTTCGGCACAGGAGCTTGGCAAACGGCATTGACACAAAGCTCCTCCGATGGCAGAACGCAGAGCCAGACGGGCAACAACGTAACGATTACCTACCAGAACTCGACGAATGCGAATGGCGTCAAAAATTTTAAGCTGGTCAACACGTATTCGCTCGTAAACGATTATTTTTTATGGAAAATCGAGCTGACGAATACGAGCACGCAAACGATTGAGTTTGGCGACGTAGGCTTGCCTTTGCCGTTCAATGAGTTTTGGACGGGCGGCAGCAACGAGCAAATTTATGAAACACGCGTGCTTACCCACTCCTTTGTCGGCAACAACAGCTCCTATATTACAGCAGCACGGCCAAGCGGCATCGGCCCTTATTTGCTGATGGTTCCTGATGCGAGCACGGGAGCAGGCTTTGAATACCAGGATCGCTGGAGAGTCGAGGAGCATCCGGGCAGCAAATGGGCGATGGATCAAGGCGGCTGGATTGAAGGCCTCAACGTTTTCTACATCCACTCCAATGTGATCAAAAGCACGAATCGCGGCTATTTGCCGAATACGAGCCTGACGCTCGCACCGGGCGCAAGCAAAACGTATGCGTTTAAATTTTTCAAAGTAGCTAATGAAAACGAAGTGAAGGATCGTCTGTACAGCGAGGGTCACATCGATGTGACGGTCGTTCCGGGCATGATCGTGCCAACGAACCAAACGGCTAAATTCGATCTGCATACGACGAAAACGATTAATTCGATTACAGCGCAATACCCGTCCGACACGACGATTACGTCACTCGGCACAACGGGTACGAACCATAAGCTGTATTCGATCAAGATGAACAAGCTGGGTTCGAATCTGATTACCGTCAACTACGGAAACGGGGAGAAAACGGTTCTGCAGTTTTATGCGATCGAACCCGTTGATGCAGCGCTCCAGCGGCATTCCACCTTCATGGTTAATAGCACGCAGTGGAACGTTCCGGGCGATATCCGCGACAAGGTGTTTGACGATTGGATGATGGATACAAACTCCAAACGCAACATTTTCAACGGCTATTGGGGCTGGGGCGATGATTGGGGTTACACCCATGCGCAGTTCCTTGCGGAGAAAAATGTTCAAACCCCCGTTGCCTCCGAGGTTACGGCGCTTGACGATTATTTGACGGTCGCCATTTGGGGCAGGCTGATGGCAGAGCATCAGACGGATTATTTGATCCACGATTTCCTGATGCCGGAGCCAAATGACACGCCAACCTATCGCGGCTACGCTTATCCGCATATTTACAACACGTATTTCAGCATGTACAAAATCGCTAAGCTGTATCCGAATTTGATTACGTATGACAATCCTAAAAACACCTATCTGCTGCGGGCTTATAACATTTTCAATGCCTTGTACGGATCAGGTGTCGCTTACAACTGGAACACGGGCCTGATGGGCGAAATGACGACGCCGGACATTATTAAGGCGCTTCAGGACGAGGGCTACACGGCGGAAGCGAACAATCTCATTGCCAAAATGGCAACGAAATACAATAATTTCGCCAACACGACGTACCCGTATGGCTCGGAGTACAACTATGACAATACGGGTGAAGAAGCGGTTTACACGCTTGCCAAGATGAACAACAACAATACGATGAAAAGCAAAATCAATTTGAAAACGCGGGCAGCACGCGGACATATGCCGGTATGGTACTACTATGCCGATCCGGTGACCATTACCGGCGAGAACTGGTGGAACTTCCAGTACACGGTGTCGCTGGCGGGCTATGCGATGGACGATTGGGTTCGCAACAATTCGACCAATGCGGAAGTAGAGCAGCGGATGTCCTATGCAGCCAAAATCGCCAACGTCGGCGCGATTAACTCCGGTCAAATCAGCGCAGACGCAGCAGATCTTGGTGCTGTAGCCTGGACGTATCAGGCGGAAAAAGGCAACTATCCTGCACTAGGAGTAGGTGGCGGCGCCTTGCAAAACGGCTGGCGCGGCATGGCGGGAGAAGCAGATCTGGGCTTGTTCGGCGCGATTAAAATTTTGAGCTCCGACGTAGCCGTTGATCCTATTTTCGGCGTCTACTGTTATGGCTGCGATGCAACCGACAATAGCACCAGCTACACAGTTGTGCCGAAGGATGGCGTATTCCAGCGTCTCAACCTCATTACCGAGAAATTCGGCATGGAGCTGGAACGCGACAAAATTGCAACAGCAACGATTACGAAGGCCAAAAACAATGTGAAATTCAATTTGAAAAGCTCGACGTCGGGAACGGCACATACAACGAAAGTAACCTTCAAAGGCTTGGCTGCTGGCTATTATAATATTTTGGTTAACAACGCTGTAGCTGGCGGAGTGACTGTTTCAAGCAGCGGAGCAGCTGTGATTACTCTAAACATTGGTACGGCTGCAACGTATGACATTGAGCTTCAGCAAGGAACAGCGCCAACGAATACGGCACCAATTGTGAGTGCGGGTACAGCAGGCACGTTCACGCTGCCTTCGCCAGTTACTCTGGCAGGAACAGCAACGGATGATGGTTTGCCTTCAGGCACTTTGACGAGTACTTGGACGCTTGTTAGCGGTCCAGGAACGGCGGTATTTGCAAACGCAGCATCTGTAAATACGACGGCGACGGTGTCGACGGCGGGAACTTATGTATTCAGGCTTACGGCAAGTGATGGCAGCTTGACCGCGAATGCAACGGTTACGCATACGGTTAACCCGGCGGCTCCTTTGCCAGAGGTGATAGCGAACTACTTGTTTAATCAGACAAGTGGCACGACAGCGACAGATTCCTCAGGCAATGGAAAAAATGCAACGCTATCCGGCACGACGGCATGGGTAGCGGGACATTCCGGCAATGCGCTCGATCTTAATGGCACGAGCGGCTATGCGTCCTTGCCAACGGGCATCGTCAGCGCAGTAAATGATTTTACGATTTCGACCTGGGTCAAATTAGATACGATTAGCGATTGGTCGCGCATTTTTGATTTTGGCACAGGAACGAATGCCAATATGTTCCTGACGCCGCGTGCTGGCGGCAGCGGGCTGCGTTTTGCCATTACGTCAAGCGGCAATGGCGCGGAGCAGCAGCTTAATGCACCGGTATTGCCGACTGGCGTCTGGAAGCATGTCGCAGTGACGCTTTCTGGCACGACGGGCAGAATGTATGTCGATGGGGCGCAGGTTGCAATTAATACGTCCATGACCTTAAAGCCATCAAGCCTTGGCAATACGAATTTGAATTACCTCGGCAAATCCCAATATGGCGATCCGTATTTGGATGGGGCGCTGGATGATTTCAAAATTTACAGCCGTGCGTTAAGCGCAACGGAAATCGGTTCACTGTTCAGCGGCTCTTCGCTGGCTGCAGATATTTCAGAGCAAGGCACGATGTCGACCTCGCAGGATGAACCGCAAGGCGTGGGCGCAGGAACGGAGTCCAGCGGTGAAGAGGCTGGGGCGCTGCCCACTGACGGCAGTCAAGCGGGAGGCGAGCCTGGCATTGGTGCAGTGACACCAGCAGCGGTAGTCGGCCTGCATGTGCTGCGGCTGTCCGCTCTAAGTGCGGACGTTCCGGCAGCATCAGAGGCGCCGAGAGCTCCTGCTCCAGAGGCCGTTGAAGCGCCTGTCCAATGGGCGCAATACGAGTTTGCCCAAGACTACACGATTAGCAGCATTCGTGTTTATTGGAACGATGGCGAAGGAGCCGTTAAGCTGCCGGAGCAATATTCCGTCCAATATTGGGATGGCGAGCAATGGCTTGACGTCGCGGAAGCTTCGGGTCTTGGCTTGAAGGCGAATGAAGACAATGAAACAAGCTTTACGCCGGTGAAAACGAACAAAATCCGCGTTCTTATCCCTGGCGACGAGAGTGTGCTTGCTGGTCTTGAATCATGGAAGGTGTTTGGTTATTAAATGTATGGAAAGGCTTTGTGAAGCAAATTTACAATAATAATATATTTGCTTTAGAATAGCCATTGCCTAGGCTGAAAAGCGGGGCATAATCCTCTTAGGGCTTGCGGCGGGCAGACTTATCTGTAAAGATAAGCTGTCCGCTGCATCCTTATGGGGATTTTTTTATGAAAAATGCAGGTGCCATTTTTCTATACCTGTATGATAAGATGTTCAGGGATGGACGAGGTTTTTTTAGAAATCAGGTGGACGGTGCGAGCGGAGTGAAAGGTTGGTCTGGAGAAACGGAGTGTTCGCTTTTGGTGTTGATTTTCTTCCGATAGAGTATTTATTGTTCAGGAAAATCAACACCAATGGCGATCGGAAGACCAACCTTTCGCGCAGCGAAGCACCTGTTCCACCTTTAATCTAATAAACGAGTGGCAATGAACACGAGGAGTGGTTGGCGTGAACAGCTTTCGAAATCGGCTGACGATTATTATGATTATGATGATTGCTTTATCCGTTACGGCGGCCGGACTTATTATGGCAAATACGTTTAAGCAAAATCATATTAGTGCGTTGGAAGACAATATGGTTCGGGAAATGCATATTATTTTGGCGAAAATGCAGTGGAAGCAGGGCACGCTCAGCGAGGTGGAGCCTTATTTTACCGAGGAAGCAATAAGCCTTAAAGGCTTCACTGGCGCCCGGGTTACGTTTATTTCCGGAGAAGGCGTCGTGCTGGGAGACTCGGATCATGAAGTGTCCACGATGGACAATCACAACAGCCGCTCGGAGGTAGCCGAAGCGCGCGAGGACGGCGTTGGCCGCACGATCAGGGAAAGCGATACGCTGCATCAGAACCTGCTGTATGTGGCGATATTGACGGATAACAGCAATCCGAACTCTAATGTCATCCGATTGGCCATGAGCCTGAGTGAAGTAGAGCAGAGCGTCCGCAACGTATGGACGGTTATTGGCGGCGGGCTGCTGCTGCTGTTTTTGGTTGCTGCCTTTGTCAGCTACCGAATTGCGCTCAGCCTGACGCGGCCGCTTGAGCAAATTACAAGCGTCGCGAAGCGGATTAAAAATATGGATTATCAGGCGCGCGTTGTTGTAGCCAAGCAGGATGAGATTGGCGAGCTTGGCAATGCGATTAACGCCATGGCGGATAGCCTTCAGGTGCAAATGACGCAAATCCGCCAAAATGAGAGCCAGCTGGAAAGCGTGCTGGACAACATGATCAACGGTGTTGTCATGATTGATCGTACCGGCCGTTTTGTGCTGATGAACAGGCATGCAGAGGAATTGCTCGGTTTCTCGGCGCGCGAGCTGGTTGGGCGCCATTACGCCGAAGGCAAACAGCAATTTGAACTAGCCCAAATGATTCAGGAGGGGCTGGAGACGCGCGAGCATATTCGCGAGGAGGTTACTTTTTATTTTCCCGAGGAGCGGCTGCTGGAGCTGAATCTGGTGCCGATTGAGCAAGAGGGAGAAGAGTATGAGGGCATGCTGCTTGTGCTTCAGGATGTGACAGCCATTCGCCGTCTGGAGCGGATGCGCAGCGAGTTCGTCGCGAATGTATCGCATGAGCTGAAAACGCCAATTACGGCGATTAAAGGCTTCGCAGAGACGCTGATCGCGGGAGCTGTCAATGATGCGGAAACTTCGCGTTCGTTTCTGCAAATTATTTTTGATGAGAGCGATCGGTTAAATCGGTTGATCGGGGATATACTGGAGCTGTCAAAAATCGAGTCGCGGCGTGTTCCGCTTTATTTTTCACCGGTCAATATGGATGTGTTTATGGATAAAACGCTCAAGCTGCTGGAGGCGGAGGCCTCGCGCAAAGTGATTGAGCTGAAAATGGACCTGGAAGCAGGCTTATATATGGAAGCGGACGAGGATCGGCTGCGGCAAATTGTGATGAATTTGCTTTCGAATGGCATTAACTATACGCCAGAGGGCGGACGGGTGACAGTGAAGATGGAAGGCATAAACGAGGACCATATCCGCATACGTATCAGCGACACGGGAATCGGCATTCCGAAGAAGGATTTGCCGCGCATCTTCGAGCGCTTCTACCGGGTGGACAAGGCGCGTTCGCGCAGTTCAGGCGGCACGGGGCTTGGCTTGTCGATCGTCAAGCATTTGATTGAGCTGCACAAAGGTACGATTTCGGTAACGAGCGAGGTGGGCCGTGGAACGACCTTTATTATTGAGCTGCCCGTGCTTCAGCAGTAGATGTTTCAAGCTTGGCGCAAAAGGTTTACCACTTCTATATAAATTCATGTTAGAATAAGGTTGAATAAATGCAATAATGCTGGAGGTTACCATGTCGCATAAAGTGCTTGTCATTGAAGACGAACCGACACTCGCTAGGCTTCTGTCATACAATTTGACGCAGGAAGGCTACGAAATTACGGTCGCCGATCATGGTGGAGAAGGTTTGCAAACTGCGCTGCAGCGCAGCTTTGATCTCATTATTTTGGATATTATGCTGCCGGGAATGAACGGCTTCGACATTTTAAATCGCCTTCGTCAAAATGGCCTGCGGACGCCGGTCATTATTTTGACAGCCCGCAATGCTGAGGAAGAGGTCGTGCAAGGCTTGAAGCATGGAGCGGATGATTACATTACTAAGCCGTTCGGCGTTGCCGAACTTCTGGCGCGCGTATCTGCGGTGCTGCGCCGGACTCAGCTTCAGGACGACAACATGATGCCTGAAACGACGGAGAAGATCATTACAGCGGGCGAGCTGTCGATCTATCCGGATAAATATGAGGTAGTGCTGGATGGAGAATCGATCCCGCTGCGTCCGAAGGAATTTGAAGTGCTGCTGTACCTTGTACAGAGGCCAGGCATGGTTATTACGCGCGATGATCTGATGAATGTCGTGTGGGGCTTCGACTACATTGGCGGTCAACGTACCGTAGATGTGCATGTCAGCTCGCTTCGCAAAAAGCTGGAGCTCGGTCAGCAGTCGGTGCAAATCGAATCGATTCGCGGCGTCGGCTATAAGCTCGTTATGCACAAAAAGCTTGTCACACCTAAAGGTTAAGGTGGACAAGCTTTTTTCATCGTCAATTAGGGGGGCGTGCGGCGGCTCGGTGAGGAAGGGCTGCGCTTCGCTGCGTGAAAGGTTTGGCCTACGATCGCCATTGCTGTTGGATTTCTCTGAACAATGCCCCGCATTGTAGAAATTGGGCAGCAAAAGCGAACGCTTCGCTTCTCCAGCTCAAACCTTTCACTCCACTCCACACAGCCCCACCTCACCTCGCTCTCCCTAAAAATCAATAAAAAAAGCAAAGTCAGTAGAGCAGGAAGAGCAAAAAACAAAAAACAAAAAGCAAAAAGCAAAAGACGAAGAGCTGAAGACTAAAATCTGGGAACCCGCATATCAGAGAAGCTATTAGCTCCGGTCCCATTCCAGCATTTTGCGCTGGAACTGCTTGGGGGAGCAGTCGTTGTATTTTTTGAAGGTTTTATAGAAATGGGCCATATTCGGCATGCCAATTCGCTCGCCTACGTCGGCAATGCTTAAGTCCTTCGTGAGCAAAATACGCTCCGCCCATTTGATTTTGCGGTAATTGACGTATTCGGTAAAGGAAAGGCCGATCGTTTTTTTGAAAAACTTAACGAAATAATAGTAGCTCATATTCACAATTCGGCACATGTCCTCCACCTGGATGCGCTCGCCCAAATTGTTCTCGACAAAGTCAAGGACAGGCTTGAGTCGTATATGGTCGAAATCATCCTGCCTGGCAAGGATGCGCTGGCTGTCGCCACGCAGCAAAAGCAGCAGCAGCTGCTTGATCTGGATGCTGACGGCGATTTCATAGCCGGTTTCCTTGTGGGTTGCTTCATGCAGCAGCTCAGTAATGGCCTGGCTTGCCTGCTGCCGGATGGCTTGATTTTCACGAAAAATATAATTGGCTCGGCTCAGCGGATTTTCTGTCTCAGAAAAATAGCGGATATATGGAATGGTGCTGTTGTCGAAAAAATCCTCGAGATTAAATTGCAGCACAATATAGTCCAGCTTGCCAACATTACGGTCGCGATGCAGCTGGCTTGAGCCGAGCACAACAATGTCTCCGCTTTCAAGATCAAAGCTGTCGTCCTCAATATCGATTTTGAGGCTGCCTTTTATAATATAGATGAGCTCCAGCTGTTTGTGATAATGCCATTTGATCAATTCGCTGGTCGAGCGTTGTGTTCGAAAAATTCGGATAGAAAGCAACGGGTTCTCGTAGGGAACCTGCTCGTTAATGGCTTCCAAGGCTGCTCCTCCTTCAGGGAACGAATATCGATTGTTGGAACCGGAGGCAATATGATTTATTGTAGAGGGGATAGGTCTGAAAGGCAAGAGCAGGAAAGCAGGAACATGATGAAATCTGGAAATGGAGGATTATAACATGAAACCAAAAGTATTTATTTCGAGCAAAATACCCCAAGAGGTGAAAAGCTACCTCGATGAGCATTGCGATTGCCGAATGTGGGAGGGCGAGCAGGCGATTACCGGCGCGCAGCTGGCGGAAGAAATTAGCGAAGTGGAAGGGCTGCTTGCTGCGGGCAATGCGATCAGCGAGCGGCTGCTGTCGGCGGCTCCGAAACTGAAAGTAGTCAGCAACATTTCCGTTGGCTACAACCATAATGATCTGGATGCGATGAAGAAGCGCGGCATTATCGGTACGCATACGCCCTACGTGCTCGACGATACGGTGGCAGATTTGACGATGGCGCTCATGCTGGCTGCGGCACGCCGGGTGGCGGAGCTTGACAAGCTCGTTCGCGCAGGCGAATGGAAGCGCGGTATCGGTACGTCTTTGTTCGGCATTGATGTCCATCACGCCAAGCTTGGCATCATTGGCATGGGCCGCATTGGCGAAACCATTGCCAGACGTGCAAAATACGGCTTCGATATGGAAGTTTCTTATTATAATCGTTCCCGAAAGCCGGAAATCGAGCAGCAGCATGGCGTGCAATACAGCCCGCTTGAAAATCTGCTGCGCGAATCCGATTTTATCGTGCTGATGACACCGCTGACACCGGAAACGAAGCATATGATCGGCAAGGAGCAGTTTGCAATGATGAAGCGCAGTGCCATCTTTATTAACTGCTCACGCGGGGAGACGGTTGATGAGGCGGCACTCGCCCAGGCACTGCGAAGCGGAACGATACGCGGCGCAGGACTGGATGTTTTTGAAAAAGAGCCGGTTACGCCGGACAATCCGCTGCTCCAGCTCGACAATGCGGTGCTGCTGCCGCATATTGGCTCGGCTACCCATCAGACGAGATTCAATATGGCAATGCTTGCTGCCCGCAATCTGGTGGACGGCTTGTATGGCCGCGAGCCGCAATATGTGATTCCGGAGCTGAAATAGTTATTTGTTTTCTGCCAGAACAGCTCGCTTTTCCTAAGGAAGGCCGGTATGCTCACTCTTGCGAGCAGCTACCGGCCTTTTTGGCGCGCAATTAAAAGCTATCGTTTTTTTAGAGGGAGTGAAGCAAGCGCCGCCAGATAAATAGCACACCCGCATCTTTTGATGCTTTATTGGCTGAATTCATCTTGTTTCCTCCATGATCTTACTGGTTGGTATCATTCCCGTAAAAGAATACCTCTTGCAAAGGCAAATTGAAGGCAAGGGCTATGCGAAAAGCCAGCTCCAGAGACGGGGAGTAATTACCCTTTTCAAGAGCGACGATGGTTTGCCTGGTTACGCCCACCTTGTCAGCCAATTGCTGCTGTGTCATTTCATCATGGTTGAAGCGTAATTTTCGGATATGGTTGCCGACAAGATTTTTACCCATTTTAAACTCCTTTCCGATAGTGATAAATTTTAGTTGCGGAGCCGATAACGTCGGAAATGAAGCCCGAGGCGATCAGGATTACGAACATCGCCTGCGTTGGCTGATTAATGGCCAGCGATCCCATGGCGAGAAGAAAGCCGAGGATAAATATGAAGAAAGAAATGCGGTTTGCTTTCAAGTCAATGAGTTTATCCAGCTCATCTGCGAATGTGGGTTCTTTTTCTCCGGTTGTTACCCGAAAGAAGATGTTGAAAATGATGCTGATCACGATGTGCGCGACGATTGAAACCACAGTCAGGACGAGAATGAAGGAGCCCCAATAACGGAACGATTCCATCGTCTGCAGCCCCTCCACCGGATACTGTAAGTACTTGTACGAGCAATAAGAGGCGAAAATGAGAATGGTGCTGATTAACGATACGATGCTCTTCTTTTCTTGATAGGTCATGCCTAACATCCCCTGTCGGTTCATTTTTATTAAGTTAAGTTTGATATACTTAATGTATATAAAAATATACATTAAGTCAAGTTTATTTTACATCGTAGATGAAAATGTACCTAAATGGGCGATACTGTGAGCGATCTGGAGGCCGCTGTGTCGATCGGTGTCCTTACTTGTTGACGTTCAGTTCAGGATTCCGACCGACTATCGAAGCGGGCCATTAGACTTTCAAGTTAATCCAGCAAAGCTTAAGGTGCATATTTCCAATAATGATATTGCGAATCCTTCTGAACCAATTCGAATGCTAATTTAGCTAACACACCAGCAGACTCGATGTTGTCGGACTCACATCTGGCGACGATACGCCGAACCTCCTCCTGCTCCAAGGCCCAATTTAGAAGTGCGAATGCGGCCTCGGAGCAATAACCTTTGCGGCGCTGACTTTCATTTGTAGCAAAACCAATTTCGATTATGCCGTCCGGACCGGGATTGCCCAGAAAACCAATGCCTCCAACGATCTCCCGCGTATCCTTCGCGACAATAATCCAGGAATCAAAGCCTCTTGTTCCATTATTTCGAATCAAGAGCTCACGGAAGTAGGGGATAGCTTCGAAAAAGTCTGGGGCTGGCCATTCACCGTTCGTCTTGAAACCCAGGGCTTCTATCGCCAATGCATCCCGACGAGATGCTGCTTCAAGGAGGGGGAGATCAACGGTTTGTATAATAAGCCGATCGGTTTCTAGTTTCATAAAGTCATTCACCATTCCTTTTTAGTCAATTTAACAAATATAATAGCGAGGCATTTACTGATTGTTTAGCCCATATTCCTCACTCCTTTTTAATGGCAACAAAAAAACGACAAATGAACCTGAGTTCATTTGCCGCTTCATGTTATAGTCCGACCCCAGATACGCTAAATAAAAAACGTGCTGAAATCAGCACGGATCTTGGCGTACAAGGGTACACTATCCCCAAGCTTCAAAAGAGCTCCGCTGTTCTTAACCAGTTCTATGGTGCAGAAAGCTAACCCCAATCACACAGTCAAACCGACTATGAATAGAGGCTCCTCGCAACCAGGTATAAGGTTAGTAGGTTAAGAACAACAAATCTCTCCTTGAGGTTAGATGGCTCCATTATAAATACTCATTTGGAAGGAGTCAATGCTGAGCAGCTGTCCTGTTTTGGCTCTGTAATAAAATGAAGAAGGCACTTAATTTTTGTAGGCTCTAGCCAAGCTGACCAAGTAGTAGATGAGCAGACCGAAGAGGATTACAAGTCTCAGATTGATGAATCCGAATATGTTATAAAATCATTAAATTTTATTGTAAATTTAGCGTCTGCTGCTCGAACTCCGCTCTAATCCGCGCGAGCAACGCTGGATCATTGTATACATCCGCAGCAGTGGCAGCGAGCATTTTAGCCCCGAAGATCATACGCTCCAGCGCTCGTTCTGTAATGGCTGCATCACGAAACCCTTCCGTATGCAGCAGCAGGCGCTCCTCGACAATTTTCACATACGGATGAATAGCTGGGCAGTGCGTGGAAACATTGCCGAGATCGACCGAGCCATGGTCCTTGCCGATTTGAATTTCTTCCGGCTGAACGCCGGAGGCAAGCAGGTTCGCGGAAAACTGTTCCGACAGCGCCTCATTCGTCCTCAGCTCATCGTACGACAGCTCATAATTGTTCGTGCGCAGCTCGCAGCCCGTTTGCAGGGCGGCTCCTTCGGCGCAGCGAAGCACCTTCGCCGTCAGCTCGTTCGTATACGTGCGCGAAGCCGAGCGAATATAAAATTTCGCAGAGGCATAGTCAGGTATAATGTTGGGCGCCTTGCCCCCATTGTCGATAATGCCGTGAATGCGCGTATCGCTGCGGGTCTGCTGACGCAATGCATTGACGCTGTTGAACAGCTGGATGACGGCATCGAGCGCATTAATGCCCTCATAAGGGCTTGCTGCCGCATGAGCGGCTGCGCCCGTAAATTCGAACTGTACGGCGTCCATCGCCAGCGATTCGCCGGATTTTTCAAACGTATGATAAGGATGCGCCATCAGGGCGAAATCGCAATCATCAAACAAGCCAGCTTCTGCCATTGGCACCTTGGCGCCCCTCGTTTCCTCCGCAGGCGTACCGTATACTCGAATGCTTCCCGCTTCTAAAACCGATTTCAAGCCGACTGCGGCTCCTATGCTCATCATGCAGATGAGGTGATGGCCGCAGGCATGGCCGATTTCTGGCAAGGCATCGTATTCGCAGAGAAAAGCGGCGACGGGGCCGGGCTTGCCCGTATCATAGGTGGCTACGAAAGCGGTAGCCAGCCCAAGCGTGCCCCGCTCAACGCTAAAGCCTTGACGAGCAAGCTCCTCGCATAGTGCTGCCGATGCTTTAAATTCCTCATGCCCCAGCTCCGGATTTGCAAAAATCGAACGGGAAATCGCCTTGAATCCCTCGCTATGACGATCGATTTCCTCAAAAATCGTAGGTTTATTCAACATCCTCTTCATTCCTTTCTAAACAACCACTTGTAACGACATCATAAATAAAGCAGATGCTGGCATTATAACATGCCGCGCGGTCTGCTAGATAGCCAGCGGCTTTCAGGCTTCAGGCTGATCCATCTTAACGCATGCCATGCATTTTTTTAAACTGCTCGGGCCCAACGCCTTCCAGCCGCTTGAAGACGGAGCTGAAATAGCTGGCGCTGTCGAAGCCGGACAGCTTGGCGATTTCCTGCATTTTCAGCGTGCTCTCGCGGAACATAAGCTGCTTGCTGCGGCTGATTCGCTCGCGGTTAACGTATTCCATCGGCCGCATGCGCATCGCTTTTTTAAATAAAAGGCATAAATATTGCGGCGTCACGTTAATCGTCCCGGCTAAATCCTCAATCGTAATGAGGCTGCCAGCGTGCGCTTCAATATATTGAATGACGGGATGGAGCCGCGATAAGCTTTGATGCGCAGAATGAGAGCTGACACGTACGACCTTCATCAGATCAAGCAGCATCGCATAGAGCAGCTTCGAGCATTCCAATCCAAGGAACGGGCGGTCCGACTGCGACATGGCATATATGCTGCGCATATGTGAAATTAATACCTCTCCATCTGCTGTTGCATATACGCCGGATTCGGTAATGCCAGCCTGCTGAAACAGCGGTTCACACAGGCTGCCGCCAAAGCTTACAAAATGCACATCCCACGGCTCGCGGGTCGCATAATAACGATGAGGCACTCCGGGAAACAGGCAGAAGCCTTGGCCATTTTTCACCGAATAGCTTTTTTCACCGATAATAAGCTCGCCTTCCCCTGAAGCGACTTGCAGCCATTGATAGTGGGGAAAGCCATTCATGCGATCTATCGTCTCCTGGTTGCCCCAATGTCCGATAATGTCGACGTAAAGCGGCAGCGCAAGCTCGGTATCCGTTACAAGCGGAAATGCAATCGTATCCATATGCTGCACATCCTGTTTCATATTTTTATAGTGATTAGAATATTGTGAGATTTAGTTTCGATAAATCGAAATATATAATATGAATATAGTTAAAGAATGGGCGTTCGTCAAACGAAAGCCGCTATTACAGGAGGTTAAACAGATGAGCAGCAAATTTCCACCAATCAGCTCGAAAATTCCCCAAATGCTTCACGGCGCGGATTATAATCCGGACCAGTGGCTTAAATATCCTCATATTTTAGAGGAAGATATTCGTTTAATGAAGCTGTCGCACAGCAATGTCATGTCGGTTGGCATTTTCGGCTGGGTTGCCCTTGAACCAGAGGAAGGCGTCTTCACCTTTGAGTGGATGGATCAATTGCTCGATCGTTTTGCAGCTAACGGCATTTATGCGCTGCTTGCAACGCCGAGCGGAGCGAGACCAGCATGGATGTCCTCTAAGTACCCGGAAGTGCTCCGTGTAGACGAGAACGGCATTCGCAATCTGCATGGCGCCCGTCATAATCATTGCTTCTCCTCTCCGGTGTACCGCGAGAAAGTGCAAATGATGAATACGAAGCTTGCTGAGCGTTATTCGAGCCACCCGGCTGTTATTGGCTGGCATATTTCCAATGAATTCGGCGGCGAATGCCATTGCGACCTATGCGCCGAGGCGTTCCGCGGCTGGCTGCAGCAGCGTTATGGCACACTTGATGCATTGAATGATGCTTGGTGGACGACGTTCTGGAGCCACACCTATACCGATTGGAGCCAAGTCGATACGCCAACGCGGCGCGGGGAACGAGCCGTTCACGGCATGAATGTGGACTGGATGCGTTTTGTTACCGATCAGACGGTAGACTTCTGCCGCAAAGAAATGGAGCCGCTTCGCGCGATCAACCCGGAGCTGCCTATTACAACTAATTTTATGCTCGACTTCGAAGGGCTGAATTATTGGAAGTTTGCGGATCTGCTCGATATGATTTCATGGGACGCTTACCCGACTTGGCACAGCCTGGAGAGCGACAGCGAGCTGGCCGCTTGGATCGGCTTCAACCATGACATTTTCCGTTCGCTCAAAGGCGGCAAGCCATTTATGCTGATGGAAAGCACGCCGAGCATGACGAACTGGCAGCCGGTCAGCAAGCTGAAGAAGCCGGGCATGCATTTGCTTTCTTCCATGCAGGCCGTAGCCCATGGCTCGGATACCGTGCAATATTTCCAATGGCGCAAAAGCCGCGGCTCCAGCGAAAAGCTGCATGGCTCGGTCGTTGACCATGTCGGACATGAGCACACCCGTGTATTTAAAGATGTGACCGACGTAGGCCATGCGCTTACGAAGCTTGAAGATGTGGTCGGCACAACGGTTAAGCCGGAAGTCGCGATCATTTATGATTGGGAAAACCGCTGGGCGGTCAAAGATTCCCAAGGCCCGCGCAACTGCGGTATTCATTACGAGGAAACAGCGCGCAAGCATTACCGTCCGTTCTGGGAGCTCGGCATACCGGTAGACATTATCGATTCCGAATGCATTTTGGAATCATATAAAATCGTAATCGCGCCTATGCTGTACATGGTGCGTCCAGGTGTTGGCGAGGCTATTGAGAAGTTTGTTGAAAATGGCGGCACGTTTATTGCGACTTACTGGACAGGCATCGTTAACGAAAGCGATCTATGCTTCTTGACGGGCTTCCCAGGGCCGCTTCGCAAAACGCTCGGCATTTGGTCAGAGGAAATTGATTCCCTTCATGACGGCGAGACGAATCGCGTAGTCATGGCGGAAGGCAATGCTCTTGGCTTGTCCGGTGAGTACGAAGCGCATGAGCTTTGCGATCTTATCCACCTAGAAGGAGCAGAGGCGCTGGCCGTATACGGCGAAGATTTTTATGCTGGCCGTCCGGCTTTGACGGTGAACCGCTTGGGTAAGGGGAAAGCATATTATGTAGCTTCCCGCAATAAAGAACCATTTTTCACAGATTTCTTCAAGACGCTTGTCGAGCAGGAAGGCATTCGCAAAGTGCTCGATACCGAGCTGCCTGACGGCGTGACCGCGCAGCTGCGCGGCGATGGAGAGTCGGACTATGTATTCATATCCAACTTCACACCGCAAGAGCAGCAAGTGGTGCTCGATGACCACTCCTATGAGGATGTTTTGAATGGTGGTCAAGTGGGGGCTGCACTGGCGCTTGCTGCGTATGATATTCGGATTTTAAAACGTAAATCTCATTAATCGCTCCAAGGTTTGTAAAGAAACCGCGAATTTCATTCGCGGTTCTTTGCATTGGAAAAAGCTTTAAATTACACATTAGGTACGAAGGATAAATGATATGGTTCTATATGCCTATAAACAAATGTGAGAATATTGTCGATTAACGATTCATGTTGTTTTGGAGGGGAGCGGGAAGCGTGAGAAAGAAACATTGGCATTTATCTTTGACGGTTAAATTGGTATCCAGTGTCATCGTGTGTTTGCTTGCCATCTTCAGTGTCATGATTACACTGAACTTGAATCAGCTGCGGACGCTTGCTGTGACGAAAGGCGAGCAGGAGGGGCAAATTGCCGGAACGGATTTTATGATGGCGATTCAGCGGGAAATGACGTCAGTAGAATCGAAGCTAGAGACATTGAAGCTCACTCTTCAGGAAACCCGCAGCGAGCAGCAGCTGTCGCGGCAAACCGTCGTCGAGCTGTTGAAGACAATGGTCGAAAATGATCCGCAAGTGCTCGCTTATTATACGCTCTGGGAGCCGGATGCTTTTGACCAGAGCGATGAAGAAAACATTAATTACACGACATACGATGATAAAACAGGCCGCTTTATTCCTTATGTTTTCCACAATGGCAGTGGAACAGCGATTACGCCACTAACGGATTATACGGTGGAAGGTGCAGGAGACTATTATTTATTGCCCAAGCAGTCGAAAAAAACGACTTATGTCGATCCGTATTTTTATGAAGTAGCAGGCGAGCAGACGCTTATTACCTCGATAGTTGTTCCGATCATGGATCAAAGCGGCAGCTTTCTAGGCATCGTAGGGGCGGATATATCGATTGAAAGCTTTCAAAAAGCAGCAGCCGAATATACTCCGATGGGCGGGCATGTATCGCTCATAAGTGAAAAGGGCATGTATTTGGCTAATCCCAACGACCCTGCCACTTTAAATCAGCCTTTTGGCGATAATGCAGAAAAACAGGCTTTGCTGAATGATGTGATGAAAGGAACGCGCCTATCGGGCTATACCCCGAATGCAGACGGAGACGAAGTGCTGCGGCTGTTCGAGCCGATCGCACTGCCAGGAAGTACCCAGTTCTGGTACAGCCAAAGCGTCATTCCGAAAACAGCGATTTTTGCAGAATTTACGGAGAGTCAAACGAGCCTGCTTATCGTTGCGATAAGTTCAATGCTTTTATTAGGTGTTATTATTTCTCTCCTGATTCGCTTTATGGTCATTCGCAAGCTGCAATTGTTTAATAAGGGCCTTGAAAAAATGGCCGAGGGCGACCTCACTCAGACGATTGCCATTAAACAGCAGGATGAGCTGGGCCATATGGCTGCCTCCTTCAATAGCATGACCGATAAGCTGAGTAGCATGTTCCAGCTCGTGACGAATCTCGGAGTAGCTGTCCGTGAAACGTCGGAGCAGCTGACGGCTAGCGCTGATCAGACGAGCAAAGCGTCCGAAACGATTGCCGAATCCATTCAGACGGTGGCAATGGATGCCGAGACGCAAAATCAGCATACAGGCGGCACCGCCGAGGAGATGCAGGCGATGTCCAGCCATGTTCGGAGGATAGCGGAATCGAGCGATCAAGTAGCGGTCTCTGCGAATGGCATCGCGCTCCAGACGGCTGATGGTTATCAACTGATGCAGCAAGCTGTTCGGCAAATGGGACAAATTCAGCATTCGGTTTCCGAGACGGAAGCAGCGATTGAACGGCTTAATGAACGCTCGGCCCAAATTGGACAAATGACAGGTTTGATTACAGCGATCAGCGTACAAACAAACCTGCTGGCGCTGAATGCGGGCATTGAGGCTGCGCGTGTAGGCGAGCATGGCCGAGGCTTTGCGATAGTAGCGCAAGAGGTGCGCAAGCTGGCAGAGCAAACGAAGCAGGCAGCGGATCAAGTATCACAGCTTGTGGATGGCATCCGCAGCGATACGGAGCATGTGGCGCAAACGATGCAAAGAGGGTCTAAGGAAGTGGCGAGCGGCGCGCAAACCGTAGAAGAAAGCGGCGAGCTCTTCCATGCGATTATGAATGAAATGAGCGCGGTGAGCGGTCAAATTCAAGAGGTTTCAGCAGCGGCTGGACAAATGAATGCAAGCTCGCAGCAAATGACCGCAAGTGTTGAGCAAATGGCGGTTATAGCTGGCGATACCGCATCGAATTCCCATAATGTCGCGGCGGCCTCCGAGGAGCAGCTCGCGTCGATGCAGCAAATATCGGCGGCGGCTGAATCGCTGGACCATATGGTTCAGGAGCTGCTGGATAAACTGTCGCAGTTTAAAATTTAGTCTTGCCGTAGCGATAGCGGCTGCATACGTTACAAGTACGTTATCTGGATTGGGATATAATCATGTTAAAATCATATTTTATAAAATAAAGCCAGTTGTTTTCATGCGCTCCAAAGCGTGAAACAACTGGCTTTTTTGTGCTGTTATAAAGATTGGGTGTTATTTCCATTTTAAAATAGGGAAGTACCTGACTTGAACGAATTTGACACTGCGTTAACATTGCATCGGATGTTAGTTGATGCTAAAGACCTATAGTCAAGAAAGATAAAAGAAAGAAGGGTGAGATTGAATGGCTATTGCCGAGTTAGAGCATCCAATAGATACGAAACCCGAACTAACTGATCCATTAGAATCATCCGCAGCACCGAAGGAGAGTCCTAAGCCGACTGTCGTTTCATTGCAGCATATGGATATTAGGTTGGCGGTTTTTATGCGGCAGGGGATTATGGTAAAGGATACCCAAACTTGCAGAGAGGCTGCTGCGCTTTTTAAGCGTAATCCGGGCAGCGAATGCATTGTGATTTGCAATACGAACGAGTATCCGGTTGGACTCATGATGCGAAATCGTTTTTTTATGAGGCAAAGCAGCCGTTTTAGCGCTGAATTGTATGATGACAAAGCCGTTGGCCTCTTCATGGATGACCACCCGATTATGACCGATTTAAACGATAATCCCCAGCAACTCATTGATGAGGCGTTAAGTCGTCCTGATGAATCGGTATGTGATTGTGTAATAGTGACGGCTGAGGGCAAGCTTGCAGGAATATTAACTGCGCCTGATCTGCTGCGCATCTCGCGCGAGCTTCAGCGGGCAGAGATGAATCGGCAAATGCTGATGATTAACAGCGTGAGCACAAGCCTCAGTGAAATTGAGGAGGTTGTAGGCGTTGTGCAGCAATCATCCCGTGTGGGTGAAACGATAAGCGCCAAAATGCTAGAATTTACTTTTGAAGGAAAAAAAGAGCTGGATAAGGTCAAAGAGGCCTTTTCTCTTAGTGCCGCCAATTCCTTGCAGCAGGAGCAGCGGATAAATGAGCTACAAGGCGAGACGAGCTCAATCAGTCACATATCGAGACTTATTGGGGATTTGGCGGAGCAGAGCAATCTGCTAGCGATTAACGCCTCTATAGAAGCAGCCCGCGCAGGCATCCATGGCAGAGGTTTTGCTATCGTTGCGGGGGAGGTAATGAAGCTGGCTGGCGAGACGAAACGGTCGGCGGATCAAATTACGAGGATGACTCAAAAGATTATTGCGGCTATAGCTGGAGCTACCGCGCTAGCGCGTGAGGGACGGGCGAATGCGGCATCGAGCGAGACGTATGTAATGCAAGCGGGGGAGGCTTTCGCACGTCTGTTCCATGCCGCAACCGATAACCGCGACAGCTCGGAAAGCATTGGTAAGCTGTCACAGCAGGCCTACGCCCAGACGGTTCAGGCAGCGGCGGAAATCGAACATTTGCTAGATTCATATTTTTAACATGGATTTTACAAAAACCGAATACGGCATTTACAAACAGCTAGTAGGATAGAAGACGTAGGAAACATTCAAGTGTAGATAATATTAGAGGAGTGGTTGAGTTGTTGAAAGCTAAAGGCTTTAAGGGGATCTTGATGTCGGGAATAGTAATGACGCTAGTATTTGCAGCAGCATGTGGAAATAATACAGGCGGCAACACCGCAACGAATAGTTCGGCCGCAGCGACGTCGGCGGCATCCGAGGCGCCAGCAGCTTCTGAAGCTGCAAAATTGTCGGGCGATATTAAAGTCGATGGCTCCAGTACCGTATTCCCACTGACGGAAGCGGCTGCTGAGGAATTCAACAAAGAGCACCCGGATGTTCGCGTACCCGTTGGTGTATCCGGCACAGGCGGCGGCTTCAAACAGTTTTGTGCGAATGAAATTGCAATTGCGGATGCTTCCCGTCCAATCAAGGAGGAAGAAGCGGCCAATTGTAAAACCGCAGGCATTGAATATACAGAGCTGACCGTAGCTTATGATGGTCTGTCCGTTGTAGTGAGCAAAGACAATGATTTTGTTGATCACTTGACGGTAGAAGAGCTGAACAAAATGTTTATGACTGGCAGCACGGTAACGACTTGGAAGGATGTTCGCGATACATGGCCGGCTGAGCCGATCGTATTTTTCTCCCCGGGTGCAGATTCCGGTACGTATGACTATTTCAATGAAGCTATTCTAGATAAGGCAGGCATTCGTAACGATAAAGCAATCAGCTTCAGTGAAGATGACAACACGCTTGTACAAGGTGTATCCGGCAGCAAAGGCGGAATTGGCTACTTCGGCTTCGCTTACTTCGAAGAGAACCAGGATAAGCTGAAGCTTGTACCAATTGATGGCGGCACAGGCGCAATCACGCCTTCGCATGAAACGATCAAAGATGGCACCTACGCACCATTGTCCCGCCCTCTCTTCATCTATGTGAATAAAAAAGAGCTTGAGCGTCCAGAAGTTAACGCATTTGCTAACTATTACATTAACAACATCGGACCTCTTGCAGACGAAGTAGGCTACATCGCTCTTCCAGATGAGAAATATGCAGAAGAAGCTGCAAAGTTGCAATCTTAATTTCTTCCTAAACAAACACTAAGGGAAGGCGACAAAATGTGGTGTCTCGTGGGGCATCACATTTTTCTCGCCATATATGTTAATGAATTGTAAAGGCAAGGAGATGACGCAGATATGCAAGGCGAAGCGATGCAGGAAAACAACCAGCCGCAAACAAATGTTTCATCCAAAGCGGGAGCGTACGTATTCAAGAATGAGCGCGTGAGCATTATGAATAAAGTAATGCCAGTGCTTTTATTCTTGTGTGCGTCTATCTCGGTATTAACGACAATCGGTATTGTCGTTACTCTAATTTCGGAAACCTTTGCTTTTTTCCAAAAGGTGCCGGTATTCGATTTTTTGTTCGGTACAAAATGGTCACCGCTTATTACGCCTAAAAGCTTCGGTGTTCTGCCTCTGCTGAACGGCACGCTTATGATTACCCTGATTGCTTGTCTCGTTGCGATTCCATTCGGTCTGGCAAGCGCTATTTATTTATCAGAGTATGCGCCTAAAATTGTACGCAAAATTGTAAAACCGATTCTTGAAGTATTGGCTGGCGTGCCGACAATCGTATACGGCTACTTTGCCCTTAGCCTGATTACGCCTCTGATCCGCGATATATTCCCGAATGCTGGCGTGTTCAACGCTCTAAGCGCGGGTATTGTTGTCGGTATTATGATTATTCCAATGGTCTGCTCGCTCAGCGAGGACGCAATGTCGGCAGTACCGAGAAGCCTCCGTGACGGCGCTTATGCGCTTGGAGCTACACGCTTCGAGGTCGCTTTGAAAATCGTCGTGCCTGCTGCTTTTTCCGGCATCGTAGCTTCCGCTGTACTGGCGTTCTCTCGCGCTATCGGGGAAACGATGATCGTGACCGTTGCTGCAGGGGCTACGCCATCGCTTACGGCCAACCCGCTGGACAGCATCCAGACGATGACCGCTTATATTGTTCAGGTGAGCCTTGGAGATACCCCGCATGGATCTCTGGAATACGGTTCGATTTTTGCTGTTGGCATGACGCTGTTCGTCATTACGTTCCTGTTAAATATTCTTGCCCAATATATAGCGAGACGATTCCGGGAGGAGTATTAGTATGAGTATTTTTCAAGATGCCAATCGCAAGCAGATTGCGAATCGTCGGAGGGTGGACTGGCTGCTGCACATTTTATTCGTTATTGCCACATCGGTAGGTGTATTGGCACTCTGCGCACTTATAATCGATGTGCTTGTGGATGGCGTAGCCCGCCTGCAGCCCCAGCTTTTTACCGAATTTCCCTCACGTAAAGCAGACGGCTCAGGGATGAAATCTGCGCTTGTCGGCACTGTTTATATGCTGCTTATTATGCTGCCTTTATCCTTCGTGCTTGGAGTTGGAGCAGCCATTTATCTGGAGGAATATGCAGGAAAAAATCGTCTGACCCGACTTATTCAGCTTAATATTAGTACACTTGCGGGTGTGCCATCCATTGTATACGGTATTCTCGGCTTGACGATTTTTGTGCGGCTGATGTCGCTGGATCGCAGCCTGATCGCGGGCGCGTTTACGATGACGCTGCTTGTGCTTCCGATTATAATCGTATCGGCGCAGGAAGCGATTCGCGCGGTTCCGAAGTCGCGGCGTGATGCTTCCTTTGCTCTTGGCGCGACAAAATGGCAGACCGTATCCCGTTCGGTCATTCCGTCTTCCCTCGCAGGAATTTTGACCGGCGTTATATTGGCGATGTCCCGCGCTATCGGTGAGACGGCTCCGCTAGTCATGATCGGCGCGCTTACTTACGTGGCGTTTCTGCCGAACAGCCTGATGGACTCGTTTACGGTTATGCCTATCCAAATCTATAACTGGATTTCCAAGCCGCAGCTTGAATTCAAGGAGCTGGCAGCAAGCGGTATTCTCGTTCTCCTAGCCCTGCTGTTGATTATGAACTTCTCGGCGATTATGCTTCGCAACAAATACCAGAAGAACGTGTAAAGATAAAACGATTGAAGGAGAATGAATGTTATGCAACCACTCATTCATATTAATAAATTGAATTTGTTCTACACATCCTTTCATGCGCTTAAGGATGTGACGCTTACCATTCCCGAAAAAGCCATTACTGCTTTTATCGGTCCTTCCGGCTGTGGAAAATCAACTCTGCTTCGTACACTCAACCGAATGAACGATATGATTCCTGGCACTCGTATCGAGGGCAGCATTGCCATTGGCGGCACCGAGCTGTATTCCAATGAGGTTGATGTGGAGACGCTGCGCAAGAAGGTTGGAATGGTATTCCAGCAGCCGAATCCTTTCCCGAAATCGATTTATGACAACATTGCCTATGGCCCGCGCTTACACGGGATTCGCAGCAAGCAGAAGCTCGATGAAATTGTAGAGACGAGCTTGAAGTCGGCAGCTCTCTGGGATGAGGTCAAGGATCACCTTAAGCGATCCGCGCTCAGCATCTCCGGTGGACAGCAGCAGCGCCTGTGTATCGCTCGCGCTTTGGCAGTTAACCCTGACATTCTGCTTATGGATGAAGCGACATCTGCGCTTGATCCGATCTCGACGCTTAAAATTGAGGAGCTTGTTCAGGAGCTGAAGGATCGCTATACGATTGTAATGGTTACACACAATATGCATCAAGCGGCTCGTGTATCGAACCAGACTGTATTTTTCCTCAGTGGCGAGGTTATTGAATATTCAGATACGGAGAAGCTGTTCTCCAACCCGACCGACCAACGGACGGAGGATTACATTAGCGGCCGTTTCGGCTAACAGGCATGGCATATTCCCGTTGCTGCGTGCTACGGAGGCAATATTCGTAAAACCTTTAGGAGGAATAGAGCGATGATGACGGTAAGAAAAGAGTTCGATCATGGATTGGAGCAGCTCCATAATTTGCTAGTTGAGATGGGAACGTTTGTGGAGAAGGCGCTTGTAGAGTCCATGCAGTCGCTCAAGACGATTAATGTAGAGGAAGCAAAGCGCATTATTAGCGAAGATCCCATGCTCAATCAAATGGAAGAGAAAATTACGGAGATCGGCTCCAGGCTAATTGCTACACAGCAGCCGGTAGCCAAGGACTTGCGTCGGATTCTATCCGCCTTCAAAATCGCTTCTGATCTGGAGCGGATGGGGGATCTATCTGTAGACATTGCCAAGGTAGTGCTGAGGATGGAGGGTCAGACCTTAATCAAGCCGCTGCTCGATTTGCCGAGAATGGCCGATATTGTTCAGGTGATGACTTATGAATCCATACAGGCCTTCGTACAGGAAAATGTCGATCTTGCCTACAAAATGGCCAAGGACGACGATCAGGTTGATGCCTTGTTCAGTCAAGTACAGCGGGAGTTGTTCTCGCTGATGATGGAGAATCCGCGAACGATCTCGCAAGCGTCGCTGCTGAGCTTTGTAAGTCGTTATATCGAGCGTTTTGGTGATCATGCGACGAACATCGGAGAAAGTGTCGTATATCTGGTGACGGGGAATCGACCGGATTTGAATGTATAGCAAACGAGGTGCCCACACGAATCATTTGGTTCGTAGGGCATCTTTTTGTATAGAAAAGTAGGTTGAAAGCAGTGATTTTGACATGTGTTTTACATTCTTCTGTTACTCTGCTCACACTTTATATGTAAGTTAATTTTAGGTGGAAAATCGAAATGTGACCATTGAGGGGATTCATATGGATGAGATTGCAATCGGTTTATTAAATAGAGTGATGATCCATGCCGTAAAAAAAAGCTGGAAGTTGGGCGGAGTCGGCGTGCTATACATAAGAAGTGATGAGGAAGACGGCATGTTGAGCAAGCTTCTGCAGAGATGGGAGCAGGGGGACGGGTTCAGGCTGGTATGGAAGCAGGACTTGGAGAATGAGCATTACTATATGATCGGTGCTGTTGAAGCGGGATTATCCGTGAACATAGCCGTTGCTAACAGCGTTGCTGTGCTACGGAAGAGCTTGGCCAAGCAGGAGGGAATTCGATTAGGGGTAGCCTTTGCAAATTCGCCGAAACCGGATAGTGAGCCTTCCTTTATACAGGCCGCGGAGCGCACGATTTTGAAAGCGATTAAGGAGGCGTGGATGGCGGCGGAGGGTGCTGCTGCAATGGAGGTCGAAACGGCTGCAGCTAGCAACAGAACGGAGCAGAGAAAGGTGGGGGTTTATCATGCCCTCCCGGGCTTTAGCATTGGTCAGCTCGCAGTCCCGTTCCCTATTTTCCCTTCAGAAGCAAAGGTGGCGGATATTGCCCATTTCTTCGAAATAAACCGCAAGGAGCAGGGCGTTGTGATAGCAGATGAGGGGCAGCCGGTCGGATTATTAATGAAAGAGGAGCTGCATGAGCTGCTGGCGGGGAAATATGGGCTTCCGCTTTATTCCACTCGACCTGTTGAGAAAATTATGAATGCTTCTCCATTAATCGTGGATGCGGACATGCCGATCGAGCATGTGTCCCAGCTGGCGATGGCGCGGGATATTTCTCATTTATACGATGTCGTTATTATTACAGCTGGAGGTCAACTGCTCGGCGCAACGACGGTTCGTGATATTTTGGAGCGCATTACGACGCTGCGTATGGAGGCGGCAAGATCGGCCAACCCGCTGACGGGTCTGCCCGGCAATGAGGGCATTCAACTGGAGCTGGCCCGCAGGAGCAGCAGCCACAAGCCGTTCGCCGTCATCTATGCGGACTTGGACTATTTCAAATGGTTTAATGATTGCTTTGGGTTTAGCCAAGGCGACGCGCTCATTCGTTTTTTGGCGGATACGCTAGTTGGGATTAAGGAAGAATACGGGCTGGCCAGCGATTTTATCGGGCATATTGGTGGTGATGATTTCATTATGGTAACGGAGGCCTCTTATGCTGAAAAAGTTTGCACCAGGCTGATTGAGCGTTTCGACGGCGAGGTGAAAAGGTATTACGGTGGAGTGGAGGTCAGCATGGTGGAGGATCGTCACGGCAACACAGTGGAGCAAGAGGGGGTTACCTTGTCTCTCTCATTAATGCTTGCTGCAGGCGGGACGACGCCAAGCCTTATATCGACTCTAACAGCGAAGCTCAAGAAACGTGCCAAGATGCAAAAAGGCAGTGTGTATGTCATGGAAGATATGACCTCTTGCACACAAGAACGCAATGCTACAGAGGGGATCGAAGTGAGACGTGGGACATCATCAAGCGATATTGCAGCGAAGCAGCCTTATAATGGATGATAAGCCAGAAAATATTGGCGTTATCTATCTATCCTGGCATAGTGAGCAGTCGGCAGGCACTTGGCAGCAGCTGCCCTCCTCGTTTAGGAGGAGCTGGAAGCTATACATAGAGATGATGCTTTATGCGAACCCGGAGACGGCTGCCCATGTACGGGACAAGTTTTGGATGGGTGATGATTTGTATATTGTGATGGCTTTGCCAGACTTGCAGCAGCAGGAGCTGCAGGGAAATTTGCTGCAAGCCGCAGGCAAATGGCAGGAGGAAGCGGAGCGTGGGTTTAGTGGAACCGAGCTTGGACTTATGTCGGATATGCGTCTGCATGCAGGTGTAGGATTGGTCGAGCGCAGCGATACTGGAAGCCCAGTCTCCCGCCTGTATGAAGCTTCAAAGCGAGCGCTATTATATGGGCAGCAAAAGGAATCTTTAACACAGGCCATGCGGCTGCAATATATGAACGGGCTTATTCGCGGCAAGCTTCTCATGTCGGTCTATCAGCCGATTATGTCGATTCAAGGAACCGACAGCGAGCTGACAACATTCGGATATGAGGCACTCACGCGGTTCCCTAAAAATAAATGGTTTTCCAGTCCGTTGGATTTATTTGCCTTCGCAGAAGAGTCGGGAGAGGTTGCAAGGCTGGACCAGTCGGCGCGAGAGCAGGCAGTGGAGGGCAGTACCGGTCTCCAGTCTCATCAGAAGCTGTTTATAAATATGACGGCACAATTGCTAAATGAAGGAAGCTTCTACCCTGCAAGGCTCGCCAAAATGATGGAGCAGCGGGGCTTGTCGCCTCACCATATCGTATTTGAAATTACCGAGCGTTCGGCTATTCAGGATTATGGCGCCGCGCTTGCTACACTTGCGGAGTACCGCCGCCAAGGCTTTCAAATTGCAATCGACGATGTTGGCGCCGGTTACTCGTCGCTGCAGGCCATCATTGAGCTGAAGCCGGATTATATTAAAGTAGACTGCTCTCTCATTATGGGGATACATGAGCACGAAATGAAGGAGCATATTGTGCATACGCTTGTCCAGCTGGCCGACAAAATGGCAATTGGCATCATTGCCGAAGGCATTGAACATCAAGAGGAGCTGGACAAAGTAAAGGCGATGGGCGTGCATTATGCGCAAGGCTATTTGCTAGGGCGCCCGGGTGAAATTTCCGTTCTAGTCCAGCGGCGATAGTCGGGATGAGAAAAGCTTTTTCTGAGCGATCCATATGGAGCTTGGAGAGAGCTTTTTTTGGTAAAACGGGCAATGCCTCCAAAGGACGACAACCTCGTTTAAGCTAGCCCCGAGGGCAGGTTTTCAGGAATGTTGCAAACCCCGCGCGAGAAGGGAGCAAAGGCATTTGCAGTTGTGGTATGATAACCATTAGAACCGATAAATGAGGTGTCAATGATGGATAAATGGATGTTATTAGATGGCAATAGTATTGCGTACCGGGCATTTTTTGCGATGCCTCCGCTTACGAATTCGGCTGGTTTACATACGAATGCGATATATGGTTTTACGACGATGCTGCTTAAGCTGCTGGAAGACGAAAAACCGACGCATGTGCTCGTTGCATTTGATGCAGGGAAGGCAACCTTTCGCCATGAAGGTTATGCGGAATATAAAGGCGGGCGGGAAAAAACGCCGCCAGAGCTATCGGAACAGTTTCCGGTGCTCAAGGAGCTGCTGCAGGCTTTTCAAATTGCGCAGTTTGAGCTGAATGGCTTTGAAGCGGACGATATTATCGGCACGCTCACCCGGCTTGCGGACGAGCAGAAGGTCGAGACGCTTGTCGTCACGGGTGACAAGGATATGCTCCAGCTCGTATCGGAGCATGTGACCGTAGCGCTAACGCGCAAAGGGGTGAGTGAGCAGGAGCGATATTCGCCTGCGGATATTAAGGAAAAATACGGACTGACGCCGCATCAAATCATTGATTTGAAAGGGCTGATGGGCGATACCTCCGACAATATTCCGGGTATTCCGGGCGTTGGCGAGAAAACAGCGCTGAAGATGCTGCATGAATTCGGCACGGTTGAAGAAGTGCTTGCCAACACAGCCAGCCTGAAGGGCAAGATGAAGGAAAAGGTGGAGCAGCATAAAGACGATGCAGTGATGAGCAAGAAGCTCGCGACGATTCACCGCGAGGTGCCGCTTGCCCCTGAGCAGGAGCCGGAGGCGATTCGCTACAGCGGCTTTAATGGGCCGGCGCTTGCGGATGTGCTGCGCCGGCTGGAATTCAGATCCGTTCAGGAACGGCTCGGACTGAGCGGCGAAGGAAGTGGTTCAGCAGGTGAAGCTGCCGAGCTGAACCTGACCCCGATCGAGTCGGCTGAGGATGCGAAGAAGCTCGATGAACTAATGAAGGCGCTTGAAGAGGAGGAGAGCGGCTTCGGCCTTTATGTAGAGGCGATCGGCGAAAATCCGCATCAGGCGGAGCTGGTTGGGCTGGCGCTGGCGGGCGCCGAAGCGGCCTATACGCTTCCTTTCGCCGCGCTGAAGGAAGCTTTCACAGAGCCGCTGCGGAGCTGGCTCGCCGATCCGAACAAGAAGAAGATCGGATTTGATACGCATAAAGTCGAGCTGGCTTTGAAGTGGGCGGGCATAACGCTGAGCGGCGTGAGCTTTGATGTCCAGCTAGCCGCTTATGTTATTGATCCGACGGAATCGAGCTTATTGCTCTCCGGCATTGTCCATCGCTACGAACAGCCAGCTGTGCCTAGTGATGAGTCGGTCTATGGAAAAGGCGCAAAACTTAAAGTTCCTGCTGCCGCAGTGCTGTATCAGCATCTGGCAACGAAAGCCGATGCCGTGCGCAGAGTGGCGCCTTTGCAGCGCGACGAGCTAAAGGAAACGGGCATGCTCGGCCTGTATGATGAGCTGGAGCTGCCGCTCTCCGTTATATTGGCGGGCATGGAGCATCAGGGCATCAGCGTAGAGAAGGCAGAGCTTGAGACACTAGGCAGTGAGCTGGAGCGTCAGCTTACGACACTGGTGACAGAAATTTACAAGCAGGCGGGCATGGAGTTTAATTTGAATTCTCCGAAGCAACTCGGTGAGGTGCTGTTTGAGAAGCTGGGCCTGCCCGCAAGGAAAAAGACGAAGACAGGCTACTCGACAGATGCCGAGGTATTGGAGGAGCTGGCGCCGTACAGTGAAATTGTTCCGCTGATTTTGCATTATCGTACGCTTGCGAAGCTGCAATCCACTTATGTGGAAGGGCTGCTCAAAGAGATTCGCGAGCAGACAGGCAAAATCCATACGTATTTCCGGCAGACGATTGCGGCAACAGGCCGCTTGAGCAGCCAATTCCCGAATTTGCAAAACATTCCGATCCGTCTGGAGGAAGGCCGCAAAATTCGTAAAGCATTTGTGCCATCTGAGCCGGGCTGGACGATTCTCGCTGCCGATTATTCACAAATCGAGCTGCGTGTGCTCGCCCATATTTCCGGCGATGAAAATATGAAGGAAGCGTTCATTAAGGACATGGACATTCATACGAAAACAGCGATGGACGTATTTGGCGTAACCGAGGATCAGGTGGATTCCAATATGCGCCGCTCGGCAAAAGCGGTCAATTTCGGCATTGTGTATGGTATTAGTGACTTTGGTCTCTCCAACAACTTGAACATTACGAGAAATGAAGCCGGACGGTTTATTGAGCAATATCTCGGCGTCTTCAAAGGCGTGAAGTCGTTTATGGATAGCATTAAAGTCGAAGCGGCGAAGCAGGGCTACGTGACGACTTTGCTGGGGCGCAGGCGGTATTTGCCGGATATTAACCATTCGAACTTCAATAAACGCTCATTCGCAGAGCGAACAGCAATGAATTCGCCTATCCAAGGCACAGCAGCGGACATTATTAAGCTGGCGATGGTGAATATGAATAAGAAGCTGGGCGAGCTGAAGCTAAGAAGCCGCATGCTGCTTCAGGTACATGATGAATTGGTATTTGAGGTGCCGGAAGATGAGCTAGAGCAGATGAAAAAGCTCCTTCCCGAAGTGATGGAAGCCGCAATCAAGCTCGATGTTCCGCTTAAGGCGGACGTTAGTTTTGGGGCGAACTGGTATGAAGCGAAATAACCCGCTGGGAGCGGAAATCAGGTATAATAGACGTTGAGGTGAGATGCAATGCCGGAACTTCCAGAGGTAGAAACGGTTAGACGAACATTAATTGAGCTTGTTGCAGGAAAAAAGATCAAATCGGTTACGGTGCGGCTGCCCCGCATCATTCAGCGTCCGGCTGTGCCGGAGCAATTTGAGGATGCGCTCGTTGGCATGACGATCGAGACAGTTGAGCGGCGCGGAAAATTTTTGCGTATCGTGATGGACGGGCTTGTGCTCGTGTCGCATTTGCGCATGGAAGGCCGCTATGGATTATTTCAAAGTGAAGAACCAATAGAGCTTCATACACATGTCCTATTCCATTTTGAAGATGGAACGGATTTAAGATATAAAGATGTCCGGCAGTTTGGCACGATGCATTTGTTCACGCCGGGAACGGAGTTTGAGCTGCCCCCGCTGAATAAGCTTGGCCTTGAGCCGCTGGAGCCTGATTTTACGCGCGATGTGCTGTTTGCCAAGCTGGCGAGGCGCCTGGCGAAAATCAAGCCGCTGCTGCTCAATCAGGAATATGTGGTGGGATTAGGCAATATCTATGTAGATGAGGCGCTGTTTCAAGCCGGCATTCATCCCGAGCGGACCGCCAGCTCGCTTGCTGCCGGAGAGTGGGATAAGCTTCATGCAGCGATTTGTTCTACGCTTGGGAAAGCGGTGGAAGCGGGAGGCTCATCCATTAAATCTTATGTAAACGGGCAAGGCGAGATGGGCATGTTTCAGCACCAGCTGCTCGTTTATGGCCGAAAGGATGAGCCTTGCCATACTTGCGGAGAAGCCATTGAGAAGTTTGTCGTTGGAGGCAGAGGCACGCATATTTGCCCTAGCTGCCAGAAGGCGCCTGGGCAAGCAGGCAAGCAAAGCACAGGCTAATAGCGAAAACTAAAGCCAGACCATCCATGATGAAGCCATTCACCCTAGGCAGGTAGCTGCATATGCTGTTTATTGTGAAGAACAATAGGCAGATGCCCTGTAGGGTGAAATCGGGGCACCTGTGTATGCAGGGAGTGACTAGGGTTGGCTTTGCATCTGGTTTCGTTGATCGTGCTCGCTTTTGCTGTGAGCGTGGACGGCTTCGGCGTTGGGATTACGTATGGCTTGCGCCGCATTCGCATCCCGTTGCTGTCTGTGCTGATTATCGCCTGCTGCTCAGGCCTGATCATTTTATTGTCCATGCAGCTTGGCAATGTTATTGCAAAATATTTGTCGCCAGGCACGGCGAGCCTGATTGGCGCCATCGTGCTGATGGGCATTGGCTGTTGGGCGCTGCTCCAGCTGCGGCGAAATCGCCATGAAAGCAAGAAGGGGGATGCGGAAAATGCGTCTGCGGCTTCTGGTAATAGCAGCCCGCTGTCAGAGAAGCGCTCAAGCCTGCCAGCTGTAGAGATTAATGCAGCGAATGCTGAGAAGGCAGCCGTATCCACAGCTTCGGCTGCCTCTGGCGAAGAGGCAGAGGCCAGCCATCCGGTGCTCGTTGTGATTGTTGAGCTCAAGCGCATTGGGCTTGTCATTCAGATTTTACGGACGCCGCAGGCTGCGGACGTTGATAAGTCGGGCACGATTTCCGCCTCTGAGGCGATTATGCTCGGCGTAGCGCTGTCGCTTGATGCATTCGGCGCGGGAATTGGGGCCGCGATGATTGGTTTGCCTGCTTTGCTGACAGCGATTGTGATCGCTGCGGCTAGCGCACTATTTTTGCTAGGGGGCATTAGCTTCGGCTTTCGCTTCTCGCATTGGAAGGGCATGCAGGCGCTGGCGGTACTGCCAGGCATTCTGCTTATTATGATTGGAATATCAAAGCTGCTGTAAAGATGAGGTGGAAGGGCATGAGGATCGGATTAACCGGCGGCATCGCTACTGGAAAAAGCACCGTTGCCCACCTATTAGTGGAGCTTGGAGCGCTGCTGGTGGATGCCGATCAGGTAGCAAGGGAAGTCGTTTTGCCAGGGGAGCCCGCTTTAGCAGCGGTCGCCTCTGCGTTCGGACAAGCTGTGTTACATAAGGACGGTACACTTGATCGGGCAGCGCTCGGCCAAATCGTATTTAATAACAAAGCGAAGCTAGGGCAGCTTGAAGCGATTTTACATCCGGCGATTAGAGCTACGATGCAGCAGCGAATGGCTGATTATGAACGGCAGCACCCAGGCAAGCTGGTCGTTGCTGATATTCCGCTGTTATATGAGACGGAGCAAGAGCATTTATACGAAGGCGTGCTCGTTGTGTACGTTCCTGAGCAAATCCAGCTGGAGCGCCTGATGGCGCGAAATAACGTAGATGAGCAGGAAGCAAGGCGGCGCATGGGACTGCAAATGGGCATGGAAGAGAAGAAGCGCAGAGCTACATGGGTCATTGATAACAGTGGATCGTTAGCGCAGACGAGGCAGCAGGTTCAGGAGTTTTGGCAGAGCAAGGTTCATACATGCTGAGGGCTAAGAGAAGAAAGGTCGCTCGGAGAAGGCTGTTTTTGCTATTATTTATTATTATTGTTGTCATTATTGTCGCTCAACCCGCATGGATGCTCAAGAAGCTCTATCCCATTGATTATAAGGCCGATATTCGGGCAAGTGCTATTAGCTATCAGGTAGATCCACATTTGGTGGCGGCCATTATAAAGGCGGAGACGAATTTCCAGACGGGTAAAGTTTCGAAGAAGGGTGCGCTCGGACTTATGCAAATTATGCCGACCACCGCCAAATGGATTGTCGAGAAGGCAGGCTTCGAGCAGGTTACAGAGGAGACGCTGCGCAATCGCGCTGACGTGAGCATCGAGCTGGGAGTATGGTATTTGGCTTCGCTGCACAAACAATTTGACGAAAATAATATCGTTGTCATTGCTGCCTATAATGCAGGACCAGGCAAAGTCCGGCAATGGCTCGATTCGGGGGAATGGGACGGCACGTTTGAAGAAGCCGCTAAAATTCCATATAAAGAAACACGCGATTATGTACAAAAGGTCGTGAAGTATTATAATAAGTACAAAGACTTGTATCCGGAACTTGAACCGTAAACAGGAAGAAGCTTTGGCTGCTCGTCACTTCAGGACTTAAGCAGCCAAAGCTGTCTGTTATTACAAGAGCTATTTATTAATGGGAGCCCCCTGCAAGGGATTGCTCAGCGATTTGTACCAGGCGGCGGGTAATGTACCCTCCGATGGAACCAGCGTCCTTTGTAGCCATGTTACCGTAGTAACCGTCTTGTGGAATCGCGATTCCAAGCTCTTGAGCAACCTCGAATTTCATTTGGTCGAGAGCTGCTGTCGCTTGTGGTACAACCAGTTGGTTGCTGCTGCGGTTTGCGCTCATGTGTGTTCACCTCCTCGCGGTTGGTAAAAGTATTATGTGCGAAAATCCGAACTTCATTACAGGAATTGTATGGTAATTTTTAGGGAGAGCTTAGAAGGGAGGAAAAGAGAATGAAATGTCCATATTGCGATTACTCTGGAACGAAGGTGCTGGACTCGCGACCTGCTAATGAGAACAAGTCCATCCGTCGCCGCCGGGAATGTGAGAAATGCAAAAGCCGCTTCACGACGTTCGAGATGATTGAGGAAACGCCGCTGGTCGTCATCAAAAAGGATGGCAGCCGCGAAGAGTTCAGCCGTGATAAAATTTTGCGTGGTTTAATCCGCGCTTGCGAGAAGCGCCCAGTTCCCGCTGAAAGGCTGGAGGTAGTTGTCTCCGAGGTGGAGAAGGAGCTGCGCACAACTGCACACGCTGAGGTGGAGAGCCGTGTCATTGGCGAGCTGGTGATGGGACAGCTGTATCCAGTCGATGAAGTAGCCTATGTCCGTTTTGCTTCTGTATATCGGCAGTTCAAGGACATCGATATGTTCATGAAGGAGCTCAGCAGCCTGCTGTCAAAGGACAGCTCACCGAATGGAATGAAAGATTAAATCGAATGCTGCATCCGATTTAATTGGATGAATAGGCAGGAGGAAACAGCGCCAATCAAGGCGTTGTTTTTTTGCGTTAGAACGCATTTCACAATAGTACTATTGAATATAAAAACATTTAAATGTATAATTATTCATTGATGAAAGGGAGGCTTTTTATATGTCATTTAACATTAGGCTGGCGGAAAATAAGGATATCAGCAGCTTGACCGAATTAATGCACGACTATATCGTAGGATTTTATCAAAACCCTTGGCCGGGCACGCCAGAAATTCATAAATTGATTGAGCAGCTGCTGGAGAAACAAAACGGTATCCAGTTTATTGTAGAGAAGGAGCAGCAGTTGATTGGCTTCGCTACTTTATATTTTACGATTAGTACAATGAAAGCAGCTCGGATTACGCTGATGAATGATTTTTTTGTGCTGGAGCCGTACCGGGATACGGAAGTGGAAGAAGAGCTATTTTTGACATGCAGAACGTACACACAGGAGCAAGGCTTTGCTCATATGTTCTGGATAACGGCCCCGCAAAATAAGCGGGCTCAACATTTTTTTGCTAAAATGGACGCGGTTCAAGGCAACTGGATGAACTATTCCATTGTCTAGAAGGCTTGATAAATCACAATAGTATCCTTCAAGTAACTACACCACTTTCAAGTGCGTACTTCCTCAAATGTCGGAAAGGGGCTAGACTAGAGCCTGTAGCAAGATTAACATTTTCCAACATTTGATGAAGGAGTGTGCGTATACATGGAATTGCAATTGGCGCTAGATTTGGTGAACATTGAGGAAGCAAAGGTTTTGGTCAAAGAGGTCGAGTCGTTTATCGATATCGTTGAAATCGGAACACCTATCGTCATTAACGAGGGTCTGCATGCCGTAAAAGCCATTAAAGAAGCTTTCCCTAACCTCAAAGTGCTGGCCGATCTGAAAATTATGGACGCTGGCGGCTATGAAGTGATGAAAGCTTCCGAAGCGGGTGCTGACATCATTACGGTTCTTGGTGTTTCTGACGATTCCACCATTAGAGGCGCGGTTGAAGAAGCACGCAAGCAAGGCAATAAAATTATGGTCGATATGATCAATGTGAAAAATATTGAAACCCGTGCAGCGGAAATTGATGCGCTTGGGGTAGACTATATTTGTGTCCATTCCGGCTATGATCACCAGGCTGAAGGCAAAAACTCCTTCGAAGAGCTGGCGGCGATCAAGCGTGTTGTAAAACAAGCAAAAACAGCAATCGCAGGCGGCATCAAAATCGATACGCTGCAAGAGGTTATCTCGGCGAAGCCTGATCTTGTTATCGTAGGCGGCGGTATTACGGGTGCTGAAAATAAATCCGCAACTGCATCGCAAATGCAGCAGTGGATCAAACAGGCCTAAAGCTGATGCGTATCAGTCAGCTTGCAGGAGAAATCGTACAGGAGCTGGAGCGGCTGACTCAGCTCATTCCGGATGAGGCCGCAGGCGAGCTGGCAGATGCGATTATGCGCGCTCCGCGTGTTTTCGTCTCAGGCGCCGGGCGTTCTGGCCTGATGGGCAAAGCTTTTGCCATGCGGCTTGTGCATATGGGCTTTGACGCTTATGTGGCTGGCGAGACGGTGACGCGTGCACTGGGCAAAGACGACGTACTCGTGCTAGGCTCAGGCTCCGGCGGGACGAGCAGCCTCATTGCGATGGCACAAAAGGCGGCGGCGCTCGGCGGCAAGCTGGCCGTCATTACGACGAACCCAGAGTCGGCGCTTGGACGTGTGGCGCATATCGTCGTACCGCTGCAGGCTGCGGCGAAGGAAGAGCAGGATGGTGCCAAGCAGACCGTGCAGCCGATGGCTTCTCTTTTTGAGCAGGGTCTCCTTATATTCTATGATGCGGTTATCTTAAGCTTGATGGAGAAGAAGGGCCTTAGCGGCAATACGATGTACAGCAATCACGCAAATCTGGAGTAGCAGGTGGCGGGCAGCATGGCTGGAAGCTGCTTCATCATGTATACTGGGAAGGAGGGGGAATGGTTATGGCTCAGGAATTAAAGGAACGTATTAATTTACGTGAAATCAACTGCGAGAAGGAGCTTACGCTGGCCGTCATTGGGGGCAAGTGGAAGCTGATTATATTATGGCATCTTGGTCTAGAAGGAACAAAACGTTTCAGTGAGCTGAAGAAAATGATTCCCCACATCACCCAGAAAATGCTGACGAATCAGCTCCGCGAGCTGGAGGAGGATTTGCTGGTTGAGCGCAAAGTGTATGCGGAGGTTCCGCCGCGAGTGGAATATACGTTAACAGCTTACGGCGAAAGCCTGATGCCCGTGCTGCGCATGATGTATGATTGGGGCAAAAACTACGGCGAGGAAGTCGTATGGAAATAGCAGCTTTAGAGCCGAAATAGGCTGGGATTAGGGGCAGATGATGCTTCTGGTTTCGGCCTTTTTTTGTATTGAATTCTCCTCATATGCTGATATGTTTACAATACTGATCATAAATAATATACTAACAAAATAAAAGTACGCACTTATTCGTATAATACTTACCAGAAGGGAAGTAGAGATATGACATCCTCTAAAGCTGTATATGAACTGAATGGAAAAAAATATCATTGTCCTATCGAGCTTTCTGTTTCCCTGTTTGCCGGCAAATGGAAAATAAGCATCCTCTATAAGCTGATGGAAGGAAAGAAGCGATATGGGGAGCTCAAAAAGTTGATCGATGGCGTTAATCATAAAATGCTTGCTGAACAATTACGTGATCTGGAGGAAGTGGGTATCATCAAAAGACAGGTTTATCCGGTTGTTCCCCCAAAGGTTGAATACGAATTAACCACTCTTGGCGAGGGGTTAATTCCAGCAATCGAGCATTTGCAGCAATGGGGTAAACAATTCCGATTGACGGATATGACCGAAGCTGAGCCTGTTTCAGAAGGGCTGAAGGAACTGGCAGAACAGCCATAATAGATTCGATACTTTGATAGGCTCCCTTTATGGAAGACAGGTGAAATGATATAACCTGCTACTGTGAGGGGGCTTTTTTCTATTGAAAAATACCCATTGCATTCATGAAACACTTTCCTTTTGGTTAGTATTGACCTAAAAAGTGCGTACTTACTTTTGATAAGTTAGTTGTATATGATTAGAAATGTAATCGGCTCACATAAGTGAGAAAATAAAATACAGTATTGGAGTGATTTAAATGAAAACCTTAGTTATTGTGACCCACCCGGACCTATTGTCATCCCGTATAAATAAAGCGTGGATTAATGAATTGCGGAAGCACGACAATATTACCATTCATTCGTTGTATGAGGAATATCCCGCTGAAGAGATTGATACGGCCCGTGAGCAATCGCTTCTGAAGGCGCATGATCGTATCATTTTTCAATACCCGCTGTATTGGTACAGCTCTCCACCATTGCTAAAGAAATGGTTTGATGCCGTACTCCAACACGGTTGGGCTTACGGCGAGGGCGGCGATAACATGCAAGGCAAAGAAATAGGGGTAGCCATCTCAACGGGCGGATCGTTACAATCTTATGAGCCTGAAGGCGCCAATCGGTTCACTATCCGGGAACTCATGAGGCCAGTTGAAGCACTTGCTCATTTTATCGGTGCATCCTACTTGCCGCCTTTCACGCTCGGCGATATATTCCATGTTACCGAAGAGCAATTAGAGCAGAGCAAAATGGCTTACGTAAATCATATTACAACCGTTGCAGCTGTAGCTAAATAAAGAAAGTGTCGGTTTGGTGGAGCGTGGGGGGATGTCCGAATTCTGATCTAATGGTTGACGCAGCGCATTCTGGTGTGGAGTTTTAGCGGTAGCATCAGACGCCGTGCTCCTCCGCATGCGCTCCGTCCGCGCGGACTGAACCCCTGACCTCATCGCTGCTAGTGGAGCGATATGCCTCAACTTGATGAACCCGATATTCTACCATTTGCGGGTAACGTTTTCCCGTATCGATGACCTTCCATTCATGGCGTGTTTTAGAAATCATTCTGGTACCATTTGTTAGAAGGCCTTGCCAAATCAAATCAGCTGTTACACTGGAATGGGATTCGTCTATCGGTGTTATGGTTAAACTTTCAACAGTATGGCTGCTTTTATTAATTTGCTTCGCAAACTGCTGGATATACTGCTTCCAGGCAGAAAAAGTGGTCATAGGTTGTTTGCTTGCGGTGCCGTGTAGCTGAACATTCTCCGCCAAAAGCTCCTCAAAACCATCCTCTTGGAAAGTTTCAAACAAAGAGAGCCACCGATAAAACAATGCACTCACACGATTTTCTCGGTAAGCATTTATAAATAAAGGCTCCTCTAAGGCAGACATCGGTGTAATGATAATTTCATTAAATTTGGCAGTCGTTATATTCTCATAAACAACGGTTGCATCATAATGCAGATTATAGCTGACTAACGTTCCATCCGATTTTTGATTCTGGTAAATAATATCCAGCTTAGCCTCGGATTTGCTGTTTCCAGTAGCTTCAATAAAGAATTTTTCAATGCGATGTGAATTCCTTTCATCCTTGGGGAGATCGTTAAGTCGGAGCAAAGCCTCTTGCCATCCCGCTATAGTTGAATTACGTCCCTTGTTAATTAGGCTAATATCTTCGGTTAGAATCTCTTTTAAATCCTCTGCATTTTGATGATTGTTCTCATAAAACGCATACCAACGATGAGCAATAGCGCGAGCAGCATGTGTTTTTGCGGTTTCCTGAAATGGTTGCTGCATTGTTTTCTCCTCCTCTATTTATTTAATGTTTAATAACGGCTTCCGAAGGTACTGCCGACAGGTGCAATTTCATTCAATCTGGATAACTCTTCAGGTGTTAAACGGATGGATAAAGCGGCCACATTTTGTTGCAAATACTTCACTCTCTTTGTACCCGGAATCGGAACAATATCGTTACCTTGTGCGGTTACCCATGCCAGCGCGACTTGGGCGGGTGCAACTCCTTTTTGCTGAGCGAGCTGCTGAATCCCATGGACGATATTAATATTTTGTTCGAAAGCCTCTTCAGAAAACCGGGGGTTATACATGCGCCAGTCGCCTTGTGTCAGTTGGCTTCGACTTGAGATGGTTCCCGTCAAAAATCCTCTTCCTAGCGGGCTGTAGGGGACAAATCCAACCCCCAATTTTCTGCAAGCATTCAATAGACCCCGTTCAGGCTCTCTGGACCATAAAGAATATTCCGTTTGAACAGCTGTAATGGGAAAGACAGCGTGAGCATCGGCCAATTGTTGAGGGGTTACTTCTGAAAGACCCAAATAGCGGACCTTTCCTTCTTTCACCAGCTCAGCCATGGCTCCAACCGTCTCTGTAATCGGAACATCAGGATCTGCCCTATGCAAGTAATATAGATCGATATAGTCCGTGCCTAAGCGATGCAAACTAGCCTCACAGGCTTGCTTCACATATTGCGGCTTTCCATTGTATCCTAGATGCTGTGTTTTATTGCGTATGGAGCCAAATTTCGTGGCGATCTGCACGGCTTGACGGTGCTGCCTTAACCCTTTACCAACTAATTTTTCATTCGCACCGATGCCATCCTCGTCATAACCGTAAATATCCGCAGTATCAAAAAACGTAATTCCTAATTCTAGAGCGTGGTTCAACGTGCTTAAAGACTCTAACTCATCCGTTTCCCCATAAAATTCGGACATTCCCATACATCCTAATCCCAAACGGGATACTTGCAGTCCTTGATTACCCAATGCCAAAGTTTCCATGGTGTTCAAGCCTCCTTTTTATTTTTAAATTTCATGAAAATAACAATACCACGCAAAATGCCAAGAAGTAAACTAAATAATCAAAAAAAGTTCAAATAGTATAAAATGTTCGTATTTTTGAGTAATTGAGTTATAATTCTAGGTATGAAGAAATAGGAGGCTTTACCCCATGGATACGAAATCCCAGGCATTGGATAAGAGAAATAAAACGATCCAAAAGCTTATTATAAAGATAATACCCGTGATTCAAAAAAACGGATTTTCTACGCTGAAAATGGATGATGCAGCTAAGTATATGGATATTAGCAAGGCGACAATGTATAAGTATTTTGCTTCCAAGGATGAGATTATTGATGCGATTGTAGGTCGTTACGTGGACTATATTTCGGAAATGGTGCAGGATTGGTCCCTGACCGATAATATGTCCTATGTCAAATCCTTTGATAAAGTGTTTCAGCAGTCTTTGCTTATGGCGGTTTACTTGTCCGATATTTTCTTGCAGGAGTTAGGAAACCTGTATCCACACTTATATGATAGGCTTTCAAATGAGGTTGAGGTACGCAATGAACAGGTGAGGGAGTTTTTTGATTTGGGGATGAAAAATGATGTGTTTCAGCGTCTGAATCCCGTTATTCTCCTCATTCAAATGGACACGATGCTCAGGAAAATGATTGATCCCAAGCTGCTGATGCTCCATCATTTGTCGTTGAAACAGGCATTATCCGATTATTACCAAGTCATGAGACACCAAATAATGAAGTCTGAATTCATTAACATAGAAAATAGTTCTGAGATGGATTTATTTTTGAATCAAATGGTTCAAAAATTATCGAGGCAATAGGGAAGGGAGGCTCCGCGCGCGGACTGAGCCCCGGGGTTCGCCCCCGGCATTATATATGAAAAAAACGCCACCAATGTTATGTGGTGACGTTTTTTGGTATGGAGCCTAGGGGATTTGACTCGTCTAACTCGCAAATCCATCATGGGATGTCCGAATCTTTGATTAAATAGCTGACGAAGCGGACTCGGGTGAGGACTTTTAGAGGTAGATTCAGACGCCGTGCTCCTCCGCATTCGCTCCGTGCGCGCGGACTGAACCCCCGGGGTTCGCCCCCGGCATTCCATATAAAAGAAACGCCACCACATTATGTGGTGGCGTTTCTTTTATATGGAGCCTAGGGGGATCGAACCCCTGACCTCATCGCTGCCAGCGATGCGCTCTCCCGAGTGTGTCTGTTTCACTACCATTTATCGAATTGCAGAATTGCGTGATATGCAGCTTCACGGTAATATCAATATCACCCTTTTTAACAATAACTCGATCAATCATGGCCGCTAGCAGCATCTTCTTTTTTTCTAGCGGGGCTGAATCAAATACTTCTTTCCATGATGGAATAGTTTTTCTTAATAATTCCATCTCGCTTGTCTCTATTTTCTTTGCTAATAGTTTATCCTCAATTTTAGCTATAGATAAGGTTAATTCGTTTAGTTCATTGTTTTTCTGATCCATCAATGCGTTTAGCAGATCAGGTTTAAACGAGCTTTGTCCCATTATGGATTTAGTGACTTCTGCAGTCAGAGCTTCCAACTCACTCTGCTTCTGAATGAGTTCACTTTGAAATTTCTTTAATTCTTTCATGTCGCTGCTAACGTTTTTCTTGAGAAATGAATTAATCTCTTTTGCAAAATCAACTTGTTTGAGCTGCTCTAAATACTGGTCAATTTCATCTAGCACCACTGTTTCTATTTTGCTTTGAGCATAGAGCGTTTGACCGACGCAATCCTTGCCGCTCGCCTTGCCACTACATCTATATTTTGGAGCCTTCCACACTTGCATTGTTCCATTCGCCAGTTTATATTTTTTTTGATTATATGTTGTTGTTAAGGGGGCGCCGCAATAACCGCAATTGACCATGCCGACAAGCAGCAAGGGGCTCTTACTTGTATTAATATGATATCCGCGTTCAACCGTGGATTTCTTTTTAGGCGCTCTCATTCCCCTCTGTAATTGCAAGCGATCCCAGCGCTCCTCCTGAATAATAACCAGTTCAGGAATTTGTTTCTTTGATTCAACCCAGTCCTCAGGTTTTTGCATTGTGAAGACTCCCATTTCACTTCTTCTTTTCCCGTATGCAGGATACCCTTTATAAAGCGGATTGCTTAGGATGAAATTGATTGCTCTGGCCGTCCATTCACCGCCTGTTGGCGAAGGTATGAACGGGTTTCTTTCTAAATTCATTAACTTGGCAATTCTTTTTCCGCCTAATCCATTCTCGCCGTAGCCATATAGTTCGTCAACAATTTCAGATTGCTCCGGTAAAATTTCTCGTTTGAATACTTCTTTGCCTTTCTTATTGAATTTTCCTGATGGAACTAGCTTATACCCATATCCCGCAGTTCCGCCTCTAAACAAACCATCTTCGGCCATTTGCTCATGATTTTCGTTTACGCGCATCGAGGTTTTCTTACTCTCGCCACTTGACTGCCAAAAGCGAATATAATTAGTTAAATCATCAGTGTGGTCCTCGAATTTTTGCTGGCCCTCCAGTACAGACCACATTTCAATCCCTTGTTTGACGAACCACTTTAAAACGAAGGGGGTTTCATCCTCTTTCCTTCCCAACCTGTCAAACATAAATACTAGCAATACATCATATAGGCCTTTTTCTGCATCACTCTTAGCCTCTTGGAGTACGTCCCGCTTGCTGGCGGAAACCCGGAACCCCGAGACTGCTCCTTCTATGTATTCTTTCACAAAAACCCACTCGGGTTTGCTTTGGATAAAATCGGAACAAGCTCGCCGTTGCATAGGTATCTCGTCATCAGTAAGCTGCTTTTTGCTCGACACTCTATATAGGCATGCAACGCGTAATTGTTTAAATGAATTCTTATTTATCGCTCCCATGGATACGACCTCCGGTTGTGTCTGTTTCACTACCATGAAATCATATCAGTTATTTCAGAAAAAAGTAATCTTGTATTTTTTAATTCAAAAATGTATACTAAATAAAGTTGTTTCAATCTGGGGCGTTAGTTCAGTGGGAGAACGCTTCGCTGGCAGCGAAGAGGTCAGGGGTTCGACCCCCCTACGCTCCATATATCAAAAAAGGTCCTTCTTAATTGAAGGGCCTTTTTTTTGTTTAAATACTTATTTCAAGCATTTGTTAGTAATGGTTCATTAATGGAAATTTAAAGTCAAAAGTGCTAATTCTTGTCATGTGAATGCCACCTATAGATAGAGAGATAAAGAGCAGCACCCGACACTAACCGATACCCATTCCGCGCAGCGCAAGGGTAGGACAAGCGGGCAGACTGCTCTTTTCTTTGCTCAGACGCTCACAATCGCCCGCAAGCGGATTATAGCCGTTGATCCTCAGCAAGTCAGCGGCGAAGTTTCGTTCTCCGTAAATCGCGATTGTGGGCGTCAAACAGCTTACCCGTACTGCCGGATAGCAACCGGATACTGCATGAGGAGGCGAGAGCCTTCATTCAGGTAACACGACTTTACGGGACATCATTAGGAAGGCGGTAGGCAGTTGAAAACGGAAACTGAAATTATCAAGGAGCTGAAAGGCTACAAGATATTGGCTCACAAAGTAAATAGGCTTTCGCTTTCAACGCCGTGCTCTTCTGAAACTCGAAATTTAACAAAGCTGAAATCGCAGATTGACGAAGCTATCCAAGGCATGGAGTCGTTGTTCCCTGATTACGCCAAACTTCTCCGACTGCGCTATATAGATGGAAAGAAAGCTGATTTCGTGGCTGACAGCCTACATGTGTGTGATAGGACATTCAGGCGTTGGAAGCAGCAAGCTTTAGGACGATATGCCGACCTGCGTTGTATTGGATGATTAACCATATCGTTGAACTCAACGGAATGGCACATAAGCAACGAACACGCCGTTTCTGGAGCTGCTGGGTCTGACATAGCCCCCAGCTCTTTGCCCCCCCCTTTTCGCGCCGCGATCCCAGCGGCTAAGATACGGCTCGGGAGCGCATCCGACGAGCGTTGATAATCGTCGGGCTTATATAACACACTCCTTTAACTCAGTGGTTAGAGTTCGGTTTTTTTACAGCCGCGGTCGCTGGTTCGAGTCCAGTAAGGAGTATATATTTTACAGCGAGCCTTCGGGCTATTTTTTATATAGAGAGGAGTTAAAAAGGTGACTTTCACTTTTCCCGAGGATACAAAAAAACGTGCTGGAGCCGTTAGATTAACTCCTGACGGCCAAGAATATTATGTCCCAACTGTATTATTTATGCCGGACGGCGAAACGCCTGTTGATTTCGGGGGCGCTCAGCCGCCAGTAGACGTTGTACTGCAGGATAATTCAGATCAAATTGGCGGCGGGACGTCATATGCTCCATCAGATGGTAATGCAGTTTTGACTTTTTCGGTGCGCGGTACTAGCACGGCGAGAGAGATTAATTTCGAGACTGCGGATGCATCCGGTGTATACATGGCTTGTACGGCATATAGCCTCACAAATCCGACGATATTCGGGCCGACAACAACGGACGGCGACGACACGGCTCCGACTTTTTGGCAGGTGCAAGTTCCTGCGGGGTGGTCATTTCGCGCCAGTATTTCGGCCGTTTCGGGAGGAAACGTAACGGCCGAAGGCAAGGCGGTGATTGGGTGAGCATTGATTTTATTGCTCGGGCGATGGCCGCAGCGGCGTTGGGAAAAGAACTTCAGGAGATTTACGGACAATCGGATGCACTTATCCGGTCCCGTCTGGAAGAATCAAACCGGGCGCATGGCGGCGTAATCGGCACCAACGGAAAAGGTGCGGTCGCCCTTACATTTGACGATAGCCCGAATTTCATCAAATCCAACATGCTGCCGGAGTTGACAAGCAGAAATTTTCCTTTTTCGCTTGGCCTAATCGCTGACCCAAATAACCCGAATAATAGCAACATTACTAATGGGATGGATCCGAATAATCCGGGCGACCTCCAGCGTTGGAGTTGGCGCTATGGCATGGAGCTTTGGAGCCATTCCATGACCCACACGACGCCGAATACAGAGGCCGATCTGCAAGTGGAAATTGTTGACTCTAAGGCGTTGATTGAGCAATTATACGGACTTAAGGTAGCGGGATTTATTCAGCCTGGTGTTACGCCGTCTGGCTTGTATAACAATCTGGACAAGGACAAGGAGATAACAAACTTCTTTTCGCCGGCCGGTCGGATGCTACGGGAAACATACGCGCATTATTCTGCGTACATCGGTAGTATCTTGCGGAGGATTCCGACGGGGTCTTTATTCGGTGCTTCACGCATGACGGTGAGCCCGCTGCCAGTTGGACAGACAAGCGCGCAACACCGCGCCAATGTAATCGCGCAAATCAATCTGTGTGCTGCACTCAAATACGGACTTGCCTTACTGATACATCCGCAATGGATAGATTATAACAATACAAGCTTCAGTAACTACATGAATTTATCTGATCTGCAATTGATTTACGATGCAATCAAGACAAATCGCGACAATGAACAACTTGAGGTGCTGACATTGAGCGGGCTTGAGTTTGCGGACCCGTACACAACGCGCCGCGCCGATCTGGCCGCCGAAAACGGAATTGGATTCGCCGGCATTTCGCAAGGGAGCCCAGGATTTTGGTCATTGACCACCGTTTGGAGCGACAAGACATTTCCGGCGGTTGGGCATTGGGGTACGCCGTCGATGCTCCAAGACAATAGTCAGAGCAACAGCGGAACGAACGCACTTCGCGGACAACTAAGTAATTTGTTCGCGTTTCCGGGCGAAACATTTGAATTTTCCTGCAAAGTTCGCTCGACCGGGGCAACCGCGCAGTCCATACGCCTTATTTTGACCGCTCAGAACGGCGCTTTTATCAGCATCCAGTCCGGCGGTTCATGGGGGGCTATAATGGCTCCTACTGGAGATGGTATGACGGTTCGTCTACCCTTTACGATGCCGAAGGACACAACCTGGTTACGCGTGGAGATCGGACGCGGGCAAGGCGCAGCAGGTTCGGGCAACGGTTTAGAGTGGGCGGATATAAAAATAAAAAGGATATGAGGTGAGCGTATGCGCGGTAATCTAGCTCTAACAGAGGCGGCGGGCGATGACAGTCTTGTTATGGGCTGCATCCGGCTTAGCGGGAGCATCGCGCTCACCTTGTGTCTAAGAGGTGACACTACCGTGGCCGAGAAAAATCAAAATTTTTCAATGTTCGCAGGCGAATCGAAAAAGGTCATTGTATCGGTTACGGGTTGCGGCGGCACACCAGCGAACATTGAAGGCTCGAACGTACAGTGGGTGCTAAAGGAAAACCGCTGGACTGTCGGCAACCTTGTTGATAAGGAACTTAATAACGGCATCGAGGTATCTGATAACACACCGGGACAATTCACCTTATTCCTCGAGCCCGAAGATACCGAAGGATTAAGCGGACTGTATTACCATGCCGCAGAAATAACGGACTTATCGGGTAATATCTCGACGGTTTTTGTCGGGTATATAACAATAACTGAGGATGGGGTAAGGATCTGAGCAGAATATCGTAAAGATTTAGTGTTCCAAGTCCTGTTCCGCGTGTGCCTGAAATCCCTTATACAGCAAGGGCTCAAGGTGTTCCAAGTTCCGTTCCAAGTTGGTCATTTGAATGGTTGATTGATCTAATTAATGGTGAGAGATGGTGAATAAGTGGATCTTTATGTCGTAGCAGCAGACATCGAACAAGTTAAACGAATTTGGCCGAGTATCAAACATCGTTATATCAACCATTCCGAATACAGAAAAATTAATTTTACGGGTGTGAAATGCGCATGGAGCGGTTTGTCTCCGAAGAAAACAAAGATTTTGTTGTGCGGGGAATATTGGAGGAATCCTTCTCTTGAAACAGATAATTTCAAGCGTGTTCTCGAAAAAGCAGCAGGTGTTTTTATTGAATGAAGATCACTATTGACATGAGTCTGAGTATATATGTATAATGATCTCGACCTTATACGCTCTAAAGTTACAAAGCTCGTATGCTTTTAAGATCTTTAATACGTGCTCGCACGTTAGGCGTGAGCTATAGCGCACACGCTGCACTTGATCTTTAATTTTTAAGCGAATTGAGAGATCATTTAAAATATACGGTCAGGCCGCGGTTTATTCAGCGGATGACCCGGGTGAATGCCGTTAGGCAGAGGGCGAGGAGCCCTTTTTTCTTTCTCCATTTTTCTTTAAGGTGTTTCTTTAAAAACCGTCGATGTAGAATACGTGCTCTAAAGTATATAGAGGGGTACAATAAGACCCCTCAAGATAAACATTGGACAACATGAATGACTTTGATAAGATGGATGACGCCAACATAAGGAGGCTTCGTTAGATTGGATAAATGGGAGTCGTTGAAAAACTTCATTGATCTTGAATTGAAAGATGCAAGAGATAATCATGAATCGATTTTGGAAAAACAATTGGAATCAATATTAGCGCATATGGAAGAACTAGATGAACCATGCAAAAAGTAATAATGGTGAAGATAATGAGATCATTGCGACAATATAGTTTATACGATTAATGAGTCACTTCAAAAGAAGTGGCTTTTTTGTTTGTAAAAACAACAAGACGGCGGTGGTGATGATGTAATGGCAAGAGCAAGAGACCCTAATCGAGACAGGGCATTTGAAATATGGAAAGAGCATAGTGGCGACATCGACCTCGTGAAGATAGCTGAACAACTTGGCGTCTCTTCGGGAACCGTTCGAGGGTGGAAATCAAAAGATAAATGGGATACGAAAAAGAACGGAACGCTCCGATCAAAAGAACGGAACGCTCCAAAGCATGCGAAACGTTCCGCAGGTAAGAAGGAGCAGAGCGTTCAGGCGGACGATGTTGATTCGAGTGATACAAATAAGACAGATAAATATATACTTTTCGCGCGAGAATATTTCAGGGACTACAATGCAACCAGAGCTGCGATGGTGGTTGGGTATAAAAAAACGATAGCTTATAATGCCGGATATAGGTTGCTCAAAAAGGACGAAGTACAGGCAGAGCTTAAGCGGCTTATAGATTCGCGATCGCAAGAGATTAATATTGACGTGCGCCGAATCGTTGATGAATACCTGAAAATAGCTTTCGCGGACATTTCGGACCTGCTCGTGTTCAAGGGAGATCTGCTAACGCTAAAGAGCAGCACAGAGGTAGATACTTCCGTCATTAGCGAGGTAAGGCAAAACAGATCAGGCGTGAGCATCAAACTCCACGACAAGACAAAAGCTCTCGAAAAGCTGGAACGCTACGTGAACTACATGACGGAAGAGGAACGCTTGAAGATAGATAAGATGCGAGCTGAGATCGCCATCCTTAATGGTGGCGGTGATGGCAAAGAAGAAGGCGATGACGGCTTTATTGATGCACTGAAAGGAACGGTGTCGGAGGCGTGGAACGATGACGAACCAAAAGAAGACAACGACGGTTAAGGCGCGCACGTTGTCGTGGGACGCCCCTAACGAAAAGCGTGAAATTGAAATAAGCATGGCAGCTCATACGTTATACGAAGCCCTCGTGCTTGACGACGGTCTTCACATTCGCCAAAAGATCAAAATAGCCCTTAACTTTTTAGGCTATCCCTTTGATTCGGATGACACAGATAAACAGAGCAATAACGAGTAAACGAGAGATCGTGTTACTTGCCAAAAGCTCTGTTTTTTCCATTGTTCCACGGAACGAAAATCGACGCTCAAGGCCGTATTTGACCAAATTCGGCAGACTGAATGCCAGACATATTCACAAAATGAAATATTTTGTACACAAGTAGGGGTGTTGCGGTATGGCTAAACTCTTAAAACCAACTTTCCGCTGGAAGCCATTTAGCCGGAAACAACTCCAAGTTCTTACGTGGTGGATGCCTGAAAGCCCACATCATGACAAGGATGCGATTATCTGCGACGGATCGGTAAGGGCAGGCAAGACGGCTTCCATGTCCTTCAGCTATATTGTATGGGCCATGGAGACTTTCAACGGGCAACAACTCGGGATGTCAGGCAAGACGATTGGATCGCTTCGGCGTAACGTAATTATTCCGCTCAAGTTGATGCTTGTGAGCCGAGGCTACAAGGTTTTTGAAAGCCGCTCCGAAAACACGATGACCGTAACGAGCAGCAAAGCGATAAATACGTTTTACCTGTTCGGCGGACGTGATGAACGATCACAGGACTTGATACAGGGTGTTACGCTGGCAGGCATGTTTTTTGATGAAGTAGCGCTTATGCCGCAATCGTTCGTTAACCAGGCGACAGCTCGATGCTCAGTGGATGATTCCAAGATTTGGTTTAACTGCAACCCAGCAGGACCATTTCACTGGTTCAAGCTTGAGTGGCTGGATCAGATTATCAAAAAGCATGCACTCCATATCCATTTCACGATGGATGACAACCCGAGCCTGTCCGAACGCGTCAAAGCGCGTTATAGACGGGATTATTCAGGGGTCTTTTACAAACGGTTTGTGCTTGGGTTGTGGGTGCTTGCAGATGGCATCATCTACGATATGTGGGACGATGACGAGAACACCTTTGACGACGATGATCTCGTTCCAGGTTTCAAACACTTGGCGCGTAGATATATTGCGATCGACTATGGGACAAGCAACCCAATGGTGTACCTGGATATATGGGACGACGGAGACGTGTGTTGGATCCTGCACGAATATTACTATGACAGCCGGGCGAAAGGTATCCAGAAAGACGATAGCCAATATGCGGGAGACTTCGAGACATTTGTCGGGATCGAGCATCCCCCTATTTTTACGGTGCTCGATCCCTCTGCGGCTAGCTTTAAAGTAGCCTTACGGAACAGAGGATACCGTGTAAAGGATGCGGATAACGAAGTAGAGGACGGCATTAGGATGATGGCTACCATGATCGCCAAGCGAAAGATACGTGTTCACCGAACGAATTGCCCGAACTTTTTGAAGGAACGTGCTAGCTACGTATGGGATAAGAAGGCTGGTGAGCGGGGCATAGAGAAACCAGTTAAGCAACTTGATCATGCGATGGACGGTGGACGCTATTTCGTGAAGACAATCATTAAGCCGCGAAGGATCGCAGCGGCATAGAGAGGAGGGGAGCAATTTGAGCAGACGGAAACGACGGCCTGTAACAACCGTATCGCCTACCACAGACGTCGCAGCACCGAAGCAGGGTAAGCCGACCGGATTAACAACGGACACCTTCTCCAACGTCATGGCGCGATTGGGGTTCAACACGGCGAATCTGATGGAGGGCACCGAATATCCACTCACGAGACTGACGCAACAGTTTAACCTAATGAACAGCCTGTACCGTAATCACTGGATCATACGCAAGATCATCGACACGATACCGCAAGATGCTTGCCGCAACTGGATAACCATAACATCGCAGCTTGACCCGGAGCAGATACGCAAGGTGGAAAAACTATGGAGGACGCGGAAACTTAAAGCAAAAGTGCTTGAGGGCTTGCGCTGGGGGAGGCTCTATGGTGGAGCTGGCGGCGTCATTATGATCGAGGGTCACGACGATATACTCGATCAACCGCTCGAACTGGATATGGTTATGCCGGGAACGTTTAAAGGCTTACAAATCCTTGATCGATGGAGCGGCATTTATCCGGACGAAGAGGTCATTTCGGATATCAATGATGCTGATTTTGGACTGCCTGAATACTATCAAGTCACGACCGATGCTGGATCATGGCGCGTCCATCATTCCCGCATCATCCGATTTACAGGGCGGCAACTCCCATATTGGGAAAAGCTGGCGGAAGTACATTGGGGAGAGTCGGAAGTAGAGGTTATATTTGACGAGCTCAAGAAGCGCGACAATACGAGTTTTAACATTTCGTCACTGGTCTTCCTGGCCAACCTGCGAGTGATGAAGATGGGCGACCTCGGACAACTGCTAGCTGTCCAGGATCAGCAAGGGCAGAGCGATCTATATAATACGCTGCAGGCGCAAAACTGGTTGATGTCCAATATGGGTATCCATGTAATGGACAAGGAGGATGCGTTTGAGACGCACCAGTATTCATTTGCGGGGCTTAACGACATATACGAGAGCTTTATGCTAGATATAGCTGGAGCCGCTCAGATACCTGTTACAAAGCTATTCGGACGCGCTCCAGCAGGAATGAATGCGACAGGCGAATCCGATATGGAGAACTATTACGAGGTCATCCAGCAGGAACAAGAATCTGTCATAGCGCCAATCCTTGATAAGTTACTGCCGATTATGTTTGTGTCTGAGTTAGGCGCGGTGCCGGACGATTTTGATTACACCTTTAACCCGATCCGCACGCCGTCAGACAAGGAAATTGCGGAACTGTCAGAAAAGAAAACACAATCGATCCTTGAGGTATATAACGCGGGTTTGTTTGGCCGCAAGATAGCACTCAAGGAGCTCAAGCAGCTTGGAGAGTCAACGGGCATGTATACCAACATTACGGATGAGGATATCGAAGAGGCTGACAACGATCTGTCTGCAGGCGAGATTGAGGGATTTGGCGGCATGGGGGTGAATCCTTATGGCGAAGAAGAACAAGAGCCTGTGGGCGCCTACTCTCCGGATCGAGCAACAATACAAAACCGCCATTATGCGGGCGACTCGCGACCTGGAACGTTCCGTGGCTGGCTCCGAAAGTTTAGAAGACATCCTTAAGGCGATACGTGCTTATTTCGTGAGCGAGCAGTTTAATGAGTACGCCGACGCAGCAGCTATGCAGATGGTCACACATTTATTTCGCGATAGCGGTCGTACGTGGCGACAAGCAGCTCGCGAGAACAGCAAAGGGAGAATCATATACGAAGCGCTCCAAAAGGAAATGCAAGGGCCTGTAGGCTCTCAGGTGAGGCTCTTAACTAAACGCAATGCGGAATATATCAAATCAATGCCGTTGCATTTGGCTCAAGAGGTTAATAAAAAGGTGCTGGAAGAGAGTTTAAAAGGCACACGAGCGTCAGACATCGCGGAGATGATCCGTAAAGACTTTCCGCATATGACGTGGGTTAAAGCTAATCTGATAGCCCGCACAGAGACAAGCAAGACTTCCACGGCGCTCACAGAGGCACGGAGTGAGTATATCGGGGCCGCATGGTATGTGTGGAACAGCTCGGAAGATCAGCGAGTGCGTGAATCGCATGCGAATATGGACGGTGTACTCGTCCGTTGGAGCGATCCTCCGAGCCCGGAAGCGTTGGTTGGTGAAAGAAACTACGGCACATACCCAGCAGGAGGAACGTTTAACTGCCGTTGTTTTCCTTCTGTTTTGCTCGATCTGGACGATGTGCAATGGCCTGCAAGAGTGTTCTACGGCGGGAGCGTCCAGCGAATGACGCGCAAGCAATTTGAACGGATTATGTAAAGGAGGAGATTTTGCATGAAATATACGGAACGCGTAGGTGAGATAGAACAGACATATGAAGCTGACACCCCAGAAGAAATTGCGTCTTTAATACGAACATTGAATCCATACTCTATAGAAATAGATGCGGAAAACAAAGCGGAATAATAAAATTTCACGATAATTATGCAGAGGAGGTTACCACACATGACAGTACCAGGATATAACAACCTTGATCCGATCCCGGCTAAGTGGCTTTTGCCCGATGGCACGCTAACGGACAAGATGCCGATAGATCCAACAGGCGGGGGCGGCGGTTCGCAAAAAGTAGATATCACTGGTTCGGGCGGGGATGTTTCAACAGATCAATACATGCAAAAAGCAGCGACCACCACCGGTCTCGATACGAACGCGCGGGTACTGGGTTCATTCGGTGGGAATGCGGTGCCTATTCGTGCGGATGAGTTTGGCAACCTTTTTATTACGGCTGCGCCCTCTGCAACGTTACTCGATGGCGCGAAGTCGCAGGGAACGACAGCGGCGGCACTCGCTTCGTCTACGGCTATTAAGACGGTGCTCGTTCAGAGCGACCCGGGCAATACAGTAAACATACTTGTTGGTAATGCGACGTCTCAGAGTATTGTTCTCGTACCGGGTGCGAGTGAAAAAATTGAGGTTGACGATTTAGCTAAGGTTTTTGTTAAAGCAGCGACAGGAACGGCGACGGTAAATTACCATGCGGGGGTGTAAAAGAGATGGACCTATTTAATCCTCCAGGCACATCAAAGACGTATGTAGATGGCGAAGATGCCAAGAGGGTAAGCAAATCCGGTGATACGATGGCAGGACAACTTGTCATTGCTGATCCTGTGCAGCATTCCAAGATTATTGCCGCTATGTACAACGATGGTAACTATAACGGTCATCAGGACGCGCCGACAAACCTTGATATAGGGAGTATTTATATTCAATTGGGCGGAACTGAGTATGGCGCAGGCTCTTACCGCCTTGTAGGGGCCGGGTTCAGACAAAGTGATTCTAATCATGCTCCTGTTGTATTTGGTTATCAGGAAGCTTCGAGAAGCGGTCATACAAGCGGTGATTTTCTTGTGGCAACTAGAAATGTAACTACGGACACAGCACCAACTACTCAGTTTAGAGTTCGCGCAAACGGTCAAGTTGAGTTGGAAAATGCTGCATATGCTCCGGCAAGTGGCAAATCGGTTGTAAATAAAACTTATGTCGATGCACAAGTTGCACCTAAATTAACGGCCACACAAGGCGCTGCACAAGCGGATAGCACCGCAACAGACGTTGCAGGACTTGTGGCAGACTTTAACGCACTACTCGCAAAGCTTAGAACGGCTGGGATTATAGCAACTTAACGGACGCCTTAACAGGCGTTTTTATTTTGCCCGAAAGGGGGTGATTACAACGAAAATAGCGATGGATAGGCAAGTTTACTACGGGTCGCGCTTCTCGCCGAACATGACCATGACGCCTAACGGATTCCTTATAGCGCATGGGGTTCCGATTGCTCGAACGGGATATTACGAATACCTTGCCAGCGAGATCGGCGGAAGCGGAAACGATATCGTTAAGGTTTTTCGTAGCCCGGAAGAAGTGTTTAGCCCTGCGGCTATGGCAAGCTTCACCGCTGCACCAGTGACCGACGATCATCCCTCCGAAGCTGTAACGTCCAACAATGCCACGCGATACAGCAGAGGCGTCGTGCAGGACGTTAGACAAGGCAAAGGAGTTGACGCCGACTTGCTTATAGCTGATTTGGTTATTCACGATGAAACTCTGATTAAGGAAATAAAAGACGGCAAGCGCGAAGTGTCTGCAGGTTATACATGCAACTACGTCGACAATGGTGACGGAACGTATAGCCAAAATGATATCCGCGGAAATCACGTCGCTGTGGTGAGCGCTGGAAGGGCCGGGGATAGGGTTCGGATAAACGACGCCGAAATCGATCCAGAGAAACGAAATAATCAAGCTGCCGACAGCCTTCCGAACGGAAGCTTTGAATATGCAGGCGGGCGAAATAAGCCCGAACAAACAAAGGAGGAAAAAGACAAAATGAATAAAAAGATTGTATTGCCACGTAAACAGCGTTCCCGCGTCACTGATATTCTTGCCGCTATCGGCCTGAAACAGTTCGCGGCAGACGCAGAGCCGGAAGAAATCATGGATGCCGTTGAAACAATGGCCGACGAAAGAGAAGAAGGTCGCGAGGAAGAGAAAGAAAAGGAAGAGGCGAAAGACGCCGATCCTGCGCTCGCTGCGCTTGCTGAGCAGGTCGCTAAACTGACGTCTATCGTTGAGGCTATAGGCAAGAAAGAAGAGCCTGCCGACCCACTAGACGCGCTCGAAAGCGAAATACAGCGCCTGCAAGGTGACGATGATGATCCAGAGGGCAGCATGACTATTCCGGCGTCTGAAATGGTCGATGACAACGAGCCGGGTCCTGTACAAGATCCCGAAGATCGCCCAGAGTCGGCGCTTGACAATGCGTACATGCTCCAAGCTTTGAAAGCCATTAAACCGATCCTCGCAGCTATCAAAGACCCGGCCGAAAGAAAGCTGGCCGCTGACGCTGCCATTGCAAGCATCAAGGGCCGTCCGGACAACAAAGCTTACGCAGGTATGATGCAAAAACGCCAGAAGCCAAAACAGACAGGTGACAGTGGCGCTAAGTCAGTTGACCACTCTGAACTTGGCCGTAAAATCGCAGAAATGCACAATCCGCACTACAAAAAACAACAATAAGGGAGTTGACCCATAATGCCAGGAGCAGTAATTGGTAAAGTTCTTAATCTCGGATATGCGGGCGGTGTTTCGCGTGGCGACGATACAATTATCACAAATCGCGTACTCAAAGCGGGGTCTAATAACGTTGCATTTGGTGATGCCGTTATCTTGCAAGCAGATAATACATGGGGCTCGATCACTGGTGCGTCAACAGCGGCAGAGTTCGCGGGCGTAGCGGTGCGTGAAGTCAAGCAAAGCGTTAACTACCTCGCACAAGCAACATCCGCAGGATACGTAGGTAACGACCCTACTGACGTCATCGAGCGCGGTAGCGTTACGGTATTTTGTAATAACGGCACACCAACAGCGGGTGGCGCGGTATTCCTTCGCATTTTGGCTAATGTCGCTATTCCGAACGGTAAAGTAGGTCAATTTGAGGCTGTTGCCGACGGTACGAACACGATTGAAATCACGAACGCAAAATGGAAAACTGGCAAACTTGACGCGAATAAGATTGCAGAACTTACAATCTTGACGCGCAACATGCCTTAATAGGGAGGGGACAGAATAATCATGACAATTCCAACACTACAACGCAAAGAATACGCCATCCCTATGCAGGGCGCAGGTATGCTAATGACTGACTCCGCCATCGGAACGGGCATGGCTTTCCTAAATGGGGAGCTTGAAAAGCGAGATCCTCGTTTGCTGGAGCCGTTGCAATCCGTGACATGGCAGCGTGATATTGTCGCCAAGACAGGCGGAGGCTGGGTAGAGTTCACATCCAACTACTTCTCCGACTACGGCACGACGGGCGGCAATGATGCCGGCATTATCGGCGGCGAAACTACTGATATTCCGATCATGCAAGCCAACATTACAAAGGACGTATTCAAAGTGTTTGATTTCGCGAACATCTTGAAGGTGCCTTTCGTGGATCAAGCCAAATTGCAAACAATCGGCCGTAGCTTGGACAATATCCTCGATGAGGGTATTCGGTTGAACTATAACAAGTCAATCGATAACATCGTATACACAGGATATGCAAGCCTTGGCGTAACTGGTCTTGTTAACAGTCCGCTCGTAACATCGTCGGTAGCTCCTAACGGCCTCAGCGGTACTGCTACATGGGCTACTAAGACTCCGGATGAGATCCTAGATGACGTCAATTTCATCATCAACGCGACGTGGGAAGCGTCGGAATATGACCTTACAGGTATGGCAAACCATATCCTAATCCCACCGCAGCAGTACGCATTGCTTGTTGGTCGTAAAGTAAGCGATGCGGGCAGCGTGTCCATCTTGCAGTTCCTTATTGACAACAACATTGCGCGTAACCAAGGAATCGACCTTGTCATCGTGCCGTCGCGTTGGTGCGTGGGTGCAGGTGCAGGTTCCACAGACCGTGTGGTCGCTTACGTCAACCGCGAAAACCGCGTTAACTTTGACTTGCCTGTACCGCTTAGCCGTGTTATGACGCAGCCGAACGTACAACAAATGAGTTATTTAACCGCCTATGCAGCCCAGCTCGGTCAATGTAAAATCTTGTACCCTACTACTATGCGCTACCTTGACGGCATTTAAAAAAATCAACGTAAGGCGGGGCGAATGCTCCGTCTTTTTCTTATTCAGAGAGGAGCATTTAAATTGCGTATTTTTTCCAAAGCAGCATTGCAATTCGATCACCCGAAAGATTTCAGCGTGAAAGCGTCGGTTCGACCGGGCGAATTTAAAGACGTTCCGGATTGGGTGGAAGATTCAGTCATGTTTAAACTGGCGTCGAAAGACGGAACGGTCATGCTTGTTGATAGCAAAGCTCAAGAGATCGCCGCCGAGACTCCTGAGACTAAACAAAAGTCAGTTATAGGCAAAAGAAGCGCTCCGGATAGCGAATAATGAACGGCGATCCGTATTATGGTCACATGCCACAAAGCGTCGTAAACGGACTTATCGCGGAAGCGGCAAACGTAAAGATTGGAACAAATCCTCCATACACATTAGCGGATTTTAAAGGGATATATCCGCAGTTTGATGGGATTGTGCCTGATCCGGTCATCCAGATGTATATCGATTTGGCGAACGCCTGTATCCTGCAAGTGCGCTGGAAAAGCGCGTGGAAAATCGCTATTGGGTGGTTTGTCGCACACTTCTTGACGCTTTACCTGCAGGGAGCGGCAGACCCGGGAAGTGACGCAGGGCAAGTGATGGCTGTCGGACAAGCAAAGGGCCTGAATACGTCGGAGGCGGTCGGCGATGTGTCTGTAAGCATGGATTATGGATCAATCGGACAAGACCTAGACGGGTGGGCGGCGTGGAAATTAACGATATATGGACAGCAGCTTGCTACAATGGGTAAGCTATACGGCAAAGGCGGCATGTACGTTTATTGAGAGGAGGGTCTGGATATGTTCGGCGCTTTTGCAAGGGTGACGACCACAGCGGACAACACGGGCGATTTGAAGAAGATTCTGGACGGATTGGCCGACGTACAGGTTTATGTTGGCGTTCCAGAAGGCGGCGGCGACCATGGCGGCGGCATATCTAACGCAGAACTACTATACATCCAATCCCACGGCGTACGATCCAAGTCGATGCGCGAGGAAATGAATCCCGACATTGAGAGCGGCCGCAAAACATACAGCCAAGCCTATGAGATGTATATCCAATCTCATGGCTCTCCATTGTGGCATATACCGCCTAGACCTGTGCTGGAGCCTGCCATTGAAGCCAATAAGGACAAAATATCCAAACAGATGCAGCGAGCCGCACAAGCTGCATTAGATGGGAATGATATCGGTCCTGAATTGCACAAGGTAGGTATGATGGGCCAAAACATTGCGCGTGGTTGGTTTGTTGACCCTCGAAACGGCTGGGAGCCCAACTCGCCATTGACTGTCGCTAAAAAAGGCAGCGACCGTCCACTCATCTCAACTGGGGAATTACGCAAATCAATCCAATTTGTAATTGAGGATGGTAACTCATGATTAACGTAAAAAATGTTGTACTGTCCCGTAATTTCGCCCAGCCTAAAGGTTTTATTGTCCATCGCCAAACCGGATCATGGGTTCGCGGGACATGGCAATCGGTCGAAGAGGCGCCTATAACTTTATCTGGGACGATTATTGTAGCGACAGCCGACGACCTGGAGCAAGTGCCGGAGGGCGACCGCGTGAAAGGTGCAATGGCGTTCTACTCTCCGCAACAGATATATGTTACGAGAGAAACTGGAACGTCCGATCAAATCGACTGGCGCGGGGAACGGTATCGCATCTATCACGTAGCGCCATGGGAGGACTTTGGTTATTACAAAGCTATCGGCGTCCGCATGCTAGGGGTGTGATCAAATGCTAACGCTAAATCAAATAACAGATATGTTTTATGCATTAACCATGACGCTGCTTGGGTTTGATCCTGATGACCCGACCAAACAAGACCGGGTGAGGACGGCATGGCCTGCTGTAGGCGCTCCAGCTTGGGAGAGGACAGATGATGTCTGCTTTATGCAGGTGACCTTGTCGCCCGATCAATACACGCAACAAATTGAATCCACATACTCGCCGCAAGGACTCCTGATACAAAGTTTTACGGAGGTTGCAGCTGTATCGTGGATTTTTTACGGGCCAAGCAGCTTTGATGATTCGCGTAAAATCCGTGCAGGCTTATTCAAGCCAAGCACATTCGAGACGTTATCATTGCAGGACACCTATCTCGTCACTGATGTGCCGGAGCCTGTGCGCAGCCCAGAGTTATTTAATGGGCAATGGTGGGATCGGTCAAATCTATTCGCGCGTTTTAACATCAAAACGGAAATCAAAGAGGCAATCCCGCATTTAGAAACTGCGGATATTGTCGTTATACCGAATCGATAGAAAGAAGGTGTTATTTTGTCTGACCAATCATTAGATAGCATTGTACAGGTGACCGTCACCGTATCGCCCACACTAGCATCTGCACCTAATTTTAATGTCGGGCTGATTGTGGGTAGCTCCACTATTATATCGCCGTCCGAGCGCGTTAAGCTCTATCGTAGCTTAGAGGAGATGACATCCGATGGGTGGATAGGGTCTGAGGCGGAGTATCTAGCGGCTCAGGTGTACTTTGCACAGTCCCCACGTCCTACTATGTTAGCTGTAGGTCGCCAAGACGAAACGGTGCCAGAGACGCCCGTACAAGCCGTTACAGCCTGCCGCATGGCGAATGGCGAATGGTACGCTTGCTTTGTTACAGGCGTACTCACTGATGCCGAGATTCAAGCCGTGGCGATGTACATTGAGTCCGCTGCGACTTCCTCCGTTTATTTTTACGGGACAAGCAACAATGATATTTTAACGGCCACGGCTCCTAATATCATGGACACACTTAAATCAGCTAAACTCAAGCGCACATTTGGGCAATGGGGCGTTGATCCTTTCGGTTCAGTCGCGGCTATGGGTTATGCCATGGGCGCTAATACAGGACTTGCAAACTCATCTTTTACGATGGCGTATAAGTCAGAGGTGGGCATCGATCCGGATGACCTTACAACCACGCAATTGACAAATATCCTAAATTACAACGGCAACGCTTATACCGGATATGGCGGTAAATATCAATTGCTTGTACAAGGTACAATGGCAGATGGTACACATTTTGACGAGGTTATCAATCTCGACATGCTCGTGGCCGAAATTCAAATCGCTGCGATGAATCTGCTTGTCAGCTCTCCAAAAATACCGCAAACAGAAAGCGGGATGAGCCAGCTCATACAGGCGATTACCGTACCATGCGAGGATGCACTTACACGAGGCGCAATCGGCCCCGGCGTATGGACTGCAGCTCCAATACTAGGGTTGCAGACGGGCGATGGCTTGCCTAATGGCTATCTGATTCAGGCCGAGTCATTAGCTACTCAATCCCAAGCTGACCGGGAAGCACGTAAGTCTCCGCCAATATACATCGCTGTCAAGATGGCCGGGGCTATTGAGTTTGTAGTCATCGGCGTTATCGTCAATCGATAGAGAGGAGAGGACATATAAATGGCATACTCTACTTATAGTTTTGAGGATATTAGCTGCACAATATCGCATCCGCAATTTGGGCAATTTGTGGCAAATGGTACGGGGATCGGCTCCATTTCGACAGTCATGACAACGGATAGGTCGGCGCATGATCTCGCAGCGGATGGTGTGGTAATGGTTTCCCGGATTAAAGCGCGCAACGGAACACATGCTATTTCAGCTCAACAAACATCAGAGCTCAATAGATGGTTGCTCCGGCTGTTTAACTTTTTGGATTCCCAATCTACTGCGCAATGGGCAAGGATCACGATTACAATGCGAGCGCCACAAATGGGGGAAATGATTACCTCGACGGGTGTGTCGTTTCAAAAGCTACCTGACCGACCTTACCAGCAACAAGGGCAGCAAGTTAACTGGACTCTTATGGCCGCGAATATCTCGCAACAAACAATTTAAACAAAAAAGCCGCCATAAGAGGCGGCTAATTATTTTATTGTGCCCAAGTTGACCAATAGTCTGAAAATGCGGCTTTAGAACCCCGACTATACATTTTGTAATCGTCGAGTACGAATAAAAATGGAGCATAATCAGGGAGTCCGGCTTCATTGGAATAAATCGCAATATTATGAAGCCAATCTAATTGTTCATTGCTTACGCCTTCCAATAGATTGGCTTCATTGTTGTAATATAGATCTTTAAATTTTTTCACTTTTTCAACATTTAGCTCACCGTCGTATCCCGAAGATGAACTGATTAATACCGTTTGTGTTTTTTGATCCCATTTAACATTATAACCGAGAGCTGAGGCCAGATCGGCAGCAGAAACATAATTCCGGTATCCTTTTTCGCCGTGTTGCTGGGCGGCGATAACGTCTGTTTCCAGCGTTTTACCGAGTACTTTTACTTTAACAGTATCGGTCACATAAGCGGACTTGAGCTTTCCTTGTCCGCTCCAGGCAACAGACGTTAAGGAGAAAAGTGAAACGATAATTGCAGTAATGATGGTTAATTTTTTCAAGACAATTCGCCCCTTTGACATTTTATATTTGGGGTTATTTTATCAGATGATTACATGGAGGTAAAGTATGGAAAAGTATAAAGACGTGAAAATTAATGAGCGCACATTCCGAATTAATAAATTCCCAGCTCGTACTGGAGCTTTTGTTATTGTCAAAGTGACTGGGATGCTGGCCCCTATTTTTAAAAGCATAAACGCCGAATCCTTGAAAGACATTAAGTCCTTATCCGGAAGCCTTGATGTTGCCGGAATGATAGAAAAGATTTGTGCTATCTCCGAAAGTGATTTTAATTACCTGCAAGATAAATGTTTAGGGGTTTGCAGCGAAGTATTGCCGGGCGGTCTAGCTCCAGTCATGAATGAAAATGGAACGTTCGGCGTTATTGATTTCGATGACGATACGATGTCTGTTTTGGCGTTGATTTCGCACACTCTTATTTTCAATCTTTCACCGCTTTTTCAAGGGGCGGGCTTGGGTTCGATTCTCCAAACAATATCGACTTCATCCCCGCGCGACTAGTCAACGTAGACGACTTTCTTTTTGCTCCAGTTATTGCGGGTTTTTGGACGCACCGAGACATTGTTACCGATGTGTTTACGATTGATGATTTGCTAGACGCGCATGAGATTTTACAAATTAAATCAGAAAATCAGCGGCGAGCATCAGAGGCGGCAAGGATGAGACGGGGTGATTGAAAATGATGGATACTATTAAAAGTTACTTGATTTCCCTCGGTTTTGACGTTGATAAAAAATCATACGACGAAACAAAAAAGACAATATCCGAAACCGAGAAAAACTTATCTGACCTAGCGGCCAAATCAGCGAAGCATTTTATAGCAGCTGGTGCGGCGGTATCGGCTTTTATGGTGGCCGCTAATGTCGGTATCGCAAAGTTGGTGTCAAATCTAGCTGCTGCTGATTTGCAATCGGAGATGCTCGCCCGTCAACTGTGGACTTCGCGCGATTCAGCTGAATCCTTTAAAAAGACACTGGACGCAATGGGAGTCACGCTGGAGCAGCTTTATTTGAGCCCGGAATTGGCGTCAGGGTTCCGCGAATTGCGGTCTCAAATAGAGGGCATGCGACCTCCTCCTGAATTTCGGAATCAAATGAAATTTATTCGGGATATCCAGTTTGAATTTACCCGTTTAAAATTATCGGCTCAGTATGCGCTCCAGTGGATAGGTCACTATCTGATAAAAAACTTGTCTGGCCCGCTGAATGATCTAAAAAAGCGGATGCAAGATTTTAATAAGCAGTTTATTGAGGACATGCCAAAATGGACGGAACGAGCCGCTAGATTCCTCACTTCCTTTGTTAATGCGGGACGACATTTGCTTGAATTTTTCGGAGATATGAAAGAGCGTATTGGCAGTCTGCTTGATGCGATCCCTAACAACGTCAAAGGTGTCGCGGCGGCGGTAAGCGGTATAGCCATGTTGCTTAGTACGGGCCCTTTTGGCATGATCATCGCTATGCTAACCATGGCTATCCTGTTAATCGATGACTTTTACACGCACATGGAGGGCGGTAAATCTGCACTTGGACCAATGTGGGATAAGTTGCTTGAGTTTAAAGACAAACTCTCCGAAACGGGCGACCTGGAACGTTTAAAACAATCTTTTACCGGATTGATGGACGCATTGGATGAAGTGATTACCTCGTTAGGTAAAATCCTATTAACATTGACGGGTAGTGACAGCATCGAAGAAGCGTTTGATAAACTCGCTAAAATATCGTTTGAGTCTCTCTTATTCGGTCTCAAAACCTTGGAAGGCGTATTAAAATCGATTGCCGACATTTTAGGTATAATCGACAGTATCATACAAGGTAAAACGGGTGAGTTTTTAATAGAGCGCGGAAAAACCGCTGAAAAAGAGCTGCTTGAAGAAGGGGCCGACTTTGAAGATCGCGGATATTGGGGGAATATCTGGCGCGATGCAAAAGAGTTTTTCAATCCAAAGGATATGTTTACTTTCGGCGGCACCGGGTCTAAACAAATTGATATGGGTATCGGGGCATGGGTAGAGGCATTATTTCCGCAAAAAAAAGAAACATCCTCCACCATTAATAACAGTGATGCAAACACTGGCGGAAATGCTATCCAAACATCTGCAGGTGTAGATCAAATCAAAAAACTTGGGATAGATACAAAAGTCGGAAATAAGACGCTTGATAAGATTGCTGATGATAGTAAGTATTTATCAAATATTTCATCCGCCATGAACATTGTAGCGGCGTTATCAACAATGGATTTTTTAACAAAAGGATCATATGGCGCTATGTATGCGACATACCCACAATCTGACGGTTCTAGTCCTCAATTGGTTACACTCAATCAAAATAACAATATATACGGTAGCGATCCACAAGCAACTGCTGATTCCGTTGTTGGCAAAACGGAGATAATACTCAGAAACACTAAGAGCTGGAGCGTCTAAAAATGATGGAGGTGGAAACCGATGGCAGACAAAGACCAAAAAATAAATCCGATACTTGACCTTAACGCGCCGAATATCAGAAGGCTCGTTTACTTAAAGACGAATATCGGAGGCTGGTTTATGGACGCCTTTATTCGTTCGACGCATACAAGCCGGCTAAAGATTACAAGTCATCCAACACAGGTGGGGGCTAACGTCACGGATCATGCCTATTTGGAACCACGGGAGTTGGTCATGGAAGTGGGTATGACGGACGTTGCTAAAAGCATTATAAAAGGTCAATTTACCGGAGGATATTCACGCTCTGTCCAAGCTTTTAAGGTTTTAAAAGCCTTGCAGGCGAGCAGAGTGCCTATCCAAGTCCACACACGTCTAGGCACATATCAAAACATGCTGATCGAAGTCATATCAGCTCCTGATGATTACAAGACAATGTTCGGTTTGCGGTGTACCGTGACCATGCGAGAATTACTTGTGGCACAGGTCAAGACGGTCAAAATTAGCGCTCGTCCTACTGTTACATCTGACGCCAATCGTGGTGTCCAGGAGAGCCAGCAGCCTAACCAATCCCTTCTGAGTATCTGGCTAGAGCAGATAACGGGAAATTCTGCGATATCCTCATAGGGAGATGATATGTAAATGGCGACAAAGGTAATTCCCTTGATTCCGTCCACAAACCAAACTCTCGTATGCACGCTTCCGGTGGACGATCAAAATATAACGCTCCAATTCAGCTTTACGTACAATCACATCGGTAAATATTGGTGGTTTTCCGTTATTGAGATGCCATCAAAAGTATTGTTATTAGATTCGGCTCCGCTGGTTGTAGGTTTTTTTCCGGCTGGCAATCTCCTGCGACAATTTTCATACATGGAGATCGGCAGTGCTTTTATCGTACCTGCAAATGATAATTTCATAAGAGATATACCTAATTTCGATAATTTAGGTACGGATTTTTATTTAATGTGGTCGGATACGGAGTAACGAGGTGATTTCATGGCGGGGTTATCGCAGGAACAACAAAACATAAAAAACATTGGCGTATCAGAGGCGCAACTGCAAGGTGTGGATTTGAATATAGTGCTAGCCACGCTAGAAGCCGAGACATCATTTCGCAATATTCTAGGCGACAGTGGTAACGCGCTCGGACCGGGCCAGGTCTGGAGTAAGTGGCATAACGCCGATTTTATATACATTGCTAATCGGATGCGGCTGAATTGGCCAACCACATTGGAGGATAGACAAAAGTTTGTGTTGTCTAACAACCAATTTGCTACAGCGGTCGCAGTTAGAGTGATAGGCAAGATTTGGAATAGTGCCAGAAAGGATTTCAGGCGGTTTTCGTTGGCTTATGTAGGCCCCAAAATACCAGATAGCGATTATAACCGCCGATATAACATCTGGCTCAAATATCAGGGAACGGGGTCGCTTGAGGTTAATGCTTCACCTGGCGCAGGAGACGTATCATTAACGCTTGGAAACACTCTAAACGCAGGCAATCAAGAGATCAATTCAATTGACTTCCCACCTACAAATTTCGGGGTTGTAGCGGGAAGCGAACGCACAGGAAACGTCCTATACGGTCGCCGTTATAGGGTTCTCGTCAGCAGCCCTTCTGGGGTAGCGCTTGATGTTTCTCAGCTCCGCTGCACATTCCGAATCAAAAAAACAATCAACCAGTCTCCTAACTTTTCGGAGATTGTCATATACAATCTTAACGCAGCGACCGAAAATGCTATTATCCAAGAGGGTAACCGTGTGATTATCGAGGCGGGCTATGAAGGTAATCAATACGGCCTATTATTTGACGGGGATGTAGTGCAAACCATACGAGACAAAGAGGATTCCGTTACTTATCGTCTGACGTTGTATGCGCTGGACGGGGATCGCGGGTATAATCAGGGATTCATTAATTTTTCGTTGACTAAGGGACAAAGTCAGCGTGAGGTCGTTGAGAGCGTCGTTAAAAACTCAACTGTATCCACACAATTAAACTCAATCTCCGATGATTTATCTAAGCAAAAATTAACACGTGGAAAAGTGATGTTCGGCATGATGAAGGATTATCTCCGGCAGCTATCACAAACAAGTGAAGCGAGTTTTTATCTGGAGGATGGTAAAGTCAACATCGTTAAAATGTCCGATCTCCCCGAAGGCGAGGTTATAAGCCTTACGCCGGACTCTGGCCTTATCGGCACGCCGCAACAAGCCGACTTAGGCATAACATTCCGTTGCCTGCTAAATCCGAGCATAAAAATTAGCGGTATGGTGCACCTGGATAGCAGCTTAATACGCGCTCAAGTATTTCAACTTGGACAAGTTCAGCGGTCACTTGACGGAGACGGGCTTTACCGGGTTATTAGCGTTGATCACATCGGGGATACACGCGGGGACGATTTTTTCACGGAAGCAACTACAGTAAGTCAGGCAGGCGGAATTCCGAATCTCATGACTTCACCAGGTGCTAATCCTTTTTGATAGGAGGGTTTTTATGGCTGTTCCGATAAGCGAACGCATACCAAATAACCAGGAAGATATGTATCGCAGCATGTTCGACGCATTTTCATCAAACCTGCGTGTAGCGATGCCGGGAATCATTCAATCATTTGACCCTGTTGAGCAGACAGTCACGGTGCAGCCAGCAATACGCGAGCGCGTACAAGACGGGAAATTACAATCTAGTTGGGTTAACCTCCCCTTGCTTTTGGACGTGCCTATAGTGCTGCCTCGCGCTGGAAATATGGTGATGACGATGCCTATCGCGGCAGGCGACGAGTGTTTAGTGATATTCGCGGATATGTGCTACGACGCATTTTTTAGCAATGGAGGCATCCAAAACCAAATTGAAAAAAGACGGCATGACCTTTCGGATGGGATTGCCATCATAGGCATGTGGAGTCAACCGAATGTAATCGAAAATTATTCGACGACATCGGCGCAATTAAGGAATTTAAACGGAACGCAATATGTGGAGATATCAGACAATGCCGTTAACCTCGTAGGTAATGTACGGGTTAATGGAAATCCGCTCTAAAGGGGGCGATTGCCATGAGATACAGGAAGCTGGATCCAACCGGAGACTATCAGTTTGGTCGCAACAAAAACGATTTTCTCGTCGATGTGGGAGCAGTAGCACAAGCAATATCCACTAGCTTAAAATTGCTTGAAGATGAATGGTGGGAAGATACACAAATAGGACTACCTCTCTTTCAAAATATACTAGGTCAGCCGGGCACCCCTGAAAATGTACAGGCCGTTGACTTGCTTGTGCAAGGGATTATATCAAATGTCGAAGGCGTGAGGGGCATTGAAGACTTCGAAAGCCTCTACGAGAATCGAAAATACGTTTTAAATTGCACTGTAGAAACGATATATGGAAGCGTACAAGTGAATGAGGTGATTTTTTAATGACGTATTCCGCTCCGACGGTAACCGCAAGCGGCCTAACTACCCCGACGTACGAAGATATTCGCAATAAACTTATTGCGGACGCCGAATCCATATTCGGACCTGAAGTCTATTTGGAGCCGGATAGCGCAGATTATCAATGGATATCATCGGTTGCAAGCATGGTTTTCGACTCTTTTTTATGCGTTCAGAGTGCCTATAACAGCCGGGGGCCTGCGACGGCGATTGGAACGGGACTTGATATTATTGTTGGCATCAATGGTATTTCGCGAAGACCAGGAGTCGCTTCCAGCGCAATAGTAACGGTAACCGGGACAGCAGGTACGGCAATAAATAGCGGCATAGTTGAGGACAACAACGGAAATCGATGGTCGCTTACAAATCCGACCATCATAGGTCAAGCAGGATCGGCAACATCATTAGCGACATGCTTAACTGCTGGCGATGTCGTAGCCTTTGCTGGAGAGATCAACAAAATTATAACTCCTACATTGGGCTGGACATCGGTAACTAATCCGGCTGATGCTACTATAGGGTCTTTCCCAGAGTCAGACGCCGAACTTAGAGCGCGTCAAGCAATCAGCACAGCACAACCTAGCCGTACGGTCATAGAGGGGCTAGACGGTGGTATAGCGGCTCTCGCTGCTGTTACGAGGTTTATAGTCTACGAAAACGATACAAATGTCGTAGACAGCGACGGGTTGCCTCCACATAGCATTACATGCGTTGTAGAGGGTGGCACAGATCAAGATATTGCGGATGTTATTTTTAGTCGCAAGACGCCGGGGGCCTACACAAATGGTGCTGTCGCGGTAACCGTAACAGATCAATACGGCGTGCAGTCTACGATCCGATTTGACCGACCGACTGATGTTGATATCGTTTCAGTGATTAATGTTAAGCAGCTTAATGGATATACGACAGATACAACGGATCAGATAAAGGCGTCAGTAGCGGAATTTTGCAGCAGTCTGGACATTGGAAACGATCTGCACATATCTTCAATTTGGGGAGCTGCATTATCTGTTAATGCAATTCCTGCAAACCCAACCTTTGCCGTCACATCCGTAACAGCTGCAAAGAGTGGCGATATACAAGGCACTACGGACATCCCGATATCTTATTCGCAGGTGGCAAAAGGAGACCCTGCTAACGTAACTGTCAATGTGTCCTAGCGCTTAAGGAGTGATAGTATGGCTGAGATTAAAGAGTATCTGGATTTGATAACCAGTCAATACCGCCTGAAAAATCGGTTTATTGCGTGGCTATCCGATACGCTAAACATGATTAACGATGGCATGATTACTACTGATGGATTGCCGAGTGATTTTGGCATTGATACTGCTGTAGGCGTCCAGCTCGATCTATTAGGGACGATCATCGGACGTAGCAGGCGCCTGCCGTTTAATCCCGCCAGCGGCGGCTCATCTATCTTGGGCGATGACGATTACCGGATTGCGCTTAAGGCTAAAATTGCAATTAACAACTGGGACGGTACCATACCGGGCATGTATGCCGTATGGGATGCAACATTTCCTAACGCTAATTTGCAGATCATCGACAATCAGGACATGTCCATGCAAGCCATTGTCACAGGCCCGCTGTCAACAATCGCGCGCGAGATGATCGCAGCCGGAATGATAATCCCAAAGCCTATGGCGGTCGGCTACAAGATAATCGAGTCAACGGATATCAATACAAACCTGTACACCGGAGTCCTAGTCACCGGAACAGGAGTAACCAATATAACAGCAAATTAACCGGAGTAGAGAGGGGTTAAGCAGATGGCAAACTATACAGAGTCAGCAGTTACAACACTTGGACAGGCTTTGATTGCTAAAGGGCAAGCTGGTGCAGCGATCAATTTCACACGTATGCAGATCGGCTCCGGCCAACTTGGCGGAGGAAACCCAGCATCCAGGACAGCGCTAATAACGCCGATTGCTTATTTTAATATTAATTCAATCGCGGTAAATGCGAATACGGCCAGTGTGCTAGGCATTTTCGAAAATGCAGGGCTCCCTACCTCGACGTATACATGCGAGATCGGGGTTTTTGCCCAAGACCCGGATTTAGGCGAAATCCTGTACGCTTATGCAAATGCAGAGACGCAAGGGGATACATTTCCGCCTATTTCATCGGGTCCGTATTCGCTTCAATTCCGAATGAATGTTGCGGTGGGTAATACGACGACCGTTACGGCAACGATCCCACCGGGTGCATATATTCCCGAATCAGAGGCATCCGTTGACCCAGACCCTAACACGATAGTACGGCGTACTTCGGGCGGACAGGTCAAGGCTGCGGCTCCTGTTGTTGCCAATGATGCAGCGCGGAAAGCCGAAATCGAATCACCGCCATTTGTGACCACGACAGGGACGGGCGCGGCATATGTTGCAACGTTCTCGCCTGCCTACACCGCACTCGTTCCGGGGACTAGGATCACGGTTAAGATTCATATGGCTAACACGGGCGCTGCTACTGTAAATGTAAATGGACTTGGAGCCAAGCCGATGCTGAAATCTAATGGCAATCCATTATCGGCTGGAAATCTAAAATTGAATTCCGTTTATTCGCTTGTATACGACGGAACGTCTTTTATCTTACAGGGTGAGGGGGGTGAATACGGAAATGCAATAGCGCCGCAAGTTCTTGCGCCCAATACATTTGGCACTGAGGCCGGAGTAATGGCGGGCACAATGCCCAATAGGGGTGCTGTAACGATCACGCCCGGACAGACCGTGCAAACGATAGCGGAAGGATACCACAACGGCTCAGGAAGCGTCTCAGCTGTTTTGTTTGACGCTGCGAAGGTTGCTGCCGACACTACCATTGCGGGCAAGCAAGGCGCGATGCCCCTTCGCGGAGGAGAAGAGTATCCTGGATGGGTAAGGGCGGAAATGGGACCTGTATTAGGAGCAGCGGGGAGGATACATTTGCGCTCTCCATTGGGAGCCTACCTTGACGGCGGAGGGGATGGTGCTGGCTACATGGGTATCTTTGCTGATGACCCTGATTATATTGCTTCAAACATTCGGCAGGGCGTTGACGTGTTCGGGCTTGTCGGAACGATGCCAGAAGGGTATCGCGTAGTTTCTGGCAATGCATTATCGTCAAGTAGCGGCATTTTTTTTCCCACTAAAAACGGAGATCAATTCTTGCAATATATCGAAATAACAGGTTTTAATATGGCTTCAATAGCTATGGTATTTAGTCAAGCAAATGATGCTACTGGTATTGTATCTCTGTATTCGCCGTTGACAACACAAGACGGCCAAGCTGGATATGACTATTATACGGAAAATCCTACTGCATCTGCTGGCAACAAATACTGGACGCAAGCTTCGGTAGGTAAGTCTTTAACTGCAAATTACATTTGTATGCCCACATTCGGTGCAAGTATAGCTCACAAATACATTGTCGTCGGGAAATAGGAGGGTCTTATGAAAAGATGCGGCATGGTGCAATCGGGATCTATTTTAATTTAGAGAGGTGATTGATTATGGTAACTTGGTTAGTATATGCCACGGAAAAATCAATACCGCGCATTGTAAAACTTGATACCGAAAAACAGGCGCTACAATTTATCGGTAATGTTGTTATCGGTAATCACCCAGAGACAACGATACAAAACGTGTATGAAATCGATGTGGAGTCCGGCACAATGAAAGTAGTTGAAACATATCTCGATGGATTGACGCTTAGTTTTAGGCCTAAAACCGTATAATGTCGTCCATAATCATACCCTACTAAAATAGGGTTTATTTTTTTGGGAGGAATAATGATGACAGGGAAAACAATTTTTGGAGCCATCGGCGCCGTAGCGGTGCCCGTTTTTGAATACATGTATGGGGCAGGCGAAGCAGTGATTACAGCAATGGTTGCACTCACATTTTTTATATTAATGGATTGGCTCAGCGGAGTGCGGGCGGCAAAAAAAGACTTTAGCTACAGCAGTAAATACGGCATTGATGGGATATTTCGGACGATGTTTATGCTGCTGCTGCCAGCTGGGGGGCATTTAATTGATAAAATGTTTAATCTGCCCGGCATCCTGTTCGGAGCGCTCACAGCGGGGCTCCTGTACCACGTTATACAATCCATGGTAGCTAACTCACTGCGAGCTGGCTGGGGGGAGTGGCTGCCAATTAACGTGTTAGAGACGCTGCTCAAATGGGTAGGTTCGGAGCTGGATAAAAAGATTAATAGAGCTGCCGAACGCGGCGGCGTTGTAGGGGGTGGTGTTGATGCTGACACTGACGCAGGTAAAAAATAAGTCAGCGGCACGGCTGGCGGGATTGCTTCCCGTCGTCGCAGCGGCGTCAGAACGCCTGATAGAGCGCTGCTATGCTCGCGGTGTATCAATTGTCATTACGCAAGGATACCGTTCAGCAGCGGAGCAGGACGCGCTCTACGCGCAGGGACGCACCAAGCCAGGAAGCATCGTCACCAATGCACGCGCCGGCTACAGCTATCATAATTTTGGCGTGGCCATCGACTTCGCGCTGCTTTCCTCTGATGGGAAGCAGGTGCACTGGGATACGAAGCGTGACGGTGACGGAGACGGCACGGCGGACTGGTCAGAGGTGGTGCAGGAGGCTAAGGCGCTTGGCTTCGCTTGGGGCGGGGATTGGACTTCATTTAAGGATTATCCCCATTTTGAAATGACGTTCGGAATTTCAACTGGGCAATATAGAGCTGGGCAGCGTCCAACAGCGGCGCAACTCGCGGCAGCAACATCAAAAATAGAGGCGGGTGATATTGTGATTAAAGTAGAGGATGCCAACGACATTATCCAGTATTTAAAAGCAGCGTGGGCGGTAGCGAAAGGGAAAAACAATGCTGCAGGCATGAAAGAGGCTAACCGGTTGGCGAACGTGCTGCGGAAAGCCAGCGGGCAGAAAGAGCAGTAATTTATCATTACAACCAAATTGCTAGAAAACCGAATAAAATACAACCAAACTCAAAGTTTGGCAAAACTGACGTGAATTATTCCGGAATATATTCCGGAACGTGAAAGCCCTGCTAACCATTAGGTCGGCAGGGCTTTTTTTATTTATTGTTTTCCACGTTTTGATCGTGTGTCTTTATAATCCTCGATTTGTTTAACTGTCCATAATGGCCCGCTTGCGAGTATTTGCTCAGGCTGCGGAAACTGTCCTCTTTTGATATAAACGGAAACCTGTTGCTTTGACCACCCAAGTATACCGCCAGCTTCCGATAGCCCCACAAGGGGCGGTATTAGTTTCCCAGAATTACAAATGAAGACTCATCTTCGATATAAGAAGCATCACCGTTAATGTATACCGTATGACTAAATGCTTCTTCAAGCTTCGTGCGGTAATGCGGTTTTGTCCATTCGAGTCTTAATTCAATGTGCCCCCTTGGCGTGTCGTTATCTACAGTTGTAGTGCCGTCAGGTGCGACTTTAAAACTTTGGGCTCCATCGGGCAGTGTTTGTACATATTTAAGTTTGGCTGTCATTGGATATCCAAAACTAATATGTCCCCTCGTCGATCTTTCGAGTATCCGTGAAAAATTCCTTTTGATTGCTTCGACAAGGTTGTTTCCCTCGATTGTCATCTCCGTACCCCATGTTGTGTTTCTGCACTGTACTACGTATTCCATTTTCATTCCGCCTCTCATTTGTTTAACTTTGTAAAACAAATATAGCATGCCCAGCAGCGAACGTCAACTGTTTTTATGGAAATAAAAAAGCCCACATCGGCTGCGGGCTGCGCTCGTTCATCATTTCCGGTAAGTCCTTGCGAAAGCTGCCAGGCTGATTACCAGAGCAGCTATGCCAATAATGAGAGTTGCTGTTTCCATGAGAACACCTCCTAATATGCGATATCGAAAGCACTTAAAATGTCATGCAGGCTTTTTGACATAGCAGCTTTATGAAATGATGATTTATCATCGTCATCAGCACAACCGTATTTCACTTTCTTGACGACTCGCTCCAGATCGTCAGCCAAGTCTTCAATTTCATCTCTAGCAACGTTATTTTTGCCATCCTGCAACATCGCTTCGCCTCTTAACATCCCTATCAATCCCGTCACGCGATCATTTTCACAAGTGTTGTTCATCGTAATTCCTCCTGAGGGCCCGGAAGGGCCTGCGTTATTTATTTTCCAGCTTCGAGCAAATCTTACCTACTCGTAAGTCTCGATTTTGACGCAAGTCTTAAAAATTTCCTTGCCGTCACACCATCCGAAGTTGAAGGGTGTGCCGACAAAATACTCCTCTGCTTCTTCGGCCGTCCCGTTGAACCGCGTATGACTTGTATCTCCGTCATTGTAGAAAACCTTTACTCCGAGACGCTTTTGCATGTACAGCCCTCCCTGCGTAAGCTCGCCAGCATATTGAAGGGAGCGCTAGGCTCCCGTTACCGCAACGATTAAACGGTGAATCTCCTCAAACTCCGCACGGCTGATACGTCTGAGGGCATTTGCAGCACTGCGAACGTTGGTGCTCTCTTCCTCGCGGTAGTAACGATTTCCGCGCTGGGTGTACCAAGTTTCGACTCTTCCAGATGTATATACCAAATCGATCTCGCCATCCGGATTTGTTACGACCTGATGAGCGCCGTAATATTTTGTTTTGGACATATAGATACCTCCCGTTTATTTTATCCTTGCCTTATGCTAAGATTGGGAGGAGGGAGCCGTTAACTCCCTCCGAGGGAACCTATTTACGTTTGCGTGGGCGCTTACGTGGGGTTCCTTTCTTTTTGTCCTTTACCGCTAACCGGAACAGCATAGTCGCTGTTACTAGTTGGATGATTACGGTTAGGAGCCCAATCCATTCTTTCAAGTTGTTCACCTCCTTCGGAAGCTTATTTATCTCACTTCCTGAATATAATATACCATATATGAGATATTAATGCAACGCTTATGAGATAATATATTTACTTTGTGAGATATCACGCTTATAATGTGAGAAAAGCTGAATGGAGATGGAAGTATGGCGATATCATACAAACCGTTGTTTCGGTTGCTAACAGAGAGAGAATTGACGAAGAGTCAGTTTAGGGAAGCAATTGGTATGGGTACAACCCAGCTTGCCAAAATGGGGAAGGGCGAGTATATAGCGTTGGAACTTATTGATAAAATTTGCGCCCATTTCGATGTTCAACCAGGAGACGTTATCGAGTACGTAAAAGAGCCGAAGGAGATTTAATTCCAACGGCTCTTTTTGTCGTTTATTAGGACTTATTATTCATAACGCATCTTGCAAATAGAGTTGACGTCATGCAATGATGATGAAAAAGAGAAAGCGGCAGCGCACACCCAGCCAAACGCAGCTTAGACGCTTCAAGGCCGTAAGGGAGACAATGTTATGGAATTTGCATTATTTATGATTTTTTCAATTATCGAAGGTTTTGGCATTATGTACTTGATGCTCAAGATTTACCGCTATGATGCTGCCAGCTTTTACCCAGCTCTGTTGGTTATCACGCTCATGAGCTTGCAGAGTTATTTTCTGCGGGAAGAACTGTCACTAGAAAGCATAGCGCCAGTTGTGAATATTTTGGTCTTCGTGTTTTTCATGAATGTTGTAATTAAGATTCCGCTGTTTGCATCCATGATAATTACAGGTTTTGGTTACTTCATCTTTGCCTTATTGCAAGGAGCAATGGTGAATACAATTCCTTACTTTTCACAGGATGCAATAGCAGCTAATCCGTACAATGGTTATGTTCTGCAAGTCGTTACGGCGATTATTAATTTTTCGTTGGCATTCTTATTAAACAGGCTACGTATAGGCTTCATGGAGGAGATTTCGAACAAGATGCGTTTCCCTCATGAAAAATGGGTAGTAGGCGGCCTTATCATCGTTATCTTGCTGGGGTTCGGAATGATACTCCACCTGCGTAGCGAATTGCTCAATATCATTTATTACTTTGCAGCAGCACTATTTTTCTTTATTTACTCGTATGTAAAGGAGACAAAGGGGCATAGTGGAAATTATTTCGAGGAAATTAGCAGAAAACATTAAATCAATTGTTCCGGAGCATCCTGCTTCGGTGGCAAGGCTACAGTACGCATTATCCTTTATTCTTAACGCTGTCTTTATCATCGTCGGAGCTTTGCTCATATCAGCGTTCTCAGGACGCACAGGCGGCGTCATAGCGGCTCTGGTATCGTTTGCGATACTCAGACAGGCATCAGGCGGCATACACCTTAAATCAGGCACAACGTGCGTTATAGTGTCTATCGGAGTTGCAACGGCGTTGTCGTTCACCCCGGACATGTCGAGGGAAGTGCTTCTCGCGATCAATCTTTTGAACCTGGCGCTAGTGCTTATTTTTGCACCGACGGACATCGAAAAGCAGTCACGTATTCCAAGGCGGTTTTACCCATTACTCAAGCTTATATCAGCTGCAATTGTATGTAGCAATCTATTAATCGGATCGTCTATAATTGCAGTAACGCTGCTAGTGCAGTGCATGACTTTAATACTGGCAAAGGTGGTGAAAAATCCATGAACACTCTCAAAAAAAGAATTGCGTTTCAATTGGCAACAGTCCTCGGAGCTGCGGCAGTTCTCGTTGTGACAACCGCAAGCTTCCTTTACGTGAATCAGCCAGAAACTCCAGAAGAATTGTTGAAATAGTGGTGAACACACATGCAAAAAATTGAGTTTTTAACACTTACAAAAGATGTATTAGGGACTTCCGGTCTTTTCTTGATTCCGATAAAGGATATCGTCTACTTTAAGGGCATATCTGAAAAGAGATATGTTGAATTTCATACGGTCACAGAAGTTTACTACATGATGGGGACGCAAGTGTATTGGGAAGCGGCTATAATGAATAGCAACTGTAACTTCCTCGATTTAGGCCGCGGCGTGTTAATCAATAAAGATAGTATTCAAGTAATTAACAGAAGGACAGGGGACGCTTATTTCGAAAAAGAGATTGACAAAAAATCAAAGAAATCCGGACCTGTTTTTCACCGGATCAAAGATTTTGTCGAATACATGTCGAATTACAACCCCAATATCCAACTGATTTAGCCCTTCCACTACCGGAAAGGGCTATTTTTCTGCGCCAAATTAACATTCCTATTTTGTCAAGACCTATTCGACATGGTACGACATATTTCCCATCCGCCAATTATCATTTACTTTTCCCAGCGATCCCCTAATAATACAGGTATAAACCAAAAACAACAGGGGGACGCGAGGATGCATGTAGCAGATTTTGAATCAATCATGATTAGCAGATTTATAAAATCGAAAAAAGAGTGGTCGGGAAGAGGGGCGATAAAAACAACGTTCAATCTCCATACGTCAACGGCCACGCTAATATACGAGGCGGAGTTTACAAGCTTCGAGCAATACTTGCTTGATTTACTGGGACGCGCAAATAAGTTTGATTTTTTCTTGGAGGATGTTACGGCGGTCATGAAAAACGATTTTGACCCTGTGTTTGAATCAATGTATCCGGGGTTGAAAATAGAAGAAATGACGAGCGAGGTTGAAGGGGAACACTGCCGGAATCAGATTGTCACAATCCGGTTTAACAAAAATCTGCGGCAGCTCGTCGTGAACGATCAAATAGACATGCGCCAGGTACTAGCTTAATATCCCGTTGGGACTGCAAAGGACAGCTATATCGCTTTATGATATATGTGACGCCGGACCAAGCCGACACTTAGACGCCTAATAAGCGTACTTTGTGTCGGCTTTCTTGCTAAGTGGGGTTAAATTGAGAGGGATGGCACAAGAACATTTGTGCTAAAATAAACAGGTATCTTTCGGTACAAAAATGTACCTAAAATCCCTAGGGAGGACGGCAATCCGTCTCAGTCCCGTTTAATATCCCACTCGTACAACTCTTCCATGGTGCAGCCAAGGAAGCGAGAGACGCTATACATGACGTCTTGAGGCATTGTCCTGTCGCCAGTCGCGTAAAAGGATACCAAGCGCACATCATAGCCCATACGGCGGGCGAATTCGGCTTGTGTCATACCTCTCTCGGATAAGTGGAATTTCAAACGGCACTTCCCTAGGGAATAGTGCAATTTGATACTCCTTTCCATATTTCAATAAACAAATTATAACATCGCAGGGGTGGGTCAAGGTATGAAAAAAACATATGTCAAGGTAACAGATAATAGCATGTCAGCTGACAGAATTATGTCTGGAGATACAGTCTTGATACAAATAGATAGCGATGTAAATCCTAATGATATTGCCGCAATTATTCTGGATGGGGTGTTGACGCTGCGTAGGATTGAGAAGTGCGGCCATGCATACATACTCACGCCTTCCGATGTGCTAATGTCGCCCGAATTAAGAGATGACATATTTATCATCGGAAAGGTAATTGACGTAATAATTGACGCATAGAAAAACCGCTCTTGCCTTTTGGTAGGAGCGGTTTTTTATTATAAATTCACGATGATTTTGCGGAGTCTGCCGATGATCTGAATGTTTTGGTTATTATTAGCTCCGCAGATGATTGGCGGGTAAGCAGGGTTTTCGGATTGAAGCACCAGCATGTCGCCTTGACGAAATACACGCTTTAGAACAGCTTCTTCGTCGATCATAACGGCAGCTATTTCCCCGTCTTCAATCTCTTCTTGCTTGCGGATCAGCAGCAAGTCGCCGTCATGGATACGTGCGCCGGTCATGCTGTCCCCTTTAGCTCTTAAGTAAAAGTATTCCCCGCCGTTTAGCCAAGTACGTGGTGTGAGCTCGTAACCTTCAATGTGTTCGTATGCAAGCGCGCCTTCACCGCAAGATATTTTACCTACGATTGGCAGGCTAATGTTTTCGGATTCTTCAACTACTTCACCGAGTTTTTCGTAAGCACCTTCGGTTAGTTGGGTAACTGTCACATCAAGTGCGACAGATAGATCCTTCAAACGATTAACGTCAATTTTTATCTCGCCATTTTCATAGCGATGGATTGTTTTTTTGGTCAATCCCACTTTTTCAGCTAGTACTTGAAGGCTATAGTTTCGCAATGTGCGATATTTTTTTATGTTTTTTCCTGTTGCTATGTAAAATATTTTCGAGTCCTCTTTAAGCGTCATTTCAAATTCCCCTTCATTAATGGCTTGCTCACATTATAACCATAAAATGACACGTTATTCAAGTATTTTATTATTTCGTGTCATTTATGGGGTTGACGATGCAAAAACGAGGTGCTATTCTATGGGTGTCTCAATAAGACACGAAAGAACGAAAGCGGGGTGAGGACATGCAAACACCAACGAAACTCAGCGTTAAGGCGCTCCGTGTGAATTGTGGATTACTCAGCAAAGATGTTGCTAAGCATCTGGGTTTATCTCTTGCTACGTATTCCAGAAAAGAAAACAATCACGGAAGATTTTATGCAGATGAAGCAGCCAAGCTCAGTGAGTTGTTCAAAGTTCCATACGAAAATTTTTTTGATGCGGGGTGTCTTATTAAGACACAAGATGAAGCTTGACACTCCGCTGTACGCACATTGACAACTGAATACCATCACATAATAAGAAAGGAGGCGCCGCATTGAATATCGTTTTATCGAACGACCTGAACATCATCACAGCTGAGATTAACAGTTACAAGCAGGTTGCTGGTCAGTCCTTATTCGAGATCGGAAAGAGATTGAAGCATGTGAAAGAGAATGACTTAGCACACGGGCAATGGGAATCATGGCTTAACAAGATCGACCTTGTGCCCCAAACGGCACGTAAGTTTGTTCAAGCGTACGAGCAGTTTGGAAATCGCGCGATGTCGAGCGATTTGCCAACAGGTAAACTCTTCGAAATGCTTTCCCTACCTGAATCTGTAGAACGCTCGACGTTCATCCAAGAGCCCCACACGGTTCCGTCAACGGGCGAAAGCAAGACGGTTGATGAAATGACGGTTCGGGAGCTTCGAGAGGTCAAGCAGGCATTAAAGGCGGCTGAGAAGGAAAACGCAGCAGCAGAGCAACGCGCTCGGCAATCAGAGGCAACTCAACAGGAAGCGGCTCGCAATCATATGGTTCAGCAAAATAAGCTTCTCGCTCAAATAAAGGCATTGGAACAAAATCCATCACGTTCGGAAGAGGATGAATCTCATCTTCGAGAGTTGACAGAGGAGAACGTCCGCTTGATGAACGCTATCAATACACTCAAGCAAGAAATGCTCGAGCGGGATGCGGCAACGGAGAAGCGGACTTATGACCTTCGTAAGATGAAGGAGTCATTGAGCAAGACACGAGCCTACGTTGAGGTGGATATGTCCACGGCACTGAATCACTTCTTGGCTGTATCGGATCAGCGTGAAGCTGTTGAAGCTGCTGAACTGTTTTGGGCTAATCTGAATGACACTTTAAACAGAATGCGGCAGCAATGGTCAGCTGCAATGAAAATAGAACTGGAGGTGCTAGGCGATGGGAAAAAGCAAACAAGTCATTCCAGACAGACGGTCATTATCGAACATGATAGCGGAGCGTGACAAGCTAATTGCCGAACTCAGGGCTAGGGTTATCATTCGCAGCCCCGAACAAAAACTGATTCAGCGGGCAGGCAGGGAACGCGTAAAGCTGCTTCTTGGAGGCAGAGATTCGGCAATTTACCGTCGGTTCAGTCGAAAGTATTTCTCCAGCATGTGGAATGGGTACCGAGATAAATTCAATGTTCGTTCTTTTCGGGACACAAGGGAAAGCGACTTCGATAATGCGGTTTTGTGGATTGGCACATGGCAGGCGCGGGGTCCTCTTAGAATTAGCGCTGAGCAAATTGAATTGGAGTTGAAGGAACATGAAGAATGAGGCTGTTTCTCTAGTAAACGATTATTCACGGTTGACGATGATCAGCCAGAGCGACGTTCATCACAAGGTTTATGACATTCTGCTCAAGCAGCACGGCATCGACGTCCGGCAGCGGGTGGCAAACGAGCGGGAGCGGATCAACGCTGAGCATTATTCCAAGAAGGGCAAGCGTTATTCGGAAAGCACGCTCAAGAGCAAGGTTAACGGCATCGACGTCATGGTGCGTGACGGCGTGCTGGACAGGTTCAACGCTATCTTAGTCGGCCTGCTCGCAGCTGAGAAAGACCGTTCGCTTCCGGTGGCGCCATGACCATACAAGAGCAAGCGAGCCAAATGATCGCAAGCGCCAAAAAAGGCACGGTAACATTTAAAGAGGCAATGGCGCACATTAGCGCTTACTGCGCTTCGATGGCTGTGGAAAGTAATGCAAACGAGATTTATGGGGCGGCAATTGATGCACTGTTCGCAGAAATGTACGACTCAGCTCACGGGGGAAGCAAAGAAACCGCCGCTTTGGGGGCGACGGAATCAGTTTGCTGCATTAACCTTTGTGAGAATCTAGGCACCTTACAAATAGATGATGAGAACTGGATTTGTGATAATTGTGCTCAAATTCAGAATGAGTTAGCTCCTTAAATGCTATTCCAGATTTGAATAAATTGCGCCGCTTCACCTTTCAAAGCAAGAAGAATATCTTCTTCACCTTTGTTGTCAGAACCAATATATAATTTCCCTTTATTTACGTCGAGAATTGATTGTGCTGCATCGGAAATTGTATCAGTTCTTGTTGAAGAACCCATTAAAGCTAGTGCAGTTTTTGATCTTCTTTTATCAATCGGATCTTGTTTGAAATACAGCTTTATTAGTTTAGGTTCATCGTTAATATAAAGCCCGATTTCTGCGGCAGATTTAACGGATAGATTTTCAAAGGTCCAGAATGATTTGCCGGGATCAAACCACTCAATCTCTTTCTTGCCTAAAAACTTTTTGTAAGCTTTTACAGCTGCAATATATCGAGCCCGGCGGTTATCGTGTGCTTGGAGGGCAACGTGCTCCAGATAATCAAAACTCATTTCCCCTTCGTGGAATTTTGGAATAGCTTCTCGTAAGGCTTTCCAAAAGTCAGTTGCGACATTGTAAGTGTCGTACTTTATTTTACGAACGGATGTTACTTTTCCGGGACCACTTGGTTTGAGGGAAAAGTCTATAAATTGAGTTAAGCTAATTGAAATTTTTTCGATAATTTTCACCTCCTTTCCTTACGAAATGGTAATTCTCGACAAATTCCATTCTAGCAGAAAAGTTGGTAAAGAAAACAAATATTTGGAAGGAGGCATTACATGCGAACAGGTGACATTCGATTCGCCGATTTACTTGCAGCCGAGGGTCTTAAATCTGGCATGGTGTTCGCCAGTCCTCTTATGAAAGGCTGGGAGGCAGCGCGTGCGGTTGCCGACTTCAAAGCACAGGAAAACATCAGGGCCGACCATAATCGCATCATAGCAGCGGCTAAGCCTGGTACCGTTGGTCATTTAGTGGACAGGCTGGCAACGTTTTATCATTCCGAATACGTGAAGATTCATCAACCATGGGTAAGGGAAACGCCGTTCGAAGAGTGGCGGGACAGGCAGCTAGCGGGAAAGGGCATCGTTTTATGATGGAGCCTAACTTGGATCGTTTCAGCCGCCCATTGCCGAGCGAGCGCGAGGAGCAGAGACCGCAAGATGATTCGGTACGGTGCCACATTTGCGGACGGGATATAAACCGCCGATTCGCCGAGGAGTGGAACGGAGTCGAAGCATGCAGGCGTTGCATACGGGAGGCAAACGAAGAGGCAGAGCAGTTTGACGAGTAGCTTATTATTTTTTTTGCCAAAAACGCTTGAGAGGGGGTGGAAACGATGAATAGAACAGTCACAAATAATAATATTCTCGTGAAAGTCGAGATAAGGTCGCTGCATAAAACGATGATTATCAGCCTGAGCGAGGAGTTTGAAAACAAAGTTGTTATCGCCTTGGAGGCATGGGAGTTCGCGGATAACAAGGAAATCAAAGTGATTTTCGAAGACGAAACGTTCACTTGGATTACTTGCCCGCAGGGAGCCTTCATTTATCGCACTTATAAAAAAATAGCAGTTGATGCACCAGCAGGATAGCAAAAGACCCTAAAACGGGGTAGGAGCCGTTTAGGGTCACGAGTAAACAATTCACGGTCAGTTTAGCACAGAGCTGCGAAGCTGGCAAGGAGGAAGGTCATAACATGGACCGTATAACATTGAAACATTATCAAGATAGAACCGCTAAAGCGGAGGCAATTGTTAAGAAAATTGATGCTTTGCTGTCGTATTCCGAAAAGGTAATGCAGGCAAGAGGGTTTCAAGCATTCGACACTACTAACTGTAGCCTTTTCTCTTTGTCTGCAAAACACGCAAAAATCGAAACGCCGCGTCTGGTTGACAAGATCGCTGCTTCAATGGAAATCTTGATCGCCGAAGAAATCGCCTTGCTTGAGCAAGAGCTTGCGGAATTGTAATGAAAAACTCTTCCTCTCCGCATTAGTAGTGAGAGGCTAAATAAATCGTTAGGAGGAATCAAGTTGGCAAAGGTTGTTCGCTTCATTGAAACGGAAGCCGTTAACTACACAGGCTTACGCAGCAAGCAGGTCAAATACGGCAATGTGACGGCGCTGTCCGGTCGCAATGGTCAAGGTAAAACTTCAATCGGCACGATGCCGGTATGGGTGCTGTGGGGTAAGGATCTTCTCGGGTCTGATTACACATCAGCAAAAAACAGTCCGCGTCCTAGCAATTATAAATATGATCGTGTGTACGCATCGCTGCTGCTTTCGGTGGATGGCGTAGAGTATAAATTCGCTCGGGAGATTGTGGGCAAGACAAACAGCTTCTATGTAAACGACGTTCCCAAGCCTGCGAAGGAATTTGAGGCTGCTGTCGCTGCGCTATTCTCGCAGGATGAATTCATGGCCTTATACTTCCCAGCCTACTTCTTCGGGCTCCACTGGACAAAGCAGCGTGAGCTGCTAATGAAGGGCGTACCGGCTCCACTTAACAAAACAGTCTTTATTGAAATGTCGCGAACATCGCCGGAGCAGGCTGCAAAGGAAATTGAGCTTAACCCACAGGCTGCCAAGCTGGCGGAGTTGGTCAAGAAGCACTCCATTAATGATCTTGAAGCAATGCACAAGGATCAAAGGCCTAAGCTGGACAAGGCCCATACGGAAGCGGTAGGCGCGGCTAAGAAGGTTAGGGAAATGCTAGACAGGTTGCCAGAGGCAGGCGACATTGTAGCGCTAGAAGCTGAGGTTGCTTCTTTGAGGGCAGACATAGAGCGCGAGGACAAGATCGTCGCTGATGCTTGGGCGGTTAATAACCTCTACAACGAATTTAAATACGATTGGCAGCAGCTCGACAAGCAGGTGAAGGATTCAGTCGCGGCTTGGCCTGCACTCAAGGATGAGCCAATACAGGACACATGCCGAACCTGTAAGCAGCACCTACAAAATGAGGCAGTCGAAGCTGTTAAGGCCGACAAGGAACGCCGCATACTGGAATACCGTGCAAAGCACACCGCATTAATAAAGAAGCGTGACAACGCTCTTGAGCTTTTCAAAGGTGCTGAACAAATCGACGTTTCAGAGCAGCAGGCGAAGGTCAGGAGCATTGAGGATAAACTCGATGTTGTTCTCACTAAGCTTCGCGAGAGCAAGGAGCGTGCCAAGTACGAGGCCGAGGTAGCTGCGACGGAGGAGGCAGAAGCTTCAACGCTCGCCAGCCTACGGGAAACAACGTTCATATTGGATGCAATCAAAGCATTCCGCGCCAAGGAAGCTGAGCTGCAGGCTGCTGAGATTCAATCCAAGTTCACCAGGCTATCAATCAGGCTGTTTAAATTCGTAGCATCACGAGGAGAGTATGACCCTGATTTCAGCGTTCAAATGGACGGCAAGGATTATATCTCATTGTCAGTCGGTGAGAAGATCGAAGCAGGGCTGGAACTTACAGAAGTACTGTTCAAGCAATCGGATTTGATTACGCCTGTCTTTATTGATGGGATCGGCGAGTATACAGGCCCTATCGCAGCCTATGACCAGGTAATCACGGGACGAGCAGTTCTGAATCAAGATTTACAAATCGAAGCAGATGGAGTGATTCAATAATGAGTAAAAATCAAGCATTGGCAGTTATGACACCGGAAATCAGAGAGGCATTCCCTATGGAGGTTCTGGACGTTATTCGTACTTCGCTTTGCCCTACAGCAACTGATCCTGAATTCCTGCTGTTCGCGCACAAAGCTGCTTCTTATAAGCTGGACCCGTTCAAAAACGAAATCTTCTTTATTAAATATGGCAACGCTGCGCGTATTCAATTTGCTGCTGAGGCTTACCTGTCCAAGGCTCGTGAGAAAGAGGGATTCCAGCCGCCAGACACACAGATGGTATGCGAAAACGATGAGTTTCGAATGGTGAAAAGCTCGGATACAAAGGAAATGGAGGTCTCGATTCACGAAATCGGTTTTCCGCGCGGGAAGATTATTGGAGCTTACTCCATTGCCTATCGCGATAACAAGCGCCCTGTAACGGTTATTATGGATCGTTCAGAGGTCGAGCATATGTTCACTGGTCAGAATAAAGATAACTGGAATAAATGGACAACGGACATGTTCGGGAAGCATGTCGAGCAGCGGGCGCTCAAAAAGCAATACGGGCTTGAGTTTGGTGACGATGAAACAAGCCAGCCTGTGGATGCTCCTGATTCGTTTGTTCGCAAGGACATTACGGAAGAAGCGGGCAATTACAGCACTCCACCGAAAGCAGAAAATCCGCAAGAGCCTTCGACCCAGCCTAAAAACGAAAGCGAAGTAGATAATCTTTGGAAGGTAGTCGGCGCTAAATTGGACGAACTCGGTCATGCGTCTAAAACGGCGAAGGCGAAATATTTACAGGATAATCTCAAGATTAAAGGCGAAAACGCTGCGGCGGATGAGTTGAAAAAACTTATCCAATTTATCGAAATGGAAATTGCCGAGAAAGCAGCCGGCAGCGATGAGCTTGAATAATGACGACCACGGTCCAGGTTCTTTCAACCGGCTCTGAAAAGGGCAGCTGCATCTACGTGGCAACGGAAGGGCTCAGCATCTTAATTGATGTTGGGCCGTCCAAAACAAAAATTGAAAAGCTGCTGCTTGCTCAAAACTATGATCCTACTAAAATCGAAGCCATATTTATTAGCCATGAACACGGGGATCATGTGGACGGCATCGGATTCGCAGACAAATTCAAAATTCCGATTTACGCCAGCGAGGGTACGCTCAAGTCGATCAGTAGACTTGATAGCGGAAAAGTGATGAAGGCGAATGGAGGTATCGGATTCCATGCTTTTTCGCCCCATCACATGATTATCAGCGCCTTTAACATTTCGCATGACGCGGCGGAGCCTTTCGGTTACGTCATCCGGACGGAGGATAAAAAGGTCAGTGTCTTGATGGACACAGGATGCGTCAATGACGGGATGCTCGCGGCTATGGCTCACAGCGACGTTTATGTATTCGAATGCAATCACGATGTTGATATGCTCACGAACGGCAGCTATGGCGATTATCTTAAAAGCCGTATCCTGTCTGACATTGGGCATATGTCTAATGATGCTGCAGCAGAAGCACTGGCAAAGCTCATACAGGGGCGCGGCGAGCAAATCTATCTGACGCATATGAGCAAAAACAATAACACGGCAGCACTAGCGGAACGGACGGTCAAGCTGGCCCTTCATTCAAAAGGCTATATCAAAGGCAAGCATTATAAATTGGAGGTCATTTAATTGAAAATACGCATTCTATCGCCAAAACCTAATTCATTCATTCCTAATGCCAGCGTTCACGAAGCACGCATCCATCCAGATAATGAGCGTTTCTATCAAATTACTAACGGGGAGCATGCGGGTAAAGAACTGCCGATTAGCATGGCAATCATTCTTCCCGACGCCCCAACCTACAGCGCCGAGGAGTACAACGCGCTCCAAGCAGACTTGCAGCAGGCGCAGGAAGACAACGAGCAGCTGCGCGGGGAATTGCATAACACTGCGGACCGGCTTGCAATTGCTGCACAGGAAATCCAGAGCTGGCAGAAGAAACACGAATGGACGTATCGCCATCATGAAATAGCGATGGAGTCCAACAAAGTGAAATTGCCTTGGCTTGTCGCAGATGGAATCAATCACGCGAGAAATATGTTATACAGCAACCGCGACATTATGAATGATGATTTAGGCACGCATGTCCCTTTATGGAGAGAAGCGCTTAGGGACTACGCCGCTGACCACTATGACAAGCTGATGTCAGCCCTTGTAAATGGCTACACCATAGATAACAAAAGTAAGGCGCTATGGGATGGCGCTATTAAAATCCTCACGGGTCCCGGTAACGCTGTAGACAAAGCCAAAGCGCTTGACAAGCTTTATAAACGATAAGCAGGTGAGGGGATGGCAGCACCCCAGAAGGAAAACGGATTTACAGCGGTCGCCAACGAGATTCTGGATGAGATATGCCAGTACAAATTCAATGGCTCGCAGTTGCGAATCATTATGAAGGTTTGGCGGCTGACATACGGATACAGTCGCAAGGATCACGAATTTGCGAGAACCTTCCTCCAAGAAGTGACGGGCCTCTCGGAAAGTACGGTCAAAACGGAAGTGACAGCACTCATTAAGAACAAAGTTTTGATCGTGACCCAAAAGGAAACCAGCACGGACGGGAGAAAGCTCGCCTTCAATAAAAATTACGAGGAATGGACCATTCAGAAAAGTGGTGAGTCGATGACAGAGCAACTGGACTTATTCGGGGGGCAGGATTCCACCCCTCAAGATGATCAAGGTAGGGGGTTGGGATTCCACCCCTCCGAGGGGTACGATTCCACCCCTCCAAGTAGTGTTTCGGGGGGTGCTTTTCCACCCCTATATAAAGAAAAAGATCTTTCTTTAAATAAAAGTATTAAAGAAAAAGAGATGATGTTTGAAACCTTCTATTCTTTATACCCCAGAAAGATTGCAAAACCTTATGCCAAAACGATATGGATTAGGAAATGCAAAGATGAAACCTTTGACCCCGATCTTGTTATTACCAATACAAAGCATTTTGCAGATACATGCATTCTATTAAAAACAAAGACATCATATATTCCTCACCCTTCTACCTATATCAATCAAAAGAAATATGAAGATTACCCGCGAGTCGATCCGGAAGGGTTGGCGGCGGTGGGACAATCGAAACTTGGTTCGACAATGGACTTCCTGCAGCAGCAGATTGGCGGTGGTTTTGGTGGACAGGAAGCAAGTGGGCTTACTCTTCGCGAAGGCGGCGAACGCCTACCCGAATAGAGCGCCGGATTTAAAGCAGGACCCCGGAGTGTTCGAGGTATGGGTTGAGCGCCTGGCACCTATTGATGCAGGGAGGGCGCTGCGGAACCTGAACATTCATATTGACAATGAGCGTTTCCGTTTCCCCGTTCCAGCTGATTTAATCAGGAACGATTTGCAGAGCACGAATGAAAGATACCTGCAACTGGAGGCGGCTCATCAATTCGCGCTCCGTGATGAATGGCTACGCAGCACCAAGGAGCCGCCGGAAGGCTACTGGCAAGATATTATGCGGCTAATAGCAAAGGGTGGTGACGGTGCATGAGTTGGCCTTACGACGATGCTCCTCCAGCGGAAGCGCCTTTCCCAGTTCCTCCGGACGAACCTGCTGTACCGCATAGCTACGAGATGGAAAACGCCGTACTTGGGGCGCTACTGCTTAAAAGCGAGGCATACGATGAGGTTCGCGGCAGGCTACAGGCTGATTCCTTCTACATTAAGCCGAACAGGCTGATTTTCAAAGCAATAGAGGCAGTCGCAAATACAGAGCCTCCTGTTCCTATTGACCTTGTAACAGTCGTCGGGCAACTCCAAGAGTCTCAGACTTTGGATAAGGTGGGCGGCGTATCTCACTTGTCATCGCTGGCGAGCGCTGTGCCAACTGCTGCAAACATCACGTTTTACGCTGAAAAGGTGCGCGAGTTGCATTTACGCCGTGAGACGCTCCAGATTGCAAAGGATTTAGCGGAACACGCAAGCCTTAACAAAGACGTGGCGGGCTTCGTGGCTCTCGTAGAACAGCGCATGAGCAAGCTGACGGCTGAACATAAACCTGAGAAAGTTTCCATCACAATGAAGGAATCCGTCCTTAAGGTTTGGGAGCAGTTGGAGGGTCGTTACGCTTCAAGACACGAAAGCAAAGGGACAACCGGTATCCCATCGGGCTTCGTTGATTTAGATAAGATGACCTCTGGATTTCAGAAAAGCGACTTGATTATTGTCGCCGCTCGCCCTTCGGTTGGTAAGACGGCATTCATGCTGAATATTGCGAGAAATGCAGCAGCGGTAGTGAAAGATTACATTGCTGTGTTCTCGTTGGAAATGCCGGACGATCAATTGACAGGTAGGATGATCTCTTCCGAGGCTGGAATTGATGCCGAAAAAATCAAGTCAGGTCTTTTCGAAGGGGATGACTGGGAAAAACTCGGCATGGCAGCTAGTAAAATAGCCGACTTGAAAATTCGAATTTTCGATGATCCTTCCGTTACAGCCCAAGACATTCGAGCAAAATGCCGCAAGCTGAAACAAGAAGAGGGCCTGAGCATGATCCTGATTGACTACCTGCAACTTATAGAGGGTAACGGGAAAGGAAAGGATCGCCAGCAGGAAGTTTCAGAAATCTCTCGCACATTGAAACAAATAGCTCGCGAACTGGAAGTGCCAGTAATCGCCCTGTCGCAGCTCAGTCGTGGCGTAGAGCAGCGGCAGAACAAACGTCCGATGATGTCCGATCTTCGGGAATCCGGCTCTATTGAGCAAGACGCTGACATTATCGCTTTCCTTTATCGTGCTGATTATTACGATAAGGAAACAAGTCAGAAAAACATCATAGAGGTCATAATCGCGAAGCAGCGTAACGGACCGGTCGGAACGGTCGAGTTGGTGAATCTCAAAAATATCGGCAAAATGGTCAATCTTGATCGGCAGCAGACCGTTGACGACAACTGGTAGGGAGGGGTGACCATGCATAAACGCAAGCTGGACCCCGATCCCTATTATCAAGACACGCCTTGGGAGATTATTCACGACGAGCGGGGCAAAGTGATCGGCGAGGTGTTCACGCTGCCAGCTCGGATGACTACACATAAAAAATATGGAGGTGCCGGAATGGCAAATAGAAACATGCTGCATAAATCGCGACTTGAACAATTTAAAACGTGGCTGCAAGCAACGGGGTGGGAGCTACACCCCACCAAAGGCCCTGATGAGGTCATACGGGCCCGCAAGGATGGTTTTCTTATGCTGATTCATGGCAATAGCCGGACGCAGCATTTAAGCTTCGGAGAGGCACATACCAGCGTTGTGAAGCAGTTTATCAGGGAGTATAAACGGGCTGAGAAGGAGGCGTCTTCGCAATGAAAGTATTCATCGGCGAAACAATCGCGGACGGCGAGGTAAAGGGTAAGCTTTTCCTTGAATCGGACTCAATGCAGTTCATCATTCGGGAATACAACGGGAAAGTAAGTGAAAAGGGCGTCGAAATTAGCAAGAACATCGGGTATTTCACCGACATAAAATCAGCGTTGAATCGCTTGATTAGGATAAAGATCATGCAATCCGAAGCTACAACGTTAACGGGGCTGCACGAGGACATTGCCCGCATTGAGGCTGACATAGAAAGCAAGCTGACGGAATTCACGAGCGCTGAACGGAAGCTTTCAGCGTTAGAAGAAGCGATTCGCGACTATGAGCCGATGTTTGACAGCAGCGCGCAGGGGCTTGTTGCTTGGATTGAATCTACTTGCCCATGGATTGGCGAAAAGGAGGCTGATGCTCGTGGCTAGATTCGGGACAAAGGCTGCTGCAAACAGTGAACCTAAGAGCAAATACAACGCAACGAAGGCGCTGCTTGATCTGGGAAAGAAAACGATAGTCAAGCTTACAAGCCAGCAAGTAAAAGATATGAAGGAATTCGGGTATGACAAGGAATCATTCATCATTTTCGACTCATCGCTAGAAGCTCGGTTTTACCGAGATCAATTGCTGCCGCTGGTAGAGGAACAATCGGTATTCGTTGAATTTCAGCCGAAATATGTGTTGCAACCGAAATTCGAGAAAGAAGGAATGAAGCATCGGGAAATCACTTATTCCCCTGACTTCAAGGTTACGTATTTCAGCGGCAAGGTTGTGTTGTTCGACGTCAAAGGGGCTGAGGATCAAAAATTCCCAATCAAGCGGAAAATGTTTGATTACACCAACCCCGACCTTCCGCCGTTGGTGGTCATGAAATACGTTGTCAAGTTCGGTGGATGGATCACGATTGAAGAATACGCCATTAAGAAGCGAGAGGAAAACAAACTCAAAAAGGCTGCTGCTAATTAGAAAATAACCGCGCTGGCGCTCGGTTAGTGGCCTCGTGCTGCCATTTTTCAGGGTGCCAGCTCCGAAAGGGTGGTCAATATGAAGCCAATAGACATGTCGAAGGCCAGCGAAACGGAGCTGCTGACGATCATCTACCATGACAGCCAGGCGCGGTTGTCAGACATTGCAAGGGCAGCTGAGCAGAACCAGCAACTTCGCCCGGATAAGCAATTGCACAGCAGGCTGCAGCAACAGATAAAGCGAGTGTACCCACGATGACCCGCCGCTTACGCCCCGTACCGCGACATAAAACGGACAAGGCAGACAAAGGAGCGGGAGAGATAGTAACGCGGCAAATGACAGCCGAGGAGTTTGAGCGGATGCCAGCGCCGAGGGAGCGGGACATGATGACGTGGGGGCCGGCTAAAAGGAAAGAGGTGGACCATTGAACACTGAAATCATAATAGATAATTTTGCGGGCGGCGGGGGAGCCAGTACGGGAATTGAGTTGGCGACAGGCCGCAGCGTGGATATTGCAATTAACCATGACCCAGCTGCCATTGCGATGCATGAAGCTAATCATCCTGATACGGTTCATTACCAAGATGATGTATGGAAAGTCGATCCCCGTGTTGTATGCGCTGGTAGACCAGTTGGTCTGGCATGGTTTTCTCCAGACTGCAAACATTTCAGCAAAGCAAAAGGGAGCAAGCCAGTCGAAAAGACGATTCGTGGCCTTGCTTGGGTTGCTGTACGCTGGGCTGCTACGGTTAAACCCCGCGTGATAATGCTGGAAAACGTGGAGGAATTTACGACATGGGGGCCGCTCAAGTTAGACCAGCGAGGTTGGTATCCTGATCCCGCGCAGAAGGGGCGGACATTCCGAAGCTTTGTAAATGCCTTACGGCGGCTGGGATACGTTGTTGAGTGGCGTGAGCTGCGGGCTTGTGATTATGGAGCGCCGACGATCCGCAAGCGGCTGTTCCTCATAGCGCGCTGCGATGGGCAGCCTATTGTTTGGCCTGAGCCGACCCATGGCGCACCGGATAGCCCGGAGGTATTGGCTGGGAAGCTGCAGCCTTGGCGCACGGCAGCTGAAATAATTGACTGGTCCATTCCGTGCCCAAGCATCTTCGAGCGCAAAAAACCATTGGCAGATAACACGCTGCGGCGGATCGCCCGCGGCATACAGCGATATGTCATTGAGGCGGATCAGCCGTACATCGCTCCATACATTATCAAGGTCAATCATCACGGCGAGCAGTTTAGGGGCCAGCCGCTCGATGAGCCTTTGCAAACCATAACAGCAAAAAATGGCTGGGGAATTGTAACACCTTGCATAGCCCGCATTGGTCAGACTGGATTCGGAGGCGACCGCCTTTCCTATGACATGGACAAGCCGCTTACGACCATCACGACCAAGGCCGAGCATCTTCTGATTAACCCGACTTTGATTGAGATTGGTTATGGGGAGGGGCCGGGGCAAGCGCCGCGAGTACCAGGCTTGCATAAGCCGCTGGGAACAGTGGTGTCCGGCGGCAGGAAGCACGCTGTTGTGGCTGCATTCCTCGCGAAGCATTACGGCGGAAATTACAACGGACCAGGCGCAAGCTTGGATGATCCGCTGCCGACCGTGACAACGGTAGATCATAACGCCATTGTTACGAGTCACTTGGTTAAGCTACGCGGCACTTGTCAGGACGGGCAACCAGTAACGGAGCCTATGCCAACAATTACGGCGGGCGGGTTGCATGTCGGCGAGGTGCGGGCATTCCTCACGCAGTACAACGGGACAAGCGTAGGGCAGGACGTTCGGCAGCCACTTAATACGGTGCCGACGCATGACCGCTTTGGGCTGGTAACGGTGCACGGTGTCGACTATCAGATCGTTGATATCGGCATGCGGATGCTCGAGCCGCACGAACTATTCGCAGCACAGGGCTTCCCAGAAAATTATGTTATCGACAAATACGGTGATGGCAGTAAGGTCTCGAAATCAGCGCAGGTGGCCCGCTGCGGAAACTCAGTTTCGCCACCGATGGCAACGGAGCTGGTACGGGCTAATCTGCCGGAATTATGCGTGGGAGCAGGCAAGGTGCTGACGTTTGAAAGATACGCCGAGCAGCCGGCAGGGCAGCTTCAATTGTCGATTTAGGGCTATAGGGATGATAACCCCTATAGCTCCATACCCAAATATGAGGAGAGTGTTTTAGATGACGGGAAAAATGAAGCAACAAGAAACTGTTGGAGCAGAAAAGGTAGACGCTCGCTACACTACGCCAGTCTATGAGAATCGTACAGAGCCGAAACAGATCGTTTTGGATAATTTTCATTTGTGGGCGCAGTTGATTTCCCAGAAAAAAGAAGACCGCAGTGTGTTTATGGAATATGAAACACCTGTGAAGCAGGTCGCGCTTTTAACGGCACATAAGGCTATGGAGCTGGAAAAGGAGATTGAGCAGTTAGAGATAGAATTTTGCAGCATCCTTGAGGACGCTAAGATAATGGGGGCAATTAGAAGATGCGTCCGCTGCACTGTGCTGACTGCTCAGGAACTGTGCGCTGATTGCAGGGAATCTGAATAATCGTGGGCTGGTATAGCTCCATACAGAGAGGAGGACACACCAAAATGATTACAAAAGCAGAACTAAGTCGCCTGTTAACTGGAATTAGGCTCGGACTTGAGAATGTACACGACGATTTAGCGGTAGATGAAAACGGGTCTTTTGACATCAAGGACTATGATCATCTTATCGACAAGCTGGAAAGGCTGCTTCCAGTGATTAAAGGCACTGTAGAGGTTGAGTAAACCCCCTTATAGAGGAGAGGAGGACACACATGAGCGCACCGCGCATCTTACACTACCCCGGCAGCAAATGGAGTATGGCGGACTGGATTATCAGCCATATGCCGCCGCATACGACGTATCTGGAGCCGTACTTTGGCAGCGGGGCGGTGTTGTTCAACAAAGACCGTTCCATATTGGAGACGGTGAACGACCTGGACGGAGAAGTTTCAAACCTTTTTCGAATAATTAGAGATCAACCAGAGGAACTGGCCAGACTTATTCACTGGACTCCATATGCAAGGGCTGAATACTACAAAGGCTATGATTCGGAAGGTTCAGACATAGAGAGAGCCCGCCGTTTTCTAGTCCGCTGTTGGATGGCAAGAGGCGGGAAAACGAGTGACCGAACCGGATGGCGACATATTATCGACTTAAATGCACCACATCCAGCGAAGGATTGGCAGAAGCTTCCGGACAAAATAATGCAGGTGACAGACCGGCTACGTAATGTGCAGATTGAGTGTCAGCCTGCGGGGAAGTTGTTGGAACGATACAAGCGGCCCGAGGTTCTGCTTTACGCTGATCCGCCTTACTTGCTCTCAACTCGAAGTAAACGGATGTACAAGCACGAAATGAACGATGCTGACCACGAGGAATTGCTCGAAGCGTTGATTGCTCATCCTGGTCCGGTACTCCTATCGGGGTATGACCATCCGATGTATAACGACAAATTGCGAGATTGGAGCCGAGAAACAAAGGCTGTAACGGCAGAAGCGGGTCGTTCTCGTATCGAAGTCCTTTGGATAAACCCAATAGCAGCTCAATATGGGCAGCAGAGTTTATTTTAACCCCCTATAGAGGGGAAAGGAGGCGGACACACGATGGCAACACTCATTTACGTGCCATTCCAGCCAGAGAGAGAAAACGCGACTATTTATGTTAACGAACATCCTCCTACTGTAGAGGCAGAATCGGAATGGGTTTATACCGACAATGCTGTAAATCAATTTGGACTAAAGAAGCCGGTTGATAAGCAATGGAGAAAAAAAGCTCCTAAGCATTGGGTTGATAATGGGTGGGTTCGGGAAAAAGATTCGGAGCAACTCAAGCTATTTTAGGCGCCCTTCGGGGTCTGCCATCCAATACAGGAGGGAACAAACATGTCAACTTTAACTTTGGAACAAATGTACGAAATGCAGAAGGCGCTGGACGCCAAGATCATCGTTGAGAAGGGGCTGGAAGGCAAAGACCTGCTGCCAAACACGGTGCTGGCGTTACAGGTTGAAATTGCCGAGCTGGCGAACGAATGGCGCGGGTTTAAGCATTGGAGTAATGACCGGCAGAAGCGGACGAAGAAGGAAATCACATGCTCTTATTGTAACGGTACAGGGGACGAGAATAGCGAAGCTAATATTCAAAATTTGCTAGATGGCGGCAGTGGTGAGCCATATAAAAAATGCAGTGAATGCGATGGCAAAGGAATGACAGGCTATAGCAATCCCCTCCTTGAGGAATACGTAGACTGCCTGCATTTCTTCCTGAGCATTGCGCGGCAGCTTGACCTTCCGGCATCAGACCTCTATAGCTGGGAAGATGGTGTCGAAGGGGAAACGACAATTCTCTTCTCCGAAATAATGCATAATGTGGGAATGATTCATGCAGACAAGATGCTTACACGAGATTTCGAGGATGTACAAGCATTTAAACGGGAGTGTTTCAGGGCAGCTTTGTTCATTTTCCATGCTTTAGGCGAGCAACGTTTAGGCTTCACCTTTGAGGACGTCTCAGCAGCCTACGCAGCCAAGAACGCCGTTAACCATGAGCGTCAGGCTAACGGGTACTAGGAGGGGATATATATGAAAAAACCCAAGTATCAAAATTACAGGGTCTGTTACGACAATGGGAACGCGGCTACAGGTACAAAGATTTATGAATTGCATAAATATTGCGATTGTCCAGGTTGCAAGACCAGAACAGCGATGAAAAGAGAACCCGTCAATCATGCCACCGCCACTACAAAAGATATTTCAAAAGTGGACGAAGTAGCTGAATTTTTGAAAAATTGGACTTGTGATGATGGGAAAATATATTTGAAAATAGCGTATTTTCAATTTTGAATACAGAAATACATGGGAGGGATATAAAGTGAAACTCAAAGCAAAATGCCCAAAATGTGGAGTTAATAATTGGAATCGAGATTGGGATAAAGCGACAAGGAATGTTTTTACAGGAAGCAACATCGGTAGTATATCTGATCCTGATTACAGAGATTGTTGCATCCATGTTTGTCCGTCATGCGGGGAAGAAATTGACGGAATTACAGATGTCGATTAGGTCTGAATACATGGGAGGGAACGACATGTTCGGTCATAACTTTTACGCATCATTGTTGCTAAGGTTTGTGCTCATCATCTGCGGACCAGCATTTTCGCTTGGCATATTCGTAGGCTGGCTGATTTGGGGTTAGGCATCACCCCATATAACCACCCATACAAAACGGAGGAGGGACGACAGTGCTAGAAACGCAACCGATAACGTATGCAGACGCCTGCGCTTATGTGGAGCAGTATCATCGGCATCACCCAGCACCACAGGGTCACAAATTTAGCATCGCGGTGGCTGACGAGCACAAAGTTGTAGGTGTGGTCATGGTCGGTCGTCCGGTAGCGAGGCATTTGGATAACGGTAGGACGTTAGAGGTCACTCGCTGCTGCACGGACGGGACGCGAAACGCGCCAAGCAAGCTTTACGCAGCTGCCTGGCAAGCAGCGAAAGCTATGGGATACCGCAGGCTTGTCACCTATACACTGGCACAGGAACCGGGCACAAGCCTGAGAGCTTCGGGTTGGAGGTCACTCTACCAAACGCAGGGCGGAAGTTGGAATTGCGAGTCTCGCCCGCGTCTGGACAAGCATCCAACCGGACAGAAAACAATCTGGGAGATACTCGCTGAATAGTACCACCCATACAGCCGTACCCACGAGCTGGCGGCCTGTCACGCCTTTCGATAGAACGTCAGTTCGTGGATTAACCATTAGGGAGAGATGATAGATGAATTTACAACTATTGATTAAAGAACTTATGGAGCATGACATGAATAAAGATGCAGTCATCAAAGTAGGCGATGAGTTTTTGGAAATCTTAGAGGTTGAATTAACTACGAATGATTATGGTCAAAGAGTTGTAGCGATTAAAACTCGATAGGGAGAGATGAACATGAGCAAAAATATCGTAGTTCACACATTTTATGAAAATGGCGTAGCAGTATGGCGCGCGGAGTGGTACCAGAAATTCACCGAAGCAGAACTTAAGCAGAGAGCAGCGGATTCGGGGTTTGACGTAGATCATGTCAGCGATACGACAGGACGACTTGTTAACCTTAAGGAGGGCGTGTGAGCATGAGAAAAAGAAACAGATTTAAAGGCAAGGACGTAAACGGCAACTGGCACAGTGGGAATCTCACCGTTCTCCAAGTTGACGTTAAAGATGTTAAGAAGGGTTGCTATATTTCGAATAAGGCAGGATTGCCTTTTGCTTTCCAGGTTCGCCCAGAGACAGTCAGACAATGTACGGGCCTTCCGGATGGAAAAGGTTTAGAAATGTTCGGCGGCGACATTACCGAGTTGGAAGTGGACGGAGAGATTCGGCGCTTTGTCGTTAAAGTTGGAACGGTAGTACGTGATATCGTCAGTCATCCATCATTTACGGATGAGACGGCGCGAGCATCCATTACAGGCGTTTATTTTGAGTGGCAGGGATTCAAACTGTTTCCGCTTGTGGACGAGCATGGTGTGCCTGATAACGAGCGTATGGTCATCGTGGGCAATGTTTGGGATAATCCAGAACTGTTGGAAGGGGTGAGCGGTAATGACTAAACATTTGGACCGCGCTAAACTATTGGACTGGCTGGGTCCGGATGCCGACTTTTCCAAATACAAAGGTGGCTTGATACCTGCTGCTGTAGTGGCTCATCAATACATCAGAGATGCGATTAAGGCAGGCAAGTTTGACGTTGAGCCTAGCGGCAATACGGAGCAGCTGCTGGCAGAGGTAGAGAGGCTGCAACAGGATAACACAAAGTTGAGCAAAAAACTTCAAGCAAGCAGAGATAGTGTGTATGGGATATCAGTCGAGGGAGACGAAGCACGTTCAGAACTGAACGAAGCAATGGCAGCCAACGCCGCGCTGCTGGAAGGGCTACAAGACATAAAACATACAATCGCCATGTCAGGGTTTTACAGTAACGCTGATAGCCTCAAGCGGGTGCTAAATACCGCTGGTAAAGCTTGTCTTGACCTTATAGTCCTATACGGGGGTAAGGGGGAAGCGACATGACCACAATCAAGCCTGTCAAGATATCACCACAGCAGGCTTTAGTGCTGGAGCATATCCGTGCTAACGATAAGGTGACTAAAAACTCGATCATTCAGAACATGAGTCTCAACCATAATAGCGCGAGCAACGTGATATCCATACTGTGCGATCTAGGTTTGATCCGCAAAGAGCAGGCGCCGCAAGGTCACTTCCTGCATGCCACGGACAAAGCATATAAGACCGGGCGCGCCACTCCAGAGGATTACGCAAAGGGGTTCATAGTCCGCGAACCTGATTTGCTGCTCGAGCATGCAACGACTCTGGAGTTGACGCAGGAGCAATGGGACACGATTGCGGCTAATCCGGGCATGCCCCGCACGCAGCTGGCGAGGCTCTTAAAAATAAGCAAGTTTGACCTGAATCTAGCGATTGATCGCATTAAAAATCCAAAACCAAAGGGGAAATAATCCATGGCAAAAGCAAAAGCGGCAGAAAAGTTTCATAGCGTAGGCAGGGAAGAGGATTACGAGCAGTTGAATGACATCATTAATAAGCATCATAGGGACTTTGCGGACTCGGAATTCTTGATCCTGTTCAAGCATGGCGGCTGGAAGTCGAAGGGGAAGGTGGTTTTCGGCAAGTTCAAGGTTCTCGGCGATGACCTCCGCAGCACATGGGGGAAAGATGCGATTTTGTACCTCAACGCTGACATGTGGAAGCAGATGGCCCCAGCACAAAAGGTGTATGTTCTCGACCACGCGCTGTTCGGGCTCGACTTCAAATACGACCGCCACAAAGACGTCAAGGAAGCTGCTGACGGTCGCCCATTGCTTACGACAGTGCCGCCGGACATTGAAGCTTATGCCGAAGTAATCAAACGTCACGGAGCTGTTACGGAGGACGTGAAGCGGCTGGCGAAGTCGATGAAAGAAATGAATCAGCTTACCATTGACGATATTCAGGAGCAACCGCCAGAACAGCCACATGAAGGTGTTAAGGTAACGGTCGGACAGGATGGAGTAGTTGAAACAGTTGAAGAATATGACGAAAAGAACCAAATGACGCTTGAAGAGGCGCATGCTGCAGCGTTGGCGGAGGAAGCAGCTAGGCAGGATGATCCGATGCACGACATGAAGCGAGAAGGCGGTCTGCTATTCACTGATCCAGAAGAGGACGAGGAGCACGATGAGCATGAAGAGTCAGGCGGCGAGGACGACTTTTAATGCGCCTCAACTGGTGGCTCATCGCAGCGCTGGCAGCATGTGCAGCATTTTGGGTAACGCTCATCGTGCTGCTTAGCAGGATTTAATCAATGCCCCGGCTTCGGCTGGGGCTACTAATAGAAGGGACGTGAGAGGGTGGGCAAGTCACAACGGGCAGGCAAAGTTCCCGAAATTGGCACTGACGGATTTCTTACCGATCTCAGGGAGCTCAAACAGTCCTATCGCAACACTTACTGGCTGCTGCGGCGCTCATTGATAGATGCCGGCGAACAGCATCCTGATTACAAGACGATCAAAGAGGCCATATCCGATGTCAACTATGCAATCATGTGGCTGCATACAGGCAAGCAGCCAGGCACTCGCAGAGGCATCGAACGGCGCAGCGTGTATCAAAACACCGTGCTGCTGGACCCGATGATTATGCAGAGCTTTGCAAATCCGGTTAACAGTCGGAGCGGTTCGTCACTCACTGAGGATGAGAAAAAGGCGCTGGAGGAAGTATTGGAGATTTTAAGCCCGCAGGAGCGTGAGTGTTATGTAATGGCTCACGGGCATGCGATACCGCATCAGCAGATTGCTCGGATGCTTAAGCTTTCAGAAGGTACGGTTTCCACATACATTAAGCGGGCACATGAAAAGGTATCCCGTGGCTGGGAAGGGACATTGTTTTGAGTGATTGTGCAAGCATAACTGAGGTGACATTATGGGAAACGAAATTATTATAAACGGTAATAAATATGATGGATTCAAAAATGATACAGGAGAAATCGTCTCGTTACGACGGTTTAACGAAAAAGCGAAGATGTGGGTTACAATAAATTTTTCCGAGGTAACAGGATGCAGCGAATTCGATGTAAATGAGCGCGTCACACAAATGCTATCGGTCGAGTTCCTGAATTCGTTCAAATAAAAAAAGTAACCCCGTAGATATTATTCTACGGGGTTTTTATATTATGAATTTTGTGGAGACGAAGCTTTTCCTTGGCGGTATTCAAGACGCGTCTCAATAATTTTATATGGTAGTGAAGATGAGCGATGCGCTCTCCCAGCTGAGCTAAGGCCCCGAGTGACACTTTTATTATTATACATAGAACCAGCATTCCGCGCAAGATGATTAGAAACAAATATATAAGTCATCAGAAGCCCCGTTATAAAAAAGCATAGATCCCTCAACACTAGAAGCAAAGAATTCAACTAATTATGCTATAATAATATTGTTATTGATAATTATTCTCAATTAAGGCGGAGAGATCATTCATGCAAAGGCAATCCACACAAAAACCCCTTGAGCAGGCACGTGTTCGTACCCAATATGTTCAGGACTCCAAGGATAAAATCGATAAAACGGTCATCCATATGGAAGATCATTTTCAGCATACCATTTCACGCGAGCAGCTTGCAGAAATTGCAGAGCTTAACCCCGATCATTACTCTCGCATGTTCCGTAAATATAAAGGGACCAGTCCCATAGGCTATTTGACGGGTTTGCGAATGGAGAAGGCTAAGACGCTTCTAAAGCATTCACACTATTCAATCGCGGAGATCGCCAGACTGGTTGGCTATTCAGATCCCTATCATTTTAGCCGTCGTTTTAAGCAACTGATTGGCGTGGCGCCTACTCATTTTAAGGAACAGGATTTACCTCGAATAGTAGCTTTGGACGGACTGGGCCACTGCCAAGCTCTTGGTATGGAGCCAATTGCGGCCGATTTGGATAGAGCAGGAGGTTATGTGCATGTATCTGCATCAAATCAGCTTCTGAATATCGGCCCTTTAGTGACCCCGAAAGCGGATCTCGAACAGCTTATAGCGCTGCATCCCCAGATGATTGTGACCGCAAATTCAGAGCTGGAGCAGCAGCTGAGCACGGTGGCTACGACGATTAAGCTTGATGTACTGGAAGACCCTATCTATACGCAATTATTTGCAGTGGCTGCTGCACTTGGCCGCGAGAAAGAGGCTGCTGCTTGGGTAAAGAGCTATGAGGCGCAGTGTACGGAGCTGCGGTCACGTTTATTTGGCAGTATTGGTGGTGAACGGGTTGCGATTTTGCGTGTGAGGGAGCAATTATTGCAAGTATACGGCATGCTTAATATGGGCTATCCCATTTATCACTCCTTGCAGCTGGCACCCCCTGATAAAATTTCAATGCAAAGCATTTTTAATGCACATTTTCATTCCAGTGTCATCTCTATTGAGGAATTGCCTTTCTATGAGGCGGAGCATCTGCTTGTTGTTGTTCAGCCAGACAACGGGGCCCGCAGCGAGTGGCAGGAAATTACGCAAACGGAGGCATGGCATAATTTTCCCGCGGTCCGCATGGGTAATGTTCATCACATTGATGTGGCAAATTGGCTCAACAATGATCCCATTTCGATCCTGAAGCAGATGCATGAAGCAGCAGAGCTGCTAATGAAGGGGAGTCGGCGTCGGAATTATCCATCATGGATGCAATAATGGCCTATGGAGGCAGCAGCAGGACTAGGATACAATTTGTAATGATCTTAATTATCATTATCAAAGATATGGCGGGAGGATAAAATGGTACAGCTATTTAAAAATTTTAAGGCAATGCTGCTTGTGAGTGCTGTATTGCTGGTGCTGCTAATCATTTCGGCATGTGGCGGCACGAATGTGCAAGAACAGGCGGGGGAAAATAAACCAGCGAATACGCAGCAGACGGAGAACAATAAAGCTGAAAGCGCTGAGGCATCCGAATCGGCAACGACCAAGAAGGTGACAGATGATTTAGGAAGAGAAGTAGAAGTGCCTGTTGATCCGCAGCGAATTATTGCGGGCGAGTTTGCAAGTGAACTGCTTGCGGTTGGCTTGAAACCGATTGGAGCAGGCGACAACAGCTTTAAAATCGTGTATACGCTCGATCAAATGGAAGGCGTAGAGCCGATTGGAGATCCGCCGAATATTGAGAAAATATTAGATTTGCAGCCGGATCTCATCGTAGCACCAACTGTTTTTTTTGAAATTTACCCAGAGCAAATGGAGCAAATGAATAAAATTGCGCCAGTCTTTTATCTTTCTTTTGAGCAAGATCCGATCTACGGCATTTTTACCAAACTGGCCAGCCTGGTAGGCAAGGAGCAGGAAGCCGATACATGGATTAAGGGCTATGAGGAAGAAGCTAATACAGCAAGGGCGCAATTAAAGGAGTCGTTAGGTGAAGAGACGGTCTCCATTTTCCGTGTGGAAAAAGGCCGCCTGCGTATTTACTTAAACCGTAATTTCGCTGGTTATATGCTCCACAGTGGACTGCAAGCCAATGCTCCTGAAACTGTAAAGGCTGAAATTGAGAAAAATCCATTCAGCTCTGCCATCGAAATTTCGCTTGAGATGCTTCCGGAATATGCGGCTGACCATATGCTGCTCATCGTTCGTGATGAGGGAGACGACAAGAGTGCAATGGAGGAAATCGAACAGCTGGAGCTGTGGAGAAGCCTGCCTGCAGTCAAAAATAAACGTGTTCACAAGCTGGAGACAGAAAAGTATTATGGCTCAGATATTACGACTATTCGTGAGACAATGAAGGAAACATTAAAGATGCTTACAGGCGGCAAAATACAATGATCGCCTAGGGCGAGGCTCATATATTGAACGTTAAAAAAGTTATGGGACATTTTTAATGATGCATGAATAAACGGCTCCTTACGATGGATTTACATCATGAGGGGCTTTTTTTTACAGTCAGGTACTTGAAGGTACGGCACTGTCACAGAAAACACTCCTTTATCGTCATACAGACAAATAAGCAAATGAACTTAAAGGGAGTGGATGTAATGGAAACGTTGACCTATATCGTAATTGGAGCGGGATATGCTGGTATCCATGCTATGAAAGAATTACGCAAAAATTTAAATATCGGAAAAAGAAGCCAGCCTATCCGATTCGTACTAATCGACAAAAATAGCTATCACTTGCGTAAGGTTATCTTGTTCAAGCCAGCGGTAACGGACGAAAATATTTGCATACCTCTTAACCAATTGTTTCCTGAAGGTGTTGAGCTGCTTCAGGCGACCGTTACAGAAATTAAGAAAGCAGAAAAACAGCTGCTGCTGCGGAATGCGAATGGAGATGAACAGGCGATAAGTTACGATGTGCTTGTAGTGGCTATTGGTAGTATCATACGGCGTCTCGGCGAGGAAAAAGGCGGATTGCCGCTTGCTACGCTGGAGGATGCGATGAACATTAGGAAAGCATGGCGTGCCAATTTACAGCAAGCTGCAATCGAAGCCAATCCGGTCGAAAGAGAGCGCCTCATGACGATAGCTGTAGCGGGAGCTGGTATTAGCGGCATTGAAACGGCCGCCGAATTAGCCCATTATGTTCGGACAGATGCGAAGCAGCTGGGATTAAATCCGAATGAAGTACACATTCGCTTGTTTAATGCGCATGAAAGATTATTTTTGGATGGGCCAGGCAAAGTGGCCTCGAAATTAGAGCAGATGCTAACGGATAATGGAGTAGCAGTCGTTCATGGAAGCCGAGTGCTGTCGGAAGCAGCCGGGCGCCTGCGTTTGTCCAGCGGAGAGGAGGTGCCCGCTGGCTTGTGCATTTGGACATTAGGTCTTATGCCAAACCCGGCTTTAAGACAGCTGGGCTTGCCGACAACAGAGGACGGGTTTGTAAAAATTGATGCAAGCTATCGGGTTAAGGCTGCTAGCGGCATATACAGTATTGGGGATTGTGCGAAAGTGATTGATCCGGATACTGGCCGTTCAGATGGCATGACCTGCAAGGAGGCTATTCCGCAAGCGGTTAGACTCGGCAAAGTTATAGCAGCTGATCTTGAAGGGAAGCCTGCTCCTCTGCATACGGGCTATATGGATAGCTTCAGCATTGGCCTAGGACCGGAGAAAGGGTTAACATGGGTACACAAATGGGGGATTGATTTTATGATAACTGGCAAAATGGGTTATCGGATCAAACAGTTAACATGGAATTTAGCCAGCTCCATTAAGTAGGCTTGTGCCGGGTACGTGGTATAATGAAAGTATAACCAAACGGTACAAATGATTTGGAAGAGGGTCTCATGATGAACTGGAACGAATACGTTTTACTATGGAATCAGGCTCCACCAGTTTCATGTGCTGCACGGCGGCAAAGGAGCGAACCTGGAGATTATGCCTGCTGCAGGAGAATTCGCATTTTATCTGGTTTTCTATAAGGCGATTCTTCCATTTCCAATTGGCAATGCTCTTCACCGTTTAGCAGATGAGCGAAAGCCGTTTCACTCTCCTTTCCACGCAGTTCCCCATGAACCGCTGTCATTGTACGACAAATTAAATCAAATGAACCGTCTATGGCATAATGGGCAAGCCTTGGATCAGCTTAAGGTGAAATCGTTGTTTTATGATTTTGTTCATGAGCTATTGCGGCAGCTGTCCGTCAATGGATCGCTGGAGAGCAGCCCAGATCTCGTCAAACAAACGATTCGCTATTTGCATGAGCATTACCAGGAAGCCATAACGATGGAGAGTCTGGCCCAATTGCTCGATTGCAGCATTAGTTATATATCCCGGATATTTAAGGCGAAGGTGGGGACGAGCCCCCATGATTATTTAATTCAGGTGCGTGTGGAGCAGGCGAAAAAAAGGCTCAGCTCGTCAGAATTGAGCTTGCAGAGCATTGCCCAGTCTGTAGGCTATGACGATGTCTATTGTTCCAGGAAATCGATTCCTCTATAGTGATAATGAAAATCATTATTGCGAAAGAGGAGAGGTACATTCAGCTATGTCAAGAAACACGAAGCTATCTTTTGCCGCAGTCATGCTGTTATGTTTGACCTTATTAATCAGTGCTTGCCAGACGGGGGGAAATCAGCTGAACATGATTTGGAGAAAATTTTGGAGCTGGAGCCGGATTTAATTATTTTGATCGATGCGTATGTAGAGATAAGCGGCGGTTATGATGCTTTTGCCAAAATAGCGCCTACTATCGTCATTGAGCCTTATTATGACCCAGTGAAGGATATTAAACTAATGGGTGATATTTTGGGGAAAGTAGACGAAGCACAGCAATGGATCAAGAATTTCGAAGAGAAGGTTGCTGTTTCAAAACAAAAAGTAAGTGAAGTCATTGCGCCGGATGAAACGTTCACCATTATGAGCGTATTCGATAAAGCTACCCGGGTTTATAAAGATCAGAATATGGGAGGCAATGTCCTTTATAAGTATTTAGGATTAAAACCTCAGGAAAGAATAGTAAGCGATTTTATTAATAACGAAGCACAGACTGCGCCATATATGGAAATTTCGGCCGAGGTTATTCCTGATTTTGTTGGTGATCATCTTGTAGTAACAACAAATGCTGACAACAATGAAGCCTTTGAAAGCTTTAAAGGTACGGCCATATGGGATCAGCTGGAGGCTGTGAAAAGTAATTAGGTGTACATGCTCGATTACGATTTATTTTTGCAAAGTGATCCGGTAGCTGTAACGAAGCAGCTTGAGCTGATGACGGAAATGCTTCTTAATAACAACAAGTGAAAATACTTGCAGCAGTAAGCTTGGCCCGTTCCTCATTGAGGACGGGCCTTTTATTATTTTTGACTGTTATAACCTCTATGCAAAAATCGGTCTTTTTCTCGCTCGGGACATATGTCCTTCCCAATATGCGGCGTTGTGCCGTTTAATTAAGGAAACGAAGAGGACGGAGAGGACTTATGAAAGGCATTTTGTTTGCGATATTAGGCGGGGCATGTATTACGCTGCAGGGAATAGCGAATACCCGAATTAGCGGAAGCATCGGAACGTGGCAGGCGGCTACGCTTACCCAATTTACCGGCTTTATCGTGGCCTTGATTATTTTGATGTGCGTAGGTGCCGGAAAATGGCGTGAATTTCAGCAGGTGAAGCCTTTATATTTGGCAGGCGGCTCTTTTGCAGCTATTATTATTTTCAGCAATGTAACAGCTATTCAACAGATTGGCGTCACGCTTATGGTATCGATGCTGCTGATTGCCCAGCTCGGCATGACGGTCATAATGGAGACGAATGGCTTTTTCGGCTTGAAGAAGCAAAAAATAAGCGGGGCGCAATTGATCGGCATTGGCATGATGATTAGTGGTGTGTTTTTATTAAAAGGTTGATGCCGAAGGCGAACAAAGCCATGAAAGAAGTGGAGAAATGATTGAAATAAAGGACCGCGAGCTGCTGGGTCATTATTTGCAGCTGCACCAGCTGGAGTCTGTATTTAATGAGCCGCTGCTTCCTCATTTGACCTTGTACAGCTTTGAACAAGAGGAGCTCATATGCGGCCAGGGGGAAACGCCTCAGCATATGTACGTGCTGGTGAAGGGGAAAATTAAAGTATATACGAACTCGCCGGAGGGAAAGACGCTCATTATTTCCTTTAAGACGCCCCTTGAGGTCATTGGCGATGTGGAATATATACGTGGGACGGAGTTTCTCAATACAGTGGAGGCTGTATCTCCCGTTATAATGATAGGGGTTCAGCATCGCTGGCTAGATAAGCATGGAAGGGACTATGCGCCGCTGCTGCGGTTTTTATTGGAGAAAATTACGCGGAAGTTTTATTTTAAATCCAATTCCATGAGCTTGAATGTAATGCAGCCTGTGGAAGTACGCCTGGCAAGCTATTTGCTGTCGGTCTCCTACGACGAATCCGATGCGCAATTTAAAGGGGAGCTCAGCACGGACAATTTGAAGGATGTCGCTAATTTGATTGGCACAAGCTATCGACACCTGAACCGGGTTATTCGGCAGTTTTGTGAGGAAGGCCTCGTCGAGCGTACGAAGCAATGGATTGTCATTAAAAATAAGGACGCCTTAAGCAAACGGGCCAATCATCATATTTATACGGATCAGAAGGGAGAGCAGGGCCAATGATGACAGGCATATTGTTTTCGCTTATGGCGGGCTCGCTCGTCAGCATACAAGCGATTTTTAACAGCAAGGTAAATGAACGGGCAGGAACGTGGGCGACAACGACGCTCGTATTGGGACTCGGGTTTCTGGCTTCCCTGACGATTGGCTTTATTTTAGAAGGGAAGCAGCTGTTTGCGTGGCAGGAGATGCAGCCATGGTTTTGGTTCAGCGGTTTGATCGGGGTAGGTGTAGTCATGAGCCTGGTGCAGGCGATGAAGCGGCTTAGCCCGACGATTGCAATTGCCATTGTCATGACGTCGGAGGTTTTATTTGCCCTATTATGGGATTCGCTTGGCTGGATGGGGCTGGAACAGGTTCCGTTTACGATCAACAAGCTTCTGGGCGTGCTGGTCATTATCGGCGGCATATTTGTATTGAAATTTGGTGGTAAGCGTGAACGTCAGAAAGTGAGTGAGGCGGCTTAGCCTCCTGCAATAGGATTGAAAGAGCGTTTCTCTGCATAGAAGAATGCTCTTTTTCAATTGAAAATGGATTTCTACACAACAACAATAATATATTAAATAAGATGAAATTTTTATTGTAAAACGATAAATTTCGTGTTAAAGTCGAATTAAATTTAATTCTAAGCGAGGGGCTTTTTATGGAACGTGGAACAACACTCTTTTTAAAGGCAGCGGTTATTTTTATGGGCATTCCAGTTCTTGCTTTATGCGTATTTTTGGTGCCAGAAATTGCGAATTTTATAGCAGAGTCATATCCAGATCATGCTTATTTGAAATATCTCTTTTTCATCGATTTATATGCAGCAGCGATCCCTTTTTACTTTGCACTGTTTCAAGCTTTAAAACTTTTAAGCTATATTGACCACAATAAAGCTTTCTCGGAATTATCTGTACGTGTCTTAAAGAACATAAAATTTTGTGCAATCCTAATCAGCTGCCTGTATGTGGCAGGCATGCCATTCTTCTATCTGATAACGCAAAAAGTCGATGCCCCAGGCATCATGGTAATCGGACTGGTCATCATTTTTGCCTCATTGGTGATTGCTGTGTTTGCTGCAGTTCTCCAGAGGCTTTTGCAAGAGGCTATTGATATAAAATCAGAAAATGATTTGACGGTCTGAGGTGAATGAAATGGCGATAATCATTAATATTGATGTAATGCTGGCGAAGAGGAAAATGAGCGTAACAGAGCTTTCGGAGAGGGTTGGAATAACGATGGCTAACCTTTCTATACTGAAAAATGGAAAGGCAAAAGCGATTCGGATATCGACTTTAGAGGCGATTTGTAAGGCTTTAGAATGTCAGCCTGGAGATATTTTAGAATATAAAAGCGACGAAACTTAAGGAGTAATGGAATAATCGACCGTGTCGAACTAAGGGGAAGCTATAGTTGAACCATAAGGACGCAGCAAAACAGCCGATCGAAATGATCGGCTGTTTTGCGTTGAAGCAATGGGCAGGTATAAAAAAAGATGAACGCTGTTAAATCCAAGAGCCATCTCCTAATAGCTTAACGCCAAAGTAATTTGTATAAATCTGTCTACAATCCGGGGCAATGTTCAACTTTACCGGAGGGCAAAAAAATAAATTGAACGAAAAATAACACTATGATATAATCGATAGCGCTATTGATAAATTTAATCAAAGAGTATATTCATTTTCATTCCCACTTTAATTGTACATCTGGAACTTTGATTTGTCAATGCTCTTTTTATTCCTAAAAAACGGAAAAAGGAGTGTGTTCTGAAAAGATGGAAGCGAAGCTTTGGCGACAAGAACAGGAGCAGATGGAACAGGTCAGGAACAAGCTGCAGGCGAGAATCGATGAACTGGAGCCAGAGGTTGCCGGACTGTACGATCAGGCAGCGGACATCCGGAAGCGATTTTGGGAGGAGGTTACGATCAATACAAGCACGTATGAAGATTTCGAAGAGACCTTCTACACGATTAACCAGCAGTCAGCGGTATTGGCCGAACGGGAGCGCGGATACAAGCTGTTGACGCAGCAATGGAAAAGCATGAACCGTCTGCTTCCGTCTCCTTATTTTGGACGCATCGACTTTCAAGAAGACGGCCTGAGCCTCAGTGAGCAAATCTATATAGGCGTATCTTCCTTCGTTGACAATGACGGATTAACCTTCCTGGTTTATGACTGGCGTACGCCAATCGCAAGCTTATACTACGATCACTCCCCCGGACAGGCATCTTATGTCACGCCGACCGGACGAGTCGAAGGGACGATGGAGCTTAAACGGCAGTTTCAGATTCAAAATGGGCAAATTCTCAACATGTTTGACACAAGCGAAACGATTGGAGACGAATTGCTGCAGCAAGTGCTTGGTAAAGCTGCGGACTCGCAAATGAAGAGTATCGTGGCAACCATCCAGAAGGAACAAAACGCCATCATTCGCGATGATAAAAGCCAGATGCTTATCGTTCAGGGGGCGGTCGGCAGCGGTAAGACTTCTGCGGCATTGCAGCGGGTGGCGTACTTGCTGTACAAACATCGCCAGACAATCAGGGCCGATCAAATCGTACTTTTCTCACCGAATCCGATGTTTACCAGTTATATTTCCACCGTCCTTCCGGAGCTCGGTGAAGAGAATATGCAGCAGACGACTTTTCAAGAATATCTCGACTATTGGCTAGGTTCCTCGTTACGACCGGAGGATGCCTTTGATCAGATCGAATTTGTACTGACCGCACAAGGATCGCGGGGGTATGAGGCTCGTCTTCAGGGGATCGAGTATAAAGCTTCTGAGGCTTTCCTGCAAGCCCTGCAGAACTATGGAATGTGGTTGGGAAGGGAGGGCATACAATTCAACGGTATTCGGATTCGGGACAGCGGGTTAATCACCGCGGAGCGAATGAGAGCGGAATTTTACGGTTATGACCGTTCCCTGCCGCTATTCAATCGTGTCGCTCTCTTGCAGGAATGGCTGCTCGATGAACTGGCCTCGCTGGAACGCATGGAACGGCAAGCGCCTTGGGTGCAGGAAGAAATGAATTATCTAGACACCGAGCATTACGCGGAAGTTTTCGAAATGCTGCATAAGGAGAAGGAAGTATTTGACCTTACGGAACAAATAGCCGCAGTTCGCGAGAAAATGAACAACAAGAGGCGGGAAGATGAAGGAGACTTTGACTTCGCGCAGAGGGAGGAAGAGCTGCTTCGCCGAAGGATCGTGAAAGAAAGCTTTAAACCGCTAAGGAAAAGTGTGAAGAAATTCTCGTTTGTAGATGTCAAAGGCATATACGGCCAACTGTTTGTTGACGAAGCCGCTTATCAGGAGAAAACGAATGGGGCCGATATCCCCTCGCTATGGCCAGAAATATGCAGGCAAACTAAGGAAAGGCTGCTTCGAAGCGAGTTGTTTCATGAGGATGCGACTCCGTATTTGTATGTAAAAGAAATGATCGAAGGCGTCCGGAAGAACACGGAAATCCGGTATGTCTTCGTTGATGAAGGTCAGGATTATTCGATGTTTCAATATGAATATTTAAAAAAGCTGTTTCCCCGTGCCCGGATGACGGTGCTAGGCGATTTCGGGCAGGCGATCTTCATGCAGGCTACAAGTTTGGCTGCATCCAATTCGCCGCTGGTCCAGCTTTTCGGTGAAGCCGAAACAAGCCTTTTCTGCCTTGTAAGCAGTTATCGTTCAACGAGGGAGATTGTTGAATTTGCGAAATCGATGCTTCCGGGCGGAGAAGCGATTGTGCCTTTTGAAAGGGGAGGCCAAAAGCCTCTTCTGACGAGACTGGACAGCGGGGAGAAGCGTGCTACGCAAATTGTGGCAGACATTGCGGCGCTCAAGGCCGAGGGCTTCGATTCCATCGCCGTCATTACGAAGACAGCAGCCGAAAGCCGGGAGGCCTATGAAGCGTTACGGATTCAAGGAGGCAAAGCTCTGCAGCTCATCACGAAGGAGACGCTGCGCTTTGAAAAAGCGGAGATGGTTATTCCTGTGTATCTCGCCAAAGGTGTCGAGTTCGATGCAGTTTTGGTCTATGACGCTTCGCCCGAAGCTTACGGCCGGGACAACGAACGCAAGCTTCTTTATACGGCTTGTACGCGGGCGATGCACCGGCTTCATCTTTACACGACGGGCAATTGGTCGCCGTTCGTGCAGGCATTGCCTGCGAATTTGTACGAGAAAGCGCCATATTGACAGGTCGGGGGTGACTTCGACTCCGATTCGCTCGTGTGCAAATAGCATTGGTCAATTGTTTTTTCTCAATTTAATGGTTAGGAGAGGTGGGTATGAGTTCTTTCGTTCTCGGTTTTAAGGAATCGGAAAAAACGCAGCTGTTGCTCGTTGGCGGCAAAGGGTTGAATTTAGGGGAATTATCAAAAATGGAAGGGATTCAAGTACCAGAAGGGTTTTGTGTTACAACTGCGGGATATCAAAAAGCCATCGGGCAAAACAAAACGTATCATGCTTTGCTCAATCGACTAGCGATGCTCAAAGTAGAAGATCGAGATCAAATTAGTGAAATCAGCCGAATGATTCGACAAATTATTAGGGAAGTAGAAATTCCTTCTGATGTTGTGAAGGCTATTACTCACTATCTGTCCAAATTTGGTGATGAACATGCTTATGCAGTGCGTTCTAGTGCGACTGCTGAAGATTTACCCTATGCCTCTTTTGCGGGTCAACATGACACTTATTTAAATATCATCGGCAAAGAAGCCATCTTGCAGCATATCAGCAAATGCTGGGCTTCCCTTTTTACGGAGCGTGCGATAATCTACCGCATGCAAAACAAATTTGACCACAGCCAAGTTTATTTATCCGTTATCGTTCAAAGGATGGTTTTCCCACAGGCGTCAGGAATTTTATTTACCGCTGATCCGATCACTTCCAACCGAAAGCTGCTATCCATCGATGCCAGTTTTGGACTTGGAGAAGCACTGGTCTCTGGCTTAGTATCTGCCGATAGTTATAAAGTACAGGAAGAGAAAATCGTCGAAAAGCAGATAGCAACCAAAAAACTGGCTATCTATGGACTAAAAGCAGGCGGAACAGAGACACAGCAGCTCGATCCTGATCAGCAAAAGACTCAAACCCTTACTGATCAGCAAATTTTACAACTTGCACGCTTAGGAAGAAAGCTCGAACAACATTTCGGCTGCCCTCAGGACATCGAATGGTGCTTGGACCAGGATACCTTCTATATTGTCCAGAGCCGGCCAATCACTACTTTATACCCGATCCCTGAAGCGAATGATCAAGAAAATCACATCTATGTATCGGTCGGTCATCAACAAATGATGACCGATCCGATAAGACCATTAGGCTTGTCTTTTTATCTGTTAACGACTCCTGCACCCATGCGTACAGCTGGTGGAAGGTTGTTTGTTGATATTGCACCTAGGATGGCTACACCTGTCGGCCGGGAAACCTTATTAAATGCCTTGGGATCCGATCCGCTCATAAAAGGCGCACTCATGACCCTAATAGAGCGGGATTTTATAAAATTGTTACCAAATGATCAAACAGCACCGATTCTGGGCAGAAGTCATACAGATATGCTGGCACAATTCGAGAACGATTGGGCAATCGTTTCTGATTTGATTAAGCGAAGTCAAACATCGATAGAAGAGTTAAAACAAAACATCCAAGCGAAATCGGGATCGGATTTGTTTGATTTTATTCTAGAAGATATCCTAGAATTAAAGAAGATTTTATTTGACCCACAAAGTTCGAGTGTGTTTATGGCTGCTATGAATGCTTCATCATGGATCAATGAAAAAATGAGCGAGTGGTTAGGTGAAAAAAACGTAGCAGATATACTTTCTCAATCTGTACCAAACAATATTACTTCGGAAATGGGCCTGGAGCTAATGGATGTCGCAGATGCGATTCGTCCTTATCCAGAAGTAATTGCTTATTTACAGCATGTAAAAGAGGATAACTTTTTGGATGAACTCGTTAAGTTTAATGGTGGACAGGAAACGCTAGATGCTATCTATGCTTATCTCCATAAATACGGAATGAGATGTGCCGGAGAAATCGATATGACTAAAACGCGTTGGAGTGAAAAACCAATTACACTTATCCCGATGATTCTGGGTAACATCAAAAACTTTGAGCCTGATGCTGGCAAGCGGAAATTTGAGCAAGGGCGACAGGAAGCTTTAGAAAAAGAACAAGAGTTATTAGACCGATTGAAACAATTGCCGGATGGTGAACGAAAAGCCAAAGAGACAAAACGAATGATCAGCCTCATTCGGAATTTTATCGGTTATCGTGAATATCCAAAATACGGCATGATTAATCGCTACTTCGTATATAAGCAAGCTTTACTGAAAGAAGCCGAACAGCTCGTACAAGCGGGCGTTATTCATGAAAAAGAAGATATATACTTTCTCACTTTTGAAGAGCTTCGCGATGTCATACGCACAAATAAACTGGATTACCCAATCATCAGCAGACGAAAAGACGAGTACAACTTATATGAAAAACTTACTCCTCCACGTGTTATTACGTCTGATGGTGAAATCATTTCGGGTAAGTACAAACGAGAAAATCTCCCAGCCGAAGCTATTGTAGGTCTTCCTGTTTCTTCCGGTATGATTGAGGGACGCGCACGTGTCATCTTACGAATGGAAGATGCTGATCTAGAAGATGGAGATATATTAGTCACCGCCTTTACCGACCCTGGCTGGACACCATTGTTTGTATCCATTAAAGGACTAGTCACCGAAGTTGGTGGACTGATGACCCATGGTGCAGTTATCGCACGTGAATATGGCTTGCCAGCAGTTGTCGGGGTGGAGAATGCTACCAAACTGATAAAAGATGGGCAGCGAATTCGGGTGCATGGAACAGAAGGGTATATCGAAATATTGTAATTGCTGAGATTAAAGTAATGGTGAGAATACGCTAATTGAATGGAAAAAAAGGCTGCAGCTAGTTTGTTGCTGCAGCCTCATGTTCGTATCCATTAAATATCTAGTTTACGGGTAGCGAGCCATTTCACCATCTCAGGATCGCGATGTGAAAAGAACAGGCTCTGTTTTGTGTCCAACATACTTATCGATTCCATATCCTCTTGTCTTAATTCGAAGTCAAAGATATTAAAGTTTTCGATTATTCTTTCTTTGCGAACAGACTTTGGAATCACAACAACTTCTCTTTGTGTCAACCAACGTAAAACCACCTGAGCAACGGATTTATTATATTTTTCGCCTATAGATACCAATACCTCATTCTGGAACAAGTTATTTTTCCCTTCAGCAAATGGGGCCCAGGATTGAATCTGCACATTGTTCTCTTTCATGAATTTTGCACTTTCGATTTGCTGGTTGAAAGGGTGCGTTTCAACCTGGTTAACGGCAGGAGCTACTTCATTATGAATCATTAAATCGATCAAACGGTCCGGGTGGAAATTGCTTACGCCAATTGCTCTAATTTTACCTTCACGATTTAATTCCTCCATAGCACGCCATGAGCCATGCACATCGCCAAATGGCTGATGAATTAAATACAAGTCCAAATAATCCAATTGCAATCTTTCCAGTGACTTTTCGAATGCTCTTTTTGTACGTTCATAACCAGCATCCTGAACCCAAAGCTTCGTAGTAATAAACAATTCCTCTCTTGCTACGCCACTCCGTTTAATCGCTCTGCCAACTGCTTCTTCATTTAAATATGAGGCAGCCGTATCAATCAGCCGGTAGCCTGCCGTAATAGCATCATAAACGCTTTGTTCACACTCCGTTTGATCTGCAATTTGAAATACACCAAAGCCCAATATAGGCATCTCAACACCATTGTTCAAAATGACCTTCTGCATTTAAAACCCTCCAGTTTTTATAATTGGACGTCTCTTTAATACATCTGTATTTTCTCCGAAAAATAAGCTGAGTTTTAACAGGAGTACTCTGCGGCATAACTTTATTATGCATTCCTAATCATAAAACGGATATCTAATTTGTCTTAAATGATTGCCTATTCCTCTCGCTGTGAGGAACGTCTAGAATATGGTCCATCCAAATAACCTAATAACATCGATGAACCTTCCGGTGATCGTGCAGGTTATAAAGGCATCACTGGATGCCACTGAGGCAGATATAAAACGACAGAAGGAAACATATAACCCAAGCTTCACTAGCCATCGTTCAATCTTCGCAACCGATAAGCGTTCATTGCGGCTTCGCCTAACTCCTCAAGAATGGTGTAATTCGCCCAAGCACCCGCCACTGCTCCAATCCCCGGCACCATTTGCAGCATTTTCCTAAAGTCGATGGAGTCGCGGTATTCCTTCTGGAACGTTTCCCAGTCCATGTTTTTGGAGTACTCGGTTTCTGAGAAGAACAGCTCTTTTTCAGTATCCCAGCATTTAATCGAGTTTAACAGCTTGGCACGTTGCTCGGCTCCGGAGAATGCCATTTGGAATACCTTAAGAATGAAAACTCGCTCGGAAAAATGCTTCGTGTCATACCCATAGACACGAAATCTTAGCCCGCCAATGAGCAGGAGACTCATGACCAAGCAAAATGTGTAGCTGCGGAAGGAATGGCTATTTGCTTTTATATGGATATGTCGCTGAAAATGGACCCTTATGTGGCTACAGGACAAATCATTCCGATACCGATTAAAGAAAAGCCCGTCGTGCATTTATATTGGGTGCATCAGAAAAAAAGCTGACCGCAGCAAGCGAGGCATTTATGAAGGAGCTGTTTTTGCAGCTTGACCAATTTAATCGCATGCAGCGTTTTTATTAAAAGCTGGATTAAATGAACTTTTAAATTAACGGTATAGATGGACATCTACATGTAATTCCATTGAAAAATGACTCATATACCTTGTTCGGTGCATGTAAATCACGCTCCTGTTTATGTAAACTTAAAGCAGCAAAACGATGGATGGCTTTGCTGGCGAGTTAACATTTTATTAAGGGAGTGGTTTTACATTGAACAAGCATCATCTTACTTCTGCTCGCAGTGCGGCAGCCAGTGCTCCAGCATCTGATCGTCTGCCTTGGGGCGCATTATTGGCGCTCGCTATGGCAGGATTTATATGTATTCTGACGGAGACGATTCCCGCAGGCCTGCTGCCGCAAATCGGTCAGGGACTCCATATTTCAGAGGCGCTTGCGGGTCAACTGGTCACCTCGTACGCGCTGGGCACCTTATTGACAGCCATTCCTTTGACCGCGGCTACGAGCAACTGGCGTAGGCGGCCTCTGCTTCTGCTATGTATGTTCGGCTTTTTGCTGTTCAACAGCGTAACGGCGTTTTCCTCCAGTTATGGGCTGACCATAATTGCCCGTTTTATGGCGGGTGTTAGCTCCGGCATATTATGGGGCATGTCAGCAGGCTATGCTCGCCGCATGGTGCCTGATGCGCTGAAGGGCCGTGCCATGGCTGTAGCGATGCTCGGTGCACCGATCGCGCTTGCACTTGGTGTTCCGGCAGGTACTTTCCTTGGAGTGTTTGCGGGCTGGCGGTTTGTTTTTGGAATGATGTCGCTGCTTGCCGTGCTGCTAATCTTGTGGATTATGTGGAAGATGCCCGACTTTGCAGGGCAACCTTCTGCCAAGAGACGTTCCCTCTACAGCGTAATGCTAATCCCGGGAGTAAGGCCCGTCTTAGCCGTCGTTCTGGCTTGGATGCTTGCACATAACATTCTTTATACGTATATAGCGCCTTATTTGGCTGTGGTCGGGCTTGTGGAGCGCGTTGATGTCATTTTACTTGTTTTTGGAGTGGCATCGGTTGCAGGCATCGTACTCATTGGCCTGTTGATTGACCGCATGCTGCGGACTATGGTCTTAATAAGCCTTGCGGGTTTCGCCATCGCATCCGTACTTCTGGGCATAGGCAGCAGCGAGCCGATGATCATTTATATAGCCATTGCTTTGTGGGGGGTGACATTCGGCGGGGCGGCGACGCTGCTGCAGACAGCGGTGGCCGAAGCCGCTGGCGATCACGCAGATGTAGCGCAATCGATGCTGGTGACGGCCTGGAATTTGGCGATTGGCGGTGGCGGATTAATCGGTGCGATTTTGCTCGAAACGCTTGGTGTTATTACCTTCCCATGGGCACTGTTCCTGCTGGTAATCGTAGCTCTGCTCATCGCGTGGCTTGCCAAGGAACATGGTTTTCGTTCGAACAGAAGCTGAGCTGTATCAGCCTAAATCCGTGAGGTACGGTGCCTCCGCAAGAGCAGGGATAAGATGCCTATGATCAATGGGTGACGACATCACGATCAAAATGGTATAGGTGCCATATTTATCGCATTGATTGCCGAACTCTTCAAGAGAGCGGGTGGAGTCGGTCATCACTTTCAATAAGTAATTGTGCTGGCCGCTGATGCGGTGGCACTCCATGACATCGGGAGAGGAATGGACAAAATCAAGAAAGGCATGGCAATCCCGCGTCTGAAACAGCATATAGGCGACGGATTGCTTGCCAATTTCTTCCGGAGAAATGATCGTGCGGTACTCCTCGATAATGCCTTTTTCCTCCAGCCGCCTGACTCTTTCCGTTACAGCGGGTTGGGACAGGCCCACACTTTTGCCAAGCTCCGTCATGGAAATTCTCGCTTGATTTTGCAAATGGAATAAAATTTGTTTGTCCACATGATCCACGAAAATGCCTCCTTTATTTTTAAAGTTATTATAAGTAGAAACAATGAATTTATAAGATATATGAATTTTTGCTTAATAATTATAGGTGAGTAAGCCATTTATATGACTATCATAAACCTATAAGCTTACTTTAAGCAAGTGGCAGCTCCTCTTTGATATATTGCATCAATTGATGCTTCGATGTGGCCGCATAGGTCTCATTTCGCAACTGCAGCAAGCCAATGGGAATGGAAGCATCCTTGAGCTGTACATTAAGGGCAACAAGATTTGGAGCCAGCTGTGTCGAAGCAAGAACAACGCCTATACCGTCTGTCTGCTGGATAAATGCCGGAATCGCAGAAATTTGGCTGACCGTATGCAGGAGGGGGGATTCGTCATAGCGTGAAAACTGCTTGGATAATCGCAAATAATAAAGGCATGTAGCCCCTCCAATGAGAAGAGGATAAGCAAGCAGCTCAGCAAAATCTATGCCTCCCCTTTCTGCTAATGGATGGTCATTCGCTGCCACAAAGACGATTTTTTCCTCGAACAAGGGCTCAAAGCGAAAGGAAGTCGAATCAGCAGGTTCCCCGCAAATGGCAAAGTCGAGCCTACCTTGCAGCACTGCGTGAGACAAAGTATCGGTGTTGCCTATAACAAAATGGCAGGAAACACGAGGCTTATGCGCTTGGAAGCGCCGGAGTGAAGCAGGCAGTACCTGCTTTGCGAGCGATTCTAACGCTCCTACGCTGACCGTCCCGATTTCTTCTTGCTGCAAAGCCTTCGCCTGCTCCGCTACATAATGCCAATGTCCAATTAGCTTGCCTACCTCGGCGGCGAACAGCTGCCCTGAGGCCGTAAGCTCGGCGTCCCAGCCCCGTTTGAACAGTTGAATGCCAAGCTCTTTCTCCAGCCGCTGAACCTGATTAGTGACGGTAGACTGGGCATAATGCAGCTTGAGGGCGGCTTTGGAAAAGTTTCCTTCTTGAACAATCGTTTGAAACGTTGTTAACTCCTTCAAATCCATGCTGAACAGCTCCTTGTTTATAGCTAATAATCTTATTCGATAAAACTGAATAAGAATATGATTTTATTCAATTATACAAATAAATGGGGAAGGCGTACAATGAGGGCATCCAATTGAAGGAGGAAGCCAGCATGCCATTCGTCAGAGTCAGTTATTTGGAAAATAAATATGATGAGCCACAGCTGTCAGCCATTAGTCAGGTCATTATGGGTGCACTTATGGAGCATTTCCATGTGCCGGAGGATGATTTTTTTCAAGTATTCCATGGGCATCGGGCAAGCGAATTTTATTATAGTCCCCATTATCTAAATATTAGGCGGACCGATGAGTTGCTTTTTATCCAAATTACTTTGAAATCTGGTAGAAGCACGGTGCAAAAGCAGCATTTTTATAAAAGGGTAGCGCAGCGTTTGGCGAGCGAGCTGACCATTCGCGAGGAAGATGTATTCATCATGCTCGTCGGGACGGAGCTTGCGGATTGGACGTTCGGCAGCGGGATCGCCCAAATGATTAACCCTCCAGAAGCTATCGCTTCAAATGTCCGGCAAACGTTCGGAGATATAGCGCCCGCATTTGTCCAATATTCGGAGGAGGTGCTCTTCGGAGAGGTTTGGAAAAGAGAGCAGCTGTCGCTTCGGGATCGCAGCCTGCTTACGATATCCGCATTAGTGGCCGGCGGATCGACGGAGCAGCTGCCCTTCCATATTCGTCTAGGGAGGCAGCATGGCCTGACGGAGGAGCAGATCGTGGAGGCATTAACCCATCTTGCTTTTTACGCGGGCTGGCCGCGTGCCGCAGCTGCTATTCAAGCAGCGAAGCAGCTGTTTCAAGAAACGAATTGATTCCCCCCCCAAACGGGGGATTTTCTAATCGCTTGCTTCATATTATGATAAACAAGAATACAGCACTGTTTTTTTTAGTGACACAATATGACGCATTTTGCCTCTCAAGGCATCAGCCGAGCTGCCCAGCTCCAATGGTGCCAGCCTATACTACAGATGGCGGCAACGCTTCCGCTTGGAGGCGCTGTCCATCTGTGGGACACCTCAACAATCGTTATTTCATACGCTAACCTATCAAATACGGCGGGTACTGGTCAAACAGTATGGGCCGTATTTTTATTGCCCAATTTTCTGCTATACTAGGGCGTGGCCTGAAATAATGAGTATCGATACATAGGCATTTTCGGAGGTGTCCATTAGTAATGGCAAGCATTAAACTTCATGTTCCTCCCATTCGCAGCTCTTTGCTATTTCGGCCGAAGCTGATGAGCAAGCTCGACGAGGGAATGAAAGCGAAGTTGACCGTAGTTGCAGCGCAAGCTGGCTATGGGAAAACGACAGCCTTAAGCGGGTGGGCAAAATTATGCAGCTCGCCAGTGGCATGGGTTTCACTGGATGTGCATGACAATGATTGGATTACATTTTGGAGCTATGTGACAGCTTCCATTCAGGCCCGTATTGCCGGCTTTGCTCCGTCCCTTCGATCCTTGATCGAAAAAGGGCCATCGGTGTCCGCAGAGCCCGCGATGAGCATGCTGCAAGATGAGCTGGCTGCTCTGGAAGGCGAGCTGGTCATCATTCTTGATGATTTTCACTTTATTGAACTGCCGGCCATTCAGCATTCTTTCATTTATTTGCTGGAGCACCTGCCTGCTCACATTCATATATATATCGCCAGTCGAAATGAACTTTCCATTCCTACAGCAAGGCTGCGGGCGAAAGGCGAATATTATCAAATTAAAATGCACGATTTGCGGTTCGAGCTGGAGGAAGGGTTTGTTTTTTTTCGCGATATGACGGAGCTGCATTTAACGAAAGAACAGGTGACACTGCTGTGTCTCCAGACGGAGGGCTGGATCAGCGGATTGCAGCTGGCTGCCATTTCCTTAAAGCAGAGCCGCAACATAACGGAATCGATTGAACAGTTTAATGGGCATCATCATCATATTTCTGACTATTTGCTGGAGGAAGTATTTAGTCAGCTGCCGGTTCAGCTGCGCGAGTTTCTACTGGAAACGTCTATTTTACATAGGTTGAACGCTTCTGTATGCGAGGCGGTAACGGGCTGTGCCAACAGCCAGGAGCAATTAGAAAAAATCGAACGTTTGAATTTATTTATTATCCCGCTAGACGATCAGCGCGGCTGGTATCGGTATCATCATTTGCTTTCAGATTTTTTGCAGCAGCAGCTGGCGAGGAAAAATCCAGATAAAATGCTGCAAGCGCATATTCGTGCCGCCCAGTGGCTGGAGAGCCGGGGGCTTGAGCAGGAGGCGGTTGAGCATTTTCTGCAAGGCCAGCAGTATAGCGATGCCGTACGTTTAATGGAAAAGAATCTGATGGCCTTCATGCAAACCAAAAGCATTGTATTAAATAGATGGCTGTCCGTCATGCCGGAAAGCGCCTTTGCAGACAAGCCGATGGTCGAAATGTTTTATATTTCTGTCCTGCTCGGAGTGGGCGAATGGAAGGCAGCTTTTCGCAAAATAGAGCAAGCCCAAATTCGCTTTGCGGCGCTGCAAGGGCAATTAAACGAAGCGGATTGGAAGCAGGCAATGGGCAATATTTATTTCTTTTGCTCCATCGTTTCCTATTTACATAAAGACCTCAAGCTGACGTCGGATTATTTTGAGCTAGTGGAGCAATACATGCCAGAGGGCAGTTTTTTTCAAACGATGGGACGCAATCGCTATCAAGGCTATGATGCCTTTGACGACCATTTGGCATTTATAAACGATCTTCATGCGGCGGGTGCATTTTTGCTGAAATGGATTAAAGCATGGGAGAATAAAAAACAATACCCGTTTATCGGCTTCCTCAACGTGTCGTACAGCAAATTGCTTTATGAATGGAATCGGCTGGATGAAGCTTCGTTTTATGCGAATCAGGCACTTGGACGCGACGATATTAAGCCTTTTGCCCGAATTATGATTCAATTAGCGGTTAGCGCTTCACAAATTGAGCAGGCCAAGGGAAATAGCGAGCGGGCCGCGGAGCTGCTCATGCAGCTGAAGTCGCACATCGATTCTCCCGATGCAGTGTTGTTCCATTTGCGAATTGAGGCGGAGCAAGCTCGTCTCGCTCTGCGGCAAGGCTTCATCCAAGAGGCGCAAAATTGGCTCCATCATTGCGGCATGCTGCATACGGACGAGGTATCGCTAAGCCGTGTGCCTGAGCATCTCATATTGGCCAGAGTGCTTGCTGCCTGCGGCAGACCGGAGGATGCGCTGCATTTGTTGGGAAGGCTGCTCCAGCTATTAAGCGCGGAGAATCGGCTGCGCGACCGCATAAAAAGCATGAATTTGCAAAGCTTGATTTTTGAGCAAATGGGCCAAATGGATGCTGCGCTTGCACATCTGGAGGGAGCGCTGCGGCTTGCCGAGCCGCAAGGCTACATTCGCAGCTTCATTGATGAAGGCGAACCGATGGCCGTACTGCTCATCGCTTATACACGGACTAGGCATGGAAATGAGAAAGATAAAGGGCAGCGAGTCTCCGTTGTAACGCTTGAATATGTAAGGGATCTGCTTCTTGCTTTGCATGTAGAACCAGAAGAAAAGCAGCAGGCGAAAGTGATTTTGACGGAGCAGGAAATACGGGTGCTGCGGCTCATTGCTGATGGCTTAGCGAATAAGGAAATTGCCGCCAAGCTCGGCAATGCGAGCGAGACGATAAAGTGGCATATTAAGAGCATATACCGAAAGCTTGGTGTGAGCAATCGCGTCCAGGCGCTGCAGGTCGCAAGGGAATCTAATATTTTTCTGTAATAAATTGGATTTGTAAGTCTTGCCGCGGGGCAAGGCTTATTTTTTTCATAGACGACTTGCCTTATTGCAAAAAATAGCGTAAATTAAATTTAATTAGATTATCTAACTATAATCGTTGCCTTGCAAAAACTAGATACCAAGGCAGCCGCAAAGGCGGAGGTACGCAATGGCTAGAAAAAATAATAAGGAGCTTACGGCTGAGCAGCTGCCAAAGCTCGGAGCAAGTCCCTACCTGGAGCTCATGCAGGCTACGGCTGCACAGGACACGGACCGGAAATCGGCTTCAATCGGATTGCTTATGCTGTGGCTGGGCGATCATATTTTGGACGTCATGGATAACCACTTAGCCGAATTTGGCATTACCGAAAGCAAATTCGATCTGCTGCTGCTGCTAACGCTGCATGAAGGCCGGGAGCTTGTGACGCCATCCGCGCTTGCTGAGCGGCTTGGCATTCGCAGAGCCTCTGTAACGGCTCTGCTGGATTGGCTGGAGAAGCGCAGCTGGATTGCCCGCGAACAAAGCGCTATTGATCGCCGCATGATTCATGTGAGCATTACATCGGAGGGCCGCGCCTTAGTGAACCGAATATTGCCGGTGTTTTGGTCGACCTGTTCATCTTTGCTAATCGAGCTTGAGCCGGAAGAACAGCAGGTTTTTGACAAGGTAATTGTAAAGCTGAATGCAAGCATCGAAAAGAGACTGGGGGTGGGAAGATAATTTTTTATGATAATAGTTAGATAATCTAATTAAATTACCGAACCCGTATAAAGGATCAAATCATTTTTTTGAAAGAGGTGCTGTATGTTACAAAAAGATGCTTCATCTGTCACTCTACCCGCTCGATCTGCCAACTATTCAGTAATGACCTTGATTTTGTGCTGGTCCGGTATGGCAGTTATGTCTAGTCTCTATGTTACCTTACCGCTGTTGTCTCTATTCGCGGAGCATTTCAGCGTAACGCTGACCCAAGCTGCCGCCGCAGGCAGCATTTTTTCGCTCGGCTTTGCGATAGGCTGTCTGCTGTATGGGGCAATATCTGAAAAGTATGGCCGCAAAAAGATTATTGTTATCGGGCTGGCCGCTTTAACGGTGCTATCATTGGCGATTGGTTTAGTTGACCAATTTCCATGGCTCCTTGTGCTTAGAGGTTTGCAGGGGGCTGCGGCTGCAACCTTCTCGCCTGTGGCACTTGCATATGCTGTGGAAATGTTTCCGATAGAGAAACGGGTAACGACGATTGGTTTTATTAGCACCGGCTTTCTGGTCGCGGGAATCGCTGGTCAAGTCATGAGCAGTCTAATAAGCGATCATTTTGGCTGGAATGCCGTCTTTATGCTGCTTGCGGTTGTCTATACCGTGACAGCACTGCTCGTACAGTCGCTGTTGCCGAAGGGGAATGCGCAGCAAGTGCATGCGAGTGTTTGGGCACCGCTGCGGGAAATGGGAACCGTGTGGAAGCAGCCTTATTTGGTGCTAAGCTACATCGTCGCTTTCGTGCTGCTTATGTCCTTCGTGAGCATGTATACGGTGCTGGGCAGCTATTTAAGCGGACCGGCTTTTGGACTAGGCAAACAGGACCTGCTTTACGTACGTGCCATAGGAGTAGTCGGCATGCTCGTTTCCCCTTTCGCAGGAGCGCTTGCGAAACGGCTTGGCGTCCGTTTGGTGCTGCGAGGCGGGCTCATGCTCGCGGTTGCCGGACTGGCATCCTTGGGGTTCGCGCGCAGCCTGCCCTTATTAATCGTAATGAGCGTCATATTTGTTGCTGGAATAGCACTCGCTGTCCCGTCACTTGTGTCGCTGATTGGGCAGTTAGGCGGGAAATCGCGGGGGATCGCCGTATCCGTCTATACGTTTATTTTGTTCGCGGGAACCAGCTTTGGGCCGATGCTTTCGTTATTTTTCATGAAAATAAGCAGTTATCGCATAACTTTCTTCCTACTGGCGCTTGTGCTCGGCATCGGCTTGCTGGCGGCGTGCCTAATCCGACGTGAAAAGCGTGAACAATAGTAAAAATAGATTAATTACAATATTTTCTGTGTAGAAAGACCTATTTTTATAACAATATATTTTTAAATCGGCGATTTATTCAGATTCTAGTGCTCTATCAAAAATAATAGCAAATGTCTTATAATAGAATGTGAAGTAAATTATAGGAAATGAGTAGGGAGGAATCTTTTTTGCTTGAAATTTCAGCATCCTATGTCGATTCGCTTGCTCCGAATGCTGCCGCTATTAAGAACGGGCAAGGACTAGTTAAGAAAAAAAGCTTTGTGCAACTAAACCGTTCTGAAGAAGGGGAGCTATTGTTTGGGCAATGCTCAGGCAGCGGCAAGTCCAATTATGAGTGCTCGGTTGACTTTATCATCCCAGAGAAGCCGACCTTTCGCTGCACATGCCCCAGCCGCCAGTTTCCTTGCAAGCATGGTTTAGGCTTGTTGTATGCATACACGGATGGGTTGTCCTTTGAAGTGGCGCCGATTCCTGAAGATATTATAAGCAAACGCGAAAAAGCTGAAAAACGCGTTGAAAATAAAGCGCAAAAGGAAAATAGTGATGAGCCGCCCAAACCGAAGAAGGTGAACAAGACGGCGCTGAAGAAAAAAATAGCTTCCCAGCTAGAGGGGCTTGATGTGCTGGAAAAGCTGATCCTCTCGCTTATTCGCAGCGGCCTTGGCACCATCGACAGCAAAATGCTTAAAGCTATCCAAGAGCACGTCAAACAATTGGGCAACTATTATTTGTCGGGCGCGCAAATTGAGCTGCGGCGGTTTGCGCTGCTGCTTGCAGGTGGTCGCGACCGTGAAGCAAGTTATACCTATGCGGCGGAACAGCTGACCAGGCTGCATGCATTTATCAAGAAAGGCCGAGCATATTTGCTCTCCAAGCTGGACGACCCGGAGCTCGCGCTGGATCATACGTCAACGATTGAGGAGTGGCTGGGCCATGCCTGGCAGTTGACCGAGCTGAAGGAATTTGGTCTTGTAACGGAACAAGCAGAGCTGCTGCAGCTGGCCTTCTACAGCTATGACGATGACGCCCGCCAGGAGTTTGTGGATGTTGGTTATTGGCTTGAAGCGGCCAGCGGGGAAATTCACCGCACCGTGCAATATCGTCCCCGCAAAGCGGCAAAGCATATGCGCGAGGATGACAGCTTTTTTGAAGTCGCCCAGGTGCCTTACTTGTACAAGTATCCAGGAGATATGAATGCCCGGGTGCGCTTTGAGGAAATGCTGCCGAGAGCAGTGACAGCCGCTGATTTGGCGAACGTTTCTTCGAAGGCGAACGGTTCTTATGCGGAAGCTGTCAAGACCGTGAAGAACCAGCTGAAAAACCCGCTCAGTGACAAGTCGCCTGTTATGCTGCTGCATGCCGCAAGAGTCGGAACAACAGAAAGCGGGCAGTTTGCTCTAATAGATGCAGCAGGAGGGCAGCTTGTGCTGGAGGATATTTCAGCGCTGCCGCAAGGCACGGTATCCCTGCTGCCTTATCTGCATAACTCTCAGCTGAAGGACTGCTGTGTTCTGGTCATGTTTGAGCACCGGATGGACCAAGGGCGGCTTGTTGCTCAGCCGCTGACTATCATAAAGGGTGAAGCCATAACTCGGCTTTTATACTAGCTTCTATCATAATTTTAGGGGGACAGCCCATGAGTACAGCGTTATTGCAAGAGCTTCATCAAGAGGTAAGAAGGCTTTATATTGCCGGGAGCGACCTGGCTCCGGGAGATTTTCGCCTAAAACGCCTTCAGCCGCAATTCCAGCAGCTAGGCGAACGCGCAGCGATTTTTAAAAGATTGGGAGAGGGCATCACAGCGCTGCTTGAATCAGGAGAAGGCACGGGAACATCCGTGAAGCTGCAAGAGCTGGCCATGCTGCTTGGCTCCGTGCTATACACGCAGGGCCATACGGCGGTTGATGGTGAGGTTTTGGATATAGCAGGCGGAGGCATTCCATTATCCACAAGCTACTCCTATCGCAAGCTGGCCGAGGTGCAAAAGGCGCTTTCTACGACAGGCAGCGGCCGTTACGAAATCGTGACCGATGCTTTTGCTGAAGGGCTGTTCAACGATTTGCGCCTATTTCCATTTGCAATTCGTGCACTGGACGACCCCTATTCTGAAATGGCCGAATTTGCTATGGATAAAATATTGCCCTCCTATGGCGCAGCTGTAGTTCCGTATTTGATCCAATGCTTTAACCGTTCCGGCGGCAAAAGCGATGTGCGCAAGCTGCGTGTTATTTATAAGGCAGGTGGTGCTGAGGAGTTGGAGCTCATCTATGATGCGGCGGAGAATGGGGCAGATGAAATTAGGGTCGCTGCCATCGAATGTCTTGCCGTTCATGAGGGGTATACAGATGCCTTAATAGGCTGGACGCTGGACAAAAAGAAGCTCATTCGTGAAGCGGCTTATACCGCGTTGGCAGCAGGAGCTTCCGCGCAGGGCATAGAGCGTTTATTTGCTGCATTTTCTGGAAAGGACAAGGAGCTCGCGGCGGAGGCGCTCAACCGCTTTCCTTCTGAGCCGTTGACGGAAAGGCTTATTCCTCTGCTTAGGACGGAGCTGGATCAGGCTCCGGTGAATAATAAGGATGAGAAGGCTAGCGATAAAGCGTGGGCGAAAGTCCAGCCGTTTTTGAGAGCGTTTGAATATGTGCGCATGCCGCTGCTTGAGGCGCTTTTTTATCAGATTGTACGTGAAGCGGACCGTTTCACCTCTTTAAGTTGGATTACGCTGCTGGACAAAGCAGCTCAATATTTGGAACAAACGAATTCAACGGAAGTATTAAGTCTGCTGCAGGAGCTGGATAACAAAAATCATCGTTATTTGCCTTATTCATTCCGCATGGCGAAGCGCCTTTTACCTCCTGAGGAAGTATACATGCATTATGTAGGTTCTACTGCGAGCAAGCTGAAATCGGTCGTCACCAAAGCATCAAGCGCTCGCGAGCGCCAGCTGTTGGATACGATGGAGTACATGGTAGTCAGCTATGACTACTACAATGGGGAGATAAATACCGCAGCGCCGCTGGTTGAAGCTTGGGATGCCCGCTGGCTGGACTGGCTCATTGATCGTAAACATTTGGAGCTGGTTGCTGTTTTTGCACGGCCTGGACACAAGAGGGTAGAAGAATTTCTGCTGCAGAGTCTGGAAGAGTGGAAAGAGAAGAAGAAAAGCGGTTTAAATACAATTGGCGAGCATGTTTTTAAAGGCTTGGAGCATGCCGGAGTGGAAGAAGCTCGGCGCCTCAAGCTGTTGATGGAGATTTTGGAGGATTCAAAGGACAGAAGCCTGTACAGCTTCTCCGTTTATCTGTTCCATTTGATGTTTCATTTCCCTAAGAGCTATGCAGACCGCTTGGAAGCTATTCTTCCGAGCTATAGATACGACTGTGCGAGACAACTGGAAGAAATTATCGGCTTATTGCGAAAATAAGGGCTGCCTTAGCGCTGAATGTTCAACAGCCTATTTAAACTTAAAGGAGATGGACAAATGAGTACAAATCAAGAACAGCTTCAGGATATGATGCGGCTGCCGGCGGAAGTTTTATACAGCCACGAGCTGGAGGCGCTGCGCAAGGCGGACAAAGGAAAAATTCCGGCAGGCTGGCAAATGTCGCCCCGCTCGGTGCTGACCTTCATCATTGGCGGCAAAGCCGGCAAGACGGTTATTACGCCCAAATACATCGGCAATACCCGTTTAATCGAGATGGCGATTGCAACGCTTGTTACGGACCGCGCCTTGCTGCTAATTGGGGAGCCGGGCACCGCTAAATCATGGCTGTCGGAAAATTTGGCAGCCGCCATCTATGGCAATTCCGGGTTGGTCGTGCAGGGAACCGCGGGAACGAGTGAAGAGCAGGTTCGTTACTCTTGGAACTACGCCATGCTGCTGGCTAATGGACCTACGCCTGAGGCGCTTGTTAAAAGTCCGATTATGCGGGCGATGGAGGATGGCGGCATTGCCCGCTTTGAAGAAATTTCCCGTTGTGCATCAGAGGTGCAGGATGCGCTTATTTCAATCCTTTCTGAAAAAACAATATCTGTACCCGAGCTTGGAAAAGAGTCGAGCGCCCGCAAAGGCTTCTCGATTATTGCGACAGCCAATACCCGGGACCGCGGAGTCAACGAAATGTCTGCGGCGCTCAAACGCCGGTTTAACATTATTGTGCTGCCTGCACCATCCGATCTGGAAACAGAGCTTGAAATTGTGAAAAAACGGGTCGGCGAAATTGCGGCATCCTATGAGCTGGAGGCTTCCCTTCCAGCAGATGAGGCGCTGCTCAAGGTCGTTACGATTTTCCGCGAGCTGCGCAGCGGAATGACACTCGACAAGAAAGAGAAGCTGAAATCGCCAGCTGGTGTGATCTCGACCGCGGAAGCGATCTCTCTGCTAACCAACAGCATGGCGCTGGCAGCGAGCTTCGGCAGCGGAGAGCTGACCGATAGCGATTTGGCGGCCGGGCTGCAGGGCGCAATCGTCAAGGATGATGACAAAGACAAGCTGGTCTGGAAGGAATATTTGGATAACGTCATGAAGAAGCGGGGAGCGCAGTGGCGGGAACTGTATCAGGCCTGCAAGGAGATGAACGAGTGAATGTAAATGCTGAGGATCAAGTGTTTATTTTCGGAGTGCGCCATTTGTCTCCTGGCGGGGCGAAGCATTTGCTGGAGTACCTGAATGAGGTTCAACCGACGGCGGTACTTATTGAAGGCCCCTCCGATGCCACTGGCGAGATCCAACACTTGACACATGCTGCTACTACGCTGCCAGCGGCCATTTTAGCTTTTACGGAGGAGCTGCCGGTGCGTACGGTTCTATGGCCCTTCGCTGTGTATTCGCCGGAGTTTCAGGCGATGAAATGGGCCAAGGAGCATGGCGCGGCTGCGGCTTTTATCGATCTTCCTTCATCGGTGACGCTGGCGCTGCAGGACGCGCTTAGATCGAAGGAAAAGGAGCCTTCTGCTATACCCGAAGGGGAAGAGAGGCGCTCCATTTACAGCCGGATTGCCGAGCTTGCGGGTGAAAGCGATTATGATATGTATTGGGAGCGCAGCTTTGAGCAAAATGCCAATCCCGGCGCATACCGGGAAGCCATTCTCGCTTTTTCTGCGGAGATGAGAACCCTTGGCGAGGCGAAGGAGCAGCGCGAGCGCCCGGCCGAGCATGCCTATAATACATTACGGGAGTCTTATATGCGGAGGCAGATCCAGAAAACGATAGCAGCGGGCCATCATCCACAGCGTATCGTGGTCGTCTGCGGTGCCTATCATGCTGCTGCTCTGGCGGATTTGACCGAGGCGATGAGCGATGAGGAGGCAGCGGGACTTCCTTCCCGCAGCACCAAGCATACGTTAATGCCTTACTCCTACTATAAGCTATCGACGATGTCAGGTTATGGTGCCGGAAATGATGCGCCCCACTATTTTCAAATGATGTGGGAGGCGATGGAGAGCGGAGTGCTGGAGCAGCTTCCTCACCGTTATCTCGCATCGGTTGCCAGACTGGTCAGGAGCGGCGGCACTCACCGCTCTACCGCTGAGGTTATTGAAGCTGTGCGTATGGCGGAGTCGCTCGCCGCACTGCATGATGGCAGCGCGCCTACTTTGCGCGATCTCCACGATGCTGCACAAACGCTGCTTGGGCATGGGGAGTTATCTGCTGTCGCAGAAGCGCTCGCTAGAGTTGATGTGGGAACGGCTATAGGCAGCTTGGCCGAAGGAGTAAGTCAAACCCCTATTCAGGACGATTTGAACCGGCAGCTAAAAAGATTAAAGCTGGAAAAGTACAAGACGACGGTGGCCAGCACCCTAACGCTTGATCTCAGAGAAAACCGCAGGGTCGCTTCTGCGGAAGCTGCTTTTTTGGACTTAAACCGTTCCATTTTATTTCACCGGCTGCTTCTGCTGGGCATATCGTTTGTGAAGAGCCAGCCTAGCGGTCAGGAAGGAGCAACCTGGGCGGAAAATTGGCTCATCCAGTGGTCGCCGGAGGCTGAAATTCAAGTCGTAGAAGCGACGCTGCTTGGGGAAACTATCGAAGTGGCTTGTGCTTATATGCTTCGTGAAAAGCTTCTTACCTGCCGTTCCATTGAAGAAGCCTCGGCACTTATTCATGTTGCTTGCTGCTGTGGCATGACCTCGCAGATGGAGGAAGGCAGCAGGGTGCTGCAGAAGCTGGCTGCCGACAGCCGCGATGTCGTGAAGATTGCAGCAGCAGCGCGGGAATTATCGATGATTATTGGCTATGGCGACATTCGCAAGGTAGATACTGAGCCGCTCATTCCGCTGCTTGTGCAGCTGTTCCACCGCGGCTCCTTATATTTGCTGGATGGCTCGGGCTGCAATGATGAAGCGGCAGGCGGCATGATTACGGCGATAAATGAGCTAAACCGCATTTCGCAGGATCATAGTGAAATCATTGATGACCAGCTGTGGGTGCAAGAGCTGCTGAATTTATCGGAGCGGGATGACCGCAATCCCAAATTGTCCGGCTTCGCCTGCGCTATTTTGATGGAACGGGGTGCGATTACGGCTGAGCAGTGTGCTGCGGAAGTTTCACGGCGTCTGTCACCCGGAATTACGGCTGATCTTGGTGCAGGCTGGTTTGAAGGGTTATCGATGCGCAACCGTTACAGCCTGCTGTCGCGGACAAGCTTGTGGGAACAGCTGAACCATTACATTAATTCGCTGCAGGACGATGAGTTTAAACGGGCGCTTGTCTTTTTACGGAGAGCCTTCAGCTCCTTCTCTTCAAGGGAGAAGACGATGATTGGCGAGCTGCTGGGCGAGCTGTGGGGAGTCAGCGGCGAGCAAGCGGCAGAAATTATTACGGGTGAGCTAATGGAGGAAGAGATAAAAATGCTGGACGATCTGAATGATTTTGATTTTGAGGACCTTTAACGTATGGAGGAAAATCGGAAAGAAAATACAGTATCGCGCTGGCGGCTGATTTTGGGACAAGAAGCGGAAAGCCAACTGGCTAGTTGCAGCGAGGTTGGCCGGCTTGACCTGACGGAAGAAGAGCTTATTATGGATGCGGCGCTGGCAGCGATTTATGATGAAAGCGGCACGGCTGGCAGCACGAAGGGCGGCTCGGGCACTGGTGCCGGAAGAGGGTCAAGCTCAGGACATGGGGCGCTCCACCTGTCCAAGTGGCTCGGCGATGTCAGGTCGTTTTTTCCAGAGGATGTCGTGTCTATCATTCAAAATGATGCAATGGAGCGCAAAGGCTGGAAGCAGCTGCTGTTCGAGCCGGAACTGCTCGCCTCCGTAAAGCCGGATATTCAGCTCGTTGGCACGCTGCTTTCGCTTAAGGGGAAAATTCCTGAGAAAACGAAAGATACGGCGCGCCTGCTTGTGAAAGCGGTAGTAGATGAACTGGTAAAGCTGCTGGAAACCGATATTCGCCGCGCGGTGACGGGGGCGCTCAACAAGCGGCAGCATTCGCCGCTGCCGTCCCTAAGCGGGCTGGACTGGAAGCGGACCATTCAGCGGAATTTGAAGCATTATGATACAGAGCGGCGGGTAATCATTCCTGAGAAATTTTATTATTTTGACAGGGCGCAGCGCAGCCGAGAATGGACGGTTATTATCGATATTGATCAGAGTGGCTCTATGGCCGATTCGATTATTTGGGCTTCGGTTATTGGCTCGATTTTTGCAAGCATTCCGGCTCTAAATACAAGAGTAGTGGTGTTCGATACAGAGGTCGTGGATTTGACAGTGCAATGTGCTAACGATCCCGTCGATATGCTGTTCGGCATTCAGCTCGGCGGTGGTACGGATATTCATAAGTCGGTCAAATATTGTGAGCAATTTATTGAGGAGCCTAAGAAAACGCTGTTCATTATTGTCTCGGATCTTTATGAAGGCGGCAATCAGTCCGGGCTTATACGCCGAATGCGTGAAATGCGGGAATCGGGTGTACGGACGATGTGCCTGCTGGCTTTGTCGGACAAAGGCAAGCCATTCTATGACGAAGGACTTGCTAAACAGCTGTCCCGCGATGGCACACCGTGTTTTGCCTGCACGCCCGCGTTGCTCCCTACCCTGGTGGAAGGCGCACTGAAGGGGCAGGATTTGGCAGAGCTGTCGAAGCGGATTGGGACTTTGTAAGGCTGAAGCAGCGGCAGCATATAGGATGCTGTAATTGGGAATTTAAATCTATATAAAATTATAGTCGTATTTTGTATATAAAAGTTGGCCCATTTCTTTCATTCTTAATGAAAGAGATGGGCCAAATATTGATGATCGAAAGGTTGTATTTTCCATGAAACAATCAATTGCTGTTCTGTTAGTTTCTTGTCTATTATTCTTATCATCCAGTGCAAGCGTTTCGGCAGAAAAGTGGAGCAAGCTGCCTACTCCTCAATGGACACAAGGGACTGGCTCTGAATATCTGGAAGTAAAGAGGGACATTCATGTGTTGCCGAACAAAAAAACAGTTTATATGCATATGCAAGATGAAAAAGTTTATACCAAAGTATGGCCTTATGATACTCTGAAGGCTATTGATTTAGACACAGGGAAAATTAAATGGACGTATCATTTTTATAAAGCAGGCATTGGTTATTTTAATACAGAAAATTCTTTTTTATACGCTCCCAATGGAACGGTTTATGCCTACTTTGAATGGGGAAATGTTCTCTTTTCAATTCATGCAAGCGGCAAAGAAAATTGGATGATTCAACTTCCAGAGCAAGGAAAAATGCACTTAATGAAAGATGGCACATTGCTGCATATTGTTTCTACTTCTTCTAAAGCTGGAGAGGAAACTAGTACGGTGTATGGATATAATAAGGAAGGTAAACAAATATTCAAAAAATTAATTAAAGGTACCGTTGCAAAAGTATCGGATACTTTAATTATAGTGGAAAATCATTCGGCATCCTATACCGATTTTAAAGCGGATATCTACAATTCTTCGATGAACAGAGTTTTTCGTTATAGCTTTCCGCAAGGCTCTTATACAGATCTAAGCTATTCTCTGCTGTTATCTAATGGAAATATTATTTTTAGGGCTAATTTGAACAAAACAGGCAATCGTCTCATAGCCCTTTCATCAAAAGGCAAGGTGTTGTGGGGACGTGATATTCCAGGAAACTCAGAGATCGTTGCAGCCGGAGACAATTACATGGTTTACTTAAATAAAACGGTCTCATTGTATAATACTAAGGGACTTGTAGCAAAGCGAACATTTAGTAATTTGAATACTGAAATTCAGATATATCCACTAGCAGAAATAACAGGAGACGATAATATATTATTAAATCTTAGAACAGCTCAATATGTTCTTGATCAGAAAAAATTATCTGTACTTCAAGAGTTCGTATTAAATGATACTGATGCTGAAATCATTTATTATAATGACAATACCGTGTTTTCTCACTTCGAAAAAGCAAATAAAATAGCTAAATATGAATTGAAATAGAATCTATATAAGTTGAACTAAAGAAAGCAATGGGGAGGGGAGAAACGGAGAAAAAGGTTGGAACTGGAGTGAGTAAAGCTATCCAAAGGAAAGCCGCTTCGTAAGCATTTGCTTAGCGTCCGCATTTGTTTTCTTATTTCATCCTCAATGAGGAATAGAAGCAAGAAATCAGAAAACAACAGCGGCCGGAAGTCCAACCTTTCTTGCAGTGGAGACCATGATCCTCATACTAATTAATAGTTCAACTATATAGAAATTATTTAGCTAGTGAAAATTTGTTTCCTAAAGACATGGAGAGATGCTTCCGTGTCTTTTTTTATTTTTTTCAAAATATAAGCATTTATAAGTTGCACTCTTATAATGGGCTTATATTTCATCCTCGAAACGGTAGCTTTACCGCCAGAGGACGGCGACAGCCGTTTACGCTTGAAATATAGGAAAGGATATCCTAACGTTATCCTTTCTCTATATTTCTCGGAATGAAACGCGCCGCGCCGCCAGAGGACGGCGAGAGCCGTTTCACCTTGTTACACCGAGTATGGTATGATAACGGTCACGAGTCAGAGCGACTAACAATATAAGCTTTCAGACAAAAAGGAGATCAAAATCATGTTTACCATTATAGCGAAACCATTTGATAAAGAAATGCAGAACACACTCGGCGAGATTACGACGACCTATCATGCAAGCGAGTTGAGCCAGAAGGACCAATCGGAGCTGCCGGAAAACATTTATGTGATTGAAGCAGAAGAGGCGATGGTCGGCTACGGCGTTATTTGGGAATATGCGAGCGGCAAGCAGCTCATTGAAAAAGCCGAAAAAGATTATTTTAGCGATGACGAAAAATATTTGGAAAAGGACTTTTATATCGATATTAAAAATAAAAAGGATTTTGTTTTTATAGAAGCGCTGGATGTGTTAAAGGAATATGAAGGCAAAGGGCATGCGGCTTCCTTTATCAACTGGCTTAAAGCGAAATATCCCAAAAAGAGAATGTATGTGTACACGCTGGATAAATCGCGCAACTTCTGGTTTAAGCAAGACTTTGAAGTGCTCGGCACGACAGCCTGGATGACCTATAATTAGCCGATGAACATTGAATTTGAAAATCAAACTCTATCGTTTCATGTTGAATACGGCAATCGGGAGAAGAAAATATCGATTCAGATTGAGCCGTCAGGCTTTATCACCGTTAAAGCTCCGAAAGCAGCAAGTGAAGAGGTCATTAAACGGGCAGTCGAGCGGCATGGGAAATGGATTTTGGAGCAAACGCAGCATCTTGCGGAGGCTGCAAAAACGCCCCAAACGAAGCAATACCAAGATAAAGAGAAATTCCTCTACCTTGGCAAAGAGCATTTGCTGCATGAGTTAATGGAGACCGATGGTTTAACAGAGGAGGAGCTTCGAAAAAACCTCAAGAAGTTTTATTTTGCTAGCTGTAAAAAAATAATGGGGGAACGTCTGCCTATTTATCAGGCGCAGCTGAGAATAAAGCCCAAATCCGTTGAGATTGTCGAGTCCACGACGAAGTGGGGAAGCTGCAGCTCAAGCAAGCATTTAACCTTCAACTATCGTTTGGCGATGGCACCAATTGATGTGATTGATTACGTCATTATCCATGAGCTTTGCCATCTGTTCCACATGAATCATGACCGCTCCTTTTGGCGGCGCGTAGGCAGCATTATGCCGGATTATAAAGAAAAAGAACTATATTTGGCCAGATATGGAAGTTTTATGACGCTCTAATTTAGTAGGAGACAAGAACGCCATATTGTTTGAAAAAGTCCATAATCGCAGCAGTATCCATCCGCGAATCCGGCAGGTCTTCTGGATAATAAACGCCGGGAGCGAGCGGTTCGTTTTCTGGCATTAACAGCAATTTCTCGGCTTGGACAGCCGCTCCGAGAGCAGTAAGGTGAGTCTGGCCAAGCGGATCCGTAATGGCGATTCGCCGCTCAGCCGGGCGGCCATTATGGTCACGTCCCTTTAGGTGAATAAGCACATGATGGGCGCTGCCGGTACCTGGATTGTAGAGCAGGCGTTGTCTGAACGAACGGAACCTTTTTCCGCTGATCATTTTCCATATGCCGCTGTTAACGAGTCCCACAAGCAAAGAGGTGGATGCCTTGCTGTCGAAGGTGATGCGGAAGCTGGCTGTATCCATATGGCTGGCCTTAAGCAGGGTCACATGATCGGGGGTGTCAAGCCGATAACATTTTGCCTTATAGCCATTGGGAAATTGGACCTTCACCGGATCGGTCATCGGATGTACAAGGCGGCTTTTTCCCGCTTCCGTAATATGAAAAGGGATCGTCATCCGATCCATATAGGCTGTAGAATCTGGGCCCGCTTTATCCCGCAGGGAGTATAGGGCATGAATATCGACTGCTACGTTCTCAAGCGAATCGGCATGCAGCATAGCGAATAGAGAAGCCGTTCCCGCCATCCAGCCTGAAGATAACACGACAGGGGCATGGAGCTCCACATTTCTCAATTTAGCAGAAGCCTGCTCGAATAACTCCGTCCAGCGCGTAACGTCGATGAACGGGATTTTTCTTCTCACGGCAGCTAGAAGCAGCTTATCCTGCAAATCGTTGACTGCGCTGATGATGAGCGAGATATGCTCGCCTGCATGCTGCAGCGGATCTTCCGCATTCGTATCTACAACGGCAGTATGTACCCGTTCAGACTCAAAGGCTGCGGCTTTCCCCGGAGACCTTCCTCCCAATACAATTTCCAAATCCGCATGCCGATCAAGTAAGATGTGGGCGATCTGCCTGCCAACTTCGCCATATCCCCCAACAATGAGAACTTTGCTTCTTTGCATAAAATGAACCTCCGATTAAATGTTTATACGTTTAAGTTATTCAACATATAGTCGTTTAAAAAAGGAATGTCATCATGCTAGCCTGGATATTGGCACTAGCATTGGCATTCCTCTTCCACGAATTGGACAAGCTGTTTCATAAGCGCAATAGCGTCATTGATTTCAAGCCGATAGTACATTTCAGTTCCTTTTTTCTGAACGGTAAGCAGCCCTGTCTGGCGCAATATTTTCAGATGATGGGATACCGTAGGCCGCGACATTGGAATATGCTCGGCAATTTGCGTGACATTCATACTGTCTTTATCGATAAGCAGCGATATAATTTGCTGGCGAACAGGGTCCCCCAAGCCTTGAAAATAAGGGCTTAAACTTTCAAAAATGTGAATTGCTTTCTGATTGCCGATAAATTCGCTCATGGCTCCACTCCGCTATATGGTTTAATTGTTTAAACGTATTGCTAAGTATAAGCGATTTCCTAAAAAAATTCAAATCAACATGAAATGTCACAAAAAACAGTCGCTCCTCGTTTTATGGTCAAAGGGATAAAAAGGAGACAAAGTGCTTGCTTAGTGCTTAGTGAAGCGTATGGACGCATTATGGGGAGCTTGATATGATCATAACAAGAAATGCCAGTAAGCATAGATGGGGGCATGCGAAGTGACTGAGCTATATGAACGGTACAAAAATCTTTTATTCCGGCTGGCGTACCAGCTCACCGGTTCGGTTTCTGACGCCGAGGACGCTGTTCAGGACGTATTCATTAAACTCCAGCGAGTAGACCCGGAGCGGCTGCAGGAGCCTAAGGCGTATTTATGCAAAATGATTACGAATCATTGCTATGACCTGCTCAAATCTGCGCGCAAACGCCGGGAGCAGTATATCGGGCCATGGCTGCCCGAGCCGATGCAAATGACCATTGATGATGGATTTGAAGCCGTCATGCGCAGCGATTTGCTATCTTATGCGATGCTTGCATTGCTGGAGCGTCTATCTCCAGCAGAGCGGTCGGTATTTGTGCTAAGAGAGGCGCTTTCGTTCGATTACGCTGCAATTGCGGAAATTACGGGCAAAAGTGAAATGAACTGCCGCAAGCTGCTTAGCCGGGCCCGAGGAAAAATGGGTGTTACGGAGCAGGAGCTTGTGGGAGCAGGTGCGGTTAGCGACGAGTGGGCGCAGCAATTTCTCTCAGCTCTGTCCGAGGGCAAGGTGGATACGGTGCTGTCTATGCTTGCCGGAGATGCCGTGCTGCTATCCGATGGAGGCGGCAAGGTGAGTGCCGCTATTCGTCCGATCCAGACGGGCGAGCATGTGGCACGTTTCCTGCTTGGCATCATTCGCAAGGAGGGCCAAGGAGAGAACGATGGCTTCAAGATCGAGATAGCGCAGCTGAAAGGCCAGACCGCCATCATGTTCAAGCAGCAAGAGCGCATAACCTCCGCTGTATTCCTCCATATCAAAAACGAGCTGCTGCAAAATATTTATATTATCCGCAATCCAGATAAGCTGGAGCGAATGAACGAGCAGGCCTTATAACGCAAAATAAAGAGATGGGAAGCAGCCGCTTTCCATCTCTTTTTCTTTTCAGTCTCATAGCTTGCCATAACGGGAACGATCATTGTGAGCTCCATAACAAGCAGAATCTGGAAGCCTTTTACATTGACAGTATACACTAAATTAATTACTCTAATTAAAGTATATAAAACAAAGTATAAGGTGGAGTGGAGCATGAAAGCATTTTTGAAAAACAAAGTCGTCATCGGCGGTATTTTTATGATGGTTTTTTATCAGGTGGCGATGATCGGGATGTTTATGTACGGTACAGCGCCGTACCGAAAAATCTGCCTGATCTCACGGTGGCGATTGTAAGCGAGGACGAGCAGACGGGTGCGCAAATGGTTGAGCAATTGGAAGAACAGCTGCCATTTCATATCAATACCGCTCTTAATCTAGAGCAGGCCAAAGCCGAGCTGGACAATCGAAGCATTCATTTAATCGTTCATATTCCGCAAAATTTCACGCAGCAGCTTTCGCAGCAGGGTGAACAGGCACAATTGGATTTTTTCATGAATGATTCTAATCCGGCGACGACAAGCAGTGCGATGCAAAGCGTGACTGACCAAATTTCCAGCAAAATGGTCGCCCAAATTCAGACGCAAAGCTTTGAAGGCCTGTTGCAAAATATGCAGCTGCCAGAGGATCAGGCGAAGCAGATGGTGGAAGGCGTCATGACCAAAGTAGCTCCCAATATGGTTGTGACCAACCCGAAGCCTGCCGGCATGCACAACCAGATGGCATCTATGTTTCTGGCGATGGCTGGTTATGTTGGGGCAATGATTTATTCGATGATTAGTGTTGGCGCTTTGCAGCAATTGAAAGGGCAGCTGGGCAAATGGAAAGCATTTTTTGGTTTGCAGGGCCTTAATGCTCTGCTAGCCTTAATCGTTCCGCTTATTGGCTTGACTATTTATTTCTCCATTCATGGCTATGGTGCTGAAACGTTTATCAAAGTCTGGATGGTACACGCCCTTGAATTATTTACAGCTATTTCGTTTACGAGCATCTTTTGTATGCTAGCCGGCCAAGCGGGCATGCTGCTTAATATGCCGCTGCTGCTGTCGCAGACCATCGCCGGCGGAGCGATGATGCCGCAGGAAATGATGCCAGGCTTGTTCAAAGCAATCAGTTACATTTCCCCGATGTTTTATACGATTCAGCTGGATTACAACCTGCTCTTCGGCGGGGGGCAGACGTCAAAGTATTTGCTTGGACTCGCGCTAATTGGCGCTGGAGCATTGCTGATCAATACGCTGATTCACCAATTTAAAGGGGTTAAGACAACGAACGAAGAAAATACGCCTGCAGCGCAGCCGCAATTCATGTAAAATAAAAGGGTTGGCAGGCTGTCTAGCAGCTTGTCAGCCCTTTAAGCTAGTTATGGAGGCGATGCAATGACCTTGCAAATTTTTATTCTTGGAACGTTGAGCGAAGCGGAGAGCCATCCGTATGATATAAAAAAACGGTTGCTTAAGTCGCTCGGCAATACGATTCCTATAAACGACGGAACGCTGTATTACCAATTTGATGTGCTGCAAAAAAAAGGGCTCATTCAAAAGCTTGAGGTCGTCCAGTCAGACAATCGTCCAGAAAAGACGACTTACGGCATTACAGACAAAGGCCTCAAAGCGCTGGAAACTGAAATTTATGCCGCTTATCAAAACGTCACGAGCATATCTGCTTTATATGCTACGCTTTTTTATTTGGACAAGATTGATAAAAACAAGCTGGCTTATTTGATTGAGGAAGCGATTGACAAGCGCCAGGATAAACTCAAGTTGATCGAGGATACGGATCTGGATACGCTGCAAATTCCGCAGGAGAAGCAACAGCCGCTTGAACTGCTGACCGACCACGCCTACCATTCGATTCAGAGCGACGTTGCTTGGCTTAAGAAGCTGCTCGTTTATGTGCGAAGCGAGTAGAGCCCATAGTGGATAAAATCCAATACTTGTCGCAATTTAACTTGCTTCATTCGTTGTCGATGGAAGATTTAATCGAGATGGAATGAACGGCATGAGCCAGTTGACGCAGCATTTGGCGCTCGGGAACCTGCATGATAAAATTTTGCATGCGCTTATGCGGCTCGGCAAGGACTTCGGGCTTATAAGCGCTGGTGAATTTGATAAAATTAATTTTCCGCTCTCTCATCAGGAAATTGCCCATCTCGTTGGCGCTAGCCGGGAATCAGTAACTATCGCGCTTCAAGAGCTCGCTAAAGAAGGATTCATCAGCACCGGTTTTAGAACAGTTTGCATCCACAAAGGCAAGCTTCTGGAGCGTCCGGCAACTTAGCTGCAAAAACAAAAGCTGTAAGCTGCCTTACAGCTTTACCGTTTCCTTATAGCGTATTTTATAAAGAGCAGCCTGCCTTGAAGGCATTATCGGCCATTACCCGACGATGCGTACTGGCACGCTGCTATTTTTAAAAGGAAAGGGAGAGTTTCATGGATACCGAAACGCTGATACCTGTGCATTCAGCGAGCGTAAAATCATGAAGGTCATTCCAGCAATTGCCGGAGAATGGCTTACATGGTTTGAAGGCAAAGGCGCTGCGGAGCGATCCGGCCTTTACGAGGCGCTGGCGGGCCACCGCTCGGATAGTGTCCGCTGCTGGGCCGCATACATCATCGGGCTCGATGCCCAATTGAGCTTGGAGCAAAAATTGGCGGGCATCCGTCCGTATGCTGCAGATCATCATTTTGGCGTGCGCGAAATAAGCTGGGTAACAGATGCCGATGCAAATATTCGAAGGTTTGCCATCGAAGCTACGCGTCCGGTGGGCGTATGGGCCAAGCATATTGCGGCTTTAAAGGAAGAGCCTGCTCCTGTTTTGCCGCTATTGGAGGCGGTTTGTTCCGACCCGGCAAAATATGTGCAGGATTCTGTGAGCAACTGGTTGAATGACGGCGAATCAAAAATAAAAAGTGAAAAGCCGCCAGTCCCGTTTGGGATTGGCGGCTTTTTACGCTGGAATAAGGATGTCTGCTTGATCACCTGGCAGCTTGACTGACTGCTAGGTGACTGGGTTCAAGCTTAGCTGTCCTGCTTAGCAAACAATGTACTGGATAATAGGGAGAGCGTTTGCTGATAGGTGGCGTAGGCGGATGGGACATCACCCAAATGCCCGCCCATTTGCAGATGGATGACCCCGTGGAGAGCGCCCCAGACGAGGCGGACAATTTCTACGGTATCCGCTGGTGCCGACGCCGATAGGAGACCTTGCTGCTGGGCGCTGCCGACTACATATATCAATTGCCGCATAGCCGTTACGGTGCCCTGCAAGCTTTCCTCATCCGGCTTGAAATCGCCGAAAGCCCCGCCAAACATTAGCTTGTAATAGCTGGTGTAGCGCTGTGCAAACTGCCAGTAAGTTTCGCCTAAAGCGAGCAAATGCTCCCTAGGGTCAGCCAGAGCAGGCGTTGCTTCAAACTCGCGAGCCATTATTTTACAGCCATCGAGATATAGCTGCTGGGCAAGTCCCTCTTTGTTGACAAACAAGCTGTAAATAATTTTGGTGGAGCAGCCCATTTTCTGCGAAACTTTACGAACGGTAACCGCCTCTGGGCCTTCCTCCTGCAAAATAGTGGCCGCAGCGTCTACGACGAGCTTGCGGAGATTTTCTGTATTTTGCAGTCGTGCTTCCTGATAGGTTTTCAGCTCGCGCTTGTCCTTGTTGACAGAATGTTCCTGTTCACTCATCTTCATCACCTTCGTCTCGAATAACCTGTTTTTGAAAAGAAACAGAGTTTCCCATTTGCATACCCAAATTCTATACAGGCGATGAAGCCTTGTCAATGAGGAGCATATGGGACGGTTAATGAAAACGCTAGAGAAAATGAATTATAAAATGGCGTTGCTGAATGCGCAGGACAAGGCTTTTGACAAGCTGCCGTAGTCCCTTTATAGCCGTCATCAGAGCAAGTTAGATAAAAAAACATTGACATCATTATGAAGTCAGATTACTATGATTCTATACAGAAACACTGTTACCAATTGGGCGGCCTACTCGTTCTAACCCAAAAGTAATCGTGCTTATTTTTAAAAGATTGGTAACAGTGTTTCTTGAAAAATACATTGTATATAAACAGGAGGACTTTATATGAATCTTCAAGGGAAATGGACGCTCGTCACTGGAGCATCGTCCGGTATCGGCGAGCAATTCGCCAGACAATTAGCGGAGAAAGGCAGCCACTTGGTGCTCGTAGCGCGGTCGGAGAGCAAGCTGAATAATCTGGCGTCGGAGCTTAGCAAGAAGCATGGTATTCAAGCAAAGGTCATTGCGCTTGATCTATCCAAGGAGAGTGCGCCGAGCGAGCTGTATCAGCAATGCCAGCAGCTGAAGGTGGATATAGAACTGCTTATTAATAATGCAGGCTTTGCTACGCATGGTTTGTTCGAGCAAGTATCGGGTGAGCGCCAGCATGAGGAAATCATGCTCAATGTTGCGGCGGTAGTGAGCCTGACACATCTGTTTTTACCAAGCATGCTGCGCAGAAATTCGGGTACCGTCATTAATGTAGCTTCCACTGCTGGCTTTCAGCCGCTTCCTTATATGGCCGTCTACGGGGCGACGAAAGCTTTCGTCTTATCGTTTACGGACGCTCTATCGTGGGAAAATCGCGAACGCGGCGTGAAGTTTTTTGCCTTCTGTCCCGGCTCGACCGATACGGATTTCTTTAAGGTCGTAGGCACGGAATCCGCCTCCGTCGGGAAAAAAGATACGCCGGAAAGAATCGTCAAGCTGGCGCTGCGCAAGCTGGCGCAAGGCAAGACCTATTTTGTACCGGGTATGCAAAATTATATGGGAGCACAGCTGTCGCGGTTCGTAACGCGCAAGCAGTCGCTACGGATCGTAGGCGGCATGCTCAAGCCGCGCTAATCATGCATCAGCCATCATCATAATCATAAGGGAGATATTCAAATGACATCTACATCGAGAAAAACGAATGCTAGCTCTAGACGCAAAATCATCAGCAGGGTGGGCTTATCCCTTTTAGGGCTGCTCGTGGCAGGAGCGCTGGTCTTTATGGTTATGCCATCCCCAGTCGAGCCGGTAAAATGGGTCGCGCCAACCGCGCCTTCTTTCGAGGCGGAAGGGCCGTGGCAGCAGAACGACAAGCTCAGCTCCGCCCAGCTGGTTACGGATGCCCCGCATTTTCCGGAATTCATTACCTTTGATAAGGAAGGACAGCTTTATACAGGGGATTCCGACGGTAAAATCTATAAAGTTCCTTTCGATGCGCAGGGCAATCCCGGGCAGGCAGAAGTGTTTGCAGATACGCAAGGAACACCCAATGGCATGATGTTTGATGCTAACGGGAATCTCATTGTGACCGATGTGCAGAAAGGATTGCTTTCGGTATCGCAGACAGGGAGCATAGAGGTGCTTGCCGATTCAGTGGACGGCGAGCCGATTTATTTAGCTAATGAGCTCGATATCGCGAAGGATGGCACGGTTTATTTTTCCGATACGTCGAATTATGGCAAGGTGACCTTCAAGGAAATGGCGGAAAACAAGCCGCATGGACGGCTGCTCAAATATGATCCGGCGACGAAGCAAACGTCAGTGCTGCTGGAAGGACTTTATTTTGCCAATGGAATTGCGCTGTCGGCAGATGAGGAGTATGTGCTGGTGGCAGAGTCGTACCGCTATGAGATGACCCGATATTGGCTTACGGGCGAGAAGCAGGGGACGGCGGATATTTTTGCTGAAAATATGGCGGGCTTCCCGGACAATGTGACGCGTGATGCGCAAGGCAACTTCTGGGTTGGCATTTTCACGACCCGCCTAGCGTTTGTTGATCAAATGCACAGCAGTCCGTGGCTGGCTGGCCTGATGGCTAAAGTGCCGCAAGCGCTGCTTAATGGCGCCAGTGCCCCGGTGAAGCATGGGCTTATTGCCAAATACAGCCCGCAAGGGGAGCTGCTCGAAAGCTGGCATGACCCGGCAGGCACGCTTTATGGCATAACGACAGCGGTTAATCATAATGGCTATTTATATATCGGGACGGCGCCGGGCGGCAGCGAAGGCGTGTATCGCGTACCTTTGTCCCAGTAAAAATCAGAAGAGCCCCGACTTATCTGCGAGCCCATTGCGGCGGCGGAAAAGTCGGGGTTTTACAAATCCAAGTTGGAGGTCAGAAGCTATGTTGAAAAATGTTTCAAAGAGCGGCTAGTTTTCGTATTTATTATTTAAATTGGAAAATCAATAATCTCTATTAGACGGCAGCAGGAAACAGGTGATAAGGTGAATTTAACTTAATTCATATTATAATCATGTGAATAGTAGAATATTGACTTTTTATCCTGAGAGGAGCAACAAGCATGAAATTTGCTTTATTCAGCTTGCTGATGAATATTCCCAATGCCGTCACTGGAGAGGCGCTCACAACGCAGCAAAAATTTCAAAATGTGCTGAATCAGGCGGTGCTGGCAGAAAAGCTTGGCTTTGACGCTTATGGAGTGGGAGAGCGGCATGGCACGCCGTTTTTGTCCTCGTCACCTCCGGTCATCCTCACTGCAATTGCCGCCAGAACGTCGCACATTCGTCTGCTCACGACGGTTACCGTATTAAGTGTGCTTGATCCGGTGCGTGTAGCCGAGGATTATGCGACGCTGGATCATCTGTCCGGCGGGCGGCTGGAGCTGATTATTGGCAAGGGCAATGATCCGCGGCATTATCCGCTGTTTGGCATTACGGAGGAGGAGCAGTGGGAGTCAATGGCGGAGCGGTATGGACTGCTTAATCGGCTATGGACAGAGGAAAATGTAAGCTGGGAAGGCCGTTACCGCACTCCGCTCGACAAGGTGACGACGCAGCCGCGCCCTTTCCAAGCGCGCATTCCAATCTGGCATGGCAGCGCATCAAGCCCTTTATCGACGGAGCTGGCGGCTAAATACGGCGAGCCGATTTTTTCCTCCAACAGCTTCCATCCACAGGCGAAATATAAGGCGCTGATCGATCATTACCGGGAGCGTTGGGCGTTTTATGGACATGATCCGAAGGATGCGGTCGTTGGCTCGGGAGCCGGCAGCTTATATTTGGCCGACACGAATGAAGAGGCGATTCGGCGCTATCGCCCCTATTATAACGCGTTTCAGTCAACGGATTCTGCGAAGCATAATCAATCGCCGTTCAAAGATCTGGAGGATAATATTACGAATGGGCCAGCCCTTGTCGGCAGTGCGGAGCATGTGATTGAGAAGATTTTGGATTATCATCAAGCGTTTGGGCATGAGGTGCTGAGCATAAGCGTGGATGGACTGACGGAGGCAGAGCAGCGCGAGCAGATGGAGCGTTTTGCCGCTGATGTGATTCCGGTATTAAAGCGGGAAATTCCAAGCAAGGTTTGGGAGGGCAAACCGTTATTCTCGTATCAGAAGGTCTGATAGCCAGGCAATCCTGCAACGTTGTGCCGTCAAAGATGAAGCCAAGAGGAAATTCCTCTTGGCTTTGCGCCGTTTGTAACAGACTTCCTTTCATTACTAAGGTAGCTGGTCATTTAAGATAAGCTCTACTTCAATGACGGTTTGCTGCGGCAAATATTCTCCCTCCATTTGCGATTTTAGCAAGGTGACAGCTGCTTGGGCTAGCAGATTCTCGTTTTGGCTGACATAGGAAATACCCGGAAGGTCGGGATTATCGAAGGAGACGATTTCGGTTTCCCTGCGGTCAAGCTTCCCAAGCGATTGATAGGCAATTTGAGCCGTTTCAGCGGATAAGGCATAGATAGCACTCACCTCGGGATGAAGGTTCAGGAAGGCGGTTACGTATGGCTCGGCCTGATCTGTGCGTAAAATATCGAGCGGAACATGGCACCACAGTGTTTTGTCAATGGAGATACGTCTATCGATATATGCTTTCTCAAAGCCCAGTGTGCGGTCTTCAATCGCTGTATTCGTATTATCGGGTGAGATTAGAGCAATATTCTGATGCCCTTTGCTTAATAAATAATTGATCGTCTCGTAGGACCCAGCTGCATTATCTGAAATAATTTGATAAGTATCAATGTTTCGCAGGTAACGGTCAATAAATACAAAGGGAAACTTATCGAGCGATAATCGCAGCAAGGATTCGTTGTATTTCTCGTCCTCGGTAGGGAAAACGATAATTCCCTTTACCCCGATTTCAGTCAATTTGTTAATCGCTTTTGACTCTTCCACAGAGGATTCCCTCGTAATATGCAAAATCGTCTGGTACCCCGCTTCCTTCGCATGAAGCTCTACGTAATCTACCAGCTTTTGAATGACCTTCGTCTTCAGGGTAGGAATGATAAACCCAATAATGTCATTCATGCCGTCTGCAGGCGAGCGGCTTTGCAGCTCCGAATTCACGCTGAGAGCCTCATCGTTCACTTGAGCGACGAATGTGCCCTTCCCTTGAATACGGGTGATCAGTCCTTCTTCCGCCAGAGAGATCAACGCATTTTTCACCGTAATTTTGCTGACCCGGAATTCATCCATAATTTCTTGCTCGGATGGCACTCTGTCCTTATAGCGCAATTCGCCTGTTAAAATCCGCTCTCTGTAATAGCTTTGTATTTGTTTGTATAAAGGCAATTTGCCCATTGGCGCCACCTCAAAAGGAATGATAATTATAATATATCATCAAAATAGAGGGAGTTAAAAGAAAAATATAATTAAGTGATTTTTATAACCAATTGGATATATAATATCGTTATTTTTTATTCTATAATCCAAATAGAAAGCGGTTACAATTTGAAAAACCCATTCATAACTAAAGCGGAGGTCAAAAAAATGAGAAAAGCGAAAGCATTATCAATGGCAAGCACCTTGTTTTTGGCAGTAACGATGTTATCTGGTTGTGGAAGTGCGAGCAATGGCAATGAGGATTCCTCCCAGACAGGTGCATCCCCATCGGAGCAGGCGTCCGCTCCTGCTAAAACAGACGCTGGTGAGAAAGTTACGCTGAGCGTCGTTCACTACATGGTTGAGAAGCCGAAGGTGGATACCTTCAAGAAGCTGACAGACAAATTCACTGAGCTGAATCCAAACGTAAGCTTCGATATTTCGGTTATGCCGGTAGATAAATACAACGATAACATTAAGTTGAAAGTCAGTGCAGGAGATACGCCTGACATTATATTTGGACGCCCTGCAGGCATGGTCGATATGACGAAGGCCGGAGCCTTCCTGGATGTCACGAATGAAGCTTTTGTTAAAAGGGTTGATCCAGCCTATATTCCAAATGTCACTTATGAAGGCAAGGTATACGGTTTGCCGATTGATTTGATGACGAATGCCGTCATTTACAACAAGGATTTATTTAAAGAGGCAGGCGTTGAGGTGCCGAAAACCTATTCGGAGCTGCTGAAGGCCGCCGAGACACTGAAATCCAAAGGCATTACGCCATTTGCAGCCTCATGGAAGGACGGAGCTTCCTACATGAGCTTTATGTGGCCAGACATGTGGGGGACGCTGCTTGTGAATAACCCCGATTATGCGAGTAAAATTATAGCTGGCGAAAAAAGCTTCTCGGACGTTCCTGGCTACAAGGACTTCCTGCAGCGGGTAAACCAGCTTAGCGCCTATGCGAACAGCGACGCCAAGGATATCGATTATGACCGTTCGCTGCAATATTTTGCACAAGGCAAAGCAGCGATGGATATTATGGGCAGCTTTGCGATTGGCAGCATTCGCAGTTACAATCCGAGCGGCAATTTCGGAGTGTTTATGTACCCGGCGACTGATAATCCAGAAGACAACTACATGACGTATTCCACGGATGACACATGGATGATCGGGGCCAAGTCGGCGAATATCGAGACGGCGAAAAAATTCTTTGATTTTATGGCTTCCGATGAGGGAGCGCAAATTTGGGCGGATGGCGTACAGACCATCAGCACTATATCCAAAGATATTAAACCAGCGCAGCAGGATCCGATCTCGGCTGAGTTCCAAGCCGTCTTCCAATCCGGGAAAATTGTCAACAATCAGGTGAAACCGCTTTGGTACGGCCAATATGACGATACATGGCAAAAGGTGATGACCTTCTTCCTCGTTACCGATCCTGCCGAGCGCAATGTGGATGAGACGATTAAGAAGCTGGACGATGGCTTTGCAAAAATCAATAAAATGAATTAACAGCTCTAGCTTTTCGGCGCTTGAATGGCATGGGGGCGCCGAGAAGCTCTACATTCTTAATAAATATTTGGCGGTGAGTGGATGAAGAGACTATATAAAAACAACCTCGTAACCTTTACGTTCCTGATTCCGGCTCTTTTATTTTTTTCTTTAGTTGTCATTTTCCCCTTTTTCCGCGGGCTGAACATTGCGTTTACCAATTGGGATGGCATCAGCCCAACCTATGACTATGTTGGCTTGCGCAACCTCAAGCTGCTGTTCAGCGACACCGATGCTATCGAGCCGATTAAAAATACGTTGTTTTTCGCTTTTTCCACGACTTTTCTCGTGAACGTATTGGGTCTTTTGCTAGCCGTGGCGCTCAATACCAAATTCAAAGGGGTCAACCTGTTAAAGACGTTCATTTTTATGCCGATGGTCATCAGCCTTGTGTTGGCCTCCATTATTTGGCGCTATATTTACAGTGATATTTATCCGATTTTATTCCACACCGATAGCGGTCTGCTTGGCAATCCTTCAACTGTCATGCTGGGCATTGTCATCATTGCTGTTTGGAAAGAGGTTGGTCTTGCGATGGTCATCTATTATGCGGGCCTGCAAACCATTCCCAAAGACATGTATGAATCGGCCCGTATTGATGGAGCTGGCATCGTACAGCAGTTCCGCAGCATTACAATCCCATTGCTGATGCCTGCCTTTACGTATTGCATTCCTTTGTGGCTCGGTACGGGCTTGAGGCAATTTGATTACTCAATGGTTGCGACAAAAGGTGGTCCAGGGACGTCTTCCCAGACGATGGCTATGTATGTTTACAATTATGAATTCCCTTATTTCAAGGCAGGCTACGGGCAGATGTCCGCCATTGTGCTTTTCGCGTTCATTCTCTTTATTACAGTTCTCGTTACCCGCTATTTCCGCAGAAGGGAGGTGGAATATTGAACACATCGCGAGCTACCAAGCCGTTTAAATGGGTGGAACGAATTCGCATTGCTATCCTTTATGCAATTGGCCTGCTGTTCTTGTTCCCCTTCTATATCGCAATCGTCTATTCCATTAAGACGCCGATGGAGACGGCCGAAAGTCCGCTCAGCTTTCCCAAGCACATTTCATGGAGCAATTATGCGGATGCTATTGAAGCCTCCAACTTTTTCCTCGCGCTTCGCAACAGTGTTGTGACAACGTCGGCGACGGTTGCTCTGACGATTCTCGTCTGCTCCATGGGAGCCTACGTCATTGCCCGAAACAATAACCGCTTTTATTCGTTTTTCTATTATTTATTTATGTCGAGCATTATGCTGCCGTTTCAGGTGCTGATGTTTCCGCTGTACAAAACCTGGGCGGACCTTCATATTCTGAATACGCTGCCGGGGCTCATCACCTCGTTGACGGGCGTGCAAATCGGTTATTTTTGCTTCCTTTATGTAGGGTTCATCAAGACGGTTCCAAGGGAGCTGGAAGAATCGGCTTTGCTGGACGGAGCTTCACGTTATCGAACGTTTTTTAGTATTATTTTTCCACTCCTCAAGCCTATTAACATGACGATCATCGTACTTAGCGCCCTGGGGGCGTGGAACGATTTCGTTGTTTCTATGGTGCTTGTGCAGAAAAAGGCGGTTTCCACGCTGCCGCTCGTGCAATTCCAGTTTTTCGGCGAATATACGTCTCAGGTGAATATGGCATTCGCAGCTATTATCCTGTCCATGATTCCTATTATGATCTTCTACGGATTCGCTCAGCGCTATATTATTGGCGGCGTAACGGCGGGCGCGGTAAAAGGCTAACGACGAAAAGAGGCTCACAACGATGAAAGATGCGGCTAACACAGTAAATAAACAGCTTTTTCCTAATCCCTTTATCGAACAAAGAGCGGACCCGTGGATTTACCGGCATGCTGACGGGTATTACTATTTTACAGCATCCGTGCCTGAATTCGACCGGATTGAGCTGCGCAGGGCAAAGGTGCTGACTGGTCTTGCCGAAAGTACGCGAGTCGTTGTATGGACGAAGCCGAGCATTGGGCCAATGAGCGCTCTAATCTGGGCGCCGGAAATTCATTTCATTGAAGAAAAATGGTATATCTATTTCGCGGCGGCACCTTCCGAGGAAATCGTTGACGGCTTGTTCAACCATCGCATGTTTGTCCTTGAAAATGCTTCGTCCAATCCGCTGGAAGGCAAATGGACGGAGAAGGGACAAATCCATACCGCCTGGGACACGTTCGCGCTTGATGCGACCAGCTTCTCTCATAAAGGCAAGCAGTATCTGGTTTGGGCGCAGAAAGCGCCGCATATTGCAGGCAATTCCAATTTGTACATTTCAGAGCTGGAAAATCCTTGGACGCTTCGCGGCGAGCAGGTGCTTCTGACGAAGCCTGAGTTTTCTTGGGAAATCATAGGTTTCAAGGTGAACGAAGGGCCTGCGGTGCTATCGCGAAACGGCAAGCTGTTTATCACATATTCCGCAAGCGCAACGGATCATCATTATTGCCTGGGACTTCTGACAGCAGATGCGGACTGTGATCCGCTTGATGCTGCTGCTTGGAGCAAATCTCCGCAGCCGGTATTTCAGACGAGCGAGCGGACAAGGCAATACGGACCTGGACATAACTGCTTCACGGTTGCGGAGGACGAGTTGGAGGATGTGCTTGTCTATCATGCGCGGAGCTATAAGGAGATTGTGGGCAATCCGCTGTATGACCCCAATCGCCATGCCAGGTTGAAGAAAATCGACTGGGACGAGGATGGGAATCCGGTATTCGGAGAGCCGGCAGCTGACGATCCTTCCTAATTTAAGACGATACACAAACAAACGCAAATGCCTCAGTAATGATCAAAAAATGAAGTTAGCCAGGGAATGTCTTCAAACAGAGCGGTTTATAAACGATGATAGGGAAAAACAGGCTCAACCGCCTAAAACGGCTGGATACGCATTATCACCCCCTTCGTTTAGTGTGCTATCGGTTTGAAGACACTTCCTGGTTTTTTTCGATTGCGAAATGGGGCGATAGGTTTTGGCGCGGCGACCATTTTCAACCCTTCATTGACGAATGGCAGATGGTTGTGATTAAATTGTTTCAAGGGAAACAATATTCATGGGGATTGCGGAATTTGATTCTCTTCCTGTATTTATATGGTTTCCTTTGAAACAAAATTACTGGAGCGAAAAATAAAATGAAAGAAGGGCATTTCGATGAGCATCGCGGTTACGATTCGGGAAAGAAGGAGTATTCGGCAGTTTAACGAAAAACCGATTGCGCCGGATATGCTGCTCCAATTGTTAAATGATGCTGTGTGGGCACCCAATCATGGGCTGCGGGAGCCTTGGCGCTTTATCGTAGCCGAGCGCATGGAGGCGAAAGTCAGGCTGGTCGATCTAATGATGGAATCGATGGGCCATCTGAAGCGCCTTAAGCTAATGCCGGGAAAGTTGAAGCAAATGATGAAGCTAAATTACAGCAAAATCCCTGCGTATTTAATTGTCGTGATGAAAGCAGACAAGGATGCGCATAAGCAAGAGGAGGATTATGGGGCTGTCAGCTGCCTCATTCAAAATTTTCAACTGCTCGCTTGGGAGCAAGGGATCGGGATGGTTTGGTCGACGCTCGAATGTATCCATTCTCCTATATTTTGTGAAGGGTTAGGCGTCAAGTCGGGCGAGCGTATTGTTGGTATACTGCTTATGGGCTATTACGATAAAATTCCGAAAGCAAAGCCGCGTACGCCTGCTGAAAAGAAACTGACCGTCCTGTGACCCGTTGCTGCGGCACATTTATTATTGATCAAATTGTTTCATTTGAAACAATTTATGCGCTATAATGAAGGGAGTGAAGCTGACAAAGGATGGGTTAAGGATGGAAACATATCAAATGAACAAGCAATATGTATACGAACTTCTTATAAAGCTGCTGCATCAGCAGGAGCAGTTCGAGCAGGAGGAAGGCAGCCTGTTTTTACAGCAGCTGCGCAACAGCATTGAATTTGATACGCCGCTTAATATGACGGAAATTCATGTAGTATCCTGCATCGGGCAGCACGAGCCGCTTAATTTGACGGCAATTGCCGATAAAATGGTGCTGAGCAAAGGAAACGTCTCCAAGGTGACGACTCGGCTTTTGAAAAACGGCTGGGTACGTAAAACGCAATTAAACGACAATAAAAAGGAAGTTTTTTTTCGTCTGACCTCACCAGGCAAGCAATTGTATGCCATTCATGAAGAGCTGCATGACAAGGTGCAGGCGCAATTTATGGGGATTTTGCATGCCTATAACGAGGCTGAGCTTGAAGTGGTCAAACGGTTTTTGTTGGATTTGATCGGTTTTTATGAGCATAGCATTGCGGAGATAACGGAGCAGACATTATGAATGATCAATGGAGAGGTGTGACTAAAGATGAATTATGGCGTAATTGTTGTGGGAGGTGGACCGGTTGGCCTGATGGTAGCCTCGGAGCTTGCTTTAGCTAACATAAAAGTTTGCTTGCTGGAACGATTGAAGGAAACAACCCCTTATTCCCGTGCTTTAACGATTCATCCCCGTACGCTTGAGGTTTTAGATATGCGAGGTCTTGCTCCAGAACTGCTGGAGAGGGGAAGGCCAATTCCGAGAGGGCATTTCGCGGGCCTGGCAACGCCTTTGGATTTTTCTATTTTGGATTCAGCCTCCAACTATACGTTATTTCTTGCGCAAAGTGAAACTGAGAAGCTGCTGGAGGAACGGGCAAGAGGGCTAGGCGTAGCTATTTTCCGGGAAACGGAAGTAAAATCGATCCGCCAGCACGACGAAGGTGTTGAAGTGACGGCCATAGGGCCGGAAGGGGAATATAGGCTGGCTGCTGAATACGCCGTGGGCGCTGATGGCGGCGGAAGCCTTGTCCGCAAACAAATGGAAATCGCTTTTTTAGGAACGGATGCTACTTTTACGGGTATGCTTGGGGATGTCAAACTGCCAGAACTTGAACCGGGGAAAATGGTATCCCAATTTACGGAGCAGGGCGGCATTATGATTGTACCTGTAACGAAGCAGATTCACCGGGTCATTGTGTTTGATTCTGAGCGGATGGCCATTGCTAAGGATGAGCCGGTTACACTAGATGAGCTGAAGTCCAGTATGCTGCGTGTTTATGGACAAGATTTTGGCATTGGAGAAGCGGAGTGGCTCTCGCGATTCGGCAATGCAACCCGCCAAGCAGAGCAATTTCGAAAAAAACGGGTCTTCCTGGCCGGAGATGCGGCGCATATTCATCTTCCAGCAGGAGGCCAAGGCATGAATGTCGGTTTGCAGGAGGCTGTAAATTTGGGCTGGAAGCTGGCTGCCAAGCTGAAGGGCTGGGCTCCGGACTGGCTTCTGGGTAGCTATCATGAGGAACGCTATCCTGTCAGCACGGCGCTGCTCCGCAATACCGAAGCTCAGGCTCTATTGATTAGGCAGATGCCGGGCATTATGGAGCTAAGAAAGCTAATGGCATCCCTTCTGCAAATTCCTGAAGCCAATGCTTTGCTGTCTGCCCAAATTGCAGCCTTCGATGTGGGCTATGCGCCTGACCTGCACTCGCCGCCACATGCCCTGAATGGACGCCGGTTCTCGGAGCTTACTTTGAGGCTTGCTAACGGCTCTCTTCTGAAATCCTATAAGCTGATGCATGCTGGCTCCTATGTGCTGCTTCACCTCGCTGGTGATCCCCAATTTGGCGAGCTAGTCGATTGGGAGAAATATGGGCATGTGGAAGGCGTGCAAGCTTCTATAGCCGAAGAGGCAGCCGATTGGGAAAATGTCCATACAGCTTTAATTCGCCCCGATGGCTACATAGCATGGGCGGTCGACCGTTCAGAAGCGGTACCGCTGGAGGCGGTCAAAGCAGGACTTGCGCGCTGGTGTGAGCCTGGCTCCGTACACTTGAAATAAGTATATTTCCTCATCTATTCCCTAATTGAATGGCTAGTCTAGTTCCCCCTGTCTCGCTGCCGAGATAGGGGTTATTTGATTTTTCTATCGTTATATCAATTAATTTGATAATTCCAATAAGAATAGTTGACTTTAAAAATATCGACTTGTATAATGCTTAAAAAGGTTGAAACATCCTTAATTTTACATGGAATGAGATTCCTTTTTATTTCTAGTATTTGGGGAGGAAACGTTGTTGAAAAAAGTAAAGATAGCAATAGCCCTATTCTCGGTCCTTTTATTATTAGCAGGCTGCACAAGCGCAAAGCAGGGCTCGGGTACAACGCCAGCCTCAACCGAAAGCCCAAGTGCCCCTACGGCAAGCGCAGCACCAGAGGAAAGTCCCGCAGCAGCGAAGGTGCTTAATCTGGGCAAAGACGTGGAGCTTGCTTCGATGGATTCTGCCATTGCGACAGACGGGCTGTCTTTTGAAGTGATTGCCGCTACGACGGAGGGTTTGTATACGATTGATGAGAATCGTGTGCCCCAGCTGGCTTTAGCTGAAAAAGTAGATTTGAGCGAGGATGGCCTCCGCTATACGTTTACGCTGCGAGATGCGAAGTGGTCCAATGGCACTCCAGTCACAGCGAAAGATTTTGAATTCGCTTGGAAGCGTCTTGTTAATCCGGAAACGGCTAGTGAATACAGCTTTATCGCAGGGGTAGCCGGTTTGAAAAATGCCGATGCCATCATCGCCGGCGAGAAAAGCTTCGACGAGCTTGGTGTAAAGGCTGTTGATGACAAGACGCTGACGGTAGAGCTTGAATGTCCCATTCCTTTCTTTAACTCTGTAATTGCCTTTCCTTCTTTCTTTCCTGTAAATGAAGCCTTCTTGAAGGAGAAAGGCACGGAATACGCATTGACCCCAGAAGCGCTGCTGGCGAATGGCCCGTTCAAGCTGAAAACCTGGGAAGTCGGCGGCACAACCTTTTACTTGGAGAAAAATAACGATTACTACGATGCAGGAAGCGTAAAACTGGATGGCCTGAACTATAAAATTATTAAAGACACCCAGCAATCTGTGCTCGCCTACGAAAATGGAGACATCGATTATGTCGCGCTCTCCGGTGAACAAATTGCAAGCTATCAGCAAAGTCCTGAATACCACAGCGTGCTGACAGGGTTTCTCTGGTATTTATCACCTAATCAGAAGGTTCCCGGCTTGGAAAATATCAATTTGCGCAAGGCGATCTCGCTTGCTTACGACAAAACAGCGGTCGTTGATGAGATATTGAAGGATGGTTCCATCGTAGCAGACTTTGTCGTTCCACAGTTTCTGGCGACGGGGCCGGACGGTAAGGATTACCGGGAAACGGCAGGCAGCTATCCATCGAACAATAAGGAAGAAGCACTGAAATATTGGGAAAAAGCGAAGGCAGAACTTGGCATTGATGCCATTGAGCTGGAGCTGCTGTTTGAAGATACGGAATCAGCGACGCTCGTATCGCAGTTCATTCAATCGGAAATCGAAACCGCGCTGCCGGGAGTGACCTTTACGCTCAAGTCCCAGCCTAAGAAAAATCGTGTCGAGCTCATGTACAACGGCGAATATGAAGTGGGCCTGACCAGATGGGGGCCAGATTATAACGATCCGATGACCTATCTGGCGATGTGGACGACGGACAACCCGAACAATTTTGGCAAATGGAGCGAGAAAGCCTATGATGAACTCGCGGATCGGGTGAGCAGAGGTGATCTTGCCAGCAAGCCTGAGGAACGGTGGGAAGCATTAAAGCAGCTCGAGGCGAAAGTGCTGGAGCAAGCGGTTATTTTCCCCGTGTATCAGAAGGGCAACGCTATTTTAATTAAACCGGAGGTAACCGGAGTTAATCTTGGCTCTATAGGCGGTAGCATTTCTTACAAATTAGCCGATAAACAATAACGGGCTGCTCCCTCAAAGGGCCGGATCGCAGAAGCGGAAGTTCAAGCAGCTGCGATCCGGCATTTTTTAAATATAAGCATTAATAAGTTTTACACTTATAATAGGCTTACATTTCATCGCGAAACGATAGCTTTGCCGCCAGAGGACGGCGACAGCCGTTTACGCTTGAGAGGTGAAACGATTGAGAAACTATGTGTTAAAAAGATTAGGCTTAGCCGTTGTTACTCTGCTCGTTATTTTGCTGGCGCTATTCCTCATGCTGGAGCTTATGCCGGGTTCTCCATTTAACGATGAGAAAATTACCCAGGCGCAGCGGGCGGTGCTGGATGCCAAATATGGCCTTGATCAGCCTGTGTTTAATCGCTTTGTCCATTATATTAAAGCGATGCTGAGCGGCGATTTTGGAGTTTCCTATGTCATTCAGAAAAATATGCCGATTTCCGCGATGCTGGAGGCGCGTCTGCCCGTATCCATACAAATCGGGTTTCAGGCTGTGCTGCTGGGAACGGCGATTGGATTACTATTAGGCATCGTAGCCGCCCTTAAGCACAATAGCTTTGCCGACAGCTTGACGACGTTTATTTCAGTCATTGGTGTCAGCTTTCCCTCCTATGTATTTGCCCTCGCCCTGTCGTATTTTTTGGGATGGAAGCTCAAGTGGTTTCCGCTCTTATATAGTTCAGCAGCACCGTTTGTGTCTACGGTGCTGCCAACGATCGCTCTTTCGATGTTTACGATTGCGACCGTTGCGCGGTTTACCCGCTCTGAAATGATTGAAGTGCTTAGCTCGGAATACATACGGCTTTCGGAGAGCAAGGGAGTAGGGAGCGCGAGGCTGATTATCGTTCATGCGCTGCGTAATGCGCTTATTCCCATTATTACAGTGCTGGCGCCGCTCGTTGTCGCTTTAATGATCGGCAGTCTCGTTATTGAGCAAATTTTCGCCATTCCAGGCATCGGCAGTTTGCTCGTGACGGCGATTCAAATCAATGATTACAATGTCATCATCGCCGTATCCTTCCTTTACAGCATTATGTTTATTGCGATCATGCTGGCCGTAGATATTTTATATGGCGTCATAGATCCGCGCATTCGTTTGGCGAAGGGGGAGAAACATGGGTAATCCGGTTCAATCTTTTACAGGTGGCGACTTTGAGCTTGCCGGCAATAGCGAGCGGGCGCAAATGGACCATACCTATACGAGCCAATCGTATGGGCGGGATGCCTTCCTGCGGTTTAAGGCGAATAAAGGTGCTGTTTTTGGTTTAGTCATTATTATTATCATTTCTTTTTTCGCTGCGTTCGGCCCAATGATGAATGAGCATACGTATAAATCAATCAATATAAAGCATAAAAGCTTGCCCCCGCGCATCGAAGGCTTAGAGAACTTTTTTATTTTTAATGGAGTAGCCAATGGGGTTAATGCGTACGAGCAGAAGGGGCTGACCGACGTCTATTATATTTTTGGCACCGATACGCTTGGGCGGGATTTATGGACCCGTACCTGGGAGGGGACGCGCATTTCCTTGTATATCGCGGTAATCGCCGTTGCAGTAGATATGATTATTGGCATGTGCTATGGCCTCGTTTCTGGTTATTTCGGCCGCTCGGTTGACAATGTGATGCAGCGATTTATCGAAATTTTAAGCGGTATTCCGAATTTGGTCATTGTGACGCTGCTCATCGTCGTGCTGAAGCCGGGGTTTGTGACGGTAACGCTCGCCTTAATGATTACGGGCTGGATTGGGATGAGTCGGGTAGCGCGGGCACAAATTTTAAAGCTGAAGGAACAGGAGTTTGTACTGGCATCCCGGACGCTAGGGGCGGGTCATTTCCGCATTATTTTTAAAGATATTTTACCGAATATTTTCGGGCAAATCATTATTATGTCGATGTTTTCAGTGCCAAGTGCGATCTTTACAGAAGCCTTTCTGGCATTTATCGGTCTTGGCATTCCTCAGCCAATGGCGTCGTTAGGCTCGCTTATTAGTGAAAGCTTCAAGTCGATGACGATTTATCCGTATATGATTGTCGCGCCGGTCTTTGTGCTGGCGCTGTTGATGCTGAGCTTCAATCTGCTCGCAGATGGGCTGCGCGATGCGCTTGATCCGAAAATGAAAGAAAGCTAGGAGGGGAAAGCAGATGAGCGAAACGGTGCTTTCAATCCGGAATTTATCGATATCGTTTCAAACAGCGAGTGGAATGGTCAATGCAATACGCGGAGTGGATCTGGAACTGCGCAAAGGAGAAACAGTCGCGATTGTCGGGGAATCCGGCAGCGGCAAGTCCGTTACGGTAAAGGCAATCATGCGGATTTTGAGCAGCAATGGGCAAATTAATGCCGGCTCTATCCTGTTCCACTATGAGGAAAAAGGCAAACGTGTGACCCAGGACCTGCTTAAGCTGTCACAAAAGGAAATGCGCTCGCAAATCAATGGCAGGCGAATCGCCATGGTGTTTCAAGATCCGATGACGTCGCTGAATCCGACGATGACAATAGGCAATCAAATTATGGAGAGCATGATCATCCATTTGAAAAAAAGCCGCGCTGAAGCGCATGAGCGGGCACTTGAACTGCTGCATCTCGTTGGCATATGCGATCCTGAGAAACGGATGAAATGCTACCCGCATCAGTTGTCCGGCGGCATGCGTCAGCGTGTCGTCATTGCCATTATGCTTGCCTGCGATCCGGAGGTGCTCATTTGCGATGAGCCGACGACGGCGCTTGATGTGACAATTCAAGCTAAAATTTTAGAGCTGATTAAAACAATTCAAGCCAAAACGGGCATTTCCGTCATCTACATTACGCATGATTTAGGCGTTGTTGCGAAGGTGGCGGACTATGTGACGGTCATGTATGCGGGAAAAATGATTGAGCGAGGAACGGTGGAAGAAATTTTTTACGATCCCCGTCACCCGTATACATGGGGACTATTGTCCTCGATGCCGGATATGGGCTCGCCGAATGAAAAGCTGTACACGATTCCCGGCAGTCCGCCGAATTTGCTTCATCCGATTACTGGAGATGCGTTCGCACCGCGAAATGTCCATGCGCTAAACATTGATTTTAAGCTGGAGCCGCCCATGTTTAAAGTAACGGACACGCATTATGCCGCAACATGGCTGCTGCATGAGAATGCGCCGAAGATCGAAATGTCGGAGACGCTAAAAGCGAGAATGGACCATGTGGCGAAGGAGGCGGAAAGCGAGTGGGGCGAGAAACAATCTTACGAGTTGCTGATCTGAAGCAGCATTTTAAAGTGAGCAAGCATTATACGGTCAAAGCGGTAAATGGGGTTTCCTTTGACATCCATGAAGGGGAAACCTATGGGCTCGTAGGAGAGTCGGGCAGCGGCAAATCGACGATTGGGCGAACGATTATTCGGCTGTATGAGCCAACGGCGGGCGTGATTACTTTTCGAGGTGCGGATATTTCTGGCACGCTGAGGGAGAAGGAGCAGACGCTGCTGCGCACCAAAATGCAGATGATTTTTCAAGATCCGATGGCCTCGCTTAATCCGCGGAAAAAAGTAATCGACATTATTGCGCAGGGGCTGGACATTCATAAGCTGTACCGCACAAAGCAGGAGCGTCAGGAAAAGGTAGAGCGCATACTTGAAAAAGTAGGGCTGTCGCGTGAGCATGCGAACCGATATCCGCACCAGTTTTCGGGCGGACAGCGGCAGCGTATAGGCATAGCCCGGGCGCTTATTATGGAGCCGGGACTTATTATCGCGGATGAGGCGATCAGCGCGCTCGATGTGTCGATCCAGGCGCAGGTTGTGAATTTGCTTAAGAGCATTCAAGAGGAAACGAACACGGCCTTTTTGTTCATTTCCCATGATTTATCGATGGTTAAATACATTTCCGATCGAATCGGTGTGCTGCATTTAGGATATTTAGTCGAGACGGGAACGACGGAGGTTATTTTCGAGCGTCCCGTGCATCCGTATACGAAGTCGCTGTTATCGGCGATTCCCCACGCCAATCCGTTGAAGGAAAAAACGAGAGTCACCCTCTCCTACGACTATGCCGACAGCGGGATCGATTATGCGAGAGGGACGGAGCAGGCCCTTTCGGCGACTCACAGCGTACTTGCTACCGAGGAAGATTTTTCGTTGTGGACCGGGAAATAAATGAAAGCAAGCAGCTTGCTATAAGGGGGCTGGTCGCGTTGTTAGCAATAAGCTGTTTGTTGTTTTCCATTGACGTTCTGTCAATTGCCGGCAGCCAGTTACCTTCAACCAGCTATGGTTTGCTAATTGTCGTTTGCTTACAGCTGTTATCCCCTTAGCTCAGAAGATCCGTATAAGCAGGTTAATTAAAATAAAGTAATGTAATGGTACAGCTTCAAACTTGCAGCCTCAACTTAACCCTCGTGTTTAACCCCTTCTACGTTCATATTTGTTGATGAAAGGCAGGCTAACTGAAAGGCAAGCTAACGTTGTGACTGGCTGCAACTCCGGGCTTTCTGAGCTAAGGGGATAATGGCCCAAAGCGCCACTAAGCATGAGACTATGATGGAAGGGAGTTGTAGGGAGTTGTCGATTAGACAACTCCCTGATTTCCGTTAATCATAAAATATGCTATGGATCACAGCTGAGCAATTTATTGGAGCTGGCAAGTATGCTAATTTATCAACTGATAATGAATAATTCATGGATAAAAATGGATTAATTTTCACTGGATATAAAAATAATGCATGAGATCGACAGCTTATTGCATGGACAGCTTGCTAGGGGGCTTGGTATTCTTATTATTAATGATAATCATTATTAATCGCAGGGGATGTCGTACATGCTAGGAAGAGCTTTAGACAAAAAACACCGTTTTACGATTCATTTTGCAGGGTTCATGATTTTGCTCCTCATTTTATCGGGCTGCGGCAATGCGGCCTCGCCTTGTCTGGCATGATTTTGCAAATCATTACTCGCAATCCGCTTGCTTCGCCAGGCATTATTGGGCTCAATTCGGGGGCAGCTGCGGCGTAATCCTATATAATAGAAGAAATTGTCACGGTTTTACGAAAGGTCGGTGCTAAACCGTATGCCGTTGCGTCTTCGAAGACGAATCAGCTCTATTTATTTTCATCCTTGAGGAAACGGAAGTTCCCCGTTCATCAAGGAGCAGGCAGCCATCGGATAGGCGTGCATGTGCTCTGTTTTATTTTAGAAGGCGAAGCAAGTCTCTTAATAGATGGCGTATTGTGCAGAATTCGGCCCTTCGAGCTGTATTTATTAGTGCCGGGAATGATTGTTGATATTCCGGACCGCTGCAGCACGATTACTTATTACGGTCTTTTTTTCGAGCCCGTCATGCTAATGAAGGAAGGCAAAAGGTTCGAAGGGGTAAAATCATTATCGCTGTCCGGCGCTTTTTTGCCGGGCCATATTCCTATTCGCCAGCCTCAGCAGGTGCTTCAACGTTTGCTGCATATGTATGACCAAAGCAGAGGGGCAGCGAGGGCGGATGCTTTTTCCTTGCGGCTGCTGTTAGAAGAGTTTATTAGCTTTATTATTGCAAATGCTCCGGAGCAGCGTGCAGCAAGCGATGAGCGGATCGAGCGCAGCATCCTTTATATGAAAGAAAACTATATGCGGAAAATAAACATCGACCATTTGGCAGAGGCTGCCGAAATGACGACGACCGCTTACTCGCGCCTCTTTCGCAAAATGAAGGTCGCAAGCCCTATTGAATATTTGAGCCAAATTCGGATGGACAAAGCGAAGCAAATATTCGATTAGGAGGATCGGCGTGTGAAGGAAGTGGCCGATTTCGTCGGCTTTCGCAGCGAGTTTTATTTCAGCCGCATGTTTCAGCGTTTAGTCGGCGTATCGCCAACCGTTCATATGAAACGCGGAACGATGAAAATTGCGGTCGCTTCTTCCCTTGGCTTTCATGAGCATTTGCAGTCCTGAGCAGCTTAGCCAACTAAAGAATTCCAATTGCGATTTAATTATTGCAGATCATTACCATTTGCATTTTAAAGACAGCTTTAAGCAAATCGCAACACCGTATTTTCTCGATTCTTCCGTGTAGGATTGGAAACAAATTTTTTTGAAAATTGCCGAGCTTGTAAACCGGGAGCGTGAAGCGGCAGCCGTGCTCACCCGCCTGGATTTGAGCATTGAAGATGCCAAGCAGCTTTTGCACCATTCAATGGGAGAGGAGCGAATCACGGTTATGCAGGTCAGTCACCGGGCTGTCGGCATTCAGGGGAAAACGGCCCATCCACTTAATGAGCTGATTTATAAAGAGCTTGCTCTAAAGCCGGGCGGACAAGTGCCGAACGATATGTGGAGGCTGGAAATTCCACCGGAAGCATTGCCTGTGCTGGAAACGGAGCATTTGTTTATTCAGAAGCATCATGTGCTGGCAGGCAGCGAGGAAATATTCAATCTGATGATACAAACAACTGCGTGGCAGGAGACGGGGGCTATTCAAAAGGGAAATATACATGCGATTCCTAATTGGTTCGTAATGAGCTGGACGCCGTTGGGAAGGCAGCATATTATAAAAACGCTCATTGATTTGCTGGCAAAATAGCCGATCAATGAGCGTTTTTTTTGTACACGTAATTATTGGGAATCCGTTATCAAACGGCGGCCGTTAAAGCCTACAACCGCAGCAGCGGCAAGCAATAATAAGGCGCAAACGCTGTACATAATGGAGTAGGATAAATGATCAGCGATTGGTCCCATGGCCATGTTGCCAAGCACAACGCCAAGGTCGGACATGGCAATAAATAAGCCAATGAGCGTATTTCGGGAGGCGGCTGGCAGCACGAAGGTCAAATACGTCATTAAGGTAGGATAAAGCAGAGCCATGCCAAACCCAATTAATGCGGCTGCCACATACATATAGGCTGTTCCCCAATAAATCGACATCGCTAGCAGCCCGGTGCCTATCGTCATACAAAGCAGCAAACGGATCGTTAAGCCCGCCGGCCACTTGCCATCGGAGGGGACTTTCTTCCGAAGTGCGAAGCGGGAGATTACGATGACGCCAGCCTGAATCATGAGATAGATGCCGGCATTGCCGACCCCGCTTTGCTTCGTATAAAGGGCAATAAAGGTGACGACAGCGCCAAAGCCGATAGAAGCAATGAGCATGGCCGTGCTGCACACAAGAAAAGCCCGATTGCTCCATAATTGATTAAGCTGCGCCAGTGTGGAGCTTGTTTGCACATTCGTGCTGGAACTGGCCAAGCGGGAAGGGAGTGGGGAATGGTACCCCACAAAGCCTGCTGCAAGGCCAATAATGAGCATGGTGGCTGTGAATGTGTGCATTTCGCCCCAATTCCACAAGTAAAGCGCAGCCATTGGCAAGACAACGGTTGGTAGCATGCCTGCTAACAAATATAGCGACAGCCCTTGCGAACGCTCCTTTTCAGGCAGTGTATCGACAATGCCCATTTGCAGCGCTAAGGAAAAAAAGGCGGTCGTAACGCCTTGCAGCGCACGAAGCATGACATACCATTCCAGGCCGAAAAACGCATATAATGCCAAAATAACAAAATTTGCGAGTAATAATAAACGCAGCACAAACTGCGGGCCAAAGCGGGCCACCACATTGCCTGCCCATGGCCGCAGCAGCATGCTGGTGAGCATATAAGCACCCATCATGATGCCAATTTCGGCATTGCTTGCTCCTTCGGCTTTCCCGCGCAGCGGGACAACGATATTGATAATCGGATTAGCGCTGAAAAATAAAAAAGTCACAATATAAAGCCTCATAAAAGGCGAGGATACGGAAACAGATATGCTTTTTCTCATTTTACGGATTCATTTCGAGTCCTTCAAAAGGATGATCCCAACGGCTGGCTGGAAATTTGAAGTTTTTCAAATTTTTCTGGTAAACGATAGTTTGTTTAATATAAGAGATTGGCAAAATAACCGACTGTTCATTCAACGTTTTCAAAATGGACGTATACAGCTGCTGGCGTTCGGCTTCGTCCGTGGAAGCTAGTGCTGCGTGAATTTGTTGATCCAGTTCTGCCTTCATAGGGAGGCTGCTATGTGCTTCCGAAATGCCGAATCCCGGCTCGCTGACCGAATTAATCAGCGTATGCGGATCATAGGGCACGCCGTAATTGAACCAGAAGTGGATGTCGAAAGTGCCTTCCCGCAAGCGCTGAGGTATCATAGCGAGCTCAACAGCATTGAGGTTCAGCTTAACTCCAATTTCGGCCCACTGGGATTGAATCGTTTCTGCCATCGCTTTTTGAATGAGGTCGCCCTTATCGTACATTAATTCAAGCTCCAACTGCTGGCCGTCCTTTTCCCTTACCGTTTTACCAGCCTTGAGCTTCCATCCGGCTTCCTCCAGGTAGGCAATTGCTTTAGCAGCATCGTAACCGATAGGCTCAAAGTCGATATTGGAGTAAGGATAGTTTTTCGATAAAATGTTGTTTGCGGCTTCCTCTACGCCACCCGTTACGCCTTCCACCATGGTTGCTTTGTCAAAGCCTTGCTGAAGAGCAAGCCGCACCCGGTGATCAGCCAGCTTGTCGTTTAACGTATTGAGCAGCAGGCTTCTTGTGCCAACAGGCTCGGATAGTCCAGTCTCATATTTGCCTGAATCCCTTAATTGCTGGAAGGCATCCATACTGATCGCTCCCTCGCCAAAAATCAGATCCAGCTCGCCTTTCTCGAAAGCGAGTACCCGCGTTTCACCATCCGGTATAATTTTGACCGTTATTTTGTCCAGCTTCGGCATTTCTCCCCAGTAATTCGGATTTCTGGTGAAAACCGCATATTCATCCTTCTTATAGTCAGCGAGCTGCCAAGGCCCAGTGCCGATCGGCTGCTTGATATCTTTCGTCGTATCTCCGTCATCCGGGAATCCAGCTTCGGCAAGAAAACGGAAAGGCCGCACAATTGCCAAATCCTGCAAGGTTGGATAATAGGGAGCGGTCAACGTTATTTTAAACGTATATTCGTCGACAGCTTCCGTTTTTTCAAGCACTTTTACGAGTCCAATCCAGCTGTGAACGCTTTTGTTGAGCATGATAGCATCAAAGTTTTTCTGGACAATGGCTGCATTAAACGGCGTTCCATCCGCGAATTTGACATCTTGACGGAGCTTGAACGTATATTCCTTGCCATCGGTTGAAATGGTCCACGACTCGGCCAAATGAGGCTTAAGCTGGCCGCCCTCGTTGTAGCTGACTAATGGCTCATAGAGCATGGACTGGGCAAATAATTGCGATGGATAGTAGACATGAGGATTAAGTGGGCCTATATCTCTTAGCCAAGCAACGGTAATCGCTTTTTCCTGCGTTGCGGCTGTGCTTGTTCCCGCCTCATTGTTGTTGGTAGATGACGCCTCTTGCTGCGAGCATCCCATTGCGAGGATGACTAACACGAATAGAGTGGAAATCATCTGCAGGGTGGTAATTCCTTTTGTTCTGGACATCTGAGCAGGTACCCCTTTTCATCTATTGAGAATGATTATTACCTTCAATAATACTAAGGATTCTTTCTATAGCTAACAATAGAGAAATGTCTGTTTTTTTATTGGACAAAATGAAGAGCGGACTCGGATGTTTCTTGATAGCCTATTTATATTCCGATATACTAGTACAATTATGATGAGAAGGGGGCTTGCCAATGGATGACCATCCAGTGTTAAAATCTGGTGAAACGTCAGCTTCCCTATCGGTGTCTTACTTGTATATTCTTAGGTATGTTAACATAGTAGATTGCGCGCTTGACCTGTCTATCCATTCATTAGAGAGCGAGGGACATCGCATCGTTGCCTTTGCCCAAAGCGGGGGTAAGCTCCATCTGGAGGGCCACTCTATTTATGCCGAAAAGGGGGCATGCTTTCTTCTTGCTCCTGGTGCAAAAGCGCAAATAGAAGAAAGGGATAAGGATGGTCATCGTGGAGCGGTGTATGTTATTGCTTTCGATGCCTATCGTATGGGGGAACGGGAGCCAGCGCTAGAGATTGGCTTAACTTTACCCTACGAGACGAGAATTGATGTGACAGCGATGTCCCGGCTCGTTGATTTGCTGGAGCAAGCCGCTGAAGGTGCCTCAAATAATCAACGTGGCAAGCAAGTGGACCAACTCAAACAGCAGATTCGGTTGCAGGAGCTTCTTGTTTTGCTGATGGAGCATGTTGAGGCTTCACATTCTTCATCGGATGCTAAGCTGGCTGTTCAGGAAAGCATCGCTTATATGGTACAGCATTACCGCGAGGAAATGACCGTGGAGCAGCTGTCGAAAATGTCCGGTGTAGCCCGCTGGCAATATAGCGCTTTGTTCCAAACTTTGACGGGCAAGAAGCCGCTCGATTATTTGACGGAGCTTCGTTTGAATCGGGCGAAGGAGCTGCTGCTGCTAACAGATGATCCTTTACGGGAAATTGCCCGCCAGGCAGGGTTTAAGGACGAATATTATTTTGCACGCAGGTTCCGGCATGCCATGGGGCTGACTCCAAAGCAATATGCTAAAACTCGCGGCGTCAGCAATCAGACGATTAAGCAGGACGTTAACCCTTTTTCACGAGTCGTTGTAGTTGGTTATGTGCTTGGGGATTTACTCTCTCTGGGCATTAGGCCAGTAGGAGCGGACATGACTGTCATCGGCAGGAAGGTCGTTTATCGCAATGAGCTGAAAAATATTTCAGATATTGGCTTGCTGGGGGAGCTCGGCAAGGTGAAGGCGCTGTGTCCGGATTTGATTCTCTACAGCAGCTTCCGTCAGGATCGAATGGAGGAGCTGTCCAAAATAGCGCCTACCGTATCCATTGATCGCTTGCAGCCGACCTATAATCGGCTCATGCAGGTGGCGGAGCTGTTCGGAAAGGAAGCGCAGGCCAAGCAATGGATTGAAAGCTATGAGCGCAAAGCCGGGGAAATGTGGCGGCATTTGGCTTTACACACGAAGGAAAGGGAAACGGCTGCTATTTTCGTCCTGGTAGATGGCGATTTGTATGTGATGGGCATGAGGGGCATCGCCTTGACGCTTTATCATCCGATGGCGTTTGAGCCAGCTGTAAAGGTGAGGCAATTAATTGAAGAAGGAATTCCTTTCCAAGCGATTAATCTGGAGCAAATGAGTGATTATCACGCTGACCGTCTATTCTTATTAGTAGGTGAAAGCGAGCGTTCCAGAAGCGAGGCTTCGCGAATAATAAACAGCGTTTATTGGCATTCGTTTGACAGCAGCCGGGTTTATGTAACGGAGGCAAAATGGAATTTCGATGATCCAATTACAAGGGACAGGCTTTTGCCCGCGTTGCCGCGTATTTTTCGCTTGCCGTAGCAGGGTGATAGGATGAGAGATTATTCCAAACCAGCGCCCCATGCTGTGCGGCAAATGCCACACACAAGCATGGGGCGCTGGTTTAGTTGTTAATAAACTTCAAATATTGCAGCATCCGCAATATTATAACGGCGCTTTGCGCGCGAGTCGTCGGCTCCTTTGGAGAGAAGGCAGCTGCCGGATAGCCTTGAATAAGATTGTCTTCCAACAGCTTGGCCACAGGCTCCAATGCCCAGTCCGCAATGGCAGACCGATCCGAGAAAGTATCGAGTGCCGCTGCATTCGACTGTGGCGTTTGTCCAGCGAAGTTCAGCGCTCGGACGATGACAGAAGCCATTTGTTCACGTGTGATAGGGGCATCTGGCTTGAACATGCCATTTTCAAAGCCCTCTATTAAACCTGCTGTTTGCGCGATTCCAATGGCTCCCGCGTACCACGCTTCCTGTGCTACATCTGAAAAGGAGCCTGCTTGTTTATGATCGGCAAGCCCAAGTGCGCGCACAAGTAATGCGGCAAACTCGGCACGGGTCACTTGCTGGTCCGGTGCAAAGCCAGAATGGCTGTACCCTTGAACAATCAGCTTGTTAGAAAGCAGCTCAATGTCGGCTTGCACCCAGTGCCCCTCTAAATCTGCAAAGGAAGAATGATCGGATGAAATGACGGCATACAAGCTGTTATGCGGTGTGTAGATTACGGCGCTGCCTGCATGACCGTCCGTTTTGAACACCGCTGGTACAAAATGCAGCTTATTATTGGCATCAACCCATACAGCCGTTGATTTCCTTGGATCGACTGGTGAGCTAAGAGAAAGCACTCGCTCGGTGTATACCTCATTAAAGCCTTCTGCCAGCTGACCATTCATATATAGCGAGAAGTCCACAGGACTGCCGATCAGCTCAAAGCCCTGCTTCGCAACAGCGGCACTCAAGCTGCTTACGGTATCGGGAGAGGCTTTCCCAATCGCGATTGTAACAATACCGCTGTCTTTCATATTTTTCAGCGTGTGGAGGGGCAGTTGATAGCCTGAACCATTCACTTCAATAGCTATAGCAGCGCCCGGCTGCTTCCTTAACACATTCAGCAGCACTTCTGCGGGCAAATCGATGAAAACGACGGGTCTGCTATCATTAAACTTGATTAAGACTTCCTCGCTTGAAGCGAATGCCTGCACCAGAGGAACGGCATCAGGCTTAAGACGGATTGCGGGCTGACCGTCAGCGGCGGTCTCTAGCGTCGTTTTCACCGATATTTCTTGGTTGTTCAGTGTAAGCTTTAATAAGGCTAAATCAGCGGCGGAAGTAGCTCCCTGTGAGGAACCGACTGCCGGTATTGGTGTTGGAACAGGCGTTGGCGTTGCTGTTGGATCAGGCGTTGCTGTTACGATGGCGATTAAAGTAATAGCACCTAAATCAACAACTTGCCCAGCAAGGACATTCGCAATTTGATCGAGGGTTTCATATCCTTGTGCTGTCACTTTAATGGTGTGTTCGCCATTAGGAATGTTGTCCAGCGTGAATTTACCTTCGCTATCAGTTACCGTGCTGATGCTGTTTATGGATACAGTGGCGCCATTCAGCGGAGCATTTCCCGCTCCGTACACCGAGCCTGTAACCGTCCCGGTCATAGCCGGAGGCGGGATTACAGTAATGGTCGCCGCCGCTGTATAGGAGCTGTTCTCAGCTGTAACAGTAATGATAGCTGTTCCCTCTGCAACGGGGAATACTTCCCCATACTGGCTGACCGTAGCAACGGCAGCATCACTAGTGCTCCAAATGATATTTTGATTGGTAGCAGCAACAGGCTCAATAGTCGCAGTCAGCGTCATGGACTCTCCACCTTCCGATAAGGTGACGGTGGATGGGGCCAGCCGAATACCGCTAACCGGCACGAACAGCTGGATATGACGGTCCTCAAGCTCGATTCTGCGCCAGGCCTGAATAAGCTGCTGATCATCCACCTCATAGAGATCAAGGTATTGCCCTGTACTCACGGAAGGGATATCTTCGCCTGAAACATACTCGAGCGCATCGTTTGGCAATGCATCGCCAACAAGTGGCAGAGAAGTGCTGGTGCTGCCCAGAACATAAGCAAACGTATGGCTTGCCTGATTAGGCGCAGCTGTTATCTTGGTTGAGCCTACTGCTTGGCCGGGATGGATAGCATATACTTCGATGTCGGGAGCTTGCAGATCAACAACAAGCTGAATATCGCGTGAAGCCGTTGCAGAACCAGCATCGGTTAGCGAAAGCCTGACGTTGTAGATGCCGGACTGTGCAGGAGTGCCATGAAGCTCGCCCGAGCTGCTGACGATCATCCCAGTCGGAAGACCGGCGGCGCTCCATGTCAATCCTGCATGTGCGCCGTCAAAGCCTGCAAGGTTAAAGGAATAGGGGGAGCCCTGAACCGCTCTCGGCAGCTCTGAAGTTAGAACAGCAGGTCGCAAATAGGGATAACCGTTGTTTACATTGGCATGAATGATCCATGTGTTTATAAAATCCCAGCCTATATATGTGGCTTGCTGTTTCATTTGGGGCGTTGTTTTTCCAGTAATCTCGAGTGTGCTTTCATAAAAATAGCCTATTCCCTCGTTCATCCCGGTTGTCGTGGTATCAAAGAATGTGCTTGAAATATTAGTTTGATAGGCATAAGCTGCAATGCCAGCCCTTAGCGTGGAAGATCCAGCGTTTAAGGTGGAAATATTTCCTGTGGCATAGGTGTTTTTAATTGTATTAAATAATTGGTAGGCTGATATTCCGCTGGTGGAAAGGTGATAGCTGGAAGGTTCATTGCTGATAGCCCCTGTAGAGTAAGAGTCATTTATAGAACCGTAAGAGACAAAACCAACAAGGCCGCCTGCATACATATTATAGTTGCTGCCAACGGAGACGGAGGCGGAAGAGGAAGAGCGTACAAGGCTGGCATTTTTAAGAGCTCCTGCTATTCCTCCGGCAGAGCTTACAGTCGGCTTGATTGATCCACTAATAACACTCCCTTCCGTGTATGCACGGTCTATGCTCCCGCCTGATTGTGTGCCTGCTAGTCCGCCGGTTTGGTTACCGCCAACAATATCGACAGATAAGCTGATGTTTTGAATATTTCCGTTAGCTTCGCCAAAAAAACCAACGAGTTCGTTGGAGCTGTCATAAATTTCTACACCTGTAATGGCATGGCCCTGCCCATCAAAAATACCGCTGAAGGGGGCAAAGGAATTGCCGCCAAAAGGAACCCAGTCATATCCAGATATATCGATATCGTTCATTAAGCGGATTTGTTCAGTCAAATAAAGCGTCTGGTTCTGGTTTATGTAGACCAGCTGCTCTTTGGTAAATACCTGCACCCAACCGTTTTCTGCAACAGGCGGTTTAGTGTTTGGAACGCTTTGTGTGGAACCAGCAGTGACAGATGCTGCAAATAGCCCGAATTGTCCCGCGATCATGACGATAAGCAGCAACGCCGCCGGAATAGATAAACGTTTCTTCATTACCAATTTCCCCTTTTGTGTGCAATAGTCAATAATGCAGCCTATGAAAGCGGCAATCTATACGAATCAAGAAATAGTATAGTATATTTAGAGAGTTCGATTGTTCCGTTTTTGTTTCAACTTTGGTATGGAAAGTAGTGTGCGGCATGAAACTTTTTTCGGTTAAAAAAGGAAACCCTACTCAGCGAATTATCGGCTTCACCCGAGAAAGGAACGCACTATCCCAGTGGCTAGCTGCATCTGATGCTGATTCGCAGCTGTTTTTGGTGTCGGGCATTGGCGGCATTGGAAAAACAACGCTGCTCACGGAAATGGCTGCACAAGCTAGACGCTCATCCGTATTTACGCTGTGGATGGATGGACAGGTCTGCCTGCACACGCCGGGAGCTTTTTTGACCCATCTGGAGATGAGCTTGGAGACGGAATATGGTCGAAAGCGAGCGGCAAGCGTGGCACTCCTTGCCCATGTGGTGGCGGAATTAACCCGTCAGCGCTCCGTTATTATAATAGACAACTGTGAAAAAATAGAGCGTATCGAAAGCTGGCTGCTTGCCAGCCTGCTTCCTCTGCTTGCAGCAGGCGAATGTTTGCTCATTGTGGCATCGCGTACGGGACTGCCGATAAAGTGGCATACGAACCCTTTTTGGGCAACTCGGATTCAGTCCTTTCCACTGGAGCTGTTTTCTCGTGAAGAGGTGCATGAATATTTGCAGGATAGCGGGCTGCCTGCGGACGTACAACTGGACATTGCGCAAAAGACGGAAGGTCATCCGCTGCTTCTCGCTTTGACCATAGATATGCTGCGCCGTCAGGAGGAGGAAAAACGGGAGCTTGGGTATCAGCTTTCGGGCATCCTGAGTGCGGAGATGTTGATGGAAGCGGCTTCTCCATTTATGTATGAAGCTTTGCAGCTGTTGTCTCTGCTTCCGGCAGCGGATCAGACGATGCTGAATCATCTATTGGAGCGTCCGATCGGTGCATCCGACTATATAGCGCTGAGTAGATTATCTTGTGTCCATGCCACAGCGCATGGCCTTTCCCTGCATCAGGTGGTTTCGCGGATTTTGCGCGAGGATTATGAGCGGCGTGACCCAGGGCAATATCAGGCAATGCGCAGCGAGGTGCTTGGAAAGCTGGCGGAGCAATTTCCGTCGGTGAATAAGCTGCAGCAAATGCAGATTGCCGCCCACGCATTGGAACTCTACCGTGAACAGCTGCCTGCTGCCCATCCATATGTCGATTTTTCGGGGATTCGCAAGCAGGAGCGGCAGTGGGGATTTGAGCCGAACGATCTTTCGCATTTACACCGTTTTCTATCGGCATCTCTGTCGCAATCGGATTGGCAGTCGGAGCTTGTCGAGCCGGGCGAATACCATCATTTATTGGATGATATTGCGAGGCATAGTCCGGAAGGCATTCGGATCATACGCGACAGCAACGGAATTCCACTGGCGTTTTGCGCGGGCTTATGGCTGAATGCGGTGACGCTGCCGTTATTGGAGCGTTATGCGCCTGCCTATATCGACGTGCTGGGAGAGCAAGCAAAGCTGTTGCGTACGCTCCCCGTGGAGGCGGCGGATACGATGTGCATTTTGCTCGCTGCAGTAGATGTGGAGCAGCAGCATTATCGCCCGGAGGAATTGGGCGCTATGCTGCTCCATGCATGGCTGATTTCTACGACCAGCGGCTTGCGCGCGATTATGGCGACAGCGGATAGGCCATTGAATAGGCTGCTGCCGCTTTTGGGTTTTCAAAAGCAGTCACAGCCGCAGCTTGAGAGAGCTCATACAGCTGAAATGGCGGTATGGGATTTGGATTTTCGGCAGGTGACGTTCGAGGTCTGGGTGCAGCGGGTCATTCAGCAGACGACGTACGCGGGGAATGCGGCGGCTGGAACGGAGCCTCAGTCTATTGCTCGGCCAGCGCAATCTTTGTCATGGAATGAAGTGAAGCAAATCGTTCAGCATTTGTATGATGATGCGATACTGGAGGCGATGCCTGCCTTACAGGAGCTTGGCCTTTTAGGAGCGGCCGTACGGGAGCAGGTGCAACGTTTATTAATGGCGGATAAGCCGCCTTATCCGCTGACAGAGCTTGAGCAGCGCATTTTAAGAGAAAGTTACCTGCAAAAGGAGTATAGAAAGTCGCAGCTTGCTGAAGCTTTTCATATGAGCCGCACCACGTTCTATCGCCATTCGCGGCTAGCGCTCAGCCATCTGGGCTACGTGCTGGCCCGGGAGTGTGAAGGAAAGTTGAAAGCTTAAGAGGAATATAATATAGGCCGCTTGACTAATCAGCCTTATTTGCTCGCACTTGGAACGATTACGGTTCCGGGTTGTTGAGAAAATAAGGCTGTTTTTTTGTTTGCTGCTCATTAATGAGGGGGTTCTATGATTTGGCTAGGCAAGCTGATGAGTCAAATCATAGCTTTGAAGAATAGATTGATTTGAGGGATATTCACGGATATGATTAGACCGTTTCTCGCATCAAAACGAATATATAACTGACATTGTTTTAATGGAGATAGGAGTGGGTGTTTTGTATTTTGAGCGCATGGAGCAATATGGTGTGGAGCAGTTAGTTTTCTGCTATGATCAGAAATCGGGTTTAAAGGCGATTATCGCCATTCATGATACGACGCTTGGACCCGCACTTGGCGGTACACGCATGTACCCTTATGCAACGGAGGAGGCCGCAGTCCATGATGTTATCCGGCTAGCACGGAGTATGACCTATAAATCGGCTGCGGCAGGGCTTAATCTGGGCGGGGGCAAGGCGGTCATTATCGGTAACCCCGTGACAGATAAAAGCAAGGAGCTGTTCCATGCGTTTGGACGATTCATTGAAACCTTGAACGGTCGATACATCACGGCGGAGGACGTGGGGACGACAGTGGCGGATATGGATTTTATTCGGCAGAAGACGAAATTCGTTACGGGGGTATCGCCAGAGTTTGGTAGCGGGGGTAATCCTTCGCCTTTTACGGCACTGGGTGTATTTCATGGCATCCGTGCTGCCGCCCTTGAAGCTTTCGGCTCAGCTGAACTGAAGGGAAAAACGATCGCGGTACAGGGTGTGGGAAGCGTTGCCTACCATTTATGCCGCTATTTGCACGAAGCGGGCGCAAAGCTGATTGTGAGCGATGTCGTGCAAGCAAATGCGGAGCGCGCAGTGCTTGAGTTTGGGGCAAAAGCGGTAGGTGTGGATGATATCTATGGTGTCGAATGTGATATTTTTGCGCCTTGCGCGATGGGTGGAATTATTAATGATGATACGCTTCCGCTGCTCAAGGCTAAAGTGGTTGCAGGTGCTGCCAATAATCAGCTGAGGGAAGAAAAGCACGGTGACCAGCTGGCTGCCCGAGGCATATTATATGCTCCAGACTACGTCGTCAACTCTGGCGGGTTAATTAATGTAGCTGATGAATGGTTTGGTTATAACCGGGAGCGGGTGCTCAGCAAGGTAGAGGGGATTTACAGCCAGCTGCAGCGCATTTTTGAAATATCGAAACAACAGCAAATTCCTTCTTTCCGTGCAGCGGATCGTCTGGCGGAGGTGCGAATAGATAAACACCGGGTGTAAATGAGCGTGATTTTGTAACAGTCAAGTGAACATCTAATAGAAAGGACCGGCTTTGCCTAAGTTTACACTTATGCCAAAGCTGCTTTCCTATGTAGCTCATATGCTGCTGATTATTCCGGGAGTGGCCTCCTTATTGCTGTCCTATGCAGGAATTAAAAGTAAAAACAAGGAAAACTTGGTTTTGCGAAGGTGCCTAAAGGTATTCGCAAGCTTTTTAAGGTAGCCGTAATAGCTTCCTTTATTTCCTGGGAAATTACAAGCATATTCGCTTCAGCTATTCCAATGTATTTGGACCAATGGATTGGAACGACTCGGAATGGTTACCCAGTATTTAAGACAAACACTCGCTTGTGATTGGTTTGCCCTCATACTGGGCAGTATGCTCACGATTATTCTAATAGGTTGGATGCGAATGAATCATAAAGCGATAAAGCGATAAAGTAATAAAACAATAAAGTGATAAAGTGTAAAAATGTTGAGCGCTAATGCTGTTCTTTCTGCTTTGCTATGTTATCCCCTTAGCTCAGAAACGGTGTGCGAATGTTTTCTGAGCTAAGGGGATAATGGTCCAAAGCGAAGGAACTCGAGTACGATCGCTGGATGCACCGTTGAAAAAGGGAGAGCTAAGCAGACTTTGTCAAGCGGGTTGCTGCCCAAAATAGAAGCGCTATGGCGCTCACGCTTGCTCCCAGCCAGCATAAGCGTAAATGCTAGTAGAAGCAATAGAGCCAGATGCGCTGTCTATGGAATAAAATACCATGTAATCGGTGGTCGGTCTGCTGCATGCGTCTGATCGGACGCTGAGGATCATGCTCTAATTGGTGACATGTACCGCCTGTACGGCTAAATCGAGCAAGATAATACCTATAATTAACGGGAAAAGGGATTGGTCGGCGTAACAAATAGCCAGCCACGAAATAAGCAGCAGCACAAGGCGATGCCAGTTGTTCGTTGCCCAAAGCCGCGGGTCAGCAAGCCGTCCTGCTCACGCTGCCGCTGCCGCTAATGCTTAATGCTGCCGCGAAAGCGACCCATGTTTGGGTGACAACAGCAAGCAGCCCGACGACGGCAATGCCTGCAAACAGTACAGCTGAGCTTGTGGAGAAACCGACAGCGATGTTCGCAGACGGTGTGCTTTTTTTCATTATCAAAAATAACTCCTTCATGGATTCGGGTTTGTGAGGGCCGTTCATTGCGTAAAATAAAATACTGATCGGTATATAATTATGCTTGATTACTATAATGATAAAGCCGTGGACTTGTCAAGGATTAATGCTTGAATATTGACAATTCTCCTATTCAATTTTAATATAATTGAATACCGATCGTTATTAAATTTTACAGTATTGATGAAAGCCCGTTCAGATCGTTCTTTTGTGAAAATAGCATGAATAGGATATTGAGCTTGCTAGAATCATAACCAATATTGAAAGAGGGATGAGGATGACAGCTGCACAGGTTGTACGTGATTTTTTTGAAAAGGTTCGCTCGGGCAAGGAGCTTGATGCGGTACATGAGGTGATGGCAGAACGCGTATTGGCTCATCAGGTCCAATCGGAAAAGGAAGTGACGGTAGAGCGATCGCCAGCGGATTATGCAGATCATGTTCGTGAAATGATAGAGAGCTATGGCGCATTCTCGTTAACGGTTGAACATTTTTTAGCTCAGGAGAATGAGGTTTACGTGCGCTGGAAGCAGGTTGGCGCCCACTTGGGAGAAATAGATGGTTTTGCGCCGACTGGCAAACCGGTTATTGAAATAGCGAGCGCCGTTTATCGGGTCGAGGCAGGCAAAATCGCCGAATATTGGATTCAAATCGACCGTGAGGGCATTCGGGTTCAATTGGAGCGCAATGCAAAACTTTCAGTTGCCATTCAGGCTAGTGAAGAGGGAAACAGGTAGAATGATAGGGAAGAAGCTGGCATGGACTTTTATGTTCTGAAGCTTCTTCCTATTTTAATGGGGAAGGGGGAAACAGCTATGTTTAAAAATGCAGGAAAAGGCTACAAAGGCTTTGTTGTTGGTGTAGTAATCACGGCTGCAGTAACACTTCCGTTTACGACCTTTGCCCAGTCGCTTCAGAAGTCGATTTCTGTCGTGTACAACGACATTAAGGTGAATGTCAACGGCAGTACCGTTACATTGAAGGATGAGGCGGGAACAGTGCTGGATCCGTTCAATTATGCAGGTTCCGTCTACGTGCCGCTGCGCGGTGTCTCGGAGGCGCTCGGCATGAATGTAACGTATGACAGCACTTCAAAAACCGTCACTATCAATGGTGGTGGGGGCGGTGGGCAGCCGCCGACCGGAACGCCGCCAACTGGAGGCACGGGGACTAGCGGTACGGGCAGTACAGGGACTGGTACGACAACGGGTGCGACCACATCGGGGTCAACCGACGATACGGGACTTACACAGCAGGTTACACAAGGGCCGTACTACGTTACGGGAACGAGCCAATTAACCGGCGGCAACTTGAATTATGACAGCCTCACAGGCGAGAAAATCAAGGTGAAGGGTTATGTGTATGCTGGAGCGACGGGAACGACGCCTGTAGCCGGTGCCAAGGTTGAAATTTGGCAGGCGGATGATAGCGGCAACTACCATCCGAATTCCAATGGTGCTGCCAGCAGCTACACGGCGAGCCAGCTTTCGCTGCGCGGCTATGTGCTGACGGATGCAAACGGCTATTATGAGTACACAACGATTTATCCGGGTGAGTATACAGGGCGTACGCGCCATATTCACACGAACACGACGGCAACCGGATATAAGAGTGTGATTACACAGCTTATTATTCCAAGCTTGAGTGGCGATAAAATGACTGCTGCGCAGGATAATATTGCCCAAAGCTTGCCAGCGTACAATCAGGTAACCTTCACTGAGGTGGACGGGTTGCCTACAACGACGTTTAATTATCGGTTAGCGGCGAACTAGGACTGCTGTACTCCGAAAACGGCGGTAAGGAAAGCTTCCAGCAACACGGATAACGTGGCGCTGGGGGCTTCTTTTTTGTATGGAAAAGGAAATTGTTTAATTTTTTCAATTAAAATATCCAAAAATCAGGGTTTTCATGTTAGTATATATGACAAGAAGGTCGGGATTTAGCTGGTACAATAAAGACGTTGCGATAAAAGGAGTGTAGCGATGTATTTGCTGGAGAGAGAGAAGGAGAAGCTGTTTATCGTCTTGGCAGCGGATTTGGCACGAAGAAGGCAGGCTAGAGGCCTCCGTCTTAATTATCCTGAAGCCGTCGCCATTATTACGTATGAAATTATGGAAGGTGCAAGAGACGGGAGGACCGTGGCTGAGCTGATGAGCTTCGGGCGCACGATTCTTGCGGAGGAGGATGTAATGGAGGGCATCTCGTCGATGATTCATGAGGTGCAGGTAGAGGCTACCTTTCCAGATGGAACGAAGCTGGTAACGATTCATGACCCGATTATTCCGCGAAGGAAGGGGAGTGAAGAATGATTCCCGGTGAGGTGGTTCCGAAGCAGGATATGGTTTGGCAAAATACAGGTCGCATAGTAAGAGATGTACGAGTTATGAACCGCGGGGATCGGCCGATTCAGGTAGGGTCGCATTTTCCGTTTGCACAGGTGAATCCGAAGCTGGATTTTGACCGTGCTGCAGCAGAAGGCTTTCGCCTCAATATTCCATCAGGAACGGCTGTGCGCTTCGAGCCAGGCGAGGAAAAGTCGGTTCAGCTCGTAGCTTATGGCGGAGCGGCTGCGCCGTTAAGTACAGAAGGTGAGGATAAGCAAACTGGTTTGCCAATCTCTAGAGAAGCTTATATCAGCATGTTTGGGCCGACGATAGGTGACCGGGTGAGGCTCGCTGATACAGAGCTGTTTATAGAAATCGAACACGATTATGCCCATTATGGAGATGAATGCAAGTTCGGCGGAGGCAAGGTGCTGAGGGATGGCATGGGACAGTCCGCTTTTCGTACTCGGGATGAGAAGGTGCTCGATACGGTTATAACCAATGCCGTTATTATTGATTACACCGGCATTGTAAAGGGTGATATTGGCATCAAGGATGGGAAAATTGTCGCAATCGGCAAGGCGGGCAACCCGGATACGATGGAGGGCGTTCATCCTGAGCTGATTGTCGGCGCTTCGACAGAGGTTATTGCTGGCGAAGGAAAGCTCATTACTGCAGGTGGGATCGATACGCATATTCATTTTATTTGCCCGCAGCAAATCGAGACGGCGCTGTCTTCTGGCGTCACAACGATGATCGGCGGGGGAACAGGACCAGCAGAGGGAACGAAAGCTACAACCTGTACACCGGGCAGCTGGCATATTCACCGAATGCTGGAGGCGGCTGAGGAGTACCCGATGAATATCGGTTTTCTTGGCAAAGGCAACTCATCCGGTCTGGATACGCTGCGCGAGCAAGTGACGGCAGGAGCGATTGGCCTCAAAATTCATGAGGATTGGGGCTCAACCCCCGCGGTTATTGACGCAGCGCTCACAGTCGCGGACGAAATGGACGTCCAGGTAGCGATTCATACCGATACGCTTAATGAAGCGGGCTTTGTGGAAGAGACGATTAAGGCAATTAACGGACGGACGATTCATACGTATCATACCGAAGGGGCGGGCGGCGGCCATGCGCCGGATATTATTACACTCGCAGGCCATCCGAACGTCATCCCGTCTTCGACGAACCCAACAAAGCCTTTTACGATAAATACGATAGAAGAGCATTTAGATATGCTGATGGTTTGCCATCACCTCGATCGCAACATTCCCGAGGATGTTGCTTTCGCTGACTCTCGCATCCGCCCAGAAACGATTGCGGCGGAAGATATTCTGCATGATTTGGGGGCGCTTAGCATTATTAGCTCCGATTCGCAGGCGATGGGCCGAGTGGGGGAGGTTATTTCCAGGACGTGGCAGACGGCTGATAAAATGAAGCGCCAGCGCGGTCCATTGGCTGGCGAGGATGGCACAAATGACAATGGCCGGGTGAAACGATTTGTAGCTAAATATACGATTAATCCAGCCGTTGCCCACGGCATTTCGGACTATGTAGGCTCGGTGGAGGCGGGGAAATGGGCGGATCTCGTCTTGTGGAAGCCGGCGTTTTTCGGAACGAAGCCGGAAATGGTGTTAAAAGGCGGAATGCCTGCATTCGCGATCATGGGTGATCCTAATGCCTCGATTCCAACACCGGAGCCTAAAATCGGCCGGCTCATGTTTGGATCGCATGGCAAGGCGAAATACAGCAGCTGCATCACCTTCGTATCGAAGGCAGCCGCCGATGCTGGAATTAAGCAGCAGTTGGGCCTTGCGAAGCAGGTGCTGCCTGTTTCGGGCTGCCGGAACATCGGCAAGCGTGACATGCTGCTGAATGACTTAACGCCGGAAATTACGGTAAATCCAGATACGTATGAGGTGCTCGTAGATGGTGAGCAGGCGATCTGCGAGCCGCTAAGCGAGCTTCCGATGGCACAGCGGTATTACTTATTTTAGAAGCTCGCTTGGAGGGTGATGCCGATTATGCTGTCTTTTTTGCAAGTGGCGCAGCTGGTGGACTCGGCCTTTCCGACAGGGGCCTTTTCCCACTCCTTCGGCCTAGAAACGTATGTGCAGGAGGAGCGGATTCGCACGATTCCCGACTTTTTGGCGTGGATGGATAGTTACATTCGTGGTACGGTTACCCCCATTGAAGGAACTGGCGTGTATTGGAGTGCGATATGGGTGCCGGCCTACTTGCAGCAGTCCGAGCAGCGGGAACAGGAAGCGATTAAAGCGAAGCTGCTGGATTTATCGCGCAGGATGACGGGGACGCGCCTTGCGCGGGAGTCAAGAGAAGGGGCAAGCAAAATTGGCAAACGGTATTTGCATACCGTGCAGGCCGTATACCCCGAAGCACAGCTTGGCGATTATGCGGCTTGGATTAAGCATGAGCGCGGGGACGCGAATGCGGCGATCGTTCATGGCTGGATTTGCGCGTATTTGCAGCTGACGCCTCATATGGCGGTGCTCAGCTTTTTATATCAGACGGTTAACAGCATGCTGCAAAATTTAATTCGGATGTGGAGTCTTGGCCAGACAGATGGTCAAAAAATCATGACCGCCTTGTTCCCGCTTCTGGAGCGTGAGGCGGCGGCGATAACAGGGGAGCCGCTTTTGCCAAGCGAGATGTATACCGCGAACGTCATGCAGGAAATTGCGGCCATGCGCCATGAAAGCTTGTATTCCCGTTTATTTATGTCTTAGTGCTGGACGAAGCTAGCTTTCGTTGGCAATCAAAAATGATGAAGGAGAGATGATTGTATGTGTGGAGGAGCAAATCATAGCCATGCCCATGACAGCTGGAACAGCACGCCGTTTCAAGGAGGAAGAGCGCTTCGTATCGGAGTAGGCGGTCCTGTAGGGTCGGGGAAAACAGCGCTGCTGGAGAAAATCAGCGAAATGATGTATCCGGGCTACAGCATTGGTATTATTACCAACGATATTTATACGAAAGAGGACGCGGTCATATTGACCAAAACAGGCGTTTTGCCGCAGGAGCGCATCATTGGAGTGGAAACAGGAGGTTGCCCGCATACCGCTGTCCGCGAGGATGTGTCGATGAATATGGAAGCGGTCGAAGATCTGGAGGCGCGTTTTAGCGATCTTGATTTGCTGTTCATTGAAAGTGGCGGCGATAATTTGGCAGCAGCATTCAGCCCAGAACTGGTCGATATGTTTATCTACATTATTGATGTTGCGCAAGGCGAGAAAATTCCGCGCAAAGGTGGGCCGGGCATTACCCGCTCCGATCTGCTCGTCATTAATAAAATCGATCTCGCCCCCTATGTGGGCGCCAGCCTTGAGGTGATGAGCGAGGACTCCAAGCGGATGCGCGGAGACCGTCCTTTTGTCCTGACCAATCTCAAAAGTGAAGAAAGTGCCGCTAAAGTCGTGGAATGGATTATCGCAGCTTGTCCTAACCTAAAGCATAGCCACACTCATCATCACCATCACGAGCATCATCACGACCATGCATAGCCGATGGCAGGGTGAAATTGATTATATAAATGGGAAAAATGTTTTGAGCTATTCGGCTCATCAAGCACCGCTGAAAATTACCCGCCCGTTCAAAGGGCCGTCCGGCGAGATGATTATTTATTTAATGGAATCATCTCCCGGCCTGTTCGGCGGAGATGTTCAGGAGTTGGATTGCACAGTAGGGGAAAACGCCCATCTGCTGCTTACGACACAGTCGTCGTGCAAGCTGCATCCAGGAAAAGGCGGAAAAACAAGCGGGCAGAGCAATCTTTTTCGAGTCGGGAAAAATGCTGTGATGGAGTATTTTCCAGGGCCGCTCGTTCCTTATAAGGATGTCCGTTATAGCGGGAACAGCATCATACATATGGAGCCGGGGGCGCAGCTGTTTATGAGCGATATGCTGACGCCCGGCCGTGCAGGCTATGGGGAGATGTTTAAATACGATAGGCTACATAGCGAGCTGTCGGTATATTGGGGGGATCGGCTTGTCGTGTGGGACCCGCTGCATCTGGAGCCGTTGAGATTTTCACCGCAATCGGTTCTTGGCGGCTACTCTCATTTCGGCAGCTTCTGGTGTTTATCTGAAGCTGTCGGGGCAGAGCACGTGGATGTGGTGCGGCATGTGCTTGATAATTATCTAGACGTGAAGATGTCAAGTGGAGGAGGAGGGGCAGGGCAAGGAATTTACGGCGGAGTGACGCTCTTGGAGGCGAACGGGCTAGTCGTGCGCTGCCTTGGACATAGCGGGGCAGAGCTTGAGGCGCTGTTCCACGTCATTTGGAGCGAGCTTCGCCCGCTGTTGCTGGGTAAGGATGCTTTTAAGCTGCGAAAGTAGTTGATATAGAAATCAAAAACAGGGGGTTTTGGGATGGATGCAGGTATACTCTCTGTACTGGCAATCGGGTTTCTGCTGGGCATCAAGCATGCGCTTGAGCCAGATCATGTCATTGCGGTATCAACGATTGCGATTAAAAGCAAGCATATCGTCAAATCCGCTTTTTCCGGCGTGTTTTGGGGAATTGGGCATTCGCTAACGCTGTTTATTGTTGGATTTATCCTCATGGCAATGAGAAGCGAAATGACGGAAAAATGGGCGATGTCCTTGGAGTTTCTTGTCGGTGTAATGATTGTCGTGCTGGGCGTGAATACGATTATTTCGCTCAGAAGCATACATACGAATGTGGATGCGAAGGAAAGTCAGCATTTTCATGGCTCCTACCGTAAATCGCTGCTGATTGGTTTTATCCACGGCCTCGCTGGCAGCGGAGCGATGGTCGTCCTGACGATGAGCACCGTGAACAGCATTAGCGAAGGGCTGATCTATATCGTCGTATTTGGTGTAGGGACGGTAATCGGCATGTTATGCTTTACTACTTTCATCAGCATCCCGTTCATTCTTTCTTCCAGCCGTTTCAAGCTGAATCGCGTCTTGATTGGAGCAACCGGGATTATTAGCGCTGTATTTGGTTTGTATTATATGTATAATCTAGGTGTGAATGAAGGGTTGTTTGGATTATGGGTGTAATTAATTGAAAGATTATATCAGACGGAATGTTGATCTAAGTTCCTGATCGGTGACCTGGAGCAAATAAAGGAGCGACCACCATGCAAAAAATCACCCCGTTTTTATGGTTCAATGACAACGCCGAAGAGGCTATCGCGTTTTATTATTCGATTTTCAAGGATGCGAAAATGATTCATGAGTCGCGTTACGGAGAGGGCGGACCTGGTCCAGTGGGCGAGTTAATGACGGCCACTTTTCAACTGGAAGGGCAGCAATTTATGGCTTTGAATGGAGGACCGCATTTTAACTTCAACCCGGCAATTTCCCTATTCGTCAGCTGCGAGACACAAGCGGAAGTCGATGAGCTGTGGGACAAGCTGACCGCTGGGGGCGGAGAGGGATCGAGATGCGGATGGCTGAAGGATAAGTTTGGGCTATCCTGGCAAATCATACCGACGACGCTTGGTGCGCTGCTGCAAGACGGCGATCGTGAGAAAGCGGCGAAAGTCATGCAGGCGATGCTGATGATGGACAAAATCGACATCGCGAAGTTGAAACAGGCATATAACGAGTAAGTTGAAGCAGGGGTACGATTAAAAGGGAAAGTGAGGGGCTTGCCGAAGCCCCTCACTTTCTCTTTTTTTCTTTGTTCATTTATAGAGCTTACACATTGCAAATGTAAGGGTTTTCCTGCCATCTTTTTTTGAATTAAGCTTTGTTTTCTCGATATATCTGATACAATGTTAGAAAAGCTATCATTAAAAGAGTGTTCATAATGAATAATCGCCTGGCAATTTCGATGCTGTCAGATTTGGAGTGAGGTTTATGTCAAAAAATTGGTATCGCAGATTGCTTTTTTCTTATTTTCCGATTTTTATTTTAACGATATCTATCGTTATCTTCCTCTCCTTCCTGATTGTGAATGAGATTTCCCGGAATGAAACCGAGAAGGCGGGCCGCATTTCCACTTCCTATGTCGTCGATAGTCTCGACAGAGCGGTCAATCAAGTGGAAATGGAAATATTGCGTCAAATGGAAAATGACCCGATTTACGGACAATTTCTCGCAGGCGATGTGGAGAAGGGCAGTCCCGAATTTATGGAGCTCGCCAAAAAGCTATGGGCTTTGGAAAGCAACAATGAGCTGCTTGATTCTATGTATATATACCGTCTGTCCGATCAGCGTATCGTTAGTAAATATGGATTTACGACGCAAGAGGTGTTTGCTGATCGCGCTTATTTGGAGCAGGCGCTGGATGAACCAACTTTTCAAGGCTGGTCGCAAATTCGCTCCTTTAAGCTGCTGGAGTCCGATAAGCCAGAGGAAGTAATCAGCATGCATAAGCGCTTGCCGCTTCCCTTCGGCCAGGAAGGGATTCTGGTCATTAATCTGGGCGCTTATCCTTTAGGCCGGATGATCGATGATATGACGCGCAGCAATGTTTCCTTTCTTCATGTGACGGGCAAGGAAGGCGAAACTATTTTTCCAAAAGGCAATTTAGGGATGGGGAGTATTGACGAGAAAGGCAATGTGTTAACGACGCTAGTGTCTCCAAAGCTGGGCTGGACCTTCAGCAGCGGCTTGCGGGCAGGACAACTGTTCGCCTGGGTATCGGTCATTTCCTATGTATGGATTATAATCGGGCTGGCTACCTTATTGTTAGCCGTCCTCTACATCATCTATATTACGCGCAAAAACTATAAGCCTATTCAAGTGATGATGAGCCGTATTCAGGCGCTTCCAGCCCGTTCGTCCGATGTGACAACCAGAGACGAGCTGGCCTTAATCGACTATGCGCTGGAGCAGCTTATTCAACAGACAGCGGATTATGAGCAGCAGCATCATGAAAATTTGCTTATACGCAGGCGGCAATTTTTTATGGATTTAATGGAAGGAAGCGCTCAAGGAGAGGCAATGGAAAAATGCCAGTCACTGGCTGTGCTGCAAGCCTCTGAGCATGCCGTGCACGCCGCAGTCGTCATTGCGGAAATGCATGATTTTGACGCCTATTACGGCGATTTTTCCCATCAGGATCAGCAAACATTCCGTTTGACGCTGATGAATCTTTTTCAAGAGCTTGCGCGGGAGAGGGAGCTGGATGGCTGGGCGGAGTGGATAAGCGGCAACCAGCTGGGCATTATTTTTACGAGCGGTCCAGATGAGGATGTAGATGCGGAAAGCTTTAATGAACAGCTGCGTTTGACTGTCAAAAGCATTCATCAGTGGGCGGCGAGCCAGTTTGAGCTGACGATGCGATTTGGCATTGGCATTGTAACCAGCCTGGACAGCCAGCTGAATTTGAAGGAATCTTTTCAATCTGCGGGATCGGCACTGCAGTATGTCTTAGCACTTGGTGAAAATGAGATGGTATTCGGCTCGGATGTGCCATTGCAGCCACATATGGAGTCCTATAAATATTTCCCGATCATGGCTGGTATTGTGAAAATGTTTCGCTTGACCAATCAGGAATGGCGGGAGCAAGTGCACACGCTGTTTCAAATGGTCGGCTCCGAGCTGCTTGCGGATCATGACATTCGCATGCTCATCCATTGGCTGCGCCAAATGCTGGGCAGAGAGCTGATGGACTTGTCCGACAAGCTGAAGGATTATTTTGTTGGCGAGCAGGCGAGGCAGTGGCGTGTGGAGCTGGATAAAGCGAAGCGGCTGCCCGAGATGGAAGCTTTGCTGCTGGAAATGATGAATGAGGTTTACCGAGTATATGTGTCGACTAATGAAAATAAAAGCTATCGAGCGATGATAAGTGAGATGAAAGCTTACATTGAAGAGCATTACACGAATCCCGATCTGTCCCTTACAATATTGAGCGATCGGTTCCAAGTGTCTGCGAAATATGCGAGTCATTTGTTCAAGGAAGAGTTTAATACAAAATTCGTCGATTTTTTGGCCCAGCTGCGTATTGTGCATGCCCAAAATTTGCTGAGCCAAACCGACGAGGTCATTCAGCAAATTGCCTTGCAGGTCGGCTACGCGAATTCGGTTACCTTTGGCCGAGTGTTTAAAAGAATAGTCGGTGTGACGCCAGGAGACTATAGAAAATACGAAATGAAGCCGGAACATGCAAATGAATAGGCTTTGGTTGCAAGGCGGCTCCCGAGTCCTTTCGGGGGCCTTTTTGTTTGGCGTAATTACAAATTGTACAGCTCTTTTCCTTTCATTGTTCGACTAATATAACGCTATTCGGAAAAAGGTATGTTTACAGGAATAGCGTCACATAGCGAAAACAGGGGATTTACGACGATTTTCCACCTGATTTTTGAGGTGGAATTCTGTTTATTGTCAGATTTCCTGTCATCATGTCATACTTGGCTCATCTCCAAAAGCGGCGTCGTCAGTGAGAGGTTAGGAAAGCTCACCTCTGCAGGCGGGGCAAACCGAACAAAAAGGGGCTGTGAACAAATGAAGCGTAGCAAAAGTAAAATGGCGGTTAGAAAATGGATGGCGGGTACGTTCACATTAACTGTACTGGTTACGGGCTGTTCAAACGGAGGCGGAGAAACACCTAGCGCAAGCTCAAGCTCAAGCTCGAATGCAGGCGCAGCAGCTTCTTCATTAAAAGTAGAAATTTTCGATCGCGGCAATACACCGCAGGGTTACACGATTACAGACAGCTATTTGACCCGTTACGTGATAGACAACTTCAGCAAACCGAACAACATTGATGTTCAATTCGTACCGATTCCCCGTTCAGAGGAAATTGCCAAGCTGAATGTACTCATGGCAAGCGGCGATGATGTGCCGGATATCGTATTTACGTATGATCAAGCGACATTCGAGCGTTATGCCGAGCAAGGCGGCCTCACGGATTTGACGGATTTATTAAATGAGCACGGACAAAATCTTAAGACGTTTCTGGGCGACGATACGCTGGAATATGGACAAGTAGAAGGAAAGCAATTTGCCATTCCGGGCAAAAGAACGATAACGGCAAGATATTCCTCGTGGATTCGTCAAGATTGGCTGGATGCGCTGGGCATGCCAATGCCGGCGACAACGGACGAGCTTTACGAAACGCTTAAAGCGTTCAAAGAGAAGGACCCAGGTGAAACAGGAGGCAGCGTCATTCCACTCGGCATGACCATTGAGCCTGGACAGCTGGAGCCATTGCTCTGGTCATTCGTTCAGCCGCAAAACAGCCTGACAACGGATGAGCAGCTGGCTAACCGCGATTATTTGCCAGTGCTTCCGGGCTTTAAGGAAGGCCTGCGCTTTATGAACAAGCTGTATAATGAAGGGCTGATGAGCAAGGACTTTGGGCTTGACCAAGATAAGAAACAGCTGACGCAGGACATTCAAAGCGGTAAAATCGGCATGTTCAGCGATGACTATGACAATATCTATTATAACGATGCTGCGTATGAGAACCTGCAGGCGAACAACCCGAAAGCTGTTCTCTCTCCAATTGATACGTATACGAATGCGGAAGGACTGCATGCAAAACCGGAATATGCTTCCAACGGCCTTTACATCATGATTCCTAAATCAAGCAAGCATGCTGCGGAAGCGATTAAATATTTGGATTGGATGTCCTCGACCAATGTTCTAATCGATATGCAAAACGGCGTTGTAGGCGAAAACTACGAGCTGAAGGATGGCATTCCAGTCGTGCTGGAAAATGCGTCGCAGGAAGCGAAAGACAGAATTTATAACCTCGGCGATATTGTCATCGTAGCTAATGGCAGAATCGCAGGCGACGACGAGAAAAATAAAGAAGCCTTCATTTACGGGATGCCAACTAAATACCAGGAAGGCGTCCGCCAATCGATGGAATTTGCCGATACCGATACGATCGCCCCGGTCAAATTTGCCCGTCCGATCGAGAGCAAAACGAAATACGGTACTTCACTCGAAAGCAAGCTCGATGAAATGATCGTTAAAACAACGATGGCGGCTCCAGATAAATTCGACAGCACCTTTGATACTGCCTTGGAAGATTACATGTCCCGTGGCGGCAAGGAAGTGATGGACGAGCGTACGAAAGCTTACACAGAAACGAAGTAAAGCAGCGTGTGTTTTGGATGGTAGGCAGGCAAGTAGAAGGCAGGAGGACAGAGGCGAGCCGAACCTAAATAGTCGGGGCTCCCTCTGCGCCAACTGCATATGAAGGAAAGAAGGGGCGAACAACATTGAGCACAAACATTTATTTTCGCAGGTATTGGCAGCTTTACGCGCTGATTTCACTTCCGCTCCTTTATTTTCTGGTGTTCAAATATGGACCGATGTGGGGCGTGCAAATCGCATTCAAGGATTTTAACCTGTTTCAAGGCATTTCGGGCAGTGAATGGATTGGATTCGACGCATTTGTTGAAGTTTTCAAAATGAAGGATTTTTATTTGACGCTTCGCAATACGTTAATGCTGAATATTTTGGATTTATTAGTATCCTTCCCGGCTCCCTTAATTTTAGCAATCATGTTATATGAAGCAAAATGGGTCTGGTTCAAAAAAATATCGCAAACGATTTTGTATATTCCCCATTTCATCTCATGGGTCATTATAGGCGGCATTGTTTATCAAGTATTTGGCACGCAATCCGGCATGATTAACAATGTATTAAGCTCGCTTGGCTTTGATGCGATTCCGTTTCTGACGGATAAAAAGGATTGGCTCGTTACGTATTTGGCAACCGGCGTGTGGCAAAGCGCGGGCTGGGGAACGATTTTATATTTGGCCGCTTTGACGGGCATTAACCGCGAGCTGTTCGAAGCGGCAGAGGTTGATGGAGCAGGGCGCTTCAAACGGATTTGGCATATTACACTTCCGGGCCTCAAAACGACAATTGTAACGCTGCTCATTATCAATCTTGGCAATATGATTACGATAGGCTTTGAACGGCCGTATATTATTGGTAATTTGGCCGTTCGCGAATACTCGGATGTGCTCAGCACCTTCGTTTACCGCGTCGGTATTCAGTCTGGCGAATATACGCTGGCGACAGTCGTCGGTTTATTCCAGGCTATTGTAGGACTGATCTTCGTGCTGGGTGCCAATTATGCATCGAAAAAACTAACAGATGAGAGCATATTATAGCTCTTACGGAAAGGTGCGGAGGATCAATGAATGAACGTACGGCAAATCGCGTATTTGATACGGTAAATATTGTTTTGCTTGCATTGGCAGTGGTTGTTTGTATTTTGCCGTTTCTGCATATTATAGCGGTGTCGCTTAGCTCTAATTTGGCCATTACATCGGGTAAAGTGACCCTTTTCCCGGTCGGGTTCAACTGGGATGCGTATGGCAAGGTTTTTTCGGATATGACGATGATTCGGTCCTTAGGCTTTACTGTATTTCTGACGGCGCTTTGCGCTGCGCTATGTATGGCGATGACGATTGTTGCCGCCTATCCGTTGACAAAATCGCAGCTTAAAGGACGCAAGCTGTTTATGATTTTAATCGTCATTACGATGTTTTTCACAGGCGGCATTATTCCTGAATATATTCTGGTGCGCGACCTGAATTTGCTCAATACGGTGTGGGCGCTTGTGCTGCCGGGTCTGATTAGCCCGTTTTATCTGATTATTCTGATTTCTTTCTTTAATGGCATTCCGAAAAGCTTGGAGGAAGCGGCTGAAATCGACGGCAGCTCGCATTTTGGAACGCTGATGCGCATCATATTGCCGCTTTCCCTGCCCGTTATGGCGACGCTTTGCCTCTTTTACGCCGTCGGGCGCTGGAATGGCTTTCAGGATACGCTCATGTACATTTCCAAGCCGGACCTGTATCCGGTTCAGCTCAAGCTGTATCAAATGATTCAGAACAATATGGTTTCCGAGCTGGCCAGCCTTGAAGGCAACAGCGGCGGACCGAAAATTACGCCAGAAAGCTTGAAATCAGCGAGTGTTATTTTTGCTACTGTTCCGATTTTGCTCGTATACCCATGGCTGCAGCGTTATTTTGTTAGCGGCGTCATGCTTGGAGCAGTGAAAGGATAATCAACCTCATCATGAATGACGCGAAAAAAATGCTGCTAAAGCTGCGAGCCTTGTACTTGTTTACAGGGCTTGCTGGCGGTTTGTTCAATCCTTATTTAACGACGCTGCTCGTTCATCAAGGCATGTCGGCGGGGCAGGTAGGCATGATGATGTCGCTGGGCACGCTGTTGTCGATCATTGTTCAGCCATTTTGGGGCTATATGGTGGACCGCTATCGTCAGACGAAGCTGGTGCTCGTATGCAGCATTGGAATGCCCGCGGTGCTTGCTTACTTTTACAATGTTCAAATATTTGCGCTGCTCGTCATCGTGTATACAACGTCGATTATTTTCAGCGTGACGCAAAGCCCGATTGCCGATTCCTATGCCGTTACCGCTGCCCGCGAAGGGCGCACCTCCTATGGCACGATTCGCAGTCTGGGGAGTTTAGGCACGGCGCTTGGCGGTTATGCCGGCGGCTTGTATTTATCTTATTTTCACATTACCCAGCTATGGCTGCCGTTTTTTATATTCAGTGCGGCTGGAGTGGCAATGGTGCTGACGCTCTCGAATAAGTCGGATAGTTACCGAACGACGGTGAGCTTAACCGAAGGGTTCAAACAAATGCTCAGCAACCGCAATTTCCTATGGTTTCTCGTAGCCTGCTTTTTTGTCAATCAGACGCTGACCGCCTATAATTCCTTTTTTGTGCTTTCCTTTCAGGAGGCAGGCGGGAGCTTTTCCATGGTCGGCTTTGCGCTGCTGCTCGCTTCGATGACCAATGTGCCTTCGATGCTGCTGACCGCTAAAATTATTGCCAAGCTCGGCAGGGAACGCACGCTCGTCATTGCCGCTTTCGCCTATGCGCTTCGTTGGGCTGTGCAATGGCTGTTTCCGTATCCTCCTGTCATGATCGGCATTCAAGCCTTGCATGGCCTGTCGTTTGGACTTTTTTATGTCGCAGCGGTCGAGTATGTAGCGAGCGTGTCGGGCAAGGAAATGCAAGCGACCGGACAAAGTGTATTTAATATGGTTTTTGTCGGGCTGGGAGGCATTATTGGCAACCTGCTTAATGGATTTTTGTACAATGCAGGTGGCGCACAATTGATGTATCTGGCTTGCACGGTCAGTGCTATAATGGGCTTGCTGCTGTTACATGGCGTCAATAAAAGGAGCTGTTCCTTGCCCGGACATTAATTTAGGTATGAAAGCAGAGCAGATAATGGCGGAACTTTTAGGGGGAGAAAGGGAATGGCATTGAAAGAGTGGAGCCAGTTGTCGGAGGAGCGCCGTTATTTAGTTGATCAAGCGCTGGCTTATATGGATTCAAAGTATGATGAGAAGGCTAAGCTGATTGGCGACAGCGAGGAGCATGGCAAGCACGGCACGAGGGGCAGTGGACATTATGCGCTCGGACTGCTGCTGCGAAGCGAGCCGGGCGACATAGAGCGCGCTTGCGAAGTGCTCCATAAAATTATCGATTTGCAATTCGATGCGCCAGATGAAATTTACCATGGCACATTCAAAAGCGCTTTGCAGTCTATCGACCCGCCAGCCGGCAACTACCCTTGGAAAAGCTTAGGGCCAGGCCATGCTTATTTTCTGGCGCAAACATTTGAAAAAATAACCGACCGCTTCGCCAGCGGCATCGAAGGCGAGCAAGCGAAGCAGGAATGGACGGAGCGCCTAACAGCGGCTATTGATGAGGTGCTGCCTCCGGTATGGAAAAGCTACGATCCGAACTGGCGGGAGTTTATCAGCTGCATTTTTGCAGTCATTTTGGAGCATTTCGGAGGCAAGCTGCCTCAGTCGCTGCTCGGGCGTATGGAGCAATCGATGATCAAGGCCGTTACCGGCTCCATTGAGCGCCGCTTGTCGGATGTCGTTCCGATGAATTCCAATATTGAGCTCATGCACACGTTTATCGTCCATTATTATGGAAACCGCTTGCAGCGTAGCGACTGGATGGAGCATGCCGACCGCGAGGCGGAAAAGCTTCATGCGCGTTATACGGAATTTGGCTCCTTATCCGAATTCAATACGACAACCTATTATGGCGTCGATCTGACGGTGCTTGGTTTATGGCGGCAGTACGGAAGGACGGCACCCTTCAAGCAGCTCGGCCATGCGATGGAGAAGGGGCTTTGGTCCAACATCGCTGATTTTTATAATCCTTATATCGAAAATCTTTCCGGCCCGTTTGCCCGCGCCTACGAAATGGAAATGACCGCCCACAGCTCGCTGGGCGTCATGCTGTATTTGGCACTCGGCAAAGGCTATGAGCATTTTACCGCGATAAACTGCGAGACGGAGCATGATATTATGATTGCGCTTGTAGGCGTAGATGTACCGGAGGAGCTGCTTCCGCAGCTTGCTAAGCATCAACGCAATCGGCTCGTAGAGCAGCCGTTCCGGGAACTTTGCGAGCGGGATCGGCCGGGTGCAAATACAAATTTATGTGCAGCGAGAGCCTGGATCGAGAGAGAGATTATGATGGGTGCAATGTCAGGCAGCAAAAACACGAACGGCCAGCTTCACCCTGCCACGATTCATTGGAAAACGGCGGATGGGCATAAATACGATCTCCGTCTCATTCGGCGCGAAGTCGGCAAGCATTGGAACACCCATCTGCGGGGTGTATATTATGAAGCGGCAGTGAATGAACGCCAGCTTGAGGTAGAAGTCCAGTGCAGTGCCGCCGTAGACATTGAATTTTATTTTGAAATTACGGGGCAAGGGGTAGACACACGCGGCATTGCGGCCAATCGCTGGACGCTGCCAGGGCTAACGCTTGAAGTTGAGGTGGATGCTCCAGCTCCCGTTGTGCAAGCTTTTGACAATCGTCTGGAAATCATCTATTTAGTACAAGCGAAAAATGCATTAGCGGCGCCTACTACGGCCACTACGATGAAATTTTTGCTCAGCAGATTGTAGCGAAAGAACGGAAGCGGCTTTAGGCGAGTAGGCATGGACAGGAGAGTCGTGGGGCTCGAATGGTGCGAAGTAACGCTCTCTGTTCGCAGGGTGTGGGAAGACAGGCGATACCATATCGAAATGGTACTCACAATACTCTTATAATTAGCACTGTGCCCCCGTTTCAGTTAGAAACGGGGGCACTGCTTCGTACAAGTGGGCCATTGCTGTATATCCTGCTGCGTCACTCCAGTTATTCTATCCGCCTGATCAAAAAGCGATTTTTACGTTTACTTCAAGCCGTTCACGATCAGCAACCGATCATCTGTCTTTGAAGGGTTTCCTCTGCCATCGGTGTTATTGGTAATAACATATACGCGGCCATCCTTCATCTTCACATCACGCAGTCGTCCCTCTCCATCAAAGACGACAGACATAGCCTTTGTCGCAGGATCATAGCGATACAGCGCACTGCCTACGAGCGTAGCGATCAGCATCCGGTTCTGGTCGTCAATCGCCGCACCGGAAGGCGCGATAGCCGGCTCGCCGGTATGATAGACGGGCGGAATCATTCCACTACCCGTCTGATCGCCGTACAAAGTCGGCCAGCCATAATTGCCGCCAGGCTCAATAATATTAATCTCATCATGCCCGCCAGGCGAGCCCGATGGACCATGCTCCGTAACAAGCATGACGCCTTTATCTGTCCAGGCCAGCCCCTGCGGATTGCGGTGCCCATACGAATAAACGTAGGAATCCGGGAAAGGATTGTCTGCCGGTACCTTGCCATCGAGCGTCATACGCAATATTTTGCCTGCCAGGCTGCCTTGATCCTGGGAGAGCTCAGGCTGCCCGGCATCGCCTGTCGTAATATATAGCAGCTTGTCCGGTCCATAGGCCATTCTGCCTCCATCATGGTTATAAGCACCTGGTATTCCCTCCAGCAATGGTCGTGTCTCATCCCAGCTCTTGCCGGTATACTTCAGCTGCACGACACGGTTGAGCGTTTCTCCATTTTCCTCATACGTATGGTAAGCATACGCTTTCTGCGACTGTTCGAAGTCCGGCGCAAGCAAAAAGCCCAGGAATCCGCTCTCGCCGCCGCCATGAACCGATTTAGTCAGGTTCACGGTTTGTCTCGTCCATTGATCGCCATCGATTTGGACAACATTGCCTTCCCGTTCGCTAACGTATATAACGTTACCGGCAAACGCAATGACCCAAGGAGCTCGCAGCTCCTCTGCGGCTACTTCATACGGTCCAGTCGATTCAGACGTTGGTTCCGCTGCAGCTGTTGGCACAGCTGTATCCGATGTCACTTCTGGCGCTGCGGCCGTGGAGCGTGGGGTTGCCCCCGGATCTTCATTTTGTCCACAAGCCGCCAACACACCTATCCATACGCTCAACGTAAGTACAGCCGTTACTCGTTTCAATTTCAAGATCCATTCTCTCCCTCTTGTTCGTCTATTATCTATTCTAACGCTTCGGGCGCTTCGCCGAAACATCAAAGGGGATATTTCAAATCGTACGAAAAATCATGCTCGACAGGACACAGACACAATAAATCGCTCCAGTATGTGGTTAAACGACTCTGGCGCATCGAGCTGGGCGCAATGACCGGCACCTGGCAGCAGAAAAAGCTGCGACAGCGCTTCTGTCTTTTGCCAGTTATGTGCGTTATCCACAAGCACCTTCAAATCTTTTTCTCCGTATACGAGCAGCATGTTATAGGGGACGGACGTATCTTTTTTCGTGAAAAAAGCGCCTAGCCCCGCCATGGCTGCGAAAGAGCGCCGATTAAACAGCTTCGCGCTTTGGGCAAATACATTTCGGCCATAGCTGCTGGAGCAGGAAAAGGTGGTCACATAGCGGCGAAACCGCCCCATGGAAAATAAAAAATAAAACAGCCAACGCAGTCCCTCGCGTTTCTGCTCCTTCCAAATTTCCGTATTTTCGCGATGAATGGAATAACCTCCGACAATTGTAACAGAATGCACCCGCTCGTTATAACGTTCTGCGAAAGACTGAGCTGCGAGCGAGCCAAGTGAAACGCCGACCACATGGCAGGCGGCAATGTTATGCTTGTCTAAAATCCCGGCCACAATGTGCGGCATATCTTTTAACGTCACTTTGGTGCCATGAACTTGGCTGCGTCCATGCCCTGGCATATCAAGGGCTATCACCTGATAGCCGGTCTTAAAATAGCTCGTCTGCCCGCAAAATACCCGATGATCCGCGAAGGCCGGATGGAGAAATAATAGCGTTTGTTTGCCGGGGTTGGGCATGAATTGATAAAAAATGCTGCTATTGCGATATGGCAAGTGCCGGGCAGTTACTATGAACTCGTTCATTGGAATAGGCCTCCACATTAGTATGCTTATCAATATATTCGAGCGGGCAGGCCGTAATGCCAAAAGCATGGAAGATCAATGGAGGATTAGCAGCTATAAATAGAAGGCAAAAAAAGAACGCCGAAAGGGAGCTAGTCCCATTGACGTTCTTGTTATGCTTATGATGTCTTGCTTTCCATGCAGCGTAGCCTCTTTTCCACTACACTTCTAGGCTCCAATATTAGCTGGAAGCTTTGACCTTCCACTCTAAAATGCCGGTTGATGCCGGGTTTTTCGATACCATTTCGATTCGCAGCGATGTCGTTGTTACGGGAGTAAACGTTGTTGTGTTGTATTTGTCGATGGTCGTTCCCAAGCCAACGGCATTTTGGACGTCTACCCAGGCGCTGCCGTTCCAATATTTGATTTTATACGAGCTTGGCACATCGATGCCGCCATTGTCCTTGAACCAATACACATCAGATTGTGTGACGGTATAGCTTTTATCAAACGTATATTGCACCCATTGAGTACCCGTTTCCGGCCAGTTTCCATAAACAGCATGGTTGCGGTCATTGGAATGAATCGGATCAAAGCCGTCATTGAGCGCGTTAATGCTCTCCCAAGGGGACACATAAGAGGACGTTACGGAAGCGTTTAGTGCAATATTGCTCAAATTCGTATTGCCATTATCGGTTGTAGCCGGGAAGCGGGAGGCATCCTGTTTAATTTGGCTCCACGTATAGCGCAGCATCCAAATGTCCCAGCTTGTGATCGTTGGCGAATTTCCTGCCCACATAATCGTTGGTACTGGGAAGCCGCCTGGCGGGCGCTCATTCGCCTCATAAAAGTCTGTTAATCCAAAGCCATGGCCAATTTCATGTTCTGTAATTTGAATTTCATTGGAGTTGACCGTGCTCAAAATGTAATCGTCGGACATGCGCTGTCCCCAATCGCCGCCTGCTCCTCCGCCAAAGCCTGACGTTGCCCACAAATACATATCAAAGCGCTTGTCGAGCCCGCCCGGATAAACATAATTGGGGTTCGTAAAATGGTCAAAGCGAGACAGGGCGCTCGGCGCTACAGGCAGCTTCGATGGGATAGCAGGATTAGAGGTACTCAGTTGGTCGGTTATATAGTCCGTATAGATGATTTCATCTGCTTGCTTGTCTAAAATTTGCGCGGAATTGGCTACGGCCCAGCCAACGATTTTCACTTGAATGTCTCCGTAAGGCCAGCCGTCGTAATCTTTCAAATGCTTCGTCCAATTATTCATTTGGCGCTGCAGCATGGCGGCAAGGTCTTTACGCTGCTGGAGCGTCAAATTTTTGTTAGATTGCCAGCGCACCACGTAATTTATCGTACCTTTTCCGGCAAAAATTTGATCGAAAATCAAGTTTTTACGAGTCGTCGAGCCTTCCGTTACCATGCGATTGGTCCATACCCATTCAATGGAGCTTTTGAGATTGGCAGGCATGTCGGCAAGCGTAATGCTGCTGGCTGCGGCGGCTGAAGCTTGATAAGCGACCGTTGGCGTAATCGTTGGCGCCGCCGGGGCTGCTGCTGCGACTGTAAGGCTGCTTGCAAGCAGGGAAGTCGAGAGCATGAATGAAGTCAAGATGAGGCCGGTTTTCTTTAACATTTGTAATCCTCCATTTTCTGAGATTAGATTTGTTTCAAACCGCTGGCTGATCTTTAACCCCCTATACACTGTGATTTTGAAATTTTGGATACATCTAGTAAAATCTCATTTCGTCTATCATTTTACAATAGATGAAAAAAATAGAAAAGTATATTTTTGTAAATTGCTGCTGGAATTCGTGGATAACCGTCGAATGATGAAACGCCTGGGCGGGATTTTGCTGCTTGTTTGATTATCGAATGTCTCTATATCCATTAAGACGCTTATACCATTAACTGGAAAATCCATTAAACGATATAAGTAGAGATCAAGTTTGCGGACGTAATAAAAGGCTTGGCATCCTGCAGGATGCCAAGCCTTTGTTCATCGCGCAGCTGCAATTCGCTCATTGCGCTGCCATCTTCATCTCGCGCTTCCAGCAGCATCGGCATTGCTGGGCGTTGGAACGGTAATCGGCAGCAGAGAGAGCAGGTGCCGAAAAATGCTGCTCATTTGCGTGTTATATTCGATCATTACCCGGCAGATGGAGGAGCTGATATGGTCAGCATTTTTTTGCAATTCGGCGTCAAATAGGGATTTGCTGCGTACGCAACTCCTTTCCTTTCTCCTCAAATAATGAAAATTATTGAAATCAAGGGACACAGACGCTCGAGTCCACAAATCTAAGATCAAGCCCGAAATTTACCCAACCAATTCCTGGCCCTACCCAGCGCCAACCAGCTATTGAATTTGGGCCAACAAAAGTAATAAACATCCAGTAGGAAGCGCCGTTACTTTGCCATATATAGGTGAATTTGTTTCGACAACTTGCTATAGCACCTGGATCTATTAAAGCAGAAACTCCTGATGGCAATTGTGGTGGTCTGGGTGGAATTGTAGAAGGAGGAGCGAAAGCAGGAGGGCCTCCTTGAATAGGTGTTTGAACTGGAGGCTGCGTGCTTGGGAATGTTTGCATGCCTGGTTGAGGGAAAATAGGAGGAGCAAATGGTGGTGGCATTGAAGGGCCTGGAATTCCAAACGGTCCAAACGCACGATCATAAGAATCAGGAAAATAAACCCACATTATTAATAACTCCTTTTAGATTTCTTTGTTCAAAACATTTATGGAAACTTATATGGCAATGTATGATACACATTAGCCTAGTGATACTGGGTCATGTGCCCAATTTTTGAAATCGCACTTTAAAATGTGTAGTTTACTAAAAGGGCAGGATAACGGAGCAAACGTATGGAATAAAATAGTGTCACGACATGTGAAGGGAGAGGATGTTTTTGTGAGTGAATCTATTGAGCAAATAGCGGCAGTCTAGGACTAGCCGCTTAAACAGCTGAAGCCATCAAGGAGGCCTGTGGGTAGGCTGGCGCTTGATGGCAAAGCAAGCCCTATAGAAGCAAATCTCCTTTCCGTTCCCGCCGCCATCGGAATGCCAGCAAAGCAGCAACGATGGCGAAAAGTAACCCGTAAGCGATGGGCTGCGCATATTTCGGCCTGTACAGCACAATCAAATTTTCAATCAGCACGCCAGAAAGCGGCTGCGTAATAAGATAAATATAAGGAATTTGCAGCGCGACGAGTGCCATATAATTCGCTGAAATGCTGGAGAAAAAGGCTGCCGCCAGTGCTGTAATCAGGCCGAGCACATAGAGGATTCCTACAGATAGCCCAATAAACTGGGCAAACGTCAGGTCATACCAGAAATACATAGAATTAAAGGCCGAATTGATGGGCGCTTCGTAAAATAATGCGATACCCCGCCGGGTGTACAGCAGGAAGAAGCAGCCGAGCTGTATAGATATAATGAGCATTGCGGATAGAAGAGCCGCAATCAGCTTGCTGCGGAACAGCCTGCGGCCGATCCGTGAAGCGTGCTGGAGGTGAATGACTCCGCTGCGCCTGTCTCGCAAAAAAATCGGTGATACGATCAGCAAAATGCTGACGATGCTAATGGAATACACGTAAAACATTATGCTTTGATAATGTCTATAGATTGTATCTGGAAAAATCGTATTCAGTGTTCCTGACTCGACCAGAGCATCAACCCGCTTTACAACTGATACGTCCGTATTTGCGAAATTGGCATAAGCCCTTTCCAGCCTGTCTTCAAATCGCTCGATTAAATATTGCTGAGCTTGCAGCTCCCAGAACAAATCGATGCCGGGATCGAACATGGCGTAATGGTTCAATTCCTTGAATCTTTTATTGCCAGAGAACGTATCCATCGTACGAAAAGCCTCATAGGTGGAGATGCCCGCCCCCTTGAAATGCGAATCACGGCTCATGATCAGCTCTGCTTCTTGAACCTTTTGATCAAACGTCTGCTTGAATTGTACAAATTCTGCCTCATCAAGCTCTAGGCCATATTGCTGCTTGATCTCGATTACAATCTTGTAAATATCCTTATCCGGTCTGCCGTTTGGAAAATGCTCAAAATAAAACTGAATATACATCAAATAAAAAATGACATTGAGCAGGGCGACCAGCGCGATCATTTTCAGGCTGAAAAGCTTTCTTATTTCATGAAGCACAATAGCCATAGTTGCTCCTCCGAACTCCTTCATTTTCAAAAAGGGTTGTCAATGTATATCCTGGCGCTTGAATTGCCGCAGGCACCACAAGCTGAGGATGGCCAGCATTATCGCCCAGCCGCCGGCCGTCATCCATTCCCAATCACGGATCATACTGAAGGCTCCGCCCGCCGTGAACCAGATATGCGGATTGAGTATGAGGTGAAATGGCGTGAGAATGGTATAAAATATAAGCTCCGAGCTGAGTGGGACGAGCCTGCCCAGCAGCAGCAGACTGCCGAATAGAACGGCAAAGCTTCCGTACACGAGGTAGCTGTTGCGAATAAAGGAGCCGAGCACAAACGCGACGGCGGCAAACAGCAGTTGAAGCACGTACATTAGCACTACCGCGCAGCTGAAATAGACGCCGAACGATACGTTCCTCCAAGTGAGGAATGGGAAAAACATCCCCGGCTCCCAGGTGAAAAAGCTGCTGATCGGCGTCTGCCACAGCCCTTTATAGCTGAAGGTGAGAAAATAGATAGCCAGCGTGACGCCAGCGAGCACCGTTGTCAGCACAGCAGCAGAGGCAAGCGCGGCAAGCAGCTTGTCCGTTTGCAGCTTTCGCCCATGCTTGGCAGCATAAAACAAGAGATGCGTATGCTGCTCGAATTCATTTTTGCTCAAAAAAACGGCAAGCAGCACAGCTAGAATCATCAGCTCAAACAGCAGCATCCGAAACAAGCTTTTAAACAGCATCGAATGCGCTCCGTACACGTTACCGTCGAAAAATAAATGCCTATATTCGCCGCTCGCAACGAGCTGCTGTATTCGACCGTCGAGCTCTGCATAGCGCCCAGTTACCGCTTCAGCAGCTGGTCCGCTCAAACCGTACAACTGAATTTGCCCTAAAGCCATCTGGCTGGTATCCAGCATGGCATAGACTTCAGCTATGCCATGCATCCTTGCTGCATAATCATGTATGATCCGCATCCGATTAAAACCGGAAATTTCCGCATCCAGGTAGAGGTCTGGCTGTTCCTGAACGTAGGCATTGAAATGGTCATAGGTGAAAAAATCACCCGGCTGCGCATACACCTCACCCGTCCGCGTCTTCGTCAGCTCGTTCATTTCTGCGAGCTGCGCCTGATTATAACGTTCAAGCTTGTCCTGCATTTGATCGGTTATTTGTACGCCGAACTGCTCTGCCATCTCGTTCAGTACAGCCATATCCTGTCGTTTGTAAGACTGCTCGGCAATAAACAGCAGATTGAACGCGATGAAGAGGGCGAGCAGCGCTAAAATAACCGGAGACAGCAGCGCCTTTCTCAGCTCATAGCGCCAGATGACCCCCCTCATGCCGTTTCATCTGCCTTCGCCTCGTCCTGATAAATATAAATAAACACATCCTCCAAATTGGGACTGGTCGGTATCCAATTCGGCTGAGGCTCGCCGCTGCCAATAAAACGGAATTTAAGCCGGCCTTGCTCCTGCCGTTCCGAAATCGATAAATACTTGCCGCGGAACTCATCTGCCGCTTCATAGTCAATTGTCGTTTCAAATACCATGCCCTCAAGCTGGCTGCAAATGCCTTGGATCGGGCTTTTATGCAGCACCCGCTTATCCTTAATCATAATAATTTCATCCGCAATCGATTCCACATCCGAGACGATATGCGTGGATAAAATGACGATGCGATTGCGCGCAAGCTGCGCCAGCATATTGCGAAAGCGGACGCGCTCCTTCGGATCAAGCCCGGCAGTAGGCTCGTCGAGAATGAGAATGCGTGGATCGTTCAGCATCGCCTGCGCAATGCCGACGCGTTGTATCATGCCGCCGGAAAACTTGCGCATCTTTTTATCCATGACGTCCTCCAGCGCAACGAGCTTCAGCAGCTCGGCAATTCGCGGTTTGGCATCCGCTGCACGCATGCCTTTCAGGGCGGCGATGTACAGCAAATATTTGTGCGGGCTGTAATGCTTGTAATAACCAAATTGCTGTGGGAGATAGCCGAGCTGCTCGCGATAGCGCTCATCCGCTTTTATAATATTTTCACCGTTGTACAAAATCTCGCCTTCGCTTGGAAAAAGCAAGGTGACGAGCATTTTAATGAGCGTTGTTTTGCCAGCGCCGTTCGGGGCAAGCAGCCCATAAACGCCATTCGTAAATTCAAGATTAATGTCCTCCAGCGCGCTAAAGCTGCCGAAGCGTTTGGAAACCTGCTGTACAGTCAGCATTTTAAATCGCTCCTTCCGGATTTTGCAATTTTCGCAATTGGTTTAGGCTTTTGATATATAACGCCCCGCAGACAGCTGTTAAAAGCAAATAAACGGAGACAGGAATCGTTTGAAGCAGCTGCATATAGCCTGTGCTGTACAAAGCCTTCAAGCCGATATGGCTGGCGAACCAGACCGAAATCAGCACATATTTCATCATGTCCGAGCGAATGCGGAGGACGATATAGAGAAAAACAACGGAAAACAGAAACAGCGACGAAGCTGATAGCGCCAGCGCAAACAGCAAATGAAATTGCTGAAACATAGCCGAAGCTGCAAACACGAGCGCTGCATTTAGAACCAGACAGATCAGGCTAAAGGCCAGCATTCGCAGCGAAGCAAGCTGATAAACATTGTATTTGCACACCATTTCTGTCTCATACGTATCGCTATGCTTAGGGCGGACGAAGAATAGGGTGGATACAAGGAGGTAGAGGACGGGCGACCCAATAAAGATAGCCGCATAAATATCCTCCTTCATGACCAGCGAATTGCTTGATCTCGCGAATAGGGCAAGCAGCATAAGAAGGGAGCCGGAAGTGAGCGCAAAGGCAATTTCTGTCCAGTCGTGAAACACATAACGATAGCCAAGGCGGGCATACATCAAGCGCAAATAAGCTAAAAAGGTTTGCTTCGGCACAAGCCCCCGTGCCACAATCAGATTTATTTGCTGTTCGATTTTCAGCTCGCTTGGCAGCTCGATCGGCGCCAATTTATCGTTTTTCATCGTGATCGTCTCCCAATCCGTATTTCAGCTTTCTGAGCATCGTGTAATATTTCGTTTTGACGGTCGACTCCGGCATATGCAGCAGTGGCGCAATGTCAGCAAACGTATATTCGGCGAAAAATTTGAGCCGGAAAATATGCTGAGCGGCAGCATCCATCTCGTTAACAAGCTGCAAAACGGCTTCGATCTGTTCTTTTTGCTCAATTTCCAGTGTGAAATCCTCATCCTCGGCGAACTCCGCATCCATCGCTGTCGTCCGTTGATCGTAGCGATAATACCGCGAGCGGTAGTAGTCGACAATCCGGTTCGTCGCAAGCTTGTACAGCCATGACCGGAAGGAACCCTTGCGTCCATCATAGCGCCCGATCGCTTGCAGCATGTGGATAAAGATATCCTGTGTTAGATCCATGGACAGCTGTTGATTTGTCGTCTGTCTATATACATAGCTGTACATTTCCTTGTAATAATAGCGGACCAGCGCATTCGCTGCTGACTCGCTTGATTGCTTCTGAATTTGCTTAATCCATGCTGCTTCCGTCTCCATGCGCCCTCTCTTTTCCTAAAACGTTATGCTGCCAGTCATTTTTCGCCGCTTATGTATATATTCGTAGTGTAGCGTAAAATAGTTTGGCAGAAAAAAATTTATGCCAGCATTCGCATATCGGATCAGGCGGTACCTCCGCTGCTTTTGCTGTATAATTGGGAAAGCACATAAATAAGGTAACGGGGAAAGAGGTAGAAACGATTGATCATATGGGAGGAGCCAAAGCTGCCGGCACCAGAGCAGCTGGAGAAACAGATGCGCATACTCGCTGCGCTGGATTTGATTATGTGCGAGGAGGACTGGCTTCGCGTTCATCGCTATGATTCCGCATGGTCGGATGATGAAACGATGGGCAGCTTGAACAATGGATCGGGCGATGTTGTATTTGTTGTTTTTGCAGCGGAAGGGGTCATTATCAAAGGCTTTGACCATGAATCCCCTTACAGTCCGCATGCGCAGGAGGAATACGGTACTTGGCCGGGCATTTATGATGAGGTGCCGAAAGCGCTGCTGCATCGTATACAGGATGTGGCATTCACTCATGAGGATGTTACCTTTTGCATATGGTGGGAAAATGGCGATTCCGCGTGGCACAGCAGCGAATATGAGCGGCCAGATGGTTGGGAAAATGGAGCAGATTTTCTCCTAGGTTATTTGTGCGATTCCCCAGAAAGCTATCAGGAATGGGCACAAGGCTATTTCGAGGAGCAGCTGGATTTGGCAGCCGTGCGCGCGGTTTTTGAAGGCGCCGAAATGACAGAAGAACTCATCGCCAGCCTGAATCCGGAGCGAGACCCTGAGAAAGCGCTTGAGGAACTGGGAACGCTTGGCCTTCTTGAGCTTTCATAAGGAATGAGTGGGTTTACAGCTTGATCGGAGTATATTATAATCGTCACTGACAAGTAAATAAAACTCGCTGTGAGACTAATGAGAACAGCCGCTGGATTGAGTATATAAATTCCAAATATGGGGTGTATACATTCTTTCTGTCGGCTTTTTTTAATTTATAGCCGTTGAAATCGTTTACAGCTTTACAGCCGAAGCAGTGATTTTGGCAGCCGTGATTGGTTGCGAGGTTTGGAGGGAACAAGCATGCAGCCGAATACAGTCATTCCGGCGATTCGGAATTTCAAAGAATTAGAGCAGGCGCTTGCCTCGCCGCAGCGTATCTTATTTTTGCTCGAGGGCGAGCTTATACAATTGCAGGGCATCGCGGATGCGGTGCGAAGTGCGGGCAAAAAGCTGTTTTTGCATCTGGATATGGTCAAGGGCATTAAGGACGATGAGGCATCCATTCATTATTTAGCCAAGGCGATCAAGATTGATGGCGTCATCAGCACAAGAACGTCAAGCCTGCTGCTTGCCAAGAAACATCGGCTTGCAGCAATTCAACGCGGATTTCTCATTGACTCGCATTCGGTCAAGACGATTATTAATACGGCGGCGCATGTGAAGCCCGATTACATCGAGCTGCTGCCAAGCTTCGCCCACTCTATGGTCGGCAAAATCAGGCAGGAGACGAATACGGAAATTATTCTTGGCGGCTTTGTGCATACGCGAGAGGATTTGCCTGCTTTGTTCGGCTCCGGGGCTATCGCGGTTTCATCCAGCAATGCGGCGCTTTGGAAATTATAAAGGGATGATTCCGATTAGGCACAACGTGTAAATCAGGAGGTTTTTGAAATGATGGAAAAATATATATTGGCGCTCGATCAAGGCACGACAAGCTCGCGAGCTATTTTATTTAATAAGAAAGGGGAAAAGGTTCATACGGCCCAGCAGGAGTTTAAGCAGTATTTTCCAAAATCAGGTTGGGTTGAGCATAATGCCAATGAAATTTGGGGCTCTATTTTGGCGGTCATTGCCGCCTGCTTGTCTGAATCGGGCATTAGAACGCAGCAGATTGCTGGAATCGGCATTACGAACCAGCGTGAAACAGCGATTGTATGGGATCGCGAGACGGGAGTTCCGATTTACAACGCCATCGTCTGGCAATCCCGCCAAACGGCAGAAATTTGCGAGCAGCTTAAAGCGGGCGGTCATGAGCCTTTGTTCCGCAGCAAGACGGGCTTGCTTATTGATGCATATTTTTCCGGTACGAAAGTAAAATGGATTCTTGACCATGTGGAGGGTGCGCGCGAGAAGGCTGAGCGTGGCGAGCTTATGTTCGGAACGGTCGATACATGGCTGATCTGGCGTCTGTCCGGGCGCAAGGTCCATGTGACGGATTATTCCAATGCGTCGCGTACACTGATGTACAATATTAACGAGTTAAAATGGGATGAAGAGCTGCTGGAACTGCTCACCGTTCCGGCAAATATGCTCCCGGAGGTACGTCCTTCCTCTGAGGTTTATGGCTATACTGACGAATATCATTTCTTCGGCTGCAAAATTCCGATCTCCGGTATCGCCGGCGACCAGCAAGCGGCCTTGTTCGGTCAAGCCTGCTACCAGGAAGGCATGGCTAAAAATACTTACGGCACAGGCTGCTTCATGCTGATGAACACCGGAGAAAAAGCAGTTGTTTCCGAGCATGGCTTGCTGACCACAATCGCTTGGGGGATAGACGGCAAAGTTGAATATGCACTGGAGGGCAGTATTTTTGTAGCTGGCTCTGCTATTCAATGGCTGCGGGATGGCCTTCGCATGCTGCAAAATGCGACGGACAGCGAGCAATACGCCGCACGCGTCGATTCAACGGAAGGCGTCTATGTCGTACCGGCGTTTGTTGGACTAGGCACGCCATATTGGGATAGCGACGTGCGCGGTGCGGTATTTGGGCTGACACGCGGCACGACCAAGGAGCATTTTATTAGAGCGACGCTTGAGGCGCTCGCTTACCAGGCGCGCGATGTGCTTGCGGCTATGGAGGCTGATTCTGGGCTAACGCTGAAAACGCTGCGCGTCGATGGCGGAGCCGTGAAAAATGACTTCCTGATGCAGTTCCAGAGCGATATTCTCGGCGTTCCGGTCGAGCGTCCAGTCAATGCGGAAACGACTGCGCTTGGGGCGGCATATTTGGCTGGACTCGCCGTAGGCTTCTGGAGCAGCCGCGAGGAAATTATGGAGCAGTGGCACAAGGAGCGGGTGTTCCAGCCAGCAATGGAGGAAGAGCGTAAGGAAAAGCTCTATATCGGCTGGAAAAAAGCAGTTAACGCTGCGAGGGCGTTTAAATAAAGCGAGGCTAGTTGAAACCGCAAGGCAGCGAGGGGCTGCTTTGCGGTTTTTTATGTGCGAAAAGGATGCTGCCACTACGGAACCGCAATGTCGTTTCCGTTTGTACAGCAAGTGACTTGAACCTGTGATTTGTCTGCTTTCAAACTAGATCCGCTGCTTGTATCGTTTCCTTTTCCTTTGTTATCCCCTTAGCTCAGAAACGAAGTGGAAGAAACGATCGGTGGAACGATCTTGAACGATCGACGGAAGAATCCTTGCCCTATTGGTTGGAGAAGATAAGGACGATTATGTAAATTGTTTTAGCGTCCAGCCTAAGTCATTTTTCTGAGCTAAGGGGATAACATAGGTAAAGCAATCTGGCAGAAGCAACAATTAAGGCAGGTTGCTGCGGCTCGGCATGATATAATGAAGAGGCTAGTGGGAATATTGAATTCAAAATGAATTAAATATGCATTTACAGGAATATTCCTTTTGAAGTATACTTAAATAGAGAACAAGTCTGGAGTAGATTTATGATGATGAAAGCGATGACTTTCAGCGCTTTAGCCGAGCCGAACCGCCTTAGTATCGTGGAGCTTCTGCGTGACGGTCCGCTGCCCGTAGGCGCTATTGCACAGCAGCTGGAGCTGAACCAGCCCCAGACGTCGAAGCATCTTCGCGTGCTCAGCGACGCGGGACTGGTGGAGGTGCAGCCGGCTGCCAATAAGCGAATTTACAAGCTGAGGCCGCAATCTTTACAGCAATTGAATGAATGGTCGGAGACGTTCCGGAGCATGTGGGAGCAGCGTTTTGACAATTTGGAAGCTTATTTGAAGGAGCTTCAGAAGCAAGAGGCAGCACAAGCACAGCAACAGATTACAAAGTTGAAGATGGAGGATGAACATGGCTGAACAATTGGAAATTACAAGAGAACTGCATGCGCCGCGTGAGCTGGTATTTAAAGTGTGGTCTGAGGTAGAGCATTTGAAAAAATGGTGGGGGCCGACCGGGCTGGAGATTAGCTATGCCAAACTGGATTTTAGACCGGGCGGCATGTTCCATTACAAGATGACGGCGCCAGATGGTACTGAAATGTGGGGCAGATTCGTGTTTGGAGAAATTGTAGAGCCGGAAAAGATCGTCTTCATTAACTCTTTTTCCGACAAGGATGGCAATGCCGTACGTGCTTCTTTCAGTGAAACATTCCCGATTGAAGTTTCCAATACGGTAACGTTCACCGAGCAGGATGGCAAAACCATTCTCACCTTGCGCGGAGGACCGGTTAATGCGACGGAGGAAGAACGCCAATTTTTTATGGGCATGTTCGATTCCATGAGACAAGGCTTTGGCGGAACATTCGATCAGCTCGAAGCACATTTGAAAGAGGTTCAGGCAGGCTAAGCCTTTTAAACCTAGTAATTATGCAAGCTTTAATCAACGTCCCAAGGCTGTTTCTTTCGCAGTGCAAGCTGCAAAGGGGACAGTCTTTTTGTTATGCAGTGCTCAGATATGGAATGAAGGCGATCTTTACAGAGGCGGCGTGTTTTGCTAGAATAACAAAGATTAATTGTTAACCTATATTAAATTATTTAGGTTAACAATTAAATGCCAAGCGGCTTTTTATTCGGTGGGGAGGCAGCTCGTATGATGATGGAGCAACAGCTTATTGGAAGCAAGTGGGAGGAAATGGCGCAAAAAGCGCTTGATGGGGAATGCCTGACGTTAGCGGATGGACTGTCCATTCTTGAAGGAGAGCAGGAACAATTGTTGCCGCTTTTGCAGGCGGTATTTCGAGTGAGGCAGCATTTTTTTGGCAGGAAGGTGAAGCTGAATATGCTCATTAATGCGAAAAGCGGCCTCTGTCCCGAGGACTGCGGCTATTGCTCGCAATCGATTGTGTCGACCGCTTCGATCCCCAGATACACCTTGCTTGATAAAACGACGCTGCTAGCCGGCGCACGTGAAGCAATGGCTCGAAAGGCGGGAACCTACTGCATAGTAGCAGCAGGCCGGGGACCTACAGACAAGGAGCTCAGCCAAGTGGTGGAGGCGGTGCGGGAAATTCGCGCGACGATGCCGCTGAAAATTTGTGCCTGCCTTGGGCTGTTGAAAGAGGAGCAGGCGAAGCGTTTAGCTGATGCAGGCGTACATCGGTACAATCATAATTTGAATACGAGCCCAAAGTATTATCCTTCCATTACAACGACACATACCTATGAACAGCGTGTACATACGGTACAAACCGCTAAAGCCCACGGTCTTTCGCCGTGCTCGGGCGTTATTATCGGCATGGGAGAAACGAATGAGGAAATCGTTGAAATGGCATTCGCTCTGCGTGAGCTTGAGGCAGATTCCATCCCAATTAACTTTCTCCACGCGATACACGGTACGCCTCTTGAGGATGCAGGCTGCATACCGCCGCTGCAAGCATTAAAGGTGCTGGCCCTGTTTCGTTTAATCTGTCCGTCGCGGGAAATTCGCGTCGCCGGGGGACGAGAACACAGCTTGCGATCGCTTCAGCCTTTAGCGTTATATGCTGCGAATTCGCTGTTTGTAGGCGATTATTTGACGACAGAGGGGCAAGATATCACTGCCGATCATCAGATGATCGAAGACCTGGGCTTTGAAATTGAACGAAACGCGCTATAATTAATGGTTGCCCCGCCGTTTGCTTTCAGCCTTCTTAGCTTTGGAAAGGAATTCATAGAAAATTGTCGAATTCTAGGAGATGCATATGAAGAACATATGCTGTAGCAAGCAAGGACAGAGTTAGTGGGGAAATTAGTTCTAAGTTAAGCGGGCTTATTGAAAAATGGGAGCAAGCTCGAGAAGGTATGACGCAGGAGGAGATTGATGAAATTTCGGAGCTGGTGGAGCGGCTGGATGTGAGCATTGGCACATTCGAAAAACTGGCGGAGAATGACAAAAGCGCGGGGGTATTGATTGATTTTATGAATAGTACTTTGGATACGAAGCTCAGTGAATCGTGACATGGATCATTCAGGAAATAAAATAGGACGCGTATGGTTTGAGGAGCGTACCGCTCATCACGAAATTGCCGTCTACGATACGATGGAGCTGGATGGGGAAAAGGGACGCTTCCGCGTTTTGCAATTTTCCGGAGAGGCGACGCAGGGAGCGCTTGATCTGAAACGCCCGGAGCGTATATTGTTCGAATATCCGCGGGCCATCATTCATTTAATGGAAAGCAATCAAGCCGCTTTCGAAAATGTTTTTCTCATCGGTCATGGCATCGGCACGATAGCCGGTTATTTTGCAGAGAAGTCGTTTAAAGTTGCCGAGCTTGACGAGACGGTGGTGCAGCTGAGCCGAACGTTTTTTGGCTACAATCAGGATAATGTTATCATTGGTGATGGACGGGCTTTGCTTGCTGGCGAAGCGGACCGTGCTTATGATTACGTCATTGTGGATGCTTTCACCCGTGAGGGGACGCCGCGGCAGCTTGTGTCGCTGGAGTTTTTTTGCTTGATTCAGCAGAAGCTGAGCGAAGGCGGCGCAGTGATTTTGAATCTGATGGGCAGGGGAGAGCGGGATCGGCTCATTCATGCTATTATGTTGACGCTGGGCGAGCTGTTCGCTTGCACCAAAGCGTTTATTTTGCCCGCGGATGGAGCCGCTGACCTGCAAAATATCATTATTATCGGCAGCGACAAGCCGATTGCTTTTCAAGCTCGCCAGATGGCTGGCTTTGTGGAGCTGGAGCCCGGTCAAGGCTATATCATTCGAGATTGAGAGCTTCGTAAAGTGAAAAATAAAGCGGCGGCCGCGAGCGCATTCGCTGCGCCCCGGGCTGAACCAATTGGGCTCCTCATCAATGTGCGTGAGCATCGTGTCTCCAAAAGAACAAAAGAAGAAAAGAGCATAGGACAAGCGCCTGTGCTCTTTTCTTGTCTATTTCTGCTTTTTCTTAGTCGGTGCATGATGGAAACTCCGCATTTGCAAGCTATATGAGCTTTGCGTGTGAGCAAGCTATAGCTTGAGCCCGCCCAGGCTCGCGCCAGTTGCGAACAAGCGCTCAATTCGCTTCTCCACCGCTGGATCGGCAATGAGCGGCGGCGCTTGATGCGGTTTCGTGCGCGCATCGATAATGACGTTATCGCAAGCCCAGTGCTTATGCTCATAGCTGCTATTTACCCCGTAAATATCATGGGATGGGTTGCTGCGCGTAAACGTAGCCCACAGGAAGTTATCCACTTTTGCACTTAAAAACGTGCTGTCGTCGCATAAAATAATCATTGGGCAGGACGGCAGCGGCCCCTTCTCGGCAATCGCTTCGCTCAAGCCCTGCAATTGCGCCTTCGCGTCGGCATAGCTTGTGAAAGCTGGCCCTTGAATGGCTACGATGCCTGGCATAACGAGACGTGCGTTCTCAAATCCGCGAAGTTCCTTGAGCGCATCAGGCGTCTCGCGGCACAGCTCGCGTTTCTTCTCCCCATAAGCGGCAAAGACGACCTTGCTGCCTTCATTAAGCCCCGTACCCGAATAGTCCAGCGTATCGATCGTCGTATTCGTATAAAAATGAATATCCCGCCGCAGCTCAAGCCGCTCCAGCACATAGGCGAGAAATTCCGCCTCATGATGCGTTGTTACAGGCTGCTTGTCCTCCGCCGTAATAAATAAATATTTGGCCAGGCTGAGCTGTCCTGTGCCCAAAATCCGGTTTGCCAGCGTCAAAATTTCCGTTGGCCGCTTCACCTGCTGATACGGCGTATACCGCTCACTGCCAATCGCGAACAGCAGCGGATGCACGCCTGCTGCATCGACGGCGTGGACTTCCTTCACGCCGGGAATTTCCTGCTTGATGGCGTCTCCCGTAAGCTCATGGATAAGCGCTCCGAAGGCGGTATCCTCCTGCGGCGGCCTGCCAACAACCGTAAACGGCCAGATCGCATTTGGCTTCGCATACACTTTATGCACCTTCATCAGTGGAAACGGATGCGTCAGACTGTAATAGCCAAGGTGGTCGCCAAATGGACCTTCCGGCTTCGTCTCGCCGGGATGGATTTCCCCAGTAATGACGAAATCCGCGTCATTGCTTAGTACAAACCCGTCTCGATAGCTGTAGCGGAAACGGCGTCCTGCGAGCAAACCAGCGAATGTCATTTCGCTTAAGCCTTCTGGCAGCGGCATAACAGCCGCCAACGTATGGGCAGGCGGTCCGCCGACGAAAATGCTGACCTTCAGCGGCTTGCCCAGCTTGTTCGCCAGATCCTGATGAATGCCAATGCCGCGGTGAATTTGGTAATGGACGCCGATTTCCTTATTCAGCTCATAATCATTGCCGCTAAGCTGAACGCGGTACATGCCGAGATTCGCATTCATGAGTCCCGGCTTGCCCGGCTCCTCGGTAAATACCTGAGGCAGGGTGACGAAAGCGCCGCCGTCGCCTTGCCAATGCTTAATGAGCGGCAGATCGGAAATTTGAATTTCCTGCGCCGCTACCGGTACGCTGCCGGAGCTTTGCTTCGGCAGTGCTTTCCATGCTGCGAGACCCGTTCCGATATGTCCGAACGGGTTTTTCAGCGCTTTCATTGGATCGCCGCGTAAATCCATGACGCGCTCGACGGACTCCCATGTATGGCGGAACATAAACTTGCTCCGCTCAACCGTTCCGAACAAATTCGATATGGCACGAAATTTGGAGCCTTTTACATTTTCGAACAATAGGGCGGGACCGCCAGCTTCAAATACCTTCATATGAATCGCCGCCATTTCTAAATGGGGGTCGACCTCTTCCTTTATCCGGACGAGATGTCCGTTCTGCTCTAAATCCAATACACATTGTTCCAAGTGGCGATACATGTTGAAATAGCTCCGATCTATATGAATTTTGCGAAATGATTCTCTGCTTAAAAAACCCGTTATCTCTAGTTAAAACGAATTAAAACCCCTTGTCAAATTTGCCGCCTAATCTAGTGAACAGGTTCAAAATTTAATAGAGTTCAGATGTTGAGATTTACACAGCAAGGTGCATAAACATACACTGTAACCAGATTCTATTCCAGTCACACGTCATAAATTCCAAAATTAGATAGAGTCGAGTCGGGATAAAGGGAGGGCAGCTGGCGTCGAACGAAATTGAAACTATAAATCATGTGGAGGAGATTACATGCTACACACAGTTATTGTGCCAGTAAACCAGGATTATAACATTTTGAACTTATTTACGGATTCATTGCTGCGGACAGTAAGCCCATCCACCCAGATTATCTTCATCAATGACGGTTCCGGCACAGCAGTCAGACAGCATTTGGACAAGCTTCAGTCAGAGTGCAAGGAAGGCGTGACGGTGGAGATTTTGCAGCACGACTATCCGCTTGGATGCGCCGTTTCTATTAATAGCGCGCTGAAAATTGCACAGGGGCAATATATTTATTTTCTCGATTCCGACACGATCCTGAATCACAATTGGCAGCAGTTGATGAGCGAGACGCTCGACAGCAGCGACGAGATCGGCATGGCGGGCGGCGTGCTGCTGTATCCACAGACAGGCGGCGTCCAGCATTGCGGCATTGCATTTGCGGATACGATAGGCCGTCATCTCTTCCTGAACGCTTCCCCTATGGATATTCCGAAGCAGACGTTTTCCGTACAGCTCGTCATATTCGCGATGTTCGGTATGAAGCGCGAGGTGTATGAGAAGGTGGGGCTGCTCGACGAAAAGTTTTTCAACGGCTACGAGGATTTCGATTACCAGATGAGAGCGCGGGCAGCCGGCTATGACATCGTCATTAATCCGGAGGTTTTGGCCTATCACTGGGAGCGCAGCAGCGGCATTCACCGCAGCTTCAATCGCAAAAACAACCTGGCCCGCTTCTGGAAAAAATGGGGCAGTGACATCAAGGCTGATATTTGGCCGTTCATGTTTGACCATCTGAAGTCGCATCTGGAGCAGCAGGATCCAGCAGCAGCGGCGCTGCCGATGATTGGCGTCGATTTGGCTGAGGTGCGCAGCGACGCGGACATGTTCTGGAGCCAGCTTCGGGAGGCAGAGTTCGCCACGCTGACAGAAGTATATGACTATTCGAACCGCTTCAACTCGAATGGGGCGATTTGGCTGCCGCAGGTGCTGGGCAAGGAGCTCATTCAGAGCCGCAGCCGTCTGTTGTTTCTAGTAGACAACTTTACGCGGCTGCTGGAAAATCGCTACTGGATTGAAATGCGCCACGCCCACCGGGCACAGGATTTGATCATTGACCTCTACGGCAATGTCATCTCCATCGACCGGATTTACGAAAGCTGCTGGCCAGGAACAAAGGTGCGCTAGAACGCGATAAATGGAGGAGAAACCATGAAGACGAGAGAGGAGCAGGCGGTGTTTACCCAAAGCCTGCAATGGTTGGAGCGCGTGCAGCAATTGATTCCGAGCGGATGCAGCACGCTGGCAAAGACGCCAGAGCGCTTATTCCCCGGCGAAACGGCCATCTGCTGCGTAGAAGCCAGACAATCCAGATTTATCGATATCGACGGCAATGAGTGGCTCGATTGCGAGATGGCGATGGGCACCGCCTCATGGGGACATGCCCGTGAGGAAGTGCAAGCGGCGATTGTAAAGCAGCTCGCCAAAGGGACAAGCTTCTCAGTGCCCGCTGATGTGGAGCTGACGGCAGCGGAGCTCATACTCGCCCGCTTCGAGCAGCGTTATGCGGCACTGCGCTTCTGCAAAGGCGGAGCCGATGCGGTTAGCGGCGCGGTTCGGCTGGCACGAGCCTACACCCGCAGGACGAAGGTGATGGCAACGGCTTATCACGGCTGGAGCGACTGGTCGGCGTATGGCTATTACGGCGGAGATGCGGAAGCGATGGGGATTCCGGCGGAAATTCGCAATAGTACCGTTTGGGTTCCGCATGCAAGCCTGCGGCGGATCGAAGACGAGGTGCGCCGGCATGGCGACCAGCTGGCCTGCATCGTGTTATGCCCCAGCGAGTGGCAGCGCGAGGAGCTGGCAAAGGTGATGGAGCTGGCCGCACGCCACAGCATTCTAATCGTATTCGACGAGGTAACGTCGGGCGCAAGAATGGGCAAGCAGGCGACTGCAGGCGAATACGGGCTGTGGCCGGATATTCTTTGCTTGTCGAAGGGGCTGGCGAATGGCCTGCCGCTGGGCGTCGTACTGGGATCAGAGCCGATTATGCGGCTATGTGGACAGGTCAAGTTCAGCAGCGCCCATTCGAGCGAGACGATCGCGCTGGCAGCGCTTATTGCCTGCGAGAAGCTGATGCAGGCGGCACCAAGCTGGCCAAGCTGGCGCGGCGGTACCGAGAAGCTGATGGCAGAGCTGCAGGCTCAGCTGGATGCGCTGGGGCTGACAGAGGAGCTGGCACTGCACGGCACCTATGCGAGCTTCTGCCTTAGGTCACGGGCGGAGCAGGACTTTTACCGCGATCCCTTCCGCGCTTATATGATGAAGCGGCTCGCTCAGCAGGGGATTTTTACGAAAGGCTTCTTCGTCTTCTCGGATGCTCATTCGGAGGCGGAGCTGCTGCTCGTACAGGAGTCGCTTAAGGAAGTTTTGCTGGAGTGGAGCAAACAAGAACATAAACATAGCAAGTCGGCAGTTTAACCTATTATTCACGAATAGAAAGAGGAGGCAAGTTAATGAAAGCATTAGTATATCAGGATTATCGCAAGGTGGAACTTCTGGAGATGGAGGAGCCGACCATCGGGTCGCCGACAGGCGTCAAAGTTAAAATTTTTGGCTCGGGCATTTGCGGAACAGATCTTAACATTGTAAAAGGAAAAATTCCGGCCAATTCCGGCACGATTATCGGGCATGAAGGGGTTGGAACCGTCGTTGAGGTTGGCCCTAAAGTAAGAAGCGTTAAAGTAGGCGACCGTGTGCTCATTGATCCGACCCAATCGTGCGGCATTTGCTCCTATTGCCGTGAGGGGCTGCACTGCTACTGCGAAAATTTCGAGGATCATCAGGTTGGCATGACCATCCACGGCACTTTCGCGGAATATTATGCGGGCGAAGAAAGATATGTGTTCAAAATTCCTGACACGATGAGCTGGGAAGCGGCAATGATGGTCGAGCCGCTGGGCTGTGTGCTCAACAGCTTTTTGAAAGCCCGCGTTAAACCGAGCGATTCGGTGCTGGTGCTGGGTTCCGGCGCGATTGGCTCCTTGTGCCAGCTTGTTGGCAAGCGGCTTGGCCGCCTGACCGTAGGCACAGAGGTGGATGAATACCGTAAAAGCTTCGCTGCGAACATCGCTGATTATGTGTTCCATCCTCAGGAGCTGACGCTTGAAAAAGTGCTCGAAATTAACAATGGCCATAAATTCGATATTATTATTGATGCGGTCGGCAATCAGCTGCATGTCGCTCTGGAACTGATCGGCAAGGGCGGCAGAATTATTCCAATGGGCTATGACGACAGCTATGAAGTATCGTTTAAGCCGACTGATTTTATTAATAACGGGGTAAATGTCATTGGCGATGTAGCGGTTCATCAAATGATCAGCACGGCGCTCAAGTTTGCTCAAAGCTTGCCGGAGCTCGAAAATATGGTCACTTCAACCAAAAAGCTGCAGGACTACGAAGGCGCTTTTAATGAAACGATTGGTTATGACATGAGTACAGGCGCGCCAAGAGCGATGACCTCCGTGAAGACGGCACTTATTTCATAATGTAGGTTAAGGCAAGGGCGTTATGGCTGCGCGACGAATGGCTTACGGGGCGCCGCGCAGCAATGACGCATGAAGAAGAGGGGATGAGCCTTAAAGATGAAGCTGCTTGCCGATTTGCCAAAAAATCCGCGGTATTCGATTTTTCTGGAGCCGCTCTGGGCGATTCCTGGAACGATCGTTTTGTTTTATGCGCCGCTCTATATGAAGGATGCCGGACTGAGCGATATTGAAATTGGGCTGATTAATTCCATTAACCTATATTTTGCTTTTGTGTTTCAATTATTTGCCGGGTCGATTACGAATAAGCTGGGCCGCAAGCGCACCTCGCTCATTTTTGATATTGTAGCCTGGAGCATTCCAATGTTTATTTGGGCGTTCTCGCAAAGCTTCTGGCTGTTTATGATTGCCTACTTATTAAATGCGACGTCCAAGTTCGTCACCGTGTCGTTCAATTTGCTCATTATTGAAGATGTCGAGGAGCGAAAGCGACCGAAAGTTTTTGGCATCATGAATATGATTATTACCGCAGCAGGCGTGCTTACACCGCTAGCGGGCTTTGTCATCGCCGATTTCGGTATCGGGAAGACACTCGCCGTCATTTATTTTGCCGGAGGCGTGATGATGACGATTATGTTCATTGTAAGGAACAGGCTGACGGAGGAGACGGAGGCGGGCAAAGAGCTCATTGAGGTACATAGCCAGACCAAGGTGCTGAAAAGCTTGGGAGCCAGCCTGCGTCTATTCGGCAAAGCGTTCTATACCCGCCGGCTGTTCCCGATTATTTTGATAACGGTGCTGTCCAATTTTATTTTGCAGCTGAATTTTTTTCAGGTCGTGTTTTTCAAAGAGGAGCTGCATTTCGGTGATTGGACGATTTCCTACATTCCAGTCGTCACTGCGGTGACGGTCATGGTGCTATACTTGGTCGTCATTCCTCGGCTGAAACAGCGCTCGGATGAAAAATACGTTAGTCTGTCGATCGCCTTATGCACCGCCGGCTCCTTGCTGCTGCTCTTTATTCCTTCCGGCAATGTGCCGCTGCTCATGCTGACGATTATTATATTGGCGGCAGGAACGTTTATTTTGCAAACGTACCGGGATGCGCTGCTGATGAATCGCCTCGGCACGCATGAGAAGGCAGATATGTTTTCGGCCGTACAGACGGTCATGACCCTTATTGCTATCCCCTCTGGTTATTTGACGGGACTCATCTATAACTATAATCCGAAGCTGCTGTTCGCCGTCATTGTTGCGCTGTATATGGTGCTCATGGCTGTCGTGTTTTTCCTCCCGCTTCCTTCCAGGCAACAGCAGGTTATGAAAGCGAACCATCATGTCTAATAACCATTTATGACAAAAGAAGGTTTTCTGCTAAAGAGGTCGAATGGTTATACAGAAAATGGCTAGGGAGGGGTAATTAATGATTAATGTATTAAATCATGAAACACGCGATACACTGGCTTGGATTAACGAACCGCCGCAGTGGCAATTCACAGAGCAGGGCGGCGTGATCATTGAGGCACCACCGGAGGCGGATTTTTTCTGCGATCCTTCAGGCAAGCATTTTGCCAGCTCCGCTCCTTTCCTGTACGCTCCGGTCAAGCGCTCCTTCGAATTGACGGCAAGGCTGACGGTGGAGATGAAGCAGCAGTATGACTCTGGATGCCTTATGCTGTACGTCGATAGCGACAATTGGTGCAAATTATGCTTTGAATTTAATGGGCGGGCAGCCTCGATCGTCTCGGTCGTCACCAAGGACGGCTGGTCAGATGATTGCAACTCGGAAGAGATCCAGTCGGACAATCCTTATTTGCGAATCAATAAAGTAGAGGACTGTGTGTCCTTCTATTATTCGCCTGATGGCGAGGATTGGAGGCTGATCCGTTATTTCGGCATGCGTACGCCGGATGAAGTAAAGGTCGGCGTCGTTGCGCAATCTCCGAAAGGCAGCGGCAGCAGGGCCGACTTCAGCTTTGTCCATCTCACCGAGCCGAATGAGGAAAGCCGATTTTAGCAGCTGCAAGCTGAAAGTCGCTGGCGGTAAGCTGCAAGTAAAAGCAGGAAAGGTAGCTGATAGTAGCGATGAGTCTGAAAGCGATCATTTTTGATTTCGACGGCTTGATTATGGATACCGAGACACCTTGGTATTACGCTTTTCGGGACATTTATCAGGAGCATGGCGTAGAGCTGTCGCTTAGCCTATGGTCCCGCAATGTAGGCACGAACTTCGACGAATTCAATCCTTTTCATTATTTGGAGGAAGCGCTGCAAACGCCGATTGACCATGACCATATTAAAGAGCTGTCTGAGCAAAAATATGCCGTTTACATTGGCGAAGCTGGGCTATTGCCTGGAGTTGCGGAGCTGCTGGCGAGCGTGAAGCAGCGAAATCTGCACCTTGCGGTTGCTTCGAGCTCTACCCGTGACTGGGTTCACAGCTACTTGAAGAAGCTCGGCATCTTTGAAGCATTCGATGTGATCCATACCTCTGAAGATGTGGGGCGGGTAAAGCCTGATCCGGAGCTGTATCAGCTGACGCTGGCACGGCTTGGCATTGATGCCTCAGAAGCCATCGTCTTTGAAGATTCGCCAAATGGCTTGAAAGCTGCGAAGGCGGCTGGCATCCGCTGTATCGTGGTGCCTAATGAAGTGACGAGGGATTTGGAATTTTTAAATTTTGATCAGCGGCTTGCCTCAATCGCCGAATTCGATTTAGAAGCTTTGTAGCTTTTGCGCAGCACCATGGGCGAGCAGCCTTCATGCTTTTTGAACACGGAGCCAAAATAACTCGCGCTGTTAAAACCGACTGCCTTGGCAATGTCGTTGGCTGTCATGGAATCCTCATGAATGAGCATTTCTTTTGCCTTGAGCAGTCGGTAGCGGGTTAGAAAATCGAGCGGGGTCATCGCGTATTCTTTTTTGAACATGCGATTCAAATGCTGCTCGGTGATGTAAAGCTGCCCGGCCAGCATGGATAGGGAAATGTCGAGATGATAGTTTTGTTTAATATAGGTCAGGATGCTGGACAGCCTCGGTGTATGCTCCTTGCGTTCAGGAACGAGGTAAAGGTCCTTGGAGAGCTTCAGCTTGATAAGCAGCATATACAAGAGTGCTGATCCGGTAAAAACACGCTCCTGACGGGTGGATTGCTGGCTTAAAATAATTTCGTCAATGAGCATTTGCGGAGCGGGATCTAGCCGAAATACGGAAAGGTTCGCGATATGTAAGGCTTGCAAAAATGCTGGCAGCAAATAACCGGTAAAGGTTAAATATTTAATGCTGAGCGTTTCACTAATTTCGCAGGATATAGAAGCGGTGTGGGAAAAATAAAGAATGGCGACGCCTTCCTGCAGCTGAATTTCCCGTTCTTGAAAAACAAGGCGGCCTGTGCCTCCTACGCAGTTTACGATTTTGTAATCAGGGCTGCCCCCAGGGCAACGCTCAGGCTCAGTGACGGTAACGCTTCCAGATCCGGTAATCAATAGGGGGAGCTCGTTGTGGGTGCTGCCTGTGTCTAATGCTTCCTGCATCGAATTCCTCTTTTCTCCTAAAAGTGGAATGAAAATGAGAGTCAAACTGTGGATGCCTGAATAACAATTGGAATTATAACATATATAAAGAAATATATGTTATATCTAGTTTTCGATGTATTTCTCTGTTTTTCTCTATTATTCGCTATTTTTCGTTATATGGAGCAGTTGTATAGGTGTAAAGAAACAGCCGTTCTTGGCTTAGAGAACGGTTATTTTACATGTCAGCTGCAGTTATCAAAGTGTAAAACAAGTTTTGCCTGCCTTGAAATGGCGACAGTTGTTTATGCTTGTGTTAAGATATATGACAAACACATTTGGAGAAAGCATGGTGACGGGGCAAGCATGGGAATGGACGCATTGAAGGGGAAACGATTGGTCATAGCAGGATCTCGAAAAACAGAGGAAATGAGCGCCATCATTGAAAAGCAGGGCGGGACAGCGCTCGTGCGGTCGCTTCAGGGACTGACGCTGCTGGATGAGGAAACGCTGGAAGCACCACTACGGCGTTTTGCGGCGGAGGGTGCTGATTGGGTCATTTTAACGACGGGCATTGGCTCGGAGACGCTTGCCAGCAATGCGGAAAAGCTGAATATAAAGGAGGCGTTTTTGGAGCAGCTGTCGCAGGCATCGATTGCTTCCAGAGGTTACAAGACGACTGCTTATATTAAGCGTGCAGGCTTGAAAGCGGTTGTAGCGGATGATGATGGCACGGTGCAAAATCTAATCGAAAAGCTGGAGGAATATGATTTTGCCGGCCAGCGTATCGTCATTCAGCTGCATGGCGAGCCTTCGCCCGAGCTGGAGCGTTTTTTTGCTGCTAAAAAAGCGAGTGAGGTTATTTCGCTGCTGCCCTACAAACATGTTCCGCCCGAGGTAAGCGTACTTACTCAGCTCATGGAAGAGCTGGTGGCAGGCGAGGTTGACGTGGTCTGCTTTACAACAGCCGTTCAAGTACAATATTTATTCCGCCATGCAAGAAAAATAGGACTTGAGCAGCAGCTTCTGGAAATATTCGATGGACAGGTGCTGGCAGCAGCTGTGGGCAAAGTAACCGCTGAGGCGCTGCAATTAATCGGCGTACAACGCTATATTGTGCCGGATATTGAACGAATGGGCGCGATGATTATTGAAGTGGCACACTATTATGAAGCGCAAGGTCTAACCAAATAAACGAATTGCTAATTCTAGTGTTTTCGGACTGCACCTTTTTGAATAGCTGCTTCGTCTTAAGCTTGTAGTCGTTGCATCATTTGATTGAAGGGGTAGATAAGATGAGAAAAAGCAGCTTGTTGATACTGTCGTTCATATTGACTATATGTCTAAGTGCATGCTCCTCAGAGGTTAAGTATTCGGGAGAAGCTACGGCTTCCACGAGCGGGGAAGTGGAGAGTCCAGCAGTCACGAATGCGCCAGCGGATGGAGGAGCGGCGACGAAGGAGCCAGTAGCAGAGCCAACTGCAGCACCGCTGCTGGATGCCGCCGCGCTTGGCAAAGGAACGTTTGGCTTTGCCGATGAAGCGGGCAAACAGCTGCTTGCCGGCCTGTCCGAAGGGGGCGGCGAGCAGTGGTCCAGCTTTAATCTTGCGGTTGGTCACAATGGGCAGCTGCTCAAAATTAAATACAAAAATGAGCAAAAGGCAACCGAAGCCGATAACGGCAGGCAAACGGCGCAAAATTTTGCAAACCAGCAAGGCCAACTGTTTGAGGTCATGGAGGGCAAGGCGGAGCCGAATGAAACTTATTTTCTAATCCAGGATCAGTCGGTGAAGCCGGAAATGCTGTTGTCCATAACTGAAAAACGGAGCGGGCAGGCAGCAGATCATGTAAAGTCGGCTTTTGCCAAAAGCAAAAATCGCAGCGTAGAGAAGCTATGGCCGCTCGAGGAAATAGGGGATGAAGGGAATACCTTGTATCTGGTGCAGTTTGAGCGTCAGGGCAAGGACATGCTGGCAAGCTTGGCGCTGCAAACCGCAGACGGTTTCGTTTTTCAGGACTATCCGGCGCAGTTCGATGAAAGCTCGACGTGGCGGGTAGACGATGGCGGTGAGGTCATGCCAGAAATGTTTTCCTTCCTATTCGCCGCGAAGACGGCTGAAGGTATCGTTCTCGGGGTCAAATGGATGGGGGCGGAAGGAGAAAATGTGTCATTCCTTTCGGAGAAGGACGGCAAATTTTCCGAGCTTGACATCAGCTATGGCCGTTATATGTCGCCCGAATAGATCTAATCAAATAACGAAGAAAAGCGCCGAATGCTTCTATTTAGAAGCGTTCAGCGCTTTTTTAATTTGACGGTTGACCGCATCGACATTGGCACGGCTGATGAGCTCATCTTTCAGCTTAAAGGTGCTTTTGAGACGGATAATTCGGTAGACGCTGTCATCGAGCGCCTGCATGGAGATTTCGCCCGCTTTGACCGCCTTTTTCAATGCTTTCAGCACGGCGATCTGCTGCTTGGCATCATGTCCGACAAGGAGAATATCGTTGCCCGCTTGAACGGCCTTGACCGCCGCATCCTGAATGCCAAAATGCTTCGTAATGCCGCCCATCGTCATATCATCCGTAATGACAACACCCGTAAACCCGAGCTCGTCCCGTAAAAGATCAGTAATGATCGTCTTGGACAAGGAAGCAGGGTATTGCTTGTCCATTGCCGGAATAAGCAAATGCCCGACCATCACAGCGGGTGCCCGCTCCTTAATCGCTTCTACAAAGGGAAGCAGCTCGAACTGCTCCAATTGCTTCAAGCTTTTGTCCACAACCGGCAAATCCAGATGCGAATCGACTGACGTATCCCCATGACCGGGAAAATGCTTGATAACAGGCACGACATGTCCCGCCTGTATGCCCTTCATCGTCTCAATGCCGCTGGCAATGACGCTTTCCGCTGTGGAGCCAAACGCCCGGTTGCCAATGACCGGATTGTCCGGGTTGCTGTTAATATCGAGCACAGGGGCAAAATCCATATTAAACCCAAGGGCATACAGCTCGGCACCGATAGCTTCGCCTATGCCGTAGGCGTATTGCGGTTTATTTTTGCTGCCAATAGACTGTGCGGATGGAATTTTCACAAAATCCTGCGGCATCCGGCTCACCGTTCCCCCTTCCTGATCAATGCTCAGCCACAGCGGTACGGGATTTTTCTTATTTTGTTTTTTAAGCTCGTTCAGCAGGGCTAGCGTCTGCGAAGCGTCGGTAATATTTCTTTTGTACAAAATAAAGCCGCCTACATGATACGTATTCATCATTTCGATTGCATCTTCTTGAAGGGTGGTACCTTCCAGGCCAACGAGCACCAGCTGTCCGATTTTCTCATCGACCGACATGCTGGCGATTTCCTGTTTGATGGGGTCAGGCGCTTCCGTCGCAGTTGGCGTAGGCGATGCAGTTGGAATGGCTGATGCTGCTGCCGATTCTGTGGCGGAAGGGCCCCGCGGCATGGCAGTGGATGGTTGATTGGAGCTGGAATGGCTGCCGTTACTGCTGTTGGCACGATCGCCCGCGCTGCCGCAAGAACTCGCACATATAACGAGAAATGAAGCAAGGAGTAATGAGGTGATTTTTTTAAGCATGTGGGAAGTTCCTCCTTTTCTTGCAATATCCCCTTCATGCCAGCTTCTCATACTTTCTGGGAAGTTAGAAGAGAAAACTTTGGCGGCATCATTTTCAAAATTGGGTTGTGAAGCGGGAAATGAGCCGATATAATGGGAAGTAGATAAATTAACGATAATCGATAATTTGGAATAGGGACGTGTTCAAATGCCAGAAAATTCTGCAATCGTGCCAATTCATTCTATTAGTACACATGTGTATATGAAGCTTAAGAAAGATATTTTGGCTGGCGAGCTTCAGCCGGGTGCCCGCCTTATTGTACTGGAAATCGCCGGGCAATTCCAGATTAGCCAGGCTCCCGTAAGGGAGGCCCTTGAACGGCTCAAGCAGGAAGGGCTCATTATAGGCGTTCCGAACAAAGGCTCGGTTGTCTCCAACATAACGGCGAAGGAAATCAAGGATTTGTTCGTGCTGCGGGAAATGATTGAAGGCTTTGCGGTTAGGCAGTCGATGCCGCTGCTTACCGAGCAGGATTTCTCCGAGCTGGCTGGCATTATTGAGCAGATGGACCAAGCCGTTAAGCAAAACGATATGCTGAGCATCTTGGAGCTGGACATGGATTTCCATGGCTTTTTCTACCGCAAATGCGATAATGGGGCCATTTTAACGCTATGGAAGGACATGAAGACGAAGCTTATGCGGTTCATGGCGATTTCCAATCGGCATTACACGACACTAGGGCTGGCAGATTACCATACTGTACTAATTGACGTGCTGCGCAAAGGGGATGTTGCAGCGGCCGAGCAGGCGTTTATCGACCATATGCACGCTTACAAAATCATTCATCTGGATTAGGCCGCGACTAAAGACGAGAGGCAACTTGCTTGTTAACCTTTCAATTTAAAGGGGAAATGGAGCATGCTGAAGGAAGAGAAATGGCTGAAGGACGATTATATGCTGACCTTGATGAGGGATCGTTTGCTGCAGGATCTGGTTTCGGACAGAGGCGGCGGCAGGGCGAATATGAAGGAGCAGCTAGTGAAGCTGAATGTAAATCCCTATTTTACGTACCCGGCTATAGCACTGCTTGCGCCAGCGGCTTATTTTCATCATGAGCATGATCGGCTCGGCTATATGGAGAAAATAAGGGAGTATTTGCAGCCGCGCATTCCGGCGGGAAGTGTTCTCTTTCTAGATGAAGAAAACCGCTTGACGCTGCTGTTTTCCTGGGTGTCGAAGAAGATGCTCGATAATGTGCAGTCGATGCTGGGTGAGCAATTTTCCGACCCGATTACGATTGGAATAGGGAAGCCCTGTGGCTATTTGCAAGAAGTGAGGCATTCTTATGAACAGGCGGGGCAGGCGCTCCAGCATCAATTTTATCAAGGCATTGGTGAAATTATTTATTATAGCGAGCTTCGTGCTTATGTGCCGCTTCAGGACTATCCGGAGCATAAGGAGAAGGAGCTGTTCGATGCTTGCAAGACGGCGACGTCGGAGGGGCAGCTTGAAGAGGCGGTAAAGATGTTTTATCGCAGTGTCATGCGCGGCGGACCGATTGATATTTCGCATATGTATGAGCTAACGCTGCGTTTGCTCGTGGGGATGGAGCGAAGAGTGCTGGCTGACGCGGATGCCGTTGTAGCTAACAAGCCGTATGAAATTTTATCGATTTTGAAAATGAAAACGCTTCATGAGCTGGTTCGCTGCGTCAGCGAGTTTGTCACGAGCTTGTGGAAGGCTGTGTCGCCTTACCAAGGAGAGAGCCATCGCAGCATCATTAAGAAAACGATGTATTATATGGAGCAGGAATGCCAGCATGTTTCGCTGCAAAGCGTGGCGGAGAAGGTGTATATGACGCCGACCTATTTGAGCCTGCTGTTCAAGACGAACACCGGCAAAACGTTCATCGAGCATTTGACCGATATCCGAATTGATAAGGCGAAAGCGATGCTCAAGTCGACGCATTTTAAAAACTATGAAGTTGCTGAAAAGGTCGGCTACCAAGACTCGCGCTATTTTAGCCAAATTTTCAAAAAGCGGGTTGGCTTGTCTCCAAGCGAGTACCGGGAGTCGGCGGGGCATTAGATCGGAAAGCATAAAGGAAGAGGGAGCCCACGCAATTGTGGGCTCCCTCTGTGCCATGGACACTCTAGCTGCATGACATTCTAGCTGCATAGTCATTTGCTGAAATGCAGTCAGTTATAACGCTTTAACCTCTTTTTCAGACAAGCCGCTCGCTTTGACGATGAGTGATAAATCAATCCCCAATGCTAGCATATTTTTGGCGATTTCGATCGCTTTTTGGCGTTCGCCTTTTTCGATCCCTTGTTTCATGCCCTTTTCCGTAGCCCATTCAATCATGGAAGCTTCATCATGCAAAAACTTCTGCCGCTCCTCATATAAACGGCGAGCCTCCCCATCCTGACTTAGAAACTCCAAGGTATCCATCGCTTTGCCTAGTGTCGGTTCATTCATCTTTAGCACCTCCCAATTTGATTTATCGGCACCTTTCAGAAATAACAGCCAATTGATTAAGCCGCCTTCATGAGGCAGCATTTGATCACTTAGCTTGGAAAGCTCCATAAAGTGGACTTCAATATCATCCGTTAAGGCGAGGCCGGTGTGGTCTTCCCGCAAATGGAACACATTATGGTAACGGTCATTAGCCAGGAAGGAATAATTCAATATATTAATGGTCACACATTTTTTGAGTTCCTTATACGTATTTCCTTCCTGCAATTGGCTGGAGTAGCGTTTGCTCCAATAAAACAGGGTACGTTTTTCTATATCATATTTATTAAATAATTGCATTTCAATATTAATCAGTTTACCCTCAGATGTTTTGGCCCAAATATCGAAAATGGACTGTTTGTCCAATGGAGCATCCTTATCCGTATAGGGGTTCAAAAGAACAATTTCTGATAGCGGAGGTTCGTTAGACTCGGCAAAAGTACGATTTAAAAAAGCGAGCAGTACATCTTTATTTTCTTCACTGCCAAAAATGCGCTTAAAGACGAAATCATTACGAGGATCAAGCAGCTCGTTCATCCCAAATCAGCTCCATTCAACATGATTATACCATGCGAAATAAGAAACCGGAATTTACTAAACGAAAGTCATAGTCCTCTTATGTAAAATAAAAAACCGACAACGGCTCAATACCGTCATCGGCTGCTTTTACCTCTAGTCCCCTACAACCGCACATCGCTCCGCGGCCCATCATGCTCTCTCTTCCTCGCATCCTCAAGCTCATCGTCCCAGCTCAAATGCCGATATTCCGCTGCTGCATCATCATGGTTGAACCAGTCGATGAAATCCTGCCACAAGGCCGTGTTCCACGCGGCGTCGATCTGCGCAGTTGAATACACCTGCTGCTTTAGGCGAATGAAGCCGAATACGTCGCGCACCTGCGACTTCTCCGCCTGTACAACGGTCAACTCAGCCAAATGCGGCGGAATAAAAATAACCCCCGCAGGCGTGCCCAGCACGACATCCCCTGGCATACAGATCGCCTTGCCGATACGAGTCGGCACATTCATTCCGACCATCGTCACATCGGCAATCGCTGTCGGATCACTGCCCCGATAATAGACGTTAATGCCGCCGATTTCCTTCACCTGCTGATTATCGCGGATACCGCCCCAAATTACGGCTCCGCCGCGCTTCGTGCGAGTGGCAATCGCCGTAGATAAATTGCCTCCAACATAAGTGCCACTATGAATTTTATCAAACATATCGACAACGACCACATCGTCCTCCACCAGCGAATCAATGACCCATTGGTTGAAAAAGCCGTGGCGATTCTCCTGCTCATGCCCGTAATCAAGCAGCGTCTCATGCAGGTCGGGGCGCTTGGGCACCATGACCGCTGTAACGGCACGCCCGACCATCACCTGCTCGGGATGCATAATTTTGAAGTCTCCTTCGAATTGAAACGTATAGCCGCGATTCCACAGCGGGCCCCACGCTTCCTCCAGCGTTATTTTTCGCATGCGGCGCAATATATCTTCATCTACTTTAGGGCGGCCATTCTCAAAGCGCTCACCCTCCCAAAGCGGGGTCAATTGCCCTATATCTTCCGGATTATCGAACTTCATCTTGCAGCACCTCTTCCGCTACTGTAATTTGTTCAAGGTATGGCTATGAACGCTATAGTTTTATTGTTGCGGACAGCGGCAAATTTGTCGATGTGACTTTTTTACGGTAATCGGCAGCGGACTATAAAAAAATCCAACCATATCATAAAATTGTCTCCTTCATTTATGAAAGCGTTTTCGTATAAAGTAAGGCTAGGCAAAAAGCATTCGACTCAAGTATGCAAAGGGAGGGGAGAAATGGGGTGAAGCGTAAAGATAACCGGATCACTCATTTGGCTGGTTACGTGTTTATTTCGCCATGGCTGCTAGGGTTTTTGCTGCTGACGTTATGGCCGATTGCCCAATCTTTTTATTTATCCTTTACGGAGTATTCGCTGCTGGAAGCGCCGCAGTGGATCGGTATGGACAACTACGTCAACATTTTTACGAATGATTCCACATTCACCACATCGTTAAAAGTGACGTTTATGTTCGTGCTGTTCTCCGTGCCGCTCAAGCTGTTTTTCTCGCTAATGGTGGCGATGGCACTGAATAAAAGCTTGCGCGGCATGAATATTTACCGCACCGCGATTTATTTTCCGTCGCTCATCGGCGGCAGTATTGCAGTTGCGGCGCTGTGGCGCAATATGTTCAGCCTGGACGGCTATGTGAATCAGGTGCTTGGCTGGTTTGGCATTCAAGGCGTCGCCTGGATATCCAATCCCGATACGTCGCTGGCTACGCTGATCCTGCTCAATACGTGGCAGTTCGGCTCCACCATGGTTATTTTTCTCGCGGGGCTTAAGCAAATTCCGCAAGAGCTGTACGAATCCGCATCGGTCGACGGAGCGGGCAAAACGCGAAAATTTTTCAGCATTACACTCCCCATGCTTTCTCCCGTTATGTTTTTCAACCTGGTGCTTGGCATTATCGGTTCCTTTCAAACATTTACGTCCGCCTACATTATTACGAAGGGCGGGCCGATCAACTCAACCTACATGTACGCCATGTTCCTCTATGAAAAAGCGTTCAAGCATTACCAGATGGGCTATGCCTCTGCACTGGCCTGGATCCTGCTCGTCATCGTAGCTCTGCTGACTATTATTAACTTTGCCGCTTCCCGCTATTGGGTATTTTACGAATCGGATGGAGGGAAAGCGAAATGAGAAGGCTGCGCGCAAAAGGTTTCGATCATGTATTTCTGGCGTTGTTTTCCTTCATCATGATTTATCCCGTCATTTGGTGGGTAGGCGCTTCGCTCAAAAAAACGTCCGAGCTGAGCCTGCCGACGATTTGGCCCTCCATCCCGATGTGGGAAAATTACAGCAAGGGCTGGCGCTTCTCCGGCGAATATACGTTTGCGCATTTTTTCGGCAATACGCTGCTGATGGAACTGGGCAATGTAGTCGGCGGTGTCTTGACGGCGGCCATTGTAGCTTATGGCTTTGGACGATTATATTTTGGGCTAAAAGGTTTCTGGTTTTCGATTTTGCTGCTGACGATGATGCTGCCTGGTCAGGTGACGGTCGTGCCGCAATACATTTTGTTCAACAAGCTGGGAATGGTCGACAGCTACGTCCCGCTTGTGCTGCCGCATTTTTTCGGGGGCGGCGCCTTCTTTATTTTTTTGCTGGTGCAGTTTATTCGCGGCATCCCGCGTGATCTTGATGAGGCGGCCAAAATCGACGGAGCGTCCGTCTACGGCATTTTTCTGCGGATTATTTTTCCGCTCATTAAGCCAGCGCTTGTGACAGTGGGTATTTTCACCTTTATTTGGAGCTGGGATGATTTTTTTGCCCAGGTGCTGTATTTAAGCTCGGTTGAAAAGTTTACGGTCGGCCTTGCGCTGCGAATGTTCATCGACCAGTTCGATATTCAGTGGGGGCAGCTGCTTGCGATGTCCTTACTGTCGATTATGCCTTCCGTTCTGATCTTTTTTCTGGCCCAAAAGCACTTTGTAGAAGGCATTGCTACAACAGGACTCAAAGGGTAACGGCTTTTGTGAAAATCGTTTACAGAGAAAGATATTTCATTTGAAGGGGATGAGCTGACAATGGGAAAAAGGTGGCTGAAAAGCAAAGGCTGGGCGATGCTGACGCTCGCTGTGGTGCTCACAATGACCGCATGCAGCGGAAATAGCGGGAACGGAGGCAATCAGGGCTCGGAGCCAAGCTCGGCAACGGAGACGGCAGCGGCAGGGGGAGCAAGCGGGGCAGCGGCGACGCTCAGCATTATGTGGTGGGGCTCAGATGTCCGTCATGAAGCTACGAAAAAAGCGCTGGACATTTATTCTCAGCAGTTTCCAAATGTGAAATTCAAGCCGGAATTTATGGCATGGGATGCTTATTGGCAGAAGCTTCCGACACTGGCAGCCTCCAAGTCGATTACCGACGTGCTGCAAATGGATGCGGCTTACATTCAGGAATACGTGTCCAGAGGCCAGCTGGAGGATTTATCCGACATTGACTTGACCGGCATTGTGGACCCGAATGTGCTGAAAAATTTGCAAATAGACGGCAAGCTGTATGGCATCCCTCTCAGCCAGAACGCGCAGGGTCTCGCTTACAACAAAACAGAGCTGGAGCAGCTCGGCATCCCGCTGCCGCATAAGGATTGGACGTATGATGAGTTTTTTCAGTGGGCGAGAGATGCACGGGCCAAGCTGCCGGAGGGCAAATATCCGATTGGCGATACATCGACATGGGATGGCTTCAACTATTACCAGACGGCGATGGGCAAACCGCCCATTATGTCGGATGGCGGCAAAACGTTCACGCTCGACAAGGAGTTGTTCATGAAGTTTTATGGCATTTATGACGATTTCCGCAAAAATAAAATCGTTCCTCCAGCAGAGCTAGCCGCTTCTTTCCTGGAAAATGACCCGCAAGCCGACCCTATGGCTTCAGGCGTTGTGCTGACGCGAGGCGCGACGACCGGCTCCGTAAGCGCATTGGAGCAGCTGATGCCAGGCCAGCTTGGCGTTGTAAACTTGCAGACGGGACCAGCTGGCGGCGGCTGGGCGCAGTCGACGATTTTCCTCAGCGTAAGCGCCAATTCGAAAAACAAGGAAGAGGCGAAGAAGTTTGTGAAATGGTTTATAATGGATCAAGAGGCGGGCAAGGCTCTAGGCTTGACGCGCGGACTGCCGATTAATCCGGAAATATTCAAGGAGCTTGAGCCAACGCTTGAAGCCAAGGATTTGCTGGGCAAGGAGATTTACGATATGTCGGTAGACAAAGCGCTGCCGTTTTATTCGCCAGCTGCCGGTTTTTCCGAGTGGGTGGATACGTACAAAAAAGAAATGGATGCCGTCTCCTTCGGCCAGCAATCGATTGAAGAAGCATTCAATAAAATCGACAAGCTGGGCAAGGAGCTAGCCGCTAAAGCTGGATAATCTTAATTCACGCACTGGATGCAGAGCTTGTAAAACAAAATAGGGGGAAATTGAAATGCAGCTGGCAGAATTTTTCTCGCCGCGGCCTGACCGTCTGTGGCAGCTTGCGAAGCAAATGGATGTCAATCACGCGGTGAGCGGTCTGGCATGGGATGAAAAAAATGAAAAGCCTTGGGATCTTATGCCGCTTATCCGCATGAAGCAGCGTTTTGCCGACAGCGGCATTGATCTGGCTGTCATTGAATCGATGCCGCCAAGCAATGAAATTAAGCTTGGCACAGCAGGGCGCGATGCGGAAATCGAAATATTTCAGCAATTTCTTGTCAATATGGGGAGGGCAGGTATCCCTGTGCTATGCTACAACTTTATGGCGCAGTTCAATTGGTTCCGTACCTCAACGACGACGCGTACGCGGGGCGGAGCGCTCGTCTCCAGCTATGATCACAGCTTGATGCGGGATGCGCCGCTTACCGAAGCGGGCGAAGTATCCGAGCAGCAGCTGTGGGAAAATCTGCATTATTTTATGGAGCAGATTGTGCCTGTGGCAGAGGAAGCGAAGGTGAAGCTGGCGCTGCATCCCGATGATCCGCCGATTACTCCTATTCGCGGGGTATCGCGTATTTTGCGCAACGCGGATGCTTTGCAGCGAGCCATAGATCTTGTACCGAGCGCTTACAATGGCATTACGCTATGCCAAGGTACGCTCGCGACGGCGGGGGAGCATATCCCAAGCGTCATTCGCCATTTTGGCGGGCAGGACAAAATGTTTTTTGTTCATTTTAGAGATGTGCGCGGCACACCGGAAAAGTTTGAGGAAACGTTCCACGATGATGGCATTACCGATATGCTGGAGGCGATGTACACCTACTATGATGTCGGCTTCACTGGCCCGGCAAGGCCCGATCATGTGCCGACGATGGAAGGCGAAACGAATGATAATCCCGGCTATGAGCTGTTTGGACGTTTGTTCGGGGTAGGCTACATTAAAGGGTTGATGGAGGCGGCGGCGAGACGGCAGGCGGAAAGAGCGCAGACCAGCGCAAGTACGGCAGCAGTAGAAAAAATAGCAGTAGAATAAGCTGCAGGTAAAACAAAGGTACTGCCTTCGGATAGCATGTTGACATGCTGGCCAAGAGCAGTACCTTTTTTTTATTGCAGCTAAATTAAGCTTCCAGCTCAATCGTAAAGCTGGCCTCCAAAGCTTTGCCTGGTTCAACCATAACGAGCCCTTTTTTATGATTCAGCGCTTCATTTGGCGCCGTCCAAGGCTCGACACAGATGAAAGGCTTGCCTTCGACTGACCAAATGACGGTTGTGCCGAACACCTCGCTGTAGCTCAATTTAATGCTTTTATCACCGAAAGGGAAGGAAATTTCCGGCGTTGTCGCGTCGATCAGGGCGACGGATTCAACCAGTCCGTTCAAATCCAGAGGGCCCGTAAATGGTTTCACCTGATTGTCGTTGTAATCCAGCGCTTGCAGCGCATCGGAACGATAATTCAGGTTTTTCTCGGCAATTGCAAAATAAGGATGGAAGCCAGCTTGTACCGGCATGCTTGTCTCAGACAAATTGCTGTATACCTGCTCAATATCCAGCTTGCCGTTTTTCAAGCGATACGTGAACGTCAGCTTGAAATTAAAAGGATACGCCGCCTGCGTCTGCGCGCTGCTTTCCAACGAAACCGTAAGCGATGCTTCATTGTCAGCCGATTGACCTTCTACCTCCCATGAAGCTGTGCGGGCTACGCCATGATTGCGCATATTATATCTTACGCCATCCCATTCGTAGGCGCCGTTTTGCAATTGGCCGCAAATCGGGAACAAAATCGGAATGCCGCCGCGAATGTTTGCAGCCGGATCAATAAATGTATCGCGATCAAGGTAAAGCAGCTCTTCACCGTGGAGCTGGCAGCTGATTACGATGCCGCCGCGTTCCGGACAGACGAGCACGCGGGAGTTTGTCGCACTTTCTTTCAGCTCATAAATTTCATATGTATCGGTGTAGCTGGTAACCTCATAGCCTGCTTGGTTTGTTGTCATTTATCTACCTCCAGTGGGTGTAATCCTGTTTCTAAATAACAGTAAGGTTTCCTGTCTATTATAGCAAGTACATGCGCTGTATAGGAATGATTTGTGAAATGGAGAATGGAGAAGGCTTCATAGCTATTTAAGAAACAATTAAGAATCAAGAATGAAAAACGACAAGCTTTACACCTAAAATAGGAGTCGACTCAACTGCCAAATTTGGATGAGGAAAAAGGAGCGGTTACATAAGATGAGATTTTGGGAGCTTGTACTGGTTGTCGTCAATTTCGGATTGTTGTACTGGGTGTTCATGAAGAGAAAAAAAGCCGGCTCGACCATTAGGTCGTTCTGGCCGTTGGTCGCGGGGTACTTGGCGGCTATCTTCTTGGCGTCATCGCGGCGAACCTGGCGATGGCGGGCGTGGTATGGGCGATGCTGCAGCAGGGATGGGCGGAGGAAGACATCGTCATATATCCGACCTACGTCGCCGTGCTTCGTTTCATTCGGGTGATGGTGAATATCACGTTCGCGATTTTCGCTGCCGTGCTCATGGCTCGCATCATTATAGGCGAGTATGCGAACAAGACGATCTCGCTGCTATCTGTCTATCCGATCGATCGCAGCAAGTTGCTCCTATCCAAACTGACGCTGATCTCGCTTGTCACCTTGGCCGTTCTTGTCGTATCCAATCTGTTCATTAGTGTTGTTTTAATGGATAAAGCCCGTTTAGCTTGATATACAGCTAATACGGGCTTTATTTTCTTCGTGCTCGTCTAGCTTAGCTCTACAAATGCTAGCTCCACAAACGGTCGTTCGACAGCAGCTTATTCCACGAATCGGTAGACTCCCAAATGCCGGGAATATCGGGATGCAGATGCTCGGCAAGCACCTCGTCATTGAGGTCGTCAATGCCGAGTCCAGGCGCATCGCTGATCGTAATGAAGCCATCTTGCACCAGCTTGTTTGGCAGCTTGCTGCTAATGATAATATCATCCCACCACGGCACCTCGCAGGAATGGTATTCGAGGGCGAGGAAATTTTCCGTTGCCGCTGCAACATGGGCGGCCGCCAAGCAAGCAATTGGGCTTTCCGCCATATGGATGGCCATTGCCGCGCCATAGTCCTGCGCCATATCGCCGATTTTTTTCGTCTCCAAAATGCCCCCGGTCGTCAGCACATCTGGATGAATGACCGATACGCCGCCCGCCTCCAGCAGCGGCTTGAAGTTTTCCTTCAAATAAATGTCCTCGCCGGTACAGATCGGCGTTGCCACTGCCCGCGCAAGCTTGGCGTATTGCTCCGTATACTGCCACGGCAGCATATCCTCCATCCAAGCGAGGTTGAATTTCTCGACACGGCGTCCGAGCTTGATGCAGCTTTCCAGCCCAATATGCCCAAAATGATCAATGGCAAGCGGAACCTGATAGCCGATGACGCTGCGGACATCTGCCACATATTGCTCAAGCAGGTCGAGCCCTTTCTCGGTCACCTGAATGGCGGTAAACGGGTGAGCAATATTATAAATATCATAATGGCGATTCGTTATTTCGCGCAGCTGTTCATCCGACATGCCGTCAAAATTTTGGTTGTAGCGGTTGCGCGATTTTTCCCGCATTTCCTCGAGAAAGCCGAGGGGGGCGCTTAAGGTGCCCGGTTCATGGATGATCTGACCAATACCGAGATCCATTTTCAGAAAAGTAAAGCCTTCGTCCATACGTTTCTTGAGCGCCTCGCCCATTGCTTTGCCCGTGTCTTTGCCTACGACTTCTGTGTCGCAGTACATGCGAATGCGGTCGCGAAAGCGCCCGCCTAACATTTGATAGACGGGAACGCCATAGGCTTTTCCCGCCAAATCCCATAGGGCAATTTCAAGGCCGCTTACCCCGCCGCCTTGACGGGCATGGCCGCCGAACTGCTTGATGCGGCGGAACAGCTTATCGACATGGCAAGGATTTTCGCCCAGCAGCCGTGCCTTCAGCATTTGTGCATACACTTTATCGGCTCCGTCACGGACTTCGCCAAACCCGACCAGTCCCTGATTCGTATACACTTTAATGAGGCTGCTGTGGAAAGGGCCGCCTACAATGTCAGTGAACCGGATATCTGTAATACGCAGCTGTGTCGGATTAGAGCTCGTTCGTACATGGGCAAGCGTTTCCTCATACGTTTCTTTATTAATCACAATCGTCACTCCCCTATTATCGTTATCGTAAGGATCATCCGGCTGCTACAGCAGCATGCTGCCTCCATCCAATCGAATGGCTGAGCCGGTCATAAACTCGCTTTCATCGGATGCGATAAAGCAGACGAGCCGAGCGACATCAAGCGGCTTGCCGACACGTCCGAGCGGGAACTTTTTGCGAATGTCCCGTTTTTTGCGTATAGAATTTGCCGCGTCAGAGTCTGAGGCAGCGGGGCCAATTGGCCGAGATTCTCTTGCAGACTGTACGCCAACGTTAATTTGCCCAGGCTCAATGGTATTGACGGTGATGCCATACTGAGCAAGCTCGATCGCAGCTTCCCGTCCCAGCATGCGAATGCCGCCCTTAGTCATGGCATACACAGCGTCGAAGTCGGTTGGACGCTTGCTGTGAACCGAGGAGATGAGAATGATGCGGCCGCCGGCAGGGTTATTTTTCATATAAGGAATAGCTGCTTGCATACACTGCCAATAACCTTTCAAATTGATGTTCATCATGCGGTCAAAGGACGTTTCATCATGGTCAAATAGCCCATAATTAAGCTGCAAAGCGGCATTGTTGACTAAAATATCGATTGTACCGCCAGCATCTGCTGCAGGGAAGGCATGTGCAGCTTGCTTCATCAAACGTTCGATTTCCGCTTTGCTGGCAACATCGGCCTGCGCCAGCACCGCCTCGCCTCCCGCCGTCTTAATTTGCGCTAGCGTTTCTTTTGCTCCGGCATCGCTTCGATTATAATGAATGACGACTTTCGCGCCGCATTGTGCGAGCTGTATGGCGACACCTTGGCCGATGCCTGTTCCTGCGCCCGTTACGAGGGCTACCTTGCCCGCCAGGTCCATGCTCATCCTCCTTGATCGCCCAGTTGTGGGGGACGCTTCATTTTGAAATCCATATAATGCTGCAAAAATCCGCCATCAAGCCGAATGTCTGCACCGTTCATATATCGTGCCTCGTCAGAGGACAGGAACAGTGCAAGCTGCGCCAAATCATCATAGCTGCCGAGTACCGCATTTGGAACTTTGTACGCGTAATCCTCATATAGCGTGGAGAGCTCGCTCGCGAACCGTTCATCATCGCCTTCTATTGGGCCAAGCTCAATCGTATTAACGGTTATGCCGCTGCGCCCAAGTACGAGTGCCGCTTCTTTTGCCAGCATGCTAACCGCGCCTTTGGTCGCGCTGTAGGCGAAGGAGGAGCCCGTCGGCTTCTGCGCATGAATCGAGGAGACGTAGATGATCGCCCCTGACCCGGCATCAGCCATTTGCTGGCCGACTACCTTCGTGCATATAAAGGCGGTTTTGGCGTTCGTATGCAGCAGGTCCAGAAACAAATCCTCCTCGCCATATTCAATAGAGGTCGGTTTCATGAGGTCATTGTTATGAATGAGCACATCTACACGGCCAAGTTGGGGTGCTGCTTGCCCCAGCATCGCTTGCAGCCTGCTGCTGCTGCAAAGATCTGTAGCGGTCACGAGGACATTGAGCCCTAGGGTGCGGGCCCGCTTAAGCTCCTCCTTAATATGAGCGCCGCCCGACATGCTATTTAAAATAAAATGCGCGCCCTGCTCGGCAAAAAGGCGAAAAAGCGCTCTTCCAGAGCGGCTGTCCGCATCGGTAATAAAGACGACTTTATCTCTTAGCTTCATCGTAGACATAGATCCCCTCCAACGAACGATTGCCGAAATAGGCTAATAATCCATCCTTCTTTATCTTAAGGTTCAATAGGGCTCGCTCGCGATGCCGTAAATTTATGATTTTGTTTGATTTTTATATGAAGGGTAAAAGCGCGGCGATTGCTTGTGTCTCGCTTAGGTATCAGGTACTATTAGTGATGAACACGTATGCTTTAATCGGCAGCCTTCTACAAAAAAAAGTGAAACATGTTCAGGCTTGCGCCGTATAAGGTGAAAGGGTTCAAAGAGACGAGAATAGATAAAAATGAGGGAAGTCTATGGAAGCCATGCGCACATTTTTTGCCCATTCAGTAGTTAGGAGAATATTGTTTCTTATGTTGGTCGTGCTGTTGTTCTACAGCCTTCACAATATGCTTAATTTACTGCTGCTGCTCTTTTTGGTAACTTTCGTTATGGGACGGCTCGAAGGATTTGTAACGAGAAAGCTCAGCAGGCTGTTTCCGGTGTCGCCAATTTTGGTGACGGTTGTGTTATACGTATTGCTTGTGACCGGGTTAGTATTCGGGGTATCGAATTATTTGCCTAAAATCGTCAATCAAGTCGCGGATATGATTAATAATATTACGAGGTTTTTAGACACTTCTCAAAACAACCAGGTTGTCGGGGTACTGGTCGATGCCTTGGAGAAGGTGGACTACCAGAAGTATCTGGGCAATGCCGTTGATTATATTATGAGGCTGGGAAAATGGCTGGAAATTATTTTGTTCGTTATTTTGCTCAGCTTTTTCTACCTTTTGCAAAAAAACAAGGTCGTCCAGTTTACGGAGAAATTCCGCTACAGTAAAATTTCTTGGGCCTACCGGGAGTTCCACTATTTCGGCAGCAAATTTGCTTCCTCCTTCGGAAAGGTGGTTGAGGTTCAACTGCTAATTGCGCTGTTTAATACAGCGCTGACGATGATTGGCCTCTGGATACTCGGTTTCCCGTATTTGATTGCGCTGACGATTATGGTATTCCTGCTCAGCCTGATTCCGGTAGCGGGCGTTATCATTTCTTTCATCCCAATTGGCATTATCGGCTACCAGATTGGCGGACTGACGATGGTGCTATGGGCGATCGGCATGATTTTGGTTATTCACGCGGTGGAGACCTATTTCCTGAATCCAAGGCTGTATGCGCACAAAACAAAGCTGCCGATGTTTTATACCTTTATCATTCTGATCTTTTCCCAGCATTATATGGGCATATGGGGACTCATTATCGGTATTCCGATCTTCATGTTCCTCATGGATGTGCTTGATGTGGAGAAGCCTGAAAATAATACACTCGACAAAAAACCACTGTAATCCAGTGGTTTTTTTATTTTCCTTACACAGCTTGCCTGGATCAGGCGGCAGCAAAATTCGTCTATGAAAAACTGCGAAAAAGTCCATTGAAGGAAGCGAAGGGGCAGAGTAGAATAAAGGAGCTATCATTGAGAATTATTATCATATAAAGGGAGAGGTCTTATGTTAGTTGCATTGGCATCAGCTTCAAAACGATTGATTTTTTTAAGTGCGGCAGCTTTGCTTTTGCTGCTGCTTGCAGCCTGCGGCTCGAATGCAGGCAATACAGTGGAGGGTGCGAGCTCGGCACAGCCAACGGCAGCGGCATCAACTGAGGCTGCATCGGCAAAACCAGCAGCGACTGAAGAGCAGGCTGCAACCCGCATCTATAAGGATGTAATGGGCAGAGAGGTAGAGCTGCCAAGCAATCCGCAGTGAATTGTAGCGCATTATTATGCTTCCGAGATGGTGGCGCTTGATTTTCCAATGGTAGGTACGAACTTTCTGAATGCGAAAGCGGTTCTCGGTGAAGAGAAGCTGCAAGGCATTGCAGACGTTAGCGGTGAGGGCGTATCGACGAATTTGGAGAAGGTGCTGGCGCTAGAGCCTGATCTTATTATCGTGCCAAATTTCCTGGATGCGGCGGAGTTTGAGGAATTGTCCAAAATCGCTCCTACGGTAGTCATTGATTACAGCGGCGATATTTTCAGCCGTCTGCGCTCCTTGAGTGAAATTGTCGGCAAGCCGGAGCAGGCTTACACTCGATTGGCTGCTGGATGAAATGACGAATGAGCTGCTGGCGAAGCAATAAGCGGCTAAAAACTTGCCATATACGAGTTAAACCGTAATTTTATGAAGCCTTCATGCGCTTTTTGGCGTATGAAAGCTTCTTTTTTGCCTGTTTTAAAAGAAACCGTCCTATTGCTCTACGGTTTGCAATAAGGTTAATGGAAACGGGCAGCTGTGAGCCGTTTACGCCTATGCCAGAATCTTTTATAATGGGAGCATAATATTGATAACGGTTATCACTGGGCAGGGGGAGTGAAAAATGGCATATCAGCATGATGGACAAGCGGCTGCGTTTCCTCCAGCACTCATGTTCTCGGGGCTGGAGTATCGGCTCTATGACTGCCGGGAAAATGAGGAGCAAGGCAGAGGGCGCGCCTTCGTCTGGCTGACTGCCTACACACTGCTGGCCGTCACTCAGGGGCAGGGCACCATCACGATTAATGGCGTGAGCCACCTCGCAACATACGGCAAATGCTTTTTGCTGGCGCCAAACACAGCGATCGGGGTCGAAAGCGAGGCTTTTCAGCCGATTCGATTATACCAGCTCTCTTTTGAGATAGGTGCACAGGATGAGGAACTGCTCGCGGATGGCGGCGAAATGGTTTTTGAGCCGTTTACGTTATTGGAAGATAGGCTGCTGTCGCTTCGTGACGAGCCGTCCGGAGGAAAGCTGGAGGCGCTCCAGCGCCACATTCGTTTTCAGCAGCTCATGCTGGAGGTACTGAAGCGCCAGCACAAAGAGGAAGACGAGCTGGATGCCAGAAGGGCAGTGGAGCGGACGATTTCTTTTATGCAGCATTCGTACAAAGAGGAAATTTCCATCGGGCGTCTGGCGCAGGAAGTGAACATGAGCCGCTGGCAATATGGGGAAAAGTTCAAAGCGTTGACGGGCAGCACGCCAACCGCTTATTTGACTGCACTGCGGATTGAGCGGGCGAAGCAGCTGCTGATGAGTCAAACGTCCCGCATTCGCGATATTGCCGGGCGGGTCGGCTTCGGAGATGAATATTATTTCAGCCGGCGCTTCAAGCAAATGACCGGGCTTACACCGACGCAATACATGCAGGAGTTCGGTCGCGCTCCGCGTATATTTTCGATTCAATACATTGGCGAGCTGCTGGCGCTTGGCATTCGTCCGATTGCAGTGAACAGCGCGATGTTTCCTGTTTTTGAGGAGGAGGCGCTGCGCGGTGTTCATGGCATTGAGGAGCCGGTTGATGCGGAGCAAATTATGCGGCTCAGTCCCGATTTGATTTTGTATCCCAGCTTTACGCCGGCGTCGCTCGTCGATCAACTGGTGAAAATTGCGCCAATGGCTCACGTGAGCTGGCACGATGATGTGTATGGACGAATGCGTACGATGGGCGAGCTGCTGGGCAGACCAAAGGAGGCCGAGGAGTGGATTGCTGGCTATATGGAAAAGGCGGTGCTGGCACGCGAGCGGCTAGGGAATTGCATCCGGCCGGGCGAGACGGCTTCGGCGTTCGTTTATGTGGATCAGACGCTGTATATGTATGCGACGCATCATTTTGGACATACGCTCTATCAGGGGGGCGGCTTTGAGCTGCCGAAGCGGTTGAAAGCATTGACCGAGCGGAACAAGCAACTGAAATGGATGCCGATACGGCTTGAGGAGCTGCCAGATTACGCGGGTGACCGGGTGTTTTTTTCGCTTGCGCATACAGGGGTGGATGAACAGGAGGGACGGGCGATTTTGAATCATCCGATATGGCAAATACTGTCCCGCTCCTGGTTCCTGAGACGTAGGTTACCAGATGGATGCTGGAGAGCAGTAAGGAAGGGGGAACTATTTTTGCAGAAAATGGTTTTAGGAACATCCAGAGGAGGTAATGATTAGGGGAATATTATTTTAATAGACAGGGGTAGATACGAGTGAAAAGCAAAAAAATGGTCATTTCCGCAGCGGTATTCGGCATGGTGCTTACCGGCTCGGCAGGCGTATATGCAGGAAGCAATTTGGAGCAGATTAAAGCTTATTTGAATAATGGCTTAAAAATCGAGCTTAATGGCAGCGCTTATACGCCAGTTGATGGCAATGGCGCCAAGCAGGCTCCGATTACTTATAAAGGCTCGACCTACTTGCCAGTGCGTTCGATTGCAGATGCTTTGAATGTGCCCGTTACTTACGATGCGGGGAGCAATAAAGTGAAAATCGGCAGCAGCAGCTCCACCGGAGGCGGCGGTACCGATAGCAATGTGTACACAGGCCAACGCCCGAAATATTTGCCGGCAGATTTCCCGATTCCGAAAGATGCGAAAATGAAAGAGACGGTTGAAAACAACCGGGACAACAAAAAATCGCTGTACTTCGTATATGAGACGCAAAATGGATTGGACTCGCTTGGCGTATCCTATAAAGCTTATTTCCAGACGAAGGAACTGACGGATACATCAGAGGATGTGAGCAGCACAACATTAACGATGGTAGGCAAAAAGGGGGATGATTTTGCTGTGACGATTACCGGTGCTCCTGACCGGGACAAAGATGGCTATAACGAAATTACAGTGGTGTGGTCGGGCAAGTGATATAGTAGTTGAAGCAAGCTGTTATACTCGGTTTGAGAGCAAGCGGACGCAGGGATTTCCTGTCGTCCGCTTGCTTGCATTTAGGCTGTTGTATAAAATTTTACATAATAAACGGAACAATTTATCAAAAACTATTACTATTCGTATCGAATAGGTCGATAGTAATAATAGTATCTGTTGAATAATGTATTGAGATAGATTGAGGGGGAACTTTCGGCAGATCATCATAGAGAAATATAGGTAGGAGAGAGGGAGAGTGGTGCCTTTTTTGGATTTTCTTATAAATATACCGATATAAGGCTAAAGTGTGAATCGGGACCTGACAAGTTTCGACAATAGAACTTTAGTCGCAGTCATGGGTGAGAAGCAAATAGAATACAGCCAACTGCAACAGCCGGATGACAGAGCCATTAGCGAACCGTCACAATCATTTTTGAAAGTAGCATTACATCATACATATAGGAGCGTTGACAGAATGCAATTCATAAAAAGAATGTCCTTTTTTTCTAAAAATTTGCTGCTTGCCTTCTTTAACATCGTATTGATTGGATCCATTTTAATTGCATCAGGCTACATCATTCAGAAGGATATTTTGATTAAACAGCTTCGTGGGCAAATTAGCGCCATTACACAGGAATGGGCACAGGAAATGGAACCCGCGAAAATCCAGCAAGCCATTTCAGAGAAAAGCTATGAAGGCTCCACACAATTAGAATTGAAAGCAACATTGGATCTCATACATAAATATAATCCGAATATTGCGCAAGCTTATGTATTCGGAACGGAGCTGACGAATGGCAATCAAACGTCAATTATTGCTATGCCTACGAATCTGGTAGAAGCTTTCTCCAGCGAAAATATGGGCGTAGGCACGATGTATGAGCAGCCAGTCGCGATGTCGACCGCTATAGGCGAAATGCTGAATACCGGAGTTCCTACATTCACCAGCTTTTACTCCGATGATTTCGGCATTTGGACGACGATTCTTTATCCAATCAAAGATAGCGGCGGCAACGTATTCGCCTTCTTCGCAGCGGATGTAGACGCCAGCGCGGTACCTAACGGCCTTAAGACGCTGCTGATCAGCGGCATTACGATCATGCTCATTTTCCTTGTGCTCATCTTCTTGCTCCAGTTCTTCATTTCACGTATGACGATGAAGCCGATTAAAGAGCTGATTAAAGGCATTGAGGAAGTAAGCGGCGGCAACTTGAATGTCGAGCTGAAAGCGGGCGCCGACGATCTTGGCGTCGTCAACCACAAGTTTAATGTGATGATTCGCCGCATCAACGATATGATGGTCAAAGTTCGCTTAACGTCGAATGCGGTAACGGATTCGGCTAAATCGTTGAATGAGTTTTCCGAAAGCAATAGCAAAACGGTAGAAGAAATTACCGAAAACATGCGGGAAATCAACATTGAAATCGCCAACCAAGAGCTGTCGTCCAGCGAGGCGGCCAAAGCGATGAACGAAATGTCGACCGTAATTCAGAACATTGCTCACAGCTCGTCGAGCGTAGCAGAAGAAGCTGGCGATATGGAGCACAAATCGATGGAAGGCAATAAAGTTGTAGGCCAGGTTGTCGAGCAAATGGAGCAAATTGAAAAGTTTGTAGTTGAGTCCTCAAGTGCGATTCAATCACTTGCCAGCCGTTCACAGGAAATTGAAAATATCGTTTCGCTCATTATGGGCGTTGCGACGCAGACGAATCTTCTGGCGCTTAACGCAGCAATTGAAGCAGCAAGAGTCGGCGAGCATGGCAAAGGCTTTGCAGTCGTAGCAGGCGAGGTTCGCAAGCTGGCGGAGCAGTCCAATAACTCGGCAACTCAAATTTCAGGATTGATTAAAGAAATTCAGCATGAAATTACGACAGCTGTTGATGCACTGAACCTGGGAACAGGCCAGGTTCGTACGGGCTTGCAAATTTCCAGCGAGACGGGTTCGCTGCTGGACGATATTTTGTCCGCTACACGCAGCGTAACGCTTCAAATTCAAGAAGTATCAAGCTCGACAGAGCAAATTTCGGCGGGTACGGAAGAATTGACGGCTACGGCTGAAAATCTGTCGGCTTCTGCAGGCATTACAGCAGCAAACAGTGCGAAAATTTCCAAATCCATTGCCGAGCAAAAAGAATCGATGAATGCCATTGTGGAATCGTCGACAAAATTGACGCAAATGTCGGAGGAGCTGCAAGAGCTCATCAACCATTTCCAAGTCCGTACTTCTTAATCCCGGTATAACTATCATAAAGGGAGCCTTGCAGCTGCTAGGCAGCTGCGGGGCATTTCCCCCACAGGAGGTTTTACAATTATGACGGAAAATAAACACACTACAATTAACCAGATTGCTTCCAGTGAATTTGTCTTATTAATCCCACTAGATTTTTCGCGTCATAACCGTACGTATTCTTATGCAACGAATGAATACGCGCTGGGCGAACAGGTAAGCCAACTGATAGAAACGAGAAAAGAACAGGATCTAGAAGCAGAGGCCGCTGCGGCGTATGCAGCGCTCTTGTATCGACTTTCAAACGAGAAGCAGCTGCTCATCGGTGTGCAGGGGCCCCAAGATAAGGATAGGTCATGGTTAGTCCATATCGAAGAAACCAACACATTTGCAAGCCTGAAGACCTCGTTATTGCAAGCTGTAAATGATGGACCAGCCTCGGAACAATCCCATTATGACACTCGCTTCTCGCATCGACACACGGTACAACCCACTTCGGAAATGATCAACTTTCAGCTTCTGGAACTGAGCGGAAAGTGGCAGCTCAACATTCAGTATGATCAATCGCTGCTTGAGAAAGCGACCGTTGACCGCTATGCCGCTTATTATAGGACGCTGTTCGTGACGGCTTTAACTGATCCAGCCGCGCATGTGGCAGCCATTGATGTATTAACGGAAGAAGATCGGCTCGTCTATGAGAAAATGAATGCGACAGCTGGCGCATATGATCGCAAGCAGACGATTCATGGCATGATTGAGCTTGCTGCTGCGCAGTATGGCGAGCGAACGGCTGTATCATCTGTACACGGGGAGCTTACATACCGTGAGCTCAATGAGCAGGCGAATCAAATGGCGAACCTATTGATCAGCAAAGGCGTGAGCAAAGGCGATTTCGTCACCATTTATATGGAGCGAAGCTTGGAACTGATTGTCAGCTTGCTTGGCATTTTGAAGGCGGGAGCCGCTTATGTGCCGCTGGACCCCGAGCATCCGGAGGAGCGCAACCGCTACATTTTGCAAGATACCCGGTCGGTGTTCGTGCTGACCAAAGCGAAATATGAAGAGCAGGCGCAGCATCAATCCGAAGGGCTTGAGCAGCTAAAGGAAATCATCGTGGTGGAGCATATTGCATATGACAATGAAGAAGCTTCGAACCCGAACGTTGATGTAGCGCCGGATGATTTGGCCTATATTATTTATACGTCCGGCTCTACAGGAAGGCCGAAGGGAGCTCTCATCGCGCATGAAGGAGTCGTCAATCTCGGCGAAACGGTGCGGCTGGATTGTGAAATCGGGCATGAGGATGTACTGACGCAGTTCGCCACCTACAGCTTTGACGCATCGGTATGGGATACGATTGGAGCGCTGTTCTATGGTGCGCATTTGTATTTACTGTCTCCAGAGGAGCGCGTATCAGTGGAGGAGTTTGCTTCAGCTATTGAACGGACGAAAACGACGATTATTACGATTTTGCCGACTGTATTTTTTAACCAGCTTTCTGCTTATTTGTCGGATGAAGGCTACAAAAAGCTTGCAGGCGTGAAGCTGATCACTGTAGCAGGAGAGGCGCTTTATGGGGAGCAGGTTCGGGCATTCCAGCGGAAGTTCCAGGACAACATTGCTATCGTCAATGTATATGGGCCAACGGAATGCACGGTGTGCACGACAACGCATAAAATCAGCGGTTATATTTCCGACGATTTGACAAACGTGCCAATCGGCAAGCCGATTCAAAACTATAAGGTGTATATCGTCAATGAGCTGAACCAGCTATGCCCCGTGCATGTGCATGGCGAAGTACTGATTGAGACGATCGGCCTTGCGAAAGGGTATTTAAATCAGCCGGAGAAAACGGCGGATGCCTTTGTCGCCAATCCATTTGGCGATGGTCAAATTTATAAGTCAGGCGATATTGCGAAGCTGCTGCCAGACGGCACAATTGAATATGTGGGACGCCGGGATTCGCAAATTAAAATTCGCGGACATCGCATTGAGATTGGGGAAATCGAAGACAGCTTTTCCAAAATCGCCAATGTGCAAAACGTAGCAGTCATCTGCAAAAAGGATGCACAGGAGCAAAACATGCTCGTCGGCTTCTTTACTTCAAAGGACGGTAAACCGCTCACTACCGTTACCATTAAGCAAGAGCTGGGCGATAAGCTGCCCACTTATTTTGTACCGAAATGGATCGTCCAATTGGACGAAATGCCGATTTCGCCAACCGGAAAAATCGACCGGAAAAAGCTTCACAGCTATTCCTACCAAGAGGAGCAGATCAGCGTCGACTACGTTGCCCCTCAAAATGGCATTCAACGAATGATTGCGGGCGCATGGGCAGAGGCACTCAGCCTCGTTCATATCGGCATTCATGATGATTTCTTTACGATTGGCGGCGACTCGCTCGGAATTATTCATATTTTGGCAAGTCTAAAGCCGTATTACCCGGAATTGAAAATTAATGATTTATTTCAATATAGAACGATCGAATCGATTGCCGTACGCATCGAGCAGCTTGCTGCCGAAGCGCCTGAGCACAAGGAGACGGCCCGTCATGTTGGGCCAGCTTTGCCACTGGAAGAATTACCAGCCATGCGTTATAAGCCTCAGCTGCCTATCAGCTTCAAGCAACAGCCGAAAGCCGTGCTTTTAACCGGAGCTACCGGTTATTTAGGCGGGTATTTGCTCTATGAACTGCTGATGCAAAGCGACGCAACTATATATTGCCTCGTACGGCCAGGAACCGAGCCAGGCGAAGCGAGACTTCGCAGCCATATTGCGTATTATTTTGGAGATGCGGCTATTCCATTAATGGAGGGGCGCGTTGTAGCGGTAGAAGGCAATCTGGAAACGCCGCGGCTTGGGCTTGAGGAGCAGCAGTATCAGCAGTTAATTAGCAGCCTGGATGCGATTATGCACAGCGCGGCGGATGTTAGGCACTTTGGCGAAGAAGGGCAATTCGCCCGTACAAATGTAAATGGGACGGCGTATTTGCTGGAGCTTGCCGCCGCTTGCCGCCAAACAGTTCGCTTCCACCATATTTCCACGCTTGGCATTCCGGAAGATTTGGCTTTAAGCGGGCAATGGGAGGCAGTGGTAGCCGCTGGGGAGCTGGCGCCGGAGCTGCGAGTCGAGAGCTTGTATACGAACAGCAAGATGGAAGCGGAGAAGCTGCTGTACGCTGCTGCTGAGCAGGGCGTTCCCGTCAGTATCTACCGGGCAGGCAATTTGTCCTGCCACTCAGTGAGCGGAAGCTTCCAACGGAACATTGACAGTAATGCGTTTTACCGTATGCTCAAATCGATGCTGCTGCTTGGGCAAGCGCCGGAGGTTACTTGGGACATCGATATTACGCCAATTGATTACGCAGGACAATCGATTGTACAGCTGGCGCTGCAGCCGGATACGGCAGGAGGTGTCTACCATATTTGCAACCCGGAGCCGCTGCCATACGAGAAGCTGATGGACATGCTGCGCAGCAGCGGCTACTCCATCGAGACGTCAAGCCCAACTTCCTATACGAAGTGGCTGCTTGATAAAGCCATCCCGAAAAATCAGGAGGGTGTGCAGCTCGCGATCGCTCAATTGGAAGGCGACGGGGCGAAGGACTCTGCCTATCGCTACAGCTGCGAGCTGACAAGCGCTGCGTTGCAGCAATCGAGCATTACATGCGCAGCGCCTAATGAGCAGCTAATCGGAAATATGCTCGCTTATGCAATATCGATTGGCTACTTTCCACAAGCAAGCGAGCGTCGCCCAGTCAGATAGTCCGTATAATCGTCAGATGATAGAGAGAAGCATCAATCACCAATAAGCAAAACGCCAAGCATCAGACCTGTGAAGGGCTGGAGCTTGGCGTCTTTTTTTACTTATAAGAAGAGTGGAGTGGATTAAAAGCTTGGGTTTGGTTTCTGGAAGCTTCTGCTGAGATTTTCAGCGTCAAGATCGCGCACGCGCTTCTCGAAATCCTCCAGAACATCAATTAAATAGGAATCACCGTCAGATTGGGCTTTGAAAATAAACTTATCGGCATCGTGGATGACCACGTCGTGGCCGCACAATTTAAGGCATTTGGCGTAATCCTCTACAGTAGGCTGCTGGTTCTCTTCCAGAAAAATCAACCCGTGCAGCGTCTTCGTTTCATGGGGACGAATGATTTTGAAATGTACGGTATGTTGGATAGACATATGGGCTTCCTCCTTATTCTTCCGGGCTTGCTTCTATTATAATCCATTGGACGCAGAGAAGCTGTGAAAAATGTTACAATCTTTTAGATGAATGGACAATAGGCGGATATGCACATTTGTTGACAATAACTGAATGATCATTTATTATTAGCGAAGGAGTTTGTTTTGCGTCATCGAAAGATTCTTTTTTAATAAATGATCATTCGTTTATGCGAAGTTTATCTTTCAGTAACCATCATTTAAAGGAGCAATTGCCATGCTGACTGCTATTATTGTGCTTGCTACACTGCTGCTTGCGATAGTGCTTGTTTTAAAGTTCTACCCTGCGCTTGGAGGAGTGTTAACGAAGGAGCAGCTCGCTGCTTTCTCGCGTTCCGCTCATTACCGAGATGGCAAGTTTAAAAATTTGAGCACAACGGTCATGGATAACAGTGCAAGCAGCATATTTTCCATGCTGCGAGACTATATGAGAACAAACCCGAATCGCAGGCCGCAGGCTAAGCTGCCGCTACAGCAGCTCCAATTTGGTCGGGACGATAAGGGCGAGCAAGCGCGAGTCACTTGGTTTGGGCATTCGGCTATGCTGCTGGAGCTGGATGGGAAACATATTTTGCTGGATCCGATGTTTGGCCAAGCGCCATCGCCGTTCCCTTTTTTCGGAAACAAACGTTATAGCGGCAAATTGCCGTTTGAAATTGCCGAGCTGCCGCAAATTGATGCTGTTGTTTTATCCCATGATCATTATGACCATTTGGATTATGATTCAATTCTCAAGCTTAAAAACAAAGTTCGCCGCTTCATCGTTCCGCTCGGCGTAGGCAGCCATTTGGAGCGCTGGGGCGTAGAGAAATCGATCATAACGGAGCATGACTGGTGGGAGGAGCTGGAATTTGAAGGCCTTCGATTGGCCGCTGCTCCAGCTCAGCATTTTTCAGGACGAAACTTGAACAATCGGGATTCTACGTTGTGGTGCTCCTGGGTTATTACAGGACGCGCGGCTAACATTTATTTTAGCGGAGATAGCGGTTATGGCGCGCATTTCAAAGAGATTGGCGAGAAATACGGCCCGTTTGACCTGACCCTTATGGAATGCGGACAATATGATCCACGCTGGTCGTCGATTCATATGATGCCGGAGGAGACGGTGCAGGCACATGTCGATGTAAAAGGAAAAACGCTGCTTCCCATTCATTGGGGAGCATTTACGCTCAGCTTTCACGACTGGAATGATCCAGTAGAGCGCGTGACGAAAGCGGCCAAGCAGCTAAATGTACAGGTTGCAACGCCAATAATTGGCGAGCCGGTGTCCGTTGGGGCTGGCCGCCCTCCATCTTCTATTTGGTGGAAAACCGCGCAGTGAAAGGCTAACCAAAAACCGTCCCGGAGCTTCGGCTTCAGGACGGTTTTTGCAATAGCTTGGGCAGCATGCCGAGCAGCTTGTTTCCTGTTTCCGCATCGCCGTAGTTCCAACTATTGTCCACTACATAGGCATGGCCCTTTTGGACGGCCGCAAGCTGCTTCCAGAGCGGGCTGCTTATAAGCGATTCCATCGCTTGCCGCGACTCCTCTGTTTCTGGCACGACCATAAACAGGCGATCTCCGGCATATTGGGACAAAGAGTCGACTGTAATTTCCTTGTAGGCACGCTCAGCGGCAATGAGCATTTTCACATCACCGACTGGGGCAAAGCCAAGCGGATGATAGAGGGTGGAGGCAAGCCCGCTGCCAGCCATAATAAACAGCCGATTTCCCCGTTCAAAAATGAATACGGAAGCCGTTTCACCTTTCCTTATATGGCTGCCTAGCTGATGCCACATCTGTTCCGTCCGCCGCTCATGTCTAGCTAACCAGCGCAACGCTTCCTGTTTCTTGCCTAGCCAGTCGCCAAGCATATGCAGACGCTCCTCCAGCGTTCCCCAAGAGTTAAAGGCAAGCGTCGGGGCAATGTCCGCCGCCTGCTCATAAATGTGCTCGTCCCCGCTTGCTAAAATAATCAAATCAGGCTCCAGCTCCGCCGCCTGTTCCTTATTGAATACTGGGAAAACGGAATAATCCTCTCCCCCGACAGACTGAAAGCCAAGTACATGCAAGTCGCCCAGCGTCTCGCCATAATACAGGATGCGCTGCGGCTCTGCCGGAATGATGACTTGATGTCCCAGCCAGTCTTTGACCTGAACGCGCTGTCGCATGGACAGGGCATATTGCCTTGGCGAACCGCCGGTCATTTGCCGGAAACGGCGGCTGAAATAATATTCGTCGGCGAAGCCGCACCATTCGGCAATTTCACGCAGCGAGGCATGGGAGTTTGCGAGCCATTCCTTGGCATGGTCAATGCGCAGTGATACTAAATAATCGAGCGGCTTTTTTCCAGTGAGCGCCTTAAACAAGGAGCTGTATTGCCACTGGGGCATGTTCGTCAGCGCCGCGAGCTGCTTGACTGTAAGCGGGCTTTTATAATGAAGCTGAATATAGTGCACGGTATCCTCAACTGAATATAGCTGGCGGTCAACTTGGCTTGCAGGAAGATGCTGTTCTAGCAGCATGCCCATCAGCTTTTGGAAAGCGAGATTTTGTTTATACGCGTCGATGCCTTGAAGCGCTTTGCCAGCTGCCTGTATCGATTCCAGCAGCTTGACGTATGGAGCTAGCGGGTAAAGACGCAGCTCATGCTTGCCAGGAAACAGCGATTGCTGATAAAACGATGGCTGCACATAGTCGACGCGAACGACCGAATAAACGAGGCAATAGTAGTCCATCGTCTCATTCGTCTGGCCATCAAATTGGTAGCAATCCCCGGGAGCTAATTGGAATGCGCTGAACGCTTCAAACCGGATATAGCGGTTGTTCAAATAAAGGGTGCCTTCACTGTTGACAATAATGAGCAGCGTGTGGCTCTCGATGGTTTGCTCGGCAAAAGTAATGTCCGCGGACTTCGTTAGCCGCTTCATGCTGACAAGCTTAAGCAAGAGGTGGTGAAGCGGAACGGACGGGGTTTCATGGGCATTCATGCGAGCGGTGCTCCTTACTTTTAAGTTCTTTAGCAATACGATTGCTTTGTATCCTTTCATTATGCCACAGAAAGGAGGGGAAGCGAATGGACGGAAAGAAGGATTGGTTTATTTGCCTTAAAAAGAAAACAGGACGAGTCAGGGCCCATTCATGCCCCTAACTCGTCCTGTATCGTTAGTCATTTATAATGAAGCTTGCGCGTTAACCATTATTTTTTCGAAATTTCAGCTGGCAGCGCTTCAATCAGCCAATCGCGGGAAGTCGCGTCGCTGGAAGCTTTCTGAATATCAAAATAGTATACTTGCCCTGCTTTTACAGCAGGGAGGTTTTTCCAAATGGTGCTTTTCAGCAGCTCTTCCGTGTCTTTCTTGGCATCATCAGGTACAGGGTTCAAAATGAAAATCCGATCACCTGCAGCTTCAGGCAAAATTTCTGTGGAGATTTCTCGGAAGCCTTCGCCAGCGTCAATAATTTCCTGAATGAGTGGAGTCGGCTTGAAGCCATCCTCGTTGTAAACAGCTTGCGGAAGTCCGGCATTCGCCATAATGAACAGGCGGTTGCCAGGATACATCGTGAAGATGGAAGCCGTTTCGCCTTCTTTCAGGCCATTCTCGTGCAGCATGGCCCACATATCTTTTGTTTTCGCTGTATATTGGGCGATCCAGTCCTCGGCTTCCTGCTTCTTATTAAGCAGGTCGCCCAAAATGCGCATACGGTTCTCAAGCGGCGCAAATGTATCAAAGGTAACGGTAGGTGCGACTTTGGCAAGCGCCTCATATTGGGCATCATCCGCATTGCCAAAAATGATCAAATCAGGAGCAAGCGACAATGATTTTTCGACGCTGATTGGAAAACCAACATCTTCTGCATCTTTAATTTGATCCTCGTAGACGGAGCCTTCTGTGTTTTTCATAACCCCGATAGGTGTAACGCCAAGAGCGAGCAAATCGCCTGTCGTTTCGCCATGGTAAATAACACGCTTAGGCGTTACGGGCACTTCAACGTCGTGTCCAGTCCAGTCTTTGAAAATGCGTGTTCCTGTTTCAGCTTCCGCTGAAGTCGCTGGGCTTTCAGCAGCTGGGGAGCTGCTCGCTTCTGTAGCAGGAGCAGAACTTGCTTGATTCGCCGCCGACTGCTCCGTGTTGCTTCCGCATGCCAACAATAATGCCCCCATTAATGCGACAGTAGTAAGTAAAGAAATAATACGTCCCGCTTGTTTCATTGTGTTTCTCCTCCTGCGTTGTCTCAAAGATATTGATAATCATTATCGTCGATTAGCATAATGGATTGAGACCATTTGTACAATGGATAAAATTCAAAGCTTATTTTGGTTTGTACAAATTCATGTAAAGGCAGCTGCAGATGTTCACGATCCTGTTAAATTCTCCTGCGCCATTACCCCCAATACTCTCCTATAATAAAGGTAGAGGAAAATGGATCAAGGAGGTGTAAGCGATGTTGTGGTTTTTGATTCTTACCGCTTGTTTTTTTGGAGGCATTATTTATATTATGAAAGCCGGAGGTACGATTGTTGAAGATGACTCAATCATTCAGGATCGAATTCTTGAAGGATTGAGATAGGTTAGTGGTAAAATAAGCTTTTTTCATTATAAAGCTTCTTCATAAAGCATTTCAGGCGGCCAAGCGATCGTTATCGTTTGGCCGCCTTTTGCATTCCCTTCGTATTTTCGCGACGATGCTCCTCGCGATAGGTTGCAACTGTACAGGCAGGAGCGTAATATGGAAACGAAGGTGACAAGCAAACTTATCGTTAAAGGAGTGCAGGAAGCGATGCAAATTATTTATCATGGACATTCTGCTGTGCAGCTCATAACTGAGGACAAATCGCTGATTATTGATCCGTTTATAAGCGGAAATGGGCAGGCGGTTACGAAACCCGAGGATATTAAAGTGAATGCTGTCCTTCTGACACACGCTCATCAAGATCATATTCTGGATGCGGCGCCAATAGCTAAAGCCAATGATGCTCCTGTTGTAGCTAATTTTGAGCTTGCGGCGTATATGTCCTGGAAAGGTGTACAGACGATACCGATGAATATCGGAGGCACCGTCGATTTAGGCTTTGCGCAGGCAAAAATGGTGCCAGCTATCCATACGTCGGGCATTATTGACGAAGAAAAGCAGACGATTACATACGGCGGGCTGGCTTCGGGCTATGTCATTCGCGCTGAGGGGCTGACGATATTGCATGTCGGCGACACGGCATTGTTCAGCGATATGAAGCTGATTGGCGATCATGAGGTCATTGATGTTGCCTTTATTCCGATTGGTGATCACTTTACGATGGGACCGGAGGAAGCCTTGCAGGCAGCAGAGTGGTACCGGGCCAAGCTGGTCGTTCCGGTTCATTATAATACATTTGAGCCAATCAGACAGGATGCGCAAAGCTTTGTGGAAGCGCTGGAAGCGCGCGGCCTCATCGGCAAAGTGATGGCCCCGGGCGATAAGCTCGACATTATTAAGCAGGTTTAAGACGGTAGGCAGCAGGCTAAATTCTCTTAAACAGCAACTGAAAGCAGGCTGCCAGTGACGGGCAGCCTGCTTTGTTTATTTTATCGGACCCATCGATGCGATTGTGACTTTCGCAGATACGGTAATGTCGGCTTGCGACAGCACTTCTGCCCAATCATCCTCTACTTTTTTGAACGCTTTGTACTCATACGCCCTTGCGTACACTCCAAGTCCGATTGGATCGACCTTGAGCTTTTGAAATTTGGCAATAAGCGCATTGAAGTGGTCGGTCACCTGCTGGCCGATCATGTCCTCCAGCCGCTTGCTGTCATTAAATACATCGAAGGGAAAAAGATGCTCGGATAGGCCAACAACCATGCTTACTTTTATATCATATTTGAAGCGGTTGTTTTTAAAGCTGGTTTTAATTTTGGTTTTGACCTTTCCTGCAGAAAAGCTGACCGTATTCGTGGAAAACGGTGATTTTTTCGGCTCCTCCGGCAACTGATAGGAAAGGCTGAAGCCCGGTGATGCATTTTTCTGCAAAATGCGCAGCAGCACCGTTTCCTGTGCATCGAGCATCCCTTTGTATATGCCTGCTTTCGATACGAGTGCCGTTCCCTGAATTCGAACTTTGCCGCCAATAATTTTGACCTGTGAGAAATAGGGGGTTATTCCCTTATCAAGAAATTGTCGGTGAAGCTCATGCGCCGTCGTACTGACCGTTTCCGAATGGGAACTGGTGGAGTCTACCATGCCGCGGAGCAAAATAGGTAGCATCGGCTGATCCGGTGGATTCAAATACAACATCTCTGGAACGGAGCCGTCAACGACAATAACCCTGTCCGTAACTGTATTTCGGGCATCGCGATAGATGACGTCGAGCATTTGAAACCAGCCCTCATAATTCAGCATTCGCCTGCCAAGCAGGATGACCTGATAATTGCGCCCTTGCGTGGATCCAGCCGTCTGAGCGTCCTGCTCAGACCTGGACTGTCTCAGCGTCTTAGCCGTTCCGGTCATTTCAATGCTCTTCTTCTTGATGCGATTGCTGAATACAGGTGCGGTCAAATAAAAATGGAATTTTTTATTTTTATCCAAATCCATCCCCAGCACAAGCGGGGTAGTGGCATTTTCCAAATTTAGTTGGTCGCTGCAGCTGGACAGGAGGAGCATGATAACAATAAACAGTGTTATCCGGGTGATGGATGAGCTCATAGGCTGCTCCTTTCTTCCTTCCAAAACTTGCTTAGCCATAAATAGCAAAGCAGGCATACTGGAAAAATATATTCCAGTATCAGCCCAACCCAAAATAATTGTCTGACCAGAAAGTTGTTTATATTGTAGGTCGGAAAATAAAAAAACGTCCCGACTGCCAGCAGGATAATCAGCAGCCGCAAGGGGATGCCAATGCTCTCCCGCTTGAATATCCAAGCTATACAATAGGTAAGCAGATACATCATTGGGATCCAAATAAGCGAGAAAATGAACAGATAGAAGGAGATGAATGGAACCTCAATGCGTTCAATAAATTTGAATTCAATCGATTTCAATACACTGATGACAGGATCATTAAAGAGATGGGATTCCTCCGGGCTGAAATAGACGTAACAAATAATTGTGACGAACAAATACAACAGCATCGTAATGGAATTCGCAATTACAATGCCTTTGGTGGCATACTCCTTATACTTCAAATGTGGATAAAGAATGAAAATGGATACCATGCCCAGCATAGGATAAATCGTCGCTTTTACCGCAGTCAGAATGGGCAGCCAGCCTTCCTTGAGTAGAGGCAGCAAATATACCCAGTGCGCATGTTTGAGCGTATATATGTACACAAAAGGAATCCAGAGCGATATCCAGATGATCAGCTCAGCGTATCTCGCAACGTTGCGTATGCCGTGCCGGACAATCGAATAGGCCGGAATGAGCAGCAGCGACATGAGCACGAATGACTGCGTAGTAGGCAGCAGCCAGGTTTTCGTTACGAGAATCGTGCGCACAAGCCCATCATACATCAGGTAAAAAAAATATAGCGCAAACAGCATAGCAGCCAATACCCCGGCCCACCGTCCCATATATTCCGACAGCAGGTCGAATAAGGTGCCGTTCGGATAATATTTCATGACCCCAACAATCGCAAGTCCAGCAATCAGGCTTAGCGCCCAGCCGATAATCAGGGCGATCCAGCCGTCCGTATCCGCAGCCTCCGAGAGCTTTCTGGGCAAGTTTAATACTGCCACGCTCACCTGGCTACCCGAAATAATGGAGATAAACTGGAAAAGCGTGATTTGCTTTCCCACGTAGCTATTCATTCTGTGTCCTCCTTGATCCGGCTTTGTCTTTGCCTTATTGACTGTTTAGGAGCCGTACTTAACGGACGCTTGTCCATGAGCCACAGGGGAACCCTTACAATTGTGTCCTTCAAGTCAGCCAGTCTGACTGGACCAATCGGGGTTCCATAGGCGGTGCCAAGCGATTTGAGCGACAAAATATGACCGATCAAAGTCATGAGCCCAATGACGAGGCCAACAAATCCGAACATGGACGCTAGTATCATTAAAATAAAACGGATAAGCCGCACCGCTGCTACCATGTCATAGTTAGGCAGAATAAAGGATGAAATGGCCGTAAAAGCGACGACAATAACCATGGCGTTACTGATAAGCCCGGCCTGCACAACCGCTTGTCCAATAACGATACCGCCGACGATGCCGACCGTTTGTCCGACTGGCGCTGGCAGCCTTATCCCAGCTTCCCGCAGCAGCTCCAGTGTAATTTCCATTAATATCGCCTCCACAAACGGGGGAAAAGGAACCTGTCCCCTTGATTCTCCCAGCGTCAGCAGCAGCTTGAGCGGGATGATTTCAAAGTGATAGGAAACGACGGAAATATAAAAGGCGGGCAAAAATGCTGCCATAAAAAAAGCAAACACGCGCAGCAGGCGAAGAAACGTCGCTATCGTCCAGCGCGAGCTGTAATCGTCAATATTTTGAAAGAAGGACATGAAGGTTACGGGAGCAATCAACACGTTTGGGGAACGGTCGACGACAACCGCGCAGCGTCCTTGCAGCAGCTGGGAAGCGGTCGTATCAGGCCGCTCCGTCGTTATGAGCTGCGGAAACAACGAAAAAGGATTATCCTCGATAAATTCGCACAGCTCGCCTGTATTAATGATGGCATCGACATTGATTTGTCGAATTCGCTGTTCCAGCTTCGCCATATACTTCTCGTTGGCAATATCCTCGATGTACAAAATGGAAACGGTCGTTTGTCCTCTCTCGCCAACCATGAGCCGTTTGATTTTGAGTCCGCGGTGGGGGAGATAACGGCGAATGAGGGCGATATTTAAATCGCCTGTCTCCAGAAAGCCCTGATGTGCGCCCTTCAGCGATGATTCGAGCTGAGGGTCTTCGATATTGCGCTGCGGCCATCCTTTTGTATCGAGGGAGTAGGTCCGCTCGCTGCCATCAATAAATAAGAGGCTGTTCCCCTGAAAAAGCCCGATCTCTGCTTTCTCCCAGCTGTATAAATGCTCTACATGACCGACGGTGACGGCAATTTCCTGACTGTTCTCGCCCATCTCTTGCTGCAGTGGACGGAGAACATTTTCATTAATCGCCGCTTTGTCGTTTAACCCGTCGATATAGATCAGCAAAGCCTGTTTGCCTGATTGTTTAATGGTCAGATGGCGGGTAACCATATCGGGGGTTTCGGTAAAAAGCCGCTGAATTTTTGCTAGGTTTTCCTTTAAATCGGCGCTGATGCGATCGCTATGCGGTATATTTTGCTCCGTATTGTTGTCAGGCATAGCGGTAGACTTCCTCTCTGTCGATTCATTTGGTTCAGCTATTTTTTCCAGCACAGGCAAATTGTATGCAGATGGACGTTTGTGCTTTCACCTTGGATAGTCGTGCCAGCAGGGCTGCGCTGGGTTGTTTTTGATATGTTTCGCATGAAGGTGAGCAGCGAGCATCAGCGGGAGTATGAGCGAGAGCTGGAGTTCCCCGTGGAAGGGCTGATAAAGCTTAAGGGAAGCCGCTTCAAGCGGCTGCTCTATTTGCTAACGGCAGAAGAAAGCACGAGGCAGGAGAACAGCCGTTTTCTGGAGCAGCATGATTTGCATGAAATGCTGGAGAGCTTTATTGCATATGCAGCTCCTACGGCAGCCAATGATTTGGAAAAGCGGCTGGAGCTGACGCTGCGCTATATGCAGCACCATTTTCGCGAGGATATTCGGGTGAACAAGCTTGCTGAAATTGCTCAGCTGCATCCCTCCTATTATTTACAGGTGTTCAAGAAGGTGATGAATAAGACGCCGGTCGGTTGGAGCGCCATGCGCCGGGAACCGGCTTTAATTGGGTTTCGATTGCACCGGATGAGCTGACGGACTATGAAGCGGATTATTTATTTCTTGTTTTTAAGGAGGAAGAGGAGCATCAGCGCTTTATAGATTTGCTGAAATCGAATCCGGCATGGAGGAGCTTTCCGGCTGTGAAAAATAACCGCGTATATTTCCTCGATATTGCGATTGAAGATTTACAGGTAGCCCATATGATGAAGAATCATCAGTTAGCCAAGGCCATTAGCGAGGTTTCCTGGTCGGTGTATCGCTCCATGCTAGCGTACAAAGCGAAGTGGTATGGTCGCATCGTAGTGGCTGTGGGTCAAACATTCGCATCTTCGCAGCTATGCTCCTGCTGCGGCTATAAGCACAAAGAGGTAAAAGACTTAAAGTTGCGAGAATGGGACTGCCCAGCATGTGGAGCGCACCACGACCGGGACTTTAACGCAAGCCTGAATATTCTTGCTGAAGGCAAAAGACTTCTTGCTGTGTAATCCTTACACGAACTGTCGGAACGACAGGGTTAGCTTGGTACATTTCTCTTCGTTAGAAGGGACGACCCAAGAATCTCGTGACTTTAGTCATGAGAGGTTCAAAATAGTCTTAATATCACAACTAAAAAGTCGGAATACGATTAGCCTGAGCATGTCCAAATTAGCTATAATTATAAGGTGAGCAAGGCATCTACAGGCAAGCGAAGGGATGGGATCGGTTTGGCAGACGAGCGTGATCAGGCTTCTACTATTCAATATATTCACAATAAAAATGGACCGAAGCTCGGCTATTCCACCTTGTCCGGCGTCCGTATTTTGGAGCAGGACGGTTTTTATTTTAAAGATTTGAACAAGGACGGCAAGCTGGCTAAATATGAGGATTGGCGCCTTAGTCCGCAGGAGAGAGCCGAAGATCTTGCTTCGAAAATGAGCGTCGAGCAAATTGCCGGGCTTATGCTCTACAGCAGCCATCAGGCCGTTCCGGCTAGCCTGGGCTGGCATCCGGGCACTTATGGGGGCAAGACATATGCGGATAGTGGCGCGGACTCGCATGCGCTGACGGACCAGCAGCTTGCTTTTCTGGAGCAGGATCATTTGCGCCATGTGCTGCTGACGATGGTGGAAAGCCCGGAAACGGCGGCGCAGTGGAACAATACGATGCAGGCGTACGTTGAAGGCTTAGGGCTGGGCATCCCGGTAAATACGAGCTCCGATCCGCGGCATGCGACAGATTCGACGAAGGAATTTAATGCCGGAGCCGGCGGCAGCATTTCGATGTGGCCGGAGACGATGGGGCTTGCCGCTACGTTTGATCCGGAGGAAGCGAAAAAATTCGGCGAGGTTGCAGCGAAGGAGTATCGGGCGCTCGGCATTGGCACGGCGTTGTCGCCGCAGGTTGATATCGGCACCGATCCGCGCTGGTTCCGTTTTGGCATGACCTTTGGCGAAGATCCCCAGCTGTCCACTGATATGGGCCGCGCTTATATTGACGGCTTCCAGACTTCGGAGGGCGAGAATGAAATTGCCGAAGGCTGGGGTTATGACAGTGTTAATGCGATGGTGAAGCATTGGCCGGGCGGCGGCTCGGGCGAGGGCGGCCGTGATGCGCATTTTGGCTACGGCAAATATGCCGTTTATCCGGGAGAGCAGTTTGAGCAGCATTTGCGTCCCTTTACGGAAGGCGCGTTCAAGCTGGATGGCAAGACCGGCAAAGCTTCTGCCGTTATGCCTTATTATACGATTTCGCAAGGACAAGACCCGATTAACGGCGAAAATGTCGGCAACTCCTACAACAGCTACCTCATAAACGATTTGCTGCGCGAGCAGTACGGCTACGATGGCGTCGTCTGCACGGACTGGGGCATTACCGCGGATGAAGGCGATGACATTACGAGGCTGATGAGCGGCGGCCGCTGCTGGGGTGTGGAGGAAGGCTACAGCGTAGCGGAACGTCACTACAAGCTGCTGATGGCTGGCGTAGACCAATTTGGCGGCAACAATGAGACGGGTCCGGTTATTGAAGCTTATCAGATCGGCGTGCAGCAGCATGGAGAGGCGTTCATGCGCAGCCGTTTTGAGCAATCGGCGGTGCGTCTGCTGAAAAATATTTTCCGGCTTGGCCTCTTTGAAAATCCTTATTTGGAAGTGGCGCATACGGCTGCGACGGTAGGCTCCCCGACTTTCATGGCGGCAGGCTACGAAGCCCAGCTGAAATCGATTGTGCTGCTGAAAAATGAAGGGCAAACGCTGCCGCTGCCTGCTACAAGCGAGCGTCGTACCGTCTATCTTCCCCGGAAGTTCCGGCCGGAGGGTGCGAGCTGGCTCGGGCTGCCGACGCCGTCTTTCGAGGGTTATCCAATTAGTGTGGATACGGTCAAGAAGTATTTTGACGTGACGGACAACCCGGAGCAGGCGGATTTCGCATTGGTGTGCATCGAAAGTCCGCATAGCACGATGGGCTACAGCAAGGCAGACGCCGAAGCGGGCGGAAATGGCTATGTGCCAGTAAGCCTTCAATACCGTCCGTATACAGCTGTACATGCACGTGAGACGAGCCTTGCTGGAGATGCGCGCGATGTGCTGAATCGTACCTATAAAGGGAAGACGGTTGCCGTTGCGAATGAATCCGATCTGGATATGGTGCTGGATACGAAAGCGAAAATGAAGGGCAAGCCCGTTATCGTTTCGATTACGCTCAGCAACCCTGCGGTAGTCGCTGAATTTGAAGCCGCTTCCGATGCGATTATTGCCCATTTTGGCTTGCAGGAGCAGGCGCTGCTGGAGACGATAATCGGTGCATCCGAGCCATCTGGCCTGCTGCCTTTCCAAATGCCGCGGGACATGTTGACGGTGGAAGAGCAGCTTGAAGACACGCCGCATGATATGGATGTGTATGTCGACACGGCAGGCCATGCGTATGATTTCGGCTACGGGCTGAACTGGAGCGGTGTCATTCAGGATGCAAGGACGGCAAAATATGCAGACGGCAAGCGCAGTATGAAATAACATTTTGATTAAAATCATAGAATCGCTAATCAACAACGCCCGCCATTGTCAGGGAACTGACGCTGGCGGGCGTTGTTCGCCTGTTTATAAGAGAGGGCAGGCTGGCAGGAGACGTAAAGGAGTCAACTTGTACCACGCCGCACATTCTATTAAGATTAATTTAACGGTTTGGAAAGGAGGCAAAGCATGAACGATCACGAAGCAAAAAAACAGCAAATCCTGGACGCCTTTTGGTTCAGGCATGCGACGAAGGAATTTGATCCCGAGCGAAAAATCTCCGATGAGGATTTCCAGTTTATTTTGGAAACGGGCAGGCTGTCCCCTAGCTCCATTGGGCTTGAGCCATGGAAGTTTGTTATTATTCAAAATCAGGCGCTGCGTGCGAAGCTGGCTGACGTATCCTGGGGAGCGAAAAAGCAGCTGGAAACGGCGAGCCATTTTATCGTTCTCCTAGCCCGCCGCAATGTGCGCTATGACTCGGAGTATATGAAGTATATGTACACACAGGTTAAAGGGATGCGCGAGGAAGTGTATGAGAAAATCCCAGTCATTTATAAGCCGTTTCAGGAAGCCGATCTGCATTTGCTTGATAATGAGCGTACACTGCTGGATTGGTCGTCGAAGCAAACGTATATCCCGCTTGCCAATATGATGACCACAGCTGCGCAAATTGGCATTGATTCCTGCCCGATTGAAGGCTTCAATCTGGATCAGGCGCATACGATTTTGGACAGAGAAGGACTGCTGGAAGGCGGGAATTTGGAGGTTTCCGTGATGGCCGCTTTTGGCTACCGGCTCGCTGAGCCAAAGCGTCCCAAGTCAAGGCTGCCGTTAGAGGAAATTGTGCAGTGGGTTAACTAAACGAGTTATTTGTCAAAAATAAAACGCATCGGAGGGCTGCTTCTGGCAGCCTTTCGATGCGTTTTTGCATTGCCGCAATTGCGGCCTGTATCGCTTAAAAATATTAGCCGCCGATTTGGAAGAGCTTATCAAGCGAGCCGCCTTCGGAAATGATTTTAATGGCGGTTGCAATGAGTGGTGACATTGGCAGAACGAAAAACTTGTCCGAATGATCGCTCAGCGCAATCGTATCCGTTACAACAACCTGACGGATGTTCGGATGCGTCAGCTTCTCGATGGCGTTGGCAGAGAACAAGCCGTGCGTCGCACAAACGTAGGCATCATGAGCGCCTTTTTTGTGGAGCGCTTCAACGACGTTTACGATCGTGCTGCCTGTATCGATCAAATCCTCAATAATAATCGGCGTCATGCCTTCCACTTCACCGATAATATGGGTAATTTCCGACTGGTTGTGGGCCGGGCGGTTTTTGATCATAATGGCAAAGGGGCAATCCAAATAGTTCGCCAGCTTCTCAGCCGTTGAAGCTCGTCCAGCATCTGGCGAAACGACGACGGGATTGACGATATTTTGGCTTTTTAAATGTCTGATAATGAGATCCAGAGCCGTCAGATGATCGACCGGAATTTCGAAAAAGCCTTGAATAGGATCTGCATGCAAATCCACGGTAATGATGCGGTGAGCGCCAACCGTAGTCAGCACATCAGCAACCAGCTTGGCGGAAATCGGCTCACGAGGAGCGGATTTGCGTTCCTGGCGCGCATATCCATAATAAGGAATGACGAGATTAATGGTTTTGGCGGAAGCGCGTTTCGCCGCATCAATCATAATCATCAATTCCACTAAATGTTCATTAACCGGATGGGACAGCGCTTGTACTATAAACACATGGCATGTCCGAATAGGTTCTTCATACGATACGTGAATTTCGCCGCTTTGCTGACGGGATATGGCGACATTGCCTAGCGGAATACCGAGTGAACTGCAAATTTCCTCGGCAAGCGCGCGATTGGATGATCCCGAAAATATTTTTACCTTTTGCATTGTGCTCCTCCTTCAAGTTTTGCGCAGCAAAACTACTTCGAAAGCGTAAACTTAAGTTTTGCGCAGCAAAACTGCTTCGAAAGCGTAAACTTAAGTTTTGCTACGAAAAACTACTACATTCCATTATACATTGAAGGAGGTCAGATTCAAGTCATAGTTCGCTCAATTTAGGAAGTAAGCGTTAGCGTAATGTCATCATAATAAAGGGTGGTCAAGCCTTCAAAGCCGGAATCTGTACCAACGAGCAAAAATAGCTCGCCCTTGTCGTTCGTCATTGCCGTATGGCTGTAATCAAAATAGACAAGCTGATAGCCGGCCTTGCTGCCCTCTGCTTTGATCGGATTGCCTACGACTGCTGCCTCAGCTCCGCCTTCCGATTGTTCCCCTTTATCGATGTTCATCCGGTAATAAAGATCATTGCCCTGCTTGAGCTCTACCGGAGCTGGCTCCTTATCCAATATGCCTGCTTTAACATATACAGATGCACCGGGCGAGCCGCCAATGCCAAAGCTTTCATTTTCATAATTGGTATATATGCCGATTCGCAATTTTGCTTGATAAGCGGTATTTGGCTTAAGGCCAGCTACTTTCTTGGTCATATACATAAATAAATCATCACTGCGATTGTGGCCTGATAGCTTCATGCCATAATTCGTCGTATTGTCTTGAAGCGGAATCAGCTCCCGCTTATACGCCAGATCGTATATGTCCGGATTATAGTCGACAGGAAGGTCGGAAAAACCGCCTTTCCAGCCTTCAGCGCTCACATCAAAATGGTACCGGAACGTCAGCTTGTCCATTTCGCTGCTTTGATGCGTAATTCTCACGATATGATTGGCTGCATCCCAGGCGACTTGTCCGCCAAGCAATTGAGCCAGCCCTTTCGCCGGCACGAACAGCGTGTTTGAAGCCATAACAACGGGAGCCGGAAGCTTAGTCACTAGCTTGGAGCCCTGATAAACGTTGTTATTGCCCGGCTTGAAGGTCAATTTTCCCGACGTTTGGCCTTCGATAACAGCCGTGCCCGTTTTATGATTCCACGTCACCTTAGCGCCCATCGCTTGGGATAGCGCACGCAATGGAATCATCACCGATTGCTCATACAAAAATGGGGGAGCTTGCAATTTATGAGTGCCGGTATGGTCGGCATAGGTCAGATTTGCAATCTGAAACTCCGTGGTAAGCAGGGCAGAGGCTGCATGCACCTCAGCTTGGCCGGCAAACGGAGCTGCGGCGAGACAAGCGGCCAGACAGGTTGCGATCATTTTTCTCTTCCTATTTAACATGAGGACACCATCCTTGTGATTTTGAATAACAGCTTTGACGAGCCTTTCCGTTTAAAGGTTGCAGGCAGCTGACTTGCTGACAGCTGGAGTAAAACGCAAAACAGCCTCCAAGCCTGCGATTAACGCAAGTTTGGAGGCTGTTTTATCAAAAATAGTGATTAACGAAGATTAGGGATTGGAACATCCTGATTTGCATCTGCTTCATAATCAATGCCGTCGGTTTCAAAGCCGAACAGCTGGAAAAACTCTTTGCGGTAGCCGGCAAGGTCGGACAGCTCGTACACATTTTCAGTAGTCAGCTCTGACCAAAGCTTCGCGACCTCTGCTTGAATTTCAGGTCTCATTTCCCAATCGTCAACACGGATAAGGCCCCTGTCATCAACGAGTGTTTCGCCGGAAGCATTGTATAGGCGATCAGAGAACAGGCGGTACATTTGCTCAATGCAGCCCTCATGCGTGCCGTTTTCTTTCATAACCTTATACAGCGCGGAAATGTACAATGGTACAACTGGAATCGCCGAGCTGGATTGGGTAACAAGCGCTTTATTGACGGAGACGAAGGCACGTCCGCCTTTCTTACCGAGCTGCTCGCTCAGGCGCTTCGCCGTTGCTTCGAGATCATTTTTAGCATAACCTATCGTTCCTTCACGGTAAACCGCATGTGTAATTTCCGGGCCGATATAGGAGTAGGCAACAGTAGTTGCGCCATCTACCAGCACGCCTGCTTCCTCGAGCTGATCGATCCACATTTGCCAGTCTTCGCCGCCCATAACGGCAATCGTCTGGCGGATTTCATCTTCGGTAGCCGGCTCGATTGTTGCTTCTGTTACGTCGCCGCTGTGGAAGTTAACCGTTTTGTTCGTGTAGGTTCCGCCAATCGGCTTAATAACGGAAGCAAACGTTTCGCCCGTTTTAGGATGAGTACGGCGCGGTGATGCTACGCTGTACACGACGAGATCAATGCTGCCCAGCTCGCTGCGGATGAGATCAATCGTTTGTGTTTTGATTTCATCAGAAAAGGCATCGCCAACGATGCTGTACGATTTGCGGCCTGCTTCGGCTGCAGCTTTCTCGAAAGCAGCGGAGTTGTACCAGCCTGCAGAAGCGGTACGCGCACCCTCAGCGGCTTTGTCAAAATAAACGCCAATCGTATTGGCGCCAGCTGCAAAGGAGGAGACGATGCGCGATGCCAGACCGTAGCCTGTCGAAGCGCCAATTACGAGCACATTGCGCGGGCCTGCAATGGCTGGCTTGGATTTTACATACTCGACTTGACGAAGGACTTGCTGTGCGCAGCCTTCCGGGTGTGCTGTCGTACAAATAAAACCGCGTGTTTTAGGTTGAATGATCATATTTAATTATTCCTTCCTATTTGTAAAATGGGCTTGCTATCCATATTGCTGAACAATTCTCTATCATTTTACCGATTTTTCCGGGCAAATGGAAGGGCATGAAAAAACGCAAGACCGAGTGGAGTCGGCCTTGCGTGAGATGCTGCTGGATCGGTTCAAGCGGGGTTATGCAAAATGCTCCCCAGCTGTTTTAATTTGGCTTGCAATTTGTTCCTTGCAATGGGCTTCGAGGGTGCTGGCAAGCTTGGCGGAACCGATGTCGATGAAATTTAAATTTGGTGATTACGGTCATTGAGCGGAGCTGGTTTTCCTCTGCGAATTAATGGGCAACCCAGCCGCCGTCAATGACGAGCTCGGAGCCAGTGACGAAGCTGGACTCATCCGAGGCGAGATACAGCGCGCCATAAGCGATGTCCGTTGGCTTGCCGAGCCTAGGCCATGGCGTAATCTGCTTGGCTGCTTCAAGTCCCGCGGGATTGGTCAGTTTATGCTCGGTCATCGGCGTTTCAATCATTCCGGGATGAATGGAGTTGACACGGATAAAGTCTTTGGCTAAATCGATAGCCGTCGTTTTCGTCAACAGCCGTACGGCTCCCTTGGAGGCGTGATAGGCAGCTTCTCCACCTGCGCCAATGATGCCGAAAATCGAAGAAATATTAATAATGGAGCCTCCTCCAGCTTTACGGATTTCAGGTACGGCGTATTTCATGCCGAGAAACACGCCGCGGGAGTTGACCGCCTGAACCTTATCCCAGCGTTCCACTGTTTCTTCTTCCACGTTGAAGGGCGAGGCGATGCCTGCGTTATTGACCAAAATATTTAGTTTTCCATATCGCTGAACGGCCTTCTGAGTCACATGCTGCCATTGCTGCTCTGATGAGACATCCTGAGCAAGCGGGCACACATCGCCTCCCGTTTCACGAATTGCTTCAGCGGTTTCATTCAGCGTGGCTTCCAACAGGTCTGTCAGGATCACCTTGGCGCCCTCGGCTGCAAATACGGCGGCTATGGCGGCTCCAATACCTCCGGCTGCCCCCGTGACTATGGCTACTTTATTTTGTAATCGTTTCATGCCGTGTGCACCTCCAAGTATAGTTATACAAGAGTCTTTATATAACTAGGATAGAAGGATCGGAAGCCGGGGTAAATTCCAAATATTCAAGCTGGGTGTACGATTTAATGGTGAAAAGACGACTAGAGGCTCCCGTTTAATTCACGGTAGGAGCTGGGCGTTATGCCAGTCGCTTTCTTGAAGACGCGCACAAAATATTTCACATCGTTAAAGCCGACCAGCTCCCCGATTTCATAGACCGTTTGCCTAGAGGTGGCGAGCAGCCGCTTAGCTTCCTCAATTCTCAGGTTCGTGACGAAAGCCGTGAAATTGACGCCATATTGCGATTTGAACAAGCTGCTCAAATAAGAGAAAGAAAGCTGAAAATGCTCGGCTGCATCCAGCAGCGACAGGGAAGAGTTGCGATAGTTTTGCTCCACATATCGTTTAATGCTAAGTGCGGTATGGGAGCCGGAGCCATTCGTCGCCAGCACACCAGCGGCAAGCTTTTCGATAAGGGGATCAAGCTGCTGCGAACGCCAAGTGACTAGCGAAACAAGCGTATTCGTGCGTTTAAGCTCGTTCAACGATTGCAGTCCTTCCAGGCAGGAGGGGCTCGTTGCATGCTTGCTGATCGATATCCAGAGCTGCAAATACACAATCCACCGTTCTTCAAAGGTGCGGAACCGCTGCTCATATTCTTCAATCAGCTTTAACACGGCTTGCTTGCCTTCCTTTTGAACCGTAAGAGCAAAGCTGTTCTCGTCCTGTGGCGTCAAGCCGACTTGACTTGCGGTAGTCGAGCACCGGAGCATATGCAGTTGTTTTTCGGCTTCACGGTAGGCTTGCTGCAAAGACTGGCCATCTCCATTAAAAATAGCACTGTAAACGCTTGCGGTATTAGCTTCAAGCGGAGGGAGGCGCTTCAGCCATTCGGCAAGCTTGTCCTTCTCGTCGGAAGCCGCGCAATACACCGTATGCGAGCCAAGCGGAATAGCGACGAGGGTAATTCCTGACGGAGGCGGGCTTTGCTGCGGAAGCGGCTCATTCGCAAGCAGCAGGCAAAGGCTTGAATAAGGCAGCTCCTCGCAGGCAGCCAGTGTCGTGTCGTCAAGAATAATTTCGCAAACGCGATTTTTCAGCTCTATATTGCGCGTGCTGCTTTCCTTGTCGAGCTCAGCGGTCAGTTTCTCCATGGCGCCCGCTATTTCCAGGGGGTTAATCGGTTTCAGCAAATATTCTTTAACCCCGTAGGCAATCGCTTTTTTAGCATAACTGAAATCATCGTACCCGGATAAAATGATGCATTTCGGCTGCTTGCCGTTTTTAGCCGCAATCCTGCTTAGCATTTCAATGCCGTCCAGCTTGGGCATCCGAATATCGGTAATGACGATATCGGCTTCATTGCAAGCCAGCCATTCCAGCGCCTCCAGGCCATCACGGAAGCTGCCGGCATGCAGCAGCGGCAGGTCATTCCAAGGGATAACCTCTTCAATTCCTTTGCGAATCCATGGCTCATCTTCCACAATGATAGTCTTATACATGATTATCCCTCCGGTTGATAAGGCAATATAATGATGACCAACAGACCTTCCTCCATAGCGCGGTAAGTGAGGCCGTATTGCTCGCCAAAAGCAAGCTTGATGCGGTTATTGACGTTGTAGATGCCTATTCCGTTTTCATAAGCGCGATTATTCCCAGCCGATTCCTGCGAATTCTGCTCCAGGCTAAGCGACATGTCCAAATTGCCAAGCTTATCGTTCATTTGCTGGACTCCTTGCTCAGTCATGCCTTCGCCGGAGTCGCGGACGTTGATAATGACCCGTCCCCGTTCGCAGTACCCGGTAATGTTAATAAAGCCTTTCTTGTCCATATTTCGAAAACCATGCACAATGCTGTTTTCAACAATAGGCTGCAGGACGAATTTGATCGTGCGGCTGCTACGGACGTTGGGATCAATGTCGATTTTCGTTTGAATCGCTTGGTCGAAGCGAATTAATTGAACCTTCAAATAATTTTCAATATGATGAAGCTCATCATCGATTGTCACCAGCTTCTCCTCATTGACAATATTGTAGCGGAACATCTGGGACAAGGAGCGGGCAAGCTCGGAAATGAGCGGCACACGGTGGATCAGCGCAATGGAATTGATCGTTTCCAGTGCATTATGGAGAAAATGCGGATTGATTTGCGCTTGCAGCGCCAGCAGCTTCGCTTTATCGGATTTCATTTTCATCTCATATTCCCGATTTACGCTTTCCTTCAGCCGAACAACGATGTCCTCGAAGTAACCCTCCAATTCCTCGACCTCGTCTTGGCGCCGGCTTGGGCGCATCATATCGATTTTTCCGGTGGCGTATTGTCGCATTTTCCGGTTTAACAAAATAATCGGTCCCGAATAGTAGATGGATAGAATGATAATGAGCACGACACACATAATGCCGCTCGAAAGCATTAAAATACCCATTAAATGATGAATGTACGACAGCTTTTCCATAATGGATGATTCCGGCGTGTACACAATAATGTACCAGTCAGCGAAAGCATTATACGAATAGAAGACGACCCGTTTGACATGCAGATAATCGACGGTGAATGAGCCTTTGCCGTCCTTGGATGTGAAGATTTGCTCATGCAGATGCTTGGTAGCGAGATGCTTATTCGTGGAAAATAACGTTTGCCCGCTATGGTTGCTAATAATGACGTCGCTGTCTTTTCCCATGGCGGTATTGGCAAGGCCGTAAAAAATAAATTGCTGGACTTGGTCGTTTCCTTTGTCCTCCAGCTGCAGCGCATTGAGATTAAGAAAAATCAGGCTGTTGCTTGCTTCATCTAAAATATTGAGATTGCTCTCCACAACATTGTCGTAGAGCTTGCTGCTCAACGTCTGAAAAGCCAGCCACTGGACGGCAATAATCGGAATCATAATGACGATGGTATGAACAAGCATCATTTTATATTTTACGCTCAAAGGTACTCTCGCCACCGGGACCCTCCTTTAATTTCCAATCATCGTGTAAACGATAGACTTTTATAACGCTTGTTAATTAATATATCATGAATAGTAAAGAGCTTGACAAGTGTTATTTGAAAAATAAATGCATGAATAGGCAGGAAATATTAACCTGATACCGTGAAAAAGTACACCTTTCCGCAAATTGTTAGAGTTTTTTTGTTTTGTAAGCGATCTTATAATGAATTCAAGCGGCCGGGGCAAATGAGACTGGCTCTGAGCCTTAAATTAAGATGAATGACAAAATGATGTTAGAAAAGTTAACGGGAGGGTTAAAAATGCAACGATCTGGTAAGGTGAAACTTCCTGCAGGAAAAAAGGTCGCCGTCAACATCGGTGTCGATTTTGATGCCGCATCCGTATGGATGGGGACATTCGACCGCTTCTCGCCGGCTTATCTGTCACGCGGTGAATTTTGTGCAGAGGTGGGCGCACCGCGCTTGCTTCAGTTGTTCTGCAAATACGGCATCACGACAACCTGGTGCATTCCGGGCCATACGATTGATACGCATATGGAGGTATGTCGTGAAATCGTAGCTGCCGGGCATGAAATTTGCCATCACGGTTATGCGCATGAAAATCCAACCCATATGAGCTATGAGGAAGAGGAAGAAATTTTGCTCCGCGGCTTTGCGGCGCTGGACAGGCTGGGAGTCAAGCCGCGCGGCTACCGCTCGCCTGCATGGGATTACAGCCCCAACACCTTGAAGCTGCTGGAGAAGCATGGATTCAGCTATGACAGCAGTCTGATGGGAAATGATTTACATCCTTACCGCCCAAGGGAAGTCGTAGAGATTAATATGGACAAGGCGAATGTGTTTGGCCCGCCTAGCCGAATCGTGGAAATTCCGGTTTCATGGTATTTGGATGATTTTCCAACCCAGGAATATGTCATTGGCGGAGCGGAAGGCATGCGCTCTACGCAGGAGGTATTCGAGCGGTGGAGAGATATTTTTGACTATGCTTGTGACCATGAAGAGGGCGCATGTTATGTGCTGACGACACATCCGCAGACGATTGGCCGGGCGCATAACATTCAAATGCTGGAGAAGCTGATTCAGCATATGGAATCGCGTGGAGCCTGGTTCGCGACGCTAGGTGAAATTTACGATGCCTATACCGATAACGAGGCAGACGCCAGCAGCTCATAAAACGGAGTCTACACTGATTAAATAGGAGGCAACTATGACAAACATTCGTATTTCCGCTGTTCAGTTCCGCGCCGAGCGTGTAGCCGGCTTTGAAGACTTTGAGCGGCAGGTTCGCGGACTGATGGAGGATGTGCCGCTGGATTCCGATTATGTGCTGTTCCCTGAGCTGTTTACGGTCGGCCTGCTGACCTCATTCCCCGATTGGGAGACAGCTGGACCGTCAGCGATGATGAGGCTGGACCAATTCACCGATCCTTTCAAGAAGCTATTCGCAGACCTGGCGGCGCAGCGGGGGCAAATTATTGTCGCCGGTTCGCATTTGGAAAAGCGAGGCGAGGATTATTTTAATGTAAGCACGATCTTTCAGCCGAATGGCGATATGGCGGAGCATAAGAAATCGCATATTTTTCCCGCTGAGGGCAAGTGGAAGACGAGGGAGGGCGAGGAGCTGAACGTCTTTGACATTGGTCCGGCCCGCATTGGCATTGCGATTTGCTATGAGGCAGAAATTCCTGAGGTCGCCCATATTTTGAGCAGACAGGGAGCAGATATCGTATTTTGTCCGTCCTATACGTACACGGAGTTCGGTTTTTGGCGGGTTCGCCATTGCGCGCAGTCCCGCAGCATCGAAAATCAGATTTATGTCGTGCATTGCCCGACGATTTGTGACATCGGCAAGCCGATTGACAGCGGTTATGGCCGCTCCGCGATATTGACGCCATGCGACACGCCGTGGACGGCAAACGGCATAGCCGTTGAAGCGGATACGAATGTACAGACCGTCATAACCGGAACCGTCAACCTGGATGCGCTTTATGAGAATCGCAAGACTGGCGCGGCGACGACCTACAATGACCGCATTCGCAAAAGCGGAATGTACGCCAACCATGCTCCGTATACACAGGAACGTTCCAACTAACTCATGAGAAAAGGGAGAGGATTTTAAATGAAACGTTTATCCGCGCACATGATAGCAGGCATAGCCCTTCTTGTCCTTGTTTTTGCAACCTCCGCATGCAGCGGAAACAGCTCGAGCCCAGGCGCCGCTTCATCCGAGCCATCCGGCTCGTCAGAGGGAGCGGGCGGAGCGGGGAAAATTGCATATTTTTCCGCTGGGGCCTCAAATGCGTATCTTCAAAAAGGGCTGGAGGCAGCAGAATCCAAAGCGAAGGAGCTCGGATTCGAAATTGATACATTCGATGGACGCTTTGATCCGCTGACGCAGCTCAATCAAATTCAAAATGCGGTGACAACCGGGAAATATAAAGGGTTCGTCGTGGAGCCGGTCGATGGCAACCAGCTCTGTAAGGTGTTGTCCAAGGATGTGCCGGCCAAAGGCGTGGCGGTAGCCATCATCAATGCAACGCTGTGCGGATCGCCGGATTGGCAGGAAGGTACGCTGACTTATGTGGGCGGACAGGAAGTCAACGTTTATAAAGAAATCGTGAATAAAATATTCAGTGACAAGCCGGAAGGAGGCACAATCGCCGTCATTGGCGGCCCGGCAACTGGCGGTCCGTACCTGAGCATGAAGGCTGCCTTCGACAGCGAGCTGCCGAACCACCCGGAGTGGAAGCTCATCGGCATGCACGCGACGACTTATACGGCGAACGAGGCGTTCCAAGTGGCGCAAAATATTTTGCAGGCCAATAAAAATCTTGACGTTATTTTCTCCAACTATTCCGGAATGACCGTCGGCGTCGTTAAAGCGATTGATGCGGCCAAACGGGATGATGTAGCGGTCTACGATTTCGGCGGAGACAAATGGGCCTTTGATTCGGTAAGCTCCGGCAAAATCAAATCGACGGTTGTCATGCTTCCAGTGGAAGAGGTTCAGCATGCGATTCAGGCGCTGTATGATTCGTTCAATGGCAAGGAAGTAGAGAAATATATCGATCTGACCAAAGATCCGATTCTCCCCGGCACACCGTTCGTCTACAAGGACAACATGGCTGATTTTACAGCTAAAGGATTGCCTGAATATTAAGCGGAGGAGAGATTGCGAATGAGTGGAGGAGCTGTGGCAGAGGCGGCGCCGGTAAAGAAGGAAATGGCGATTGAAATATCGGAGCTTATTAAGTCCTATGGAGGCTTTCGCGCTCTGAATGGGGTAAATATCGACATTCAGCGTGGAGAGATTCATTCACTGGTTGGACAAAATGGAGCGGGAAAATCGACGCTGCTTGGCATTTTGTCCGGCCGGACAGCTCCGAGCGAGGGAAGTGTCCGCATATTTGGCAGCGAGCTGCATTACGGCGACCCAAGGTCCTCGCGCAAGCTCGGTGTCGCGACGATTTATCAGGAGCTGACGATAGCCCCTAATCTGAGCGCGCTGGAAAATGTTTTTCTTGGACAGCTCTTGTCAGTCAAAGGCTTTATTTCCCGCAAGCGGATGACAAAGCGCTATATGGAGCTTTGCGCATTGATGGGCGTGAACATTTCACCGCTCCAGCGGGCGGGGAATATGTCGATTGCTGATCAGCAAATGCTGGAAATTATGCGGGGCTTGCAGCTGGATGCGGGAATCCTGATCTTGGATGAACCGACGGCTTCGCTCGCTCCCCCTGAGCGCAAGTCACTGCTGAAAACGATTAAGACGCTGCAAGCGGGCGGCATTACGATCATTTATGTGAGCCATCATCTCGATGAAGTGCTGGAGCTTAGTGACAGCGTGACGATTTTGCGCAATGGGGAAAAGATTGTAACCCAGCCGCGTGCCTATTGGACGAAGGACAAGCTGGTGTCTTCGATGCTTGGCGCAGAGGTGGCGGAGGAAATCGTCAGAGTTACGCAGGAAACCAGGCATGAGGATGCCGCTCCCGGCCCAGAGCTGCTCCGGGCAACCGGGGTGACCGTGCCGGGCGCAATCGAGGATATTGCTATTACGCTTCATGCCGGCGAAATCGTTGGCATCGGCGGGTTGGTAGGCTCGGGGCGGACGACGCTCGTACGGGCGCTGGCCGGCCTTGAGCCCAAATCGACCGGAAGCCTGTGGATCGAAGGAAAGCAGGTCAAATGGCCGCGCGAGCCTGGCTATCCGATGAGCCTTGGCATTGCCTTGGCGCCGGAGGATCGCAAGCATCAGGGGCTGGTGCTCGGAATGTCCTGCGAGGACAATATCAACATGGTCAACTTCAGCCAAGTCAAGAAGCTGGGCTTTTACCGCAAGGCAAAGGCAGGCCATATCGCAGACGGACTTAGCAAAAGGTTTGGCCTCACCCGCCCTATTCATACGCTTTGCCGCAATCTCTCAGGAGGCAACCAGCAAAAGGTGCTGCTTGCGAAAGTATGCAATTTGCGCCCGAAGGTGCTCATTGTCGATGAGCCTACCCGCGGCATTGATATTGGCGTCAAGGTTGAGGTGCTGAAAATTTTGCGCCAGCTTGCAAACGAAGGCATGGCGATTGTAATTATTTCCTCGGAGCTGGAGGAGGTTATTGCGGTAAGCAACCGCGTGCTGGTGCTGTCCAAAGGACGGCTGGTGAAGGAGCTGAGCCAGCGCTCAGAAATTAGCGTCGATCATATTTTGCAAGCTACTTTTTAGAAAAAGGGGGTTATCGTATGAGCACGCTGGGAAATCAGCTTAATTTGAATACGGAGCGACAGGGATTGTTCAAAAATATGAATAGCCTCATGCTGCGCTACGGCGTAGTTGTTGCTTTTATCGTCGTGGTCGGCTTGTCTGCCATCCTGTATCCGGGTTTTTTGCGCCCGGCTAACCTGCTCAATATCTTTAGCCAGCTCGCTATTGTAGGCATTATGAGCATCGGGATGACCTTTGTGATGATTACGGGCGGACTCGATATGTCAGTTGGAGGTATTTATGCGTTGTGTGCCACTCTGATTGCGAGCTATGCAGACAGCATGCCGCTACCAGTCGCTTTTGCCATTACGCTTGTTGTCGGTTTGGCGGCAGGACTGATCAATGGGATGCTTGTTACGAGGCTCAGGGTGCCGCCATTTGTAGCGACGCTCGGGACCGGCTCTGTATTTACCGGAATTGCTCTTATTTATTCCAATGCCCAGCCTTTCTTCGTGCAAAAGGAGTCGTTCCAATGGATGGGCTCCGGCGAGCTTGGCGCGATTCCCGTAGCGGTGTTCCTGCTTTTCCTCGTTTACGTCGTTGGCGCGATCGTGCTTGCTTTTACAACCTATGGCCGCTCGCTGTACGCGCTTGGAGGCAATAAGGAAGCAAGCCGCTTATCCGGCCTTCGCGTCAACTGGCTTATTTCCAGCACGTATGGCCTGAGCGGGCTGTGCGCAGCTGTATCTGGCATTCTCATCGCTTCGCGGCTCGGCCAAGGGCAGGCGAATATCGGCGAGACGATTGCGCTGGACGTTATTGCGGCAGTCGTCATTGGCGGAACCTCGCTAAGCGGAGGCGAAGGGGCGATCTGGAGGACGATTGTAGGCGGGTGTATTTTGGCGGTACTGTCCAACGTCTTTGATAGCTTGTCGCTAAGCCCGTACTGGCAGTCTGTCTTCAAAGGCTGCATTATTATCGGCGCAGTCATGTTCGATTATTACGCGCGTACCAAGACGCAGACTTGAGCGGCATGACTATAATTTGAATTGAATAGATCGGAAGGGAGACGTTCGTATGCGCCTAAAAGGAAAAACGGCCGTCATCACTGGCGGCGGAACGGGAATCGGCAGAACGGCCAGCCTGTTGTTTGCAGGCGAGGGAGCAAGCGTCGTCGTAACGGATATTGACGAGGATAGCGGACTGAAGACCGTCAAGAAAATCATGGAGATGGGCGGACAAGCATTATTCGTTAAGCATGATGTGCGCAGCGAGACGGACTGGGAGGAGGTTGCTGTTCAAACGGCGAACACTTACGGCAAAGCGAATATTTTATTCAACAACGCCGGGCTGTTTCTGATTAAGCCGCTGCTGGAGACGACGCTTGCGGATTGGGATCGCCTTATGTCCGTTAATGTAACGGGGGTTTTTCTTGGAATGAAGCATATCATTCCCTTGATGCTGGCCGGAGGCAAAGGCGGCTCGATTATCAATGCATCATCCAATGCGGGTCTGTTTGGCGCTTCCGGACTGACGCTGTATGGCGCCACCAAAGGGGCTGTCCGCATTATGACGAAGGATGCAGCGCTTGAGTTCGCTTCGGTGAATATTCGCGTCAACTCCATTCACCCGGGCTATATTCATACGCAAATGATCGATTATGCGGCGGAGCTTGCAGGCAAGAAGGTGGAGGATCAAGGGGCGCTTGTTCCCCTTGGCAGAGTAGGCAGTACGCTCGACGTAGCGCGGCTGGCCCTATTCCTTGCCTCCGATGAATCTTCATATGCGACAGGAGCGGAATTTGTACTGGATGGCGGCGTATCTGCCGGTCCTCCAGATGTATGGAAGCAAAATTAGAACCGAAAGCCAAAATGGCGGAGGAAGCATACATGACGATTAGCAGTTTGATTATAAGGTTGGAGATGGATCATCGACTTGTGCAATTCGGCGAGATTGCCTCTCAGGTCAGCCATGCCGGCGGCGATATGACATCGATTGATGTCATTCGCTCCGGCAAGGACATGTCGGTACGCGACATTACAGTTCATATTAATGATTCAGATGAGAGCCCCTTGCTCAGACGGCTGGAAGAGCTGCAAGGGACGAAGCTGATCCATGTTTCGGACCCGGTATTTCTCGCCCATTTGGGCGGGAAGATTGCTACAAGCCCTAAGCTAATGGTCAAAAATCGGGATGATCTTTCCAAGGTTTATACGCCCGGAGTGGCCAAAGTGTCGAAGGCCATCCATGAAAACCCGGATAAGGCGTATTCGCTGACAATCAAGCGCAATACGATTGCGGTTATTACCGACGGAACGGCGGTGCTGGGGCTTGGCGACATCGGCCCCTATGCTGCTGCTCCCGTTATGGAAGGCAAAGCGATGCTGTTCAAGCAGCTTGCGGATGTAGATGCGTTCCCGCTTTGCCTGGATACGCAGGACACGGAGGAACTGATTCGCACGATTAAAGCGGTCAGCCCGATTTTTGGCGGCATTAATCTTGAGGATATTTCTTCGCCCCGCTGCTTTGAGATTGAACGCAGGCTAGTGGAGGAACTGGATATTCCGGTGTTTCACGACGACCAGCACGGTACGGCTATCGTTGTGATGGCTGGCCTGCTGAATGCGCTCAAGGTAACGGGGAAGCAGCTCGCGGATGTGCGAATTGTGGTGAACGGCATTGGAGCGGCAGGCGTATCGATTTGTAAAATGCTGCTTGCCGCAGGAGCGAGCCGTCTCGTGCCGATCGATCTGGACGGCGCTATCGTCTTTGGCGGCTCCTATGACAATTCGATGTGGCAGTGGCTGGCGACGCAGCCACAGGTTGAGGGCGCTCCCGGAAGTTTGAAGGAGCTGCTGGCCGGAGCGGATGTGTTCATCGGCGTATCGCGGGGCGGCTTGCTGAATAGCGAACATATACGGACGATGGCGAAGGACAGCATTGTGTTTGCGATGGCGAACCCCATGCCGGAAATCGATCCGGAGGAAGCGTTGCCGCACGTTCGCATTTTTGCAACGGGACGCAGCGATTTGCCAAATCAAATTAATAATGTGCTTGTGTTTCCCGGTATTTTCCGGGGCGCGCTGGATTGCCGGGCACGACATATTAATGAAGCGATGAAGCTGGCAGCGGCGCGGGCCATTGCTTCGGTCGTCTCTGATGGGGAACTTAATGAGCAATACATTATTCCGAGCATTTTTAATGAGCAGGTCGTTGCTAAAGTGCGGCTAGCCGTTATTGAAGCTGCCATCTCGACGGGATGCGCCCGCCGGATACCGCCAGAAATTGGCTGGAAGATGGCATGAGCCACATGGCGCGGGAGAAATGGCTGACGAGTGTAGGCATCGATTTGGGCACAAGCACGACCAAGTGGATTGTTTCGAAGCTTAAGGTTGAGGAGATCTCTGGCGGCTTTTCATTGCCGCGCTATGAAATAACCGAGCGAAGACTGGCTTATGAAAGTCCGGTATTTCCTACTCCACTGCTAAGCGAATCCGAAATTGATCTGCAAGCTTTATCCTCTCTGCTGGAGCGGGAATACCAACAGGCTGGCATTAAGCCGCAGGACGTGCAGACTGGAGCAGTTATCATTACGGGCGAGACGGCGACGAAGGACAATTCCGAGAAAATTGTACATGCGATGGCTGGGCATGCCGGACAATTCGTCGTCGCAACAGCAGGCGCGGATCTGGAATCGTTGCTAGCCGGGCGAGGCTCGGGAGCAGCTGCCCGCTCAGCGCGGCAGCCAGGCATAATTGTCAATGTGGACGTCGGCGGCGGAACGGCAAATGCGGCCTATTACCGCGATGGCGCAATGATAGGGACGGTGACGCTGCATATTGGCGGCTCTGGGCAGAGCAGCAGGGCTATGCAAGCGAGCTGCCCGCGATAGGTAGTCTGTTTCCGCTCGCAGCTTTGCGTCTGTTGTGCAAGCGAATGGCAGAGCATTTGTATTCGTGCGTCGTATCAGGCGGACAGGCGGGCGGCTACGGTCTGGAAACGGATGCGCTGCTTGTCGCGCCGCTTGCCGGTGAACTGCCGCTGCCGGACGAAATTTTGATTTCCGGCGGCGTGGGAGCATTGATGGATGTGTCAGCTTCCCTTACAATGGAGGAAATAGCTAAATATGGTGATATCGGGCCGGAGCTGGGGGCGCAGCTGGCGCAATTAGCAACCAGGCATGAGGTGCCGGTCAGGCAAGCGGAAGAGGCGGCCCGCGCAACGGTCATTGGCGCGGGAACACATATGACGGAGGTGAGCGGAGCGACGCTGTATTATGATTTGGAGGCGCTGCCGCTGCGCAACATTCCGGTTGGCATTTGCCGCTTGCCGCCAGCTGATGACAAGCTGGAGCAGGCGGTACGGGCGAGTATGAAGCTGGCTGCTGGCTTATACGGCAGCGGCATGACCGATCCGCCCTTTGCTTTGGCTCTGCAAGGCGGCGGAGTTTGCTCGTACATTCGCCTGCAAAAGCTGGCAGAAGTGCTGTGCGCCGAGTATGCGGCCGCAGCTCCGGGGGCTTCAGTGCTGCTTGTCATTTGCCAAAATGATATGGCCAAGGCGCTTGGACATGCGCTTGTGAAGCGGCTGCGCGGCAAGCTGCGGCTCGTATGCGTTGATCAGTTAAACGCTGCTGACGGCGATTACGTTGACGTTGGCCTTCCAATAAAGGAGGACATGGTTCCGGTTATCATGAAAACGCTGGTGTTTCACCGGCGGGAGAGCGGGGAGGAGCAAGCATGAAGTTATCCGTTACACTGAAAGGCCGGAATTACTCCTTCCATGATTTGAAAGAGGTGTTGGCCAAAGCAAACGAAGAGAAATCGGGAGACCGTCTGGCAGGCATTGCCGCAGCCGATGCGGCGGAACGGGTTGCCGCCAAATATGTGCTCTCGGAGCTGCGCCTCGCGGATATTCGGGAAAATCCACTGCTATGCCCAGATAAGGACGAGGTTTCTCGTCTGATTGAGGAGGATCTTGCCGAGGACGTCTATCAGGCGTTCTCCAGCTTTACGGTCGGCGAGCTGCGTGAGTATTTGCTTCGCTCCGATACGACAGGCAGCGAGCTGCTGCGCGTCGGCTCGGGCTTGACGAGTGAAATGATAGCGGCGGTATGCAAGCTGATGTCCAATCTGGATTTAATTCAGGCGGCTTCGCGGATGGAAATATTGACAACCTGCCGGACGACAATTGGCTATAAGGGAACGCTTGCTTCCCGCGCCCAGCCGAATCACCCGTCCGACCATGTTGGCGGCATGAAGGCCTCGCTGTTCGAGGCGCTCAGCTACGGCATCGGCGATGCGGTCATTGGCATCAACCCGGCGACGGATGCGGTTGAAAATATGAAATCGCTGCTCTATGCGACGAAGGAGGTCATTGACCGCTGGTCGATTCCAACCCAAAACTGTGTGCTCGCCCATATCACGACGCAAATGCGGGCAGTGGAGGAGGGGGCCCCGGCAGATATGCTTTTCCAGAGCCTCGCCGGAACCGAGGAGGGCAATCGCGGCTTTGGCATCGATCTGGCGCTGCTTGAGGAAGCGGATGCTTTAATTCGCGCACGGGGCACGGCTGAGGGGCCGAACCGCTGGTATTTCGAGACGGGGCAAGGCTCCGAGCTGTCTTCGGAATCGCATTTCGGCATCGACCAGGTTACGCTGGAAGCAAGATGCTACGGCCTTGCGAAACGGTTTAACCCGTTTATCGTCAACACGGTTGTCGGCTTTATCGGTCCTGAATATTTGTATGACAGCAAACAGGTCATCCGCGCGGGGCTTGAGGATCATTTTATGGCGAAGCTTCACGGGCTGCCGATGGGCTGCGACATTTGCTATACGAACCATATGCAGACCGATCAGAATGATATGGATAATTTGAGCATTTTACTCGCATCTGCCGGAGTCAGCTTCGTTATTGGCGTTCCGCTAGCGGATGACTGTATGCTGAACTACCAGTCGTTAAGCTATCATGACATTGCAACTGTGCGCGAGACGCTGCGGATGAAGCCGGCCCCTGCGTTTGAAGCATGGCTGGAAAGCGTCGGCGTCATGCGGGACGGCAGGCTTACTGCTGAGGCGGGAGATGCCATCCGGTTCGTCTATTGAGAGAGGAGGCCATCTAATGGATCGACAAAGGCAGGCCGAAATCTTTGAAAGACTTGCTGCCCACTCGCCAGCCCGAATTGGAGTTGGCCGCACAGGTACTCGTGCGCTTACGCAGGAAGTGCTGAAGCTGAGGCTGGATCATGCCCATGCGGTGGATGCGGTATACGGGGAAGTATCTCCGGCATTGCTTGCGGAATTCGAATTGTTTACCGTTGATACTCAGTTTCAAGACAAAGAATTATATTTGAAGCGGCCCGATAAAGGCAGGCTGCTGTCCGCGGAGGGGAGCGCGGCAATAGCGGAGCGCTGCTTGAGGCGACCCCAAGTGCAGGTCGTCGTGGCGGATGGGCTGAGCGCCAAGGCGGTCGATGCCAATCTGCCTGATATTTTGCCTGCTTTGATGGATTCATTGGAAGCAAACGGGCTAACGGCGGGAACGCCCTTCTACGTCAGAGGGGCGCGGGTTGGTTGTATGGACGATATCGGGCGGATTTTGGAGCCGGAGTCGCTTGTCCTTCTCATTGGAGAACGCCCCGGCCTTGCGGCGGCAACTTCAATGAGCGCCTATATGTGCTACCGCCCCTATCCGGGGAGGAAGGATTCGGAGCGAACGGTTATTTCCAATATTCATGCAAGAGGTACGCCGCCCGTTGAAGCAGGGGCCCATATTGGCTCCGTTCTGCGCAAAATGCTAGAGCAGCGCAAGAGCGGGATCGGATTTATCATCTAAGTTTGAATTTGAATGTGGAGCAGGTTCAAGAATCGTATGCTGAAAGCCGGAACGTTCTGGCGCAGGCTTCTGTAAGCTGGAGGCCGCGTGCAGAGCCTTCCGGCTTTTTGGTTTGGGTGTTGTTTGGATAGCAGCTTCCATTTTTTACATCAGCCTCGTTCATAGCTTGTACATTTTCACAGTGTAAACTGGTTGCTAACCCTGTCAAACATAGAAGGCGTTAGAGCCGGGACTGCGTGAAACGCTGGAAAAAGCATAACATACGGACAAGGCGATACAAGGAGGGATAGTATGCTGCAAGGCCATATTTTGCTAGCCGAAGATGATGAGCGGCTGGGCGGGCTAATTGTACAGATGCTTGAGAAATCCGGCTACCATCAGGTTGATTGGGTGCAGGATGGCGAGGATGCTTATGATTATACGTTTGCGGCGCATTATGAAGTCGTAGTGCTCGATTGGATGATGCCGGGCATGAGCGGAGTTGAAGTATGCAGGAAACTGCGGGAGCAAGGCTACAGCGGAGCGATTCTGATGCTGACGGCACGCGATACGCTGCAGGATCGTATAGAAGGCCTTGACTCTGGGGCGGATGATTATTTGGTCAAGCCGTTTGAGCTGTTCGAGCTACTGGCCCGTTTGCGGGCGCTGGGCCGTCGCAATTTTGCGCCGCTTCTGGAGGAAATTGTCCAAATTAGCGATATGACGCTGAACCGTAGCACGCAGTTGTTGAAGCAGGGAGAGCAGGAAGGGGCACTTAGCCCACGCGAATTTCAAATGCTGGATTTGCTGCTGCGTAACAAGGGAAGCGTGATGCAGCGCGAGCTGATTTTAGAGCGGATTTGGGGCTATGATGCCGATGTGGCGCCAAAGACCGTCGATGCTACCGTCAAGCTGCTGCGCAAAAAGCTGGAGCCGTTCGGCAAGGCGGATAAAATCCAGAGCATCCGCGGCGTTGGGTACAAATTCGATGATTAACCGTTTGTTTAAAAATACAGATGTGTTTGCGCAGACGCAGGCGCGGCTGACGCTGCTGTATGTCGGTCTGTTGTCGCTGTTTCTCGCTGTGTTTGTCGTCGTTGTGTACTGGCTACTGTCGTTTGTCATTTACAATGAGCAGAAGAAGGACCTGCTGTCGTTTCTCGATCAATCGACGAACGTTATTGAGAAGCAGATGAAAGACAATCGGCAGGCTGAAGAAATTGATTTGAACGATCGCAACTTGCTTGGCTTTGGCAATGACCAGTTTTTTTATTATTTAGTCAATGCGGAAGGCAGCCTGATTGCGGGCAAAGAGGTATTTCCGTTCTTGAGGCCGGAGCTGCTGGGACTAATCCAGGGCTGGAAGCCGGGCAATGGAGAAGTCAGTTATGAGACGATCTCGACCGATACGGCTTCAGCGGACAGCAAGCCAGGCTCGAAGCCGCCGGCAGGCAAGCTCTCATTAATGATTGCGGGCAAGCCTGTTCTGACCGGACAAGGCAGCTCCAGCATTTTTTATGTGGCGAAAAATATTTCCCAGCAGCATTCGCTGTTTCAATGGCTGCTCTGCATTCTCATAGGCGTCGCGGCTTCGTTTACGATTGTCGCTTTTCTAATTGGCCGATATATGTCGTACCGCGCCATGCTGCCCATTGCCGAATCGTACGATCGGCAGCGCACCTTTACAGCGGATGCGTCGCATGAGCTCCGTACGCCGCTGAGCGTGCTGCTGATGTCGATCAACGCGCTTGAACTGGAGCAGGAGAGCTCCGGCAGCAATGATGAAAGTGCTGGACTCGTTCATATGGAGCTTGAAGATGCCTCAGGTGCAGCCCGATTCGGGACAGCTGCAGGAAACGAAAATGATTTTGTTTCTAAGACGCTTGCGACGATGAAGGATGAAGTGAAGCGGATGACGCGGCTGGTTGGTGATTTGCTGCTGCTGGCCCGTTCGGATGCAAGTGAGCTTGAACTGGAGCATAAAATGTTTGATTTTCGCCCCATTGCCGAAAAGACAGTTCAATCGATGGAGACGTTGGCCGCTTCCAGAAGCATACGTCTTGAGCTGGAAGCGCCAAATCAGACGATGATGCGTGGCGACGCGGAGCGCATGAAGCAGGTGCTGTATATTTTACTCGATAATGCGATTAAGTTTTCGCCTGAGGGAGAACGTATTATCGTCCAGCTAAGCGCGTCAGCCTCGGAGCGTCGGGGCTTGCTGAGGCTGACGGTGCGGGATAAAGGGCCGGGTATTAAAGCGGCAGAAGCTGCCCGCATATTTGACCGTTTCTATCGGACGGATAAGATGCGAACGCGGCGAACGTCCGGCCATGGGCTGGGACTCGCAATTGCCAAGCAAATTGTGGAAGCCCATCAGGGCAAAATTGGCGTATGGCCTGAGGTTGGCAAAGGCAGCACCTTCTATGTGATGATTCCAGTTGCCTTCAAATGAGCGGGAGAGGCAGGCTTGAACGAAAAAAGAGAGGAGGCCGTTTGCTTAGGCTTAAACCTAAGCAAACGGCCTCCTCTCTTTTTCAATAAACGGTTGGACGCTATTCCGCTTATTCGTGAATTTGCGTCAGCAAATCGCCAAGCACCTTCATCGCTTCGGCTTCCTGCTCGCCGTCGATCTCCAGCGTCACTTCCTCGTTCATGGCAATACCGAGCGTCAGCATGCTGAGCGAGCTTTTCCCATTTACTTTTTTGCCCTTGTTCAGGACGGAAATTTTGCAGGGAAATGCGCTTGCGGCCTGAACGAATGTTTTAGCCGGGCGAACGTGAAAACCTGTTGGGTTAAGAATCGTAAACGTTTGACTGATCATGAGGAGATCACTCCATTTCGGATATATTTTATTATTGGGCTAATCTTTATTTCCGTTTTTGTTGGACGAAAGCGGTCACTTGCTCATAGCTGCGAATGCGAAGCGCCTGCTCAGCGTAGGCAGCCCACTCGGCCTGCTCCAGCTCGCCAACGAGCTGTCTAGCCTGCAAAATTGCGCCAGCGCTCATGCTGAATTCATCCAGCCCAAGCCCAAGCAGCAGTGGAATGGCCGTCGTATCGCCAGCCATTTCCCCGCACATGCCAACCCATTTGCCTTCCTGCTTCGCGGCTTTGATCACCATGTTGATGAGGCGCAAAATCGAAGGATGCCATGGCTGATACAAATAAGATACCGTCTCGTTCATCCGGTCCGCCGCCATCGTATATTGAATCAAATCGTTCGTCCCGATGCTGAAAAAATCAACCTCTGGCGCGAACAGATCAGCGGACACAGCAGCGGACGGAATTTCAACCATCATGCCGACTTCAATGCGGTCTGCAACAGCAATGCCTTCGTCAGCAAGCTTTGCCTGCTCTTCGGCAAGTAGTTTTTTCGCCTCAAGCAGCTCTTCGATGACCGCAATCATCGGGAACATGATTTTAAGATTGCCGTGGCTGCTGGCACGAAGCAGAGCGCGCAGCTGCGTGCGGAAAATATCCTGGCGATCGAGGCAAAGCCGGAGCGCACGCTGTCCAAGGAATGGATTGCTTTCCTTCGGCAAATCCATGTAAGGAAGCTCTTTGTCGCCGCCAATATCGAGCGTGCGGATGACGACGGGCTTGCCGTTCATTTTTTCAAGTACATATTTGTAGCTGGTATATTGCTCCTCTTCAGTAGGCAGCGAGCTGCGTCCCATATAAAGAAACTCGGTGCGGAACAAGCCGATGCCTTCGGCGCCATTATCGAGCGCGCGCTGTACATCCTCCAGCTTCCCGATGTTGGCCGCGAGCTCAACCTGCTTGCCGTCCTTAGAAAAGGTTGGCTGATCCTTGAGCTTGGTCAGCTCGGCTTTAAACGTGTCATATTGCTGCTTTTGCTGCTGGAAGGCAGCAAGCTCGTCTGCGGACGGGTTGATAATGATGGAGCCAGCTTCGGCATCCATTGCGATAAAAGCATCCGCCGGCAATGAGCGAAGGGCGGAGCCGACGCCTACGATTGCCGGAATTTCCAGCGTTCGCGCCATAATGGCCGAATGGGAAGTACGGCTGCCGATTTCGGTAATGAAGCCGCGCACGACGTCCAAATTGAGCTGCGCTGTATCCGAAGGCGTCAAATCCTCGGCAATAATAATACATTCCTCGGTCATATTCGCTAGATCGAGATGGGGCACTCCGCGCAAATGGCTCATAATGCGGCCCGCCACATCTTTAATATCGACGGCTCGGCCTTGAAGCAGCTCATCCTCCATTGCTTGCAATAATTCAATGAAGGAAGTCGATACTTCATGAAGGGCATATTCAGCGTTAATGCCTTCGTCGCTTATTTTTTCCTCTGTAGCATCAATGAAATCAGGGTCTTCCAAAATCATTAGATGGCCTTCAAAAATTTCGGCTTTATCTGCACCAAGCTTTTGCTCCGTAGAAACTCTGATCGCTTCAATTTCTTCCTGCGCCTGGGCTACTGCGCTGCGAAAACGTTGAATTTCCCCTGTCGTATTTACGGCTTCAAGCTTTTTCGGCGTATAGTGGTCTTGATGAATAAAGTAGGCGGGAGCTGCCGCGAGTCCTGGCGATGCACCCGTACCTTTCCTTAATGCCGTCATGCAACCTCATTCCTTTCCTTGACTCTTTGACTCCTTGGCTACTTGACTTGAACCGGGAGCCGTTTGTTTTAAAAATGATTACAGCTTGCTGTAGGCTTCTACGATTTGCGCGTGCAGCGGGTGTTCCGCCGGCAGCGACGTATAATGGGCAATAACCTCGCTGAGTGTGGAGCTTGCGAGAGCTGCCTGAATTTCCGCAGCTTCGGGATCTTCAGTATAGGCAAAGCGCAGCGCTGCGGCCATCGCTTTTGTCAAATGTGCAGTAGGCAGTCCGAGCTCGAAGGCGAGCAGCGCGGGCCGCACGAGACGGTCATCCGGCGACAGCTTGCGAATCGGCGAACGCCCGACACGCACCACTTCATCCGTCAAATAAGGATTAATAAAACGCTCTAAAATTTGCTCAATATACGCTTGATGCTCGCTTTCCGAGAAGCTGTAAGTACGAACAAGCATCGCGCCCGTCTCTTTAAGCGCGCCCTCGACTTCACTGCGGACAGCGGCGTCCTGCATCGCTTCCTGAATAGTGGCATACCCTTGCAAATAGCCATGATAAGCGGCAACGCAATGTCCGGTATTGACGGTGAACAGCTTGCGCTCGATATAGGGCTGGAGCTGGTCAACATAATGGATGCCGGGAATTTCCGGCGTTCCTTGCGGCAGCGCCGAGCGGTCAACCGTCCACTCATAAAAAGGCTCAACCGTCACTTGCAGCGGATCGTCATGCTGCTGAAGCGGAACGATGCGGTCAACGGCCGCGTCTGGAAAAGCAATAGCTTGCTCCGCCTGTGCTTTAACCTCAGCGGCCAGATGGGAATAAACAAGCTCCCCCAGCTGCGTGCTGCCGCCAATCGCATTCTCACAGGCGATAATAGGCAAAAGAGAAGCGGCTGCCGCCGGGTTCTTCGCGAGACGAAGCGTGATGCCTTCAGCGATGGCTCCGGCAATATGCCTCAGGACTGACACGCCGACTGCTGTCGTGACGAGGTCTGCCTCGGCAATCGCTGCGGCAACAAGCGCCGTATCATTGCCGTTAATCGCATTGACGCCCGAAACGGTGAACGACTCTGCTTGCTCGCTGGCAAGCTTAACGGTGTATTGCTGCTTTTCCTGCAGCAGCGCGACGAGTGAGGCATTTACATCGACGAAAGTGACGCTGCAGCCTGCTTGTGAGAGCAGGAGGCCAATAAAGCCTCGCCCGATGTTGCCTGCGCCAAAATGGACGGCCCTCATTCTTCCATACCCTGCTCAAAAATAGCGATGAGCTCGGCCTCGGAGCTGGCGTTCAAAATCCGCTCCATATCGTCTTCCTCGGATACAAGCATCGCAACGCTCGTTAAAATGTTCAGATGGTCATCGCCGACTGCTGCCAGGCCAATGACGAGTTTAGCTGGCTCGTCGCCGCCAAAATCTACTCCGCCAGGCACGATTAGAATCGACATGCCCGTCGAGTGGATGAGGCTTTTGGAATCATTTGTGCCGTGAGGCATCGCAAGTCCGCCGCCAATATAAGTCGAGAGCAGCTCTTCGCGCTCAATCATTTTGTCAACATAGGACGCCGGAACATGGCCTGCTTCAACGAGCAGCTGTCCTGCAAGGCGGATTGCTTCATATTTGTCGTTAACTTGGACGTTCAATTTCACTTTGTCTGTAGATAAAATAGTCATGGCTCATTTCTCCAATCCAGTTTGAATTTGATTTCTTTCTCTAGGTGAAAGGAAATAAATGCTTGAATTTCCGCTGCGCTGCCGTGCTTGAGCAGCTCTGTCAGCTCCGTCATCAGCAGCATCGCGCTCACCTCGCTCAAAATCTCCAGAGCGGTACGACGAAGCTCGGCAGGGCCAAGCATCATTAAAATCTGCTTCACTGGAGCAGCGCTGCTGTCTCCAAATGGCAGCGGCTCATTAAATCGAAATAGGCTGAGCACAGGAAAGGCAATCGCATCAGAGCGGGTATGGAACAACGCCAGCTCCGTGTCCGGAATAACCTGGCTGCCATGCTGCTCCCGTGTCAACAGCAGGTGAACGACCTTCTGCTCGTCGGTCACCGCATGCAAGTGCCGAATGCTTTCAATAAGCTCCTCGGTGACGTCCGTTAAATCGTCTCGAGGCAGGCCAGGCCGTTCCGGCATCGTATAAACCTGAAAGGTTTCCAGCAGCATAACCGCATCAGAGGCGTACATTTTTAACTGCATTAACCGCTCCAGCGGCGAGTGGCTGCTCGTTTCCGGCGTATTGGGCGAGGGAGCATGCTTGAGCGTAATATTTTGAATAAAGGACCGCAGCCGTTCTACTTCCGCCTCCAGCAGCAGGGGACTTAGCTTAATATAACGCTCGGCAGCTATCGGCAAATCAACCGTCGAAATAATAAGATCGTATTGCTGCTCCGGCATGCGAGCCGCTTCGTACCAAGACCGATTGCCAATCAGCTCAATTTGCGGCAGCTCCTTGCTAATTCTAACGGCAAGCAGCTTTGACGAACCGATACCGCTGGTGCAGACAAGCACCGCTCTAACTTTTCGCGGAAACTGCTTGAGCCGTTCCATGGAGGCGCCAAAATGCATGACCATATAGCCAATTTCCTCATCAGGCACTTCAATTGTGCTTACAATAGCATTAACGCCTTTGCGAATAAGGGTAAACAGCAATTCATAATCTTTCTTAATTTGCGCGAGCAGCGGATTGCGAATCATGCTGCCTTCCTCGATTCTGCGAAAAGCAGGGAGCATATGCTGCTGCAGACCTTCTCTAAGTGAACGGTCCTCAGTAAAAGGCTCGCCGAGCTGCTCCTCCATAAAAGCGATCAGCTTCGTTACACTTGCACTGAGCGTCCAATCTCCTTGGGCGAGCAGCAGTCCATCTTCTTCAGTCGAATCGGTAGCTTTTAGCAGCTTGGCGATATAGCGGACTTCCTCAGAAGGCAGGTCCATTGCAAGCATGCGCAGCAGTTCCTCGGCTTTGCTTCCCCCTCTCGCTGAGTAGGAGGGCAGAGCTCCGTTCACATGCGGTGGAACCAAATGGCCTTCCTGAATTCGCGTCATCGTGACAGCAAGCCGAATGAGCAGATTTAAATGCTCTTTTTCTGATAATTGCAGCTGCCAGCCATCCTCCAGCTTCCAAAACGCCTGCTCCAGGGAGAAAAAATGCTTCCTGCCAACCATCGCCAGCAGCTCTTTCGATAAAGGATGCAAGGCGACGGCTTCCTGGGCTTGGCCGAACAGGTCGGATTCGTCCAGATGAGTTTGCGCGAGCCAAGCAATAAACAGCCTTTTTGCTGGCTCTGGTCCGCTTATTTCTACGCCGTAGCCGCGCCTGCGCACGAGTGTCAGCCCGTGATCGCGAATCATTTGCTCCAGCTCGTCAAGATCATGGCTAATCGTTGGCATCGTAACGCGCAGCTGGTGGGAGAGCGAAAATTGTTTGATCGGCTCGGTATGCTTAAGCAGCCTGCACAATATAAGCGCCTTGCGTTCCTCAGCTGAATATTCAAACAGATCCGCATGCTCAAGCGCTTGCTTAAAACGCTCCAGTCTCTCGCTGTCCGCTTCAATTTTGATCCCGATTCCGGAACGCTTATGCAGCTTGATATGATTGGCAGCTAGCACAAGCTCAATGTCACTCAGCTCGCGGTGAATCGTTCGGGTGCTTGCCCCTACCTCAGCGGCAATATCGGCCGCTGTTATTTCATCCCGCTGCTCCAGAAGCAGCTCTACAATACGTCGCTGTCTCGTCGATACTTTGATAGGAGATCATCCTTATCCGGGAAATGGACTTAACGCCGACATTAAATGTCAGCGTTAAGCGCAAAGTCTAGGCTTGCTTCGTTTAAAATATAAGAATTTATAAGCCTCACACTTATAAATGGACTTATATTTCACCCTCGAAACGGCAGCTTTGCCGCCAAAGGGCAGCTTCAGCCGTTTACGCTTAGCTTAATCTTTTGATCAAAGCATCATACTCGGGGCTCTTCAAGAAATCTTCAATGGAGATGTGCTCAGCTCCAGGAACTTTGAGGCGCGCCCGTTCAGTCAGCGATTTATGGGTAATGACGATATCCGCATCGGAAGGGAGATCGTTAATCGCCGTGTTGGTCACCTGTATAGAAAGACCAGCTGCTTTGACTTTCTTTTTCATAATGGAAGCGCCCATTGCACTAGAGCCCATTCCAGCGTCGCAGGCAAAAATAATTTTGTTCACATCGTCTTTCGATTTCACCGTGTTAGCGGCTGCGGAAGCTGTGACAGCTTGAGCACCAGCCGTTTCAGCTCCTTTGGACGAGGCTTTCATATCTTGCATTTTAGTCGTTGCTTCCTCAATATCGCCTTGAGCGTTTTTGCTTGTTTTCAGCAGAAGCGCACCGATTACGAATGATACCGCCGCCGCAACGACAACGCCGCTAATCATAGCAAAGTAGCCGTCTTTAGGCACAAGGGCAAAATAAGCGAGAATACTTCCTGGTGAAGGAGCGGCTGTAAGGCCTGCGCCCAGCAGGGAGAAGGTGAACGTACCAGCCATGCCGCCGCCGATAACCGCAAGAATGAGGCGCGGATTCATCAGGACGTACGGGAAATAAATTTCGTGAATACCACCGAAAAACTGAATGATGATAGCGCCTGGAGCAGAGCCTTTCGCTGCGCCTTTGCCAAACAGCCAATAAGCGAGCAAAATACCAAGACCAGGACCTGGATTCGACTCCAGCATGAACATAATGGATTTGCCAGTAGCAAGCGATTGCTCAAGCCCGATTGGACTTAAAATACCGTGGTTAATCGCATTGTTCAGGAACAAAATTTTACCCGGCTCAATTAAAATGTTCGCCAGCGGCAGCAGGCCGTGGTTGATGAGAAATTCAACGCCGGAAGAAATCAGCTTGCTGAATGCGGTAACGAGCGGGCCAACACCTTTGTATGCCCCAATAGAGAGCGCCGCGCCAATGATGCCGGAAGAAAAGTTGTTGATAAGCATTTCGAAGCCAGAGGGAATTTTGCCTTCCAGCGATTGGTCAAATTTTTTCAAAATCCATGCGGCCAGCGGACCTACGATCATGGCTCCAAGGAACATGGTAATGTCCGATCCGAGAATAACGCCCATCGTGACCATGGCACCGATGACGCCGCCCCGAGTGCCGTGAACCATTTTACCACCTGTATAACCGATCAGGAGCGGCAGCAAATAAGTAATGGTTGGGCCAACAAGCGTTGCCAAATCTTCATTTGGAAACCAGCCGGTCGGGATGAACAGGGTCGTAATAATCCCCCAGGCAATAAATGCACCGATATTCGGCATAACCATTCCGCTTAGGAACCGGCCGAATTTCTGCACCCCTACCTTTACGCCGCCGGATGACGATTGTTGTACTTCTTGACTACTCATGACATGACTCCTCCTCAATGAATTGCGAAGCAATAACAGCTTCGATAGGCGCGGGTATATGAATGAACGAAGCGATCATCACGCGCAACAAGTTTTCACCGTTTTTCATGTAGCTGTTAACAAACGGGTTTATAATCATGTTAATGTATAGCGTTTACAGTCGCAATGAAAGGAAAAGAAGAAAGCGTCATGAGCGCTGTTGACAGTATTTATTTTGGCAGAAATAAAGGGGGTATTCTAATGATTCGCCAAAAAATGATCATTTATCAATTGAAAAGGCGAATGTTTGAACGTTGGAAGGTAAAAAAAGTACGTCTATTTTCCAGAGTAATCTGAAATGGTGTTCACAATAAATAAAGTTGTAGACTAGGAATATAAAGACAAGTAGTCTGACACCTATTTTCAGTAAAATAGATTAACGTCTATATAGTTATTAGTTAAAAGTCTATACCTTCAATAGAGAAATCTCATAATATACAATTGTTGTATAGGGAGATGTTTAGCTTGTAGAGTGTCAATATCCATAATAAAAATGGAATGACTTCAGTAACAAGAAAGCATGCACGTAATAAGAAATGTATCGTCAAAAAAAGAAAATACGTATAACAGCTAAACGGAAAGTGATGAACTCTAATACTGGTCGGAAAAAAGATTTTAAAAAGAAAACAATTATTGTTTGCCCTCTGAGAAGAAAAAAGAACGTAAAAAGTTTATTTTATCCAGAAAAAATTTTAAACGTGTTGCTTGTACACAGCTGGAAAATATTGTAACGGCTCCGCGAGTATTGTGACCTCAAATATTCAGTGCCTTGAACATTAATCTAAACAATCAAACTATTTTTTAGGTACGCCTATTATTCTCGAAATCATTCAATTTTTTGCTCAAGTAACCTTATAAAATGTGCGTTTAATCAGATGATCCGCCCTTCCCTTTAATCTATCTCTGTCATTTACTAGTAGAGATTGAAGAAGGGAGGTGATATAAATGGCAATTACAAAACCCTTTATGGCTGCTCGAAGGTTTACTGCTACAATTGGAGACGGAACAGGTGTCGGCGTTGCATATAATATTCTTGCAACAGCCACCACCAATGATGCCGGAGTTGCTGCCACAGCCTTTCCAACTGCACCCGCCTATTATAATCTTTATATTAATGCGCAGATTCAAACAGCGGATACTTCAACCGTTACCACCACTGCGATTACGATACCTGGTGGTGATACACTCGATCCTGCGACAACAATTGTAGTCGAATTTGTTGTAAACTAATCATCTTTATTGATGAGATGCCGACAATTATATTGTTTTGGATTGTCGGTATTGTCTTTTTAAATGCTTTTGGGGATATTATTTTCGTACATATCTACTTGAAAAACAAATAAAGGAAGTGAAAATGAATGGCGATTATATACCCTATCATTCCCCCCATAATTTCCGGTGTTATTTATAATGTAGGTGCTCAAACTGTTCCTGTAGAAACTGATATTATTTTTGATTCAAATGGCATTCTTTCACCTGGAATCACACATGACCCCGGAACCGCACAAATTGCAGTTAGCAATCCGGGAAAATATGAGGTTACTTTTTCCGTGACGTGTGCAGAACCCAACCAATTCGCCCTATTTTTAAATGGCACGCTGGTTACGGGAACTGTATATGGTTCAGGTGCCGGCACTCAGCAAAACAATGGGCAGGCTATAATTGCTCTAGCGGCCGGTGATGTTCTTACTCTGAGAAATCATAGTTCAGCTGCTGCGGTTAGCCTTCAGACTTTGGCCGGTGGTACACAAACAAACGTAAACGCTTCTGTTGTCATCAAAAAATTAAGTTAGCTTCTAATAATATTGATGAAATGTGAACATCTTGTTTGCATTTTAGATCGAACGGTCGATGCAATGGATGCACAAAAGATATGAACTAGGCATACAATTATCGTCGTCCGCGGAAGGTTCGGCGCAGGTCATCGACCCAGTTGCCCGGAATTTCCCAAGGTATGAAGTGGCCGCCTTGTTCATGGGCTGTTATGTTAACGTGATTGTACCAAGGTGCACGGTCGCTGCTGAGGAAGTTCTCAACTCTGTTCCCGGTTGTGACGCCTGACGGGTTCTCGTAGCCTACGAAGGTAATGCCGGTGGGCGCTTTAACGACAGGCCAATGGTCGTGAGTTGGCGTCCACGGGTATCGATTTGCGTTTGCGTAAAAGCGCATTGAAGATTCGATGGCATTATTTACCCCAAAAGATGGTCGCATGTGTAAGAATGTCATCCTTTGTAAAGACATTCTTGACATTGCCGTCGTTGCTGCTCCATCTGGCCCATCGTTCCAAAATCCATGCGAGCATTCCAACTGGCGAGTCGCTCAATCCGAAGGCGAGTGTACTCGGATCGAGAACATGTACGGCAAGATGCGATGCAAAACGGTGATCAAATTCCAGTATTTTGCTGCGAACCTCATCAGGAATGTTGTCAGGGATTGGCCGCCCACCGCTGAGATCCCATGCGCGAGCACCGTTGAATAGGCTGAGCTTCTGTGCGGAGCCAATGTGGATGGCATAGAGTTCGTCATTATATTTGTGGCCAAGTTGACCAGTCACGAGAGCACCAACGTCGCACCCCGCTGCGGCGTATTTTTTATAACCGAGAATATCGGTCATGAGTGTATGCCAAGTCCACGGCCAACCATGAGTCAGTATTAGCGGAGTGGGATTTGGTCCAACACCGGGCTTTCGCATAAAGTGTATAGGAACTTCGTCAACTTTTATTTTGTAGTGTTCATAGGCGTTGATCGCAGCTTCGGATTTGCGCCAGTCAAATTCATTGATCCAGTAGTCGACGAGCTCCGCGAGGTAGCTCCTGCTCACGCCATAGTACCAGTCTTCATTGCCATTGCCAAGAGGCCATCGGGTAGATTTCAGCCTTGTATTGAGATCTGTAAGCAGGTCCTCTGAAACGTAAATCGGTGTGGGTTCAAGCGCAAAAGCGGATTCTGTCATGCGTGTTCCTCCTTGATCTGCGTAATTCGATCTATTCGGCGTGAATCGATGACCTTCGCGCCTTGACTTGTAATGTGAACCAGCACTGCACGGCCATCGGTTGGATCTGATCGACGTTCAACTAATCCGTCGCGCTCTAGACGCGTTACTAGCTGCGTGATTGCTGATTGTGTAACCTGTTCAGTAGCTATCAGCTCATTCAGTCGCATCGGGCTTTTGTGCGACAGCGTGTGCAGCACCGATAGCGTGGTGAAGCTTAATTTTTCAATGGATGGCAATCGAATAAAAATTTTTGTTAAGTCCTCGATCACCAGGGCGAAGTTACGAACGTTCAAATCAGTTGGGTCAGTTTTAGTTTCCATGACGAAATTGCATCACTTACTTATATAAATATCTAATGTAAATGAGCCGGGAACCGCTTGATAGCGAGGGCAGGGCAGCCGTAACAAAAGAAAAGAGCGTAAAAAATCGCTTATTCTGCGATTTTTTACACTCCGTTTCACAGGGCTGTTTACAGCCTTCTGCGGTTGTAGAAAATAACGAACACACTCGATAAGATTAAAATGATTAAGGCGATGCCTGCAGTCATGGCTTCCGATGCGCTGCCTTGCGGCTGAGCGCTTTGACCGCCGGGACCGCCGCCGCCCATGCCATTCGGTGGCGCCATCATGCCACCTTGGCCGCCCATACCGCCTTGGCCACCAGGTCCGCCGCCGCCAAAGCCTCCACCACCGAAGCCTTGACCGCCTTGCTGCGCACCGTTATTGCCGTCAGCTGGGGCGCTGCCTCCACCAGGGAAACCGCCGCCGCCCATGCCTCCGCCAACACCGCCAAAGCCGCTGCTGCCGCTGCCGGAGCCATCGCCAGAGGATGGGATTGTTCCGTCGAGCTGCTGCGTGACGCTTGCTACCTGCGTGCTTGCAAAGGAAAGCACCGTCGTAATGCCCTGCTCATACTCTTCATAAGAATAGAAGGAAGAAGGGTCCGCTTTTACATAAGGAGAAATCAGCTCGGATATTTCTTTAGCTCTGGCAGCAAGGGTATCATCTGCCAAATATCCTTCGATCATTTCTTTTATAATCGCGTGGTATTGCTCCTTGTATTCATCTACTGCCAGCAATTTGGCGATGAGAGGCCGATCCGCCAGCGTGCCGGATGTCGGTTCATCAATGAGCACGCCTGAGCCGCCAAAGCCGCCGAAGGACATATTGTAATCCCAAGGCAAAATCGAGAACAGGCCATCATCCTCATATAAATAGTAGTTATGTTTTTTCTCCGACAAATAGCTGTCCATATTGCCCGCTACCGCGTTCAAGGCGATAAACTTCAATACTTCCTGTATGTCGAGAACACTGTCATAGTCCGTTCCGTTATTTAATTCATCGAGCATTTTCAGCAAAATATCGTCATTGGACGAAGCCGATTTGAGGTCAAGCCCCGTATACGATTTAATCGTCTCCAGCCAGTTCAGCTCGCTGCCGGTTCCGCCGTTTGCTTTGTAAAGCGCACCGTAGCTGTTGCCGAAGTTACGGTCCAAATATTCCTCGCCAATTTGCTCGACGGCTAAATAAAAGCCCCAAAGCTCGCCATTTACATACACATTCACATACGAGTATTTAGGGGTTGGCAAGCCCATTGATTCGGCAAGCTCATAGGAAAGGAACTCACGCATATAGGAGGCGTCGCTGAAATTATTGTTCAGATTGATTTTGCTAATGCCTTCAATCGTCTGATTGACATACTCATCGAAAGACAGCTTGAAGCTGTAGCGATCAGAATCGGTCATATTGACGACGCTGCTCAAGCTGAGATTGCCCTTCGTGCGTATGCCGACATTTTTGAACACTTGGCCGTTATAATCGACAGTCGCTTCCTTAAATTCCTCGGAGCTGGCATTGTCCAGCATATTTTGAAAATCATCTTTGTCCACTGTAATTTTTACATCAATAACCTTGTCCTTGGGAAAAACCGTCTCATCCAGCGCCTGCTCCCCGTCAGAAACAACGCTTGTTTCCGTTGTCGTTGTAGTAGAGTCTGTACCCTTGGTACAGGCTGTAATGGTGAGGAGCAGAAGGAGGGAGCACAGGCTTAGAAGCAAGGTTGAAGCTTTTGCCTTCATGCCGGCAACCTCCTTTTATTAAGATACATAATCCCCGCTGTAGCTAATCAAGACGGCATTTTTGACACCTGTAAGCTCGGAAAGCTGGTTGACAAACGCACCTTCCTGATCACGAAGCCTGATTTCAATCGTCATCTCTACATTGCCGCGTGTAACGTTTTTTTGCTTCACATTGTAACGTTTGACGAGTTTGTTCAGACGGCTGTGAATTTCTTTCTCCGTCGTTTCATTGTCGCAGTTGACGACAAGCAGGTATGGCTGCTCAACCGATCCGCCTTTTACGAAGAAGAAGAGCACGAGGCCGACAACAACGGAGCCAATAACAGCGAGCGTATAGAAGCCTGCACCCGATACGATACCGGCAACCGCTGCCCAGAACAGGAAAATCAGGTCGGTCGGATCTTTAATTGGCGTTCTAAAGCGGACGATGGATAATGCGCCGACCATACCGAGCGAGAGCACCAGATTGGAGTTGATCGCTATAATGACCATAGCCGTAACCATCGTCATGCCGATGAGCGAGACGTTGAAGCTTTTGGAATAAAGCACGCCGCTGAAAATCCGTTTGTACAGCGTATAGATGAAGAAGCCGATCAGAAAAGCTACGCCCAGCGTTATGAGTATTTTTGAAATGCTAATATCGGAAGTAAAGTTGCTCATCACCGAGTTTTTAATAATATCGGAAAAAGAGGTAGACGTTTCTGTCGTTGTAGTAGTTGCGGCAGCTGCCGTAGTAGTTGTCTCCATCGTTTAAAAATCCTCCCAAGTGTTGAATTTAAGATATTTGCGGCAGATCACGTATTTGGATGCCGAGGTGCGATTCAGCCCTTCGAGCTGGAGCGCGATTTTAATATAAGCCGGGATGTATTCATCGAATTTCACTTCAAGAATCATCCGGTTATCTTCCAGAGCAATGACGGGATCAAGATTCGGGTCGAAAATGTCCAGCGCATGCAGGCCTGTTCGCAAATCCTTGTCGAACGTAATTCGCACATTGCCATTTTCGTAAATGTAAGGCTCGCGCACATAATCAACGATCACCTTTGGGCGTAGCAGCCGGTGCTTCATCTCGTTGTAAATTTCCATAAGCAGCGGCTTATCGGGCCGGTTGAACACCTCGTAGTCGCCAGCCATCATCTGGTCATACATAGTCCGCGAAAGCGGCTCCTTGACTTTGGCAATGTAATCCTTGAATTTGATTTTTTTCTCAAAATGGATGACCTTGTCCTGCGTATTGTAAATGCGAATCCGATATTTGCTTCGGTCACGTACGCCGCCAAGCTTCTCATGCAGCGCTTTATTGTTCACATCGTCGAAGTACAAGCTTCGAATGTGGTATTCGCCCGTATCGCCGACATTGGCGTCCTGCTGCATCATATTTTTAAGCCGCTGCCGGATAATGAAATATTGATGCTGGTTGATAATAAATTTCAGCTCATGCCGGAACTTCAAATGTTGCTGCATATTACTCCCTCCTTCTCTCTATCAATCGTTTAGCTGTTATGGTGTATTGGCTAAGCTGTTTGTAAAGCTATTGTAAATTTAGATGCTGATGTGAAAATGAGTGCCCGCTGAAAGATTGCTGAATGCCGAGTGAAACGTTTGACTTGCCTTGTGCGGGAGCGTTATCGTAAAAGGCAGTACAGGTATGAACTGCCCTTGGAAGGAGATTGCGATGAAAAAGGAATGGATATGGATTATTGCCCTTTGTCTTATACTATTGCTCGTTGTTGCAGGAATAGAGTGGCTGAAATCGGATGGGACAACAGAGAAGGCTGCTGGTAGGCCTTATGCAGTCGTTACGACCTTTAAGGAGGATGCGGCAACGAGCCGCGCATTCACTTGGTTCACCGATAATCCGCAAGCGGGAACGGTGCTGGAATGGATCGAAGGAATGGATGCCGGGAAATTGTCGGATGAGGGGACGCAGGTCAGTCGCCTAGAAGGGAAGGCGGCAACGCTGGATACGGGCAGCGGCGCAGTAAGAGGGGTGCATAAGCTGGAGCTGACGGGGCTGTCGCCGGGCACTGCCTATACGTACCGCGTGGGCGACGGGAGTGAGAGCGGCTGGAGCGAAGCGTTCCATTTTATGACGGAGGCGCAGGATGCGGATCATTTAACTTTTATTAATGTGACGGATTCGCAAGGCATAACGGAGCAGGATTTCGAGCTGTGGGGAAATACGCTGGATCAGGCGTTTGCGACATTTCCTGGCGCGCAGTTTATTGTGCATAACGGTGATTTGACGGAAAATCCAGAGGATGAAATCGCGTGGCAAAACTTTTTTGGCAAGTCGCAGCAGTGGGTTACCCGCTTTCCGCTTATGCCAGTTACAGGCAATCATGACGAGGTTGATGACAACGCAGACGATTTCATCTCTCATTTCAATTTGCCCACCAATGGGGCGAAAGGCTCGATTGAGGGAACGACGTATTCGTACGACTACGGCTCGGCGCACTTCATCATGCTGAACACGGAATCGAACAAGAAGGAGCAGACGAAGTGGCTTGAGAAGGATTTGGCGGCTACAGACAAACGCTGGATTATTGTGTCGGTGCATCGCGGCCCCTATGCCGGCAATCAATACGAGAAAATCGATGATTGGGTTAAGCTGTTTGATAAATATGGAGTTGATCTCGTGCTTCAGGGGCATAACCATGAATATGCAAGATCGTATCCGCTGAAGGCTGGCAAGGTTACAGGGGATGGAGAGGGTGTCATCAGCACATCAAGCGGCACTGTCTATGTCGTAACTAACGCAGCGGGGCAGAAGTTTAATGAGAAGAAAGAGGATCAATTTTATCATAAGGTTCATTTTCAAAATAATAAGCAAATGTTTGCTGGCATTACCATCGAAGGAGATAAGCTGACTTACGAGGCTTATGATGTGGATCGCAAGAAGCTGGATGCGTTCGTGCTGCAAAGTGAAAAATAAAACAGGGTGTCCCGGCGGCCAGTTCATGGCTTTGAGGGACACCCTGTTTGCTTATGTTCTGATCAAGCTATACATCCTCTAACGGCAGCTTGACGGTGAAAGTGCTGCCCTCGCCGATGATGCTGGCCGCCTCAATCGTACCGCCATGGGCCTCAACTATGGATTGCGTAATTGAAAGCCCAAGGCCTGCTCCGCCGCTCAGACGGGTACGGGAAAATTCACTGCGATAAAAACGCTCGAACAAATGGGGGAGATGCTCCGGCTTAATGCCTGCTCCGTTGTCGGTGACGCTGATGACGGCTTTGGCTCCCGCTTTTGCGAGCTTAAGCGTTATTTTGCCCTGCTGGGCATCGGTGTGCTGGACCGCATTTAAAAATAAATTGAGCACCACCTGCTTGAGCTGATCGGGATTATACCGTCCGCTTATCTCGTTTGCGGTTTCGATAAGTACCTTGCGCTGGCCTCCCAAAATATGCAGCTGCGGCTCCAACTCGTGAATCAGCTTGTCCAGGCTCGTATCGACCTTAACGAGCTCAGGCGCTTGATCAAGCTTGGCTAGCAGCAGTAAATCCTCGACCAGCTTGTTGATGCGCGTCGATTCCAGCTTCATGCTTGTTAAGGCGCGGTGCAGCTGCTCAGGATTTGAAGCGGCTCCGCGCAGCAGCACCTCCAAAAACCCATGAATAGAAGTGAGCGGCGTCCGCAGCTCATGCGAAGCGTCAGCGACAAAGCGCCGCATCCGCTCCGTCGTCTGCCGCTCCGTCTCGAAGGAGCTTTCCAGTCGTCCAAGCATGCCGTTGAACGCTTCGGAAAGCAGATCGATTTCCTGCTGTCCTTGTGAAATAGGCAGTCGTTCGGTGAGATTGATGGCATCTGTGCGCTGCACTGCCTTCACGATGCGCGACAGCGGCGCAAGCGTCTTGCGCAGCAGCGGCAAATACAGCGATAAGCCTCCTGCCAAGGCAAGAATAGACAGCCCAGCGAAAATCGCGAGCTGCGAAGCGAGCACCGTTTGCAGCAGATCGGTATCGTTGCCTGCTTGAATGAGCCCATCTGGGGAATCGGGCGGTCCGGCCAGCCGAAAGACGACAAGCTGCTGTGCACCTTCGCTGTTGCTGAGTAACTGATAGCTGACCTCGCGATGTTTTTTCAGATCCTTTAAAATTTTCATGTATTCCGCTTGGCTAAGCTCTGGTGTCCAAGTTTCACTGCTAGTCGTCATTACCGTCCGTTCTCCTGTGTTGCTAACGTAGGCAAGAGATAGTCCTGGCTGAGTGAAATTAGGCATATTGCTTGGGTTCTCCTGCGAAGGCTGCCCGTTTGGGTCAGGTGAACGGGCCGGATCGGAAGAGGGGGGCTGCCCGTTTTGCTGAGTAGATGGATTTTCTACCGATGGCTCCGGCGGTTGTGAAGATGTGGCAGCATTAGGTGTCTCATCACCGTTATAGGGTGATTTTTTCGGGTAACCCGGTTTGTAGTCTGAATGCCACTGGCGAGGCATCGCCTGAATTTGCGCTTCCAATGCCTCGGCGCGATTATTATAAATAAAGTCCTTCATTAAAACGTATTGCAGCGTTCCAATTAACAGAAGCAGCCCTGCCAGTACGAACAGCGAGCGGCTGAGCAGTTGGTAGCGAAGCGATTCGGGCTTTAAGAGACGCAGCAGCAGCGGAGCTTTTCGGCCTGTCATGGAAAATCCATGCGATAGCCAGAGCCGCGCAGTGTACGAATAAGCCGGTGCTCTTTGTCCTGCAGCTTCTCGCGAAGCGAACGGATGTACACCTCCACAATGTTTTCCTCGCCGCCAAAATGATAGCCCCATACTTTGTCCAAAATAAGCGCCTTGCTCAGCACAATGCCGTTATTCATGACAATAAATTTCAGCAGCTCATATTCGGTAGGTGACAGCTCCAGCACTTGATCCATATAGGATAGCTCCTTGCGCAGATCGTCGATGCGGAACGGGCCGTATACAACTTCCCCGAGCAAATTCGGAAACTGATTGCGAAGTCTCGCTTGAATGCGGGCAAGCAGCTCCTCGAAGCTGAATGGCTTAATGACATAATCGTCAGCGCCAATCCGGAGCCCTTTCACGCGATCCTGCGTTTCGTCCTTGGCGGTCAGCATAATAATGGCGATATTATCGCCCGTTGCCTTAAGCGCCTGGCATACTTCAAAGCCGTTCATACCCGGCATCATCACATCCAAAATCACAACATGCGGCTTGAAGTCGCTAGCGACCATAATCGCTTCCTCGCCATTGCTGGCTGTCCGAACATCCGCACCTTCATTCAGCAAGCCAAGCTCCAAAAACTGCACAATATGCGGCTCATCATCAACAAGCAGCAGCCTAATTCCTTTTACCGACATCTTATCATCTCCAGTTTTGCTAACGGTTGCTTCTTACATTATTATCTGTTTCGGCGAAAGTTTCATCTGAATTCTGTGGTTTTAAGCAAATTTTCAGCTTTGCTTCATTCGGGTTTCAGGGAAACGGCGCACAATCTCTCATAGTGAAGCAAGCAAGAGACGGAAGCGAAGGGGCGGCTGAGCCATGGCAGCAATAAAAAAGCAGCGAGTAGATGCAATATGGATTCTATGTATACTCGTATCGGCATTATTGAATGGATTTTTAATTTGGACAGATGACCATGTCAATACGTATTATACGACCACGGTCGCCAGCATGCTGCAAAGCTTCCACAATTTTTTCTTTGCAACGGTAGATTCTGGAGGCTTTGTAACGGTTGACAAGCCGCCGGTAACGTTCTGGGTACAGACGGCGTTTGCCTATGTATTCGGACTGCATGGCTGGAGCGTGATTTTGCCCCAAGCGTTATCCGGCATCGGCTCGACGATTTTGCTGTATGTGCTGTTTAAACCGACCTTTGGCCTTACGGCAGCGCGAATCGGGGCAGCAGCGATGGCGACGATGCCAGTTGCGGTTGCGGTGAGCCGAACGAATAATATCGATAGCATGCTCGTTTTTACGCTGCTGCTTGCAGTATGGCTGTTGTTCCGCGGAACCAAGCAGGGTAAGGCGATGTGGCTCATTGGCGCTTTTGCTGTCATAGGGGTCGGTTTTAATATGAAAATGATGGAGGCCTACATGGTGCTTCCGGCCTTTTATTTATTTGCTTTAATGGCGTGGAAGGGCAAATGGTTTAAAAAAATTAGCCTGCTGGCAGGTGCGACCGCCATTATGCTGATCATTTCTTTGTCTTGGGCGGTGACAGTCGATTCCATTTCGACTGATAATCGGCCGTATGTGGGCAGCAGCCAGACAAATTCCGTATTGGAGCTGGCTTTCGGGTACAATGGTCTTTCAAGATTAACGGGAAATCGCGGAGGCGGGACCAGCTCGATGATGGGGCCGCAGGAGCTTCCGGCAGTTGTAAACATGGCGTTTGCCCAGACGAATGTTGTAAACAGCTGGTTCAGCGGCGATGTTCCAGGCGGGAATCGCAGCGTTGCGTCCATAGAGCAGGATGGGCAGGGAGCGGGCGATGATGCCGGCAGCCGTCGCTGGGCAAACAGTCAGGGTGCGGACAGCGATAGCAATAATGGCGGCAGAGCCGAGAATTTTGGAAATGGCAGAAATGGTACTGATGGCGGAGCCGGCGGGCTCTCAGGAGGTGCCGGAGGAGGTGCTGGAGCTGGCGGTTTTAACGGCGGGCCTGGTGGCGGTGTTTCTGGCGGCATGTTTGGAACAGGAACGGCAGGTCCACTTCGTTTGTTCCAAGCCGAGCTGTCTGGTCAAGCAAGCTGGTTCTTGCCTTTTGTATTTGTGGCTTGCGTGGGTATGCTAGCAAGCATTCGCAGACGGAATGTAACGCTGAAGCATAAAGAAGTTTTGTTCTGGCTGGCGTGGCTGGTGCCGGTGATGGGATTTTTCAGCGTCGCTGGCTTTTTTCATCAATATTATTTGATTATAATGGGGGCTCCGATTGCTGCGCTGCTGGGGGCAGGCTGGAGTGAGCTTTGGAGCCAATATCGCAGCAAAGCTGGCTGGCTAGGCTGGCTGCTGCCGCTCGGAATTGCAGCAACAGCTGTGTTCGAATGGTATATTATGCATCCATTTGACGCGGCAATCAGCAGCGGATGGTCACTTGCCGTGCTAGTTGGCGGATTGGCAGCTAGTATGCTGCTGGTTGTACTACGGCTAACGAAGCAGAAGCAGTCGAAGTCATTAATCCAACATAGTGGTGGTGGCACAGAAGGGTATGAAGCTGGGGCGAATGTTGGCGTTCAAAGCGGAGAACACGCGGCGAGCCGCCGAAAAATTTGGCAGCAGCCAGCCGTGAACCTGATTGCGCTGCTCGGTCTTCTTGTTCTTTTCATTGGTCCGGCTTATTGGGCGACGACACCTATTGTATATGGGCAGAGCAGCCAGCTGCCGGAGGCAGGGCCTGATCAGACGAATGCATCTTCCCGTGATGAGCCGCTCAATGAAGAAGCGCTTGCTTTTTTGAAGGCGCATCGTACAGGTGAGAAGTATCTGTTCGCGACGAACAGCTATTCGACTGCAGCACCATATATTATAGATTCCGGGGAAAATGTCATTATACTCGGCGGTTATTCCGGCTCCGATCCCGTCCTGTCCGTAGACCGGCTGAAAGCGCTCGTGGCTGCAGGGGAATTGAAATATTTTCTTGTCTCGCAAGGCGGACGCGGGGGCGGCATTAATAATGAGCTGACGCAATGGATTACTTCGTACGGCAAGCAGGTCCCATCCAGCGAGTGGCAATCGACAGGCGGAAGCGGCAATGCGGCGGACAGCGGCGGTACAGCTAGTGATGCAGCTAGCAATAGCAGCTCCAGGGGCTTTGGCGGAGGCAGCAGCAATATAACGATTTATGAGGTGACGCCGGAAGCTGCGCTTTTGAGCGACGACTTATAAGAACGGCTCTTTAATTGAGAGGGAGCAAATCTTCCAGTAGAAAAAGCATAAAAGCTACGCAAGACCACATGTCTGTGGTTTTGCGTGGCTTTTGCTATAGCTGCTTGCCGGTTTATTATTCCGCTACTGCAAGCTTAATGCGAATGCTGGAAGGATCAGTTGCAAAAATAACGCTGTCCGTCTCCGTAAGTGCTGCTCCCGCATCACGCAGCCTGCTTATAGCTGTATCTCGCTCTGCTTGATTCGGATAGACGATAGTGAAGTATTCCAGCCCTGTAGTGCTGGCGGCTGGTGCAGGAGCGCCAATGCCAGCCCAAATGTTAAGCCCGATATGATGGTGATAGCCTCCGGCTGAGACGAACAACGCTTTGAAATCGGTGTAGTCGCCTACGATGTCAAAGCCCAGCAGCCCATTGTAAAAGGCGCGAGCCGCCGGAATGCCATTAATATGCAGATGAATATGCCCGATTATTGTGCCGGGCGGCAGCAGCGTGGCAGCAGCCGGATCAGCAGCGGCAAGGAGGCCATCCCAATCGACAGGATTGCTTGCCATAACGTAATCGCCATTGTCTTCTTTTTTCCACTCCGAGCGTGGTCTGTCGGCGTAAATTTCAATGCCATTGTTGTCAGGGTCTGCGATATACAGCGCTTCGCTGACGAGATGATCGGCTTGGCCAATATGAATGCCGGAGGTGATTAATCTGGCGAGCGCGGCGCCGAGTGCTTCGCGATTAGGCAGCAGCAGGGCGTAGTGGTATAGGCCAGTCGTTTTTCTGCGCTCAGAGACGATGGCATTCGGAATTTCTTCCAGCTCAATGAGTACGTTCACGCCGTCAGCCGTAAGGCTGGCTGTGCTGCCTTCGCGCTCCAACACCTGCAAGCCAACGACCTCCTGATAAAATTGCAGCGAACGCTCCAAATCGCTAATGTTAAGCTTTACTTTTCCGAGTACGGTATCAGCATGTATGCTGTAGGTCATTTGTAATTCCTCCTGTATTAAGTTGATTACTATTTGTAACTAACTATATTTTATGAACTAACCTTTGTCAAGTTAAAGTCGAGCTTACGGCTAGTGGTCAAATATGACGTGTTGGTGACTATTTGGTAGTTAACTGTAGTTCTTATGTCATATATATGTTAGAGTATTGATAAGGCCTCTTGAACAAAGAGGCCTTAATGAATAAGAGGAGGAAGTAAACATGGCAACATGGCGTGGCTTAGAGCTTCATAAAATGCATACAGGAGGCGAAGTTTATTATGAACCTTAGTGGTGGAGATCAGAGGAGAACGCGTTCCAGCAACCCTTTTTTGTACTTGTTTTTTAAATGGATTTCTTTAACCTCATCGGCGGTTATTGTGCTGCTGTCCTTGTGGTGGCTCATTCAATTTTTGTTTCAAAGCACCGTTGTAGAAGAACAATAAGCGAGAATAAGGCCAGTACGTTTTGCCAGGCTGACCTGCGTGAGCATGTCTAACATTAGGAAAGTAATTGGCTGAACGTAAACGGCAGCTAATTCCAAATATATGAAAAGAGGTACAGCTAACGCTTCGAACCGTTAGCTGTACCTCTTTATTTTTTAAATAAGATGGTTATGACGTTATTACTTCAACAAGCCAGCGTGACGCAAGCCATTGCGAATGCCATTTTCGCTCACATGGGTCGTTACGTAATCGGCGAATGGCAGCAGTTCCGGATGGGAATTGCCCATGGCAATGCCTAGTCCAACGGTTTCTAGCATTTCTTTGTCATTTAGTCCGTCACCGAAGGCAAGTGCTTCCTCCGCCGTCAGTCCCAAATGCTTCAGCAGCGCGGCAATGCCAAGCGCCTTGGAGCCATCATTGGTAAGCACGTCCATTGCAAACGGATGCCAGCGAATATAGCGCAAACCCGGGATAACGTCCGTATACAGATGCTCGTCCTGCGGCTCACAATGCAGGAAAATTTGATAAATGTCTGCTTTTTCCCAATAGCCTGGGTCGAAGCCCGGCTGCGCTACGCGCAGCGACGTTACGGAGTCGAACACCTGAGGATGCGCTTCAGCATTGGAAAAGAATGCGTCATGGCCCTCAAAGACGAGCGAATGGTTATGAAGTCCGGCATGCTCAACAAGCGCCTTGACATCTGTGCGAGGAATGGGATTGTGGTATACGGGAACGCCGTTGTACACGACGTAAGCGCCGTTCAGGCTGACGAAGGAGTTAATCGCAAGCTTCTCGGCAATATCCTTGAAAAAATAAGGCGCACGTCCCGTCGCAATGACAGCCTCGACGCCCTGCTCCTGAATTTCACGAATCGCATCAATCGTATCCTGGGGAATTTGTTTTTCTTCATCTAATAATGTGCCATCAATATCAAAAAAAGCAATTTTATAACTCATTTTTCGTAGGTCTCCTGTTCTATCTAGATGATGTGGTAACTCGGCAGCCGAATGTTCTATACCCCTTATACCATTCGCTTCTGCCTTTAAGCAAGCTTATTCGAGAATTGTTTGCAAAAATCTCTGTAAGGGCATAGGAATATACTTCATTATATTATATAATCAAACGTGGGAAAAAACTTATTGGGAAAAGCGGACTGCCGCAATCCCAAATACAAGGACTAAGGAGACAGTATAATGGCAAAAACATTTATTTTCGGGCATAAAAATCCGGATACGGATACAATCTGTTCTGCGATCGCATATGCTGATTTGAAGGCTAAGCTGGGCTTTGAGGTTGAAGCGGTTCGTCTGGGTGAAATTAGCGGTGAAACGCAATACGCGCTCACCCATTTCAAGGCGGAAGCTCCTCGTCTTGTAGAAACAGTAGCTAATGAAGTGGAGACTGTTATTCTCGTTGACCACAATGAGCGTCAGCAAAGCGCAGCAGATATCGATCAAGTTCGCGTGCTGGAAGTTATTGACCACCACCGTATTGCGAATTTTGAGACAAGCCACCCGCTATACTATCGCGCTGAGCCTGTAGGCTGCACAGCTACGATTTTGAATAAATTGTACAAAGAAAACGGCGTAGCTATCGAGCCGCAAATCGCAGGTCTGATGCTGTCCGCAATCATTTCCGACTCCTTGCTGTTCAAATCGCCAACTTGCACCGAGCAAGATGTAGCGGCTGCTAAGGAACTCGCAGCTATTGCTGGCGTTGATACAGACACATACGGTCTGGAAATGCTGAAAGCAGGAGCAGACGTGCGCGACAAATCGATCGCTCAGCTGCTTTCGCTTGATGCGAAAGAATTCCAAATGGGCAGCAGCAAAGTAGAAATCGCGCAAGTTAATGCGGTTGACACAAATGATGTTCTGGTTCGCCAAGCGGATCTGGAAACAGCGATTAACGCGATTGTTTCGGAAAAAGGCTTGGATCTGTTCCTGTTTGTCGTAACAGACATTTTGAACAGCGATTCCGTGGCACTTGCTATCGGCAGCGCGGCAGGCGCAGTTGAGAAAGCCTACAATGTAACGCTGGCTGACAACAAAGCCGTTCTGAAGGGTGTAGTATCCCGCAAATCGCAAATCGTACCTGTATTGACAGAAACGCTTAGCAAATAAGAGACTGTTACGAAATAAAGTACCGCTAATTTATTGACAAAACTCCCAAAACCGTGGAGATTTTGTCAATAAAAGCGGTTACTAAATTCCTCACAGCTCCTAAGTGTGAATGAAAGGATGCCGTCCACTTCATCAGCCTGGTGCTGGAGAAGGGACGGCATTTTTTATTTGGAGGAGCACTGGAAATACTATAATAAGCAAAAACGTCCTGAACGGATTAGCGTTCGGGACGTTTTTATATTTATGGGTTCTATTGTAGAGCGTTATTGATACAGTCTAAATCGTTGGAGGCTTCCGTTTAGGCTTTCAATACGCGTCGAGCTGTCACGTAGCGGTTGTGCCAGTAGGACTCGCCTAGACTGCTGATCGTTACGCCTTTACTGGAGGAGCTGTGCAAAATTTTGTTGTTTCCCGCATAAATAGCTACATGGCTAATGCCTCTGCCGCTTGTGTTAAAGAAGACAAGATCGCCTACGCTAAGGTTTTCTTTAGTTACTTTGGTTCCAACGGAAACTTGGGAGGATGAGCTGCGTGGCAGCGAAACGCCCATTGCATCGAATATGTATTGTGTAAAGGAAGAGCAGTCAAAAGCGTATGTAATGCCTGCTGGGGCTCCATATTTATAGGGGGTTCCAATAAACTCCTTGCCGGAGTCGATTAATTGTAGGGAAGTTTCAGTTGCGGCATGTGCCTGGTTGCCTGAAGCGAAGGTGAAGGCTGTCAAACCAATACTTGCGCATAAGCTCAATTTGATGACGGAGCGAAAAAAGTTTCTCTTAATCATTATGGTGTGATTCCTTTCGTTGTATGATTCGTTTTGGCTAAAAACACTATAACACACCGAAAAATGAGCCTTTTCTCATGATGAGAGCGCAATTGAAGGGGAATTCGTCTTGTTTCGTGTTTATGAGAAGTTAATGAGAATTTATTCATTTATGTTTGAAACGTAAAGGGGGGGGGGGAAAGGGCGCTGCGCTGCGTGAAAGGGTCAGGGCTCGATCGCCACCCTAGAAGCTTGGAAATGGGATATTGACAGCTGTTTAATTAGCGCTTTATAATTAGGTTGCCTATTATTTTAGTTATAAGATAATTATAGGGAAAATAATTAATAGGAAAATAATTGGTAGCCTACATGAATGGGCAAAGAAATATAAATGAAAGGAGGATATCCCCTTGGAACATAACAAAAACGAACCTAGCAATAAGAGCAGCATAGACAAAACGAGCGATACAAGCAAAGCAACGGAACATAGCGAGCAGATTACGAATGAATTGATTCGTGTGTTTCGCAGCTTTCATCGGCTCAATTGGCGGCAGAAGCCGAATCCGGACGGCAAGTTTAGCGAGATGCAGGTGCTGATGTGCATCAAGCGGGGTTCTATGAAGGCGCAGGATAAGTCGGGGATGAAAATATCGGTCATCAGCCGGTTGCTTCGGGTAACCTCTCCCACCGTCACCCAGCTGGTCAACGGCATGGAGGCGAATGGACTCGTGCAGAGAAACGCTGATCCCGATGATCGGCGGGCTGTCCGCATCTCGCTGACAGAGGAAGGGGACCGCAAGGCGAAGATGGTCATTGCCGATTTTATGAATCGAATGGCAGGACTGGCGCAATACTTGGGAGAGCAGGATTCGCTTGAGCTGATTCGGATTTTATCCAAAGCATTTGAGTATTTTGATGAGCTTAATGAGTCTGAACTAACGGGGGATGAGCAGCAATGTTAAGGTTATTCCGCTTTTTAAAGCCGTTTCGCTGGCTGATAGCCGCGGTGCTTGTGCTTGTATTTATTCAGTCGCTGTCTGATTTATATCTCCCCACGCTGATGGCGGACATCGTCGATGATGGAGTAGCTAAAGGAGATACCCCGCTTATTTGGAAAATCGGGTCCTATATGCTGCTCATTGCGGCAGTCGGCGGTATTAGCTCCATCGGCGCCAGCTATTTTTCGGCAAAAGCTTCAGCTAGCTTTGGGCGCCTCGTGCGGGAGAAGGTGTTTGGACATGTGCAAAACTTTTCGCTGCAGGAGTTTGACAAAATCGGCACGGCCTCGCTCATTACACGGACGACAAATGATATTACGCAGGTACAGCAAGTGTTGATAATGATTTTACGCATGATGGTGATGGCTCCGATGATGTGTATCGGGGGCATTATTATGGCTATTTCGAAAGATGCGAAGCTGTCGCTTGTGCTGGTTGTCGCACTGCCTGTGCTCGCTGGTGCGATTTTTGCCGTCGTCCGCAAAGGGATTCCACTATTTAAAATGATGCAGGTTCGCATTGATAAGCTGAACTTGGTGCTGCGCGAAGGACTGACAGGCATTCGGGTAATTCGCTCATTCGATCGGACGAATTATGAGAACAAGAAGTTTGACGCTGCCAATAGCGATCTGACCGAAACGGCGATTAAAGTGAACAAAATTATGGCGGTGATGATGCCGCTTATGATGCTGGTCATGAACTTATCTACAGTGGCGATTATCGCAATTGGCGGATTGCGCATTGAGAATGGCGATATGGAAGTCGGCTCATTAATGGCTTTTATCCAATATGCGATGCAAATTATGTTCTCGCTTCTTATGTTATCGATGCTGCTCGTTATGGTTCCACGTGCGTCGGCATCGGCGGTGCGTATTAATGAAGTGCTCGACATGGTGCCGGATATTGCGGACAACGCCAGCGTGAAGAACACAGGCACTCGCAAAGGCTACGTCGAGTTTCGCGATGTGACGTTCAGCTACCCTGGAGCCGAGCAGCCGGCTTTATCGAATATATCGTTCAAAGCGGCGCCTGGCGAGGTGACAGCTATTATTGGAGGAACGGGATCAGGCAAGTCGACGCTCGTTAATTTGATTCCGCGTTTTTACGATACGGCGGGTGGAAGCATCATCATTGACGATGTGGATATTCGTGATCTATCCCAGGAAGCGCTGCGTGAAAAAATCGGCTTTGTGCCGCAAAAAGCAGTATTGTTCACAGGTACGATCGCTGAAAATATGCGCTATGGCAAAGAAAATGCGACCGACGAGGAAATGGAGCATGCGGCAGAGGTGGCGCAGGCGACCGAGTTTATTGGCACGATGAAGGAAGGGTATGGCGCCAGCGTATCACAGGGAGGAAACAATCTTTCTGGCGGGCAAAAGCAGCGGCTGTCTATTGCCCGGGCGCTTGTGCGCCAGCCGGAAATTTATGTGTTCGACGACAGCTTCTCGGCGCTCGACTTTAAGACGGATGCGAAGCTGCGTGCCGCCTTGCGCAAGGAAACGGTAGATTCGACGGTGCTGCTCGTTGCCCAGCGGGTAAGTACAGTGCTCGATGCCGATCGCATCATTGTGCTCGACGAAGGCCAGCTGGCCGGAATCGGGACGCATCAGGAGCTTATGGAGTCTTGTGATGTGTACCGAGAAATCGTATATTCACAGCTTTCGGAGGAGGAAATTGCATGAGTGAGCAGAAGCAGAATTCCCCGCAAAGGCCGAAAGGAATCGGCATGGGCCCGCCCGGAATGGGCATGATGATGCCCCCTCAGAAGGCGAAGGATTTCAAGGGCACCTTGAAACGGCTGGCCGCCTACTTGAAGCCGCATCGCACGAAGCTTGTGCTTGTGCTGCTGACTGCGATTTTAAGTACCGTGTTCAGCATCGTCAGCCCGAAAATGATGGGCCATGCGACAACGAAACTGTACGAGGGTGTAATGGCAACAGCCCAAGGCGTGCCGGGTGCCCGTATTGATTTTGATGCGATTAACACCATCCTGCTGACGCTAGTCGTGCTGTATTTGATCAGCGCCGCATTTGGTTTCATTCAGCAGTATTTAATGGCAGGCGTCGCGCAGAAAACCGTCTATGACCTGCGCAAGGATGTGAATAGCAAGTTCGCACGCTTGCCGCTGAAATTTTTTGATTCGCGCTCCAACGGCGAGGTGCTAAGCCGGGTCGTCAACGATGTGGACAATATTAGCAATACGCTTCAGCAAAGCTTGACGCAGCTCATAACGTCATTCATTACCCTTGTCGGCGTCATCGTTATGATGCTGACTATCAGCCCGCTTTTAACGCTGATCGTTTTCTTGACGATTCCAGCGAGCCTATTGGCAACGAAGGCGATCGCCAAGCGTTCGCAAAAATATTTTGCTGGCCAGCAGGCTGAGCTGGGACGCTTGAACGGGCATGTTGAGGAAATGTACACGGGGCACAAAATCGTCAAAGCATTCGGCCATGAGCGCAAATCGCTGGACGAATTTAATGAAATGAACGAAAAGCTTTATGATTCCGGCTGGCGCGCACAATTTGTGTCCGGCATCATTATGCCGATTATGAGCTTCATTAGTAATATCGGCTACGTGCTCGTATGCGTCATTGGCGGTTTGCTCGTTACGAGAAATGCGATTAAAATCGGTGATATTTTGGCATTCATCCAATATACTAGACAGTTCACAATGCCGATTACGCAGCTTGCCAACATTGCGAATATCATTCAATCTACGATCGCCTCCGCAGAGCGGGTATTCGAGCTGCTTGATGAAGAGGATGAGGTGCCCGAGGCGAAAAATGCCAAAGCGATCAGCAAGCCAGCTGGCGCCGTTCGCTTCGAGCAGGTAGATTTCGGCTACAAGCCGGATGAGCCGCTCATTAGCGGGATGAATATTGATGTTAAGCCCGGCCAGACCGTCGCCATAGTCGGTCCGACCGGAGCGGGCAAGACGACGATGATTAATTTGCTGATGCGCTTCTATGAGCTGAATGGCGGCCGCATTACGATTGACGGCGAGGACATTACAGCGCTCCAGCGCAGAAGCTTGCGCCGGATGTTCGGCATGGTGCTGCAGGACACATGGCTGTTCAATGGCAGCATTCGCGACAACATCGCTTATGGGCGCGAGGATGCTACGGAGGAAGAGGTTTATCAAGCAGCAAGGGCGGCGCACGCGGATCATTTCATTCGGACGCTGCCTGATGGCTACGACACGATCTTGAACGAGGAAGCGTCAAACATTTCCCAAGGGCAGAAGCAGCTGCTGACCATTGCCCGGGCAATTTTAGCGGATCCATCGATTCTGATCCTGGATGAAGCGACGAGCAGCGTCGATACGCGTACGGAGATTATTATCCAGCGGGCGATGGGCGAGCTGATGAACAATCGCACCAGCTTCGTCATTGCCCACCGTCTATCGACGATTCGTGGCGCTGATTTGATTTTGGTCATGAACAACGGCTCTATTATTGAGCAAGGAAGACACGAGGAGCTGCTGGAACAGGGCGGGTTTTACGCCGATCTGTATAACAGCCAGTTCACTGGCAAGCGCATAACAAGCGAAGTTGTATAAGGTTTAAAGCAGAAAGCTTCTCCATCCGAGCGAGGATGGGGGAGCTTTTTTGGCGTTGAACGTTAGAGCGGTTGGCAGGGTAGACGCAAAACATACGTTTGCAGCGAAGGGTCAGCGTAAGCGTTTACGTTTACCGGATTTATTTTTCAAAAGAGGGTTGATAAATGCAGTTGGATTGTTTATGATGAAGTTAAATTAATGTTATCAATAAATGATTTATGTTTTTATTAATTCATATTGGAGGCTATAACGATGAGTAATCAAATTACAATTAACGCAGACATTGCTAAAGGCACGATTAACCGCAACATTTATGGACATTTCTCCGAGCATTTGGGACGCTGTATTTATGAAGGCTTCTGGGTTGGCGAGGATTCGGTCATTCCAAATACGAAAGGCATTCGCAACGATGTTGTGGAAGCGCTCAAAAAATTGAATATTCCGGTGCTGCGCTGGCCGGGCGGTTGTTTTGCCGATGAATATCACTGGAAAGACGGCATTGGCCCAAGCGAAGAGCGCAAGCGCATGATCAATACGCATTGGGGCGGCGTAGTCGAAAATAACCATTTTGGCACACATGAGTTTTTGCTGCTTTGCGAGCAGCTCGGCTGCGAGCCTTATATTTCCGGAAATGTGGGCAGCGGCACGGTGCAGGAAATGTCCGAGTGGGTTGAATATATGACCTTCGACGGCGTATCGCCAATGGCGGAGCTGCGTGAGAAAAACGGCCGCGAGAAGCCGTGGAAGCTGAAATATTTTGGCGTCGGCAATGAGAACTGGGGCTGCGGCGGCAATATGCGTCCGGAGTATTATGCGGATCTGTATCGCCGCTACCAGACTTACGTTCGCAATTATGGCGACAATGAAATTTACCGTATTGCCTGCGGCCCGAACGTCGACGATTACAAGTGGATGGAAGTGCTGATGCGGGAAGCTGCTAATAAAATGGACGGCATCAGCCTTCACTATTACACCGTTCCAAAGGAATGGCAGGACAAAGGAGCAGCTACCGGCTTCCCTGAGGATGAATGGGCCATTACGCTCAGAAAAGCGCTGTGGATGGAAGAGCTTATTACGAAGCATTCGGCGATTATGGATCAATATGATCCTGAGAAGCGCGTTGGCTTGATCGTCGATGAGTGGGGTACTTGGTTCAATACAGAGCCGGGCACGAACCCAGGCTTCCTGTACCAGCAAAACTCGATTCGCGATGCGCTCGTAGCTGGCCTTACGCTGCATATTTTCCACGATCATTGCGACCGTGTGCAAATGGCGAACATTGCGCAAATCGTCAATGTGCTGCAATCGGTTATTTTGACAGAAGGGGAAAAAATGCTGCTGACGCCAACCTATCATATTTTTGATATGTTTAAGGTGCATCAGGATGCTGAGCTTCTGGATACGCATACGACTAGCGCCCGTTACGAGCATGGCGACGAGAAGCTGCCGCAAATTTCAGTATCGGCTTCCAAAGCGGCAGATGGCAAAATCCATATCAGCTTATGTAATCTGGATCATAGTGCCGAAGCAGACGTATCCATTGCGCTGCGCGGCTTGGGACAAGGCCAGAAAACGATCAAGGGCACAGTGCTAGCAGGCGCGGCCATTGACTCGCATAATACGTTTGAGCAGCCAAATGCAGTAGAACCTGCCGCTTTTACAAGCTTTACATGGGATGGCGAAAAGGTATCGGCTAAGCTTCCAGCGATGTCGGTTACGGTGCTTGAGCTGATCGAGCAATAATAAAGGGATGAATAGAACGCAATGGAGGCGGACGGCATGAAGACGGGCATGGACAGGAGCGCAAGAAGCTGCAAAGGCTGTGATGACAGCTATACCGTCACAGAAGCGCAGATCCAGCGGATTTTGGCTGCGCCGATGTTTCAGTCGTCCGAACGCTGCGTGGACGATGAGGTGTATGCAGCGCGCCTTCGGGAATGCGGCAGCTGTCCGAAGCTGATGAGCGGGACGACATGCATCGTTTGCGGATGTATTGTGCAAATTTCCGCTAAATATAAAGAAAAAAGCTGTCCGAATCCAAATGATGTCAGGTGGCGCTCTGTTGCGAGCCATTGACCATTGACAGCAGCCGTTTATTTTTAAAATATAAGCATTTATAAGTTTAACCCTTATAATGGGCTTATATTTCAACGCGAAACGGTAGCTTTGCCGCCAGAGGACGGCGACAGCCGTTTACGCTTGAATGCAAACAGAGCTTGCCGGGAGGAATGAGCAGATGAAGGCGCCATTATTTCGAGATCCAATCTTTGACGGTGCGGCAGATCCGGTCGTTATATATAATCGCGAGCAGCAGGAATGGTGGATCATTTATACGAATCGCCGGGCTACGGTGGAGGGTCCAGGCTTCGCATGGGTGCACGGCACGGATCTAGGCGTCGCATCGTCCGCAGACGGCGGCCGCAGCTGGACCTACCGGGGAACGCTTACGGGGCTGAACATTGAATGGGGACGAAATACCTTTTGGGCCCCGGAAATTATTTGGCATAATGGGCTTTACCATATGTACGTCAGCTATATTCAAGGTGTGCCCGATGATTGGGCAGGCCATAAACGGGAGATTTTTCACTATACAAGCACTGATTTGCTCGACTGGACGTTTGTTTCCAATGTGCGGCTCAGCTCGGACCGAGTCATTGATGCTTGCATCTATGAGCTGCCGGATGGACGGTTCCGCATGTGGTATAAGGATGAGGCGCTCGGCTCGTTCACTTACGCCGCAGACAGCAGCGATTTGTATAGCTGGAAAGTGGTTGGTCCAGTCATTACGGAGCAGGGGCATGAGGGGCCGAATGTATTCCGGCTGCAAGGCTCGTATTGGATGATCGTCGATGAATGGCGGGGACAAGGCGTCTTCCGTTCGGATGATTTGGAGCGCTGGGAGCGCAACAACTTGATCTTGAATGAGCCGGGCCAGCGTGAGGATGACGGAACCATTGGCTTGCATGCCGATGTCGTTGTTCAGGGTGAACAGGCGTATATTTTCTATTTCACCCATCCAGACAGACGCGGCGATTGGGAGGTGCCAGGTCAGGTGCCTGGATATCTCACGCGGCGCAGCTCCATTCAAGTAGCGAAGCTTGAGGTGAAGGATGGCAAGCTGGTCTGTGACCGCGATGCGGAGTTTGAGCTGGCGCTGGAGGCGGAAGGGTAAAAGAAAGACACGATTGGCGATTGCTGCACACCTGCCCTTTGGCTAGGCAAAATAACAGCACCCCGAATCTCCCTCAGATGATGAGGCGGATCGGGGTGCTGTTTGTTTTAATTATATTTTTTGAAGAAAGCTCAAGATCATTTAGGTCAAAATAAGAACACCGTAAGGTTCCAGTACGACCGAGCCTTGAAGCGTATCGCCGCTTATAAGGTCGGTGCGCGGCTCGCTGAGGATCAGTTCGGCAGCATCTTCCGCATAGTTGAGGAGGAAGTAGAGCGGCCCAGCCTCGCCGTCGCGAATAGTCAGCTCCACCTGCTCAGGCAGTGAAAGCCAATTGGCAACAGGCGATGACAAGCCAAGCAGGCCGATCACGTTACGCGCCGCCGCCTCATTGAATACAGCGCCGTAATACCAAGCTGAGCCTGCTCCCACAGCATTGCGGGTAACGGCGGGCTTGCCTGCATAATAATCGGAGGCATATTTCCCAATGATCTCGACCGTATCGCTTTCGACTGTGAGCACATCATTGAACAGATCTGCGGTAGTTGCTTCACCGCCCCCTTGCTTCCATTCGATCGTTGCCGGCTTGCGCGTACCTTTAATTTGCGTAAACTCCTCGACGGAAATGCCGACAAGGCGTGCGGCGGCGCCAGGAAATGGGCGCATGTAGCAGTGGCCGCGCTCATCCTTGTAGCCGGTGCGGCAGCCGAATATAATGGTGCCGCCGCTTTCGGCATATTGCTCCAGCAAAGCAGCTGTTTCATCCCGCATAATGGCCGGATGCGGATAGACGAGCACGCGGTAGCGCTGAAGGTCAGCGAGCGTTGTACCGCTTCTCATGTAAAGAACATCATTAGGAATATGCTGGTGCTGCAGCGCCTTGAACCATTCCTTGCTGCTTTTCCAGGAAAAAGGGCCGTGCCAAATATCGTATTCGCCATCCCACTCATTGTCATAGTCACGAACGAGGGCAACCTCTGCCCGGTTTCGCGTACCGACAATATGCGGCCCGGCCTTGGCGAGCTCGGCGCCGATTTGCGCTGCTTCACGAAGACGGCGGTTCGGGCCATTATGGTAGTCGTTCAGGCCATGCCAATAGATTTCATTGCCGAAGGCCGCCGTACGCCAGCGGAAATAAATGACCATATCTGCGCCATGAGCGATGGATTGGTACGTCCACAGGCGCATTTGTCCCGGCTTCGGCGAAGGCATATCCATGCGGTTCACCCAGCCGCCTGGCCCAGCCTGCTGCTCCATAATGCAGAAATTCGGAGAAATGGAGCGGGTTGTAGACAGCGTTAGGCTCCAGCCGCGATCGAGCAGCGGGTTTTCTTCATTTTTGTCAAAATTAATGGTGGAAAACTGCGGGTACGAATCGTAGCTGAAAAAATCCAGCAGCTCATCCGTCATCCGGTGGCTGTCGAGATGGCCGAACAAGCCATTCGTCGTTACCCACTGCTTGGGCGCTGCCTCGCGCAGCACCTTGGCCTGCACCTCGGCGTAAGAAATAGTGCTGTCGGAAATAAACCGCTTCTCATCCAGCGCCTGATGCGGATTCGGCTGTCTTGGCGCCGCTGTCGGGCGCGGAAGAAAGACTTGCTCCCAAGCGGAATACGTCTGATTCCAAAAGACAGCGCCCCAAGCTTCATTCAGCTTGTCGAGCGTAACGTATTTGCGCTGCAGCCACTCTCGAAAAGCCAGATGATCCGCTTCCGAATAAAATTCGGAAATTTCACAATTGAATTCATTGTCGATTTGCCAGCCAACGACGGCCGGATGATCACAGTAATGCTCCGCCATTTGGCGAGCAATGCGAGCGCTCAGCTCCCGATATTTGGGACTGTTATAGTTGGTGTGGCGGCGCAGACCATGCTGAAGCGTGACCCCATCAAAGGTTACGTTGAGCACCTCGGGATACTTGAACGTCAGCCATGCAGGCGGCGTTGCTGTAGGGGTGCCGATAATGACCTTCAGCCCATGCTTATGAGCCAGGTCAATGACTTTGTCAAACAGGTCAAATTGGAATACGCCTTCCTCGGGCTCGAACACCGACCAGGCAAATTCGGCTACCCGAATGATCGAGAGCCCCATTTCCTTCATCCGGCGAAGATCATCATCCCATAGCTCCTCAGGCCATTGCTCAGGGTAATAGCAGACGCCAAGGGCAAACTCATTTATTGGGTTTACGTGTGTCATTAAAGTTATACCTCCATAGAAATAATAATAAATTGCTATCTATCGGTTATTTTATTATTGTAGAATCAGTATTTCAGTGCGTATATACTATTATGTTGTGATCGATATGAAAATATTGCGCTCTTTGGCGAAAAGGAGCTAATCGATGCGTACCTACTATCAATTGCCTGAGCCGGCTGCCGGGCATTATGTCTGTTATCCGGATTCAGTCGGCCGATATAATGATTTTCCCCAGCATAACGAGCGGCGGGCCGCAGGGGCTATAGCTGCCTATAATTTGCATATTGTCTGCTCTGGAAGCGGCTATGTCATGAAGGAGGGGCAGCGCGTCAGCCTAAAGGCGGGAGAGGGCTTCTTATATCCTCGGGGAGCTTACCAGCATTATGGAACCGATCCCGAGCAGCCATGGGATGTGCGCTGGGTCCATTTTATGGTGCCGATGGAGCTTATGCTGCTGCGGGCAGCGGATGCTTCCAGCGTGTGGCTGTTTGCCGTCTCACAAGCTTCGCTTGCGCGATTTATCGAGCTGACAGAGGAGATGTACATGTTGTGCGGCAGCTTCGAGACGCGGCATGAACCGCGGATGTCAGCGCTTCTATATGAGCTGCTGGCGGAGCTTGCCCATAATTCGGAGCGCCTGGAGCACGATGCGCTGCCGCTCATCACCAAAAATGCGATTCGCGAAGCGGCAGATCTTATACGCGGCACGAGTAACAAGCGTGGACGCTGCCGGAGATGGCAGCGCTGTGCGGCTACAGCCCGTATTATTTTTTGCGGCTATTCCGGCAGGTAATGGGGCGTACGCCGCAGCAATATTTGACCGCCTGCCGTATTGCCGCCGCCAAAAGCCTGCTAGTTGCGACCAGGCTGCCTGTCAGCGAAATCGCCAGCCGAACGGGATTTTCGCAATCCAGCTACTTCATTCGCGTATTTCGCAAAGCGGAAAACGTCTCCCCGAAAGCTTACCGCGAAATGTATAGCTAGCCTGCCGAGCTGATCTTGCCCATCTTGCCTTTCCCCGCGCATGCTGGATAATTATTCATCCTTGTGGACAAAATGGATAACGGCAGCAAGCCGACATTTTAAGCGCAAAGCGGGTGAAGCAACATGCAGCAGGGACAGCCATCGATAAGCGCAAGGCAGCTAGCTATCCTCGTTATTTATTTTATCATGGGCGATATGCAGTTGTTTTTACCCTCTCTTACGGCCGAATTCGCAGAAGAAGCCGCCTGGCTGTCCGGGTTAATAGGCCTGCCCATCGGACTTGGCATGGCTTGGTTTATATACAGCCTCAGCAAACATTTTCCGGATATGACGCTCATCGAAATCAATAATCAGGCTTTTGGCAAACTAGCCGGAAGCCTTGTTTCGCTGCTGTTTCTGGCGATGATGTTCAACACTTCGATTACCCAAATCAGGGAGATCGGTGATTTTGTCACCACACAAATATTGATTGAGACGCCAATTATTATGATCTGCCTTCTGATGATTTTTCCATTAGCGATCGCGATACATGGGGGCATTCGAGCGGTCGGTCGAGCGGGCGAAACGATATTTCCCTTATTTGTATTGGTGTTTGTACTGCTCCTGCTGTTGCTCCTGCCGAGTTTGAAGCCTACTGAACTTTTGCCTATCTGGGGTGCGGGCGTTTCCGGCATTATGAAGGGCTCATTATTTTTTGTAGGTTTTCCTTTTTGCGAGCTATTCGCTTTTTTGATGATTTTTCCGAATGTTGTTCAAAGCAAACACCGTGCCCGTGACTATATGCTGGGGGTTTTGATAGGCGGACTAGCGATTTGGGTTATGGTTTTGCTGTGCTTGCTAGTACTTGGTACTTACATTACCCAACATTCTTTCTATTCCCCGTACATTATGTCGAAAAAAATCAACATCGGCAACTTCGTTCAGCGGATGGAGGCGATTTTTGCAATCAGCTTCATTATTACCGCCTATTTTCGCAGTTTAATCTACGGTTATGCCTTCGTTCTCGGCGTATCGCGGTTGTTCAAGCTTCGAGATTTTCGAATATTAACGGTTCCCTTCGCATTTATGGCGTTGGGTTATTCTTATATGGTGACGCCGGGAATAGTGTTTCTTAATACGTTAGCCGTACCCTGGGTGCTCTGGATTTTAACGTATTCGCCGGGGCTGCTGCTGCTTGGCTGGGGACTTGCAAAACTGCGGGGCAAGCTGCCAATGAAGGAGACGGCCGATTAGCCGGTAACAGCAAAAATCCATTTATGGATAATTCAACATCTTGCTGGACAAAATGGATTACGGCTATATTTCAAACGCAAAGCGGGTGATACGAAGTGCAGCGCGAACAACAAACGATTAGCGTGAGGCAGCTAGCCATTCTCGTTATATTTTTCATTATCGGCGATATGCAGCTATATCTACCTCCCTTGACAGCTGCTTTTGCAAAACAATCAGCCTGGATGTCGGGGTTAATTGGCGTGCCGTTTGGTGTTGGAGCTGCTTGGTTTATTTTCAGAATCAGCAAACGGTTCCCAGGGAAAACCCTAATCGATATTAATAATCAAGCATTTGGAAAAATAGCCGGTGGACTTCTATCCCTCGTATTTCTCGTGATGATGTTTAATACTTCGATTACCCAGGTTCGGGAAATCGCGGATTTTGTAACGACGCAAATGATGATGGAGACGCCGCAGCTAGTCATTTGCCTGCTGCTGGTTTTGCCGATTACGCTTGCCATACGCGGTGGGATCACGACGATTGCTCGGCTGGGCGAGGTGATCTTCCCGCTTTTTTCCGCTTTGTTTATTTTGCTCATCATTTTGCTTATCCCGAAAATAGATCTTACTCAACTGCTGCCGATCGAGGTAACGGGATTTCCGGGCATCGTGAAGGGAGCGCTTTTTTTTATCGCATTTCCTTTTTGTGAAATGTTCGCATTCCTGATGATTTTCGATAGCGTGGAGGAAAGCGAGCACGCTGCCCGTGATTATTTGCTGGCTGCTCTTGCTGCAGGTATAGCCATTTGGGTAATTATTGTGCTGTGTATATGCGTTCTGGGGGTATTCGCTACTGAACATACCGTCTATTCGCCCTATGTGATGGCTAAGAAAATCAATATCGGCGACTTTGTGCAGCGTCTGGAAGCGGTGCTGGCGATTGATTATATCATTTCCACTTATTTTCGATGCATCATATATGGCTATGCTTTTGTACGGGGGCTGCAGCAGCTGTTTAAGCTTCAGGACCATCGTTTTATGATGCGTCCATTTGGGTTTCTTATTGTCGGCTATGCTTATTTTTTGGCACCGGGCATCGTTGCTTTTGTACAATTCGATGTGGCGTGGCTGTTCTGGGTGTTTACTTACTCGCCGGGGCTGCTGCTGCTAAGTTATATAGCCGCCCGGTTGAGACAGGGCTGGAGCAAGAAAGGAGAGGGCTAGCGTGAAGGGACTTCCAATTATAAGGAATAATTGGAAGCCCTCTTGGACAATATATGCAATTATGTGCAGCTTGGGGAGGTGGTTTGTAGATGAACGCTTCTGTGGATAAGCGGCTGGATCGGAAATTAATGAGCAATCTCTCGTTCATCAGAGCCAGCTTTGGCAACAGCCAGGATCTCGTGATTAAAGAAATGAATAATGACAATGGCTTGCAAGCGGCGCTTGTTTATATGGATGGATTAACGGATTCCACTGTGATTCATCATGTTATATTGGATTATTTTATGTCTGAGGAGCAAACGGCGAGCCGCAAAAGCGGCAATAGGCTGTTATATTTGAAAAATGCGGTGCTCGCGGTCGGTGAAACCGTTACGATCAGCGAATGGGACCCGTTATTTTATCAACTGCTGTCCGGCTGGGCTGTTCTGTTATTGGCAGACAGTCCAGATGCGATTTGTGTAGCCGCCGAGGGCTGGAAGGATCGCAATGTCAGCGAGCCTACCTCCCAGGTTGTCGTTAGGGGTCCAATGGAAGCTTTTACTGAAAATATTGCTACCAATAGAGCGCTCATTCGGCGGAAGATCAAGGACCCGCAGCTGTGGACAGAAGGCATGGAAATTGGCAAGATTACAAAAACCTCCGTATCGATTATGTATCTGCGCAATGTAGCGGATGAGAAGATCGTGGAGGAAGTGAGAAAGCGGCTTGGTGAAATCAATATCGACGGTATTCTGGAGAGTGGCTATATTGAGGAGCTGATTCAGGATACTGCACTGACGCCCTTTGCTACGATCTACAATACGGAACGGCCTGATACGATTGCAGCCGGTCTTCTGGAAGGCCGAGTTGCGATTTTGGTAGATGGTACGCCCTTTGTGCTGCTGGTTCCGGCGCTGTTTATTCAATTTTTCCAATCAGCGGAAGATTATTATCAACGGGCGGACATCAGTACTCTGCTGAGGATTCTGCGGTTTATTGCTTTTATGATTACGCTGCTTGCTCCGTCGCTTTATATCGCCATAACGACCTTTCATCAAGAAATGCTTCCGACGAGCCTGCTTATTAATTTGGCGGCTCAGCGTGAGGGAGTGCCTTTTCCAGCCTTTATTGAAGCGCTTGCGATGGAGCTCACATTCGAAATTTTGCGGGAAGCTGGCGTGCGAATGCCGAAAACCGTTGGTCAAGCGGTCTCGATCGTCGGTACGCTCGTTATTGGACAAGCCGCTGTAGACGCGGGCATCGTCTCGGCGGCGATGGTCATTATCGTATCGATTACGGCGATATCGAGCTTTGTCATTCCGGCTACGAGCATGTCGATATCGGTACGGATGATTCGTTTCGTCTTAATGGGGCTTGCCGCTTCCTTTGGTCTATTCGGCATTTTGCTGGGCTATATTTTGCTCGTTCTGCATTTGAATAGTCTGCAATCGTTCGGCATTCCCTATATGCAGTCGTTTTCCCCATTCATATGGAGCAATCAGAAGGATACGCTGTTTCGGCTGCCCTGGACGAAAATGCGAACGCGCGCTGTTGCAACCGCAGAGAAAAATTTGGTTCGGCAAAGACCGAGGAACAAACAGAAAATTTAGGGGGATAAAGCATGAGCAGATTTACCAGACGAGTAGGCAAACTGCTCTTGCTAATGCTGGTATGGTCAATTGCAGCTTCTGCAGTCAGCGGCTGCTGGAATCGGCGGGAGCTGGATACGCTCGGCATTCAGCTGGGAACGGCCATTGACAAGGTTGGCAATCAATACCGGGTCTCCGTTCAGGTTGTTATTCCTAGCGAGCTGTCGGCAAAGGCGGGCGGGGGAGGGCGCTCGCCGGTTGCCATGTATGAGGCGACTGCGCCAACCGTATTTGAAGCGTTCCGCAAACTGACGGAAACCAGCTCGCGAAAAATATATTCCGCGCATATCCGGGTGCTGATCATCGGGGAATCGCTGGCGAGGGAAGGGATAGCCAATGTGCTTGACCTGCTGTCACGGAATCCTGAAGCCCGTACGGATTTTTATTTAATGATTGCGCATGATGCGCCGGCGAATCAAATTTTGAAAATTTTGACGTCGCTGGAGAAAATTCCGGCGGAAAATTTATTTTATGCACTGGATACATCTGCCAAAACATGGGCGCCCACAACAACGGTTACGATTGAAAGTTTGATCGAACAGCTTGTTACAGACGGAATTAGCCCTGTGTTGACCGGAGTTCGGCTGGAAGGCAAAGCCCGGCAAGGGGAAAATATTTCGAATATCCAGCAAGCGGATTCACGAACGCGTACCCGAATTACCGGGCTTGCTGTTTTTCATTCTGACAAGCTTATTGGCTGGCTCAATGAAAATTATAGCAAGGGCTACAATTATATAATGGATAACGTGACAAGCACCGTAGGCCATCAGACCTGTCCAGATGGCGGTTATATTGTCATGGAAGTATTGCGCAATAAAACGAAGCTTATCCCCAAGGTCGTGGACGGCAAGCCGGTCATTAAGGTGAAGATGAAGCAGGTGGCATCGGTAGCCGATGTGGAATGCAAAATCGATTTAACGAAACCGGAAACGATCAAAATGCTTGAAGAAAACGGAAAGCAGAGGATAAGGGGGGTCATTCAGGGAGCTGTTGAGCATGTTCAGAAAACCTATAATTCCGATATATTTGGCTTTGGTAATACGTTTCATGAATACAAGCCAAAGCAGTGGGAGAAGTGGAAGGATGACTGGGATGAGCTGTTTCCCCAGGTCAAGCTGGAATATGACATTGAGCTTCAGATTCCGAAGGTCGGCACGACAAATGATGCGTTTCAAAACTATTTGAAGAAATGAGGAAGGCTAAGTGGCTGGAATTCTGATTATATCGGCTCTGGCCATAACGCTTGCGGTCATCGAGCTGCCGAAGCTCGCGAAAAAAGGCTGGAAAAAAGAAATTTTTGTTTATCTGATTATGCTGGCGGGGGGTGCTTTTTTGAGTATATGTGCCTTCAACCAAATCAGATTGCCTAGTCCACTAAATATTATTGTGTACATTTATAAGCCGCTGGAAAACTGGTTTAATGCATTTTAAGTCGAGGGGGTGAGGGCATGCAGAAGCGGGGAAGCATAAGCGCTAGACAAATGGCTGTACTCGTTCTATTTTTCATCGTGGGCGATATGTTCTGGTTTATTCCGACCTTGCTTGCTTCCATTCTGGACTCGGATGCCTGGATTCCCTCTTTGCTAAGCATGTTCTCAGGACTCGTCGTCGTCTGGTTTGTAGATAAGTGCTACCGCCTTTTTCCGGGGCTTACGTTGATTGAGATTCATCGAGCTGCTCTAGGAAAATGGCTGGGCGGCTTATGCAGCCTGTTTTTCTTATTTCTGCTTTTTAATGCCATAGGTACCCAATTGAGAGTTGTTGGTGACTTTGTTACAACTCAAATGATGCCGGAAACGCCGGTACGAGTAATCGTGCTTATGATTACTATTCTAGTTGTCATTACCTTGAGGGCTGGTCTGGTTGTTTTTGCAAAATCGGCCGAGATTTTTATCGTGGGTTTGGTGCTGATGTTCATCCTGTTCATTGTTATGCTGCTTCCGGAAGCTTCACTCTCCAACCTACTGCCTGTTTTTCATCATAAAGCAGCGGACTATGGCAAAGGCGTACTGTATGCAACCTCTTTTCCCTTTTTTCAAATGGTTACCTTTTTTATGCTCTTTCCTTTCATGAAGCAGACAAACAGCTGGACAAGAGATTTTATGCTGGTCTCCCTAGTAGCGAGCTGTTCCTTATTTCTGATCGTTATTATGTCGCTGCTCGTGCTGGGCGATTATATGACGGAGCATCAAATTTATGCCGCGTACGCCATGGCCAAAAGAATTAGCATTGGCCGATTTATAGAACGTGTAGAGGCTGTATTGGTCATCAGCTATATCGTTTCGACCTATGTGAAAATGTCAATTAATGCGTTTGCCTTTGTATACGGCCTATCTCAATTTCTTGGCCTGCGAGAACAACGTGCAATTATATTTCCATTCGGCTTGCTGATGTTTGGGCTGGCTTATACCATTGGTCCCAACATTCCGTATATTAATAGCTTTGTTACGATTTGGCCTTTTTGGGATTTGACCAATATGTTGATTTTGGCGCTGGCAGCCGTCATCATGGTAGTGTTTAAGAAAGGGAGGGTAAGCAATATTGGCTAATGAAAGGAAAAATCTATTAGATCAGGATGGCGGATGGAAGAGCTTTGCTTAGTTATCCGCATATTTAATAGAATGAACAGACCATCCCTAATCTCTCAGCATACGATAGAGTATAGATTGAGAAGAGGAGGATACCTGATGCCAGGACTTGTATATCTTTGCTCCATTTGTGCGTTTCTAGGGTCTATCGTGACATTTGCTTTTGGTGTGTGGATGGAATCGCTTACACTGCTCATTGTTGTCATGGCTATAGACTATGTGACTGGTGTGTCCGCATCATTAAAGGAAGGACGAGGCCTTAACAGTTCATTCGGAGCATGGGGACTAGCTCGCAAAGGACTGATGCTGCTCGTTATCCTCATCGCACACCGTGTAGATCTGCTGTTGGATGCCAATAATATAACGATGGGAGCGGCTATTTATTTTTATATTGCTAATGAATTAATCTCCATTACGGAAAACTACGGCAGATTAGGCTTGCCGCTTCCGGATAAGCTTCGCCAAATGATTGAAGTTTTAAAAGATAAAAATAAGTAAAAGTTCATCATGTAGCACTTGTATATAGCGGCTCACTTTGTATATAATAGGAACAAGTGTTCTTATTGCGAAGGGGGCTGTTTATTTTGATGAAGCCATTGGAGAAACCGACTGCGCGTGTGCTTGTTATGAAGCGAGAGCCGATTCAGAGAGAGGAGGAGCTTGTGCTTGCAAGGCGTTATGTGCTGCTTGGCATCATTGTGCGGATTTTGGATCATGATATACGCGTGCTTCATTCAAGCGAAGCAAAGCTTCCTAAGCTTTATGAGACGATGCTGCTTGGCTTGCAGGACCGTGTGCTGCTGGAGCTGGCCGCTCATCGCAAACAGCTGCGAAGCAAGGGCATTGAAATGGTTGAAGAGAAGCGAAGTGAGGATGGCCTGGAAGCTCAGTATATTTGCCGAGGATACAGACACCGCTTCATTTTATTATGGGGATATATTCGCTCGGAATCAGAGCAGCTGCTTCGAACGTATTGTCGATAGCAACAAGAACGGGTTTGTGAATGAAATGTCAAGCCTGACCCATGCTGCTTTTAGTGACAATTGAGAAAAGTTCATCATTTTGTCATAATCACCAAAAAAGTTTTCCCCTTAATCAGTTTAAGCTTGAGTACATAGGACGATCTTATGTAATATAAGAAGTAAACATTAGATGGTAAAGGGGAGTACGTTGTAATGCATAAGTGGATTATGTTTGTATTAATGACAGCGGCATCACTGCTAGGTGTTTATTTGCTAACAGCAGGCTTGCCGGCAAAGCCAGTGGATGAATCTGCTTCACTGCCTGAAGGTACGGTTTTGGTAAACGTACAAGCCAACGCCGATTTCACTTTTGATCAAACAGAATATAAAGTGAAGGTTGGAGACAAAGTCATTCTTCGTCTGAAAAACAAAAGCGGTATTCACGGTTTGAAAATTGATGAGCTGAAGGTTGATCTTGAAGGCGAGAAGCTGGAAACGAATATTGAGTTCGACAAGCCAGGCGAATATGTAATGCATTGCTCTGTTCCATGCGGTACGGGACATATGGAGATGAAGACGAAGCTAATTGTAGAAGCGGCTTAATAAACGAATTTTTCATTAAAAAGAGAACGTGCCTTCAAGCGCTTTCTGTCACATAGGTTTTATATACAAGAAGAGGAGCCGGCTGGCTCCTCTTTTTAAGCGCGATAACGCGTTCTGGATGAGGTTCGGTACACGATGGTGTCGGCTATCAATCCGAGCAGCGCCCATGTAGCAACTGTAAGTACATACATGAGCATCACACTCACCTCATGAACATCAATAAACAAATCAACAAACCAGGCTGGGACGCTGAACATAAAAAACACCATATTATGCGGGTCGTAACCGGTGGAATTGTACAGGCACAAGGCCAGCCCAATCAGGGCGGCGATGGCCGTAAATTTATAACGCATGTTATTTCAGTCCTCTCTCATCGGTTTGACGTTGCCGGATTACGGCTGCTTGGGTTATTATGTGACAAAAGGGTTTAAGCAATTCCACCAGACGAAGGGAGTACTACAAAAATGATTACGCATATTGTTTTGTTTAAGCTAAAGGATAACAGCGCGGAGAGCGTGGAAACGACCGCACAGGTGCTTCGCAATATGGAAGGTAAAATTGACGAATTGAAATCGATTACGGTTGGCCTCGATGTCCTGCATTCCGAACGTTCTTATGATATTGGCCTGATCACAACTTTCGAATCTCTTGATGCATTGGCGGCTTATCAGGTTCATCCGGTGCACCAGAAGGTAATTGTGCATATGACCCAGGTTCGCGAAGCATCTGTTAGCATCGATTTTGAAAGCTAAGACACGCCAGCCTTAAGAGAGGACGTTAGTGGCAATGGGAGAAGACGTATATCAAATAATGACGTATTTAATTGTCATTATTGCCAGCAGCATTATAATGGTCGCTGTGCTGAAGCGCAAGGCCAAAAAAAAGAAGTAACGATAAAGGTGGCGAAACGGTTTGTATTACGTGAATCGCGAACAAATTGCCGTAAGGCTTAATGCAATTCCTGACATTTCTGAGGCGTTGACCTTAATTGCAGCAGAATGGAATGGCGGCATGCTGCAAGGGCTGGCTCAGGAGCGGGCGCTGCATCTTGCAGTTGAAACCGTTACTGATGTCGGCAGCTATCTTATTGACGGATTCATGATGCGTGATGCGAGCAGCTATGAGGATATTGTTGATGTGACAGGAGCGGAAGGCGTATTTTCTGCAGAGCTGCTGCCAACGTTTAAGCAATTGGTACAGCTGCGCAGGCCGCTCGTTCAGCAATATTATGAATGGCAGCGAGGTGAGCTGCATCCGCTTACAAGGCAGCTTGCCCCGCAATTGCTGCGCTTCAAACAGGAAGTGGAGCTTTATCTGGAGCGCGAGCTGGTTGATTTTGAGGGAAAGGTTTAAACCGAATCGTACACACCATACTTTTAGAATATGTTACAATACCTGTAACACGCGTTCGAAGGTGGCGATAGGATGAAGCAGCAAAATCAACGAAGCTCCGGTCCTGCGCCGGATAAGAGAACGTCCTCAGGCTCTACGCGTCAGCGCATTTTGCATTTGCTCAAGATGAATGGCTCCATGAATGCCGCGCAGCTTGCGAGCGAGCTTGCGCTGACAGAAATGGCCGTCAGGCGGCATATGTACGCACTTGAAGAGGAACAGGCCATTCAAATTGTAATGGTCAAGCAGGCAGTGGGAAGACCGCTGCATCGATACGAGCTTACCGCTCACGCGGATGACCGTTTTCCGAAAAACTATCATACGCTGGCACTTGATTTGCTAGGTGAGCTGGCAGATGAGGCAGATACAGCAGGTCTCATTACCCGTATGTTTGAAGGGCGCAAGCAGAAGCTGCTGGAGCGTTATGCTCCGCGTATGGCGGGCAAAGCACTGGAGCAGAAGGTGCTTGAGCTTGCGGCTATTCAAAATGCCGGAGGTTATATGGTCGAGGTCGAGCCGGCAGGCGAGGGGCATTTTATATTTAATGAGTATAACTGCCCAATCGCTCAGGTCGCGAATCAATACCAGCAAGCTTGCAGCTGCGAGCTGACGTTATTCCAGTCGCTGCTTCATGCGCAGGTAGAGCGTACCGAATGTCTCGCCAAAGGCGGGGCCAAATGCACGTATAAGATAAACGCCGTATAGGTTTTATATACGTCAATTGGATAAACCGATGGATAGGCAGGTCATATGACCTTGCTCTAGCCATCGGTTTTTTTGAATGCGGTTGTGTCAAGACAAGCCCATGCTGCTTATAATGGCATTACGAAATGGGCAGATGCCCTGCTCTGGTTAACAGCGGGAGGTGAATGGGCGATGATCGTTATAGCGGGATGCGCGATTGCAGCTACGTTAGCATTTATTGGGTTAGTGGTGGGCCTATTGCTTGGCTTGCGCAAAGGGCTGATTCAGCTCGAAAGCCTGCAAACAAGCGCCGATGAGCTGCGGGGACAGCTGCAGCACACAGCGGCCGAGACAGTCGCTTTAATGGAGCCAGCGAAGCAGTCCCTCCTGCTGGTGCACCAGCAGCTGCAAAATGTTCAATCCTTGTTTACAGCGGCAGGGCAAATTGGCGAGACGATTGAGCAAACGACAGAAACCGTAAGCCGGGTCTCCTCGATGTTGTCCGAATCCGCTGCCCAGCATATGGCGAAGGCTGAAACGAGAAATAAGGCAAAAGAAGCAATGGAATGGGCAGAGCTAGGTATGCTGGCGTGGCAGCTATGGCAAACTAAGCGCAAGCATAATGGCTGATAGCAACAACGGCGCAGAAATGGCGGAATGCGCCGCAATTATGAAGGGAGCGAATCGTATGGTAAAGCAGAAGCAAACGAAAGTATTTTTGTTGGGGGCATTGGCGGGTACGGTTGCAGGTACCGTTACAGCGCTGCTGCTTGCTCCAAAAGCAGGCAAGGAGCTGCGTCAGGATATTGCAGGCGGCGTTCACGATCTGAGCGAGAAAACGGTTAGAGCCGTAGAGCAGGCCAGTGAGAAAACGACTTGGGCGGCTAAACAGCTGGGTGATAAAGCGGTTCATATCGCAGATCGTGCCAAGGATGGAGCTGAGGCTTTAATCAGCAGTGCGCGTACATGGAGGAAAGGCGAGCCCCAATTTACGACGGAGGCTGCGGGCGAAGTGGGGCAAACCGACTTCGAGGAAGCGGCAAGTTCCTCGGAGGAGCTGGCATCTGAGGAGACAGCTGAAACGGAAACTGCTGAAAAATAATGCGTCGACCGCACTATAAAGCAGCGTTATATGAGGAATATAGCAGCAACCATGCAGGGAGCCTGCCTAAATAGGGAGCAGGCTCTTTCCTTTTTCCCTTAGCTGCTGTCCTTGTTGCCCAGGGCACATATTGCGCCGCATCTTAAGCGTATTTATTGAACGTTGTCCATAATTGAGATAAGATGTAGGTACGTTTTGATAGCAAAAAACATATGCTGTTGATGTCTTATTCTCCTTATGAGCGACTACATTACGTTTAAGAAAGCGGTGTGTTTGTGCAGCAACCGATTGCCATACTAGATTCAGGTGTGGGCGGGCTTACCGTCGCCAAGGAAGTCATGCGCCAACTGCCGCGTGAAAAAATTATTTATTTTGGGGATACGGCTCGAACGCCGTATGGACCTCGCCCTGCTCAGGAGGTCGTTCGATTTACACGGGAAATTGTCGATTATTTAATACAGTTTCGGCCGAAAATGATTATTATAGCTTGCAATACCGCTACAGCGGTTGCGCTTGAGGATATACGTTCCAGAGTAGACATACCTGTCATTGGTGTTATCAATCCTGGGGCAAGAGCAGCCATCAAGCGCACCCAGACGGGCTGTATTGGTGTCATCGGTACAGAGGGCACGATAAGAAGCGGCGCTTATGAGCTGGCACTCAAGGAGCTTTCGCTAAGCGTCCGTGTTATAAGCGAGGCTTGTCCGTTATTTGTTCCGCTTGTAGAGCGGGGCAATTTTCGCTCCAATGAAACGTATGAAACGATTCGCCAATCTATAGGGCACTTAAGCCAGTATCCAATGGATTGCCTCATTTTAGGCTGTACACATTATCCTTTTTTGACAGAAGCGATTGCCGAGGTTGTTGGCTCCCGCATTGAGCTAATCAGCTCGGCAGACGAGACGGCTCGTGATATTAGTACGATCCTTCATGATAAGGGCCAGCTTTCCCGAGGGGAAGTGCTGCCTATTCATCAATTTTTCTCCAGCGGAGACCCGTTAATGTTCAAAACAATTGCCCAGCAATGGCTTGGCGAGCAAATTGAGCTGACGCCTGTCGTATGGCAGGTGCCAACGATCGGATAATGGCATGATCCATTTCTGCAAAGCCTGTCTCCCATCCTTCGAAAAAGCTTTCCAAGCCGCTGGCAAGTGGCATGGGAGGCTTTTTTGCCGAATATAATCTAGGAGAAGCGATTTTGGAGCGAGGTGAGGCATATGGTTAATGAAATAGGGGGAGGAAAATACGGCTATCAGGAGCTGCTGACGGACTGCCGCGAGCTGACACAAGCTTACCCATTTGTCACCGTTCATACCATTGGGCATAGCGTGCTGGGCAAGCCCATCGTTGCGCTGCGCTGCGGAACGGGTACAAGAAGCATTCATATGAATGGGTCATTCCATGCTAATGAATGGATTACGTCGGCTTTGCTTATGCGATTTGTAGGGGATTATGCTGCGTCATGCGCTGAAGACCGCTCGATATGCGACGAGCTTGCATCGCGGCTGCATGAGGAGACGACGCTGTGGGCGGTCCCCATGGTCAATCCAGATGGCGTGGAGCTTGCGCAGCAAGGAGCGCTGCCTGCCCACCCATTCTATTCCCAGCTCATGGAATGGAATGAAGGCCGAGAGTCATTTGCCGATTGGAAGGCAAATGCGCGCGGCGTCGATTTGAATGACCAGTTTCCGGCGCATTGGGAGGAAGAGTGCCAGCGGCGCGAAGTGCAGGCGCCCGGTCCGCGCGATTATCCGGGACCTTATCCGTTAAGTGAACCAGAGGCGATGGCGATGGCGAATTTAACGACAGCACAGCGCTTTGATTTGACCGTCGCGCTGCACACGCAGGGCGAGGAAATTTATTGGAACTACCGCGGCTATGAGCCAAAGGAATCGGAGCAGCTGGCGGAGCGGCTAGGACTTGTCAGCGGCTATAAGCCAGTGAAGCTGACAGGCAGCGATGCCGGCTATAAAGATTGGTTTATCCAGCGTTTTAGAAGGCCAGGCTTTACGATTGAAGCGGGACGGGGAGAAAATCCGCTGCCGTTTCAGCAGCTGCCCGCCATCTATGAGTCGGTGAAGCCGCTTCTCGTGGAGGCGTTGTCGCTTCATAGGGAACGGGAGCTTTAGCAGTTTTCTAATGTAAACAGTGTGGGCAAAGCAGAGTGCGAATAGCCGCAGGAAATGAAGCGCAGCTTCGATTTCTTGCGGCTATTGCTGGATGAACGGGATTGAGGAACAGGAGTGCCCGCCTTTAGTCCAGCTTTGCAGCAGAGATGATTATGCTATAATGAAGGCGAAAAATAACAACGAAAGGCGGCGAATGACATGCATAAATTTTTATCACTCCGGCATTGGCAGCGCACGTTCAGCCGGATTTTTCAGCTGCTTCGCTCCAAGGAGGTTTCCTGGAAAGACAAGCTGCTCTTCCTTGTCCCGGTGCTGCTGTATTGGGTTTTGCCTGACGCCTTGCCCTATTTGCCGTTTGATGATATAGCCGTGACGATGATTGTTGCAGAATGGTTTGCCCGCAGAACCGAGAACAAGTATAATAGGATAAGCTAAAATTTTTTTCTAATTGCTGGTTAGACAAATGAAGGAGTGTTTAAGTGATGATGACAGTCAAAATTTCGCGCAATGCGGCAAAGATATTGAAGCTTGAGCTGGACAAGCTTGAGAACGAAGGAAAGAAGCTTCGCGTATATGTGACGCATTCCCACGGCGACCATGCGCACTATGGCATGGGTATTGATGATCCGACGGATAAAGATATTGTCGTATCCACAGATAAAGATATCGATGTTATTTTGGAGAAGGACAACAAATTCCTTGACGGCATTCGCATTGACTACTTTTACGTGCCGGAAGAAGGCTTCGCCATTACGAATCCTTCCCAAGGCAATCACGGCGACCACTAACAGGCCGTGAGACCGAAGACAATACGGAAGTAGGAAGAGCATTAATGGCAAACGATATACGAGTATGTGACAAATGCAAGCATTACCAGGTGAAGACGCTCGTGCCCAAGCTGCAAAAGCTTGCGCCCGATGCGGAAATTCGGGTCGGCTGCAAATCATATTGCGGGCCTTGTGCCCGAACGGCCTTTATTTTTATTAATGGGCGTTATATTAAAGGCGCTACAGAAGATGAAGCTATTGAGAAGATCAAGCCTTACATTAAGTGATAGTCAAGATATGGCAGCAGTGAAGAGACTCAACATCTGTTGGGTCTTTTTTTGCAAATATAAGCTTTTATAAGCCTGCTCTTATAAATTCGCTTCTATTTCTCCGCGAAACGGGCATTGCCATCCTTTGAAGGCAATGCCCGTTTACGCTTTATAAAATATGACAACACATCATGGAGGATTTACAACCGTCGCTTATCAAATGGCAGTAGCCTATTTAGAGACGGCAAAGCGGCTGCAAACGGTAGTAGAGGATGGCTTTGTCGCCCGCCTGGGAGGCGATGAATTTGTTGTCGCTCTGATTGCGACTTTGCAGGACGGTCAGAAGAAGGGGAAGGAGCTGTCTGATGCCATCATTGAGACGATAAATAAACCTTATCGGATTGGGGACTTATCGGATTGGGGACGCTAATGTCCACGTAGAATGCAGTATAGGCGGCATATTGTGGCGCGCGGTCAATGAAGCTAATTTGGCCGGTACGATTAAGGAAACGCTCAATCTTGCAGACCAAGCCTTGTACCATTCGAAAAAAGCAGGCAAAAATCAAGCGGCCTTCCTCGTAAGGTCCTCATGAGAGGTTGAGTGAGCATGCGTCGTTTCCGCTATTATATCGCTGGATTGGTTCTGTCCCTGCTGTACATTGTGGCTGCCGAACTGATCTGGCTCCCCGCTCCGATTAAGCTGGCCGCTTCCGGCATGCTTTGGATAGATATGATTAACTGGCTGCTCTATGCGCTTGCTATCATTCCTTTGCTTTGGCTGGTCGGCGGCTGCCGAGGCATTGTGGAGCGCGTAAACCGAAGCGGCGGTTTTGCACACGTGGCTGCTATTCGTTTCGAGCGACTGCTTGCAGTCGTTCAATACGGCATTGCTGTGCTCGGTGTGTCCGCTATTTTTTGCATTGCTATTTTCCCGCAAAGGTTAATGCTGTCGCTGCCACTCACTGGCGGCATGCTGATGATCGTTTGTATTGAAATGGTCTGGAGCGAGCTGCTTGTGCGCCGCAGTATGACGGGCCCGAGAGGACGTTGGCCCAAAACCTTTATCTGGATGCTGATCTCTGCGCTAGTTGCTGCTTTTGTACTCGTGTACCCGACGAACTATATCGTCACTTATCCGGGACTTACGATGAATATGAACCGCTACGCCCATGTCGAAGGAGGAGCCGCTGGAGGCAGCATTAGCGGCGTGCTGGTGTTTGATCGGCCTGCGGTGCCTGTGGACTGGCTGTACAGTCTGGTGCTGCCGGAATATACGTTTGAGCGCAAGCCTGAGAACGAGCCTTCCTTGTCAGAGTCCTATACGCTCGTTTCGACGATGAAAGCAGATGCGAATAGCGTTGCCGCCGCGATTGCCGAGGGCAAGGCGGGCATAGGCGATGGTGTGACGACGACGGGAGTCCGCATTATCGGCATGACGAAGGATGCCGTTGCACAGGGCGTACTCGTTCCCGGCGATTTAATCGTCAGCCTGAACGGCAAGGCGGTGGCGAATGTGGCGGAGTTGACCTCCTTTATGTCAGATCCGGCCTTTGTTGTGCCGGGAGGATCGGTTCAAGTAGGTGTTCGCAGAGGGACGCTAGCAGAAAAATTGACGCTTGAGGTGAAGACAGCGGCCGCCGCGGCGACCGAACAGTTGCCCGTGCGCGCCGTATTCGGCATTTCGGTGCAAAATGAACTGAAGCTGGATGCGCCGAGGCCTGTCAGCTATTTTTCGTATATTGCCCATATCGGAGGGCCGTCCCATGGCGCCATGCTGACGCTTGCGCTGCTGGATCAGCTTACGCCAGGCGGGGTGACGCATGGGCTGCATGTCGCCGGTACGGGTACGATAGAGCCGGACGGCTCGGTTGGCCTCGTAGGTGGTGTGCCGCAGAAGGCTTATGCGGTGAGCCGGACCGATGCGGATGTTTTTTTCGTACCGGAGGAGCTTGCGCCGGAGGCGAAGAGCGCAGCGCCGGAGCTGCTCGTCGTGCCGGTAAGGACAATCGACGATATTTTGCTCTGGCTGCAAACCAATGGGAAATCCTAACCGTAGGGTGAAAATAAACCGAAGAGGCCGGCTGCTTTTATAGGCCAGCCCAATAAAAATGCCCCATGGCATAGCCGCTTGTATCGCGGCGTGTCATGGGGCATTTGTTTTATTTTTGAGCGACCATTTGAATGCTGCCGGCTCGAACCATGCTTTCAGCATAAAGCTCCGGGATCAAATTATGGATCACCAGAAGATCCGACATGGACAGCTCTGTTTGCGCGGCAGCACGCAGGCTGAGACACGGAGCGAGCTCCCCAGGTGATTGTTCCGCCACATTCCAGCATTTTCCATGCTCGGCAATCCCGTCGGCGGAGGGGATATAATAAACATCGCCATTCGTAAATGCGCCATTGCGCAGCACAACAAGCTTGCGGTTCTGCTGATTTTGCTGCTGCGGCTGACTCATGCTGTCCGTAATTAGCGGCGTTCCAATCATTGCAAGCTCGCTTGAGGATATTCCGAGCAGATGCAGCAGCGTTGGCGCGACATCAAGCTGTCCGCTCGGAGAGGCATAAGTTCCTGCATAGCGATCGTCTGGCAAATGAACGAGAAAAGGCACCTGCTTAACGATCTGTTCCCGCTCCAGCTCCTTTAACGGTTTGCCAAGGAAGGCTTCAAACAAGCTCCAATCGCTGATCGAATTATCATGATCGCCATACATGGCGAATATCGTATGCTCCCAGAGCCCTTCCTTCTGAAGCCGCTCAACGAGCTCGCCAAGCGCTTCATCAACATAATGGATCGCTTGCAAGTAATCCCCCATCATTGTACCTTCAAGCTCACCGAGCGAAAGCTTCTGGTCGGCTGCTGGAATTTGGTACGGGTGATGGCTGGACAGCGTAATGAGAAAGGAGTGAAACGGCTGCGGCTGCTCGGCAATTCGGTCAAGCGATTGGCGAAAAAAGGATTTGTCTCCAAGCGACCAGCCGATCGGTTCGTCCAGCTCGTATTGTTTTTTGCTCACAAAAGCATCGTATTTCATATTCGCGTACATCGTATTGCGGTTCCAGAAGCTTCCTTCATAAGCATGGAAAACGCTAGTGTAGTAGCCGTTATTATGCAGCGTCTGCGGCAAGCATTGAAATTCATTCCCGGCATATTGAATAAATACCGAGCCGCTGGCGAGCGGCTGAAGCGAGCAATTGCTGACAAAATCCGCGTCCGACGTTCGGCCCTGCGCGGTCTGATGGAAAAAGGAGCTGAAATAAGCGCTGCTCTTGACCAACTTATTGACGTTCGGCGTGATTTCCTGGCCGTTGAACGACTTGCCGATCATGAAATTTTGGAAAGCTTCTGCCTGTACCAAAATAACATTGCTGCCTTTATACGCGCCAAAGCTTAAGTCCTGCTCCTGCTTGGCGCGCGATTGCCCGGATTCCTTCGTCCAAGCGAGCACCTTCGAAGTCGTCTCGGCAGAAACGGCCTCTGCGTTCAACCAATGCAGGGCGGCATAACGGTACAGATCATAGCCGTGAAAGCCCAGAGCACCTGTCACATTGTACAGCGATAAATTCCACCAATTGCTTTCGAACAATCCTTTTGCCCATGTGCGTTTGGCATCATGAATGCCGCCAAAGGTCAGCATCAATCCCATCATCAGCAGGGCGAGGCTTAGGAGCAATCGACGTGCCTTTGTTCGCCAAGAGGACCGCTTGATGAGCGGGAATAAAGCGGCCTCAGCGTTCGTGGCGGCTGGCATGGCAACTGTCTGGGCAGCGCGCCGCTTCCATGCCAGCACACAGGCACAACCAAGCAGCAGCGGGATATCGGCCAGCAATACAAAATCCTTCGCTTCCAGCAGCGTAGCGATGCTGCCCCCAAGCGCCTCAACCTGCCCGGCCTGCAGCAGGACGGGGACGGAAATCAAATCCTCGAAATAGCGGTAATAAATTAAATCGGCATACAAAATAGCCGAGAACAGGGTATTCATCGCGATGAGCGTGATGAGTCTGCCCCGCAGCGGCAGCAGCAGCGTCCAGAAGCTGCAAAGCGCAAGGGTGCCAATGGCGATTGTGACATCGTAGACGTTCATTTTCATATTTGGCACGGCTATAAATAAATCAAAGGCATACAGCTTAAGCAGCAGCACTCCGAAAAAGAGCAGGAGCTCCGCGCCATAGGGACGCCGTCCCCAGCGGGCTGCTGCTTGAAAGCTGTTGGTTAGAATTTTGCGTCTGTTTTGATGCATGAATTGAAAGTTCCTCTCCTAGAGTCCCTTTCCTCTCCTAAAAAGCGATTCTATTTCTCTATTTTTCTGATGATTGGGATTTGCGGTTCGCATACAGGCCGCCAGGTCCGAAAAACTGGTAATAGTTGCATTCAATCCGTCCGTTGAACAGCTTGCGCTTCTTGTCGGCGGGACGGCCCATATAATGCTCGATAGCAGCAACAGGCGTGAAAGCAAAAAATGACCAGGTCGGCAAATGGAGTGCCGACATGCCGAACTGGCGCAGCGCAGCTTCCGCCTCGCGATCATCGCCAAGACGCTCCCCGTATGGCGGGTTCGTCACGATGACACCGTATTCGCCCTCGGGCTTTATTTTCGCTGCTGACATGACGCTCAGCTTGATGTCCTTGCCGAAGCCGGCTTTTTTAATATTGGCTGTCGCAATTTCGATGGCGGCTGGGTCAATATCCGATCCGGCAATTTGCAGCGCCACATCATCCTTCACCGCATCAAAAGCTTCTTCCCGCGCGGTTTCCCACAGCTTGCCCTGCACAAGCGGCCAGCCCTCGCTGTTGAAGGAGCGGCGCAGCCCTGGAGCCACGTTCCACGCCAGCATAGCGGCTTCGATCAGAATAGTACCTGATCCGCAGAACGGGTCGTAGAGCGGGCGCTCCGGCTGCCAGCGGCTAATTTGCAGCAGCGCGGCTGCCATCGTCTCACGCAGCGGCGCTTCCGTCGCCACATTGCGATAGCCCCGCTTGTGCAGGCCAGCTCCTGTCGTATCGAGTGTCAGCTGCGCGCGATCGTTAAGCAGCGTCACTTCGATGACGTAGCGGCCCTCATTTTCCGGAAACCATTCGGTTCCGTAGCGCTCTTTCATTTTTTCTACGACCGCTTTCTTCACGACGCTCTGACAGGCAGGGACGCTGGACAGCTGCGACTTGTGGGAACGTCCGTCCACCGGAAACTCGCCATCTCCCGGAATCCAGTCAGGCCAGTCCAGCGCCTTCGTGCCTTCAAACAGCTCCTCGAAGGTAGTCGCCTGAAATTCGCCCATCTTGACCAAAATCCGTCCTGCCGAGCGCAGCCATAAATTCGTGCGGCAAATATCGATCGGCTCGGCAGGGAAAGTAATGCGTCCATTTTCTACTGTCAAATCGGTGTAACCAAGCTCCTTCAGCTCGCGTGCGACAATCGCTTCAAGGCCCATCGGCGTCGTTGCGATCAATTCAATTTTCGTTGTCATTCGTGTCACTCTCTCCTTCGTATGTAAAGCGCAGTTGAATCCTCACGGTCAAAATCATACAATCAAGTATAGTAAACGCAGCTTGTTTTGACAAATGAAAGGATGAGTAAAAAAATGACGAACGAAAATGAACAATATGCAGACAGCTTATATAAGGAAGATTTAGACCTGATTCGGGTGCGCGAAACCCTTGCTGCAAACGGTATGCCAGACATTTCCGTCGCGGAAGGCTACGGCCGGCTGCTGACGATGCTGGTCGCCATGTCAGGCGCGAAGCAGCTGCTCGAAGTCGGGGCGCTTGGCGGCTACAGCGGCATTTGCCTGCTGCGGGGAGCGGGAGAAGCCGGGCGGCTGACGTCGCTGGAGCTGAAAGCGGAATACGCGGAGGTCGCGCGCGGCAATGTGGAGGCAGCAGGCTTCGGACAGGCCGTCACATTCAAAATCGGCGATGGCAAAGCGAGCTTGGAGCAGCTTAAAGCAGAGGGACAGCAGTTTGATTTTTTCTTTATTGATGCGGATAAGGAAGGTTATCCCGTGTATTTGGAATATGCGCTCGCATTAGCGACGCCAGGAGCCGTTATCGTAGGCGACAATGTATTTTTGCGTGGACGGACTATGAATGCTGCCAGAGTTGGTCCAGCTATACAAGCCGTAAGGGCGTTCAATGAGCGGATTGCAAGTGACGAGCGGCTGCTGAGCACGGTGCTGCCCGGCTATGATGGACTGGCCATTGCGATTGTAAAATAGGAGCGCGGGGCGGAGCGAAGGTTGACGCTGGCAAGCAAACCATTTTATAATGATGGGGAATTAAAATCAGCGCCCGGCGAGAGAGGGAACGGTGTCCGAGGATCATGAGAAAATAACCTATTCGTTCAGAAGCTTGTAAATGACTACTTATGATTAATTAAAAGTTCATTTTCTGAAGATAGGATTATTGCGCCCATTTCCGGACATGCCTCGTACGTTTCGCTCGCGTTTTTAAAAATATAAGCATTTATAAGTTTTATCCTTATAATGGGCTTATTTTCACCCTCGAAACGGTAGCTTTGCCGCCAGATGAAGGCTTCAGCCGTTTACGCTTGAAATATAAGCATTTATAAGTTTCACACCTATAAATAGGCTTATATTTCTCGGACTGAAACGCGCCGCGCCGCCAAAGGACGGCGACAGCCGTTTCACCTTGGCGTGCTTGTTTGCTGCTATACCTGAATAGAGGTAGCTGCATGCTTTTTCGGAATGGTTATAATTGGCGAATAATCCTCTTCAGATCGATACTTATTCGAGCTGGGGAGGTTTTTTTATGGGAAAATTAGAGCTTAGGCATATTGAAATAGCAGTACAGGATCGATTGTTAGGCAAACTGGATGGCGTCTGGGAGCTGGGTGATCGCGATCGCGTCGGCATCATTGGCGTTAATGGAGCGGGCAAATCGACGCTGCTGGCTGTGCTCGCAGGCAGGGTGGAGCCGGATAAAGGCACAGTGACCCGCAGCGGTTCCGTTGCTGAGCTGCGTCAGGCAGCGGGCTATCGGGGCGAGGCAGCGGCGGATGAACAAGCAGAGCAGCGGCCCTCTGATGTACTGAGCGATGAGCATGAGCTGCAAGAGGAAGCGATTCTCCGCTCCCGCCATAGCGAAGGCGAGAGCGCCAGCCGCTGGCAGGCACTGGATGCGGAAGAGGCAGAAGCATTCGGCAGCGGAGGCGAGAAGACGAGAACGGCGATAGCTGAGCTGTTCGCAAGCGGAGCGGAAATATTGTTTGCAGATGAGCCGACGAGCCATTTGGATGCGGCAGGCATACGCCAGCTGGAAGAAGCCTTCGCGGCGTATCCGGGAGCAGTTATCTTCGTCTCCCATGACCGCGAGCTGCTGGACCTTGTGTGCACCTCGATCATCGAGCTGGAGGATGGGAAAATCCTTATTTTCAAAGGCAATTATTCGGCCTATAAGCGGGAAAAGGAAGCGATGCGGGCCCGCGAAGCTTTTGAATATGAGCAGTATGCCAAGGAGAAGAGCCGTCTGCTGGATTCGCTTGCCAAAGTGCGCCAGTCGGCGAAGAGCATCAGCCACAAGCCGAAGCGAATGAGCTATAAGGAGGCGAATCTAGGGCTGGAAGGCATGCGCAGCTCGCAGGCGAAGCTGAACCGGACGGCGGAGGCGCTGGAAAGCCGTTTGGAGCGGCTGGAGGTGAAGCAGAAGCCTGCGGAGCTGCAAATGCCCTTATTCGACGCACAGGTGCATGAGCCTTGCCGCAGCAAGCATGTGCTGCGATTGGAGCGGCTGGAGGCAGGGCTATCAGATGACCGCTGGCTATTCCGCGAGCTGTCCGTTCAAATGAAGCCAGGCATGCGCGTCGCGCTGGTAGGCGGCAATGGAGCGGGCAAAACGACGCTGCTTCGGAGCATTTATGAGCAAGCGCAAGGGGTTGTGGCGGCGCCGTCCTGCCGGATGGGCTATTTTCGCCAGGATTTATCGCTGCTGGATGAATCCAAAAGCGTATTGCACAACGTATTGGCATCAGCCGTCTACCCCGATGCGCATGTTCGAACCGTATTAGCAAGGACACTGTTCAAAGGCGAGGATGTGTTTAAGCAGGTGGCGCTGCTGAGCGGCGGCGAACGGGTGAAGGCGGCGCTTGCGAAGCTGCTGCTGGGCCAGCATAATACGCTGCTGCTCGATGAACCATCTAATTATTTGGATATTTACGCCCGTGAGCAGCTGGAAGAGACACTTCGGGCGTATCCCGGCACGATTATATTTGCGTCGCATGATCGGCGCTTGGTTAGTAGAGCGGCGACGCATACACTGCAGCTGCTCGGTGACGGAGAATGGCGCTTCAGCGAGAATGAAGCGGTTGACGATGGCGGCGCTGCTGCCGACAAATCGGCAGCAGCAGGAACAGGAGCAGCGCAAGCGAGCGTGGAACGGGAGGAGCTGCGGCTGAAGCTGGAGCGCGAGTTCGCTGAGACGTTGGCGCTGCTGTCGCTTCCGCAGCGTTCAGCCGAGGATAAGGCGGCGCTGGAGCTGAAATTCAGCGAGCTGGTCGCCCAGCGCAGGGATCTGAGGTTATAACGCACGGCTAAATGTGGTGGGCGAGTAAGCTGTATTTTTCACGATCAAGGCTTTGTTAAAGGTAAGCTAGGGATATGAAAAATGGACGGTGTTCATTTAATTTCAAAATGAACACCATCCATTTAAATAGTAGATCAAGCATCTATATAACTGCTGTTAATTAGCTTTCAATTGAGGGAGCGGCTGTATCTTGACCATGAATTTTTAATTTTAATTGCGTCATTGATAAGATAAAGTCGCGGAATGATGGCAAATGGTTTGTTTCATTGACACGTTTTATCATTTCGGAGAAATAATGATCATTTTGTACAGCTTTAGTTCCTTTGCCTTTTGTATAGCTCAAGCCACGATCAGCCAACATAGATTTTAAATAATGCTCGTGATATTGAGCTGTAGTTGTATATTGAGAAAGCTCCGGATGCAAAGGCATTAATTCAGGATCAAGTTCATTGACATTGAAGTGTTTGAAGCAATTTTGGAATTCAGGTGAATCAGGATTTCTTCTGAAAATTTTGCGGTTTCCAAGACACCAGGTTTCAATACATGGATTTTGAACAACCGTTATTAAACGATTGGGGTCAAAACGATGCTTTTGCGCTTCAGCCAACACTTCATGTTTGCGGGCAGGTATCCCGATATCATCTCCATCAAGAACGACCATAAGATAATCGAATTTCGTATGCTCCTTCATGTCCTGGATTGCGTTACCAACATCATCTATGATGTTTGGGTAGCCGCCGCAACTGAATAAATAATATTGATTGCAGCTCACGTTATCTAGATGCTGAACTGATGTAAGCTCTGGTAGCAGGATACTAAGCCAAGCCGGATAAATGTATTTTTCTGAGCGACCTTCTACCAGAATATATAAATTCATGGTTAATCCCGCCCTTCTGAATAAGCGGCAAGATTAATAAGCTGTTTGAATGCATCATGTCTGGATTTGCCCAAATTGTAATCCGAAGCATTTTTAACGATTACTGTACCAGCCTCCCTGCTGACAATTTTCCAATGATTCATAGGGATTTTGTTAATAATATAAGGGTGATGGCTAGTTAAAATATATTGAGAGCTACGATTAGAGCCGAAGTCAAATAAATCAATACAATTAATACCTAAACTATTCTCGAACTCATCGACTAGTATAATACTGTCCTTAGGCTCCAAATAGCGAAGAGAAAGAAAGAGGAGCGTTTTTAGCATTCCAGAAGACATGTCATATGAGGAGATCCAGCCTACGCCATCCTCATATATTTGCAATACATAAGAGTCTTCTTTATTAGGTGAACTCTCCAAGTGGAATCTTATGTCAGTTATAAAATCAAAAACTTGATTAAATTCTGTTTTGATTTTATTTACTACATCTTTGAAATCGAATGAGGCAATAAAAAGCTTTGCTACAATAGGTGCATTTATATTTTTCAAATAAGTAAGTAACTCGTTATATAATTCCGAGTCTAGTTCTGGTTCGGCTTTTTTTAAGTTGGGAACACTTTTAGATTTGAATACGATATCTCGACTAGCTTCGAAATCAAAAAGCACTATTTTCTTGAAAGCTGTGTACACAGGTTTTATAGTGTCTTCCTCCGAAAAAATGCCGATGCAGCTTTTATTCAAGGCAATTTTCGGTGCAGCTTTACCATTAGTAAAAGTAAGATCGGTTCTAGTACGCTTGAAAAGCGTTTCTTGATCCAAGTTTGGGTGAATGATGGATAGTTTTTCGAAAGCAAAACCAAACGAAAGGGAATTTTCATTTAGAGCATCGAATCCAGTAGTGTCATAGGGAAGGGTAGATTCTGTTTCTCCTTCCCACAAATACAAAACCCCTAATTCTTCAAAGGTTATAGAAAAATGTATATTATCAATTTGCGAAGTTGTTTCCCCTAAAGCTAAATCCTTTAAACTGGTTAAAGCTTTCAATATCTTTGTTTTGCCTACACCAGTAGCTCCTACTAATAAGGTTAAAGAATCAAATTCCAGTTGATTCAACTTCCAGTTTGTTTCCTTATTTATGTAACTAAATGATATGAGCTTCAGTTTAATCACACCCTTATAACCTAATTTTTAAATCGTGTTTACACATACTTTAAAGTATTAAATGATAGTTGAATTATAGCATATTACAATATAGATAATCAGTAAGATCATGACATTGGAGGATACCTGATTACTCAAACATTTTCAGAATGAAAAAGGTCATAATTCACACTACGATCTTTTGAGAAAAAAGCTCTTGAAACCCTACTTTGCAATTTTTCACTTAAACAGCTCAAGCGCCGTCTGGATAAACAGCTTGACCGCAAGCGACGAATCCTCCAGCGACGGGACGGCAAGCCGAATTTCCCGATAGCCTTCGGGATAAAGCCCGCGCTTGATCACATTCGGCGGCAGCGATTGCATCGCAAGCTCTGACAAAATGGACATGCCGAGTCCCTCCTGCACCATGCTGAGCAGTGTATTGACATTTTTAATGATGAATTTAATTTCAAGCTCCGTCTCGGCACGCGAAAACAGCTCCACTATAGGCGTTTCATAACCTGATTTGCAGCTAATAAGCGGATTGCCGCTGATATCCTTAACCGAAATGACTTCATTGCGGGCCAAAGGATGATCGTACCGCATAACGGCATACATCCGTTCCTTATATAAAGGTATCGTTTCAAAGGCTTCATCCGGCGGAATAATGAGGGCAACATCGATGACACGCGTATGGAGCCATTCCTTCACCTCATCAATCGTGCCTTCATGCAGCTCAAATTCGAGATGAGGATATTTGGCGGCGATGGCCCGTATAATTTTGGGCAAAAAATAAGCGGAAGCAACCGGGAAGGCGCCAACGCGAATGGTTCCGATCTCCAGTCCCTTTTCCCGAGAAATTTCCTGCTCAATCCGCTCATAAGATTTCAAAATTTCCCGAAACATCGTCAGCAGCCGCCTGCCGATATCCGTTAGCAGGACGCCATTTCGACGATCGCGAATGAGCAGCACGACGCCCAGCTCCGTTTCGAGAGTAGATATGGCCCGGCTCACGGCAGGCTGCGTCATATTCAGTTCAAGTCCCGCCTTTGTGAAGCTGCCGGTTTCGGCAATTTTAACGAATATCATTAGCTGCGAGTTTGTCATAACTAAAGTGTTATGCCTCCTATGATAAACATTTATTTTATTTATGTTGAAAACTATTGTATCATTCGGTAAAACGACTACACAAGGAGCTGTTCAAGGTGCCTGGTATCTCCCGTTCAGCGGCAACGATGTATTTAATTTTTCTCGTGTTTATATGGGGCATCAATTGGCCGCTTACCAAATATGCGCTGGACTTTTCTCCGCCCTTATTATTTGCGGGTATTCGAACGCTGATTGGAGGCATTTTGCTTGTAGGCTTTGCCATTTGGAAGCGGGGGCCGCTGCGGCTAAAGCAGAATTGGCATATTTATCTCATTGCTTCCATGCTGAACATCATTTTGTATTACAGCTTTCAAACGATAGGCCTCCAATATATGCCTGCAGGACTGTTCACGGCGATTGTCTTTTTACAGCCTGTGCTGCTCGGCATGTTTGCATGGCTCTGGCTTGGAGAGGCGATGTATCCGCTGAAAATTTTTGGCCTGCTGCTGGGCTTCGCCGGAGTTGCGGCGATTACGACGGGAGGCATTTTCGGCCATATTTCCGTGTGGGGCCTGCTGCTTGCGATTGCTTCGGCCATATGCTGGGCGGGGGGAACGATATATACGAAAAAAATGGCGCCGCGAGTCGATCCCCTTTGGATGACCGCGATGCAGGTGGCCATTGGCGGTGTTGCCATTTTGGGCGCTGGTTCGGTGACCGAAAGCTGGTCCGATATTGTATGGAATATGTCATTCATATTCGATACGCTGTTCATATCTGTTTTTGTCATCGCGGTTGGCTGGCTTATCTACTTCAAACTAATTCGCAATGGCGATTCAGCGAAGGTCGGCTCGTTCATGTTTCTGATCCCGCTTATTGCGATTGTGTTCAGCGTGTTGTTTTTAAATGAGCATGTAACGATTAATTTGGCGGTGGGCCTCGCGCTTGTGGCATCCAGCATAATCGTAGTAAATATGAAGCCCAGACGCTTGAAGAAAGAGCTTCCTGTGCTATGATAGCTAATAGAATCGTATAAATGTAAACGGGCGCTGCCGCTCTGTGGGGGCAGCGCCCGTTTCGCGCAGTTATTTTGCAGGAGACGGGAGAGGTGGCATTGGCAGAAAAACCGGCAGTCGGACTAGTAAAAATACGAATTGGCACGATTAAGGAAATGAACCGCTACCCGATTAAATCGTTTGCGGGCGAACGGCTGGCTTCCAGCAGGGTGGAGACTTATGGGCTGTACGGCGACCGCAGCCATGCTTTTATAGATGAAACGAAGGAAGGCTGGGACAGCTTTATTACGGCGCGGCAAATTCCGGCGATGCTTGGCTACAAAGCGAAGCTCCAGGATGGTGCTGATTTTGAAAAGGGTACGGCAGCGGCTTCCGGTTTTCCCGAAGTGACGGTCACGTCGCCCGACAATCGCGAGCTCGCCTGGAACGAGCAGCTGCTCGCCGAAATACAGACGCACACCCGCACGAAAATATCCATGCGGCGTTATGCGCCGGAAACGCCGGATTTGCTGGGCGTGGATGCCAGCAGTGTGCTCATTGTGACGGATGCGCTGTTGAACAAGCTTGAGAAGATGTGGGGCAAGCCGCTCGATGCGCGGCGGTTCCGGGCAAACTTGATCGTGGCGCTTGCAGGCGATGCGCCTGCTGAAGACGGCTGGATCGGCAAGCGGCTTCAGCTTGGCAGCGCGGAGCTGCGAGTAGACGAGCATTGCGAGCGCTGCTCGATGATCGCGCTAGACCCCGATACGCTGGAGCGGGATATGTCGCTGCTCAAAAAAGTAAATCAGGAGCTTAACCTGCATGTTGGCTTGTACGCCTCGGTTACGAAAGCGGGGCTTGTCCATGTTGGCGACGAGCTGTTTTTGCTGTCTGACGATTGAGCGGACAACAGGAAGTGGATAGCAGGATAAGTGATGTCCCTTACCTGCGGATTTAGTAGAGGATATCCTAAGTGCGCAACCAAGCGTAAACGGCTGTCGCCGTCCTCTGGCGGTAAAGCTACCGTTTCGAGGGTGAAATATAAGCCCATTATAAGGGTGAAACTTATAAATTCTTATATTTTGAAAAAGCAGCCTTGGCGTAATCGCCGAGGCTGCTTTTGTCTCCTTTTTCCCTGTGAAGATACTTTGCAGTTTTGTTAATAGGGGATGGGCAAGCGCAAAAGCCTGCCCTAGCTAGCTTTGCCAGCCCGGCGTTTGCCCCGCAGCAGCGAGCGGTGCACCCACAGCGCATTCAGCAGCATCATAACCGCGGACATAATGAACAGCCCCCGGATGCCGATCCAACCGGATAGCGCGCCGCCTGTAATGGGACCGACCATATTGCCGAGGCCAAGCGTGCTGCTGTTAAAGCTGTAGGCACGGGATTCCATGCCGTCCGGCGTATATTTGCGAATGAGCGAATTGACTGTTGGCACAAGTCCGCCGAGAAAAATGCCAAGCACAAACCGGGAAATGAGCAGCTGCGGCACGCTGTCTGCGAGCGCCTGCGGGATGAAGGTCAGTCCCGCGCCAATAAGCGAATAGCCGAGAATGCGCTCCGAGCCGATGCGATCGCTGAGCTTTCCTAGCACTGGCGACGCAATGAGATTGGAAATGCCAGCTGCCGAGCCGACGAAGCCTGCCCAAAAAGCCAAGTTGGCTGTCGGGCCATGCAGGCTCTGAACATGCAGCGGCAGCAGCGTCATTGAACTCATCATTGCGAATTGGATGAGGAAGGTGACTGCATACAGCGCCGTCAGCTCATGAATGCCGCGCAGCCGCTTAAAGCCTTCGATGACGGATATTTGCACTTTGGCTGCTGCCTTTTGCAAATCAAACGTCTCCTTCACGACGAACAACGCCAGCATAGACGCGGCGAATAATAGGGAGCCTGTCAAATAAAAAATCGGACGGTAGCCGACAGCGTCAGCCAGCAGCCCGCCGATAAAAGGGCCTAATATCGTTCCGGCAATGCCGCCTGATTGGAGCGTTCCCATCGCATAGCCCATTCGATCCTTGGGCGTGCTGGCGGAAATCAGCGCAACTGCTGCGGGGTTAAAGCCGGAAATCGTGCCGTTCAGCATGCGCAGCAGCAGCAGATGCCATGGCGTCGTCGCAAAGCCCATCAGCACAATGACAATCGCCATGCCAATGCCGGAGCGAAGCAGCATCAGCTTGCGTCCGTAGCGATCGGCGTATTTTCCCCATATCGGCTGAAAAATAAATTGCGTGACGAAGTTGCCGGCGAAAATAAGACCAGCCCATACGGCAATTTGATGCGGATCGGTTAGACCCAGCTCAAATTGCAAATAAAACGCCATAAAAGGAATGATCATGGTCATTCCAGCCATTACGAGAAATTGTCCGAACCAAAGTACGATGAGATTTTTTTTCCACTGTTCCATGTTTTTTAGTATAGCACAAGCTGCCAGCCAGACAGAAATACGAAGAACAATTTGTCAAAAAAGCACGATATTCGCCTTGAATCAGGTTATAATGAAGAGAATGCTTGAAGAGAGTGTCATAACATTGTCATAGGAAGTCCGGCGCTGGCGGTTGTTAGCCCCTGCAAAAACGGGCATAATGGAGTTAATAGAAAACTATATAGAAAAGAGGAACGGCGAACATGAGCTATAATGACCGTTTCATTCGGGCCTGCCGCAAGGAACAGCTGGATCAGGTGCCCGTCTGGTATATGCGCCAAGCTGGAAGATACGACCCTGAATATCGAAAAATAAAAGAGAAATATTCGCTGCTCGAAATTTGCAAGCAGCCGGAGCTGGCTGCGGAAGTGACGATGATGCCGGTGCGCAAGCTCGGCGTGGATGCCGCTATTTTATATTCGGATATTATGAATCCGGTTGCTTCAATCGGTATTGATTTTGATATTGTGGCGAACGTGGGTCCCGTGATCGATAACCCAATTCGCTGCGCGGCGGATGTAGATCGTCTGAAGCCAATCGATGTAGAAGGGGATCTCGGCCATGTGCTGGAAACGATCCGGATTTTAGATCGGGAGCTTGATGTCCCGCTTATTACATTTGCTGGAGCACCGTTTACGATTGCCAGCTATTTGATTGAAGGCAGACCGTCCAAAAACTATTTGCGCACGAAGGCAATGATGTACGGCGAGCCGGAAGTATGGCACAAGCTGATGGACAAGCTGGGCGATATGGTTATCGCTTATTTGCGCGCGCACATCGCGAGTGGCGGCAAGGCTTTCCAATTGTTTGATAGTTGGGTAGGTGCGCTTGCGCCAGCAGATTTCCGCAAGTTTGTACTGCCGACGATCGAGCGGATTTTCAGCGAGCTGTCGGATTTGCCGCAGCCCAAAATTTATTTCCCAGGCGTAAGCTCGGGCGAGCTGCTGCCGGAGCTGCACAAGGTGCAAGCTGATGTAATCGGTCTTGACTGGAGAGTATCGATTCCCGAGGGACGTCGCCGTTTGAATCACGGCTTCGCGGTACAGGGCAATCTCGATCCTGTCCTGCTGACTGCTCCAATGAGCGTACTTGAATCGTATGCGGCGGAAATTATTGAGCAGGGACTGGAAGAGCCGGGATTTATTTTTAATTTGGGGCATGGATTATTTCCTGAGGCCTCGCTTGAGAAGCTTCAAGAGCTAACGGCTTACATACATTCGTATTCCAAAAAATACATTGCAGCGCGTGAAGGGAAGGAAACGAGCCATGTCGGAAGCTGAAAACAGCAAAATCGGAGTTCTCGTTATGTCATATGGAACACCGGAAAGCCTTGATGATGTAGAAGCGTATTATACGCATATTCGTCGTGGCCATCCGCCTACTCCAGAGCAGTTAACGGATTTGTATGGCCGGTATGAGGCGATTGTCGGCGGCGTATTCCCACTGCGTGAGAATACGAACGGACAGGTAGCCGGCCTTCAGGATAAGCTGGAGCAGCTCGCTCCAGGTCGTTATGCCTGTTATCAGGGGCTTAAGCATGCCCGCCCTTATATCGAAGACGGTGTGGAGCAAATGGCTCGTGACGGAATTAAGCAAGCAGTAGGCATTGTACTAGCCCCGCATTATTCGACGATGAGCGTTGGCAGCTACATCAAGCGCGCGGAGGAGAAGGCAAGTGAGCTTGGCGTAGAGATGACTTTTGTCAAGCAATACCATCTGCATCCGAAGCTGCTCAAGGCGCTGACGGAGCGGGTGACGGACGGTCTTGCTCGGCTAAGTGCGTCATCGGGCGGAGAGACGCGTGTAAAGGTGCTGTTCAGCGCGCACAGCTTGCCGGAAAAAATTCGTGAGCTGGGTGATCCTTATGAGGAGCAGCTGCTGGAAACGTCGCGAGCGGTTGCGAAGCAGGCTGGCATTGCGGACGATGTATGGCAGTTTACTTGGCAAAGCGCAGGCCGGACGAGAGAGCCTTGGCTGGGACCGGACATTTTGGAGACGCTTGCCGAGCTTGCTGAACAGGGTGTGAAGGCTGTATTGGCCGCTCCAATCGGCTTTGTGTCGGATCATCTTGAGGTATTGTTTGACCTCGATATTGAAGCGAAGACAACAGCGAAAAATATGGGCATTACCCTTGAACGTATTAAAATGTTAAATCGCGACCCGCTGTATATGGAAACGCTGGCGGAGTCAGTAATAGAAGCAACGTAGAGTTTGGTAATGAAAGGATGAATGAGATGCGGAGAATCGGAGAAGCTGATCGAATTGTCATTATTGGCGGGGGGATCAGCGGGCTGAGCTCCGCTTTTTATTTGCAGCGGGAAGCGGAGCGGCAAGGTAAAGCGATTCATATTACGCTTGTCGATAGCGCCGAGGTATTGGGCGGCAAAATTAATACGCTGCAGCGTGACGGCTTCGTCATCGAACGCGGCCCGGATTCTTTTCTTAGCCGCAAGCTGGCCATTATTGAGCTGGCTAAAGAGCTCGGCATAGAGTCCGAGCTGACTGGGACGAATCCGAAGGGCAAGCAATCTTATATTTTGTTTAAAAATAAGCTTCATGCGATGCCTCAGGGACTTGTGCTCGGCATTCCGACGGAAATTATGCCATTCGCCCGGACGGGCTTGCTTTCTTGGGGCGGCAAGCTGCGGGCGCTGCTTGACTTCGTCAAGCCTGCCCGGAGTGAAGCTGGCGACGAATCGCTGGGAGGCTTCCTTGGCCGGAGGCTGGGGACGCAGGTTGTGCAGCGTATTGCTGAGCCGCTGCTGGCGGGCATTTATGCTGGCGACCTTAACAAGCTGAGCATTCAAGCAACCTTCCCGCAGTTCGCAGCTGCTGAACGCAAGCATGGCAGCTTGATTCGCGGAATGCGGAGCAACAAAAAGCTGGCGAAGGCTCCCGATATGAGCATGCTGCCGGAAGGAGCAAGAAGCAGCGTGTTTCTTACATTTAAGGGCGGGCTATCTACTTTGGTGGACGCGCTGGATAGAGCTCTTCCGGACATGGAGCGCAAATTAGGCCAGGCGGTTATAGGGATTCATGATAGTGCTGCGGGCGATGAAGCAGCAAGTTTTGCTGGCATGGCGGATAGGGAACAGTCCGGGTCCCGTTACACCATTGAGCTGGCAAACGGGGAGCGGCTGCCTGCCGACAAAGTGATTGTGACTGCGCCTGCTTTTCAGGCAGCGGAGCTGCTGGAGCCGCTGGTCGATTGCGCGGAGCTGCGGGCGATTGATTATGTATCGGTCGCAAACGTCGTAATGGCTTTTGACAAAGCGAGCCTTGGTGTAACCTTCAAAGGTTCAGGGTTCGTTATTCCGCGTTCGGAAGGCTTGCGGATTACGGCGTGCACGTGGACCTCGACGAAATGGCTGCATACGAGTCCAGGAGACAAAGTGCTGCTTCGCTGTTATGTAGGCCGGGCAGGCGATCAGATAACGCCTTTTTTGCCGGATGACCAGCTCATGGCTGCAGTAAGAGAAGATGTGAAGAAGACGATGAATATTACCGCGGCTCCTTTATTTACGGAAATTACACGGCTGCCGCGCTCCATGCCGCAATATCCGGTCGGCCATCTGGGCCATACGAAGCGCTTGCGCGAGCGAATGGCCCAGCAGGTGCCGGGCATTCATATTACAGGAGCAGCTTTCGACGGCGTAGGTTTGCCGGACTGTATCAGGCAAGGCAAGGAAATTGCGGCTGCTGCGCTTTCCTCTTCCTAGTTATTTCGCATATTGAGAGCAAGCTTGCTATAATAGACAGGAAACTTTATTCATAAAGGAGCATCCTGTCATGAATAGATCAAGAACAGAATCGCGACAGCAGCAAAAAATCAGGCGTAAAAGAAGACTAAGACGCCTCATCATTTTCAACGGCTTTATGCTCGGTCTTATTGCTGTCGTTATTGGCTTATGGCTTAATACGCAAAATTGGTTTGATGCTTCGTCCTTATTTAATGGGGAAAATAAACCTCAGGCAGCCGATGCCGCTTCCGCGGGCACCGCCGATGGTCAGGAGCCGCAAAACGCGGAAACGGGCGTAGGCAGCAGTTCCCCCTCGCCGAGCGATGAAACGGCAGCAACGAATGAACCTGCAAATACAGACGGTAATGTGGCTAACGGCGAAGGCGAGGCAGCAGCAACGCCGGTCATGCAGCCTGAAGAGGTTGGCAATGAAGCGGTCGATGGCACAGGTGGCGATGATGCTTCCGGGCAGCAGCCGTCGTTTCCTGCTGGCGATGAGGATACGGTGAAGCTGAGCTTTGTTGGTGATATTTTGCTGGCGGCCTCGGTCGGCGACATGATGAAGCTGAATGGGTACGACTATCCGTACAAGCAATCGCTGCTTTATTTAAGCGAGCCTGATATTATGGCCGCTAATTTGGAGTATCCGGTGACGGATAGCGGTGTTCCAGCGGTAGATAAGACGTATGTGTTCAAAGGTTCTCCAGATGCGCTTCCTGCTTTTCGGGATGCCGGCTTTGATGTCGTCAGCCTGGCGAACAACCATACGCTTGACCAAGGCGTCGAAGGTTTGTTTAATACGATGGAGCATCTGGATGAGACAGGCATCTCCCATATGGGAGCCGGCAAAAATGATACGGAGGCGTTTGCTCCTGTCATTAAAGAAGTGCGAGGCATTAAAGTAGCGTACATTGGCCTGAGCAGAGTTGTACCGGAAGTATCGTGGAAAGCAGACAAAAATGTTGCAGGCGTAGCAGAAACCTACGATACGACCAGAGCGAAGGCCGCGATTAAGAAAGCAAAGGAGCAAGCTGATCTGGTTGTCGTTATGGTTCACTGGGGAGAAGAGCGCAAAGATACGCCGCTGCAATATCAGCGGGATTTCGCACGCGAATACATAGATTCGGGAGCCGATCTTATTATCGGCAGCCATCCGCATGTGCTGCAAGGTTTTGAGACGTATAAAGGCAAGTGGATTGCATACAGTTTAGGGAACTTTATTTTTAGCGCTTACCCGAAGGGGCCGACTGCAGAGACAGGTGTGCTGGATGCGATTTGTACGAAAAAAGGGGATTGTGACCTGAAGTTTTACCCGATGACCTCTGACAAAGCGCAGCCAGCACTCATGGATTCGGAAAATGCGGCAGCGCTGCTAAAGCGCCTGACGAGCCTGTCCTTTGGCGTGAAGCTCCGTGAGGATGGCGCTCTCGTCTCCAAATAAAGAGCAGCGAGGAGGAGAGCATGGCCGAACCAAGAAATGTATGCGTAGCCCATCGCGGGTGGTCAGGGCGCGCACCTGAGAACACGCTTGCAGCGGTAAAGCTAGCGATGGAAGAGCCTGATGTGTTTTGGATTGAAATTGATGTTCAGCTATCGAAGGATCATATTCCGGTCGTTATTCATGATTATAAGCTAAGGCGTACAACGAATGGCAAAGGCGATGTCCGCAACTGGACGGCTGCCGAGCTTGGCGCGCTTGATGCGGGCAGCTGGTTTTCACCCTTGTTCAAGGATGAGGGAGTACCGACGCTCGATCAAGTGCTGGCATTAACAGCCGGGCGCTGCAACGTTAACATTGAGCTCAAAACGAATGGCATTCGCTATCCCGCGCTCGAGGAGCTAGTCCTTGCAAGCGTACGCCGATTTGGCATGGAAAATGAAGTGGTGCTGACCTCTTTCTATGCAGGAGCGCTTAATAAGCTGTTCAAGCTGTCGGAAGGACGTATTCGTACCGGCCTGATTATTGACAGCTGGCGTCAAACGCTGCCTCTGGAGCTGAGCCAGACGGGCTCGACCTTTCTCTCGATTGATTATTCGAGGCTGAACAAGGAGCGAATGAAGCTGCTTAAGGAAGCGGGCATTCAGGTGATGGCTTGGACGATAAACGAGGAACGGGCTATTCGCAAAATCGCTGAGCTGGACCGGGAACTGATGATTTGCACCAACTTCCCGAATCGCTGGCGCCAGGCAATGGCTGGATTGAGATGAACGGCGAATGAATACACATAAGATAGAACTGGAGAGGAGCGAGAAAAATGGTAGGCTGGATCGATGAATGGTGGCTCAGGCTGCTTGGCGGTCTGCTTGGAAGCGGCTTAATTGCATTCGCTGCCTATCGTTTCCGCTCTCTTTCGTTATCGGGCGCTTTATCGGCAATGGCAATGGGCACGGGCTTTGTGACATGGGGCGAACCAGTATGGTTCGCCTGTCTTATTGCGTTTTTCGTTACCTCAACCCTGTGGTCGAAATGGAAAAAGCACTCCCGAGCGAAAGCGAAGGCGGAAGCGGGATATGAAAAAACAGGACGTCGCGACGCCGGACAAGTGTGGGCGAATGGCGGAGTAGGTCTGCTGCTGTGCTTCGGACATGCGCTGTTTCCAGCATCAGGCGATGGCTGGCTGCTTGCATATATTGGAGTAATGGCGGCTGTGAATGCCGACACATGGGCGACGGAGATCGGTGCGCTGAGCAAGCGCCCGCCGCGTTCGGTGACGAGCGGCAAAATCGTCGCTCCGGGAACGAGCGGCGCTGTGACGCGGCTTGGCTCACTGGCGGCGCTCGCTGGGGCAGCCTGCATTGGCGTTGTAGCCGCCGTCATGCTGGCATGGTTTCATCCGGCGTCTGCAGCCGACCTGCAGGCTGGGAACGTTGGGCTTGCAGGCAGTGGTCTTAGCCTTTCATCGGCTGTAGCGCTTATTGCTGCTGCGGCAATTGCTGGCTTTGCCGGATGCTTCGCCGACTCTTGGCTCGGCGCCACTTGGCAGGCAATGTACCGCTGCACAAGCTGCGGCAGCGAAACGGAGCGCCGCACGCACTGCGGCGTGCCGGCCGAGCGGATACGCGGGTTTGATTTTATGAACAATGACCGAGTCAACATGCTATCATCATTGCTTGCAGGTGTAGTTGGCTTGGCACTGGGCCTCTGGTGGCTTTAATTGCAAAATAAAATAACACCTTCTCTCCTTGATACAGGAGTGGAAGGTGTTATTTTTGATTTTAGAGCTTATCCCCTTAGCTCAGAAAGCAAGTCAGGCATAGAGGTGTGCACAAATTTATTATTTTGTTAGCTCTTCCATTTGACCGATGAGGCTTTCGAACACGCTCATCGCTTGCTCAATCGGCTCTGGCGAGGACATGTCGACGCCCGCTTTTTTCAAAATATTGATCGAGAAGTCGCTGCCGCCGCTCTTCAGGAAGCCGAGATAACGCTCGACTGCTGGTGCGCCTTCCTCCAAAATTTGCTTGGAGAAGCTCGTTGCGGCCGAGAAGCCAGTCGCGTATTTATACACATAGAAGCTGTTGTAGAAATGGGGAATACGTGCCCATTCCATCGCAATATCTTCATCTACGGCCATATCGTCGCCATAATATTGCACATTGAGGTCGTAGTAGATTTTGCTCAAATCCTGCGGTGTCAGCGATTCGCCTTGCTCGCTTCTTTCGTGAATGATTTTCTCGAATTCGGCAAACATCGTTTGACGGAACACCGTCGTCCGGAATTGATCTGCATAGTAGGTGAGCAGGTACATTTTTTCCTTCGGATTGGTAGACTTGTCAAGCAAGTAGTCCATCAGCAGCGCTTCGTTCAGCGTGGAAGCCACTTCAGCAAGGAAAATCGTATATTGCGCATCGCGGTAGTTTTGGGTCGTATCGGAATAATACGAATGCAGGGCGTGGCCCATTTCATGCGTCAGCGTAAACATGCTGTTCAAGTTATCCTTGTGATTGAGCAGCACGTAAGGATGCGTGCCGAATGCTCCCCAGCTGTAAGCGCCGCTGCGCTTGCCTTCATTCTCATAAACGTCAATCCAGCCATCGTCAAAGCCATGCTGCAGCACGTTCAAATAATCGTCGCCGAGCGGCTTCAAGCTTTCCTTGACCGTTTTCTTTGCATCCTCGTACGTAATGTTCATATCGAATTCCTCTACAAGCGGAGCAAACAGATCATACATATGAAGCTTGTCGACGCCGAGCAGCTTTTTGCGCAAATTCATATAGCGATGCATCAGCGGCAAATGCTTGTGAATCGTGTCAACCAAGTTTGTGTAAACCGTCTCGGGAATGTTATCCCCATAGAGCGACATGGCGAGAACGGAATCGTGCTTGCGGGCACGGGAGTAAAAAATATTTTTCGTTACATTGGCATTCAGCGTTGCACCGATTGTGTTTTTGAGCTTTCCGTATGTATCGTACATTGCTTGGAAAGCTTCTTTGCGCACGTCGCGGTTTTTGCTCTCAAGAAACTGAATGTAACGACCCTGCGTCAGTTCAACCTCTTCGCCGTTCTCGTCCTTGACTTTCGGGAACTTCAAATCGGCATTGTTCAGCAGGTTGAAAATCGTGCCCGGAGCCGAGCTCATATTGCCCACTTGCGCAAGCAGCGCTTCTTCATTTTTCGAAAGAATATGGGCCTTCTGGCGGCGCATTTCTTCGAGTGTATGACGGAACGTTGCCAGCTCCGGATTCGCGATCATTTTATCCAGCGCATCATCGCTTAAGGAAAGCACTTCTGGCGTAATGAAAGAGAGGGCTTCGCCTGTTTCCACGCTCAGCTTCTTGGATTTATCGGATAATGCCTGATAGGTCGGCTCAGCCGTATCCTCATGATGCTTCATATTGGCATACACGTATAGACGCTCCACATGCAGCGACAATTCATCCTCCTGCTCGAAGCAGGCTTTCAGCTTGGCTGGGTCTGCCAATGTGCCTTGAAAAGCGCTGATTTTGGCAATCAGGCTTTTGGCAGCGGAAAACTCTTTATCCCATGCGGCTTGATCAGCAAACAGGTCTTCGAGCTTCCAACGGGCTTCTACTTTCGTTTCGGAACGCTTAGGTACGTGATTCATCGAATTCCTCCTTGGTATAATGGTAGATGAAGTAGCATGTGGTGCAGTTTTGGAATAGGCGGGCTGAATCATTCCCTCAGCGCCGCTAATTCCGGCTGTCAGGCTTAAAGAAACAAGGACGGGTAGCCATTTCATAGTTGCGTTCGCCTCCGGGCATAAATTTGTACCTAGTATGTACCGGAGGCTGTCAGGTTATGTTGAAATACAAGAACTTTCCTTGTATTTGATGCGAAGGCGGCTGCTCCTTGGTGTATGGCTTGTCAGCTGCCAGCGCTTATGAGCTTCCCATCTGAAACAGACTGAATACAATGAGAAAAAACGAGAATGCAATTAAAACAATAGAAGCAAGCGCAAGCCCGCGGCGCAAATTGGGAGCGAGTGAATCCCGTTTTGCGAGGACAATCCACCCCAGTGCAAAGGAAGCGACAATAAAGATGATATTAGTCATTAAATCCATCTTGAAAAGTACACCCCCTGTAGCCGCAAGCACAACATTGCCTCGTTAGTCTTCGCTGTAAAGGTTAAATTATCCTGCTTATACTTCCTTGAAAGCACGGATGATGTTCTCCCGTTCTTCCTCGCGGCCAACATACTGGTCAGCACGGAAGCGATTTTCGGCCCAATGCATCATTTCAGGACGGCTTACAAACGTAAAGCATTCTTCGCCCCATTGGTCGGAAATATCTCGTACGACGAGGGTTTTCCCCTGTACTTCGACCGTCAGCATATTGTACTTGTCGGTTTTGAATATCTCGTATTTCTTGAACATGTTATAGGTCACCTTACCTTTCATTACGGCTTACACCGTATTCTTACTATTTTAGCTATCTAGGGGGTGGAAAGCAATAAGGGACGGTGTTATAATATCAGCTATAATGCGGGAAAGAGGCATTTGTGAGGCGAAGCTTCTATAGAGATAGGAGCGTAATCGCGAGGAAGAGTGTAGCTGAGACGAGGAGAGATGAGAAGATGAAGCAATTGAAGTATGAGCAGGTAGGCGTTGCTATCACCTGTCGGGGTTATGATGAGTATTTACGCATGTTTGGGCTGGAAGAAAGCGATTTGGGCGCGGGTCCCCTTTTGGACATTGCTGCTGGAGGCGCTTCTTTTACTGCTGAGGCGTGTGCCCGCGGTTATGATGCCCATGCTGTTGATCCGCGTTATGCCGGAGATGTCGAGTCGTGGATAGCACAGTCTGCAGATGAAATTGAAATTTCCACAAACAAGCTGATCGCTTTGCAGGAGGCATTCGACTGGAGCTATTATAAGGACCCCGCCCTTCATCGTGCGGGAAGAGAGCGTTCGCTTGAGCTGTTTGCGAACCATTTGCGCTCTGAAGCGGGAAAAGATCGGTATCGTTTCGGGCAGCTGCCGCAGCTTCCGTTTGGTCAAGGGACCTTCTCGCTTGTGTTATGCAGCCATTTTTTATTTTTGTATGCGGAGCAGTTTGATTTTAATTTCCATAAGCAGGCTGTTTTGGAAATGATGCGTCTGTGCAAGCCGGGCGGACAGGTGCGAATTTACCCGCTGTTGTCGCTAAGCTGGAATGCTTACCCGCACATGGATGAGCTGCTAAAGGCTGTCGCAGAGCGGGGCGGGCAGGCTGAGTTTATGCCAGCGAACCTTCCTTTTATTCCTGGTTCAGATTTATTTTTGAAAATTAGGGTTTAATTGCATTTTCCAGTTTAAGACTGTATAATATAGGGTATACGCTGATTAAACAGCGGTTTATTTTTTAGGAGGTTGTTCATTTGAAAGGAACAGTTAAATGGTTTAACGCAGAGAAAGGCTATGGCTTTATCTCGGTAGAAGGCGGCGAGGATGTATTCGTTCATTTCTCCGCTATCCAAAGCGAAGGCTTCAAATCGCTTGACGAAGGCCAAGAGGTAGAGTTCGACATCACTGAAGGCAATCGCGGTGCACAAGCGGCTAACGTCGTTAAATTATAAGATTCGAAGTTTCTTATAATACTTGATTGCAGCATGTACAGGAGCTTCCGGTTAATCCGGGGGCTCCTTTTCGCATTTTTGCATGCCTATAGGTCATAAGGTGACAGGTGGTGCTGAAAAATAGTTTGAAAAGAGTGGAAAAGGGGGAGAAAAAGGAGAACCTTGGAGCGGGAAATACGTAAAACTAAAGCAAGAAGAGGCTCATTTCAAATGGCCTGGTTGCAAAATAGACCGTGACGAACCTCGTTTTTTAACTAATTTTAAAGGGGGAGAATGATGATGGGAGCAGAAGCTGTGTTTCAGAGGATTCGCTTTAGTGAAATCAAGCTGAAATTGCCTCGTGAGAGCTGGTATTACTTGCGCAATGAACAAAATGATGGCGAATTTGAAGAGGAGGAAGTTTGGTATTATAAAGGGGATTTGCGGCTTAGCGAGCTCTTGCTCGACCTGAATGCTATGCTCATTCTCGTTGAAGGAAATTTGATTGTGGATCGCTATATTGGCAATACAGATACAGATGGTGCTACCGGCCTGATCGTTCTTGGCGATATGCGCGCCAGCCATATGGTTGCTGGTGGGCAGGAGATCCATGTCGTCGGCAATTTGCAGGTGGATGAAATGTTCTGGGGAGATTATAATCACGGCGATCTCATCGTTGAGGGCAATATGCAGGCGAAGCTGATGATCACGAGCGATCAATATAGAGTGCGCATTCAAGGGACATCAGCCTTTGAACGATACATAGAGGATTGGGACGACTTTGGTGTATGGCAGGGCTTCGACATGACCGAGCTTTTTGTTCCGGAAATTATTTTAGATGAGGATGAGGAGCCATCCGTTTGGAGAGAGGAAATGCTGCGTCTTCTGGAAGAAGACAAGCCTATTCTATATGAAGATCGAATCAAGCCGATTCATGAGCAGCCGCAAATTCCTTTTTTATTCGAAGATACACAACTCCAGCCGCTTTATATGCAGCAGGTGACTGCTGATTCTCTATGCTTCCAGGGTGAACCCGAAGATACTAGCTCAAGCTATGAGTTTTGGCTGGGCGATCAGTTTTTCCGTGCAACTGCATATGGCAATGAAGCGACTTCGGGACATTTTCGAAGCGTCTATTTTCAGGATGGCGAGGAGTATGGGGCTTTGCTTAAAATAGAACCTGTTGTTGCACAATCGGTGTCTGTAGATCAGTCACGCACTATGCAATGGCAGTTATCAGGCAAATATCGCAGAGTCACGGGCGAGCATACGGATTGGTCGGAGATCGATGATGATTCACCAGCCGTTATCCAGCAGCTTTGCCAGCAAAATTGGGCTCATTTGCTGCAAGCTGTATCAACCTATGAATACGCCCGTCATCTCATTGATCCGCTGCATATACGCGAGCTGTTGGCTCTCCCGCTTGTTGAGCCCTATAACGATTATTATGATGAAGAGCGGAATGGACTATGGATCGGCGATGTATATTTCGCATTTCGGCAAGAGGGTGAACTTTACAATGATGCCCCGCAATCGGCTTTGGTGCGCTTGGCCAGAGACTATACCGATGAACAGGGCGATGCCAAGGTCGAATATTTCTCATACCGTATACAAAAGCATATGGACGGCTCTGAATGTGTTTCCGTTCAGTATTCAGAAGATGAAGATGATGACGATTATAGGATGGTGAATTACGAAGGCGGAGCTAAATTGCTGGATGCGGTCAAATTTTTTGAAAAAGGCAAAAAGCTGCTAGCACGCTGCAACCAAGATATGCTGGATGGAACGAAACCGTTTTGTGGAGAAGATTTTGCGATGGAATATTGGAGAGAGAAAGGCTATATTTCATAATTCTATGATGAATGTCCGACACCGGGGTTAAATCTACAGCTCGTTTTGAGAGGATGGGCCGCACGCAGCGGGAAATCTGCTTGATCGATGGGATGGAGAAAGCATGGCATAGCTATGGGGCGGAAGTGATGTTGTTCGTAATTTTGCCATGCGTTTTTCGCATTTTAGACTTTGACCGGATTAGGCGGGAAATGATACACTGTTAGGTGGAATCTTTGTCGGAGGAGCGAGTGGCATGAAGTTTAAATTGTTTAAGGATCGCAAAGGGAAGGCCGATCAGGCTAAAAATAATAAGTTTGTAAAGCTGTCGCGTGAAATTTATGTGCAGGCACGTAAGGGCGGAGCGAATCCCGAAGCGAATTTTGGTCTGAAGACAGCTATTGCCAATGCACGTGCGGAGCAAATGCCGAATGATAACGTTGAGCGGGCAATCAAGAAGGCGACGGGCGGCGACGCAGTCGATTATGAAGAAATTATGTATGAAGGTTACGGCCCGGGCGGAGTAGCGATTATGGTTCGTTGTTTGACGGACAATCGCAATCGTACGGCGGCTGATGTACGCTCGGCTTTTAATAAGCGTGGCGGCAATATGGGAGAAAGCGGCTGTGTAGCCTATATGTTTGATCATAAAGGCTTGCTTGTTGTGGACCGTGAGGATTTAGAAATTGATGAAGACTCGATGATGATGGTGACGCTGGAAGCTGGAGCAGAGGATCTTGTCGTAAACGACGACAGCTTCGAGATTTTGACGCATCCGCATGAGTTCGAGCAGGTGAAAGGCGCATTGGAAGCGGAAGGCTATACGTTTGTGAGCGCAGGAGTACGTTGGCTGCCGCAAAACATGGTCGCCGTAGAGGGCGAAAATGCGGACAAGCTGTCCAAAATGATGGACTCCTTCGACGATAATGACGATGTACAGGACGTATATACGAACTTCGAGCTTGAGGACTAACGTCTACATAGACAGGCTGGAGCAAAAAAACAGCTTCGAGAACCACATGGTTATGTGGAGCCCGAAGCTGTTTTTTTGCTATATCTCATGAGCCAGTGGCTCATTTAGCATTGTTTTATGCGCTGCGCCTCGTAAAATGTTTGTAAATAAAACCTGCTGCTGCTATTAAAGCAAGCGTAGTGCCTAAATTAAAGAAGGCTGTACGTCCGAAGCTTTCATAAACATAGCCGCCAACCGTACCGCTGAGCAGACCGGCAAGGCCTGTCCATACAACGGCGTATACCGCTTGACCGGAAGCACGAAATTCATCGGGAATGAGCTGCGAAATATAACGCAAAGCAGTTGAGAAGTAGATGCCGAATGTAATACTGTGCATAAGTTGTGTCGCCACTACGAGATAGGGGCTGCTTAAATGTCCAATCAGCCACATCCGCAGGGCATACAATACACATGCAATAAACAGCAGCGGAAGCTCCTTGAATTTATGGCCGTACTTTCCAAGCAGAAACAGCACAGGTATTTCACTGCAGGCGGAAAGCGTCCATGCGAGACCGACGAGCGAGTCGCTAGCCCCCATTTGATGCAGCGTCACAGCGAGAAACCCTTCGTACATACGATGCGCGATCGAGACGATCAAAATGAGGACGAAGAAGGAAACGACCTCTCGTTTGCCCAGCAGCTTGAAAAAACCGCTGAAATCCACTTTGCGGGCACTCCCTTGATAATCACGCAGCAGAAAGGTGAGCGCAAGCGTTATCGTAATTGTACAAACAGCGAGCGGCAGCGTCCAATTGGAACCCATCTGCTTCAATAGAATGCCAAATAAGTAGGCGGATATAGCGAACCCGAGCGAGCCAAAAATGCGAATGAGTGCATAAGGAACACCTGTATATTGACTGGATAATAAAATCAAACTGTCATTCAATGGATTAATAGGCGTCTGAAAAAAATAAAAGATCGTCATAACTAGACAGATCATCGTAAAATCTTGAATCGGAAACAGCAGCGATATCATGACCAGCTGCCCGAATAATAAAAATATAAACAATTTTTTTATCGTCTGAAACCGGTCGCTTGCCCAGCCTAGCAGCAAATTGGCAAAGACGGATATGAAGGGACCCGTTGCATATATAATGCCGATTTGATGCTCGGAATAGCCTCGCGCCAGAAAGTATAAAGGCAAGTAGGATACGAGAAGCGCCTGTGTTGAGTAGGCAGAAAAGCTGAAGGCGCGAAGGCGCAGCGTTTCTTGGGATGTCTTAAGCTTCGCCTTTTCAAGGCCAAGTTGTGTCATTGCTGTATTCACTCCATAACTGTAAAAAACCTTGATTATACAGGTGTTATAGCTAATTATTAATAGATTGTAAACCATTATAGCATGAACTGCTGGATTATTGTTTATTGAAATGGTACATTTATGAGTGGAGGTTTCATTCATCGTGTAATAATAGGCTGGTAGCCGGCGGTTATTCAGCATTTTTTTAAGAGGAGGAGGTGCATCGTGAGATTGACGACATTTTCAGGCAGGCGTGCGCCCCGAGGGCCTTTGAAACTTATGCATCGCGTATATAAATATGTGCTGCCGGAAGTTGAAGCGCAGCTAGGGAAGCTGCGGGCTATGGCAGAGCAAATTCCCGACAGGGAGCTGCGGACGCAAGCGCTGAATAGCATAGCGAGCAAGAAGTTCCATTGTCAGGGCGGGGCCGTGTATGCAGCGGCCAACTTGGAGCAGCGGCATATTCTTATACCGCTTATTGTTGCGCTGCAAACGATTAGCGACTACCTGGACAATTTGTGCGATCGCAGCACTTCTCTTGATGCGGATGATTTCCGCCTATTGCACCAGTCTATGCTTGATGCGGTTAATCCGGCAGCGCCGCTCCGGGATTATTATGCCCACCGGAAGGAGCGGGACGACGGTGGATATTTGCACCACCTCGTTGCCGTGTGCCAGCACCAGACAGCGCTGCTTCCTTCCTATGCCAGCGTTCAGCGTGACGTTACCGAGCTGGTCAGCCTATATGGCGATTTGCAGGTGTATAAGCACATCCGCAATGATTTGCGTGAGCCGAAGCTGCTCGCATGGTGGGAGAAGCATGCACAGCGCTACCCGCACTTGCAATGGAATGAATTCGCAGCGGCCAGCGGATCGACGCTTGGCATGTTTATGCTATTTTTAGCGGCCAGCGGGGATGGTCTGTCGAAGCAGGATGCGGCTGCGATTAAGGAAATTTATTTTCCGCATGTATGCGGCCTGCATATCATGCTTGATTATTTGATCGATCAGGCGGAGGATCAGGCAGGCGGAGATTTGAATTTCTGCAATTATTACGACAGCTTCCATTTGATGGCGGAACGGATCGGTACGATAGTGGAGTGGGCAAGGGAGGATGTGCGGCATTTGCCGGCTTCCCGGTTTCATCGCCTTATCATTGAAGGGCTGCTGGCCCTTTATTTATCCGATCCGAAGGTGCGTGCGCAGAAAGAAGTGCGCAGCGTAACGCGCAAGCTGATGAAGAACAGTCCGCTTACCCGCCTGTTTTTCCTAATTAACAGCGTGTGGATCAGGAAACAGCAGGCTTAGCAATATATTACATCATTTTGGAGGAATGACTATGTCTTCAGTAAAATCAATCGCAGTATTAACCAGTGGCGGTGACTCCCAAGGGATGAACGCAGCCGTTCGCGCTGTAGTGCGGAGCGCTTTGTATAACGGGCTGGAAGTATACGGTGTACAACGCGGTTATCAGGGTCTTCTGAATGACGATTTGCGTCAAATGGATCTTCGCAGCGTAGGCGATATTATACAGCGCGGGGGAACCATTTTGCAGACGGCGCGCTGCAAAGAGTTTATGACAGCTGAAGGCCAGGAGAAGGGCGCTGAAGTTTTGCGTGGGCGTGGCATCGACGGTTTGGTCGTTATTGGCGGCGACGGCTCTTATCAAGGTGCTAACAAGCTGAGCAAGCTTGGCATCAAGACGATGGTATTGCCAGGAACGATCGATAACGATATTCCTTTCACGGATTACACAATCGGTTTCGATACAGCTGTTGGCATCGTTGTCGATGCCATCAACAAAATCCGCGACACGATGTCTTCCCATGAGCGTTCGTCTGTCGTCGAGGTTATGGGCCGTCATTGCGGAGATATCGCGCTTTATGCCGGACTTGCAAGCGGCGCCGAGACGATTCTTGTACCGGAAGTACCGTTCAATTTGACGGAAGTTTCGCAGCGGATGGAAGCCAACTTTGCCAAAGGCAAACGCCACAGTATCGTTGTTGTTGCCGAAGGAGCAGGCAATGGGCATGATGTATCCAGCGAAATTACACGTGGTTGCGGACTTGAGCCGCGAGTAACCGTTCTTGGACATATTCAACGCGGCGGAACACCGACTGCTGTTGACCGTATTCTTGCAAGCCGTCTTGGCGATTATGCTGTGCATCAGCTGATGGCTGGCGATTCGGGCAAAGCTTGCGGTATCGTGCGCGGAGAGTTTCTTTCCACGGATATCGACACAGTTGTCAACACGAAGAAGCCATTCAACCTGGATTTGTATGAGCTTGCGCTGCGCCTTTCGCAATAATGCTTTCAGGCCCGTCTGGGCAATAAATAGCAAGGGTTCATTTTAAAAAACAAACAAATAACCTCCGGTACGCTGCCTTAAAGCGTTGCCGGAGGTTATTTGTTTGTGGTGAGAAGCGTGAGTAAAGGCAGCTAATCTTATCGAATCCTTATTCGTAATTAACGCCCTCTGAGTATTTATTGCCTGCGTTCCATAAAAGAAATTCATGAATATCGGTGTCGGATAGCGCCTTAATTTGAGCCTCGACTTCTTTCTTGCCATATTTCATATAATTGCCCTGCCCGAGCCAGCTGGCTGTGAAATCCTGGATCCAAGGGCGGATAATCGGCTTAGCTTCGCCAATCGGGTCCAGCTTGGCGTGTGTATCCTCCATAGCGCCTACGATGGTTTCATAAGGGCGTTTGTCCGGCACCTTCTGCTTAAACCAGCCCGTGCTGTAGTGGCTTGGATAAACCATGGGGGATATGACGTGCACGTCATTGGAAATTTTTACAAAGTCCTGCCCAATTCCTTCGGCAGCAGGCACCGATGCGGCGTAGCCGAAAATATCGACCGATACACGCACGCCAAGCGGCTCGAGCTGCTCACGGGCATATTTAACGAATCCCGCAACGGCATCAACCCGGCTCTGCTCTGTTTTCTCATACTTCAGCGAATCGGCTTTCTTATCAAAGCCTTCAGGAAAACGTACATAATCAAACTGGATTTCCTTAAAGCCCAGCTTTGCTGCTTCCTTGGCAACGGCTACATTGTAATTCCAGACTTCCTTCATATAAGGATTCACAAAGCTTTCACCGCGGCCATTTTTCCAAATCGTTCCGTCGGAATGGCGGAAGGACAGCTCTGGATGCTGGCGTGCCAGCACAGTGTCCTTAAAGACGACAATTCTGGCAATCGGGTAAACCTCATGCTGCTTCAATTTCTTCATCAAGTCGCCAATATCGCGAATGTACTTCTGTGTAGTTCCCAGTTCAAGCAGCTCCGGCGTCTCAGTTGGATAGGTGATATAGCCGTTGTCATCTTTGACATCGATGACCATGCTGTTCAGCTTCGTATCATCCATGAGCTTCAGCAAGCTATCCATACGCGCTCCACCTGCACTGTGAGCCGTCACGTAGATGCCCTTCACAATGGGAGCATCCTTCTGTGGATCACGCTTAACGCCCGTCTCAGACGTCCCCTGGCCTCCTCCATCAGATGGGCTCGCCTGTACGATGGTTGTTCCGAGTGAAGCGTTGAGTACCGAGGCTGCGAGCTCCCGGGCGGCTGCATGATCCTCTCCGCTTCCCGTCAACAAGCTGTATAACAGCATGACAGTTGAAAAGATGATGTCCATTTTCTTCTCTCCCCGCTAGCTCTTCTTTCCAAATTATAAAGCAGAATTAGGCTGCGTGACACTTATTTTTTTCAAAAAGCGTAATTTTACACAGAGAAATGTTGCTTAAAGCACCATTTTTGGGTGGGAATTTCTGGTGAAAAAGGCGTGCAAAAAACCTGCTGACGCATTCGTCAGCAGGTTTGCTATCAATCGGTATATCCCCTTGTCATTGCAGTAAGGCTTCTCTTTGGTGCTCGCAAATACTGTGCTGAACAATCTCCATTGCATCCGCCGGTTCAAGTACAGCCAGTCCGTCCCTCAATACGATATTGATCGAGAGTTCCCGATCCGTAAGAAAAGGACTGAGCTCTGGTGCAAGCTTCTCTACAATTTGTGACAGTGTTACGGTTTCGATATCCACCTGGCATCACCCTTTCATCATAGGTTCAGGGCAAAACATATGGCATGAAAACGTTAAAACAGCGGGATAACCACATTATAGCAGGATCAACTTTAAAAAAACAGGGTTAACTGCCATGTGTCAGATGGGGAGCAGCGGATCTTAAATAGAGCAAGCGCTTACGTGCTGCGCCTTTTGAGTTGTTTTCATCCTGCGCTGGTAATGATGTATGATTGTATGCTATAATAGCTTGGATATTTTTCAAGTAGGCTGCAGATAAAAGGAGTATGAGAAAGTTTGAAAACATTTGCTGAATTTGGCTTGGAACCTAAAGTGTTGCAGGCAATCACGGAGCTGGGGTTTGAGGAGTCAACTCCGATCCAGTCCAAAGCTATTCCAATTGCAATGGCTGGTCAAGATTTAATTGGTCAGGCACAAACAGGAACAGGAAAAACAGCGGCATTCGGAATTCCGCTCATTAATAAAATTCCGACAAGCGAGGAGCGCATTGTCGCCTTAATTATGACGCCTACCCGTGAACTCGCTATTCAGGTAGCTGAAGAAATCGGGAAGTTGACTCGATACAAAGGTTTACGCTCATTGCCAATTTACGGCGGTCAGGAAATTGGACGTCAAATTCGCGCTTTGAAGAAGAAGCCGCAAATTATTATTGGTACACCAGGACGTTTGCTTGACCACATCAACCGTAAGACGATCCGTCTTGAAGATGTACAGACGGTCATTCTTGATGAAGCGGATGAAATGCTGGACATGGGCTTCATGGAAGACATTCAGTCGATCCTGAAGCAAGTGCCGGACGAGCGTCACACCATGTTGTTCTCGGCTACAATGCCGCCGAACATTCAGAAGCTTGCACAGCAATTTCTGAAAAATCCAGAGCATGTGTCGGTTATTCCTAAGCAAGTTACGGCACCGCTTATCGATCAAGCGTATATTGAGGTTCATGAGCGTCAGAAGTTTGAAGCGCTGAGCCGTTTGCTTGATATGGAATCTCCAGAGCTAGCTATCATCTTCGGCCGTACGAAGCGCCGGGTTGATGAGCTTAGCGAAGCTTTACAAAAACGCGGTTACACGGCAGACGGCCTTCACGGCGACTTGTCCCAAAACCAACGCGACAGCGTAATGCGCAAATTCCGCGACGGCAGCATTGATGTGCTGGTTGCAACGGATGTAGCTGCTCGTGGCCTCGACGTATCGGGCGTAACGCATGTTATCAACTTTGACCTTCCGCAAGATCCGGAGAGCTATGTTCACCGTATCGGCCGTACTGGCCGCGCAGGCAAAGAAGGTACTGCATGGTCGTTCGTAACGCCTCGTGAACTTGATCACCTGCATTTCATCGAGAAAGTTACACGTCAAAAAATCAACAAAAAACCTTTGCCAAGCATCGCGGAAGCGATTGAAGGCAAACAGCGCTTGACAGCTGAGCGTTTGCTCGAAGTTGTTCAAGAAGAAGAGTTCTCCGAATACAAAGCGATTGCTATCCAATTGCTTGAGCAATATGATTCCGTTCACTTGCTTGCAGCTGCCGTTAAATTGCTGACAGGTGAGAAGAAGGAAGTCAATATTGAGCTGACACCGGAAGAGCCGCTTCGCGCGAAAAAACGCAAGCCGGACATTCGTTCGAATGGTCGTCGTTACTCTGGTTCCTCGTCCTTTGGCGGCGGCAGTGGCCGCAGCTCCAGCGGCGGTGGCGGCTATCGTGGCCGTGATGACAGACGTGGCGGCAGCGGCGGTTCAAGCTCCAGCTCGCGCAGCAGCAGCTATGACCGTAACCGTGATGGTGGCAGCAGCAGACCGCGCACTAGCGAAAACCGTCGTCCGAAACCGTCGACCGAAGGCTTCAACAATAACAACAACTAGGGTCATTTCAACCTGTTCTTAAACAGGATGAAGAAATAAGCCCGAATAACCAAGCTTAAGAAACCGGGGAAGTCCGTGATGCCTTACGGGCGTCCTGACTTTCCCTTTTTTTATTGTTCATTTGATTAAGCCAGCCTGCTTGATTGAATAATATGCTTTGGTGCATGTCACAACCAAAATAGTAAGGAACAAGACGGAATAGTGGGGGCAGATCACATGGAGCCAAGGGGTTTAATGGGAGGTTTTTACCGCATCTCCGAATGGATTATGCGATTATCGGTAATCAATGTATTATGGCTAATATGTTCAATTCCTTTCGTATTATTGGCGTTTGTGGGCGTATTTCCAGGAAATGCTTCAGCACTAGATGAGGCTGCTTATCTGGACCATGTTAAAACAACATTGATTTTCATGGCGATTGTTGCTCCGTTCACCTTATTTCCAGCTACAGCTGCGATGTTTGCGGTAGCTCGCAAATGGGTGATGGGTGAAACGGATGTCCCGCTATTCAAAACTTACTTTAGAGGATATAAAGAAAATTATCTTCAAAGTATGATCGGCGGGTTTTTCTACGCTATTCTGTTTGCCATTATGATTGTCGATTTTATTGTGTATCGCGACCAGTATAGCCTAATTTCTTATATCTTTATTGCTTTGCTGCTGCTGCTGGTGATTTCCTTGTTCAACTTTTTTTCTATGCTTGTCCATTATCACATGAAAACGTTTCAATTGTTGAAAAATGCCATCCTGATTACGATTGGCCGTCCAATACGCTCGTTCTCCTCTGCGGTAATGAGTGGTGCGGTCATCTACATCAGCACGCGCTTCACCTTTTTGATTCCGTTTTTTATGGGCAGCATTATTGCTTATCTGTCGTTCTGGAATTTCTACATGATTTACCAGAAGCTGCAGGAGCAGGCGGAGAAAGCAAGGCTCGCCCAAGAGGCAGAAGAGGTCGAATTCGCAGAGCTTACAGACGGCGATTCGAACTCGTCCAATAAATAAGCGTTTAGACGTTTACAATTGTATAGGTAACGTTTATAATAACAATACATCCTGCGATGTTCGTTTCGGCTTTACGTTGTTTTGAACCAATGGCTGTTTCTCGGGAGACCTAAATTGTTACGATGCTGACATGCCCTCTAAAGGGGACTTCAAATTCGTTTCTGCGGACACCCACCTTGCGAAAGCGAGGTTCAGAAACATGTAAGTCGGACGGCATAGGCGGGTTTTTATCTACACTCAAGAGACTCTGCTGCGCTAACACGCTCAGGGTTCTTTTTTTGTGTAACAAAACATGTTAATATAGATATTACATACAAAGATGCTGGAGGGGGAGATCGTTTTTGTTGAAGCGGACCGTGATCGGGCTGCTGCGCAGTCATGAACAAACAGGCGATAAAGCCAAAGACCCGATGCTCAAATCCCATTTTTACAAATTGTCCAAGGAAAAGGCTTGGGAGGAAGTATTATCTACGCTGAAGAAAATGCAAGGTTACAAGGTGCTGCATGAAGTGCAATCGGTTGGGGAGATTGTGCTGGAGAAGCGCACGGCTTTCGGTCGGACGATGGACATTACGGTGTCGGTCATTAGCGTGAATCCGGTAAATGCAGCCGTTGATATTTATTCGGCTTCCAGAGGCTCTTTTGGCGACCTTGGCTCGAACTACCGGGTTATTCTTGAGCTTTATCGAGCGCTGGACAAGAAGCTCTCTGCTTATAAAACGACCGGAAACTCATAAAACGTACAAAAAGCGAGGAAGGTTTCCCTTCACTCGCTTTGTTTGTGCAGATAAAAGATTGTATACTGAATTATACGAGCGATTGTGCGGCGTTAATTGCGGCTTCGTAATTCGGGTGCTCTGTCATTTCTGCCAGATACTCCACGTATTGAATGGTGTCGTTCTGATCAATTACGAAGATCGAGCGCATATCCAAGCCAAATTCTTTAATGTAAACGCCATAAGCTTCGCCGAAGTTTTTAAGTTTGTAGTCCGACAGCAGCTCGACTTTATCGATGCCTGCAGCACCGCACCAGCGAGCTTGGGCGAATGGAAGATCCACGCTGATTGTAAGTACAGCAACGTTGTCGCCTAGCGAAGCAGCAGCTTCATTGAAACGGCGGGTTTGGGCGTCGCATACGCCTGTATCAATAGAAGGAACAACGCTGATTAATTTAATTTTACCAGCATAATCTTTCAAGGATACGCTATCAACGAGTGTTTTGTTCACTTGAAAATCAGGAGCTTTATCGCCCACTTTCAATTCTGGTCCAACTAATGTAAGTGGGTTGCCTTTAAATGCGGCAGCTCCAGCACGTTCTTGAGACATGAATAACGTCCTCCTCAAAGTTAAATGGTCAATACCCATTTATTATAATCGGAGCGCGGTAATATTGTCCAATCTTAGAGCGGGGGAATTCATGATGATTTTTTTAAGATACGAAAGCTTTCGCGTTTATTTAAGATCTTATCCGGTCACTTCTGCGATAATCGCGTTAAATATGCTTTTTTTTATATTTGTTGCTTTAAATGGCGGAACGACTGGCGGAGAAAATTTATATCGCTGGGGTGCATTTTTAACTTTTCATGGAGATCCGTACGGGCTGGAGGAGCCATGGCGCTATGTAACGTCCGTCTTTATGCATGCAGGCTTTCAGCACCTGCTTTTTAATATGTTTGCCCTGCTTGTGTTTGCTCCGCCTCTGGAGCGTCTGCTGCGCTCTGTGAAGTATGGTATTTTTTATTTGCTTTGCGGGCTGCTCGGCAATCTGTTCAGCGCGGTAATTACGATGTTGACAGAAGGTGGGGGCGGAGAATTTGTACATTTGTCAGTAGGGGCATCTGGGGCGATATACGGTGTATATGGCGCATATCTTTACTTGTCGCTCTTCCGTAAAGCGTGGCTGGATGATGCTTCGCGCAAAACGGTGTATTTGATTTTGGGAGCAGGTATCATTTATTCCATTATTTTGCCGACAATAGATTTATGGGCACATGTTGGCGGCGGCATTGCCGGCTTCCTCATGTACGGTTTATTCGATCGGGCAATGGTGCGCAGGCAGCGAATCGTCCGGAGATAATGTTTTGATAAGATAAGGAGAGATCATGGAACTTCGTCAGCTTTATTATTTCGTCAAAGTAGCGAGAAAAGAGCATGTGACACAGGCGGCAGAAGAATTGCATGTTGCTCAGTCAGCTGTGAGTCGTCAAATTCATCAATTGGAGGAAGAGCTTGGTGTAAAGCTTTTTTTACAAAAGGGCAGAAATCTGCAATTGACGCCTGTAGGTCATTTGTTTTTGAAGCGGGCTGAGGTCATATTGGCTGATTTGGACCGGGCTGTTGTGGAAATACATGAATTTCTTGACCCGGAAAAGGGAGAAATTCGGCTTGGCTTTCCGCATAGCTTGGGCGTATCCTTAATCCCGCAGGTTGTAGCCGCTTTTCGCAAGCATCATCCGAATGTGAAGTTTCGTTTTAGGCAGGGGATGTATCCGTCGCTTATACGAGATATGGTAAAGGGTGAGATTGATCTTGCTTTCATTTCTCCTTTTCCAGATGAGCATGAGCATGTGTGTGGGCAGGTGCTGCTGACTGAGGAGCTTTATGCGATTTTGCCGCCAACACATGCGCTCGCTGGAGAGAGCTCGATTCAATTGAATCAGCTCAAGGATGAGACGTTTGTATTGTTCAGTGAAGGTTATTCGTTAAGGCCCATTGTATGGGAAGCGTGCCAGGAGGCAGGATTTACACCGAAAATCGGTTTCGAGGGCGAGGAGACGGAGACGATCCGCGGGCTTGTCGCCGCCGGAATGGGTGTCAGCCTGCTGCCGGAAATGGCGCTTCATCATACGGGCATTTTACAGCCAGCGAAGGTACGCGTGGAGCAGCCGCATGTGACTCGCAATATCGGCATCATTCATCGTTCTAATGAGAAGCTGTCGCTTGTTGCGAAGGTGTTCCATGGCTTCCTGCTGCATTACTTCAATGAGAAGAAGCATGAGGAATAAAGCAAGAACAGTTTATAGGTAATAGAAAAAAGAACCGCTGCAACCGCCAGTTTTATTCTGGTCGTTGCAGTGGTTCTTTTTTTGCATGAAAGGAAAGTAGGCCTGCCTAAAGCTCTGGCCGACCCACTCTTCTGTGTGCATCTCATTGGTCTGTAAGCTAATTATTCCCGATTCGATGATGTGAAGATCATAATATATTTTACGAGCTCCAGGAGGGAGATAAGCGCGGCTGCTACGTAAGTAAGGGCGGCCGCGTTCAGAACTTTGGCAACGCCGCGTTCTTCCTCGTTCGTAATGAAGCCTTCGGCAATCATAATGTTGCGGGCACGGTTGCTTGCATTAAATTCAACGGGCAGTGTAATAACCTGAAAGGCCACTGCTACGGAGAAAAAAATGATGCCAAGACCAATCAGATTAGCCTGCTGGAGCAAAAATCCGGCGATCAGCATGAATGGGGCGATACCAGACGCGATGTTAACGACCGGAAAAATGCGATGGCGCAGCACCAGCATCGGATAGTGCGCCTGATGTTGAATCGCATGGCCTACCTCGTGGCAGGCAACAGACAAAGCAGAGATGGAGCTTTCATAATAAACATGTTCGGAAAGACGTACTTTGCGTGATATGGGATTATAATGATCGCTTAGTGTGCCTTGTACGGGTTCAATCTGTATATGCTGCAGCCCATGGGCATCGAGCATTTTGCGTGCGGCCTGATAGCCGGTTAGTCCGCTCATAGAGCGAACGGAAGACCAAGTTTTAAACGTTCCTTTAACCCGAAACTGTGCCCAAATCGATAAAGCGAAGGCAATCAGGATGAGAATGTCCATTTTGTGAAAAAACATAACGTCATTCCTCCAAATGATAATTTTGACTTGCCGATCAAGGGGCGAAGCTTTTATTGTACATCTTTACATAAAATTCCCCTTGTTTAGCAGCAGCATAAGCGCTTCTATACAAGCTGCCGTCTGCGGCATGAGGCGAGTGTAGAGCTTGTTAGCCTGGCGAGGCTTCATTTGCTTGATCACAGGCTCCAAGTCCTTAACCTCACGTTCCAGCTCGCTTAGACGAAGCTGTAGATCGGTCAGCTTGCGCGATACCTGCTCTTCAGCAGTTACGCTATCCCATGCTGCTAATGATTGTTTAATTTCTTCAAGCGTGTGCTTGTTTTGCTTCATTTGTTCAATACGTTTCAAACGGATCAACGTTTCTGAATTATACAAGCGGTAGTTCGTTGAAGAACGTTCCGCAGGTTCAATAAGTCCCATTGAAGTATAATAGTCAATTGTTCGCGGACTGATGTTGGCCAGTTTGGCGAGTTCTCCAATTTTGTAACGTTCAGCAGATTCCAATCCGTTCACCTTCTTTCCTCTATCTATATATGCCTATGTTTAATGATAATCGGAAAGTAACCATACAGTCAAACGTGTGACATGGATATGTGAGTCGAGGAGAATTATACCTAGGTAGATGCTTCCTATATAGAAGATGAAAAGCACAAAGGTTAAACTCCATAGCGTCAAAAGCTGCCGGAATTAGGCAGGAACTGTGAAAAAACTTAACATTAACCGCTTTCTCGAGGCCGAATGTTAGATTTTTTTCGGAAATAGAATAAAACATATTGTCAAATGCGGCTCTACTGACTATAATGACATTAAGTCTTTCCTAAGATGTTAGGAAACATAACGTATAGGGAGTGGTCGTAATGATTAGAAAGATGTTATTTACACTAGGTGCGATGTGCTTAGTATTCCCGGCAATGGCTTTTGCGAATGACCCATCCAATGCAACATTGAACATGGGCGTCAACTCCTTGTGGGTTATGGTGTCATTCGTATTAGTTTTGCTCATGCAAGGCGGGTTTATTCTTTTGGAAACAGGTTCGACCAGAATGAAAAATGCTGGCCACGTTGCTGGTAAAACGATTTTCACAGCTGGTCTTGCAGGTTTGGTTTATTGGGCTGTCGGTTATGGTATTGCGTTCGGAACGGCTAATGCCGATGCCGGAACGAGCAGCTTTATTGGCTGGGGTGATTTCTTCTTTAATCCAGCCATTACAAGTGTGGACGACGGACTCCCAACAACAATCTTCTTCCTGTTCCAACTAGCTTTCGCAGCCGTATCGCTTTCCATCGCATGGGGCGGCTTTGCTGAACGTGCTAAATTGTCCTCATACCTTATTTTTACAGTTATCTACATTGCTGCGATCTATCCGGTAGTTGCTCACTGGATTTGGGGCGGCGGCTGGCTGGCGGCAGATGGCGCACAAGACTTTGCCGGTTCGACGGTCGTCCATTTATCGGGCGCCTTGGCAGCTTTGGCAGCAACCATTTTACTTAAACCTCGTATTGGCAAGTTCAATAAAGATGGCTCTGCCAACGAAATTGCTGGACATAACCAAGTGTACACAGCTCTATCGGTATTGCTACTGTGGGTTGGCTGGTTCGGCTTTAACGCAGGCAGTACGCTGGCAATCGGTGACGGTTTCTTTGGTTACGTAGCATTTACAACGATGCTGGGCGCCGGTGCCGGTGCGGTTTCCTCGCTGCTCATTTCGTGGGCTGTAACAGGCAAGGCTGATATTACAACGACATTGAATGGTACACTTGCTGGTCTTGTTGCCATTACAGCTTCCTGTGCTTTCGTTGATCCATGGGCGGCAGTAGTTATTGGTCTAGTAGCTGGTGTGCTTGTATTCTACAGCGCTAAGTTTTTCGAAAAAATGAAAATCGACGATCCGATTTATGCAATGTCCGTACACGGCGCAGCAGGTATTTGGGGTACGCTGGCTAACGGTATTTTTGCAACACAAGCATTGGCTGAAAAAGTTGGCGTAGGTCAAGGTGGTATTATCGATACAGGCAGCTGGTATCAATTGTGGGTACAATTCGAGAGCGTTGTTGTATGTGGCGCCTTCGTTTTGGCAGCATCGTTCCTGGTACTTGGTATTATGAAGCTGGTTATGGGCTTCCGTGTAACAGAGGAGCAAGAAATTGTAGGTCTTGACCTCAGCGAGCATGGCGCTTATGGTTATCCTGAGCAAATGAAAAAAGCAGGTCAAAACCTGCAAGGTTAATATTATAAGGGCGATTTAAAGGGGAGAGACTCGGATGACGGACCCTGTGCATGTGGAGCTGCTGAAGCAGATCGGCTCGGCCGACGAGGTGGGCACGCTGCGCAGCTTGCGGGATCAGGTACATGATCGGATGAAGGAAGCTCTCCTTGCAAGCCCTGTCGAACAGTTTAATGAACAATTGAATGAGATGCATGATACGGTGATCAGCCGAGCAATTGCACTCGCAGAAGCGGAAATGGCACGGATGGGGAAGGGTTCTCCTCCCGTGCCTTACGCGTATTTATTATTCGGCAGCGGAGGCAGGGAAGAGCAAACCTTGTCCAGCGATCAGGACAGCGGCATTGTTTATGAAAATACAGCTGGTGATGAGTCGGCTGCTCAGCGCTATTTTTATGAATTGTCCGCGCTAATTGTCAGCTATCTCCAGACAGCGGGATATCCTCCATGCGAGGGAGAGGTGCTCAGCAGCAATCCCCAGTGGTGCAAATCACTGTCGGCTTGGGAGGAGCAAATTAACCTGTGGTTTAAGGAGCCAAGCTGGGAGGCTGTCCGTTATTTGCTAATTATAGCGGATGGACGCTGTATTTTTGGAAGCCAGCTGCTCATGCAGCGATTCAAGGATATTTTTTTCACCGATATGCTGGAAACGCCGATTATTATTAGACGTATGCTTGAAAATACGATGAGGCACAAAATGCTGCTTGGCGTATTCGGCCATTTGCTTAAGGAGCAGTATGGAGAGGATGCAGGCAGTCTAGACATTAAATATGGCGCCTATATTCCTATGGTGAATGCTATTCGGCTGTTGTCGATACAGCGAGGTATTCGAGAGTCTTCTACGATGGATCGAATGCGGAGGCTTTTGGAAGAAAAGGAGCTTTCGGAGCAGGAAGCTAAGCTATGTGAGCAGGCTTTTCTCTCTATTCTCAGGCTCCGGCTGTTATCGATCGAAAGCTCGGAAAACGGCTGGTATGGCAACAATGGCAAAGTAGCTTCTCGCAAGCTTACTAAAGAGATGAAAGATGAATTAAAGAAAAGCTTGCGGCTCGGTAAGAAGCTGCAGCGCAAAGTGTATAAAACCACGATGGGAAGGCTTGTGTAAGGCGGTGGATGGAGATTATGAAGGAACCTAAAGGCGTGGGACGGATGTGGAGCTTATATAAAATGGGCGGCTTTACGCCGGCCATAGCCTCAATGCTGGGATCGCAAAACGCCCAGCAGATGGCTTTTATTCGCTCTGTCAACAAAGAGCAGCGCAAGCAATCCCCGCTTGACATGCTGCTTAGAGAAATGGAATTTATCGTGTTCGACTTGGAGACAACGGGATTTTACCCGTCAAATGGAGATGAAATTATTTCCTTTGGCGCCGTATTAATGCGGGGGAGCGAAATTTATTCGTCGGAGACATTCTACAGCCTCGTCAATCCGAAGCGCCGTATTCCGCGGGCTATTGTGGAGCTAACGGGCATTACGAATGAAATGGTAGAGGATGCCCCCGATTTGATGCAGGTGCTGCATGATTTCATGGAGTTTGTCGGCAAAAGGCCGCTTGTTGCCCATGCTTCCGGGCATGATAAGCAATTTCTCAACGCTGCATTATGGCGAACGTCGAAAGTTAACTTAAACCATCGCGTATTGGATACGATGATGGTTGCCAAGTGGCTGGAGCCGAAGCGCGATAGCTATGCGCTGGATGATTTGCTGGAAGACAGCGGCATTACGATTACACAGCGGCATCACGCGCTGGAGGATTCTTTAATGACGGCGGAATTGTGGCAGGTGTATTTGCGGCGTATTTTTGAGCGGAATATAAATACGCTGGGCGACCTGTATGCTTATCTCAGTCAGCGATAGCCCATCGCGCTGGCTGAAAGCATCCGTTCATGTAATAAAAAACCTGTAATTCAGGCTGCAAAGGCTGCTGCAAAGAAATAATCCAATACGATAAAAATAAATCATCCGAATGGATGCCGAGCTCATCAGCAGTTGAAGGATGAGGGGGCGACGTTGGATGAGAGTGGAAGAAGCCGAGCAGCGATTGCCGGCTTTTTTGCATGCGGTAATAAGCCTTTACCCAGTCGTCTGGAGCGAAAGCGAAGGCGGTGGCAGGGGATGGATGGACGTTGGCAATAGCGGTCACGTCCACTATTTTGCCCGTGTCTGGTTCACCCGTCATAATGCCGCAGGCTTCCCTAGGCAGTGCTTCCCGGCATGCGGCAATGAGCCGATCATAAGCACTGGTTGTTAAATGTAGTGGTTGCCGCTGCATGCTAATGCCCTCCCATCAATGGTTTATCGTTAGGTATGATTTGATTTATTTTAACCTAAAATAAAAGAGGAAAACACGGCGGATATGACGGTTTAATGAAGGAAGGCTGTTTTTCTTGAGCTTGTCTTGCCAGCCGTGTTACGATAGAAGCAGACAAAAGCATGAATTTGGCAGGGGGATTTGGGAAAATGAAGAAGGCGTCCGCATGGTTTATATTAGCTTTTGTGCTGGCTGGCCTGGCCATTTCGCAATATATGGAGAAAGACAGCGCAATTATTGCTGCTTCCGGGGATTTTAAGCCGAAAGCGGGATATTCCGCCCAGCAATTTGAGCTTCAGGCGCTTGATGAGCAGATGTACAAAATCGGAGGCGAGCAGGGCAAGCTCAGCTTCGTAAATTTTTGGGCTTCATGGTGTGGTCCTTGTGAGCTGGAGGCGCCGGATTTGCAGGAGCTTCATGAGAAGTATGGGGATAAAATCGCGATGTATGGCGTTAATTCTACCAAGTTTGACAAAGAGCGCGCGGCAAGGCAATTCGTCGCCGATCATGAATTCACGTTTACCATTTTGATGGATCGCGAGGGAGATGTCACGAAGGAGTATAAGGTCAATACTTTCCCAACGACGTTTCTAATTGACTCCAAAGGTGTCATCCGGGAAAGAATCAATGGGGTCATCCCGCTTTCTGAATGGGATCGTCTCATTGAAAAATATTCATAAGCAAATTAGGGAGTCCGCACGATCATGAATACTGAACAGAAGAAATTATGGCTTCACCCGTATGCTTGGCTGCTTATTGCCGTTTTGGCTGTAGCGATATCGTCGATTATTATTAAGTTTTCGAGTGCGCCCTCCTCGGTGGCGGGTATGTATCGGCTGTTTATTACCGTCGTTATTATGCTGCCGCTTGTACCGTGGAAGGTGCTTCGGACGATTCGTCTAACCCGCAAGGAGTGGATGGTTTTAAGTTGCGCAGGCTTTTTTCTCGGTCTGCATTTTTTGCTGTGGATGGAATCGCTGAAATATACGTCTGTTGCGAGCTCAATGGTATTTATAACGCTGCAGCCATTTTTTGTTATGCTTGGCTCTTTTCTTCTATTTAAAGAGCGATCGACGATAGCGGGCAGCCTTTGTATGGCGATGGCGGTACTGGGCTCCTTCGTTATCGCTTGGGGCGATATCGGTATTTCACGCGAGGCATTATTTGGCGATTTATTGTCCTTGCTTGGAACGATGGCGGTTGCCGTGTATATGATAGCTGGGCAACAGGTTAGCAGGAGCCTGCCCTCGAATCTGTACAGTTTAATCGTATTTTTGATCGCAGGAACGGTCATGTTCGTTTACAATCTCGTCAATCAAATTGCATTGACGGGGTATGCTGCGGAGGAATGGATGTATTTCGCCTTGCTGGCGATTATTCCGACGATCTTCGGACATTTGGTTTTTAATATGCTGCTGAAGCATATTGGGGCAACGAACGTTTCGATGGCGATTATCGGCGAGCCGGTGCTGGCGATGATTTTGGCTTATTTTCTACTTAATGAGTATTTAGGCACTGCGCAGATGATTGGCAGCTTTTTGACGATTGCCGGCATGGGCATGTTTTTCCGACTGAGAGCACGGCAAACAGCAGTTGCTGCTGAGGCAGGCGTTTAAGAGGAAGCACAAGAGAAGCTGCTGTCTGCAAAAAAGAAAGCGTTCGATCATTTTAACTATATAAAAAAGGGCATTCCTGCTAGCCAGTTCTTACTCATGGCTTGGGGAATGCCCTTTATTATTGTTCAGTTAACCATTATGCGCGGAATTAGTGGTTTACTAGTCCATGCTGCTCGGTGACGGGGACATCAATGGCATCTAGTTTGCCCATATTCAATAGGGCGTAGCGAATGCCGTCAACCAACGCTTCCCAGCTTGCTTCGATTACATTGCTGGAAACGCCTACGGTGCTCCATGTGTTGTCGATGCTGGTAGACTCTACAAGCACGCGTACTTTAGCTGCTGTAGCGTCTTTCTCGTCGATTACGCGAACTTTGTAGTCGGACAAATGAATCTGCTTGATTTTTGGATAAAACTGCACGAGCGCCTTTCTTAGGGCGTTATCGAGCGCATTGACAGGACCGTTGCCCTCAGCAGCAGTATAAACCTGTTCGCCGCCAACGTTCAGCTTGACGATCGCCTCCGTACGAAGCGTACCTTGAGAGTTTTCCACCAGCATTTTAAAGGACTCGACCGTGAAAACTTCTTCAGCCTCGCCAAAAGCTTCTCTAAGCAGCAGCTCAAGCGATGCATCAGCACCTTCAAATTGATAGCCTTGATGCTCCAAATCTTTAATCCGCTCCATAATTTGCTTCGTTTTCTCGTTGTTGGCATTCACATCCAGGCCAAGCTCCTGCGCCTTGGAAATGATGTTGCTTTGACCGGCCAGCTCGGAGACGAGAATACGCTGCTTGTTGCCTACGAGTTCCGGCGCGATATGCTCATAGGTTTTGGAATCCTTCATAATAGCCGAAACGTGGATGCCGCCTTTATGAGCGAAAGCTGCATTGCCGACATAAGGCTGTCCTACAGGCATATGAACGTTGGCAATCTCACTGACAAAACGTGCGGTTCCCGTTAGCAAGCTCAGCTTGTCATCTGGCAAGCAGTTATAGCCCATTTTAAGCTGCAAATTTGGAATAATCGAACAAAGATTGGCATTGCCGCAGCGTTCGCCATATCCATTAATCGTGCCTTGTACTTGACGGGCTCCGGCTTGAATCGCTGCAAGCGAGTTGGCAACTGCCAGCTCACAGTCGTTATGCGTATGAATGCCAATTGGTGCATTCAGCTCGGTACGGACGCGCGACACAATTTCGTGAATTTCGCCTGGCAGCGTGCCGCCGTTTGTATCACAAAGCACAAGCCAGTCCGTTCCCGCTTCCTGCGCCTTGCGCAGTACAGCCAGCGCGTATTCCGGGTTATGCTTGTAGCCGTCGAAGAAATGCTCGGCATCAAACATCGCTTCAATGCCATTATGTTTAAGGAAAGCAAGCGAGTCGTAGACCATAGCTATGTTTTCTTCAAGCGTCGTTTGCAGAGCGGTGTGTACGTGAAAATCCCAAGATTTTCCGACGAGCGTCGCTGCATGAACGCCAGATTCTTTAATTCTCAGCAAATTAGCATCCTGGTGAGCCAGACTGAACTTGCGTCTGGTGCTGCCGAATGCCGTAATCTTCGCTTGCAAATTATACGCTTTAATGCGCTCAAAAAACTCAATATCCTTGCTATTGCTTCCCGGGTTGCCGCCCTCAATATAATGAACGCCTAGTGCATCAAGCTTTAATGCAATCTTCAGCTTGTCCTCCGCTGATAGGCTGATGCCTTCTCCTTGCGTACCATCACGCAGCGTCGTGTCAAAAATAGTTAAATTCATTGTCATGGCCAGAAGGCCTCCTTCTTCACTGATAGCCTTTACAATTATAATGAATTATTATAACACTAGTTGACTGGAATGTAGAGGGGAGCCTTTACTTTTTTGTGACTTTTGCAGTTCGCAGGTGTTCAATTGACTTGCTACATCGGCAGCGGTATGCTGATAAGTACAAATAAACAACGGTGGAGACCTATCGTTCAGGCGGATCTCCTCGCAGGTGGTGGAACCCTACAATGACGAATACGAATGAGCATTATCCGGCGAAGGGCCGCGTCATTTTGCATCTGGATATGAATGCCTTCTACTGCTCTGTCCATGAGGCGGAGGAGCCGGATAAATATAAAAATAAACCAACAGCCGTTGCTGGCAGTGTGGAGCTTCGCAAGGGCATTATCGTCACCTGCTCTTATACAGCCAGAAGGCTTGGGGTCAAGACGGGCATGACGGTGCGCGAGGGGCTCAGACGTTGTCCTGAACTAATCCTTATTCAGCCGGACTTCGAATTATACCGCAAATATTCACGTGGCTTCATGACGCTTGCCAGAAGCTATACGGATCTGGTGGAAGCCGTTTCTATAGATGAATGCTATATGGACATAACGGGGTCAAAAATATTCGGAACGCCGCTGGAAATTGCCAGCGTTTTGCAGGAGCGTATCCGTACCGAGTGGCAGTTGCCCTGCTCCATTGGCATTGCCCCGAATAAGCTGCTGGCGAAGATGGCCTCGGATATGAAGAAACCGAATGGGATGACGGTACTGCGGCTGCGTGATGTGCCTGAGCTGCTATGGGATAAGCCGTGCGGCGTGTTGTTCGGGATTGGGAAAAAGACGGCAGACAAGCTGGCGCGGCTCAATATTCGCACAATTGGACAGCTTGCAGATACGGACGAGCGGCTGCTGATAAAGCAGTTCGGCATCGTCGGTACATGGATGAAAGGGGCGGCTAATGGTATTGACCACTCTCCTGTTAATGGAGAGCGGGAAGTGAACAAGTCGATCGGGCATACGACGACGCTGCCGAAGGATTTTATCGTAAAGGAAGATATTCATCGTGTTCTGCTTAACCTGTCGGATCAGACAGCACGGCGGCTCAGAAGGCAGAAGCTGATGGCGCTTACGGTGCAAATTACGGTTCGCAGGCCGGATATGTCGACCATTACCCGTTCGAATACGTTTCGCTCGCCAACGCATGCGATGGAAGATATTTTTCAGGAAGCGTGCCGCTTGTTTGACAAGCATTGGACGGAGGGAGAACCGGTGAGGCTGCTCGGGGTAACGCTGCAAAATTTGTCACCTGAGGGCGATACAGCCGTTCAACTGGATTTATTCAATTATGAGGAGCAGCCACGGAAGGAAGCGCTGACAAAGACGATGGACTTGCTGCGGGACAAGTTTGGCGAGGATGCGGTATTAACAGCAGGGATGCTCAGCGATGATCCTTCAGCGCTTATTCGCAATAAACGGCTGCGGGGCACTTCGCTACAAAAGGAAGATTTTTAATCGGAGTGTCAGGTTGCCAAAGGCTGAATGATGGTATATATTGATGAATGAAGCTTTATTATTATGATGTCATTAACGGAAGACAAGCTATATAGCGGCATTATTCCGTCACTTTATGGGAGGTAGTTTGAATGGCTAAATACACTTGGGTAGAAAAGGATACTTGTATTGCATGCGGCGCATGCGGCGCAACGGCTCCTGACATTTATGATTACGATGATGAAGGTCTTGCAGAGGTGATTTTCGGCAACGACGGCAATAAAGGCTGTGTTGCAATCTCGGAAGATCTTTATGACGATATGCAGGATGCAGTAGACGGCTGCCCGACCGATTCGATTAAAATCGCGGACGCGCCTTTCAACTAAATCCGGCTTAGACCTAAGCTCCCCAACTATGCAGAAGTTGCACTGCGTAGTTGGGGAGCTTTTTTTGTGTGCAAAAGGAGCTTTAAATAGAAGGAAGGCAAAGCCGTTTACGCTTGAAATAGAAGAATGGATAAGGCTAACACTTATTATTCGGCTTCTATTTCTACGCGAAACGAGCTTTTGTCACCGAAGGAAGACAAAGCCGTTTACGCTCGAGTCAAAAAAAAGGTAAATGCTGCCGATATAGTGGTATTGGACTTTGAGGGGGGTTAATGATGGAGCAATTAGAGGACAACCTCTATCTGAAACAATATGTAAGAAATCATCCTGACAATAAAATGGCTTGGTATTTGCTGGGCAAGCAATATTTGCAATTGGATAAAACGGCGAAAGCGAATTATTGCTTCATTCAAGCAGGGGAAATTTACGAGGCGTTTGAGCGCAAGCCTCATCCTCTAGCGGAAAGCCCGCAGGAAATGCTGGAGGAATGGAATCGTCAGCAGCGTAAAAAAAGGATGATTCGCCGCGCGATTATGGGCGCGATTTCGATTGCACTGCTGCTAATGGTCATGCCTTCGAACGCAAGCAAGCTGGCTGATCCCGCTGCGGCAGGAACGGCTGCTGTCATCGATGCGCCCATTGACCCGACCTTCGGCGTTGTGCTGACGGACAAGGGCGAACGCAATCCGATCGGAAGCGCTTGGGAAGAGCTGCTGTCCTGGAACAAGCGGCCGTCTGTAGCGGCTGTAGTCAAGCTGGAGGAGCAGGAGGGTTGGCGCAGATGGACAGGCAATCGCAGGCTGCTGATGTCGGTGGAGCAGCAGTCCGATTATGTGCCGATGGAAGTGAAAATGCTCGATGGCGGAGTGTGCAGCTGCAAGCCGGCTGATGCTTCCACGGTGAAAACGAAGTTCAAGGCGTGGAGTGAGCAGCAGGAGGTTCGTTGGACGCTTGCCAGCGCCATCTATCATTATAAGCGGTTGCACGAGAAGTGGCCGGAAAAGCTGGATGATCTCATTAAGCCCTACCCAAACAATGTTTTGGCTGGAGACGCATCTGGGATGAAGGAGATGTTTAAGCCGCTCGTTGCCGCAATGAAATCGGATCAGTCAGAGGACAAACAGCCTACGCAGTCGCCAAATGAATCAGCGGGCGACAAGCCAAAGACAGATTCAGGGCAACGTGAATCGCAGTATATGCAAAGCAATACGGATCAACTAGTAGGCGGAGTGGACCAAACCTGGCGCAAGCCGCTTGAAATCGTCGTGGATAAATCAACGTACAGACTCGCAGTTGTAAGTGGCGACATTATCGTCCGCAGCTTCAAGGTTGGGCTTGGTGGCGACAAAACGCCGGAAGGCAGCTTTTATATTAGCGAGAAAGTGAAAAATCCGAATGGGCGCGATAATGGTCAGTTCGGCAGCCGGGGTATGACGCTTTCCAGTACGCTTTATGCCATCCATGGGACGGATGAGCCGGATAGCCTTGGACAGGATGAATCGCTTGGATGTATTCGTATGGGGAAGCAGGATGTGGAGGAGCTGTTTGATCTGGTACCGATGGGTACGGTCGTAAAAATTAAAAACGGGACTCTGCCGTCCAAAATTTCGGAATCCGAGGAGCGCTTCAAGCTGAATCCGAGTCAGGACGAGACGAATCCCGGTAAAGTGTATCACTGGCTGGGCTGATTAACCGCTAACCAACAACAGGACGGTGACGGCGACAATGACAACTCCAATAGCAGCGCCTATCCAGACGAGTGCTTTCTTATTGACTTCTTCAGGCGCTTTTGCTTTAACTGTGGGCGGTTTGCGTTTGGGTGAACTCATGGCCATCAACCTCTTTCTAATAAATAAGGAATATAGTCATATTGTAATCGTTTTCGGAAACTGCCGCAATAACAAAGGGGTGGTATTGCCCTTTTCTTTTCTCGGCAAAAACGCTACACTATTGGGTAGGACATTTATTGCAGATCGGAGTGAGTATAATTGCTTTATTCTTCATTGGGTAAACCGATATTTTTTCGCATGGATCCGGAGAAAGCCCACCATTTGGTTATAGATGGATTGTATGCTGCTGGGCGTGTGCCAGGCATGACGGGCATCATGCATGCGATGTACGGGGTAAATGAGACGCCGGAGCTTGCCGTGGATTTATTCGGCATCCACTTTCCGCATCCGGTAGGGCTTGCGGCGGGGCTGGATAAGAACGGGAAGGCAGCAGACGGCTTTTCCAGCATCGGCTTCGGCTTTATGGAAGTTGGAACGGTAACTCCGAAAAGCCAGCCAGGCAATGAGCAGCCGAGACTATTCCGTCTTCCGCCGGACGAAGCGCTAATTAACCGGATGGGCTTCAATAATGATGGCGTTGATGCGATGGTGGAGCGGCTGAACAAGCGCAAAATACACCGCATCCCGCTGGCTGTAAATATCGGAAAAAACAAAGTGACGCCCAACGAGCTTGCGCATGAGGATTATCGCTTATGCATTCAGGCGCTATACGGGCAGGGCGATTTTTTTGTCGTCAACATCAGCTCGCCGAATACGCCGGATTTGCGTGCCTTGCAGCATGGAGACGAGCTGCGGCTGCTCCTTGATACCGTATTGGAGGAAATTCGGCAGCAGGCGTCGAAATCAGGTAAAAGCGCGAAGCCAGTGCTTGTCAAAATTGCTCCGGACATGACGGATGAACAGCTTAAGCTGACAGTAGCCACAATTAAGGATAGCGGAGTTTCCGGCATTATTGCGACAAATACGACCGTTTCACGCACAGGACTTACCCATTCGAACGCTGGGGAAATGGGCGGTCTCAGTGGCGTGCCATTGCGCGAGCGATCAACGGAGGTTATTCGTGCGATTTACCGTCAGACGGAGGGCAAGCTGCCGATCATTGGATCGGGAGGCATTTTCACCGCAGCTGATGCATACGATAAAATCCGTGCTGGGGCCTCATTGGTTGAAGTATATACGGCTCTAATATATAAGGGCCCAGGCTTGCTGCGTGAATTGACCAGCGGCTTGAAAGAGCGCCTGCGCAAAGATGGCTACCGCACCATAACGGAGGCTATCGGCGCAGACCATAGATAAGATGAGGAGGCGGCCCTGATGGATGGACGAGACTGGAATCTATTTTTACAGCCTTACGAGCAAACAGTTGAAGAACTCAAAGTTAAATTTAAAACGCTGCGCGTAGAGCTGAAAAGGCGGGAATCCTATTCGCCAATTGAATTTGTCACAGGCCGAGTGAAGAAGGTTTCGAGCGTTTTGGAAAAGGCAAGGCGGCTGCATGTGCCAGCGGACCAGCTGGAGCAAGGGATTGAGGATATTGCAGGCATTCGCATTATGTGCCAGTTCGTCGATGATATTCACCGGGTGGCCGGATTAATTCGTTCGCGCAAAGATTTGAAGCTTGTGAATGAGAAGGATTATATTACGAATTACAAGGATAGCGGTTATCGAAGCTATCATATGATCGTGGAATATCCTGTCCAAACGGCGCTCGGTCAGAAAAAGGTATTGGCAGAAATTCAGATTCGCACGCTTGCGATGAATTTCTGGGCGACGATCGAGCACTCGCTGAACTATAAATATAAGGAAAGCCTGCCTGAGGATGTGCGTCTGCGTCTCAAAAAGGCGGCGGAGGCAGCCTCATCCCTTGATGAGGAGATGTCGAGCATTCGCCATGAAATTTTGGATGCGCAGCGCGGCTTCGAGGAAAGCTCGAATGTTGTCAGCAAGGTGCTCAGCACGATACAGGATCTTTATTTTTACCACCGCGTTCGGGAGGCTGCCCAATTTCAAATGAAATTTAATGAAATGTGGGAACAGGAGGATTTGTTTGGGCTCCAGCAGCTTGCTCTAGACGTTGAAGCGGCGGTTTTGCGGGCGAAGAAGGGTACGCAAAGCTAATAACGAACCTCCAGTGGCGCACAAGTGAGCGCCTTTGGGGGTTTGTTGCATAAAGAGGGAAGAAGATATTTGGAGGAGAGATCGTTTTGGCAGCAAAAATAAGGCTGGACAAGCTGTTGTCCCATACGGGCAATGGCACGAGAAGTGAAATTAAAAAATACGTCAAGCAGGGACTCGTTACGGTTAACGGAGCTGTTGTCAAGGACAGCGGCATGATTATTAATCCCGAAACGCATGAGGTCAGGTTTGAAGGACGACAGGTCAATTACCGGGAATTCGCTTATTTTATGATGAACAAGCCAGCAGGAGTCGTATCGGCGACGGAGGATCGTAAAGACGAGACGGTCATCGATTTGCTCGAAAATGAGGATCAAGCGATTCAGCCGTTTCCGGTAGGGCGTCTGGACAAGGATACGGTTGGCCTGCTGCTGCTGACCAACGACGGGCAGCTAGCCCACGAGCTGCTGTCGCCGCGCAAGCATGTGCCCAAAACGTATGAGGCTGTCGTGCGAGGCAATGTAGGGCGTGCAGACCAGGATCAGTTCACTGCGGGCGTTGAGCTGGATGATGGGTATGTGACGATGCCTGCCCGTTTGAATGTACGGAGCCAAGAGCAGACGGATGAGGGCATTATGTCGATGATTACGCTAACGATTATGGAAGGGAAATTCCATCAAGTAAAGCGGATGTTTGAGGCAGTAGGCAAACAGGTCGTCCATTTAAAGCGGGTGGCCATGGGCCCTCTGGCGCTTGACCCTGAGCTTGAAGAGGGAAGCTACCGTGAATTGACTGCTGATGAGCTGGAGCTGCTTCGCACCTATCGACGGACAGATTTGCAATAATGACAGGACATACAAAATAACAGGTAAGGGTTTAACATAAGCGTTAGAGTGGCAGCCTTCGAAGCATGATGAATGAGACAATCTGTCAGCATCATAGGGTAGGTTAATAAATACCATTCCGGGGTGATTGCCGCTTGCGCGTCCAAACCTTTAAAGTATACGTCATTACTTCAGCAGATATCAGGCGTTTCATTATAATTGAAATCGTGATCGGCATGGTGACATACAATGTCGGGCTCAAGCTGCTGCATAACGCTATTTTGGCAGGAACGCTGAGCTTTGCGGGAACCGAGAGCATTAAACGGGGCTTGCGTCTGATTAGGCATAAGGGTAAAAATAAAAAGTGAGCTTTGTTCCTTGCGCAGCAGGAGCTATAAAAAGCAGAAAAAACCGCCGGAGCGCGAATTCCAGCGGTTTTTTGCATGCTGTGTTTGGTACGGATTAGTACAAAAATCCTTTAGTTATGATGACCAGAAGAATAAACAGGACCAGGATGGCACCCGTCGATGTGAAGCCTCCATGTACACCAGACACGCTAACTCCTCCTGTACAGTTAATTTCCGGCTTAGGGTGCTGCTTCATTATAATGTTCTTTCCCTGCCGCTCGGTATACAGTATTGTATGTACTTCGACCTGTTTGGAATGGACTCCTGTCATGGGTCATTTATAATTGGGCTCTTGTAAGGCCGCTAACTCCACCAGCTTATGATGGCTGTTACCGAGATGAATGCTCAGGAAGGATAAAAAAAGCAGCCTTCGCCGATGGGGATCGACGGAAAGCTGCTTGATCTGTGTATTTATCTTTTGCGACCGCGACTGCTTCCAGCTCCGCCGCCGCCACGGGAAGGGCTGGAGCCACGGCTGGAACCGCCGGAATTGCGGCCGCCGCTGCCAGAACCAGAGCTCCGTCCACCGGAACTGCGTGCTCCAGAGCTGCGTGGTGCTCCTGAGGAAGCACGTTCGCTGCGCTCGCCGCCGCCGAAGCTGCGAGGACCTGCAGGGCGTTCGCTGCGCTCGCCGCCGCCGAAGCTGCGAGGACCTGCAGGGCGTTCGCTGCGCTCGCCGCCGCCGAAGCTGCGAGGACCTGCGGGGCGCTCGCTGCGTTCACCGCCGCCGAAGCTGCGAGGACCCGCAGGACGTTCACTGCGTTCACCGCCGCCGAAGCCGCGAGGGCCGGAGGAGCGTTCGCTGCGCTCGTTACCACCGAAGCTACGCCCTCCTTTGCCGCCACGCTTGCTTCCAGTATCGCCGCCACTTGCTGCTTCCCATGGGCTGCCGCCGTCCGATTTGCTTGGAGCTGCTGACCTTTCAGCCTGCTGCCCACGGCCTCTGCCGCCAGCCTGCTGGCGTCCACGTCCACCAGAGGATTCGCCACCGCGGCGACCTTGCTGGCCGGATCGTCCCGAATCGCGTCCGCCGCGTGCTCTGCCGCCGCGCTCTGACGAGGAAGAATCTCTGCCATATGCTTTGGCTGGAGCTGCAGAGCGCTTCGTGTTGTCGGCTGTTAATTGGCCTTCTTCATCAATCGTAAAGCGCTGTAGCGAAGCATCAATGCTGCGCTCAATATGAGCAACAGCGCCGCGATCATGCGGGGAAGAGAGAGTTACCGCTGTACCGCGCTGACCGGCACGTCCTGTACGGCCAATACGGTGAATATAAATTTCCGAATCCTGTGGCACATCATAGTTGTACACATGTGTAACACCTTCTACATCAAGCCCGCGCGCAGCGACATCCGTTGCAACGAGAATTTGCAGCTTGGCATCGCGGAAACGCTTCATGACCTGCTCGCGCTTCGCCTGCGTCAAGTCGCCATGCAGCTCGTCCGAAGGAATGCCTTTATCCTGCAAAGCAGCATTCAGTTTTTTGGCCCGCACTTTCGTCCGGCAGAAAATAACGGCCAAATAAGGGTTATGCTGCTCAATCAGCTGCATAACGGCACGTTCACGTCCGCGATCTGTCGTTTCAATGACGAATTGCTTAATGTTATCCAGCGTCACATGCGTGCTTTGAATACGAATATCGACTGGCGTATTCATATAGTTGGCAGCAAGGCGCTTAATCGCTTCCGGCATCGTAGCCGAAAACAGCATCGTCTGGCGTGCGCGAGGCATATGCGCAATAATATTCTCGACTTCCGGCAGGAAGCCCATATGCAGCATTTGGTCAGCCTCATCCAGCACGAGCATTTTCAGCTTGCCCAGGTTGATCGTCTCCCGGCGAATATGGTCAAGCAATCGACCAGGTGTTGCTACAACGATATGGGGAGCGTTGTTCAGCTTGCGAATTTGTGCGACAACATCCTGCCCGCCGTAAGCGGCTAGCACCGTAGCGCCAACAGTCGGAGCAAGCTTCGTCAGCTCGCTCGTAATTTGAATGGCGAGCTCGCGGGTTGGAGTCAAAATAAGCGCCTGCACCTGTTCCTTGTGCACTTGAATGCGCTGCAATATAGGCAAGGCAAAGGCAAGCGTTTTGCCTGTTCCGGTTTGAGCTTGGGCAATGACGTCTTGTCCCGCAAGCAGCACGGGAATCGATTTTTTTTGAACCGGGGTTGGCTCGGTAATTCCGTTCTCATGGAGACGCGAGGCCAGCTCCGGCATGACGCCCATTGCAGTAAAATCAGTTGACATTAGACAATTTCCTCATTTCATTAAACATCGTTTGGTGTTAAGTATAACAGGTTGTACCTATCATGTGCATCTTTCCTGCACATATGCTATGCTATTTTGAAAGAAAAGTTTAAAGTATGGTGAAAAGTCGTAACGGAGTGGACACTCTGGTTCACCACGCTTTTTTGAAAAGGAAGGGTAACACATGAACGGAACGAATCGCGCAGCAGTCAAGCCGGGCCAGCAGGTCGACATTGTGCTAAAGCAGGATCAGCGTACGGGCAAGCTGACGAGAGGCATCGTCAAGGATTTGCTGACGAATTCCGGCACGCATCCGCATGGCATTAAGGTTCGGCTGACGGACGGGCAAGTAGGCCGCGTTAAGCATATTTTACCAGGGGAATAAGGAGATGGACGGGTGGCATTTGGCATATCCAGAACCGAAATGAATGTCTGGAAGGAGCGGGTGCAGAGCGGCGAAATTGCTTTTTTGACGCATTATTGGCTGGACCCACGCTTTCCGACCATGAAGACGGTAACGAAGGTAGGCTGCTCCAATATAGACAAGCTGGCGGAATGGTGCATGTCCTATGGGCTCGATCCCCGGTACATTCACTACCGCGACAACTATCCGCATTTTGATCTGTTTGGGCCGAAGCAGCGTCCGATTTTAATGGCGGAGCAGAAGTTCGACCAAATAACCCGCTTTAAATTGCTTTAATGGTTAATGGAATGGCATGTGCCGCCGTCAGGGCGGCTGTTTTGCTTCGACAAGAGGGCGAAACCTATGTTATGGCATGCAAAATACGAGATTTCAATTTTACGAGTTTAATGAAACCAATCATAGAAGCAAGCTCATATATTGGGGGAAGCAAAGCGAGGGAGAGCGGTTCATGGAGCAGGGACAGGGGAAACAGCAGTTGCTCAAGTATTTTCAGGAATGGATTATCTTTGTGGAGACACTGGAGCAGCAGGATGAAGCGGTATGGGAGCTGAGCTTGGCTCCGGGAAAATGGTCCGTTCGCGAAGTAGTCGCTCATATTGCGCTATGGGATCGTTATTTTCTCACGACAGCCATTGAGAGAGTGGGCCGGCAGCAGGCGCTGACGCTCAAGCATTTGGATTATGATGCTTTTAATGAAAATGCCCGCCTTTATGGACGCTATACTTCGATTGCCAAGCTGATCAGGCAGACGATTCAGGACCGTGAAGCGATTACGGGGCTCATTCAAGCTTTGCCGGAGCAGCAATATGCGGCTGAGTACACGGATAGCGATGGGCATCCATTCCGGCTGCAGGCGTATTTGACAGATTTTATCGCTCATGATAGGCATCATATGGCACAGATTAAGCAGCTTTTGGACAGTGCAGCATTAGAGCCGTCCTCTGAGGAGCAGCTTCATCTCAAGCTGGAGGAGCTGTCGATGAATGCTTGGCCTGCGCTTCAGGTACTGATGTATGAGGGGTGGCAGCTGCGTCTGGCGAATGGCTATACAAAACGTTCAAACTCCATTGTACCAGTAGCCTGCAGCGGGGAAGAGCTTTCGCGCAAAATCGCCTATGGCGAAGCTTTTTATACGGCGCGTGGATTGGATACGGCCTATAAAATCACGCCATTCTCCCAGCCGCCGGAGTTGGATGAGACGCTCGCGCTGCGAGGCTACGACAAGATAGATCCAGTCTATGTCAAGACGGCTCCCCTTGATCAAATGCGTAAACCGGCTGGCGGCCTAGACGTTCGCATCGACCCCTTTTTAAGCGAAGCTTGGCTGGAAGCCTATATGTCTATGGCGAAGCACACTGCTGACGAGCGGGAGACGCTTAAAAATATGTTTGCATCGCCGCCGTTTCAAACAGCCTTTGTTGTGCTTTATGTAGAGGGAGTGCCAGCGGCTTGCGGCATTGGCGTTATGGAGCGAGGATATATCGGTCTGTATGCCGTCGTGACCTCGCCGGATTTTCGCAGGCGTGGATTTGGCGAGCAACTCCTGCTCCATATTTTGCAGTGGGGCAAGGAGAGTGGGGCGGAGCACAGCTATCTGCTCGTTACGCACGCCAATGAGGCGGCTAACCGCTTGTATGACAAGCTGGGCTTTACACTGCAATATAACTACTGGTATCGGGTGAGAAAAATAGCTGCGTCCCAATAACCCGAACGGAAGTGGAGGGGCGATTACGTTGAAGCAGGCAGGCGGAAATTCCGGTTCCTTTGCACGAAAAGTGACAGCCGCTCTTATTTTCGTTTATACGATATGGCTCATTTATGCGATGTTTTTTGGCTTTGGCAGGCAGGCGAGAAGCAGTGCGGAGCTCCGATATAATATCATTCCTTTTTCGACCATCAAGCTGTATGTAACGAACTTTCATCATATACACTTGTGGGACTGGATCATTAATATGGTCGGCAACATTGCCGTATTTGTGCCATTTGGCCTCGCATTGCCGATCGTTTTTCGCTGGCGGCTGGGCAAGACGCTGCTGTCGTTTATGCTATTTATAACACTGCTGGAAGTGCTGCAAATGCTTACGAGACGAGGCAGCTTCGACATCGATGATATTCTCATGAACAGCGCTGCTGTTGTACTTGGTTATGGTATCCTTGTTTGCTTCCGGAAGCTTACAAATCTTAAAAGAGGAATTCAACGAACCTATTGATGCTTCCATCCTACCGTGTGAAATAAAAAGCGCCCCGGGCTCTCTTATAAGTGAAAGCCGGGGCGCTGTTTGCTTTTATTCGAAAATCAAGCCCATTAAGTCGTTCTTCGTCACTTTGCCGAAATAATAGCCTAAATCGATCTCATCCAGCAGCTTGCCTAGTGCAGCAGCTTCGTAACGCTGACCAATGAGCTGCTTTGCAAATTCGCTGCTCTCGCCACGACCGAAGAAATCGCCGTATACGGCAGCATCTGCAATAAGGCCTTCTTCAACTTGCAGGCGCACATCGAACGTTCCAGCTCCTTCTATCCGCTTCGTTTGGCGTGTATTGAATGCTGGCGATCTGCCATAATTCCAATCCCAGCTGCGATATCGCGTCTGTGCCAGTTCGCGGACATCTGCCCATTGTTCCTCAGACAGCTCGTAGTAAGGAATTTCATCACTGCCTTCAAAAATGGAAGCAAGCACGCTTTGGCGGAAGACTTCAATCGTGATTGGCGCTGCCAGAAACTCGGAAATGTTGGCCACGCGGCTGCGAATCGATTTTGTCGCTTTCGACACATATTTTTCGGGATTTGCTTTTAAAGCTGATACGACATTTTCGATTTCGGAATCAAACAGCAAGGTGCCATGGCTGAACATCCTGCCCCGCGCCGAAAACTGTGCGTTGCCAGAAATTTTTCGTTCGCCTACTTGAATATCGTTACGCCCTGTAAGCTCGGCCTGAACGCCAAGCTCGGCTAGTGCCTTCACGACCGGTTCGGTGAATTTTTTGAAGTTATGGAACGATTGGCCGTCGTCGCTCATGATGAAGCTGAAATTCAAATTCCCTTCGTCATGATAAACGGCTCCGCCGCCAGACAGCCGGCGTACAACATGGATTTTATTTTCCTCCACGTAGCGCGGGTTGATTTCTTCCATCGTATTTTGGTTTTTGCCGATAATAATGGAAGGCTCATTAATATAAAACAGTAAATAATCGTCCTCCGGCGGCAGCGACCGTAAAATATATTCTTCCAGCGCCAAATTAAGCGCAGGGTCTGTTATATGTTTGTTGCTTACAAAACGCATCATAACGATTCCTCCGAAAATAGTAATGGGTTGCAAAAGCTTGCTGCTCCTATTATACCCCTCCTTGGGGCAAATGCCATGGATAAATGAGAGCGGCTTTTTCGCTTGTATAGGTTTGTTATGCTTTCATGATGTGATAGCATAGCGATGAATATAAACAAAGGGGAGAGCTTATGAAGCTGTTGATTATGCAGCCTAAGTTGGAGTCGGGGCTAGTTCAATTGGAAGAAGAGCTTGTTAAGCATCCGGAGGCGGATGCGATTTTATTTCCAGAAGGTTATTTGAACGAAAATGTAAAGCAGGCTTGCCATCTTGCCCACCAGTTCAATAAATTATTAATCGGTGGCCATCGGCGACTGAATGAGCAGCCCAAGGACAGAGCTATTATTATTGATGGAAGCGGCCGTATTTTGCTGGATCGCATGAAATATAGCGATACATTATGCGTGGAAGCGAGCGGCATGAAGATAGGACATATTTTATGCGACGAGTTAGTTCTGCAAGGGGTGAAAGGAGAGGAGGCTCAAGGAGCTGATCTGCTCGTTCATCCCATAGGCGTCGGCATGTTCAGCGAGGAGCAATTCGAGGAGTGGACGGCGCTTGCCCGTCAAACGGCAATAGCCAGCAGTGCCTTTCTGATTGGAACCAGCCATGCGGACGGCAAATATCGAGATAGTGAGCTGGCCATACCGATTGCTTACGGGTTTAGTTCTCAAGGAGAAACGCTTTTCATCGCAAAAAATGACTGCCGTTCACGCATCGTTCATTTAGGGATGCAAGAAGTGAGTGTTTTGGAATAAAAAGGGAATTTATATGAGGGCTATCTCTTGACATCGCGCCAAAGCTTCATTATAATCGGAACTAATTCTTAAAATGTCACATTTGGCGTTGATGAGGAGCAGTAGTATCGCGGGGCATGGCTTAGAGAGCCGGCGGATGGTGCAAGCCGGACCTGCAGCGATATGAATCTCACCTTGGAGCTGTGCGCGCAAGCGTACCGTATGGCCTGCGTTAAAGGCAACAAGTGAGCACTCGGCAAAGCATGTCCGGGGGCTAACTAGGGTGGTACCACGGGAGACAGCTCTCGTCCCTAGCGATCATACGCTAGGGGCGGGAGCTTTTTTGCTTGGAAGCCGCTGAAATTTTGCTTTACCAAGCTTAAGGAGGAAACATTCATGAGTCAAGATCAGCAACCGCAAGGCTATAATCCGCTGATAGTAGAGCCGAAATGGCAAAAATATTGGGATGAGAACAAGACGTTCGCTACGAAGGAAGAAGCGGGCAAACCGAAATTTTATGCGCTCGATATGTTCCCTTATCCGTCCGGTTCAGGCCTGCACGTAGGTCATCCGGAAGGTTATACGGCAACGGATATCGTGTCGCGTTACAAGCGTCTGCGCGGCTTTAACGTCCTGCACCCGATGGGCTGGGATGCATTTGGCCTTCCTGCTGAGCAGCATGCACTGGATACCGGGCAGCATCCACGTGAAATTACATTTAAAAATATCGACAACTTCCGCCGTCAAATCAAATCGCTCGGCTTTTCCTACGACTGGGATCGCGAGTTCAGTACGACTGACCCGGATTATTATAAATGGACGCAGTGGATTTTCATCCAGCTGTACAACAAAGGACTTGCTTATGTAGCTGAAGTTCCGGTCAACTGGTGCGAAGCGCTGGGAACTGTGCTTGCCAACGAGGAAGTAATTGACGGTCTAAGCGAACGCGGAAATCATCCTGTCGTACGCAAGCCAATGCGCCAATGGGTACTGAAAATTACCGAATATGCGGAGCGCCTGCTGGAGGATCTGGAGGAGCTTGATTGGACGGAAAGCATCAAGGATATGCAGCGCAACTGGATCGGCAAGTCTACAGGCGCCGAAGTGACGTTTGCTATTGAGGGCCATGATGCAAACCTTGTCGTGTTCACGACGCGTCCGGATACTTTGTTCGGTGCCACTTATTGCGTGCTTGCGCCTGAGCATGAGCTGGTTGCCCAAATTACGACAGCGGATCAACAGGCAGCTATTGAGGCTTATCAGCTGACAGCTTCCCGCAAGAGCGATTTGGAGCGTACCGATCTGGCGAAGGAAAAATCCGGCGTGTTCACCGGTGCTTATGCGATTAATCCGGTCAATGGCGAGAAAACGCCAATCTGGATTGCCGATTATGTACTGGCAGGCTACGGCACAGGTGCAATTATGGCTGTTCCAGGCCATGATACACGTGACTGGGAATTCGCAACACAGTTCGGATTGCCGATTGTGGAAGTCGTGCAAGGCGGAGATATTTCCAAAGAAGCCTATACCGGCGACGGCGTACACGTAAATTCCGATTTGCTGAATGGGCTTAATAATGAAGAAGCGATTGCGAAAATGATCAGCTTCCTCGAAGAAAAAGGAAGCGGGCATGGCAAAGTGACGTACCGCCTTCGCGATTGGCTGTTCAGCCGCCAGCGTTATTGGGGAGAGCCGATTCCGATTTTGCATCTGGAGGATGGCACAATGAAGCCTGTTCCAGAAGACCAGCTTCCGCTGCTGCTGCCTGATGTGGATGCAATTAAGCCTTCGGGCACAGGGGAATCGCCGCTTGCGAATGTAACGGAATGGGTCAATACAATTGATCCGGAAACGGGCATGAAAGCACGCCGCGAGACGAACACGATGCCGCAATGGGCGGGCAGCTGCTGGTACTACCTGCGCTTTATCGATCCGAAAAACGACAAGGAAATTTGTTCACCGGAGAAGCAGCGCGAGTGGCTGCCGGTTGACCTGTATATCGGCGGAGCGGAGCATGCTGTGCTTCACCTGCTGTATGCGCGCTTCTGGCATAAAGTATTGTATGATCTGGGCGTAGTTGAGACGAAGGAGCCTTTCCATAAGCTCGTTAACCAAGGGATGATTTTGGGCACAAACAATGAGAAAATGTCCAAATCCCGCGGAAATGTCATCAACCCCGATGAAATTGTATCGGAATTCGGCGGAGATACGCTGCGTTTGTATGAAATGTTCATGGGCCCGCTGGAAGCGACAAAGCCTTGGAACACGAACGGCGTAGAAGGAGCCTTCCGTTTCCTTAGCCGTGTATGGCGTTTGTTCATCGGTGACGATGGCAGCTTGAGTGCGAAAATTTCGGACGGTGAAACGACTGAAGCGTTCAAGCGTACATGGCACCGTACGATCAAAAAAGTAACCGATGACTTTGAGCATCTGCGTTTTAATACGGCAATCAGCCAGTTGATGATTTTTGTCAATGAAGCTTATAAAACCGAAGTGCTGCCGCGCGAAGCGATGGCTGATTTTGTGAAAATGCTGTCCCCGCTTGCACCGCATATTGCGGAAGAGCTGTGGGAGAAGCTGGGCGGAACAGGGACGATTACGTACGAGTCCTGGCCGGTATGGGAAGAGGCTTGGACGGTAGACCAAGAGGTTGAAATCGTCGTTCAAGTTAATGGCAAAATCATTGAACGCTTGTCGATAGCGGCAGACACGGATGAAGCCGAAATGGAACGTCTTGCGAAGGAGCAAGATAAGGTGCAGGAGCTTATCGCAGGCAAAACCATCCGCAAGGTCGTAGCTGTAAAAGGTAAAATCGTTAACATCGTTGCCAATTAAACGTTAGCCACATGAAGAGGTGAACGGTCAATTAGCTGAAGAACAGCTATTGACCGTTCACCTCTTCGCCGTAGAAAGATACGGAAACTTTGGCGACGTCCTCATGGAATTTGGCATGCGTCGTGCGAATAAGCCGGTTGAATACATCATCGGTCTCACGGCGAAGCAATTTCAGCGCCTGTGCTGTGATGCCTCCGGGTACGGCTACCCGGGCCTGCACATCAGCTGGAGTAAGGCCTCCCTCGGTCAAGAGCAGTCCTGTTCCGAGCAGCATGGCGCTTGCCACCTTGAGCGCTTCCGCGCGGTCAATGCCCGTCTCTTCAACCGCTGCATCGACGAACTGCTCCAGCAGACAGGAAATAAACGCCGGACCGCAGCTTGATAGGTCGGAGACGACTCGTGTATAGGCTTCATCAATTTGCAGCGGCTCGCTAATAAAGGCGAGCAGCGATTCGAGCCGTTCCTTGTCCCCGCTCTGGATGCGGGAGCCATAAATACATAAGGAAGCGCCGCTCCATACTTGATTCGTAATGCTGGGAATGACTTTGGCTACTTTGCAGGGCAATACTTCCTCAAGGTGTGAGAGCAGAACCGGGCTTGTAATCGAAACGAGCAGTTGCTCAGGCCGGATGACGGAGGAAATGTCGTCGACAACCTTTTTAAATTCATGCGGCTTAATACAAAGAAATACAATATCCTTGCCGTATGCGGCACGGGCATTGCTGGCTTCTGCTTGAAGCCCGGGATAGCGGTCAGCAAGTGCCTGCGCTTTGGAGAAAGTACGGTTGCTGATGGTAATTTGATCGGATTCCAGTGCTCCAGAAGCAATTAATGCTTCAACGAGCAGACTGCCCATCGTTCCCGTTCCAATAAATCCAACTTTCATGAGATGGCCTCCTTCGTTGTGAGGTTGTGAAATGGAAGCGACCTTGCGGCGGTCTGATATGAATCACTTTGTTATCTGAGTTGATTTTCCGAATGGAACAGGCTTTAAGGCGAAGTAAGCCTATTCGCAGTTTACCTGTTCTTCTACCGTATTCCTGACAACTTGGCAGTTATGTCAACGATTTTCATCTTTTTTGGAGCTGTCATTCATAGTGAAAGGTGTGGATAAAGGATGTGGGAACGAGCAAAGGAGAAACGATATGGGAAAAGCCCGGATGTTAAGCGGACGTTTATGGCGGTTTGTTTGCTGCTTGCTTGTGGGCTGCTCGGGGTTGCTATGTTTATGCCGAAGGAGCAGGCTCCGAGCGGCTGGACGACGCTAAATGCGGCTGTGGAAGCGGCATTGCCGCCAGAGCAGGGCAGTGAACCCAGCTCTCCTGAGGTGAAGAACGGTGTTGGAGGGGGAAGCGGCTTAGGGAAGTGGGCAGATGCAGAAGGACAGCAGGGTCATACAGCGACAAATGGCAGTAATGGAAAACCGTCCTCAAGCGGCGGAGGAGATGGGCAAAACGGGAGTGGGGAGATGCCTTCTGCTGCTAGTGGTGCAGCAGAAGGAACCAACTCATCCGGACTGGATGGTGCTGGGAAGACGGAGCAGGGTGGAGTGAGCGCCGACGCTGGAGGTTCAGCGGCAGCTGGTGATGGAACTAGCAGTGGGAGTGGAAATGGAAATGCTGGGCTCCGCCCGCCTGAATCGAGTGCAAATAACGGGAGCGGTGCTGTTGAAGCGGCACAGAGTGGGCTGGGTGAAGCGTCGTCTTCGACGGATTCGGGCAAGCTGGATATTAACCGGGCAACTGCTCAGGAGCTTGATGGGTTGAAAGGAATCGGACCGGCGAAAGCTAAAGCGATTGTTGAAAATCGGGAGAAAAATGGGCGTTTTACATCGGTTGATGATTTGCAGCGAGTGAAAGGAATTGGCCCCAAGCTGCTGCAAGGCATGAAAGACAGCATTGTCGCCAATCCTTAAGTGTGAGAAAATAACAGGCAGCAGGATAGCGATATTTTGAAAGAGCATCAAGGAGGAAGTTGAAACAATGGCAATAGTAGGTCAAGACGTGGAACGTAAAGACTGGGATACGTATTTTATGGACATCGCTTATATGGTATCAACACGCTCACGCTGCCCAAGGCGGCATGTGGGGGCTGTACTGGTGCAGGGTAAAAAGCTGCTTGGCACCGCATATAATGGCGCTCCTATGGGCGTGCAGGATTGCTCGGAAGCGGGCTGCATGATTGCAGAAGAGTGGGAAATCAAGCAGGAGAACGGCGAGGAGCAGATGATTAAAAAGCAGCGCTGCATTCGCACGATCCACGCGGAGCAAAATTTGCTGCTGTTCACGGATCGCGCTGACCGTGAAGGCTCGACGGTATATGTGACAGACCAGCCCTGCTGGACTTGCGCTAATATGCTCGCGAACAGCGGGATTAAAGAGGTTGTCTATCACCGCGGTTACCCGAAAGACAGCGAGAAGGTTGTGACGCTGATGGGGCACAAAGGCATTGCTTTTCGTTTTCTGGAAGGCTATGAACCGCCGCCGCAGGCGGGAATGTCAGTTATTTCTTGATTTTTCACGCGGGTACGGGAAGTTGGAATAATGAATATTAATGGATACAAATAGAGATAAGAACAGAGATAAGAACAGAGATAGAAACAGCAATAGAATATAGAAACAGCAACTCAAAAGAGCAAGAGCAAAACCAAGAGCAATACTAAGGACAAAAAATAGCCATTTATTTAGAGAGGAAGCACCTCTTATCGCATGCGATAAGAGGTGCTTTTTTTTGCAAATATATGAATTTATAAGTTTGAGCTTATAAATGACTTATATTTCACCGCGAAACGAGCTTTTGCCGCCAGAGGACGGTGTCAGCCGTTTACGCTTGGTGGCCTGAGTTTGCTTGCATGAAAATGAAGTCGTGTTCAAGTCAGAATGGAGAGGTGATCGAAAATGAATAGAAGACCGCTGCTTTGGTTCGCGGTATGTTTTGTGGCAGGCTGCGCAAGCGGCGCGAGGTTGAGCGGCGCAGGAGCTGCGCTGGCGGCGGGCGGTGTGGCGGTTGCCGCCCTGGCGCTGGTTTTGTCGGGGCGGCTGACGCGAAAGCTGGCAGCCGTATGTGTAGTCGGCTTCGTCCTTGCAGCTGGGGAACGGATGTGGGCGGACGCCCGCAACGTGACTGGCCTGCTGGACGTGCTGCGCGCCGCAGAGGCGCAAGGGGCGGACGCTGCGCTAGCGATTGAAGCGTCCGGGACGGTTGTGTCGGTCGTCGAGATCGACGGCGACCGGGCTAGCTTTGAGCTGGCGGTGGATGCCGCCAGCGTAGCGGGGTTTGGCTCGCCGCGCCAGCTTGGCGGCGAGCGGATGCTTGTGCAGCTGCGGCTCGAAGAGCAGCCGCAGCAGGAGGTCGCCGCTGCTTGGCGGCGCGGCGACGTCGTTGACGTTAAGGGCCAGCTGGCGCAGCCCGCTGGCCCGGCTAATCGCGGCGGCTTCGACTACCGCCGCTACTTGAGCAGCCAGAATATCCACTGGCTGATTCAAGCTACGGGCACAGGCGCGATCGACATCGCGCCTGGCCCGCCATGGACCGCGGCCGCGCTGCTCGGCCGCGTCGACGCCGTGCGCGCCTGGCTTGCAGCACGGCTGTCGAGCATGTACCCGGGCATGCAAGCCGGCTACATGCAAGGACTGGTCCTCGGGATCACGGATGATCTTGATCCCTCCCTCATGCAGCAATTCGCTCGTCTCGGCTTAACGCATATACTCGCCATATCAGGCCTGCACGTCGCGGTATTCCTCTATGCGCTGGGCCTGATTTTACGGCTTTGCCGCATGACGCGGGAGCGCCTGCTGCTGACGCTCGTTTTTGCCGTGCCCTTCTATGTGCTGCTCAGCGGCGCTTCGCCTTCGGTTGTAAGGGCCGGCGTGATGGGCATGCTTGGCTTGCTGGCTGCGCGTATGCACAAGCTAAAGGATGGCTTGCATATTTTGGCGGCCGCTGCCGTCATCATGCTGGCGTGTAATCCTTTTTATTTGGAAAATGTCAGCTTCCAGCTTTCCTTTATCGTGACGCTAGGCCTCATTCTTGGTGTCCCTCCTGTAAGGCGCGCCATGCCTGACTGGAAGCGGGGAAAAGCGCTGCTCGATTTGATTGCCGTCAGCGTCGTGGCGCAGGCTGTATCGTTTCCGGTTTCCATTTATTACTTCAACCAATTCCATTTGCTGTCGCTCCCGGCGAATTTGCTGCTCGTGCCATTTATCAGCTTTATTATTATGCCGCTAGGAGGAGCTGCGCTGTTTATTCATATGGCTTGGCCAGCAGGCGGCAAGCTGCTCGCATGGGCGAGCGTCTACGCCAATGACTGGACATTTTGGCTCGTTGACCAGCTTGCAAAAGCAGATTTATTCCGCACGATTTGGGCGACTCCCCCGCTATGGTGGATTGCGGCTTGGTATGGCGCCTTAGCGCTGTTATTCCGCGCACTTCCAGTGCGCCAGCTCCCAGTCTCCCCTGAGCAGGAGCCAGAGTTAGAGCATGGCAACCCTGCTGCTGGTCGCGAAAACAGCGAGCTGGAAACGCAGCCGCTTCAGGAGCTTTCATCCGTACATAGAACGGGCGGCCTCATTGCAGTCGGCAAATCTTCTGGCGGATTTACCGGCTTTCCGAGTGCATCATCTGCGAAGGCGCTTCTTTTCCCTGGCAGCCTGTTTTCAGCCATTCTCCTGCTGCTAACGCTGCTATTTTTCGCCTATTATCCTGATTTATTTGATCGTGACGGCCGCGTCCATGTGCTGGATATTGGGCAGGGAGACGCTATTTATGTCAGGACGCCGGAAGGGAAGCATTTGCTGATCGACGGGGGCGGAACGGTTTCTTTCCGCAAGGCGGGAGAGGAATGGAGAGTGCGAAAGGACCCTTTTGAGGTAGGCAAAAAGGTCATTGCTCCGCTGCTAATGAAGCGCGGAGTCCATCAGCTTGATCTGCTCATCGTCTCCCATTTGGACAGTGATCATATTAAGGGACTTAAAGCGGTTATGGATTCAATCCCAGTCAAAGGGCTGCTATGGAACGGTAGTATCAAGCATTCGCCTGATGCGGAGGAATTGCTGGCCTATGCGGTCCAGCATGAGATACCTTTGTACCGGGCTGAGGCGGGGCAGGAGTGGGAAATGGGCAAGGGCACAAAGCTGACCGTTCTATGGCCCCCTGCTGTTGTCCACGCGGAACGGAGCAGCATTTCCAACATGGAAATCAAGGAGATCGAGGAGCAGAACGAAGCGAGTGTTGTCCTTTATTTGACGATGCGGAATTATACTTTTCTGCTGACGGGAGACATCGGGTTTGAGACGGAGGAGCGTTTGCTGGCGCTTATGGATGAAAATCCAGTTTTATATGCGGCTTGCTGCGCCAAAGTCGATGTGCTTAAAGTCGCACATCATGGAAGCCGTTATTCAACCGCCGCCAATTGGCTGGAACGCTGGCATCCGCTTAGTGCGGCGATTTCCGCAGGTGCGACAAACAGCTATGGTCATCCTCACGGCGATGTATTGGAACGATTGAAGGCGGCTGGTACCGAGGTGCGCCGAACGGATCAGGATGGTGAAATTGAATATCGGGCGGCATTGGAGATGCTGCAGGTCAGAACGATGAATAAGGGTAATTGATTTTCGCGGATAATAAACGCAATCAAAAATAGGAGAATGAAAAAAATAAAGAGCATATAAATTAGGGTATGTATGCAAACGTAAGTGAGCCAGATCCAGATCGAATTTAGCGTCAAACGTGTTACCTCTCCTACCGGGAATGTCCCCCCCTCATGAATGTAAACATACGTACCGAAAGGCACCTTCATGCTCTTCGTTTCAGGGATTTACTCCCTGCACAAAGATAGACTTGGTGGACACAGCTGCCGCTATTATAACAGGATCATGGGTTAAGGCACAGGCTTCGGACTCAGGAGCCGCTAATGTGCTGCAAATGGCCATTTTGCCGCGATAATGAGGGCGATAACGGATTTCCTGTCCGCTTACAGCCTGTAATCGGATCAAAAGCCAAAATAGCGGAACCTCAGTTCTCCAAAAAAGGAGCGCGCGTCCGAGCTGCGTGTTCTCAGCCACAGTAATCTCGGCAGCAATCGCATGCGGTGGTTTCCCAGCCTTGAATCATCAGAGGACGTTGACCTCGAATAAGCGCCAAGCAAGGAGCAGTGGGCCTACTCCGTTGGCATACACACCCTAAAATAGCAGCATGTCTTAGCAGCTTTTTGCTTATCTTTAGCGCATGAATCAAGCTATACTATACGTTTCCTTCATACACATATTTAGCTAAAGAACAGCTGAGTGGATCACGGTGTAGGCTTCTTTGAAATGATCCTGTAAAATGGAGATAAGCTGCGGCAGGATATCAGAGCAAGGAAGTGTGAATCCGATGATAAAAATAAATAGAGCTGGCAAACATGCCATCGATATCCGATTTGATATAAAGGGTGCAAGAGAGCTTTGTGAAGCTTTCCGTCTAACGCTTACAGGAGAGGAAGCGGCAATTGCTTTGAGTGAAGCCGCACAAATTAACAGTAAAAAAGTGAAAGAGCTGAGGCTTGCACAGGTTAACGACGAAGAAAGTCTCCATTACGCACAATCGGGACTAATGCTGAAGCTCGATAGTGAGAGCATCGAAAACATTTTGGACAAGCTCAGGGCATGTATCGAGGAGGGAAAGGATTTCTTTCCGGCTGAATGCTGCGAAGTGCGCTTTGGCAAAATAAATCTCACCTTCTATGCGTTTCTGGAGAAGGCACTCGAATTAACGAGAAAAACGGACTAGGTCCATGCAGTCATGAAGTTGCTATATACGCTGCTTGCTTTTTTTGATATTCTTGAGTGTGGAGTACGCATGTTTAAATCGGAATATGGGCCATGTGGCTAAAATAAAAAGTGAAATTGTACGAAGGTTTGCAACATTTTACGTAACCTGCTCGTCAGAGAGGTTGCAAGAGAGGGGGATCCTTCGTGGTGGAGCCTGGCCTTATTAGAGCCGCTCAGTCGGGAGATCGCGATGCATTGATTACTCTATTGCGAGAGATTGAAACACATGTTTATCGGACAGCCTACTATATAGTAAACAACGAACAGGATGCAATGGATGCGGCGCAGGAGGCACTCATTCGCATTTATACCAAAATCGGCTCTTACGAAGAAAAAGCCCAATTTAAAACATGGATTCAACGCATTGTAACGAATATCTGCATTGACAAGTTTAGAAGAAACAAACCAACAGTGTCCATTGATGAGCATGATATGGTGTTTCACGAGAAGCAAAATGTAGAGGATGAGGTTTTGTCCGCTTACGCAGCTCAAGACATCCGTAGCGCTATTGACCAGCTTCCCGATCATCACCGCGCTGTTGTTGTACTTCGATACTTGCAGGATTTTTCCTACAATGAAATAGCTGAGTCTCTGGATTTGCCCCTAAACACAGTTAAATCCTATTTATTCAGAGCCAGACAGCAGCTTCAAACGTTACTACATGATTATCAGAAAGGTGGTGTCCGGGGATGAACTGTCAAGAGGTGATGGAATATATGCAAAGGGAGCTTGACGGCGACCTTGATGAATACGAGAAAGCAACCATGACAAACCATTTCAAGCAATGTCCGGACTGCGCAGCAATGTTTGAGCGGCTGAAAACTTTGTCTGCGGAATTGGAAAATCTGCCTCATGTAACGCCAAGCTACAGCCTTGTGGATGCTATTATGCCTCAATTGGAGCAGCTTTCATTCGAAGCGGCTGGCTCTGTTGTGGAGCCGCAAGAGGCGGCAATGCCTAAGCGGAGGAAGTCGCCGGCGCGCGGCGCTTCGTCGAGACTCCGGCAACTCACAGGCGTCATTGCGGCTTGCCTTGTAGCTGGCACATTTATCATTTCCTATAACGCAGGCTGGTTTAATGGGTCGCATTCAAACAATGACATGAGCCAGGCGGAAGCAAGCGCTACTGCTGCTGACAGCCCGATGGCAAATTACGACACGTCAGAGCTCAAGCAATTTGTGGCTACTGACCCACAGGCTTCGAGCGAAGTAAAATCAGAATCGCTTGATACGGGCATGAGTCTTAAAACGAATGTAACAGAACAAGGTGGAATTGTATCAGAACAAGATGGTGGCGGCGTTGCAGGCGGCAGCAGTAGCGAATTGGGAGCTTCTGATGTTGGTTCAGCTTCTGGCCTCACTGCTCCTGACTCCAACAAGGAAAATCCTGATACAGGCACAGACACAAGCATTTCTCAGTCTCCTACTGAAGACAATAGCAGAACATTGGAAAGCCTTTCAGGAGAACCGGAGAAAGCTCCTCTCGCACCAGTCGCAGTGGTTTCTGCAGACGGCGTTTATTCGGCTGAGGTCGTTGGTTATGTCCTTAAGATTTATGAGGCAAGCGACCATAAGCTACTGCTTGAAACCTCGCGCAAAAACGGCCAGATCGCCAATTTGAGCTGGTCGGAGGACAATAAGATATTAAATTATGAAATTCATCTGGAGTCAGGCGGCATTGAAAAATATGCGGTTGATCTGAATACGCTCAAGGATGAAAAAGCGACACATTAATTTTAGTTGAATGTCTACAGGTGTATGCACACTTCCCGCTCTTGCTGCGTATTGTAAAGAGTGGAGAGAAGATGCGACGTGAAAGCCTTGATCGTCGTATGACCATCAGCAGAAGGAGAAGCCATGGATCTTTCTGCTGATGTTTATATAGATGTTCAGGGACAAAGGGATGAAGCCGAACCGGGCTCATCCCTTTGTTGCCGTTCACAGGAGAAGAAAGGGAGGAATAACCTTTGGATGGGAAAGAAGCATTGAAGGAAATTAAGGGCAAGCGATTCCGCCCTATATATGTCGTATTCGGCAAGGACCGCTACCGGATTCAGCAGTTTGCCGATACGCTTGCGGATGCGATGTTTACTGCTGATGAGCGGGAGCTGGGCATCGTCAAATTCGATACAGCGGAAAGTGTGCTGGATGAGGCTGTGCTAGAAGCGGAGACGCTGCCCTTCTTCGTTGAGCGCAAGCTGGTCATCGTCAGGGATGCCGCCGTATTTGCGGCTGGCGGGAAAGAGGGAGGCAAGCTGGAGCATCGCACTGACCGCTTGCAGCAATATATAGAGAACCCTTCAGAAACAACGGTCATCCTGTTTCTGGTTCACGCGGAGAAGCTGGATGAACGGCGCAAGCTCGTCAAGCAGTTGAAGGATCGCAATGCGCTCATCGCTTTCCAAGAGCTGGATGCTTCCGAGTTGAAGGGCTGGGCCATCCGCCGGGCTGCTGAACAGAAACGCACGCTGGACACAGAGGCGGCTGAGCTGCTTCTGTCACGGGTCGGAGCTCATATGCAGCAGTTGGCACTTGAAGTGGACAAGCTCTGTCTGCACGCAGGTGTTGGCGGTCAGATTGGACGCAAGGAAGTGGAGCTGTTGACGGTGTCGACTGTCGAAGAAGATGTATTCGCATTGGTTGATGCGATTGCGGAACTGCAGGTGGACAGGTCGCTGCGATTGTATAGACAATTGCTCATCAGACGCGAGGAGCCGATAAAAATTGCGGCGTTGATTGCACGGCAGCTGCGCATTATGCTCCAAATTAAAGAGCTGGAGCAGCATCGCTATTCGCCGCAGCAAATGGCCGGACAATTGGGACTCCATCCTTATGCGGTCAAGCTGGCTGCGGAGAAGTGCCGGAAGTTTTCAACGTCACGGCTGGGGGCATTGCTGTCCTCTATTGCTGATCTGGATTACAAGATGAAGACGGGGCAAATGGATAAAAACTTCGGCCTTGAGCTTTATTTATTATCGCTTGGCGTAGAGAAGAGAATGGCTTAGTCTAGAGGCCGCATCATAATATACACAAAAAAGCTGTCAACCGGATAACCGGAAGACAGCTTCTTTGTATGTTCAAGGACGGTTTAAGCTTGCGCCGAAAGAGCGTTAAGCTTTTTAGCAAGACGAGATTTTTTGCGGGCAGCCGCATTTTTATGAATCAGGCCTTTAGTAACCGCCTTGTCCAATTTTTTCGTCGCAGCGATTAGAGCTGTTTTAGCAACAGTTACATCAGTGCCGGCGATAGCTTGGTCAGCAGATTTAACAGCCGTACGAAGCGCGGATTTTTGGGAAGCGTTCAAAGCGCGGCGTTTTTCGCTCGTTTTGACGCGTTTAATTGCGGATTTAATGTTTGGCATCGAGTTTCACCTCCTACGAAATATGCACAGGCAATCTTTAGCATACGCTATAATTCTGGATAACACAACTTAAAATATATTATCACGCGTATACCCAAAAAGCAATAGCACGCATGAAAACCAAATGCTTGCTAACACTAACGGCAGAAAGCATTTATTTTTTCAAGGAAGAAGGGTATGCGGTGGGACAACTTGATTTGCAAGCATATAACGTTCGAACAGATTTGGCGCTGGAAGCAAAAGAAATGGCCGAGCAGTCGGGTGGCGTCATTCCGGGCATCCACTCCGAGCGTCAAGAAGAGGATGGCATCGTCATTACAAGCCTTCATGTCCAAGATGAGCAGGGTGCAGCAGCGATTGGCAAAATGCAGGGCCATTACGTCACGCTGGAGGTTCCGGGTCTGCGTACGCAAGATACGGAGCTTCAGAACCGGGTTGCGACGATGTTCGCCAAGCATTTTGAGACTTTTCTTGAACGCATCGGTGTTGGCAAGACGGCACGGGTTCTCATTGTCGGACTTGGCAACTGGAATGTGACGCCGGATGCATTGGGGCCGATTGTCGTAGAGAACGTAATGGTGACCCGCCATTTTTTTGAGCTGATGCCCGATCAGGTTGCACCTGGCTATCGTGCGGTCAGTGCTATTGCACCTGGCGTTCTAGGCATTACCGGCATTGAGTCCAGCGATATTATTCAAGGCATTGCTGAGCGGACGAAGCCGGATGTCATTATTGCCATTGATGCGCTTGCGTCTAAAGCGGTGGAACGGGTGAATACGACGATTCAAATTGCCGATACCGGCATTCATCCCGGCTCTGGCATCGGTAATAAGCGCAAAGGGCTGACGAAGGAGATTTTGGGAATCCCGGTCATTGCCATTGGAGTTCCGACCGTGGTATATGCTTCCACAATCGTGAATAATACACTCGAGCTGATGCGCCAGCACATTGAAACGAACAAGGGCGACAGCAATCAGGTATTTGGAATCATGAACCAGTTGGAGGAGCAGGAGCGGCTGCAGCTCGTCAAAGAGGTGCTTCATCCGCTCGGCCATGATTTGCTCGTCACGCCGAAGGAGATTGACCAGTTCATCGAGGATATCGCCAACATTATTGCGAGTGGGCTAAATGCTTCGCTGCATGATGCGGTTGATACCGATAATGTGGCCGCCTATACCCATTAACAGCAAGCTGCCATACTATGCCTTCAACACATAGGCGTAGTATGGCGGCTTTTTTTATGTAACTTCTTAAATACTCTGTCTATTAAGCATGCCTCTTTCACTCTAAATCTAGCAGCCCATTATATTAAAAATGAGGTTGAGGTCGGTTCTACTAACGCCTACTCGTTCATAGATTAATAGCAGCAGGACAGTTGGAGCACAGAACTGGGAGGTAAGCGAAACGATGAAACGAAAAATCATGCTGCTCGATTTGGCGTATGGAAGCCGGAAAATTCGGCAATTGCTGGTCACAGGAAGAACATTCGCTGTTCTTTCTTTATGTTCGATGATTTTTTTCGTCATTATAGGCATTGCGGCAGTTGCCCAGCGACAAGCGTCAGCTGCGCCAGTGTCTTCGATGAAAGGTTTTGCAGCGGCAGTATCAAGCGGTTTGTTCGGGGATATGCTGGAAATGGAATTGCCCGCCTATCAGGGCAGCAATCAGGCGGACGAGCTGTCTGTGCCGCAGGTCAGCGCTTTTCTAGTCAGGCTGATGACGGATATTAATCCTACCCAGCCCAAAAGCCTGCTAGCAGCAGGCATTCCCGGCATGAGTGCCGGAGATTCTTTTCTCATTCGCAAAGGCAGCGGAACAGATACCGCAGTTGGGCCTGAGGATAATGAGCCGATTCCTTCGCATACAGAAGAAGGAGCGACAGGCGAACAACCAATTGTTGAGCCGCAGCCGTCGCTTCCGCCAAGCACTGTAGACCCCGGGGACAAGCCGGGACAAAGCGGCAGCGGCAATACGAAGCCATCGACGGGAGAAGCCAAGGTCGCATTCATCTATCATTCTCATAATCGGGAATCGTGGTACCCGGAATTGAAGGATGGTGCCAAGGACCCGAATTCCAGCACAACGAATATTACGCTGGTCGGTAAGCGGCTTGCGGAGCAGTTGGAGCAGCGAGGGGTAGGCGCCTTGCATTCAGAAACCGATTATCCGACCGCAATGAAAAATTACAAATGGGAGCTGTCTTACAAATATTCAATGAAGACGGTAAAAGAGGCGCTGGCTAGCAGCAAGGATTTGAAGTTTCTATTCGATCTGCATCGCGATTCGCAGAAACGCAAATATACGACGACCGAGATTAAGGGCAAAAGCTACGCGCAGGTTTATTTTATCATCGGCCATAAAAATCCGAACTGGAAAGAAAACGAGGCGTTTGCAACTCAAATTCATGAAGCGCTGGAGAAGCAGTATCCGGGCATTTCAAGGGGAATATGGGGCAAAACAGCTGCCACAGGCAACGGGGAATACAATCAATCGCTCGCCTCTGACAGCGTGCTGATTGAGGTCGGCGGTGTAGACAATACGCTGGTAGAGTCGTATCGCACCGCAGATGTGCTGGCTAAAGTGATCGCGGATATCTATTGGCAGGATGAGAAGGTTACAGCTTCACAAAGCTAATTGGCGAATCGAGAGTAGAAAGGATGGTGTGCAGTATGAGAAAGCGGCGTGATGCGTTTAAATGGGCAATCATCGGCGGGGTACTCGTTTTTGTTATATTGTATGGCATTGAAATGTCCTCCTCGGGCATTGAACGGATTTACGGGCCGATTGAGGAGACCGGGGCTTCCTCTGTCATTCCGGTAGATGCGATCATTGGGCAAGGCCCAGAAGAAGGCGGCAGTGGAACAACTGTACCTGAAACGCAGGCGATTGCCGGCATGTCGGATGCCGCTTCGCGCAAAATATCCGAGCTGGAGAAGGAGCTGGCCGAGGTGCGGAAGCTTGCTGAGCAAAATGCGCTGTATGACGATCGGCTGCCGGGCATGCCTTATGAAAATCAGGAGCCTTCCGTCAATAAGCTGGCGGATGGCACGGCGGGCTTGCTGCAATCTTTTTCGACCGGAAGCATGGAGTTTATTGTGGATTTGTTTGAAAAGGTGACGAATTAACGAAGGCGCTCTGCCGGAATTTCGGCAACCGCATTGCTGGCGCTCTCCATTGCTGATATAATGGAAAGAATGATTAGCAATAATGGATGGTGTGGGGGTTAGGCATGGCTGACGTACGTGACCGACAAAAGAAAATTAGAAACTTCTCGATTATCGCGCATATTGATCACGGGAAGTCTACGCTTGCGGATCGCATTTTGGAATACACCGGAGCGCTTTCTTCGCGTGAAATGCAAGCTCAGGTGCTGGACCAAATGGATTTGGAGCGGGAGCGCGGAATTACAATTAAGCTGCAGGCTGTTCGTCTGACCTATAAGGCGGATGACGGCGTGGAATATTTGCTCAATTTGATTGATACGCCTGGACACGTCGATTTTACATATGAAGTTTCCCGCAGCCTTGCTGCTTGCGAAGGCGCGCTGCTCGTTGTAGACGCCGCGCAAGGGATTGAGGCGCAGACGCTTGCCAATGTTTATTTGGCACTCGACAACAACCTCGAAATTCTTCCTGTCATCAATAAAATCGACCTGCCAAGCGCAGAGCCAGATCGCGTTAAGCAGGAGATTGAAGATGTTATCGGGCTGGATGCGAGCGAGGCGGTTCATGCCTCGGCGAAGGCAGGCATTGGCATTAAGGAAATTTTGGAGCAGGTCGTTGCAAAGGTTCCGGCTCCTACAGGTGATCCTGATCAGCCGCTTAAAGCGCTGATTTTCGACTCTCACTATGATGCGTATAAAGGCGTTATCGTTTACGTCCGAGTTATTGACGGCAGTATCAAAGCGGGCAAGAAAATCCGTTTTATGGCGACTGGCGCTGAGTTTGAGGTTATCGAGGTTGGGGCGTTCATGCCGCGTATGGGCATTGTAGACGAACTGGCTGTCGGTGATGTAGGCTTTGTCGTTGCTGGTATCAAAAATGTAAAAGACACGCGTGTCGGCGATACCGTAACCGAAGCGAAGCGTCCAGCACCGGAAGCACTTCCGGGCTACCGCCGGATCAATCCAATGGTATTCTGCGGGCTTTATCCGATCGAAACACAGGATTATAACGACTTGCGCGAAGCGCTTGAGAAGCTGGAACTGAATGATGCTTCGCTGCGCTACGAGCCGGAAACGTCGACAGCGCTAGGCTTTGGCTTCCGCTGCGGCTTCTTGGGCCTTCTGCATATGGAAATTATTCAGGAGCGTATTGAGCGCGAGTTCAACATTCCGCTTATTACGACGGCACCGAGTGTTATTTATCAGGTGACGCTGACAGATGGAACGGTCATGAGTATCGACAATCCATCTAACCTGCCAGAGCAGGGCAAGCTTGATTTTATCGAGGAGCCTTATGTAAAAGCAGGAATTATCGTACCGAATGATTATGTCGGCGCGATTATGGAGCTGTGCCAGAACAAACGCGGCGAATTCGTTAACATGGAATATTTGGATACGAACCGCGTCACGATTACGTATGAAATTCCGCTTTCGGAAATTGTATATGATTTCTTCGACCAGTTGAAATCAAGCACGAAAGGTTATGCTTCGTTCGACTATGAAGTGTCCGGCTATCGCAAGTCCAACCTTGTGAAAATGGATATTATGCTGAATGGCGAACAGGTCGATGCGCTGTCAGTTATCGTTCACCGCGACCGGGCGTTCTTCCGCGGACGGATTATTTGCCAGAAGATGAAGGAGCTTATCCCGCGTCAAATGTTTGAGGTTCCGATTCAGGCATCGCTGGGTACCAAGGTTATTGCCCGTGAAACGGTTAAGGCGATGCGTAAAAACGTACTTGCCAAATGTTACGGCGGCGACATTAGCCGGAAGCGCAAGCTGCTTGAGAAGCAAAAAGAGGGCAAGAAGCGCATGAAGCAGGTCGGCAGCGTTGAGGTGCCGCAGGAAGCGTTCATGGCTGTGCTCAAGATCGACGAAAGCTAGAGGGAGAAGGAGAGCCGGGGGCTCTCCTTTTTATCATGATAGAGGCAAGAAGTCAGCCGCACTATGACGGACTGGCGCTTGAAGAGAGCTTGCCGCAGGAAAGCAGGTGTACAGCATGACGATTCATCACGCGCCGCGAGCGCTTTATATTCATATCCCTTTTTGTACGAATAAGTGCCATTACTGCGATTTTACGTCCTATGTGCTGAAAGGCCAGCCTGTGGATGATTATTTGGATGCGCTGGAGCGCGAAATGGAGCGGACGATCAGCGTGCTGCCGCCTGAGCGCATCGATACGGTATTCGTAGGCGGAGGTACGCCGACGGTGCTTACACCGCCGCAGATGGAGCGATTTCTCGCTGCCGTCCGCAAGCATTTTCCGCTGTCACCAGATGTCGAGTTTTCTATGGAGGCAAATCCAGGTACGACGGATGCTGACAAGCTGGCGGCGATGTATGCAGGTGGAGTGAACCGGATCAGCTTTGGCGTGCAATCGTTTAATAACACGCTGCTGGAGCGTATTGGACGCATTCACAATGTCGAGGATGTGTATCGCAGCTTGGAGAATGCAAGAGCCGCAGGGTTTACGAATTTATCGATCGATCTGATGTTTGGCCTGCCAGGGCAGACGGTTGAGCTGCTGGCTGACAGTGTGCAGAAGGCGCTGGCGCTCGAGCTGCCGCATTATTCGCTGTACAGCCTTAAAGTGGAGGAAAACACGTTGTTCCACAAGCTGTATGAGCGCAATGAGCTGCCGCTGCCGACAGAGGATGAGGATTTAAATATGTATTTGCTGCTGATTGAGCAGCTTAAAGCTGGCGGCTATCAGCATTATGAAATAAGCAATTTTGCCCGCCCGGGCTATGAGAGCAAACATAATTCAACGTACTGGCGCAACGAGCCATATTACGGACTCGGAGCCGGTGCTCATGGGTACGCAAACCGCGAGCGCCATGTTAATATTAAAGGGGTACAGCCTTATATTGACGCTACGCTGTCGCGCTTGCCGCGGCTTGATACGGAGACGATTTCCGAGCTTGAGGCGATGGAGGACTTTATGATGGTCGGCCTCCGTCTGCTCGATGGCATTCGTACAGCTGATTTTACCCGCCAGTTTGACGGGAAGACGCTGGAAAGCTATTTTGGCCCGATTATTGATAAGCATTTGAATGACGGCTTGATGGAGCGTCTGGAGGATGAGCGTGGTGCGGGCTATAGGCTAACGGATAAAGGCGTATTGCTCGGCAATGAAGTGTTTGGATCGTTTATTGGCTTGGAAGTTTAGCTAGAGATGGGCAGTTATGAAAATTAATATTAAGAGTTTTTGAAATTGCCTATTGAGAAAACATGCGCGATGTTGTATATTTATTCAATGATAGGTATATGGTGATGAAACAAGCACCGGATGGGGGGAGCAGCATGAAACTAATGGACAGCTTGCAGGCAGTGTGCAGAAAAGCAACCAAAGATGATGTTGACGTATTGTTTGATTTAATTCAAGGCTATGCAGAGAAAGGGATCATGCTGCCCCGTACCCGGTATATGCTTGAGTATTCGATAAACTCTTTTATTGTAGCGGAAGTAGGCGACCAGGTTGTCGGCTGCGGCTCGCTGACGAAGCTCGGCGATAATTTGGTAGAGATCCGGTCACTTGGCATGTCGGATGGCTACAAGGGTCTGGGCATAGGCAGCAAGCTCGTTGACGGCTTACTTGCTGCGGCGAAGGAACAGGGCATTACGAAGGTAATGGCGCTGACGTATGAGGTCGCTTTTTTTCTGCGGAATGGGTTTACGGTCGTGGATAAAGAAATTTTTCCGGAAAAGGTATGGACCGATTGCGTCAACTGTCCGAAGCAGAACGCTTGCGATGAAATCGCAGTTTTGAAAGTGCTGGAGTAAAGGTTTTTCCGAGCCGCCGCAAGTCATTATAGTGAATCTTCTTAAAATAGGCTAACTAAAAATGCCAAACTCACTTGACAATGCTCAAGCGGGTTTGGTATTTTTGTATTAACGATTAGCACTCAATCAAGACGAGTGCTAATGACAGAGCCGATGACTTGGAGGGAATGCGCATGTTGACGGATAGGCAGCGAATGATTTTAACAGCTATCGTAGATGATTATATCCGCTCGGCTGAGCCGGTCGGTTCACGCAGTATTTCTAAGCGCGGTGATGTTGGCTTCAGCCCAGCTACCATTCGTAATGAAATGGCGGATTTGGAGGAGCTTGGTTTTCTGGAGCAGCCGCATACATCGGCAGGCCGGATTCCTTCTACCAAAGGCTATCGCTATTACGTCGATCATCTCATGAGGATGGAAGAGTTGAATGATGCGGATATGACGAAGGTTCGTTCTTTTTTCACCGAGCAGATGAGTCAGATGGAGCAGGTTATTCAGCATGCGGCATCGATATTGTCCAGCCTGACGAACTACACGTCGATTTTGCTGGGTCCGGAGCTGTTCAATACATCGCTGAAGCATTTCAGCCTTGTACCGCTGGATGAGCGTTCTGCGGTCGCCATCATTGTCACTAATACGGGGCGCGTCGAGAATCGCACGATTACGCTGCCGTCTGAGGTGAAGATGGAGGAGCTTGAGAAGGTCGTCCATATTTTGAATACGAAGCTTGTTGGCATTCCGTTAGTGCGCTTGAAATCAAAGCTTTATCTTGAGGTCGGTCAGGAGCTTGAGCGTTACGTCGATCATTGTGAGGAAGTGCTGAGCGTACTGGATCAGGCGCTGCAGCCTGATAATGATCATCGCCTGTTTCTAAGTGGAACGACGAACATGCTGACGCAGCCGGAATTCAAAGATGTTGACAAGGTAAAAACGATTTTGGATTTGCTGGAAGAAACGCCAGCCGTGATGAAAATGTTTTCCTCCTTGCCTTCAGGCATACAAGTGCGCATCGGGACGGAAAATGATAATCTGGCGATTGCCAGCTGCAGCTTGATTACCGCTTCCTATTCGGTTGACGGGCAGCCGCTCGGTACAATCGGCATCCTCGGTCCCACGCGGATGGAGTATGGCAAGGTGATGAGTCTGGTTGATATGATATCTAAAGATATGGCTGCATTTTTGGCCCGCTGGTATAAATGATGAAGGAATGCCGAACGGCATTTGAAGGAGGTGAATAGGGTGAGTAAAGAGCAACAAAATGAAGTGGTTGAGGAGTTAGTGGCAGACGAGACTGTCGAATCGCAAGAAACGGCTGAAGCTGGGCAAAATGAAGCGGAAGCGGTTGATGCGCGTTACGCAGAGCTTGAGAAGCAGCTCGACGAGAGTCAGCAGCGCTACCTTCGCACACAAGCGGACTTTGACAATTTCCGTCGACGTTCCATTAAGGAAAGAGAAGAGCTGGCGCGTTATGCGTCGATGAAGCTCGTTACTGAGCTGCTGCCGGTAGTCGATAACTTCGAGCGGGCTACAGCTGCAGCTTCCGTCAATGATGACGCCCAGGCACTTGCGAAAGGCGTGGATATGATTTTCCGCCAATTGACGCAAACGCTGGAACAGGAAGGTCTCACAGCGATGAATGTCGTTGGAGAAGCTTTTAACCCTGACTTCCATCAGGCGATTATGACGGTGGAATCCGATGAATATGAAGAGGGAATTATTGTGGAGGAAGTTCAGAAAGGCTACATGCTGAAGGAGAAGGTTCTCCGTCCGGCAATGGTTAAAGTGAGCGGCTAACCGATATTTTCCTTTGAAAATAGAATGTATAGAATGAAGAACCATTATAAGGAGGAAATTCACGATGAGTAAAGTAATTGGTATCGACCTTGGTACAACAAACTCTTGCGTTGCAGTAATGGAGGGCGGCGAAGCTGTCGTTATCCCTAACCCGGAAGGCAGCCGTACAACCCCTTCGGTCGTTGGCTTCAAAAAAGACGGTGAGCGCATCGTCGGCGAAAGCGCGAAGCGCCAAGCGATCACTAACCCTGACCGCACCATTATTTCGATCAAGCGCCATATTGGTACAAACCATAAGGAAAGTATTGATGGCAAAGATTATTCGCCACAAGAAATTTCCGCAATCATTTTGCAAAAGCTGAAGTCTGATGCAGAAGCTTACTTAGGTCAAACAGTAACGCAAGCCGTTATTACGGTTCCTGCTTACTTCAATGACAGCCAGCGTCAAGCAACGAAAGATGCTGGTAAAATCGCAGGTCTGGAAGTTCTTCGTATCGTCAACGAGCCGACAGCAGCAGCTCTTGCTTACGGCCTTGAGAAAACAGAAGATCAAACGATTCTCGTTTATGACCTTGGCGGCGGTACATTTGACGTATCGATTCTTGAGCTTGGTGATGGCTTCTTCGAAGTTAAAGCGACAAGCGGCGACAACAAGCTGGGCGGCGACGATTTTGACCAAGTCATTATCGATCACCTTGTAGCTGAATTCAAAAAAGAGCAGGGCGCAGACCTTTCTAAAGATAAAGCGGCTGTACAACGTCTGAAAGATGCTGCTGAAAAAGCGAAAAAAGAACTGTCCGGCGTTATGTCGACAACGATTTCGCTGCCGTTTATTACAATGGTAGATGGCGTTCCTCAGCATATGGAAACGAACCTGACTCGTGCAAAATTTGAAGAACTGGCAGCTGACCTCGTAGAGCGCACGCTGAAACCAACTCGTCAAGCGCTGAGCGATTCCGGTCTGTCCGCAAATCAAATCGACAAAGTCGTTCTTGTAGGCGGTTCGACGCGTATTCCTGCCGTTCAAGAAGCCGTTAAAAAACTGATCGGCAAAGATCCGCACAAAGGCGTAAACCCGGATGAGGTTGTTGCTTTGGGCGCGGCTGTTCAAGCAGGCGTATTGACTGGCGATGTGAAAGACGTTGTATTGCTTGACGTTACTCCGCTTTCTCTTGGTATCGAAACAGCAGGCGGCGTCTTCACGAAGATGATCGACCGCAACACAACGATTCCAACAAGCAAATCGCAAGTGTATTCGACGTATGCTGACAATCAGCCAGGCGTTGAAATTCACGTCTTGCAAGGCGAGCGCGAAATGGCAGCGGGCAACAAGACGCTAGGCCGTTTCACCCTGAGCGATATTCCTCTTGCACCGCGCGGCGTACCACAAATCGAAGTTACTTTTGACATCGATGCGAACGGTATCGTTAACGTATCGGCACTGGATAAAGGCACTGGCAAAAGCCAAAAAATCACAATCACTTCCTCCAGCGGTCTAAGCGACGCGGAAATTGAACAAATGATGAAGGATGCCGAGCTGAATGCGGAAGAAGACCGCAAACGCCGTGAGCTGGTAGAAGCGAAAAACAACGCTGACCAACTCGTATACTCGGTAGACAAAACGATTAAAGATCTTGGCGATAAAGTTGCTCCAGAAGAAATCGAAAAAGCAAATGCTGCGAAAGAGAAAGTAACAGCCTCGCTTGCAACCGATAACCTGGAGGAAATTAAAGCAGCTTCTGATGAGCTGACTGAAATTGTTCAACAGCTGTCCGTGAAGCTGTATGAGCAAGCGGCTGGGCAGCCAGGCGCAGAAGGCGAACAGCCGGAAGCAAAAGGCAAAGACAATGTGGTTGACGCTGACTACGAAGTAGTTGACGACAAAAACTAAGCTTGTTGTGCGGAAGAGGTCAAAGACAGGGCTTCCCCTGTCTTTGACCTTGTTCCATGATTAGAAAAGCTTCGACGAATAATGGAGACGAAGCTATACTTTCTTAAAAGGATAAGTTGAACAAAAGAAATATATGCAGCACGGGAGTAACGGAGAGAAAGGTTGGAACTGGAGAGAGCTACAGCTTTTCGTAGAAAAGCCGCTTCGTAAGCATTAGCCTTTGTTTTCTTATTTCATCCTCAACGAGGTATAATAAAAGAAATCAGAAAACAACAGCGGCCGAAAGTCCACCCTTTCTCGCAGTTACGACCTTGGCGCACATAAAAGTCATTTGTCCCAGCTTATCCAACACATTTATGGGCGGAGGTGATACCGTTTGTCAAAAAGAGATTATTATGAGGTTCTGGGTGTAGGTAAAGACGCTTCAGCGGATGACATTAAGAAATCGTACCGTCAGCTCGCGCGAAAGTTTCATCCGGACGTCAACAAGGCGGCAGATGCCGAGACGCAGTTTAAGGAAGTCAAGGAAGCTTACGACGTGCTGAGTGACGATGGCAAACGCTCAACCTACGACCGATACGGGCATGTTGACCCGAATCAAGGCATGGGCGGCGGAGCTGGCGGTTTCGACGGCGGCGGCTTCGGCGATATTTTTGATATGTTCTTTGGTGGCGGCGGTGGCCGTCGTGATCCGAATGCGCCACAGCGTGGCAGCGATTTGCAATATACAATGACGATTGATTTCAAGGAAGCGGTATTCGGCAAAGAAACGGAAATTACGATTCCGCGTACCGAGACATGTGATACTTGCAGCGGCTCTGGAGCGAAGCCAGGAACGAAGCCGGACACTTGCTCCGTATGTAGCGGTACTGGTCAGCAGGAGGTTGTGCAAAATACGCCGTTCGGCCGAATGGTCAACCGTCGTGCTTGCTCCAACTGTAGCGGAACAGGCCGCGTAATCAAAGACAAATGCGGAACTTGTCATGGCGCAGGCAAAGTGAAAAAACAGCGTAAAATTACAGTGAAAATTCCAGCTGGCGTTGATGAAGGCGCACAAATCCGGTTGTCCGGCGAAGGTGAAGCTGGCCAACGCGGCGGTCCTGCGGGCGATTTGTACATCGTTATTCGCGTAAGAGCGCATGAGTTTTTCGAGCGTGAAAACGACGATATTTATTGCGAGGTTCCTCTTTCGTTCGTACAGGCGGCACTCGGTGATGAAATCGAAATTCCGACGCTGACCGAGAAAATCAAGCTGAAAATTCCAGCGGGCACACAGACGGGCACGTATTTCCGCCTGAAAGGCAAAGGCGTTCCAAAGCTGCGCGGATATGGACAGGGCGACCAGCATGTTAAAGTAACGGTCGTTACGCCACAGAAGCTGACGGATGAACAGAAAGAGCTGCTTCGCCAGTTTGGCGGCGTTACAGGCTCAGTTCCGACAGAAACGGCAGAAAATCACGAATCGATTTTTGAACGGATGAAAAAGGCGTTCCGCGGCGAATAAGCGCGGATCGTCTTTTTTTTCTGAAAGCATGCGAAAAAACGAATAATAATGGCGCTGGTTTTCCATTCTATCAAAGTAGGAAGCGGGGCGGCGGAATGCCGCCTACCTATATGAAGAAGGAGGCTGGGCCCATTATGGCTGATCAACACATACGCGCTGTATTTGAGCATTCTGAGGCGGCGCAGGGAGCGCTGCGCAAGCTGCAAGCGCTTCGTGTAGATGGACATGCAGATAGTACGGAACTTACCGCGACGCTTGAAGAGCATGTCAAAGACAGGGCGATGCGCCTGATTGAGGATGCGGGCGGAAGTATGGAGCAATGGATGTAACCGGGCAAGGATAAAAGTCGGTACTGGCGTTCGCAAGCGGGAGAGGGCAGGGGCAAGGGGCCTGCCCTCTCTTTTTGCTATGCACGGAAGTCGATTTAGCCGCTGGAAAGGCTGTAAAATAGCAGGATCATCACATTTTCAAATACATATTTTGTGCATCAATGCGGATTGGTGTACAATAGATGTTAGTTTTTCACACTGGAGGCGTAGAAGCAAATGAAATGGCATGAACTTACAATCTCGACGACTGAGCAAGCGATTGAGATGATTTCTAATTTTTTGCATGAACGGGATGCAGACGGGGTTTCCATTGAAGAATCCGGCACGCTGAACAAACAACGGGACACATCCCTCGGCCAGTGGTACGAAACGCCACTGAATGATATTCCGGAAGGACAAGCCGTTATAAAGGGGTATTTTTCGGAAGGAACAGATATTGGGGTTTTGAAAGCAGAGCTGGTAGCTCCGATCGAACAGCTGCGCGAATTCGGCATTGATCCAGGCGATTATGAAATTACTTCGCAAATGGTAGATGAAGAGGATTGGGCGACAGCATGGAAGCAATATTTCAAGCCGCTTAAAGTATCGGATACACTAACGATCAAGCCGACGTGGGAAGAGTACGAAGTTGCGCCGAATGAGAAAATTATTGAGCTTGACCCCGGCATGGCTTTTGGGACAGGTACACATCCGACAACTTCCCTCTGCCTGCAAACGCTGGAATCCGTTATTAAAGGCGGAGAGGAAATCATTGACGTTGGTACAGGCTCGGGCATTTTGGCGATTGGGGCTTGCAGGCTGGGTGCCAGCCGTGTGCTTGCACTTGATCTTGATCCAATTGCTGTAACGAGTGCGACTGAAAACGTACGCCTCAACGGTCTGGAGCAGCAGGTCGAAGTTAAGCTCAGCGATCTGCTTGGCGTATTAGGCGGCAAAGGGGCACGCGGATCTGTTGGCTCTAATGAATCAACGACTGTCACAGTGCCAGTTGATCTGGTCGTTGCGAATATTTTAGCAGAAATTATTTTGTTGTTTATTGATGAAGTCTATCAAGCGTTGAAACCGGGCGGACTGTATATTTCCTCCGGCATTTATAAAAACAAGGAAGAGCTTGTAGAGCAGGGGCTTGTGAAAGCCGGCTTTATCGTGGAAGAAACACGCCGCAATGAAGATTGGGTTGTATTCGTTGCACGCAAGCCACAGGTAACAGAATGAATATGGATGGGTGGTTTGCTTATCCGACCGCTGAATTGCCTTTTGCTGTGCTTGTGCTTATTATTGCTTTCACCGTTCACGAGTTTGCGCATGCTTACACGGCGTACAAGTTCGGTGACAATACAGCCTATGATGCAGGCAGGGTAACGCTGAATCCGCGCGTTCATTTGGACGTGCTGGGGATGATTTTGATTTTGCTTGCCGGCTTTGGATGGGCGAAGCCCGTACCGGTAAATCAAAATCGCTTTAAGCATCCGCGCTTAATGGGTGTTATTGTGACGGCAGCGGGCCCGCTCAGCAATTTTGTGCTCGGCCTGCTCGGCATTATTCTTTATTATGTCAGCATCAAGACGGGCTTGTATCATATGGGCTCTGTCGGCGTACAGGATGCTTTGCAAGTATTTTTCTCTTATTTCATTTCACTTAACTTTTTGTTGTTTATTTTCAATCTGATACCGCTGCCGCCACTGGACGGTTACCGGATTATTCAAAATGTCGTACCGCTTAAAGTAGGCTATAAAATGGAGCAGAACATGCAGTGGGGTATTATTATTTTCCTGCTGCTGTTGTTCATTCCTCCGCTTCGCGCTGTGACCATTAGTCCGATTCTTAATTTTTCGCAGGAATTGGCAGCCTATTTTATGGGTTTGCTCGGAGGGCTGTTTATTTAAATATAGGAAAGGATATGATTTTTCCATCCTTTCTCTATATTTCTACGCGAAACGGTAGCTTTGCCGCCAGAGGACGGAGGGCAGCCGTTTGCGCTTGAAATATAAGAATTTATAAGTTTCACACCTATAAATATGCTTATATTTCTCGGAATGAAACGCGCCGCGCCGCCAAAGGACGGAGGGCAGCCGTTTCACCTTGTGTGACACGGTTTGGTCATGGATTTTCGACATGAAAACATGCTATTATGAAGGATGGTTATGTAGACGATATGCAGCGGTATTTTATAGCGAAAGAGCAGTTTGTAGATAATGAAGTCCGCTTGCTGGGCGAGGATGCTTTCCACGCCGTGCGCGTCATGCGGATGAAGGCAGGCGATACGTTTATTGCAAGCGACGGCGAGCAGCGGGTCGTGCTTGCTTCTGTGCGGGAAGCGGCGTCCACCGAGGTTGTGGCGGATATTGCAGAAGAGCTTCCCCAGAATAGCGAGCCGCGCTGGTCCGTTACGATTGCCCAAAGCTTGCCGAAAGGCGACAAGATGGAGCTGGTCATCCAGAAAGGCACCGAAATTGGCGCCTATTCGTTTGTCCCATTTCAGTCGGAGCGCATGATCGTGCAATATGACGGCAAGAAGGAAGCGAAGCGTCTGGAGCGTTGGGGCAAAATCGCGAAGGAAGCGGCGGAGCAATCGCATCGCTGCCGTGTTCCGGCTGTAGAGCCGGTACGAAGCTGGCGCGAGCTGGTCAAATCGATCACTTCCTACGATTTAGTTTTGTTTTGTTACGAGCGCGAAGGCGATGCAGCGGAAGGCGTGGGCATTAGGCAGGCGCTGACTAGCTGGCGCTCTAACGGGGGAAGCGATATTTCCGCTCCCAGCGTATTGCTTATGGTAGGGCCGGAGGGCGGCTTTACCGAGCGTGAAGCAGATGAGGCAGAAGCAGCAGGAGCAATCAATGTCGGCCTCGGCAAAAGGATATTGCGGACGGAAACCGCAGGTATCGTCGGACTGACATGCGTGCTGTATGAAGCTGGAGAAATGGGAGGAGTATAACAACATGCCATCGGTTGCATTTTATACATTAGGCTGCAAAGTGAATTTTTACGACACAGAAGCGATATGGCAGCTTTTTAAAAATGAAGGCTACGAGCAGGTCGATTTCGAAGCGACCGCTGATGTTTATTTAATCAATACCTGTACGGTGACCAATACAGGCGATAAGAAGAGCCGCCAAATCATTCGCCGCGCGGTGCGCCGCAATCCGGACGCTGTTATAGCGGTAACAGGCTGCTATGCGCAGACGTCGCCGGCTGAGATTATGGCGATTCCCGGCGTCGATCTCGTTATCGGTACGCAGGACCGCGATAAAATTATGACGTATGTCGATCAAATTCATACGGATCGCCAGCCGGTCAACGCTGTGCGCAACATTATGAAGACGCGCGAGTTCGAGGAACTGGATGTACCGGATTTTGCCGAGCGTACGCGGGCGTTCCTGAAAATTCAGGAGGGCTGCAACAACTTCTGTACATTCTGCATTATTCCATGGTCGCGCGGATTATCCCGCAGCCGGGATGCGCATAGCGTTGTTGAGCAGGCGAAGCAGCTGGTTACGGCAGGCTACAAGGAAATCGTGCTTACGGGCATTCACACCGGCGGCTATGGCGACGATTTGGATAATTACCGCCTGAGCGACCTGCTGTGGGATTTGGATCATATCGAAGGGCTTGAGCGGATCCGCATCAGCTCGATTGAAGCAAGCCAGATCGATGAGGCGATGATTGATGTGCTGAATCGTTCCACAAAAATGTGCCGCCATCTCCATATTCCACTGCAGGCCGGCGAAAATTCCGTGCTGAAGCGGATGCGCCGCAAATATACGACCGAGGAATTCGCGGCGAAAATCAAGCGTATTCGCGAGGTTATGCCGGGTGTCGCCATTACAACGGACGTCATCGTTGGTTTCCCTGGCGAAACGGACGAAATGTTCGAGGAAGGCTTCCGCTTTATGGAGGAGCTGGGCTTCTCTGAAATGCACGTGTTCCCGTACTCCAAACGGACGGGTACACCGGCAGCTCGCATGGAAGATCAAGTGGATGAAGAAGTGAAGAACGAACGCGTTCACAAGCTGATCGACTTGTCCGAGCGCATGCAGCTTGCTTATGCAGAAAAATATGTAGGCGCTGTGCTTGATATTATCCCAGAGCGCGACTACAAGGGAGCTCCAGGGACGGGACTCGTTATGGGCTATTCCGACAACTATATTCAAGTTGTATTCAACGGAACCGAGGATTTAATCGGCAAGTTGTGCCGCGTGAAGGTTACGGAAGCTGGCGTCAATGAATGCCGTGGCCAGCTCGTGCGAGTGCTGGAAGGCGAAGCGCCTGCGCTTCGCGGCTCCGAGACACACAGCTTCGTGCTGGAGCTCGACAATGAGCAGGATCAGCAAGCCGCTGTTCATACAAATGCAGAAGCATTAAGAGCATAACAAAAGGCCATACAATGGGCGGGAATTTCGGACGCTGCTTCCGAGTGGAGGGAGCGGCTGAAATTTTCGCGATTGCGATATGATGTCAATCAGGCAAGGGGGAAACAGGTGTGAAGGAAATATCAGCAGGAGGCGTCGTCTACCGCCGCACGGAGGAAGGCAAGCTGCAAATTCAGCTTATTCAGGATCGTTATGGCAAAGTATCGCTTCCCAAAGGCAAGATGGAGGCAGGCGAAACCGTTGAGCAGACCGCATTGCGGGAAATTGCTGAAGAAACGGGGCTTCAGGGCAATATCATAGCACCTATTGACCAAATTAAATATCAGTACCAGCATGATGCCTATGGTACGGTCGATAAAGAGGTTCACTATTACCTGGTTGAAGCCATCGGCGGCGATTTGCAAGCTCAAGTAGAAGAAATTCGCGGGGTGGATTGGTTCGAGCCGCTCGATGCCTGGAGACGCCAGAAGCAATCCGGCTATGACAACAATAATCGCATCGTCTCTGGTGCATTAGAGCTGCTTGGCATTCCATTTACATAGCTATATGGTATAGGGTTGGAAGTTTAATTTTCGTGCGGCAAGCGTCGCAGCACTGGCAAATAGCAGAGCGGCAGGGCGAGCAGCGAGCTGAAAATATTAAACAGCGTTTGTGCATGGGCAATTTGCGCCGCTGGAGCTGCGGTCAGCCAAGCTGACATTCCAGCGAGCAGGCTGACAAACGGCATAAAGAGCAGCGCGCCGCCGACATTCAGCGCAATATGGGAGAGCGCTACGAATTGTCCAGCGCGCGAACCGCCGATAGAAGCGAGCAGCGCAGTGACGCAGGTGCCGACGTTTGCGCCCAGTACAACGGCAATACCGACCTCTAGCGGCATCGCTCCGATTGCAGCAAAACCCATAATAATGGCAATGACAGCCGTGCTGCTATGCACGGCTGCCGTTAGCACCGCGCCGGCGGCCAGCCCCCACCAGAGGCTGACCGCCGTTTTGCTCATAAACCAGTCAAACATGGCGCTTTGCTGAATGTCCGGGCCAACGCTTTGCATTATCGCCATGCCGGCGAGCAAAATGCCGAAGCCGAGCGTGGCAACGGAAGCGGAGCGAATTGTATTAAGCCAGCCGCCAGTCCGCAAGGCGGGGATAAGCTGCAGCTCGCCGAGCAGTGCAGTTAGCAGCCAGGCAGAGGCTGAGAGAATGAGCAGCGGCGCTGTAAGACGTTCAAGGCTTAGCCCAAGCAGCTCCGTCGTCAGGCAAGTGCCGATGTTGGTGCCGAGAATGATGCCGAGCGTTCGCGGAAAGGTGAGCAGTCCGGCATTGACGAGGCCTATAGAGATGACGGTTACGGCTGTACTGCTCTGAAGAAAAGCAGTAGATATGGCGCCAGCCGCCAGTCCGTGAATGGGCGTAGCGGTAAAACGCTGCAAAATACGATTCAATTGCGTGCCAGCTAGGCGGTGCAGCGCTAGCTCCATTAGCTTCATGCCGCTTAAGAACAATGCAAAGCCGATCGCAATCGGCAAAATAATAGAATGAAGCATGGGCTGGATCTCCTTTTCTAAAAGCGAGTGACAGGTGTACCCATACATATATGCAGATAACAAGACAAGCATGACAAGCATGACAAGCATGAGAGAGGTTGGTTTTGCCATAATGACGAGAGCAAAGATAGCGCTGCAGCGCGGGCGCAAAAAACGTTTGGAGCAGGGTCATCCATGGGTATATGCAAGCGAGATTGATAAAATGGAAGGCACCGCGGAGCCAGGCGGCTTGGTTGATGTAGTCAGCCACCAAGGACGATATTTGGCAACGGGCTATTGGAATCCGAAATCGCAAATTACGGTGCGGATTATTTCGTTTAAGCCGCTGGAGGCGATGGATGCTGCTTTTTTCCATGAGCGTTTCCAGCAGGCGAAGGAGCATCGCAGTCGTTTTGTGCCGGATCAGGATTGCAGGCTCGTATACGGAGAAGCTGATTTTTTGCCAGGGCTGACCGTTGATCGCTTTAATGATGTGCTGGTCATCCAATTGCTGACACTCGGCATGGACATTCACCGCGATGCGATCATTGAAGCGCTTATCGAGGTGTTTGAGCCGCGCGGCATTTATGAGCGCAGCGATGTCGGCGTTAGACAGCTGGAGGGCTTAGAGAAGCGTACAGGTGTGCTGTACGGGGAATGCCCGGCGATATTGGAGATCGAAGAAAATGGGCTTAAGCTTGAGGTTGATATTGTGGAAGGCCAGAAGACAGGCTATTTCTATGACCAGCGTGAAAATCGCGCCTCCATCGCTCCGCTGATGAAGGGCTGGGGCCTCCGCAGCGGCATTAAACGGATGCCGAAGCCTGCCGAGGCGGGCAGTGCGAGTGCAGAAACGACAGGCGAACTCGTTCCAGTCAATGCAAATGGCAAAGAAGTGACCTTCCCCTACTGGGATGGTGCGACGGTGTTGGAATGCTTTGCGCATACGGGCAGCTTTACCTTGCATGCCTGCAAATATGGGGCGAAGAAAGTGACCTGCTTGGACATTTCCGAGCATGCCATTGACACGGCGCGCCGCAATGTGGAGCGCAACGGCTTTACCGATCGCGTACAATTCGTCGTAACCGATGCTTTTGACTACTTGAGGCTGCAAACGAAGGGGCTGGAGGAGCGTCTGGAGCGCAGCCGCGCAGGCACGGATACGTCCAAGCCGATTAGTGGAGGCGGCCAAACCTGGGATGTTGTCATTTTGGACCCTCCGGCGTTTGCCAAAACGAAAAATGCGGTAGCAGGCGCTGTCCGCGGCTATAAAGATATTAATTTGCATGGCATGAAGCTTGTAAATGAAGGAGGCTATCTGGTAACGGCGAGCTGCTCGTACCATATGCGTCCTGATTTGTTCCTGGAGACGATCCAGGAGGCCGCTTCTGATGCAGGCAAGCTGCTCCGGCTCGTGGAATGGCGGGCGGCAGGCAAGGATCATCCGCAGCTGCTTGGCGTAACAGAAGGGCATTACTTGAAATTTGCCATCTTTGAGGTGCGCAGCAAATAACGGAAACCTCTTGAACGGCGAGTATGCTTTCTGCTCGTTCAAGAGGTTTTTTTTCAAATAGCTAAGAACGTATGTTTGAAGGACTCGTGAAAAGTCGCTGCGGGTATGGTAGTATGGTTGATAATAGACAGGTTACGGAAGGAAGGGCTGCATGATGCCGCTTCAATTGGTGCTGGGCCGCTCGGGAGCGGGAAAAACGACATATTGCCTGGATGCGATTCGCGGCAGGCTGAGCGCAGACCCGGACGGGCCTCCGCTTATTCTGCTAGTGCCGGAACAGGCAACCTTCCAGTCCGAGTATACGCTGCTTCGAGGCAGCGGATTGCAGGGAATGATTCGGGCGCAGGTGCTGAGCCTTCGCAGGCTTGCTCTTCGCATCATGCAGGAAACCGGGGGAACCGCGCTCATTCCAATCGGTGATGAGGGCAAGAACATGCTGCTATACAAAATTGTGCAGCGTCTTGGCGACCAGCTGGAGCTGTTCGAGCATGGAGCGGGAAAGCCGGGCTTCATTGAGCGTCTTGGCAAGCTGTTGACCGAATGGAAGCGTTATGGCATTAATCCGGCCATGATTGCAGAGCGCAGGGAAGAGGCGGCTTCTGCTTTGCAGGACTCGGCCTTGCTGAAGCGCAAGCTGCATGACTTGCAGCTTGTATACGAAAAGCTGGAGGCCGAGCTCGCCGGGCAGTATTTGGATTCGGAGGATTATTTGCTCCATCTGTCAAATGGGCTGTCTCAATTTTCAACGATTAGGGACACCGAAATTTGGATTGACGGCTTTAATGGCTTTACGCCAAAAGAATATGTCGCGCTTAGCTCGCTTATTAGCGTGGCGAAGAAGGTGACAATTACGCTTAAGCTGAATCGAGCCTATGCGGATGGGGAGCGGCCGGGCGAGCTGGATTTGTTTCATCCTACAGCGGATGCGTATGTAAAGCTGAGGGAGCTGGCGGAGGGCTTAGGCGTTGATACGTTGGAGCCTATTGTGCTCGGCGGTACAGGAAACGCTGCCTGCGAAGCGCCGGGCAGGTTCAGTGCCAGTCCGATGCTGGCTCATTTGGAGCGCCACTACGGCGGACGGACGCAAATGGCGCTCTCAAATCCGGCTATGCTGGATGCAGCCAGCCCATTATGCGGCTTATCGCTGCATGCAGCAGCAAATCGGCGAACCGAGGTGGAGCTGCTGGCGCGCGATATGCTGCGCAGAGTCAGGGAGGATGGCCTAAGTTGGCGTGATATGACGGTAATGGTGCGGAATGCTGGGGATTATAGCGACTATATCGAAGCTGTTTTTCAAGAATACAGCATCCCCTATTTCCTTGATCAGAGGCTCACGACCGTCCATCATCCGCTGGTCGAGTTTATTCGCTCGGCGCTAGAAACAGTGCTGCATAATTGGAGCTATGAGGCAGTGTTCCGCTGCATTAAGACGGAGCTGCTGTTCCCGCTTGATGGAAGCATTCCCCGCGACCAATTTGATTGGCTGGAAAATTTCGTATTGGCGGCGGGCATTGATGGCTGGAAGTGGCTGGATGAAAAAAGATGGCGTCCGTTCATTGTCGAGTCGCTAGAGGAAGAGCAGGATGCGGCGGCCAATGCGCCATCGCTGCGTGCGAAGGCAGAGTTCGAAGCTGTCATGGCCGCGCGCGGCGTTATCGTTCCGCCTTTGCAGCAGTTTGGTAAAGAGCTGGAGAAGGCTTCGAATGTCACAATGATGTGTGAAGCGTTGTACCGCTTGCTTGAGCGTACGGGGGCGGCGGAGCGGCTGGAGCGTTGGAGCCGCGAGGACAGCGAGGCTGGGCGTGTGCAGCGCTCACGAGGTCATCGCCAGCTGTGGGATGGGCTCATGAATTTGCTTGACCAATTGGTAGAGCTCGTCGGTAATGAACCGCTGTCTGCCGAAATTTTCGTTGGCATGCTCGAAACAGGACTGGAAAGCCTCAAATTGGGAGCCATTCCGCCAGCGCTCGATCAAGTGCTGGTGGGCAGCATGGACCGGACGCGTTCCGGTCAGGTACAGGTCTGTTATGTACTGGGAGCCAATGATGGCGTCATGCCGATGCGTTTTCAGGAGGATGGCGTGCTGACGGATCAGGAGCGAGATCGGTTGGCCGAAGAAGGTTTGGTCATGGCACCTGGCGTCAAGCGAAGGCTGCTGGATGAGCGTTTTCTGATTTATAGTGCGCTCACAACGCCAAGCCGCCATTTGTGGATGAGCTGGTCAGAAGCAGACGAAGAGGGCAAAAGCCTGCTGCCATCCGAAATTATTAGGCAGGTCAGGCAGCTATTTCACGGATTGCCGATACAGCAAGTGCAGGCGGAGCCGACACCGGCTATGTCTGTAAGGGAGCAAAGGGAATATATCCAGCATCCAGAGCGGGCCTTGTCTTACTTAATAACAGAGCTGCGCGCTTGGAAGCAGGGAAGCGAGATCGCTCCTTTTTGGTGGGAGCTTTATAATTGGTTCGCGGTACGTCCGGAATGGCAAACCAAGCTTTCGCTGCTTACGAAATCGCTTGGTTATGTGAACCAGGAGGAGCTGCTGACCGCTGATACGGCACAGCAGCTTTATGGTGTTCGCTTGAGAGCGAGCGTATCCAGAATGGAGCGCTTCGTGTCCTGTCCTTTTCAGCATTTTGCCATTCACGGGCTGAAGCTGCGTGAGCGGAAAATGCATCGGCTGGAGGCGCCGGATGTGGGACAGCTGTTTCACGCTGCGCTCAGCCGTTTGGTCGAAGAAGGCGGTCGCGGTCACGCTTTCGGCTCGCTTTCCGAGCGAGAGATCCGCGCGGCGGCGGTTCATACGGTGGATGAGCTCGCACCGAGGCTGCAATCGCAAATTTTGCTGAGCAGCGGCCGCTATCGCTATATCGCCCGCAAGCTTAAAGAAATTGTAGCGCAGGCTGCGATTATGCTGAGCGAGCATGCCCGCCGGGCTGCGTTCCAGCCTGTCGGGCTGGAGGTTGATTTTGGGCCGGGCGGAACGCTGCCGCCGCTTATAATTCCGCTGCAGGACGGACAGTCCATGGAAATAATCGGGCGGATTGACCGGGTTGATGCTGCGGATACGGAGCAGGGCCTGTTGTTGCGCGTGCTGGATTACAAGTCTAGCGTGACGCAGCTGCGTCTGGAGGAAGTGGCCTTTGGGCTTTCCCTGCAAATGCTGACTTATTTGGATGTATTGGTGACGCATTCACCCGGCTGGCTTGGAAAGCAGGCGTCGCCTGCAGGCGTGCTTTATTTTCACGTGCATAATCCGCTGCTTGCCCTTTCGAATCAGATGCCAGAAGCGAAGATCAAGGCAGAGCTGCGCAAACGCTTTAAGCTGAGAGGACTCGTTACGGCAGAAGCCGAGGCGGTGCGCCTCATGGATGATCAGCTGGAAACGGGCCACTCCGAGCTATTGCCCGTAGCGCTCAAGAAAGATGGGGCGTTCTACAGCAGCTCTTCGGTTGTGACGGACAAGCAGTGGGACATTTTGCGGGATTCCGTCAGAAGAACGATTAGCGGAATTGGCTCGGAAATCAGCTGCGGCAAAGTATCGATTGAGCCTTATAAGCTTGGGACAAGAATACCGTGCCAATATTGTGATTATAAGGCGGTTTGCCAGTTCGATCCGCTGTTTGACGGCAATGAGTATGTGCGGCTTCGCAAGCCTTCAACGGAAGAGCTATGGCAGCGGCTGGAGAAAGGAGAAAGCATCGATGACGGAAATGATCAAGGCCATTAAACCGGAAGGCAGCACTTGGACCGATGAGCAGTGGAGCGCCATTGTAACGGAAGGATCCAACATTCTAGTAGCTGCTGCTGCTGGCTCTGGCAAAACAGCTGTGCTGGTGGAGCGCATTATTCGCAAAATTTCATCCTCGACCGATGTAGACCGCCTGCTCGTTGCCACTTTTACGAAAGCGGCTGCTGCGGAAATGAAGGAGCGGATTCGCATTGCGCTGGAGAAGGAGTTGGATCGCCAGCCCGACTCCGAGCATTTGCGGCGCCAGCTTGCGCTTATGAACAGGTCGTCGATAACGACGCTGCATTCTTTTTGTCTCGATGTCATTCGCCGTTATTATCCGCTGATTAAGCTTGATCCAGGCTTTCGCATCGCCAATGAAACGGAGAGCGAGCTGCTGCGGATGGAGGTGCTGGATCAGCTTTTCGAGGAAAAATATGACGAGGCTGACGTCGATTCTGGCGTCGGCGGCGCTTTTCTGGCACTGGCGGACCGTCTGGGGGGAGAACGCGGGGATGAGCCGCTGTACAAGCTCGTACAGGATCTGTATGCTTTTGCACAAAGCCATCCATGGCCAGAAGCATGGCTCCGCCAAACGGCTGAAAGCTTTAATCTTCAAAATGCAGCCGAGCTTCAGCACAGCAGCTGGGTTGCCAGCTTGCGGGCCGATGTGGAGCTGGCGCTTGCCGGTGCGGAAACGCTGCTTCAAAAGGCGCTTGATTTAACGCGTGAGCCTGCCGGTCCGGCGCCTTATGCCGTCAATTTCGAAGACGATTTGGCACTTGTCCTTATGCTTAAATCTGCCGTACAGGAAACCCCTTGGGAGCAATGGTTTGAGCCGTTCCATACGGTGGAGTTTGGCAAATTGAAGGCTATGCGCGGCGACGAATACGATAAATCGCTGCAGGAGCAGGCGAAAGATTTGCGAGACGGTGCCAAAAAGCTGTTGAGCACGCTGGCCGAGGAGCTGTTCGGGCGAACGCCGGAGCAGTTTTTGGAGGAGCTGCAGGAGCTGGCTCCGTTAATGGCGGCGCTGAGCGAGCTAATTATTGATTTTGGGGAAAGGTATGAAGCCGCGAAACGGGAGAAGGGGCTGCTTGATTTTGGCGATCTGGAGCATTATTGCTTGCGAATATTGCGCACGGTAGACTCTACAGTAGAACGGACGCAGCCTTCGGCCGCGGCGCTGGAGTATCAGAATCAATTCGATGAAATATTGCTCGATGAATATCAGGACATGAACATGGTGCAGGAGGCTATTGTAACGCTGATCTCAAGACCAGGAGCGGGGAACCGTTTTATGGTTGGCGATGTGAAGCAAAGCATTTATCGCTTCCGGCTTGCGGAGCCCAATCTGTTCATGCATAAATATAAAAGCTACGCGGTACAGGGCGTTCTGCCCGGCATGGACGAAGGGGATAAAGACTATGCGACGGATACATCGTCAATAGTTGGAACAGCTTCTTCGGAAGACCATTCAGCTGGCTTGCGCATTGATCTGGCCCGCAACTTCCGCAGCCGCCAGGAAGTAGTTGACGGCGTAAATGATGTATTCCGCGGCATTATGCGAGAATCTGTGGCCGAAATGGATTATGATCAGCGCGCGGAGCTTGTATGCGGCGCTTCTTATCCAGCAGCAGAGGAAGCAGGCGCATTTGAAGTAGAGCTGGCCGTCATTGATAAGGCTGGCTCCGTCATTGTGGAGAATAAAGCGCAGTCAGAGGATGAGGAAGAAGGCCAGGAGGCTGCTGAGTCGGCGGAGGATTTGCAGACGGCGCAGCTGGAGGGACGGCTGATTGCCCGGAAAATCCAGTCGCTTATGGACAGCGGCTACCGCGTTTACGACGGGAAAAACAAACGGACCCGTCCGCTGGAATGGCGTGATATCGTTATTTTGCTGCGTGCGACATCGCAGTGGGCGCCTATTATTATCGAGGAGCTGCAAGCTGATGGCGTACCCGCCTATGCTGAGCTCAGCAGCGGCTATTTTGATGCCATAGAAGTGCAGACTGTACTGTCGCTGCTTCGAGTTATTGACAATCCGTACCAGGATATTCCGCTCGCAGGTACGCTGCGCTCCCCTATTTTCGGCTTGGATGCCGAGGAACTGGCGCTCATAAGGATAGAAAAATCCGGCGTCAGTTATTTTGAAGCGCTGCTAGCAGCAGAAGGCAGCTTAACGCTCCCAGAGATGCTGCGCCAGAAGCTGACCCATTTTATCGCGCAGCTTGAGCGCTGGCGCAGCGAAGCCAGACAGGGTGCATTAGCTGACCTCATTTGGCGTATTTACCGTGAGACCGGTTATTATGATTTAGCTGGCGGTCTTCCTGGCGGGACGCAGCGCCAAGCGAATTTACGCGCTTTGCATGACCGCGCTCGCGGTTACGAGGCAACCTCCTTCCGGGGATTGTTCCGGTTTTTGCGTTTCGTAGAGCGAATGCGCGATAGTGGAGGGGATCTCGGCACGGCAAGGGCGCTCGGCGAGCAGGAAAATGTCGTCCGCATTATGTCGATCCACAAGAGCAAAGGGCTGGAGTTTCCCGTCGTGTTCACGGCAGGCCTTGGCAAGTCATTTAACCAGCAGGATTTGCGGAGTGCTTTTCTTCGCCATAAGCAGCTCGGATTCGGCCCGCGATTTGTGGATCCACAGCAGCGCGTCAGTTATCCGACACTGCCATTTCTAGCGATTCGCCGTAGGCTGCGCATGGAAATGCTGGCCGAGGAAATGCGGATTTTATATGTGGCCCTCACTCGTCCGAAGGAAAAAATGTTTCTGGTCGGCACGGTGGCAGACGCGGCTAAGAAGCTGCCGGGCTGGCTGGCAGCTGTTGACGCAAGCGGACACATACCGGATTTTAAGCTGGCTGCGGCATCGACTTTTTTGGATTGGCTTGGTCCGCTCGCCGCATCAAGCTTTGAGCAGCAGGATGCAGAAGAAATGGATCAGCTATCCGGCATGAAAAGGCTGGAATGGCGATCAGGGTTCGTTGCAGCTGCGGTATTCAGCAGTGAAGCAGCAGCAGCGCTTCAGCAAAATGAAGGCCTTGAGGAGAGGGAACTGCGGCTGCAAGGCGTTCTTTCCCTTGCGCAGCTCGAGCTGCAGCCAGAGGAGCAGGACAGTGAGCTGCGCGAACGACTGGATTTTCATTATTCTCATCAAGCTGCAACTCTTTTGCCTGCCAAAACGTCTGTAACTGAAATTAAACGTCTTCATGGAGAAGCTCTCGCTGACCGCGAAGCCGCTCCTTTGTTTGACACTGGAGCGGCAGCGATGAAGGATGCTGAAGCAAGCGGCAGTCATTCATCGTCCGAACCGCTAGAACAACCTGAAGAGTCGGGTTTCGCAAGGCAGCAAGGTGAAGCGAATGATGGCAATGACCTGCCGCCAGAGACTAGAGGCTCTTTCCGTTTGCGCCGTCCGCGGTTTATGGAGCAGATCTCACTTACAGCGGCAGAGAAAGGCTCTGTCAACCACCTTGTCATGCAGCATTTACCGCTCAAGGGAGCTGTCGATGGGCACGTCGTTATGCAGACGGCCCGCGGCATGATTGAACGCAAGCTGTTAACACCGCGTCAGGCGGAGGCCATCGACAGCATGAATATTGCTGCTTTTTTCGCAAGCCCTCTTGGTTTGCGCCTGCAGGCAGCGGATGAGGTCAAGCGGGAGGTGCCATTCAGCTGCATGCTGCCCGCCTCGCGTGTGCATCCTTCCGTTGCTGAAGAAGCAAAGGACGAGCAGATTTTGATTCAAGGCGTTATGGACTGTGTGTTTGAGGATCGGCATGGATTGGTACTGGTCGATTATAAAACGGACCGGATCATCAATCAGCAATGGGAGCAGGCAGCAGAGCGCCATCGGTTTCAGCTGGAGCTTTATGCGGAAGCACTCGAAGCCGTTTTGCTGCGCAAAGTAGCAGAATGCTATGTGTTCTTTTTTGATGGGGGGCAGTCGGTGCGCTTGCGTTGAAGCTGGAATAGCACCATCATAGCGAAGAGACAAACAGTAAGTAAGGCATTTAATTATGGGGGGAAGAAAGCGTGTCAGGAGAGCAACAACCGCCTAAGAAAAAGCCGATTGCGTTTGCAATCGCAATCGTGCTGCTGGTGTGCAGCATTAATGGAAATATGTTTTTATATTCGCAATATTTGTCGAACATTCAAGAGAAAAAATATGAGACAGGTCAGCGAGTCGCTTCAGACGCCATCGGCGCCGCAGCATTTTATAATGCGGTATTGCCTGAGCTTGAGAAGCTGGGGAAATCAGCGGAGCTTTTGGAGCGGAATGAGGCGCAATTCAGTGCAGGTGCGGCTTTCCGTCATGTGGATCATGTGATGGGTTTTCTGAAAGAAGCGCATCAGTATAATGGCACGGAGTTTGCTGCGGACAAGCTGGAAGCTTATTTTAACGCGGTGCAGCAGTCGCTGGCCAAGGTTGGCAGCCATGAAGGTGCTCTAACGGCAGCCGAGCAGGATTACCTAACGAAGCTTCAGCAGGCATTCAGCAAGCAGCTGGAAGTTGTAACGGCTTTTAATGCAGATGCATTAGAAAGCAGAAGCTTGTCGATTCAAATCGGCAATGGCTATAACTGGCTGGAGCTTGCAGAAGAGCTGGAGCAGGCGATAGACGAGCACACGGATGTTAAGCTGCAATAACCGCTAGCTGCCAAATCCCAATGCCCGTCTATTCCTCAGCCTATAGGAAGACGGATATGATTGGACGAGCTTTGCTCATTCCGTTATGATGGAATAAGGTTGTATAACATAATTTAGGGGGAGTTTTGAATGGATTGCATTTTTTGTAAAATTGTCGAAGGTACATTGCCGTCAACTAAAGTGTATGAGTCGGATACAGTAATTGCTTTTCAAGATATTAAACCGGAAGCGTCCGTACATATTTTAATCATTCCTAAAAAGCACATTGCCACAATGAATGATGTGACAGCTGATGACGATCAAGTAATGGCTGAGCTGTTCACGGCAGCACGTCAAATCGCGATCGAGCAGGGCATTGCCGAATCTGGCTACCGACTAATCAACAATGTGAATAGCGATGGCGGCCAGTTGGTGTACCATTTGCATTTCCATTTGCTTGGAGGCGAGAAGCTTGGCCCGCTGAATGCGAAATAAGGCAAGCTGAACAGGCAATAAAGGTTTTTGAAAGGAGTTTGTATGTCCCGTTCCAAAAAATATATCGCTGCCAGCCTGTTGTCATTCGTTCTTCTAATCGCAGCCTATGCTACAGCAGTAGCCCATCCAGGGACGGTTGTTACGAAAAAAATCTGCACCTCTTGGGAATTAGCCAAAAATAGAGCGTTTATTATGACGCATAAACAAGCAAATCAGCCGCTGCTGGATTCTAAAGCGTTGACGCTGGCGGACAATGCTGATCGGGTACCCGTATTGATGTACCACTACATTGCTCCAAAGGCTGACATTAGCGAGCCGGACAATAATTCCATGATTGATTTGGAATCGTTTGAGCAGGGAATGATATATTTACATACGAATGGCTACAAGACAGCGACGATGGAGCAGCTCGAGAAATATATAAATGGCGAAGGTGTTTTGCCGGATAAGTCGGTCGTTATTACGTTCGATGATGGGTATCAAAACAATATCATTTATGCTTATCCTATTTTTAAAAAATATGGCTTTCACGCGACGATGTTTGTTGTTGGAACTCATATTCAACAAAAGACGGCATCATTCGATTCGAAAAAAACAAGTTTTCTTTCCACTGAGGAAATGAATGCGTCGAGCGACGTATTTGAATTTCACAGCCACACCTATGATTTGCACAAAAAAGGGACAGCTGTTTGTGGCATTGCCTATTCTTCGCTTGCAGACGCCAGCCTGATTACGAATGATATTCACAAAATAAAAGAGCTTGGCATTGACTCGCCTTATTTTGCTTATCCTTATGGCGAGGCGAACACACAGATTATTTATAAATTGCGTGAAAATGGTTACCGGATGGCGTTTTCCGTACGCAGCGGTTTTGCTGAGCCGGGAACCGATCCGATGATGGTTCCGAGGCTGACCGTTACTTCATCTACGGATATGCATACGCTGCTTCATCCGGAAGCCAGCTTGAATTGATGCAGCCGAGGCGCAGCATCCGCATGATACGCAGGCTCCTAGCGAGAAGCGGGAGTCTGCCTTTTTTAATAATCAAGTCTATTAATCTAGCAATGATAGCAGTGTTGCTTGGATGCGCTGGAAATTCGGAGGTTATTTTAGTTGTTGAAGACGAAATATAAAATGTTGACGATCGTGGCTCTCGCTTTTTTGATGCTGATCGGTTGCTATTATTTATATAAATTTAAAGTAGCTTCTATCGATCGTTTGTCCATTGACCGCGTTCAGGCCCCCTTTACGAAGGTCGAATCGGTTGAAACCGTAAAGTCGAGCTATGATTTAATTGTTGTCGGCACAGATCCGGAAGGAATAATGGCCGCTGTGTCTGGAGCCAGGAATGGGCTTAAGGTACTGCTGCTTGAAGGCAGAGACCGCGATATTTTGGGCGGTTTAATGACGCTGGGCGGGCTGAATACGCTCGATTTGAATTATTCCCCGAATCAGCCGTGGTATTACCGCTATTTGCACAAATCGAAGTTTTTGAATGAAGGCTTATTTCAGGAATGGTTTGATCAGGTGGAAGGCAGCTCGGTTGATACACATACGGCGGCCAACGTCTTTTACCAGATGATTAAACAAGAGCAGAACATTGATTTGCTCATGCATGTGCAAAAGATGGAGCCGATTTTGCAGCAGTCTGGCGAGAATATGCAGCTAACTGGACTTGCCATTACTAAACCGGATGGCGCGACCGAGAAGGTAGAGGCAAAAGTAGTCATTGATGCTTCGCAGGATGCTGATATCGCTGCCGCTTCCGGTGTGCCTTACTCCATTGGACGCCAGGATATTGGCGAAGGCAAGGCGAAGATGGCGGCAACGCTCGTATTCAGAATGGACCATGTGACGAACGAGGCTTGGAGGAATTTCAAAGGCTTAGAGGGCTTAGGCTTAGACAGCACGAGCATTTGGGGGTTTGGCGACGCCAGAAAATATCCGCCGAGCGATCCGAACAAAGTGAAAATTCGCAGCCTTAATATTGGCAGGGAAAACAATGAAACGATTTTGTTTAATACGATGCAAATTTACGGAGTTGATCCGCTTGATCCAGAATCGGTGGCGCGTGGAATGGAAGTTGGCAAAAAAGAAGCGCCGCTCATCGTTGATTATTTAAAAAAGACGTATCCGGAGTTTGCCAATATGAACTATGCGGGTACTGCATCAGAGCTGTATATTAGAGAATCTCGGCATATTTACGGCGAATACAGGCTGACGCTTGCCGATGTGCTGGAAAACCGGGATAAATGGGATGCTATCGCTTATGGCTCCTATGATGTCGATATTCAAAGCATCAACTATAGCGACGTGGGTACAATTATGCTAAGCCCGATGCAATATGGCGTTCCGTTCCGCAGCTTGGTTCCGCTCAAAGTCGATGGGCTGCTTGTAGTCGGACGCTCAGCCAGCTTTGATACCATTCCGCATGGAAGCGCAAGGGTCATTCCGCTTGGCATGGCGACGGCAGAAGCTGCAGGAGCAGCGGCGAGCCTGGCCATTAGCAACGACATGACGGTCAGAGAGCTGTCCCAATCGACGAAGCTCATCAGCAAACTGCGCAAGAAGCTCGTTAAGCAGGGCATGGACTTGACCTATGAAAAGTTTGATCAGCCTGCTTACATGAAACACAAGGACTATAAGGGCCTTGTGACAGCGGCGAGCATGTACATGACGTCTGGCAGCTATTCGAATGAGGCATGGGACCTCGATGGCACAATGAGCATTGGGCGCTATTTGAACAAGCTTAGAACGCTCAAAAAAGCGCATCCCGACCAGTTCCCTGGTTTTCCTGACGGTGCGGTCAAGGATATGAAGGATTTATTGACTGGGCCATTGACATTGGAGCAGGCGGGCTATATGCTGGCACTGACGGCCGGACTCGATACGACGAGAGAAACGGCGCTTAAGGATCTCGTTTCCCGTGGCTGGATTAGTGAGGAAATCATTGGTCAAATGCTCAATGTAGAAGAGCTGACGAATGGGGATACTTACATGATGTTCTACGATATTTTGAAGAATGGATTTGGCATTGTTTACGAGTGAAATTAGTGAGTTGACACTGTATTTTGTTTTGACTTATAATGGAGTTTGATAAACCGTGTTTAATGCTCTGGACGGTCTGTTTCGGAGGGAGGGAAAACTTGTGTCTGAAACTAAGGTTAAGAAAAACGAAACCATTGACTCTGCACTTCGCCGCTTTAAACGTTCTATCGCTAAAGATGGCGTGTTGGCTGAGGTTAAGAAACGCAAACATTATGAAAAGCCGAGTGTAAAGCGTAAGAAGAAGTCCGAGGCTGCTCGTAAGAGAAAGTTTTAGGAGGCTCCTAGTATAATGAACCTGAGCGAAAGATTGAACGACGATATGAAGCAGGCCATGAGGAATCAGGACAAGTTCCGGCTTACAACCATTCGTATGATGCGTGCGTCAGCTAAAAACTTGGAAATTGATTTGAAGCGTCCTTTGGACGACAGTGAAATGCTTGATATCCTAAGTCGTGAGATCAAACAACGTAAAGATTCCCTCCAAGAATTTAGCAAAGCCGGCCGTGAGGACCTGGTAACAGGTCTTAACGCAGAAATTGAAATTATTAGTCAATACCTTCCCACGCAGCTGACCGAAGAAGAGATAAAAGCGATAGTAACGCAGACCATCCATGAACTCGGTGCTTCTTCCAAAGCCGAGATGGGGAAAGTCATGGGCGCCTTGTTGCCAAAAACGAAAGGGCGCGCTGACGGTAAACTAGTAAATCAGCTCGTACAACAATTTCTGCAATAACGATATGTTCGGACGAAAACATCCCTCCCGAGGGATGTTTTTTGCTTTTCAATATAGCGATTCACATGCGGATGCTCGTAAAAAAGTTCTCGGTTATAGCAAGAAATATGTGCGCCGCCATGAGTTGGCGTAAGCCGTTTACGCTTATTTTGTAACGTTTCAGGGTAATCCTTCGTAATAACGAATATAATGGATATAAAGGGAGGGGTGGAAGGTTGAATATAAAAAAATGGCGCCAAACCGCTTTTTGGGCGAAATTAGCCGTTTTTTCAGCGTTGGTTGTCGCTTTAGGCAGCGGCCTGCTGGTCGGTATGCAGCCTGTAAAGGCACAGCAGCTTGCGGCGGATGAAGCTGGAGGAGCGGTCTACATTGTTCCAGTCAAACAGACGATTGAGAGTGGACTTAAATCATTTTTGGAGCGCGCTTACAAAGAAGCGGCAGAGGCGAAGGCGGAACGTGTAGTTCTCGTGATTAACACGTTCGGCGGAGAAGTGACCAGCGCAGAGGAGATCGGGGAGGTCATCCGTAAAAGCGCAATTCCCACAACCGCCTATATTGAAGGCAAAGCGGTGTCGGCAGGTACTTACATTGCGCTTAATGCACAAAACATTGTAATGGAGCCGGGAAGTACAATTGGTGCAGCTGCTGTCGTTGATGGTGGAGGCAATTTGATTGATAATCCGAAGATCGTTTCCTATTGGACGAAGACGATGATGGAGGCTGCAAAGCTGGGTGGCCGGGATGCAAATATTGCAGCTGCCATGGTTGATACGACAGTGTCGGTTAGCTTGCCGAAAGCGGGCATAGAGAAGCCGGCAGGAGAGATATTATCCTTATCCGCCGACGAAGCGCTGGCGAGCGGCTACGCTGAGCATATCGCAGCATCTGTCGGGGAAGCTATTACTTGGCTGAAGCTTGATCAGCAGCACCTCATTTCGTTTGAGCCCTCTCTAGCTGAGAAAGTATCACGCTGGCTCGTTAATCCGTATGTGATGACCGTGCTGCTCATCCTGGGCATTGCGGGCATTGTAATTGAGCTTCTGATGCCAGGCTTCGGTGTACCGGGCATACTGGGCATTATTTCTTTCAGCTTGTATTTCTTCGGTCATTATGTGGCCGGATTTGCAGGCATGGAATCGATTGTTCTTTTTGTTATAGGTTTGGCTTTGCTCATTATCGAGGTATTTGTTCCAAGCTTCGGTATTTTGGGACTGTTAGGTGGCGCAGCACTTATTGCTGGGGTAGTGACCGCAGCATCCGATCCGATGACAGCCTTTATCTCGCTCGTCACAGCACTCGTAGTGGCCGTGCTTGTGATGTATTATATTTTCAGAAAATATAGACATAGAGGAATTTGGAACAAATTCATTCTTCGGGATAAACTGACGAAGGAAGAAGGTTATGTATCCGCAGAGGAAAAGGACAGCCTGCTGGGGCTTGAAGGGGTTACGCTTACTCCGCTAAGGCCGGCTGGAACGGTGCAAATCGGCGATCAGCGGATTGATGTTGTAACGTCAGGCGAGTTTATTTCAACTGGAGCAAACGTTGTCGTCATCAAAGCAGAAGGTACTTGGGTAGTTGTGAAAGAGACAATGAAAGCATAACATAAACGCTATTCAGCACTTTACTAAAGCAATGGAGGTATTTATAAATGGGTTTGGATCCGATCGTTTCTATATTGATTATAGCGGTTATTGTTATTATCGCGTTGTCAGTCTTCCTGAGCTTTTTTCCAATTATGCTCTGGATTTCGGCACTTGCTTCTGGTGTTCGTATCGGTATTATTACGCTCGTAGCGATGCGCTTGCGTCGGGTTGTCCCGAGCCGGATTGTCAATCCGCTCATTAAAGCAACGAAAGCGGGCCTTGGGCTGAATATTAATCAGCTGGAAAGCCATTTTCTCGCAGGCGGTAACGTTGACCGCGTCGTCAATGCGTTGATTGCAGCGCAGCGCGCCAATATCCCGCTCGTGTTCGAGCGTGCGGCTGCCATTGATCTTGCTGGTCGTGATGTGCTTCAAGCGGTGCAAATGAGCGTTAATCCGCGTGTCATTGAGACACCAACCGTTGCAGCAGTAGCGAAAGACGGTATTGAGGTTAAAGTTAAAGCGCGTGTTACCGTACGTGCCAACATTGAGCGTCTAGTCGGTGGTGCTGGTGAAGAGACCATTATCGCTCGTGTCGGCGAGGGTATCGTTACGACGGTTGGTTCGGCAGGCTCCCATAAAGATGTTCTTGAAAATCCAGACATGATTTCCCGTACGGTGCTTGGCAAAGGACTCGATGCCGGAACAGCTTTCGAAATCTTGTCCATTGATATTGCCGACGTAGACGTGGGCAAAAACATCGGTGCCCATCTCCAAACGGAGCAAGCTGAGGCTGACAAACGGATTGCTCAAGCGAAAGCAGAGGAACGCCGTGCAATGGCAGTAGCGCAGGAGCAGGAGATGAAGGCGCGCGTTATTGAGATGCGGGCGAAGGTCGTAGAATCCGAATCGCAAGTGCCAGTAGCTATGGCTGAAGCACTCAAAAACGGAAAAATCGGCGTCATGGATTATTTGAACCTGAAAAACCTGGAGTCGGATACACAAATGCGTAATTCCATCGGCAAGAGCGACGCCCCAACTGAAAAAAATGACAATTAATGATGGCAAATAAAGCACCGGCGTAGCTGCTTACCCTGGAGGTGAATCTGAACCAGTGGAACATATATTTGAGTTTATTATGAAAAATATTTATTTCGTCGTTATTGTTGGCGGCTTTCTCCTGTCGATTTTCAATCGGGTCAGTGCGAAAAAGCGTAACAATCCGCGGATGCCAGACTTTAACGGTCAAAGCGCTGCGGATGCTGCTTATCCGCAGCAGGGGACAGATGTGCAGCAGCATCAGTCTGGGCGCCATGATCAGGGAGACGCTTACCCGCACTGGGACGATAACGATGACTATGAGGAACGGTCGATTTCCTATCGCCAAGCGGAGGAAGAGGCTGAGCGTGAGAAGCAGCACCACCTGTCAGAGCTCGCCAGAGCGCTTGAGCGTACGCAGCAGCAGCAGGCCGCTGTAACAGTGACACAGCAGCGCGAAGCCGCCGCGAGGCGCAGCAATCGGGCTAGCAGCGAGGCTGAGGCTGTTGCTGACACTCGTTTAGCGCCTTTGAGCGCTGATGAGCTTCGAAGGGCGGTCATCTGGTCAGAAATATTGGGCCCGCCGAAATCGAAGCGGCCTTATGGCAAGGTCAGATAACATAAGCTTTACTTTAAATAGCGCAGCTTCCAGAAATCCATTAGGGATAACTGGAGGCTGCGCTATTTTTCATAAAATCAGCACCCCGCGCATAGCTTGATATAGTACAATAATGGGCCTTGTGTCATATTTAACGTCTGGCGAGCGTGATAAGGGGGACGATCCTTTACCTATGAACCGTTTAAAACGCAAACTTCGCAAAATGACAGCGGATATTCTGGATTTGCCCCAGGATGTCGTCTATGATCTTCCCCGGCTGACGATGATCGGCGATCGCCAGTTATATATTGAGAACCATCGCGGTGTCATTCATTTTTCCAGCGAGCAGCTTAGGCTCGCGCTCAGCAAGGGCGAGCTTGAGGTGACGGGAAGCTCGCTCGTTATTCGAACGATTTGGACAGAAGAGGTTTTTATTGAAGGTCAAATTACAGGCATAGCCTTGCGGGAGTAGGAGGGGAGCGGCTTGAAGCTGAAATGGTCGGACTGGGTACTCGGCGTTGTTACAGTAAATATCAGGGGTGGACAACCTGAACGGCTTGTGAATCGTGCACTGGAAGGGGGGCTGCAGCTTGCGTCCATCGGTTGGACGGGCGATGGCAAGCTGCAGTTCGACGTGTCTGTTAGCGATTATTTTCGCTTGAAGCCTTTTTTAAAGGAGACAGGCTGTAGGGCGCATGTTGTGAGGCGGCAAGGCATGCCGTTCTGGCTTGTAAAGCTGGAAAAACGGAAATTTTTCATAGCGGGCCTAGCTTTATTTTTTATTGGCATTTATGTATTGTCCTCGCTTATATGGTCGGTTGAGGTTAAAGGCAACGTGAAATTGACGGAAGAGGAAATTGTAGAGGCAGCGCGGCAGGAGGGGATTTTCCCGCTCCAATGGTCGTTCCGTCTGGCGGATACGGATATTATATCAAAGAGGCTCGTCAACAAGCTGCCGAAAGCTACGTGGATTGGCGTGGAGAAAAAAGGAACAAGAATCATCATTCAAGTCGCGGAAACGACAGAACCGGATCATCGCGAATTGGAAAATCCCCGCCATCTCATTGCTTCTGCCGATGCGGTCGTTACGGAAATTTATACGGAACGCGGTCGTGCCGTCGTCAAGAAGAACGCGAAGGTCAAAAAAGGACAGACGTTAATATCGGGTACGCTGGGCGGCGGCGCTTATACGCAGACAGTTGTGGCAAAGGGCTCTGTACGCGGAATAGTCTGGTATGAATTTAATATTGCTTCACCGATGTCTCAGCAAGTTAAAGTATATACGGGGGAGAAGAAGCAGAAGTGGTATGTCGTCATTGGCGGCAGGGCGCTGCAGGTGAGCGGCTACGGCAAAAATCCGTACGAGCAGTCGGAGACGATCGTGGAGGAGGATAAGGCGAATTGGAAAAGCATAAGCCTGCCCTTCGGCCGGATGAAGCAGACGGTAATGGAAGTACATACGGAAGAGCGAAAACTATCAGCGGATGAAGCGCGCGCGGGTGGAATTTTACAGGCAAAAGCGAATGTAATGTCGAAGGCGGGCAGCGATGCGGTCATCCGGGATGAAATTGTTTTGCATGAAAAGACGGAGAATGGTAAAGTTTATATGAAAGTTCTTTTTGAAGTAGAGCAATCGATTGTGAAAGAGATGCCCCTAGTCCAGATGCAAGGAGATTGAGGTTGTTTGCAAAATGAAACAATAGTCGTCAGAATTCCGCTGGAAAACGCGGGAGAAGGATTAGCGGTATTTGGTCCGCAGGACAAGTTCCTGAGGCTGGTAGAGGCGCAATGTGAGTCTTCGATCACATCTCGTGAGGCAGAGATCGTCATCTCCGGAGCTGTACAGGAGGTACGCTCGCTTGAACAGCTGTTCAGCGTCATGCTGCAGCTTGTAAAAGGCGGCTATATGCCTTCGGAGCGGGATATGATGTATGCGCTTGATTTGGCCCGTACGATGCAGGCAGAAGAGCTTCTTGATTTATTCAAAGCTGAAATTACAACTACGTTTCGCGGCAAGCCTATCCGGGTTAAGACAATCGGCCAGCGCCATTATGTAAAGACGATTCACAAGCATGACGTCGTATTCGGTATTGGTCCAGCTGGCACAGGAAAAACCTACCTGGCTGTCGTGCTCGCTGTAGCCGCTTTGAAGCAGGGCTTGGTGAAGCGAATCATACTGACAAGGCCAGCTGTCGAGGCAGGCGAAAATCTCGGATTTTTGCCGGGTGATTTGCAGGAGAAGGTTGATCCTTATTTGCGTCCGCTTTATGATGCCCTTCATGATGTGCTGGGACCTGAGCAGACGGTAAAGGCTTTTGAACGCGGCACCATTGAGGTAGCCCCGCTTGCGTATATGCGTGGACGTACCCTTGATGATTCCTTTATTATTTTGGATGAAGCCCAGAACACGACTCCAGAGCAAATGAAGATGTTTTTGACACGGCTAGGCTTCGGCTCCAAGATGGTTATTACCGGCGATGTGACACAGATTGATTTGCCAAGAGGGAAAAACTCGGGTTTAATAGAGGCACAGCGGATTTTGCAAAATATAGACGAACTTGGCTTTATCTTTTTTTCCGAGCAGGATGTTGTCCGTCACTCCTTAGTGCAGAAAATCATTGTCGCCTACAATCAGGACGCTGAGAACAAAGCATAGAGAGGAATGTCCGCTCCATGAACCAGAACCATTCCGGTAAACAGGGGAACCTGCAGAGCTCCAAGGCTGCGGGGTGGAAACAGAGCGTAGCTGTCCGCTTCGTGCTCATGTTATTATTTGTGTTGCTGTTTTATTTCAGTCTTGCTCCGCATCTCGTTCCGGAAACGTATGATATTCAAGAAGGCGTTGCCAGCGAGAAGGATATTGTTGCTCCCCATCAAATACCAGATAGCAAGGCGACGCTGCAGGCGCAGGAGGAAGCGGCGAACCGCGTTGATGCGATCTATTCGAACGTTGCGCTGCGCAGCGAGCTGCTGCTGAATGAGATTTTCTCGCGCATGGAGCAGCTGAACCAGGATGATCAGGTAACGACGCAAAATAAAATCGATATATACCGCAATGAAATTCCCGGCCGGTATGCCGATTTTGTCGATAATTACGTGAAAGTAAACAGAGGCAACGGTACTTACAATAATACGCTGCTGGATGAAATGGCGGTCGTTATTAAAGAGCAGGAATATGCGATTCCAGAGGAAACGTTTTATAAAATGCCGCGCATGTCGGTAGAGTCAATCACGGAAATGCGGCAGGTTGCGCAGGAAATCGTACGCAAGCTGATGAGCGAGCAGCTGCGCAGTGCGGATGCTGCCCGTACCCGTGTGGCGGAGCTGGTGAACGCAAGCTCCCTCTCCGACCGGACAAGCCGTGAAATTGTGCAGGAGCTGGCACGTTTCTCCATTATGCCGAACCGCTTTCTAGATAAGGAAGCAACGGATGAAGCGAAAATTCAGGCTAAGAAAAATACGCCGCAGGTCGTTATCAAGGAAGGCGACGTTCTCGTCAAGCGCGGCCAAGTCATTACGCCGGAAATGTATGAACTGCTGAAGGATTCGGCGCTGCTGCAGGATAAACGCAATTATTGGCCGCAGCTTGGCCTGCTTATCTTGTCGATCTTGTTCATCACAGCGATGTACAGCTATTTGCATCAGTCGGGCGGCATTTCCGGCTTGAAGCCGAAATATAATAATGCGCAAATTTTAATGCTGTGGCTTATTTATTTGATCAACATCGTTGTGATGATCATTATTTCATTGATTCAGACGGATGAAATCCCGTATGTCGGCTTCCTCGCTCCGGCGGCGCTGGGGACGATGCTGATTACGCTGCTGCTGGATATGCATTTGGCGTTAATTAGTTCGATTCTGTTTGCGATTATCGGCAGCATTGTGCTGAATTCAGGTACAGGGCAAAATCAAATTTTTGATTTCCAATACGGCTTTGTTATTATCGTCGTATCTGTCGCGGCTATTTTCTCGATTCATCGAGCGAGCCAGCGTTCGACGATTTTAAAGGCAGGCATTATGGTCAGCCTGTTCGGCACGTTTTCCGTTCTTACGCTCATGCTGCTGACGGAACGTCTGGACCAAGGGCCGCTTGTGTATTCGCTTTGCTTTGCCTTTGCGAGCGGCTTGCTTACTGCTGTGCTGGTTATCGGCCTTATGCCGTTTTTTGAAGTGACATTTGGCATTTTGTCGGCGCTTAAGCTTGTCGAGCTGTCTAACCCGAACCATCCGCTGCTGCGCAAGCTGCTCACGGAGACGCCGGGAACGTATCATCACAGCGTCATGGTCGGCAATTTATCGGAGGCTGCGGCTGAGTCCATCGGGGCGGACGGGCTGCTTTGCCGTGTAGGTTCGTTCTACCATGACATCGGGAAGACGAAGCGGCCGAATTATTTTATAGAAAATCAGACTAATATGGAAAATCCGCATGATTCGATCGATCCAAAGCTTAGCCGGTCGATCATTTGCGCCCATGCGCGGGATGGCGTGGATATGCTTAAGGCGCATAATATACCGAAGCCTATTCGTGATATTGCCGAGCAGCATCATGGTACGACGTCGCTGAAATTCTTTTATTACAAGGCGCTTAAGCAGGCAGAGGAGCAGGGGGAGGAGCCTTCATTTACGGAGGATGATTTCCGCTATCCTGGCCCGAAAGCGCAGTCGAAGGAAGCTGCCGTTGTCGGCATCGCCGATTGCGTGGAAGCGGCTGTCCGCAGCCTGCGCAGCCCAACCGTTGAGCAGGTAGAAGCGATGATTAACAAAATTATCAAAAGCAGGCTGGACGACAATCAATACAACGAATGCGATTTGACGCTCAAGGAGCTGGATAAGATCGCACAGTCGCTCAAGGAAAGCGTCATCGGGATTTTTCACTCCCGCATTGAGTACCCTGAGGATGTTAAGTCAAAGGAGCGTTTAGCATGAGTTTGCAGCTGGATTATAGCAATGAGCAGGATAAGGTAGACATTCCGGAAGCTTGGATCGCCCGGTTGGAGCAGCTGCTTCAACTGGCTGGCGAAGCGGAAGGGATGACAATGGGCGAAGTAACGCTGACGTTTACCGATAATGAGCAAATTCATCAGTTGAATCGCGACTACCGCAATATGGATCGTCCTACTGATGTATTGTCATTTGCGATGCAGGATGACGGCACGGATGAACTGGACATTATTTTTGAGGTAGAAAGCGAAGATGAGGTTGATCCTATATCGGGGATGCTGGGCGATATTGTCATTTCCGTTGAGAAAGCGGTCGAGCAAAGCGAGGAGTATGGGCACTCGCTGGAGCGGGAGATCGGCTTCCTGTTTGTTCATGGCTTTCTGCATTTAATCGGTTATGATCACGAGACGGAAAGCGATGAAGCGGTTATGACAAGCAAGCAGGAAGCGGTGCTTTCGAAGGCAGGCTTGTCGCGTTAATGAAAAAGTTCATTCGCAGTTTAGGATTTGCATGGGCGGGCATAGCATTTGCTGTACAAAATGAGCGCCATATGCGCATTCATGTGCTGGTCGCTGCCGCGGTCATTCTGCTCGGCGCTTTTCTATCGCTTACAGGTGTGGAATGGGTAATGCTGCTGCTTACGATGGCGCTCGTTATCGTAGCAGAAATGGTTAATACTGCGGTGGAAAAAGTTGTAGATCTTGCAAGCCCGGAGCGCCATGCGCTCGCTAAGACGGCAAAAGATGTTGCTGCTGGTGCTGTATTGCTGGCAGCATGCTTTGCCGTCTTCATTGGTTTTATTATTCTTGGCCCGCCATTATGGCATGTAATAACGGCGGGAAGCCAGTAATTGAGGGAGCTAATAATAAATGACAGTCACTTATGAAGGTTTACAGGAAAATTATGCTGCTCTGCTTAATCAGGCAGGAGAGGCGATGACGCGGGCATACACGCCGTATTCCAAGTTCAATGTTGGCGCTGCCCTGCTAGACAACGACGGGCATGTCCACTTTGGCTGCAATGTCGAAAATGCCGCTTATGGTCCGGGAAACTGCGCGGAGCGCACAGCTATGTTCCGGGCCATCGCCGATGGCAAGAAGCCAGGTCAATTTCAGGCGATTGCAGTTATTGGCAATACGGAAGAACCTATTACGCCATGCGGAATTTGCCGCCAGGTGCTCGTTGAGCTGCTTTACCCGGATACGCCTGTCATTATGGGCAATCTGCGGGGCAACTGGTCGATTTCGACCGTCTCTGACTTGCTGCCGGGCGCATTTACACCAATGGTATTGAAAAAGGGGCAAGCTGAAGCCTAATGAGTACACCTACAACTGACAACCGTTCAAACGGCAAATTTCGTTCCGGCTTTGTAGCCATCATCGGCCGACCTAATGTGGGCAAGTCCACGCTGATGAACCATCTGATCGGGCAGAAAATCGCCATTATGTCGGACAAGCCCCAAACAACACGCAATAAAATTCATGGCGTATACACGAAAGACAATACGCAAATCGTATTTCTGGACACGCCTGGCATTCACAAGCCGCAATCCAAGCTTGGCGACTACATGATGAAAACCGCGCAAAGCGCGCTTCAAGAAGTCGAAGCTGCTCTTTTCCTTGTTGATGTAGCCGATGGCATTGGCGGCGGCGACCGTTTTATTATCGAGCAGCTGAAAAAGGTCAAGACGCCGATTTTTCTCGTGTTGAACAAAATCGACAAAATCGATCCAGAGCAGCTGCTGCCGATTATTACGCAATATAAAGATTTATATGATTTTGCAGAAATCATTCCGATCTCTGCGCTGCAGGGCAATAATGTGGAGACGCTTATGGATCAGCTGATCCGCTATTTGCCAGAAGGCCCGCAATATTACCCTGCCGATCAAATTACGGATCATCCGGAGCAGTTCGTTGTAACGGAGCTGGTGCGCGAGAAGATTTTGCATATGACGCGTGAGGAGATTCCGCATTCCATTGCGGTTGCGATTGAGGACATGAAGGTGCAGGAGAATGGCGTTGTCTATATTGGCTGTGTCATCTATGTCGAGCGCGACTCCCAGAAGGGCATTATTATCGGCAAAAAAGGTGCGTTGCTTAAGGAAGTTGGCAAGCTTGCGCGCCGCGATATTGAAGCGCTGCTTGGCTCCCGTACATTTCTTGAGCTATGGGTCAAAGTCAAGAAGGACTGGCGCAACCAGGAAAGAGTGCTTAAAGATTTAGGCTTTAGAAACGACTAATGGGTTGCTTCTAAATTTGACGTAAATTGCTAAGGATAACATTCATTCGATCAACGCAATCTAATACCGTCTGGAGCAGCATTTCCGAGGCGGAAAGGGTTGATACGATTGCGGAATTTTTCGTGGAAGTATTTTACATTGACCGGTGATGTGGAGTCCTATATGCTCTACAAGGAAATGGATCAACTTGGAGAAGCGGATCATCCTAACGCTTTGCTCGGTGATGACCAGGAATGGGCATCCGAGCTAGAAGAAGCTTCTCCTTAGTTCAGTGGGCTCGCAGCCTTCTGACTGTCTTAAGTAGGTCATGGGGGAGTTTCAGTATGCTGTATCGTTTGGAAGGCATCGTTATTCGCAGCATGGATTACGGGGAAAATAATAAAATTATTAATGTGTTGACGAATACGCATGGCAAAGTAGGGATATTAATACGCGGCGCGAAGAAGGCCCGGAGCAGGCATGCTTCTCTCGCGCAGCCCTTTACATATGCTGAATTTACTTTTTTTCGCACAAGTGGACTCGGCACGCTGAACCATGGTGAAATTTTGGCGTCCAACCATCTGCTTCGCGAGCAGCTGGAGCTGACTGCTTACGCTTCCTATGCGGCAGAATTAACGGATAGAGTGATACAGGAGGAGGAATCCAGCTCATTTCTATTCGAGCAGCTGAAAGCTTATTTAAGCGGCTTGGTGGAGGGGAAGGACCCGCAAATTGTGTCTCATCTTTACGAAATGAGAGTGCTGGATATGTCAGGCTATGCGCCTGTACTGGATCATTGTGTGGAATGCGGCGGGGAGCAGACTCCCTTCCGAATTAGTGCAGCTGCTGGTGGTGTATTATGCCGCCGCTGCGGCCACAAAGACCCCCAAGGCATCGTATTGTCTGAAGCAGCCTATAAGCTGCTGCGGTTATTTGTCCGAATGGATTTGCGCAGGCTTGGTTCTATTCAAGTCAAGCCAGAAACGAAGCAGGAGCTTAAGAAGGTGATGCGTATGCTAATGGATCTGCATATTGGCATTCCGCTGAAGTCGCGCGGCTTTCTGGATCAGCTTGATAAATATAGCTTATAAATTAACGTTCGGTCCCAGGATCGAGCGTTTTATTCGTTCTCTCGTCCAATAGGACTACAGGATAGGATTGGTTATAATAACAAAGCTAAACAGTGCAAGGCATTACGCTACAACGATAACTTTTCAAGCATTTTACATCAATTCAAGGGGGAATTGTTCATGTCTGCGAATCAAAGTAGACTTGGCTTCGTCGTAGCGGGCTTACTGCTAGCCATCTTCGTGGCATCGATCGATAATACGATTGTGTCAACGGCAATGGCAACGATTGTAAGCGATCTGGGCGGCATCGACAAATTTGTTTGGGTGACTTCCGCTTATTTGGTCACGGAGATGGCGGGAATGCCGATTTTCGGCAAGCTGTCCGACATGTACGGCAGAAAACGTTTTTTTATATTAGGGATTTTCTTGTTTTTGCTGGGATCGGTTTTGTGCGGAACCGCAGAGTCGATCACACAGCTTAGTATTTACCGGGCTATTCAAGGTATCGGCGGCGGCGCCATGCTGCCGATTGCCTTCACGATTGTATTTGACGTTTTTCCAGCTGAAAAGCGGGGCAAAATGGGCGGTTTGTTTGGAGCCGTATTCGGTACTTCAAGCTTGTTCGGCCCGCTAGTTGGCGCTTATTTTACCGACTACATTAACTGGCGCTGGATTTTTTATATTAATATTCCATTCGGTATTGTAGCTTTATTGTTTATTTTATTGTTTTACAAGGAATCGATGGAACACTCCAAGCAGAAAATTGACTGGTGGGGAGCCGCAACACTGGTGGGCTCGATTGTCAGCTTAATGTTCGCTCTTGAGCTTGGCGGCAATGAATATGCTTGGGATTCTGCCCAAATTTTAGGGCTGTTCGCGACTTTCGCTATATTGTTTATTATTTTCATTTTTGTTGAACGCAAGGCGGCTGAGCCGATTATTTCGTTCAAAATGTTCCGTGTGCGTCTGTATGGCGCAAGTACGGGAGCTGCACTATTTTATGGCGCAGCCTTTATTACGGCAGCTTTGTACATTCCGATTTTTGTGCAGGGGGTATACGGTGGTACCGCTACTAGCTCTGGTCTGATGCTGCTCCCCATGACGTTAGGCTCGGTATTCGCAGCGCAAATGGGTGGTTTTCTCGCGAATAAAATGCCTTATCGCAATGTTATGGTGCTTTCCGCCATTATTTTTATTGCAGGCATTGTGCTGCTTTCAACGATCAGTCCGGAAACGACCAAATGGACGCTTGCCTTTTATATGTTTATTACGGGCTTTGGCATCGGCTTCTCGTTCTCGGTGCTTGGGATGTCCACCATCCACAGCTTCGATATGAGGCAGCGCGGTTCAGCGAATGCCACGATGTCGTTTATCCGTTCATTCGGGATGACGGTGGGCATTACCGTGTTTGGGATTATTCAGCGCAACAGCTTCACGAATGGCATGACTGACGCATTTTCAGGCAGCAGTGGCGGCGCGGCGCTTCCCTCTGAAAATGTTCGGCAAATTTTAACCCCTGAAAAACGGGAGTCGATTCCGGCAGAAGTGATGGATAAAATCATCAGTGCGCTGTCGCATTCGATTTCAACAACATTCATGTGGTCGATTGTGCCGGCCGTACTGGCGCTAGCTTGTGTGCTGCTGATGGGTAATGCCTCGATGAAAGAACTGATTGAGCGAGAACGGATGCAGGCAGGGAAATTGGCAAAGGGGAAATAAGGAATAGCGAGGGAAGGGAGCAGGCCATCGGTCTGCTCCTTTTTCTACGAAAAATGGAGGTAGCCGCGCTCATAAAGTGAGAGGTTGCTAAAGCCTTCTGCAGCAGGCAGCGTCATTTATTCCGAACGCAATTATTTTTACAAAACGAATCAAAGCAACCAGGTTGGACTAGACAGCTCTTCACATACCTATACGTTCTATGAGCGCAACAATTATTACAACCAGACAACTGGAACATCGGCCACTGGAGCTGCATTCCCATCATCGCTGCTGTTCCCTTACAGCTATTCGCTGAATGCTGTTCTGGATGTGCCGAATATCGTGCAAGCGAATGCCGGACCCCATTAAGCAAACGCTGAAACCGAGTGCTGACGGGGCTTCGAAAAATTCTAAATCGTTTTCATTGCCAAAACGAAAATAAACTGCTAGAATGATAAAAACGTAATGAAAACGCATACATTTATTCTAAATTTACAACGTTGTAAATTTTGTTAAAGGGGATGATGAGTAGTAACTTTGCCTGTTGATCGTTGATTAGAGTCAGCATCATATTCAATTTTTCAAACGTTGTAAATTTAAACTGAAGGGAGTGGATTTTATTGAATAGCCGCACTGCGACTCTGATTAGGCTAGTCAAACGGGACAAATATTTACTGCTCATGTTTTCCCCTATTTTTATTTATTATTTGGTTATTATGTATTTTCCAATGCCGGGCGTCATCATGGCTTTCAAAAACTTTACGCCGGGAAAGGGCATTTTCAGCGGAGATTGGGTGGGATTAAAATGGTTCATTCAATTTTATGATTCGATTTATTTTTGGAGGCTGCTTCGCAACACCTTTTTGCTTGCTTTTCTACCGCTGCTGTTCGGCTTTCCGATTCCGATTTTATTCGCGATTTGCGTAGTGGAAATTAAAAATAGGGCATTCAAACGCTTCGCCCAAACGATTACGTATTTGCCGCATTTTATTTCAACCGTTGTCATTGCCGGCATGCTGATCAATTTCCTGTCGCCGACGGATGGCATCGTCAACATTTTGCTGGAGAAGATAGGACTTGAACGAGTTAATTTCATGATGGAGCCAGGATGGTTTCGAACGATTTTCACCAGCTCGGACATATGGCAAAGCTTCGGCTTTAGCTCAATTATCTACATTGCAGCCATCATGAGCATTGATCCAGAAATGTATGATTCAGGAAAAATCGATGGGGTCAACAAATTTCAGGAGTTATGGCATTTAACGCTTCCAAGCATTAAACCTACGATTATTATTTTGCTGCTGCTGTCGCTTGGAGGCATTATGAGCGTAGGCTTCGAGAAGGTATACCTGCTCTATAATGCAGCAACGTATGAAACGGGAGATGTGCTATCCACCTATGTATACCGCATGGGTATCATCGGGCAAAACTACAGCTTTGCGACAGCTATTGGCGTATTTAATTCCATCATTACTTTTATTCTCGTGTTTGCCGCGAACCAATTGACTCGTCGGGCAACGAACATGTCGCTATGGTAAAAGGAGTCTGGTATGAAAAAATCTAGCACAGATCTGATTTATTATGGCCTCGTGTATTTCATCACTTGTCTTGCCATTCTCGTAACCTTATATCCTTTCTTATATGTCGTCAGCGTATCGTTCAGCTCCGTCAGCGCGATTGACAAGCAGCAGGTGTTTTTATATCCAGTCGATTTCACGATTTCGGGGTATAAAATGGTGCTTCAGTACAAGGAGCTGTGGGTTTCCTTTTACAATACGGTATGGTACACCGTTGTCGGAACGACGCTGAACATTGTCGCCACCTGCCTGGCCGCGTTTCCTTTGTCCAGATCGCATTTTTTCCTTAGACGCAAGCTGAATTTCTTCATTGCGTTTACGATGTATTTTTCCGGTGGATTAATTCCGCTTTACATGCTGCTGACGACGCTTGGCCTCTACAACACGAGGTGGGTCATGGTCGTTCCGGTGCTTGTCATTACGTTCAACGTCATGATTTGCCGCTCGGCCTTTGAAGGCATTCCAAAGGAAATTTTCGAGAGCGCCTCCATCGACGGAGCGAATGATATTACGATGCTGTTCCGGCTCGCCGTACCGATCGTCAAGCCAACGCTTGCGGTGCTGACCTTGTATTACGCGGTGTTTCACTGGAACAATTTTTTCTCGGCGCTGCTTTATTTAGGCAACCAGGAGCTGCAGCCGCTGCAAATTTTTCTGCGAAGGGTGCTCATTATGGCATCCCCGGAAATTATGCAGCGTATGGGCGGGGCCACGTCGACAGGAGCGCTTGCGGTATCTTCTCTGCAGGTCAGATATGTATCCATCGTCGTAAGCATTTTGCCCATTATTATGATTTACCCCTTTATCCAGCGTTATTTCGTTAAAGGCATTACGCTGGGCGCAGTGAAAGGCTAACGACCGCTTGTAAACTCGGCTTTTACTATTGGGAGGGAACATTAAATGGCACAACAGTTAAAAGGGGCAAAAAAAGTATTGTCGGTTATGATTTTGGCGACGGCAGTGGCGGGCTGCAGCAACAGCGGAGCACCGGCAGCTACGGATGGAAATGCTGCACCAGCGGCAAGCACAGCAGCAGAAACGGGGCCAGCTTACAACGGCTCGGGGCCGATTACCGACCAGCCTAATCAGGAGCTGTCCTTCCTCGGAACGAATGCCTGGACAACGAATGTAGATCTGGCATCGGCAGAAATCGTCAAGCAAATTGAGAAAAATGCCAATGTTAAAGTGAACTGGGAGCTGCTGCCTCCGCAAAACTACCCGGATGCGGTAGGGCCGCGCCTCGCAGCTGGCATGGATTTGCCTGACATCGTTTATTTGCCGGACACGGATCAGACGATGAAATATTTGAATAGTGGACTGTTTATGCCGCTTGATGAGCTGTATGAGAAATATGGCGTCAATTTGAAAAAACTTTATGAAAAATCGCCGGATATTAAAGCCAGTCTCACGACTCCAGATGGTAAAATGTATTATATCCCGCAGCAGACGCTGACGAAAAATTACATGCCGGAGTTTATGGTGAATGAAAGATGGCTGAAAAAGCTAGGCCTTCAAGAGCCGACAACACTTGACGAATTTACGGAAATGCTGAAAAAATTCAAAACAGACGATCCGAACGGCAATGGCAAGCAGGATGAAATTCCAATGTCGATGGACCCGAAATTTATACCGATGGCCTTTGGCCCGGTGTTCGGCCTGGATTTATCGAGTAATTTTTACGCGGATGACAGCAGCAAAGTGCACTATGGTTACTATGAGCCAGTCTACAAGGAGTATTTGACTTACCTGAACGGCTTGTATAACGACGGTTTGCTGGGCGTTGATTTTGCCAGTACGACAGCGGATCAAGTGACATCGAGATTTTCGCAAAATATAACCGGCGCGACGTTCAACTTCAGCTGGTATACGTCTATGGTGTACAGCCCGCTATTCGCGGACTACAACCCGGAGGAGCCACTTATCCAAGGCATTTTGCCGCTGAAGGGGCCACATGGCGACCAGTTCTATGTGGGCCGTACGCCAGTGAGCCGGATTTTCGGTATTTCCAAAAATGCCAAAAACCCTGAGCTGGCCTTCAAATTTCTGGACTATGCCATTGGCGAAGAAGCCCAAACGTACTACACTTGGGGTATTGAAGGCGTAACATATGAAGTGAAGGACGGCAAGAAGCAGTTCACCGAGAAGGGCAAGGATAATGACTTTATTCAAAAATATGGCATTGGCCCGGTCAACCTGCCCAGCGCCCAATCGACGGATTCTGCGGATGCGATTGTAGCGCCATGGCATGAGAAGCGTGATAAGGAGCTTGAGCAATATATCCGTCCTCCGTTCCCTAACGTGTATGCACTGCCAGAGGAAGCAAGCGTCGAAAACATGTCGATGCCGGACATCCAAACGTATGTGGATGAAATGAATTTAAAATTCATAACAGGAAAAGAAAGTCTTGATCAATTCGATGCTTATATTGCAAACTTGAAAAATATGAATATTGAACAAATCATTGCGGGCAGGCAGGCTCAGTATGACCGATACTTGGCTGCCTCGAAATCCTAGTTTTCATAGCATAGGGCAAGATGAACCGCAAGCGGTTGATGGGAAAGGCGTGGGCTCAGGAATGGTTACAATAAAGGACATTGCCAAGCTTGCAGGAGTAAGCTACAGCACAGTTTCCAAGGCATTGAACAATGATCCGCTTATTAAGCCGGCAACTAGACAGAAGGTGCTGGAAATCGCGGAAAAATATCAATACCGAAAAAATATTATGGCGCAGCAGCTTTCTTCAGGCAAAAGCAATATTATTGGCTTTGTTCTGGATGAACTCAGCAACCCGCTCTTTTCCAATATCTCGAAAAATTTGCATCGCGAGCTGAAAAGCCGCGGTTATCAAATGATCTTGGTCATAGCGGGCGATGGAGTAGACATCTTCAGCCAGCTTCGAGTGGATGGTTGTATTTTCTGGGAGTATATGCTGGATGATCGGGAGGCGTTCTGGAAGCTCGTCTCCTCGATGCCTATGCCATGCTTTGTACTCGGCGCTGATGAAAACCCGAATTCGCCTTATATTAAAATCGACCGCAAAGAAGGCATTTTCAAAGCAGTCGAGCATTTGAAAGCGCATGGTCATGAGCGGATTGGGTTTATCGGCAACTCCCAGAACATTAAAATTGAAGGATATAAGGAGGCGCTGCAGCGGACGGGCTTGGAATTTTGCCAGGGCAGCGTGCTTCCAGCTTATTCCTCATGGGAAGACGGTTATTTTGCCGTACGTAACTACACATTCACGAGCAGCTCGCCAACCGCTTTCATTGGCCTCAACAACTTGGTTACACGAGGGGCGCTGCGTGCTTTCATTGAAGCGGGCTTCCAAGTGCCGCAGGATATATCCTTAATCGGTTACGATGATTTGCCGGATATGCAGTATGCTGAGGTCGCATTGACGACGATCGGCCCGCCGCTCGGCGAACTTGCCGTTCAGGCTGCTGAGCTGATCGTTGCGCTTATACGGGGTGAAGACGCTAAGTATCCGGTCGTCATCCAGCCGCAGCTGTATTTGCGGAATTCGGTAGCGATTTGCAAGGAGCGAATTTAGCTTGTCCCTATTCAACTAGGCGGTTAGGTGCAATTGCGGCTCTGCAGTCTGCGCTTGGCAGACATTATTGAAGGAGGACTTGACGATGCAACAGACAAAGCCGCTTTACTGGCCGTTGCGGACAGTGGGAGCGATTTTTCAGGAGACGGGCGAGAGCAGGTTTTACGCTTTTCCGGCGGAGGTGTAGCGGCTAGGATGAAAGCAGGAAAGGATAAGCTTGTCTCTATTGTAGTAGCCGCCGATGGAAGCGGCGATTTTACGTCTATTCAAGCAGCTGTCGACACCGTTCCTGCAACGAACAAGGAGCGGGTCATCATTTATATTCGCAATGGGTTTTATTATGAGAAGCTTCATATCGAAAAGCCAATGATCAGCTTAATAGGAGAAAATGTGAGCGAGACGATCATCAGCTTTGATGACCATGCCACAAAAGCATTTCCGGACGGCGAGCCCTATCATACGTTTTATTCCTATACCGTGTTCGTTGGGGCAGATGATTTTATAGGAGAAAATATGACGTTTATCAATACGGCTGGCCCTGGGGAAAAAGTGGGCCAAGCGCTCGCGCTCTACGCGGATGGCGATCGCGCCTGCTTCCGCAGTTGCCGTTTAATTGGTCATCAGGATACGCTGTTTACAGGGCCGCTTCCGGAAGTTCCAATTGACCGCAGCTTTTTTGGCGGTCCACGAGAAGGAGCTCCAAGAAGGCAGTCCCGTCAATATTACGAGAACTGTTATATAGAGGGCGATATCGACTTTATTTTCGGCTCGGCTACGGCGCTGTTCAACCGCTGCGAGATTTTCGCCAAAAATCGCGGCGCTGCCGAGCCCGATGCGATTAATGGATGGATTGCTGCTGCGTCTACGCCGGAGCATGCTCCTCACGGATATGTATTCAACGAATGTCGTTTGACTGGCGACGCGCCCACAGGAAGTGTATATTTGGGCAGGCCATGGCGCAATTATGCCAAAACCATCTTTATTCGCTGCTGGATGGGCGAGCATATTGCTCCTGCCGGCTGGGATGATTGGAACAAGCTTGACGCTCACCATACGGTTTATTATGCGGAATATGCAAGTACAGGACCAGGCGGATCCAGTGACAATCGAATTAACTGGTCGCGGCAGCTCACAGGCGAGCAGGCAGATGATTATTCTGTGGTGCATATTCTGGCTGGCGTAGATGGCTGGTCTCCCCTTCAAAGGGAACGGCCGATGGAATAGACGGCTTTCAGCCGGCAGGTTTGACAATTGCATGCAATATGTTTATGATAAACAGATATAAATATCGGACAATGATGGAGAAAGTAGTTGTGATGGTTACAGCTTTAGCGATTCGGGGATAGTGGGAGCCCGGAGCGGACCAGCAGCGAAAGGGCACTCCGGAGTCGCGTTTAAGAAAGCGGGTTTTCTTGCGCAGCAAGTAGAGAAGAACTAGTGTACGATCAACTAGTTATTGTTGCTGCAGCTAAGAAAGCCAAGTAGGGTGGAACCGCGGGAGATCAGCTCTCGTCCCTATGTCTGGCGGCAGACGTAGAGGCGAGAGTTTTTGCGTTCCCTTGAGACTGCCGCCGCTGGTGAAATTGCACAAGCAAAAAAAGGAGCGGAAAAGGTATGAACTTTCAAAGCATGATATTAACGCTGCAGCAGTTCTGGGCCGAGCAAAATTGTATTTTGGTGCAGCCTTACGATGTAGAGAAAGGCGCAGGCACGATGAATCCCATGACGTTTTTGCGCTCCATTGGGCCAGAGCCTTGGAATGTAGCCTATGTGGAGCCTTCGCGCCGTCCGAACGATGGCCGTTATGGTGAAAATCCGAACAGGTTGTATCAGCATCACCAGTTTCAGGTTATTTTGAAGCCGTCACCGGACAATATTCAAGAGCTTTATTTGGAAAGCCTTACTCGCCTTGGTATTGATCCGAAAGATCATGATATCCGGTTCGTTGAGGACAACTGGGAAGCACCGACGCTTGGCGCATGGGGACTTGGCTGGGAAGTGTGGCTCGATGGCATGGAAATTACGCAGTTTACTTATTTCCAACAGGTAGGTGGCCTTGATGCAAGCCCGGTAGCCGTGGAAATTACATACGGCATGGAGCGTCTTGCTTCCTATATTCAGGACAAAGAAAATGTGTTTGATCTTGAATGGGTTGACGGCGTAACGTACGGCGATGTGTTCAAGCAGCCGGAATATGAGCATTCCAAATATACGTTTGAGACGTCTGATACGGCGATGCTGTTCTCATTGTTTAATATGTACGAAGAGGAAGCGAAGAAGACGATGGAGCATAACCTCGTGTTCCCGGCCTATGACTATGTGCTGAAATGCTCGCATGCGTTCAATCAGCTTGATGCGCGCGGCGCGATCAGCGTGACGGAACGGACGGGCTACATTATGCGCGTGAGAAATTTGGCACGCCAAGTGGCTGCGACTTATTTGGAAGAGCGCGAGCGCCTTGGATTCCCGATGCTGAAAGAAAGGAGCGAGGCGTAATGGCTAAAGATTTATTGCTGGAAATTGGTTTGGAGGAAGTTCCTGCGAGGTTCGTAAGAGGTGCTATGAATCAGCTTAAGGAGAAGCTGGTAAAATGGCTCGCAGAATCGCGTATTGCTCATCAAGAAGTACAAGCTTTCGCTACGCCGCGCCGGCTTGCTGTTCTGGTGCAAGGTGTTGAAGAGAAGCAGGCGGATGTCAATGAGCAGGTAAAAGGCCCTTCCCGCAAAATTGCCCAGGATGATCAGGGCAATTGGAGCAAAGCGGCGCTTGGCTTTGCACGCAGTCAAGGCGCGGAGCCGGAGCAGCTTTATTTTCAGGAGCTGGCAGGCGTAGAATATGTATATGCGAACAAAAGCAGCATCGGTATCGATACGGCGGCTGTTTTGTCCGAAGGTTTGACGAATTTAATTACCTCCATGTCGTTCCCGAAAAATATGCGTTGGGGAAGCTACGATTTGAGGTTCATTCGGCCGATAAAATGGTTAATGGCTCTTTATGGCCAAGATGTTGTTCCATTTGAAATTACAGGCGTGCGCAGCGGCAACAGCAGCAGAGGACATCGTTTCCTCGGCGCAGAGACGACAGTAACAGCGCCTGCGGAGTACAAAGAACGTTTGCGTGAGCAGCATGTTATCGTCGATGTAGAAGAGCGCGAACAGCTCATCGTCGCTCAAATTGAGCAGCTGGCGAAGGAGAAAAACTGGGAAATCGCCATCAATCAGGATTTGCTGGAGGAAGTTTTGTTCCTTGTCGAGATTCCGAATGTGCTGTTCGGTACATTTGATCCCGAATTCCTCAACATTCCGCAGGATGTACTCATTACGTCGATGCGTGAGCATCAGCGGTATTTCCCGGTGCTGGATGGCAAAGGTCAGCTGCTCCCTTATTTTGTAACGGTGCGCAACGGCGACCAGAACAAAATTGACGTTGTAGCAAAAGGCAATGAGAAGGTGCTTCGCGCCCGTCTTTCTGATGCCAAGTTCTTCTATGAGGAAGATCAGAAGCTGGCGATTGGGGACGCGCTTGCGAAGCTTGAAAACATTGTTTATCACGAGGAGCTGGGAACGGTTGCTAATAAAGTCGGCCGTATCAGCGCTTTGGCTGGTTTGCTTGCAGCAAAACTTCAGGTGGGTGCGGGTACCGCAGCGCATATTAGCCGTACGGCTGATATTTGCAAGTTCGACTTGGTTACCCAAATGGTCGGCGAGTTTCCAGAGCTGCAAGGCATTATGGGCGAGGATTATGCTCGTAAAGCAGGCGAGAACGAGACGGTTGCTGTAGCCATTAATGAGCATTATCAGCCGCGTTTTGCTGGAGATCGTGCTCCTGCCTCCATAACGGGCGCAGTAGTAAGTCTCGCGGACAAATTGGATACGATTGTCGGCTGCTTCTCCATCGGTATAATTCCTACCGGGTCGCAGGATCCTTACGCTCTTCGCCGTCAAGCGGCTGGAGTCGTACAAATTATTTTGGCACAGCGTTTGAATTTGCAGCTTACCGACTTGTTTGATGCGGCGCTTGAAGTTCATGAGGCAAGAGGCATGAAGCGCAGTGCGGATGAAGTACGCAAGGATTTAACGGAGTTTTTCGCGCTTCGTGTGAAAAATGTGCTGTCTGAGCAAGCGATTCGTTATGACGTTGTAGATGCTGTAATGGGTGCAGGCTTTAACAATCTGCTGCTGACAGTAGAGCGTGCAGCTCTGTTGAATGCACAAGCTTCTGGCGAAGACCGTGCAGCTTTCAAGCTGATTGTAGATGCTTTCAATCGCGTCAGCAATTTGGCTGCCAAAGCAACGACTAAAGTTGTAGACGAAGCTTTGTTTGCGGAACCAGCGGAATCGGCACTGTATAAGGAATGGCAGGCGGTTCATGCATCGTTCCAGCAAGCTGTTGCCGGAGGAGAAATTGCTGATGCTGCAGCGAAGCTGGCTGCGCTGAAAGCACCGATTAATACGTATTTCGATGCTGTAATGGTTATGGCGGAAGATGAGAAGGTACGCGCTAACCGTTTGGCGACCCTCTCTTTAATTGCAGAAGATATAGCGGTTGTCGCGGATTATTCGAAGCTTGTCTGGTCATAAGATAACGCAGAAAATAACTACAGCAATCGATGAATCGTTCATCTTCGAAACAACTTCTAACTAAGAAGGGGAGGATGATAAAACATGACAAAACCGATGACAGATGTCATTATTTATGTCGTATCGGATGCAGCTGGCGACACTGGCGAGCTCGTTGTAAGAGCCGCTGTCGCGCAGTTTCATCCGATTCAGACGGATATCCGGAGAGCGCCGTTCATTACGGATGTAGCGGCGCTTGAGCGGATAGTCCGCCAGGCTCAGGAAGCTGGCGCGATCGTGCTGTTTACGCTCGTCATCCCGCATTTGCGCGAGGCGATGGGCAAGCTGGCAGAGCAATATGACACCGTGTCGATTGATTTGCTCGGCCCGCTTATCCAAAGTCTTGAAGTGAAGACGGGACGGCCATCACGGCAAGAGCCAGGGCTAAACCATGTGCTGGATGAAAATTATTTCCGCAAGGTGGATGCTGTTGAATTTGCTGTGCGTTACGATGATGCGAAAGATCCTTCGGGTGTGCTGAAAGCCGATATTGTGCTCATTGGCGTATCCCGAACTTCGAAGACGCCGCTATCGATGTATTTGGCTCATCAGAAATACAAGGTGGCGAACATTCCGCTCGTGCCGGAGCTTAAGCCTCCTGCGGAGCTGTTTAATGTTCCGAAGGCGAAAATTGTTGGGCTGACCATTGGCGTGCCTTATTTAAACATTATTCGCAAGGAACGCCTCAAGGCGCTGGGGCTGCCGAACAGCGCATCTTACGCGGCGACGGATCGCATCGAGAAGGAGCTGCTTTATGCGGAGTCCATTATGAAGCAGTTGGGCTGTGTCATTATTGATGTGTCCCATCGTGCGGTCGAAGAAACAGCAAGCCTAATTATGGAGCATATCCGCTTCACTTAGGCACGCTATTCTAGAGAAGAAACGAGCGGTGATTTGTTATTCCTATAAAAAAGCCTACCATTATCGTCGATGGCGATGCTTGTCCTGTCAAAGTGGAAATTAAGCAAATTGCCCGCAGCTTCTCGTTGCCGGTGCTGATGGTTTCTTCCTATGATCATCATCTTGAAGCCGAAGAGGGTGTTTCGGTTGTACAGGTGGAGGCGGGGAAAGATTCCGTAGATATGTATATCGTCAATCATTTGCTGAAAGGCGATGTCGTTGTAACGCAGGATTTCGGCCTGGCTTGCATTGCGCTTGGCAAGGGGGCACTTGTCCTTTCGCCGCGCGGCGAGCAATATACGGATGACAACATCGATTATTTGATGGAACGCCGTCATGAACAGGCAAAACGCAGGCGCAGCGGCGGCAAATCCAAGGGTCCGAAAGCCATGACAACGGAAGATCGAGATCGATTTCAACAAAAGATGACAAAAGTTTTGCAAAGCGAGCAGGAGAAACATGACATTTAGCGAATATTATTTACGTGTTACTTAGGATGAAGGTGATGAACGATGACATACGGTAATAAAATACCGGAGGAGGTCATAGATGCGGTACGCCGTCATTATGACATCGTAGAGACAGTCGGGAAGTATGTTCATCTCACGAAGCACGGCAAATATATGAAAGGGCTATGCCCTTTCCACTCTGAGAAGACCCCATCGTTTACGGTCACACCAGAGCTGCAAATTTTCCATTGTTACGGTTGCGGTAAGACCGGACATGTCATACGATTCGTGGAAGAGATCGAAGGCTATTCTTTTCCAGAGGCGGTCAGAGTGCTTGCCGAGGAAGCAGGGATGCCTGTAACTTGGACGGGTGCCGAGGGCGGTCAGCGCGAAGAAGTTGACTTAGACCGCTTAGCCATTATTGAAGCTCATCAGTTGACAGCGAAATTGTATAACTATCTATTGAACAACACACAGCATGGCAAAATCGCTAAAGACTATTTGCTTGATAGAGGTCTCAGGGAAAAGCAGATCGACCACTTTATGATAGGGTATGCGCCGGACCAATGGGACACGCTTAACCGATTTTTAACAGCAAGAAATTTTGACCCTGTATTAATGGAAAAGGGCGGTTTGTTATCGGCTAAAAATGACGGCAGCGGTCATGTCGACCGTTTCAGAAGCCGAATCATGTTCCCGATATGGGATCGTGATGGCAAGGTGATCGCTTTCGGCGGAAGGGTAATCGGTGACGGTGGGCCCAAGTATTTGAACTCCCCGGAGACGATGCTGTTCACGAAGAGCCGAGTTTTTTACAATTTGCATCATGCAAGGCCAGCTATTCGCAAGAGCAAACAGGTTGTTCTATTTGAAGGGTATATGGATGTTATAAAATCCTGGAGTGCAGGCGTAAATAATGGTGTTGCAACGATGGGTACAGCATTGACTGAGGAGCATTGTGCCATGCTCGGAAGGCAGGCGGAGGAGATTATCCTGTGCTATGACGGCGATGATGCCGGACAAGCAGCTGCTTTGAAATCCATTCCGATGCTCGAGAAGGCCAAACTTAGAGTCAGAGTGTCCATCCTGCCGAAGGGCAAGGATCCCGATGAGTATATTGAGGAATACGGCCCTGACACCTTCCTTAGGGAAGCAATCGACGGAGCGGCAACCACCACAAAATTTAAGCTTATATATTCAAGGAAAAACCATATACTGCTAACAGAAGAGGGCCGGAAAAACTATTTGCTCGAAGCGGCTGGCATTGTTGCAGATCTTGATTCTGCTATTGAACGCGAGGTTTACTTACAGGAGTTGTCCCGCGAGTTTAATTTCCCACTTGACGTTTTGAAGCAGGACTGCCAAGCTAAAGTGCTGGAGCTGCAAAAAAAGAAGCCGCAAGGGGATAATAACGATAATTCGTGGAATAATGGTAGGAATGAAAATCGCCGTAGTTCGGGCCCTCCATCCTTGCTGCCCGCATACATCAAGGCGGAAAGGCGTCTGCTCCATGTCATGATGCGTGACCGGGAAGCGGCACTCGCGGTGCACGACAGGCTTGGCGAAGCGTTCAATGTGGAGGATCACGCAGCGCTTGCTGCTTATTTGTACGCATTTTATGCGCAGGATCATGATCCAGATGTCGGACGCTTTATTGGTTCGCTTCAGGATGAACGCCTGGAAAGAGCAGCGGCAGCCATTTCAATGATGGAAGATGTTCCTTTTGACGAGGACATATTAGCCGCTGATATCGAGGATATTAGCAAGGTGCCTGCATTCAGGGAACTTGAGCTTAAGAAAGAAGAAGCGGTACAGGCGGAACGTGCCGGGGATTATATGTTAGCCGCGCAAATGCACACTGAGATTAATGCCCTAGAGAGACAGCTTAAAGGACGATAGAGGCCTGAGTTTCTAGGGAGGAGGGAGTCGGAATATGGCGAATGATCAGCATACTGGATTGGAAGCTGAACAAAAGCTGGATCAAGTCAAAGACCAGCTGATTGAACAGGGTAAGAAGAGATCCTCCCTAACTTATAAAGAGATTATGGAGAAATTATCGCCTTTCGACCAGGATCCGGAGCAGATTGACGAGTTTTTCGAGCAGCTGGATGATCAAGGGATTGAGGTTCTCAACGAAAATGATGAGGAGCGTCATAATCCGCTTGATAATCGTGGAGAAGAGCAGGAAAGAGAACAGGACGACTTTAATTTTGATGATGATTTGGCGCTTCCGCCAGGCATTAAAATTAATGACCCTGTCCGCATGTACTTAAAAGAAATCGGACGCGTGCCGCTGCTTTCTGCTGATGATGAAATTGAACTCGCACGCAGAATCGAGAACGGCGACGAAGAAGCTAAGCGCAGACTGGCTGAAGCGAATCTTCGTCTCGTGGTCAGTATTGCCAAGCGTTATGTTGGACGCGGCATGCTGTTTCTCGACTTGATTCAAGAGGGCAATATGGGTCTGATTAAAGCGGTTGAGAAGTTTGACCATCTGAAGGGCTTTAAATTCAGTACGTATGCGACATGGTGGATTCGTCAAGCGATTACTCGGGCGATTGCCGATCAGGCGCGGACGATCCGGATTCCGGTTCATATGGTGGAAACAATCAACAAGCTGATTAGAGTATCGCGTCAATTGCTGCAAGAATTGGGCCGCGAGCCATCACCGGAAGAAATTGCTGCCGAGATGGAGCTGAGCACGGAAAAAGTTCGGGAAATTATGAAGATCGCACAGGAACCCGTATCGCTTGAGACGCCGATTGGCGAAGAGGACGATTCCCATCTTGGCGATTTCATTGAAGATCAGGAGGCTCTTGCTCCTGCGGATGCAGCTGCTTATGAGCTGCTGAAGGAACAGCTTGAGGATGTACTCGATACGCTTACCGAGCGTGAAGAGAACGTATTGCGCCTGCGTTTCGGTCTTGATGACGGACGTACAAGAACGCTGGAAGAAGTGGGCAAAGTGTTTGGCGTAACTCGCGAGCGGATACGGCAAATTGAGGCGAAGGCTCTTCGCAAATTGCGTCATCCGAGCCGCAGCAAACGCTTGAAGGATTTTCTCGAATAAATCGTGTTTTAGAACGGTAGGCAGGTTTTACAACGCGATATAGGCTATAATGTTTTACCAGATCAGACCTTTCTGCATGAACGAGCAGCAAGGTCTTTTTTTTCAAAATACAATATGGTATAAAGTTCCCTTGAAAGGAATAAGCCCGGGATGAATGAAGAGCGTCGGCAGACCATTGTTAAAGAGATCGATTATTGGAGCAGAAGCAAGCTTCTGCCGCAGCAGTATTGTGATTTCCTGCTTAATTTATATGTGGATCCCGATCAAGAGGAAGATCCTAAAAGAAGGCAAGCTTCTTCACGCGGAATCGGTAAGGCGGTCATGGCCGTTGGGCAGGCATCGGGAAAACAATGGCTCCTTACTTTTGGGTTTTTTACCTTAATTTCCTTGGTTGTGCTTTATTTTAACGCTTTTCATCCTTTATTGCAAATAGGGGTCGTCGCTGCGGCAGTCGTCATTTCACTCATTATTTCCCAGCGGGTACGCAAACGAAATGAAGCTACTGGCCTTGTGATAGGCGGGGTAGGCATGCTGCTCATGCTTGGGGCAGGAATGTACATACTAAAATTCCATGGCGTCGAGGAATGGTACTGGCAGGCTAGCCTGCTCGGCTTCTGTTCTGTTTTCTGGATCGTCTATGGCATTAGCGCTCGCATTCATATTTTGCATTTATGCGGTTGGGTTGCTTCCCTGCTTGTATATGCATGGCTGCTGTCACGTTTGACTGACTCTCCGGCATGGTACGGCATTCAGCTTTATTGGCTGCCGCTGTCGGGATTGTTTGGCTGGGCCAGCTGGTTTGTGCATCAATGGTCGAAGCCAGTGTCGGCCGTATTGTTCGTAACATGCGCCTTGGTATGGTTTATGCCGGAGCTGTATACGATGCTGTTTACGATGGAAAATGATTGGCTGCAATTGCAGCTGCTTATTAAAATCGCTTTAGGCGGCGTATTATTGTTCGCGATGAGAAAAAAATGGATAGTGTGGGTTGCTTAATGTTGAAACTTTCTAACCGATTACAAACGATTGCGGGTTATGTAACAGCGGGCTCGCGTATAGCTGATATTGGATCAGATCATGCGCAGCTGCCTGTTTATTTGCTGCAAGCGGGAATAGTGCCTTCAGCCATTGCCGGAGAACTGAATAAGGGTCCGTTTGATGCGGCTCGCAGGCAGGGAGCGGCTGTAGGGCTGCTGCATAAGCTCGATGTTCGCCAAGGAGACGGCTTGTCCGTTATCCAGCCGCTGGAGGTTGACACGGTAACAATTGCGGGCATGGGCGGCGCATTAATGAGTGATATTTTGGAGGCTGGGTATCAGACTGGCAAGCTCGAAGGCGTCAAAGAGCTGGTGCTGCAGCCCAATGTTGGCGAGGACAGGGTAAGAAGCTGGCTGCTTGAGCATGGCTGGTCGCTGCTTGCCGAAACGATTATGGAGGAAGACGGAAAGATTTACGAGGTTCTCCATGCTCAGAAGCAAAGCGAGCAGGAGAGCAAGGAGCATAGCGCTAAAGTTTATGACACGTCCTTACTGCCGGTTTCCTTGCCTGAGGAGATTCGTTTTGCTCTACTGGTGCGGATGGGGCCTTTTTTGCTGCGCAAGCCGATTCCCGTTTTCCATCAAAAATGGCAGGCGGAGCTTGAAAAGCTGGACCGTGTTTGCCAAAGCCTGTCCCTTTCAGAGCAGCCGGAAGCAGCCGGAAAGCTGGCGCAGCTGCGTCATGAAATGACGATTATGAAGGAGGTGCTCGCATGCTTGCCAATGGACACACCGTCGTCCAAATAATGGAGCAGCTGGCTCCAAAGCATTATGCGGTAGAAAATGATAAAATCGGGCTGCAGCTAGGAACGCTGGGTAAGCCCATTAGCCATATTCTCGTTGCTCTCGACGTGACGGATGAGGTCGTGGACGAAGCGATTGCCGCTGGCGCAGAGCTGCTTATTGCCCATCATGCGATTATTTTTCGCCCGCTCTCGAAGCTTGATACGTCTACGCCTGCAGGCAAGCTTTATGAGAAGCTGATCAAAAATGATATTGCCGTGTATATCGCTCATACCAATTTGGATGTTACAGACGGCGGCATTAACGATTGGATGGCCGATCTGGTTGGCATCAAGCCGGAAGGGCGTGTATGTCTGGAGGAAGTACATACGGACCAATTGAACAAGCTCGTTGTGTTTGTGCCTAAAGGATATGAGGAAAAGGTGCTGGAAGCGATCTGGAGCGCAGGAGGCGGCCAGATTGGCGATTACAGCCGCTGCAGCTTTATGATTGAAGGGACGGGAACGTTTCTGCCTGGGGAAGGAACGACGCCATACATTGGGGCTCCTGGCAAGCTGGAAAGAACAGCGGAGGTCCGTCTTGAGGTCGTTGTCCCTGACAGCTTGAAGCGCAAAGCCGTACAAGCGATGCTGAAAGCCCATCCTTACGATGAGGTTGCTTATGACTTGTACGAAATCGACTTAACCGGCCGTTCAGTTGGACTTGGCAGAGCGGGCAAGCTGAGCGAGCCTGTAACGCTGGCTGAGCTTACAGAGCGCGTGAAGCAAGTTTTCGAGGTGCCCGTTGTTCGTGTAGTAGGTGATGCTGACCGTGTAGTGCGGAAGGTGGCTGTGCTGGGCGGTTCAGGGGCGCGCTACGTTCGCCATGCGATTTTTGCCGGTGCTGATGTGCTCATTACGGGCGATATTGACTATCATACTGCTCATGATGCACTCGCCGCGGGCATCGCTATTATTGACCCCGGCCATAATGTAGAAAAAATTATGAAGCAGCGTACAGCCGATTGGCTTAATGTGCAGCTTCAGTCGCGCAAATCGGATACGAAGGCGCTCGCCTCAGCTATCCATACCGAGCCTTTTACATTTGTATAAAGACAAGCAGCAACTTGGAAATGATTAAAGCTTGAGCTTTCGGTCAATACCTTGTATACTTGTTGATGCACCGGAAAGTTTGACAGACAATCGCTGGCGGCCTTGTTGCCGCGAGAGGAAAGTCCGGGCTCCACAAGGCAGGATGCTGGATAACGTCCAGTCAGCGCGAGCTGAAGGATAGTGCCACAGAAATGGACCGCCGATGGCTGGCTTCATGCCAGCACAGGCAAGGGTGGAACCGTGGTGTAAGAGACCACGAGGAGTACAGGTGACTGTATTCCTGGTAAACCCCATCTGGAGCAAGACCGAGAGGACGTTGCAGCTTCGAGCTGCGGCCTTAGCCTGAGGCACGTCCGGGTTGGTTGCTGAAGCCGCTTAGCAATAGGCGGCGTAGATAGATGATTGTCGCTTTCTTAGTGGGAGGGTCGTCACCGTTTGGACCACTGAAAGTACAGAACCCGGCTTACGGCAAACTTTCCGCAACGAACTTAAATGAACAATTCATCATTTGCGATTATAGAGATGATAGTGGACGTTCCTTCGGGAGCTAACGGCCCTGCATCTCTTTTTTGCATTCCCATAGGAGGTTGGTTCACATGCTGCCTTCAGGCAAGTTATATACGAGCAATTTAAATGGCTTGAAAAAAATAAATTTCGAAGCGAAAAAGCTGATGATTACGCGCGCGGAGATGGCTATTGAGGATGTGGCCATGTGCCAAGCATTGGCACCGTCGCAGGAATTATTCCAATTTTCACTTGATGGAAGAAAAGAAGATGCTGATTTCGCATGGTGGCCGAAATATGAAGAGCGTTTTGTAGCGGAGCTGCAATTTGATCGCAAGCTTGAGGCGCTTCGCCAAGTTTACCGCATGCTGCTGGAGGGCAGCCATGTGGTTCTGGTCTGTTTTTGCCATGACCATCGTTATTGTCATCGCCGTCTGGTTGGCGAATTTTTTGAGCCATACGGGGTGAAGGCGGAGGAGCTTAATCCAATTTTAATCGAGCAGATGAAGCTGTTTTAGCGTTGTTTGTTCTTCATATGAAAAAAGCACGGCAGGAAGCGATGGAGCTGCTTCAAGGCCATGCTTTTTTTTGCTCAGTAGCATCTGCTTAGAACTCTCATATGACCATTTAACGCTCCCGGCGCCTTATTTCTCGTATTTGCGCGTAATGGAATTCAGACGGTTTTTCGTCTTGTCTGGGTACGTCTGGAGCGCAGTATTAAAGTTCATGGCCGCTTTGAGCGCACGGTCAACGTCAATTTCACCGTAGCCAAAATAAACATCCTTGCCGGGATCGCCCAGATCGACGGCCGATTTGCGCATAATTTCCATCACTTCCTCATTCGTCAAATCCGGATTGACGGAGCGAATTAACCCAGCAAGCGCCGCTACATGCGGACTTGCCATCGAGGTGCCGGAGAGCGCCGCATATTGGCCGCCAGGGTATGTGCTGGCAATGCTGTCTCCCGGTGCAGCCACATCAATATAGTCGCCATAGTTGGAAAAAGAAGCTTTCTTCTGCGCGGAATCCGTTGCTGCAACGGCGAATACTTCCGGGTAAGCAGCCGGATAGCCTGGCCGATCCGTATTGTCATTGCCGCTGGCGGCGATGAGCACTACGTCATGATCGTACGCATATTTAATCGCATCATGCAGAAAATCAGCCTGTGCATAGTTGCCGAGGCTCATATTAATGACCTTGGCGCCGTGATCGGTCGCCCAGATCAAGCCTTGGGCAACGGAATAGGTTGAGCCTGCGCCGCTGCTGTCAAGCACCTTGATTGGCATCACTTTGTTGTACCAGGACAGGCCAGCAACGCCTTCGCCATTATTGACGGACGCCCCGATGATGCCAGCTACATGCGTGCCGTGACCCACATCATCATCCGGGTCGGCCTCGCTGTCGACAATGTTGGTGCCATCAAGCAATTTGCCCTTTAGGTCCGGATGATCCAGTTGAACGCCGGTATCCAGCACCGCTACGACGATTTGCTCATTACCCTTGGACAGCTTCCAGCCTTTCTCGGTTTCGATTGAAGGCAAATTCCATTGGTATTTGGCGTACAGCGCATCATTCGGAATGACGGCCCCGCTATCGTCGGCATCATTTGTTTCATTCGTCATATATAAATAGTGGGGCTCCACATATTCCGTTTTCCAGGAGCGGCTGAAATATTCCTTCATTTGCTTCGCTTCCATGTTCTCGGAACGGAATACGTAAGTGTTGTCAATCTGGTTGATCTGATTAACGGAAGTGGCATTAATGGCCCGTTTCATTTTTTGAAGCTGATCATCCGTTATCTTCTCGGCAAAATGAACGACAACGTCTTTCACATGGTAATGGCTGGCGTTGCCGTTATCTTCTCCCGTCTGAACGGTCGTATCTCGGTTCGTGTTCGGGATAACCGATTCAATGCGATAGTTGCCTTCGTTCGGATAGGGAACGAGCCGTAAATTACGCTTTTGGTGGAGCTCCACCTGCGTAACAATGTCCTGCTTAATAACGCCGACGACGCCCATGCCGCGATATTTCTGATGGGGAACGCCGAGCACGATGAACCGGCTGCCACTCTCATTTACAAACGGCTTGGATTCGTAGGTTTTGCCCTGCTTGACAGCCGCCGCTGCCGCTTCTACTTCACTTCTGCCGGAGTTTGAAGGAATGGCCCCGCGCTGTACGCTTCGCTCGCCGTTCATTAAGCGGATGTAGGACATATGCTTATGCATGTTCATCATGCTGGTGACGTGCTTGGTCGACACTGTTTTTCCAGTTTTCCTGGTTTTCCCGGCTTGGCTCGTATCCATCAGCTTATAAAATTCTTTGGTGCATTCGGAGACGCACAGAAAAGAAGTAGCCTCCATATCCCGATTAAGCGTGCGCAGCTTATGCTGCTTCTCCTGATCGGCGGACAAGCTTTTGACAGGTGCAGCAGGCTTTTTGCCTTGAGGAAGAAACAAAGGTGCAGTCGGAATCAGCAGCGTCGCCGCTACAAGCACGGTAAAGACGCCGATCCATTTCTTTTTCATTTGCGCAAACCTCCATTAAATGACAGCTGGAATAACAGCATGAATCTGTTTGATGTATAGGTTCGCTTTAAAATCCAGAAAATATGCGGCACAATCAGCGTTTCTCCAGTACCATCTGCAAGTAATTTGTGGTACTATGTTGATGCCTAGAGTTTTATGATCTTGCAACGTTTAAGCTTGTTTGGATTGAAGAAAGGGGAACTACCTATGCCAGCGACTAATGTCAAACCACTTAGTGAGACAACCCGTATTAAACTAAAAGAAGCCGTGAATCAATTGGAGCCATTTTTGAATCACTATTCGCTCGTACAACTGAATGCGGAGCAAAGCAGTGACGAGGCGCAAAATTTTTACAAAGGCCTGCTATCCGATTTGAGACATTTGTTGGTGTTTTCTGAAGTCTCGGTTGAAAAGCTGGGAGTATTGCTCAGACGCCCCAATTTTGATAACGATTTTGCAGAACGTGCCTTGTATGAAGTGTACCACCAATGTGTAAATGCCTTCTTCTATCCAAAAAATGAATGTTATTCCGAAGATGGCCGCTACGCATACACAGGCCAAGATGCGATTCGCTTCTTGTTCAAGCCTGTTCGTGAAGCACGCGACATCGTCTTGTCGGTATCCAAAATTTACGAAGAGCTGCGCGATGAGCTTGCGTATTACGAATCAGACTACATGACCCAGCGTCGGATGCAGGGGCAAAAATAAGGCAGAATGAATCACCTCCGTTCAGGGAAACTTGATAGCGGAGGTGATTTTTTTATGCCAAAAGGCGTATCATGCAGCGTAGCTAATTGCACGTTTTGGTCAGAAGGAAATAACTGTGGCGCCGATTCCATTGCGATTGATATCGACCAGCATGCAAGTACAGACTTTGGAACTGAATTTGCCTCAGGGGAGCTTGGCTTGCAGCATCAGGATCAGGCGACAAAGTCGTCGGCTACCTGCTGCCATACCTTTAAAGCGCGCTAAGCAGCAGGAGGTTGGCCGTCAGATGCAGAAGGCGAGACTGAAGGGGCTTCAAGCGAAGGACAAAGCTTAAAGTGGAGGTGATCCCAAGTGGAACGCTGGGATGAAACGGAAAGCAGCAGTCATGGGGAGAAGGAGCAAAACCACGAAGCAGCATTGGAAGAGCGTCATCATAGAGCATTGTTATCCGATGAAGAAATAGACCGTACAAGCAGCAACATCAATGAAGAAATGGCGGGGGAGTTTACCGCCGGGGCACCCGTTCCCGTATCTTATGTACCGCGCAGCGAAAGCAAAAGGGAAGACAAGGATGCGGTGAGGGACGACACCGGAGGCGTAGCGCTGGGCTGGGTCGGATTGGTGTTCGCGATTGCTTCCTGGTTTCTATGGCCTGCGCTAATGGGCGCAGCCGCAGCAGTACTCGGTTTTATCGCGTACCGTCAAGGGGCGAAGGGGCTTGGCTCGTGGGCCATCACGATTGGCCTGATCGCCTTTGCGCTGGCCGTTGTGATTATCCCGTTGTACCGTGCGCTAATCTAATTAAAATTAAATCATTCAACCGAACCATTATCTTCTTGAAAAAAGCCTCCGGCATTCCGCTTATACAGCGGCGCCGGAGGCTTATTTGCGATTATTCTACCGCGTATTCGCGGTGCTTAAGTACCTCTTGATTCAGAGCGAGCATGCGCTTATCGAGCAAATTGATCATGTCGGCGGATTCTTTCAGCTGCTGTTGAATTTCCGGTGGAATGCCTTCATTATATTTGTAATAAATTTTGTGCTCCAGACTGGCCCAGAAATCCATCGCGCTCGTACGGATTTGAATTTCAACAAGCACATTTTCAATACGGTTCGTCAGGAAAACAGGGATTTCAACGATGAGATGCAGGCTCTTATAGCCATTTGGCTTCGGATTGAGAACATAATCTTTCACTTCAACAACTTTAACGTCGGTTTGCTGGCTGATCATTTCCAGTATTTGGTAAATATCAGTGGAAAAAGAACAGATGACCCGTACGCCAGCAATATCGCGAATATGCTCTTTCGCATTTTCCAAATTAATATCCATATTTTTGCGGCGGAGCTTGTCCATGACGCTTTCGGGATTTTTAATTCGCGTTTTGACATGCTCAATCGGGTTGTAGTCATGAATAAATTGAAATTCCTCGTTTAAAATATTCAGCTTCGTCTCCACCTCATCCAAGGCGAATTTATACGTTAAAAAAAAGTGCGCCCATTGCTTCATCATATCTCGCTGCATGCGATCCATCACTCCTAATATCATTCTTGCTGCTATTATTGTACCATGTTCCCGTCCACATTGCTCATTTCGGGGGTGGAGGCATAGCGGCATCCCAGCAGGCGGGTGCTGCGGAAGGATTGAATGTTAGGGTTAATTTACATATAATTTAGACAGCATGGGAGGATGAGAGCAATGATCATAGATATTCATAACGTAACTTGGGAACGGGAAGAAAAGGTCGTCCTTCAGGGGATTGATTGGCAGGTTGAAGCGGGTCAGCACTGGTGCTTGTTAGGACTTAACGGCTCCGGGAAGACGACGCTTTTAAATATGATTAACGGCTATATTTGGCCAACGACAGGGTCTGTATCTGTGCTGGGACATAAATTTGGCGAATACGATTTGCGTGAGCTGCGCAAAAGCATAGGCTGGGTCAGCACATCGCTTCAGCAGAAGCTGTACGGTCAGGATACCGCCTTCAAAATCGTCTTAAGCGGAAAATTTGCTACGATCGGGCTGTATGATCAAGCGCTGCAGGAGGATGAGGAGCAGGCAATTTCGCTGATGCGCAATCTTGGCTGCGAAGTATTGCTGAACCGGACGTACAGCACGCTCTCGCAAGGTGAGCGCCAGCGGGTGCTTATTGCAAGGGCGCTGATGGCTGCGCCTAAGCTGCTTATTTTGGACGAGCCTTGTACCGGGCTTGATGTGTTTGCGAGAGAACAGCTGCTGGAGATGATCAATCAGGTGGCACAGCAGCCGGATGCGCCGACTATTATATATGTGACCCATCATGTGGAGGAAATTTTGCCTTGCTTTAATCAAACGCTGCTGATTAAGGAAGGCCGGGTTTTTGAGGTCGGGGACACTAGCAAGGTGCTGTCATCGGAGCGCATGAGCGACTTTTTTGGCGTGCCTGTGGAGATAGAACAGCGCGAGAACCGCAATTGGCTTTTTATAAAGGCAGCTGAGAGCAAGTGAATACCGAATTGGAGCCATTAGGCTTTGTGCCGCCTCCGAAGCTTCCCAGAGGGCAGCGGTTGGCCCAGTGGTTAAAGGCGCGGATGCAGCAGCGGCTCTCCTATGACAGGCCGCTCTTCTACCATGGCTCCGCAGGTCTGCTGATCGCGGGAACGCTTGCAATGGTGCTAGTTGCGCTAGGCATGCCGACGGGACTTGGGGCGCTTGTGGACATCGGCGGTTTTGTGTCGCTAAATACGGTGGCCTTGTATGCAGCTGCGCAGCTATGCTCGGTGCTGCTAACGCTTGTGTTTGTGCCGGTTCCCCGCTTGTTTGCCGGTTTTTTCTTATATGTGGGGTTTGAAGCTTATTTTATTTTTTATTATTCGGAATTTGGCGTACTCATGGCGGCGCTGTTTGCGGTGGCGTATGCGATTTGTGGCGCGATTGCCGGCATGCTGCTCGGGCAAATACTGAGGCTGCGCGGCAGAGGGCTCGCCATAGCAGGCATTATTGTGGCAGGAGTATTATTTGTAAACTTTGCAGCGAATCAATTACGTGGAGCTTCTGATGATGCAGCGCCTGCGGAAGGCATGGATTCACGCCATTCATCTGCCGATGGGGCCACGGATATGAGCCTGGAAGATGGGGCGCAGATTGCGTTTATTGACGCAGAAAATCCGGCATTGCCGGGCAGCTACAGCTATCGGGCCTTTACTTACGGCAGCGGGAGCGACAAGCAGCGCGGCGAATATGGGGAGCAGACGGAGCTGTTAACGTCCTCCGTGGATGCATCGGCTTATATTAAAAAGTGGGCGTGGCTCAAACAAAAGTTTTGGGGCTTTGACCAAAGCGAGCTTCCTTTAAACGCAAGAGTATGGATGCCGGAAGGGGATGGAGCATTCCCGCTTGTGCTCATGGTGCATGGCAATCATTTAATGGAGGAGTTTTCGGATGCCGGCTATGCCTATTTGGGCGAGCTGCTTGCGAGCCGGGGCTTTATCGCTATATCGGTAGATGAAAACTTTCTTAATTATTCGGTCTGGTCGGGCATCCCCGAGCAGGATATGAAAATGCGGGCATGGATCTTGCTGAAGCATATTCAGCAAATCCAGTCATTCAGCACGATGGCGGATAATCCCTTTTACAGCAAAGTGGATTTTTCCAAGGTCTCTTTAATTGGCCATTCACGCGGTGGCCAAGCGGTAGCGATGGCAGTGGATTACAAACGATGGTTTGCAGAGGATGAAGGGCTTTCCAGCATGGCTCAGATCGATTTTGCATCTGTTGTGGCTCTAGCACCGACGGATAAGGAGGTAGACAAGACCTCGGCGCGGCTTAAAGATGTCAGTTATTTGACGCTGCAAGGTGCAAGGGACGGCGACGTCAACAGCTTTTACGGGGACAGGCAGTATATTCGGACCAGCTTTACACCGGGCTCGCCGTATTTTAAAGCTTCGCTGTATTTGTCCGAGGCGAACCACAGCCGCTTTAATTCCGATTGGGGCATGATGGATGAGCGGGTTCCCGGTGGCCTGTTTCTTAATCAGCAGCATATGATGACGCAGGCGGAGCAGCAGCAGGCAGCTAAAGTGTATGTCTCGGCTTTTCTGGAAGCAACGCTGCATGGCAACGATATTTATAAGCCATTGTTCGAAAATAACAAAGCGTCGCCGGATTGGCTCCCCACCTCCAGCGACTATGTGAGCCGGTACGAGGATGCTTCCTTCCTCGCGGCAGCGCGTTATGAAGAGGATGTGAACAAGCTGACGCTGCCAAGCGGCGGCAAGCTGAGCGCCGAAGGCTTCAAGGTATGGGAGGAGTCGGAAGCAAAGGACCGCGACAATCGCAATAAGGGCTCGCGCGGCGCTGTGCTGGAATGGGATGCTGCTGCCTCGTATACGTTGGAGCTTGCAGCGACGTATAGCGAGGCCATCGTTTCCAAGGGGCTGGAAACGTTTAGCTTTTCGATGGAAAATACGGGAGAGGAAGCTAGGGATGCTGCGGCAGCTGCGCCTCAAATTGAGCTGGAGCTTGTGCCTGCACAGGGACAGACGGTGCGTTTGCCATTATCCAGCTTTAACGATATTCCGCTGCCGTTCGAAACGCAATTTACAATTGTCCCTTGGCTGGAGAAGCGGCTTAAAGAGGGGAAATATAAGGAGAGCATTGAATCGGTGTTTCAGACCTACAGCTTGCCGCTGGCACGGTTTGCCGAGGCAGGCAGCTGGCCATCCGGGACGAAAATAACGCGGATAACGTTTTATTTTTCCGGGGAGCCTGGGCGGGTGATGCTGGATGACATCGGATTTTATAAATAAAATAAGGCTATAAATAAATAACCTCCCGGCAGAAGGGAGGTTATTCGTACAGTTATGGACTAAATTGATTCTTTGTTGAACGTGAAGCTTCGCGCTGCATATAGAAACGGCGTCGAGCAGACGGACACCAGAAACTTAATGACATAGGTAGACAGGAAGATCGACATCCATACATCGAACTCATATTCGGTCGCAAAGGCGATCGTGCAAAAGATGAGCGTATCGACGAATTGGCTGACAATCGTACTGCCGTTATTGCGAATCCACAGCTGATTGCGGGCTGGAAACAGCCGCTTGAGCAGCGTGTAAATTTTCACATCAAGAAATTGGCTGACAAAATAGGCGCATAGGCTGCCAAGTGCAATTTGCGGCAGCATGCCGAATATGCTCTGAAGCGCTGCTTGCGCCTCCAGACCTGGCTCGGCTGGATTAAATAGAAGCGCCATCTGCATAATAATGGTTGAGGCAATTAAGGTGAAGAACCCGAACCATACGGCTTTTTTGGCATCGGCCTCGCCATATTTCTCGTTGAGCAGGTCGGACGCCAAATAGATGGTGCCATACATCGTATTGCCAAGCGTAATGACGATGGCCAGCGTACCGATTTGCAAATCAACCGTTTTGACGACTTGAATATTGGCGATAACGGTTGCCATGCCGATCCAGGCATAGACGCCGACTTTGCCGAATAATCGGTAGGAAATGAGAAACAGCGTGAAGTGGGCGAGCATAAAAATGACGCCGAACCACAAGTTGAACATGCGAAAAAAACCTCCTAGTTTTGATAACGCGGGAGTTTACGAACCGCGGCTTGCTTTGCTGCGATGCAGCATGTATGATTATATTTCTGCCTTTGCCATTATAATCGCTTGTTTTAGGGCGGGCAATGTTTATTTGTGATTTTTACTTTTGGGGAAGTACTACATTTATATATAAAGGAGCGTGACCTATGATGCCGAATTCTGAGCTTGAACAAGAACAGCTGCGAGTTAATCGGGTGACGAAGTGGGTCAAGGAGCAAATCGAAGGCTTGCAGGATCAGGCGGGAGAGCTTCGCGAGGATATTGTAGATATTCGTAAAAATTTCTGGGATGACGTAACCGTCAACTTTGAGGATTCTGCTGAATCTGCGGAGACGCATGCGAGCTTGAAGCAGCAGGCGGAATTACTGTCAGAACGGGAGCGGACGCGCCGCGTAGCGATGGAGCAGCTGGGTCTGCTGAAGAAGCTGGCACAGTCGCCTTATTTCGGGCGCATTGATTTTGTAGAGGATGGCGAGAGCCGCGAGGCGATTGAACCGATTTATTTGGGAGTGGGTTCCCTGCTCGACGAAAGCGGAGCCAACTATTTAATTTATGACTGGCGCGCGCCTATATCCGGCCTGTATTACGATTATTCACCAGGACCTGCAAAGTATGAGACGCCTAGTGGACAAATTTCCGGAGAAATGACGCTGAAGCGCCAGTATATTATTCGCCAGGGTGAAATTGAAGGCATGTTCGACACCGGAGTAACGATCGGCGATGAAATACTGCAAGCGGTGCTAGGCAAGCAGTCAGATTCGCAAATGAAAAGCATTGTGGCGACGATTCAACGCGAGCAAAACCAAATTATCCGCAATGAGCGCGCTCGCCTTCTGCTCGTTCAGGGAGCGGCGGGCAGCGGTAAAACTTCAGCGGCCTTGCAGCGGGTGGCGTATTTGCTCTATCGCTATCGCGGTACATTGAATGCTGACCAAATCGTACTTTTTTCGCCAAATCCGATGTTTAACAGCTATGTCGCAACCGTACTGCCGGAGCTTGGCGAGCAAAATATGCAGCAGACGACGTATCAGCAGTATTTGGAGCACCGCCTTGTTCAAACCTTTGATCTGGAGGACCCTTTCTCCCAGCTGGAGTATACGCTCTCTGCCGCTCATGGCAGCGAATATGATGCACGCATCGAAGGGATTCGCTATAAATCAAGCCTCGCTTTTATTGGGCTTATTGACCGGTATGCCGCTTCACTCGGCGAGAAGGGCTTGCGCTTTCGGGCGATGAAGTTCCGCGGCCGCACCTTAATTACAGCCGAGGCGATACACGAGCATTTTTACAGCCATAATCGTTCTTATCCGATTCCGAACCGACTGCGTATGACTGCTGAGTGGCTGCTCAAGGAGCTGACCCGCCTCGGGCGCGAGGAGCGGGGCAAGCGCTGGGTAGAAGAAGAGATGGAGCTGCTGGATAACGAAACGTATAATACGGTTTACAGCGAGCTGCTGGACAAGGAAGGGTTTACGCAAAATTCCTTCGATGATCATAAGCGGGAGAGCGACCGTCTGGCAGCGATCATTGTACAGGAGCGCTTTAAGCGCCTGCGCAGCCGGGTTAAACGGCTTAAGTTTCTGGATATGCCGGAGGTGTATCGCCAGCTGTTTCATGAAACAAATGAGCAGGAGGGCGAATATCCGCAGCTTTGGGCTGCGATCTGCGAAGGCACGGCTGAGAAGCTGGCGCGGAAGGAATTATTTTACGAGGATGCTACCCCTTATTTATATTTGAAGGAGCTGCTTGAGGGCTTCCAGACGAATACGTCGGTTAAGCATTTGTTCGTCGATGAAGCGCAGGATTATTCGCCGTTCCAATTTCATTATTTAAAGAAAATTTTCCCGAGCTGCAAAATTACGGCGCTTGGCGATTTGAACCAGTCGATTTTCGCCCATGCCGTAGTCGGTGACAGCTTTCATGCATTATCGGGCATGTATGAGGAGCAGGAAACCGAGCGTGTCGTATTGGAGCGCAGCTATCGCTCCACCCGCCAAATCTCCGAGTTTACAAGCAGCTTTATCGCAGGCGGAGAGCGGATTATTCCGTTTAACCGGAGCGGCCCATGGCCGACGATTACACCTATTGCCGACGAGGAAGAGCTTGCGAAGCGAATTGCCCAGCGAATCGAAGAGCTCAAGAAACAGGGCAATAGCTCGATTGCCGTTATTGGCAAGACAGCGGAGGAGAGCAGGCTGGCCTTTGAAGCATTGTCGGCCATCGTGCCGGATATTCATTTGATCGCCAAAGAAACGTCGACGTTCGAGCAGGGGGTTGTCGTTATTCCTTCCTATTTGGCGAAAGGCGTGGAGTTTGACGCTGTTATTTTGTATAATGCTTCAAGCTTAGTATATGGACGGGAAGACGAGCGCAAGCTGTTTTATACGGCCTGTACGAGAGCGATGCACGAGCTGCATTTGTATTACTTGGGCGAGCCGACAAGCTTTCTGGAAAAAGCGCAGCTTGCCGAGCCGCTTAAAAACATTTAAAAACATATAGAATGCAAATAAGGGATGGTCCCCGTCAGGACCATCCCTTATTTGCGTATTTTTTGCCAAATCTCCAAGTAGTCGATCCTCAGCTCAGAGGCAATCAGTTCAGCAGTGAGCCGCTGGGGCATTTTTATTTTTCCATTGCGCAGCTTGGAAATCGTCTGGATGGAAATACCGGTGGCAGCCGCAAGCTGGCCTGCGCTTATGTCGCGTTTTGCCATCCAGATTTTCAGCCTCATGCCGGAATCGATATACTCATGCGTGTTAATAGGCTGCAAATCCAGCACGATAAAGGCGAATTCCTTAATTCGTCCAAACCCGTCGAAGATAGGAGTGAAAGTTACCTTTACTTCAAGCTCTACGCCATTCACTTTGGATGTTTTTACAGTGATATGGTTTGTTTTTTTATATTTTCGCGTTTCCTCCAAAATATGGAGCAGGCGAAGATGCTCGTTTTCGGCTATAATCTCCAGAAAAGATTCTCCATTCAAATGGCCGTCGGCTAGCAAATAGGCCGGGAAAGGGTCTTTCAAAAATTGCACCTGATAGTTGGCGTCGAGAATGCCGCTGAACAGCACGGTATTCATCTCGAATTGTCGTTCAATCCAGTGATGGGAGCTCAAATCATGCAATATAATGAGCGATAGTGCCTGGCGCTCTTCGTTAAGCATGTTCAGGTTATTATGCTCGACCATGACAGGCGTTCCTCCCGGCTTGCAGGTGTGGAGCAGTCCTTCCCGCTTTGTACTGGGCTTGAAGTGCTTGAGCGACCAGTTCTCAAGCAGCTCGCCTACCGGCTTGTCTATCAAATATCCATATTCCAGGCCGGTTAGGCGAATGAAGGCTTCATTGACATCCATTATGAAGCCATAATGCTTTACAGATCGGATAATAGCAGCAGGACTGTCCATCATTTGAAACACTCTTTCAAAAACCGTCAATCGTTTTCGCTCCTTTGAGCCAGCAGTGCGGCAATTATGTAAGGTATTTTTAAAATATAAGAAAGGATATTCTAACGCTATCCTTTCTCTATATTTCTCGGAATGAAACGCGCCGCGCCGCCAAAGGACGGCGACAACCGTTTCACCTTGAATTAGCGTTTAATTAATTAAACTCGAAAGCCTGGCAGGCATATAGCTAGCGGATAGAAGGAAATCCGTCCGATTACTACAGCTTATCGGGCGCTCAGCGCGCTTTCTAACTTGTTGCGTTCCTTGTTAAAATAATCAATAAATAGGGATATATTTTAACAGGCTTGATTCCGGAGGAGATACACCATGAATAATGAATGCACCATTGAGAACTGCACCAAACCTGTCAAAGCCAGAGAACTATGCTCCATGCACCATCAGCGTCTTATGCGTCATGGCGATCCTCTCACCATCCGGCCTCGTAGAACGAAAATTGTAACAAACTGTAAATGGATTAATTGTACAAAAAGCGCGAGTACGAAGGGATACTGCTCTAAACATTATTACATTCATCGCGTAACCCGTACAGTATAATAAATACATATTCATCTTCTATCAGTCAGTAAATCAGCAATTTAAGGTTTCATTTGGCTATGAAAGATGTATAATATAACTAGCTGCAAGATGGGGCCCTTGGCCCCATTTACCTCGAAAATAATCAGGCAACAGTCGCTTTTATCCAATTTAAAAGGAAGGAGCAGACCTTGTCAATCACAGCATTCCAACTGCAGGATGATTATCCCCACTACATCTTTATTTCACTCAATGACAGGACCACCGCTAATGTAGAACGCTCGCACACGAATTTATCACGACTAAGCGGCTCTATGCTTCACGCTCATTCTAGCTTCATAGTTTCTCAGCTAACGGACGGAAGCTCTTTTCCAGTTCTATTCTGGCATTTATTCATATTGCCGGACAATCTGTCATATCATGATTATGATGTGGCAAGGGTTTGTTGTTAAAGCCAACTACTCCAAAATGCTGCTCCAACTATCAAATCGGAGTGCCAGAGCCGGGTTGTTACCGCTCTTTCATAGACGACAAGTCATATAAATCCGGGACTCGGGGATAAGGCAGAAGCCTTATTTCGTCAGCGGTACGATTGCTGGGCACGGCTGCAAATGTTGCATCTCATCACATTTTCCCCCGCTCTCGCCTTGCTCTCTCATCTAGGTTCTGGGGGACACTCATGAATAAGGAGTTGGTGTCCATGGCTCGTAAAGAAATGTTGGCAATGCTGCTTGCAGGGGGTGAAGGAAAACGTCTTGGAGTGCTCACGAAGGATTTGGCCAAGCCGGCCGTTTATTTCGGCGGGAAATATCGGATTATTGATTTTACATTAAGCAATTGCACGCATTCGGGAATCGATACAGTAGGTGTATTGACGCAGTATCAGCCGTTTGAGCTCAATCGTTATTTGGGCATTGGAACGCCTTGGGGCCTCGATCGCAGTGACGGAGGCATGGCTATTCTTCCTCCGCATGTGAAACAGAAGGGCGGCGTCTGGTACAAGGGCACGGCCAACGCGATCTATCAGAATATGGAGTTTATTGAGCGATATAATCCAAGCTATGTCTTGGTCATTTCCGGCGATCATATTTATACGATGGACTACGATCTGATGCTTCAGCATCATAAGCGGTGCGGGGCGGATGTAACGATAGCAGGTATAGAAGTAGATTGGAAGGAAGCCAGCCGCTTCGGTGTCATGCATGTCGATGATGAAGACCGCATAACTGCATTTGAGGAAAAACCTGCGAAGCCTACCAGCAATATCGCCTCGATGGGCGTGTACATTTTCACATGGTCTGTATTGCAAAAATATTTAATTTATGACGAGGCGAACCGCCAGTCCAGCAATGATTTTGGCAAAGACATTATCCCGGCTATGATGCGGGATGGCCTCATCGTCAGCGCTTATTCGTTCCGCGGCTACTGGAAGGATGTCGGAACGATCGAAAGCCTGTGGGAGGCGAATATGGATTTGCTCGCAGAGGAGCCTTCGCTTGATTTATCGGATACAGATTGGCGCATCTATTCCGTCAATCCCAATCGGCCGGCGCAATACGTAGCGGCGGGCGCTCAAGTGATATCGTCTATGGTGACGGAGGGCTGCGTCGTGGAAGGGCGGGTAGATCGTTCGGTTCTCTTCTATGGCGTACAGATGGAGAAGGACAGCGAGGTTAGCGAGTCCGTCATTATGCCGAATGTGCGGATTGGTGAAGGGGCGCGTGTTTATCGGGCGATTATCGGCGAAGGCGCTGTAATCGAAGACGGCGTGCAGATTGGCGATCCGGAGGATGAGGCGATTACCGTCGTAGCTGTCGGACAGTTTGTTGCGAATGATCACGTACTGCTGGAGGTGGAGCCATCATGAGCAATCGGATAATGGGCGTTATCAATTTAATCCACGAGACGGACGAGTTGGAGCATTTAACACAGAGTCGCTGTCTCGCGACCGTGCCGTTTGGCGCACGCTATAGGCTCATTGATTTTATTTTGTCCAGCATGGTGAACTCCGGCATTAACAAGGTAGCGGTATTCGCGCATACGAAATATCGCTCGCTTATGGATCATCTTGGTTCAGGAAAGTATTGGGATTTGAATAATCGTCAGAGCGGCTTGTTTATTTTGCCGCCGGCTACGGATGATTTGCAGGAAATCAGCCGTGGCGATTTATACCATTTTTATCAAAACCGCGACTATTTCAACCGCTCAACGCTGGAGTATGTTGTAATTACGCGCAGCCATATGGTATGCAATATTGATTTCAATCCGATTATTGACGAGCATGAGGCACGTGGGGCGGATATTACAATCGTGTGCAAGAAGCAGCATGATCTGGCTGGCAAGGCGCGCAAGGTCAAGATGAGCAGCGATGGCCGAATTACATCGATTCAGGAAAACTATGGGCGTATGCTGAGCGATATTTCCTCTATGGAAATGTATGTGATGAAAAAAGATTTGCTCATGGAAATCGTAGAAACCTCGCTCGCTCAGGGGCAGGATCATCTCGTACGCCATGCGATTTTCTCCCGCTTGAACAAGCTGCGGGTTTACGGACATTTATACGATGGTTATTTGGGCGTAGTCAATACGCTTGAAAGCTATTTTTCCAATAGCATGAATCTGCTTTGCCCTGAAGTGTGGAAAGAGCTGTTTTTCCAGCCGGGCACCATTTTCACGAAGGTTAAGGACGAACCGCCGGCGAGGTATTTGGAATCTTCCAAAGTTAATAATTCATTAATCGCCAATGGCTGCAGGATTGAAGGGACGGTTGAGAACAGCATTTTGTTCCGGGGCGTCCATATTGGCAAAGGGGCAGTCATTCGCAACAGCATCATTATGCAAAATGGCATTATCGGCGAAAATAGCCTCATTCAGCATAGCATTTTGGATAAGGATGTACGAGTCGATTGCAACCGGGATATAAGAGGCGCAGAAAGGCTGCCTTTTCTGGCAGGCAAGCGAAAGACGATCTAACTAAATAAATAGGCAGGCATGAGGCTGGGCGTTAAGCTGGGACGTTTCTACAGCGTGCTTACAGTCTCTGCTGGCCAAATTTTTTCGCGAAACAGGAGGAGAAAAAAATGAATATTTTGTTTGCAACTTCGGAGGCCGCGCCACTCGCAAAAACCGGCGGCTTGGGCGACGTTGCAGGCGCTCTTCCCAAAGCATTGGTTAAACGTCAAATCGGCACAAGCGTTATTTTGCCAAAATATGAGGATATCCCCGCAGAATATTTGGAATATTTCGAACAAATCGCCTCTTTTAACGTTTCGTTCAGCTGGCGCAATCAATATTGCGGACTATTTCGCGGAGAAATAGATGGCGTTTGCTATTATTTGATCGACAATGAGTTTTATTTTAAGCGCAGAGGGTTATATGGGTATGGAGACGATCCCGAACGCTTTGTGTTTTTTAGCTTTGCCGTGCTGGAAGCGCTAAGCTTTGTTGATGTGCTTCCTGATGTTATCCATTGCCATGATTGGCAAACCGCGCTCATTCCATTTCTGCTCAAGACGAAATATGCAGCAGAATGGGCGGATATCCGCACCGTTTTCACCATCCATAACCTGAAATATCAGGGCGTACTAGGCATCAAGCAGCTTCAGGATTTAACGGGGGCGGGTGATGAAGCTTTTGGCCCAGCCGGGCTGGAGTTTCATGGCGCAGCCAGCTGTTTGAAAGGCGGCCTCGTGTACGCAGACAAGCTGACGACAGTCAGCCATACTTATGCGGAAGAAATCAAGGGCAGTGAATACGGCGAGCGGCTGGAGGAGCTGCTGCGGCATCGCGAAGGCGATCTTCTGGGCATTGTAAACGGTATTGATGATGAGTCCTATGATCCGATGAAGGATTCGGCGCTGCATACGCCATACCGCAATTCGATTAGCCGGAAACGGAAAAACAAGCTCGATTTGCAGCAGGAGCTCGGACTGCCGGAATCTGAGGAAATTCCGCTCATCGGCATGGTCAATCGGCTCGTAGAGCAGAAAGGGCTGGACCTCATCACCGCCAGGCTCGAGGAGCTGCTGCAGGAAGATGTCCAGCTCGTCATCCTTGGCTCAGGCGAGTGGCATTATGAGCAGCAGCTGCAGCAGTTTGCGCAGCGCTACCCAGACAAAATCGCGGTAAAGCTTGGCTACAATGAGAGGCTCGCTCGCCGCATCTACGCAGGTGCTGATTTATATTTGCTGCCTTCGCGCTTCGAGCCTTGCGGAATCAGCCAGCTCCTTGCGCTGCGCTACCGTGCTGTCCCGATCGTTAGGGAGACCGGGGGGCTAAAGGATACTGTCCAGTCTTTTGATGAATATACTGGTGAAGGAAATGGGTTCAGCTTTGTGGGCTATGATGCCGATGAATATTGGAGTACGGTTAGCAGAGCGCTTCGCGTATACCGGAATCCAGAGGCCTGGAAGCAAATCATAGACAATGTCTCCAAGGAGAACTATAGCTGGAATCGCTCTGCCAAAGCCTATATAGCCGTATATCATCAACTTTTGTTACAGCGAGAGGAGAACAAACAATGCCCCGTCACCTTGTAATTGGCAATGGAAAGCTGTTAGTGAATTTGGATCAAACCTGTTACATCCGCGATATTTATTATCCTTATGTGGGACAGCTCAATCATGTGGGCGGCCACTATTGCCGCTTCGGCATTTGGATTGGCGGCGTCTTCTCCTGGCTGGATGAGCCAGAGTGGAACATTGAGCTTGGCTACATTGACGACTCGCTCGTGACGAACATTATAGCTCGGCATGAAGGGCTTGGTGTTGAGCTGCAAATGAATGATGGCATTCATCAACGCGAATGCATTTATATTAAACGGGTCGTCGTACGGAATTTACGTCATGATGCCCGCGAGGCAAGGCTGTTTTTTCATCAGGATTTGATGATCGACGGCTCGGAGGTGGGCGATACAGCTGCCTATTACCCGGAAAATAACACGCTGTTTCATTACAAGCGCTCGAATTACTTTATGTTCAGCGGATCGAGCGATGAAGGCGGCTTGATGCAATATTCTACGGGCATCAAGCGGTTCCACTCTGCGGAAGGCACCTGGCGTGATGCAGAGGATGGCGTACTAATGGGCAATACGATTGCCCAAGGCTCCGTGGACAGTACGATTGGCCTGAGCGCCAATGTACCGGGCGGCGGCGAAAAAACCTTTTACTATTGGATGTCAATTGGGAAAAACCTGGAGGAAGTCAAGGAGCTTAATCAATACGTCCTCGATAACAGCCCAGAAAAGCTGCTTAGCCGCGTCGTCATTTATTGGAATCATTGGCTGAGAAGAGCGGAGAGCGATTTGGGCGATTTGAATGATAGCATCAGCCGGATGTTCCGTCACAGCCTGCTCATCGTGCGCACGCAGGTGGATGAGCGCGGCGCGATTTTGGCGGCGAATGACACTGATATTTTGCAATATAATCGTGATCATTACAGCTACATGTGGCCGCGTGACGGCGCATTGATTGCCGAATCGATGTCGCTTGCCGGCTACCAGAGCGTTATTGCGCCATTTTTTAATTTTTGTGCAGCAGCGCTTGCACCGGACGGCTATTTGTATCACAAATACAATCCGGACGGAACGGTTGGCTCCAGCTGGCATCCATACATCGTGCAGGGCAGCCAAAGGCTTCCGATTCAGGAAGACGAGACGGCGCTTGTCCTGTTCGCTTTATGGCAGGATTATTTGCGAAATCAAGTCATTGAGCTGCCGCAGTCCTTGTACAGCAACCTGATCCGCAAGGCAGCTACGTTTCTCAGCAGCTATATAGAGCCGGAGCTATCGCTGCCTAAGCCAAGCTATGATCTGTGGGAAGAGCGCTACGGCATCTGGACGTACACCGTCGCATCCGTATATGGCGGCTTAATGGCGGCAGCCTTTTTCACCGAGCTGTTTGGTGATTATGAGCGCAGCGACCATTACCGCAATACAGCCCAGACGATCAAGCGCGGCATGCTGACGCAGCTGTGGGATGAGGAAAGCGGACGGTTTGCGCGCGGACTCATTCAGAAGGACAATGGCTGGGTGAAGGATATGACGCTGGAGAGCAGCATATTCGGCATTTGGGAATTTGGCGTGCTGGCGGTCGATGATGATAAAGTCATTCGGACGATGAATGCGATCAGAGACGGGTTGAGAATCCAGACCGATGTTGGCGGACATGCGCGGTATACGAACGATTATTATTTCCAGCAAACCGGCGACATTGACAAAATTCCGGGCAACCCATGGATTATTTGTACGCTATGGGTCGCCAATTACCAAATTGCTTCTGCACAGAAGCTGGACGATCTGGAAGGGCCGAAGCAGACGCTGCAATGGGTCGTAGATCATGCTTTATCCAGCGGACTGCTGGCGGAGCAGCTCAATCCGTTTGACGGCAGCCCGCTATCGGTTGCGCCGCTCACTTGGTCGCATGCGACATTCATTCAGAGCGTGAGCAAATATGCTGAGAAGTATAAGCAGCTCAAGGGCTAAATATATTATTTTTTTGAATGAAACGGCAGCATCATTTAGAAGAAATTTCGGCAGGAAAAAGAACGCAGCATGTGTTCTTTTTCCTGCTATTTTTTTAACGAGAATCGCATCTGCTCTATTTGGGGAATCTTGTATATATAATCGATATAAATGTAGTATATTTACAAATAATAAAGCGTTTACATTTATGCCGGATCGATGTTGTTTTCGCGATAAATAGATAAAAAGCAGCAGTTTCCTTTAAGGGAGCTGCTGCTTTTTATCGTATTGAAACGGTTTTCAAGCTAATTTCGACAAAAAAAGTTTGTATTCGACAGCTAATTTCGACAGACTTTTTCATAGAATTAAATTACCATTACATATGTAAATTACTATAATTTATCTATTTTTAATTTTTGTTTAATTTTAATGTTTTATAATTTATTTATTAAGGTTTTTATGGAAAAAATTAAAGCAAGAGGTGTTGAACAAAGTGCAAACCTATGAATTTTCAGCTAAAGGTGCCTATTTGAAAAGAATGAAAGGCAGAAATTCTGTTTATTTAAACGGAGTTCAAGTTGACGTAGCGACAAGCCCGGCATTTTCAGGAGCGATTGGTTGTATCGAAAAGTATTATGATTTGCAGGAAGAACAATCAGATATCCATTGTTTTAAGGATGGCAATCAGAATGCCGCAATTAGTCTGCTAGTCCCTTCAACAGTCGAGGATTTACAGCGGAAAAGAAAATCTTATAAGGCTGTAGCGGATATTTCTTTTGGAATGTTAGGTAGAACGCCAGATTTTATCAATGCCGCTTTAGCTACGTTATATGCTCATTCTAAGCAGCTGGGAAGCAATCCGTTTGCTAATTTCTCTGAAAATATGAAAGCTTACTATAATTATGTGAAAGAGAATAACTTATTTGTAGGCCATGGAGCTATTAATCCGCAAATTGATCGATCTTTACCTCTAGGCTCCCAAATTAATGAATATGCAGCTGTGAGAATCGTAAGCCATGATCAAAAAGGAATCGTGGTTACTGGGGCAAAAATGATTGTAACATTGGCGCCAATTGCAGATGAATTGCTCATTTTTAATATGCCAGGGTTAAAGCCGGGTGACGAGGACTACGCGGTTTCTTTTGCTTTGCCTATCGATTATCCAGGCGTGAAAATTATTTGCAGAAAACCTATGGTGAAACCAGTTTATCATCATTTTGATCATCCACTAGCTAATGCTTTTGATGAAATCGATGCTTATTTGATCTTAAATGAAGTCTTTATTCCTTGGGACAAGGTATTCGTGTTCAGAGATGTTGATAAATCGAATTTGTTCTACGATAAAACCTTTGCTCGAAATCATACGGGGCATCAGGGTATTGTAAGAGGATTATCTAAAGCGGAGCTCCTCACAGGCATTTCCATTCAATTGGCGAAGATGCTGAAGCTGGATGGATTTATAAATGTTCAAGAAAAATTAGGAGAGCTAACCTCCTATGTCGAGCTTGTAAAAGCGAGTATTGCATGGAGTGAAGCAGATGCAACTTTAAGCGAAGAAGGGGTCATAACCCCAAGCATTAGCGCTATTCAAGCGATTCGATATAATTTTCCGAAAATGTATGAAACGATGGTTAAAACGTTACAATCGCTTGCCGCTGGTTCCATGTTGTCTACACCGCATTATCAGGATTTTCTTAATTCTGATTTAAGCGACTTGGCGAGTTCTCTTTCTACAGGCGAAACGGATGCTTTATCCCGAACGAAATTATTAAATCTTGCTTGGGATGCATCGGGTGATGGCTTTGGCCAAAGACAGTTAGTCTATGAATTTTTTCATGCCGGAGACCCGATGAGAATAGCTGCTGGACATTTTTTGAATTATGACAAGAGCAATATGATAAATATGGTAGATAGGGTGTTGTTACATGACAATGATTAGCTGTGCCTGCCTTGTAAAACAGGATAACAATAAGCTGCTTCTAGTTAGGGTTAGGGATAACGAGCTTTGGTATTTGCCGGGGGGGAAAATCGAGCCAGGCGAGGACCCGCAAGAAGCGTTAGTAAGGGAATTAAAAGAAGAGCTGAACATAGACATTCAGAGGGAAAGCATTCAACATTTGAGAACGGTAATAGGGCCTGCCTATAAAGAGAATGCCAGCGTTGAATTAATATGTTATACGGCAACCTGGGCTGGAGATATAGTGCCATGTTCAGAAATTAGTGAAGTTGATTGGGTTGATTCAAGTCATTACAGCTTGCTCGCCCCTGCTGTTATAAAGCTAGTTGAGCAATTGGAGTTCGAATAAAACACGAGGTGAACGATGCTGTTTAATACGGAACGATTAATATCAAAAATGAAAGAACATAATCTGTCGGCCATTGTTGCGGCTACAAAAGAAAATATAAAATATTTTACAGGATTTGATCCTGTAGTAAAAATGTTGAACCCTTATTTTGGACAATGCTTCGCAGTCATTACAAGCTGTTCTCCCGATAAGGTTCATGTTGTGCATTCCGTAGGAGAAATTGATCAGATTTTGGATGCCCGCTCCCCAATTGGACATGTCGTAACCTATGGAACCTTTTATCGGGAATATGCAGCAGACACCCCATTAACGGATGATGAGCAGCGATTAAACGATTTATCAAATAATGACAATGGAAACTCAAATGCCGAGGAAGGTCTTGTTGCGTTACTAAATAAGCTTAATCTCGCTAATGAACGAGTAGGGATTGATGAGGATGGCATGAGAGGGAGCCGCTTATCGTTGATTAAAAGTAAACTCCCTCATGTTGAATTTGTTGAATGCTCGGCGGTTATCCGCAGCGTTAGAGCGGTCAAAACAAGCTTTGAAATCGATGCGCTTGCTTATTCAGCGACCTGTATCGAAAAAGCGATTGAAACCGTTATTGATCAACTATATGAGGGCATTAACGAACAGGAAATTGTCAAAATTTTTTCATGCTCGATTGCTGAGCAAGGTGCTTTAGCCACATTGCCGATGATTAAAGTTGGGAGACATGCTGTTGGCGGCCAAAGAAAGCCTAATGCCGATAACCGTTTAATGCCAGGGGATATTCTCTGGTTTGATTGCGACATTGTTTGTGATGGTTATTGGGCGGATATTGCGAGAGTTTTTGCCTATAAGGCGCTTAAACCAGAATACCTGAAATATAATGCGCTGCATAAAGGTCAACAAGAAGCGATAAAAAGGGTTAAGCCTGGGATGAAGGGCAAGGATGTGTTCCATCTGACCATGAATGCTGTTCATGAAGCAGGATTTGAGAGTTATAGAAGGCATCATGTTGGACATGGAATTGGTTTAGAGCCGTACGAATTGCCTATTTTATCTCCAGCTAGCGATGATGTTATTGAAGAAGGAATGGTTCTTTCCATAGAGACACCTTATTATGAATTTGGTCTTGGAGCATTGCATGTAGAAGATCCTATCGTCGTGCTGCAGAGCGGTAATAAAGTACTGACCACGGGCGATAGCCTAATTAAAATTGTGGGGTGACGCAATGATATATAACAATATTACGGAATGTATTGGAAACACGCCGGTTTTAGCTCTAAATGACGAGTTAGTTCCTAAGGGCAAAAGCTTATATTTAAAGCTTGATTACTTTAATCCTAATTTTAGCATAAAGGATCGAACGGCTCTTGGTTTAGTAAAAGCGGCGCTTGCTTCAGGGCAATTAAATCATGACAGTATATTGGTAGAATCAACCTCGGGCAATCTTGGGAAATCTCTCGCTATGCTAGGAGCCGTTTATGGGTTTCGTGTCATTATTGTTGTTGATCCTAAAGTAAGTGAAAGCTTACTGAAGTGGTATCAGGCTTATGGGGCAGAAATTAGTATGGTCACTTCACCGGCAGCGGACGGAGGCTTTCAACGAGCCAGACTAAACCGGGTTCAGGAGCTGCTCCAAAAGTTTCCCAATGCTTACTGGACAAATCAATATGATAATCCGCAAAATCCGCAATATCATTCTCAAACAACAGCATTGGAAATCGTGGACTTGCCGGTAGATTCTATCATTGGAGCAGTCAGCACAGGCGGACATCTTTGTGGAATTGGGAAATATGTGAAGGAGCAGAGGCCGGATGTGAAAATCGTTGCTTGCGATGTAGCTGGTTCGGCTGTTTTCAGAGAAAAATTTTCTCCTTATTTGATTAATGGTGTAGGACTAAGCTGGAGAAGCGATAATACCGATATTTCGGTGCTGGATCAGGTGTGCATTGCCAGTGACCAGGAAGCGATATCGATGTGTCGTTTATTAGCTCGACATCATGGCATTTTAATGGGGGGATCTGGTGGATTGACGGTAGTAGCAGCTTTAGCTTGGCTGAATAATAGTGATTCAAAATCTGCTGTTGCTATTATACCGGATACGGGGATCAATTATTTAGATCAGTTTTACGATGACAATTGGCTTATTGAAAAAAATATAACCCTGCTTGATCGTTCCGAGCTGCAAAACACGATTCAAAATAAAACGTTTGATTCATTAAAAATGAAATCGAATGTTTTATCCTAAACGTTTATAGGGATGGAAGGTGATTGAGATTCGAAATATTAGTAAAGAGTTTGCACAATTTATAGTCGATGATGGCATCATTAAATTTGGTGAGTTCACATTGAAATCAGGAAGATTAAGTCCATATTTTTTTAATTTTGGCTCCTTTAATGATTCTGCGATGTTAGCGCGGCTAGGGAGTTTTTATGCAGACACGATTGTGAAGGAAAAGATTGAATTCGATATCATTTTTGGGCCTGCTTATAAAGGGATACCGATAGCGTTAACTACGGCACTGGCCTTGCATAACAACGAAGCGGGCAATGTAGGTTTTGCCTTCAACCGCAAGCTTCAGAAGCAATACGGAGAGGGCGGAAATATAATCGGCGCTTCTCTAGCGGGCAAAAAGATTCTGGCGGTAGATGATGTGCTTACATCAGGCAGAACGATTAAAGAGACGAAGCAGTTAGTGGAAAATGAGGGCGGGATATTAACTGCATTTCTAGTGGCATTAGATAGAGAAGAAAAAGGTTCCGAAACGGCATTGTCCGCATTGGAGGAGGCGAGCAAAGCCTACAATGTAAAAATATACGTCGTAGCTCGTATAACCGATGTTGTAGCCTACATGTCCGATGTTGCCGATAAAGAGCAAAATGTGACAAAAATCAAGGAATACCTAAATGTGTATGGGAAATAATGAATCAAATGAAAAGAAGTCATTTCAGCATAAGATTGGCTTCTTTTTTTTGCAGTACGACAAACTAGCATAGGATAGAGGATGACCATGGGTAAAGTAATGATTCAAATTAAAGCTTTAAATTTTTTAGTATTTTCGACATTTGCCATTCTTCTTCCCTACCTTCCGTTACTGCTTGCAGAGAGAGGCTTTAGCATAGCTCAAATTGGGCTGTTGCTTATGGTAGGCCCTTTTTTTGCGATTTTTCTTCAGCCAATCGTAGGTTTCATTAGCGATAAATGGCATGCTGTAAAGAGGATTTTATTGCTTTTATGGTGCTTGACAGGAATTAGTGCAGTTGGCTTGTTTTATATAAGCAGCAAGCTCTTTTCGGTTATTTTTGTCGTGTCTTTGTTTATGTTTTTCCTTTCCGCGATTCCATTGGTAGATACGCTGACCGTAAAAATTGCCGAAAATTTTAAAAGTACATACAGTACGATCAGATTGTGGGGTTCCATTGGCTTTTGTATGGTCGCTGTATTTCTTGGCGCTTATTTTGAGCTTATTGGAGGATTAGATGCCTTAATAAAAATCTATTTTCCCATTTGGCTTGCCGCAATAATCATCTTATTTAATCTAAATGAATTTACCGGCAAAGATAATAGTCGTTTTAATTGGAGAGACCTTGTGCAGTTAATAGGTAATAAAAGAATATTTATCTTTTTGATTTTTTTATTGTTTTTAGCGGTGCCTCATCGAATGAATGATGCTTTATTTTCCATATACTTTAAAGAAATGGGCGCAAACGATTCTATGATTTCGTGGGCATGGGCCATCATTGGTTTGAGTGAAATCATTGGCTTTTATATGTCGGCTAAATTATTGAAATTGTTCCACCCCCTAAAGTTGATCATTGCGGCTTCTTTGTTTTATATCATTCGATGGGTTTGTTATGTGTATACGACCGAGCCTTATATCATTTTAGTTTTACAGTTGTTTCAAGCGATAACCTATAGTCTATTTTGGGCATCAGCCGTAAATTATATGGTTTTAGTTGTGCCGAAGCAGTTTAGGACAACGTCCCAATCGCTGCTGGCTATGATATTTTTAGGCGTGTCAGGCATTTTGGGAGGATCAATAGGTGGTGCGGTTCAGCAAAATTATGGCGGAAATTATATGTATGTATTTGCTGCATTGTCCGTGTTTATAGCTTTAGTTGGGTTTTTCGCTTTAAGAAAACAAGTGGATTCGGCTGTCATAACCTCAAAAGAAGAGATAAAGAAGAAATATGCAGGTTGATTTAATAATAGTGGAAATTTATGAAACTTTTATATATAATGGTTCAAGCGTAAATGGAAATTTGAGGCCACTATTGGAAGTCGAAAATGTACACACTAGAAATAAGGACTAACTGGAGGGAATTTTTCAGCAATGTATAAGTTGATCGCAATTGATATGGACGGTACCTTATTAAATGATAATCATATTATTTCCGAAAAAAGTATAGAAATCATTAAGGAACTTTCCTCATTAGGCTCTGAAGTCGTATTATGTACGGGCAGAGGGCCGACAAGCACAAAATTTTATACGGATATCATTGGCATAAATGGTGTGGGCATAACGTTCAATGGAGCGATTACGATCGATTTTGAAAATAACCAGATTATTAATCAATATGCGATAAACGCTCCTCAACTTGAAAGCTTTATGAGCTATTGCCGAAAACACCAGATTCATTTTGATATTAACACGCCGTTTGATCTTTATGTTGATAAAGTGGAGCAGATGAGTAAAGAAATAGGTGATATATACGCCAGTTTTTATATTCATCCTAGATCGCTCCCGCAATTTGATAGTCTTGCAGATCCGTTAATTAAATTCACCTGTATCGGTACAAGTGAGCAATTAAATCAATTGCAAATTGATTTAAGCCTGTTGAGCCAGGAGCTCAATATTACAAGATCGGCGGATACCTTTATAGATGTTTTGAATATTCAAGCTGATAAGGGTAATGCCTTGAAAAACTTAGCCGAGCTGAGGGGGATAAAGAAAGAGGAAATTTTAGCGATTGGAAACTACTATAATGATATAACGATGCTAGAATCTGCTGGGCTTGGTATCGCGATGGATAATTCTCCGGAAGAGTTAAAGCTTTTGGCAGACGATATTACGTTGTCAAATAATGAGGATGGTGTGTACCACGCCTTGCAAAAATATTGTTTTTAAAATTTTCAAGCCACATGGGAGTGTAAAACGCCATGTGGTTTTTTATTTTGTCGGCAGGCCAGGCAGGAAAAGGTAAGAATTTGGTTCACTGCAGGGGGAATTTCGTGCAAATATCCCAAACGACTTTCTCTCGAGCTGAAACAGCTGTCACTCTCTGCTGAAGCGCTATTCACGCTAAACTAAAGGCAAGATCAACCGCTGGGTACTGGTGGATTCATTTTCGAGTAAGCGCTTACTCGAAGCGGGAAGCCTGGCATGCGGTTGCGACATCTTTACAGGAGGGATTACATGAAGGCGGCTATCCGTCCGCAAAGCTCGATGTCTCGGCGAAGCGGCAGCTTGATACCGGACAAATTCCGTTTATTTTTATTTGCCTCTCCGTTCCTCGTGCTGATTTTATTGTTTAGCTACTTTCCGCTATACGGCTGGTTATATTCCTTCTACAATTATCGGCCAGGTTTTCCGTTATCGGAGACGCCGTTCGTCGGCCTGCAATGGTTTAAGGCGATTTTCTCCAACCCGACCCAGACGCAAGAGGTCATGCGGGTGATGCGCAATACGCTTGCGATGAGTACACTCGGCATTTTAACGTCGGTGTTCCCCGTTATTTTTGCTATTATGCTCACTGAAATTCGTACAACCTGGTATAAGAAAACGGTACAGGTGCTCACGACGCTGCCCAATTTCATCAGCTGGGTGCTTGTTTATTCGATAGCCTTCATGATGTTTTCGGTAGATAGCGGCGTCGTCAATAAATGGATGATTGCCCTAGGTTTTCAGGAAATGGGCATTAACTATTTGGCGCAGGACGACCATACTTGGCTGGCGATGACGCTGTGGGGCTTGTGGAAAGGGCTGGGCTGGGGCGCCATTATGTATATCGCAGCCATTTCCTCCATTGACCAGGAGCAATATGATGCGGCAAAGGTAGATGGTGCGGGCCGTTTCCGGATGATCTGGCATATTACCGTTCCGGGGCTGATGCCGACGTATTTTGTACTGCTGCTGCTTTCCATCGCTAATTTCATTAACAACGGCATGGAGCAATTTTTCGTCTTCCAAAATGCGATTAACAAAGATCATATCGAGGTGCTTGACCTGTATGTGTACAACACGGGAATGCTCGGCTTCAACTTCTCGTTTGCAACGGCGATCAGCATGCTCAAATCGATTATAAGCATTGTCTTGCTGTTTTTCGCTAATCAGTTATCCAAAATCGTCCGCGGGGAATCGATCATCTAACTTGAACGAGAGGAAAGGAGGAGGCGCATGCACACGCAACGCCGGCTTGGGGACTGGTTGTTCCATATTTGCAACTATGGATTTTTCACCTTGTTTACGCTGCTTTGCCTGTTTCCCTTTTATTACCTGTTTATTAATACGATCAGCAGCAACGATCTTAGCGCCAGGGGACTGGTTACCCTGTACCCGAAAATGATTCATTTTGACAATTATATTCAGGTGCTGCAATTAAAGGGCTTGGCGCAGGCGGCACTTGTATCGGGCGGCAGAACGATTATTGGCACGCTGCTCACCGTCGCGGCTTCGGCCTTTCTCGGCTATTTATTTACGAAGCACAAAATGTGGGCCAGAAGCTTCTGGTACCGTTTTGTCATCATCACAATGTATTTTAATGCGGGCATCATTCCGTGGTACATCATTATGATGAAGCTGAATATGACGAACAACTTTTGGGCGTATATTTTGCCAGCGGTCGTTTCGCCGTTTTATGTCATTCTCGTCAAAACGTTCGTGGAATCGATACCGGATGTGCTGGAGGAGTCGGCGGAAATGGACGGGGCGGGCTACATCGTTATTTTCAGCAAAATCATTATGCCGCTCATTACGCCGATTGCGGCCACAATCGCGATTTTTTCGGCGGTCAGCCAGTGGAACTCCTTTATCGATACCGTGTTCCTAATGACAAACAGCAAGCTGTTTACGCTGCAATTTGTACTCTACAAGTATTTGAACGAGTCGACATCGCTCGCCGCGATTATTCGCAATTCCCAAGGCGCGGTAGGCAATATCGACCTGACGAACAAGCAGACAGCGACCTCCATACGAACGACGGTTTCGATGATTGTCATACTTCCGATTTTGTTCGTTTATCCGTTTTTCCAGCGGTATTTTGTCAAAGGCATTATGATTGGCGCTGTAAAAGGTTAGGGGCCAGGTGGCTATGAGCGATCAGCCATGTGCATGCATGGAAGGGGGGTGGCCTGCCGTAGTCGGAGGTCGAGCATAAGCATGAAACAAGGTGAAACGGCTGTCGCCGTCCTTTGGTGGCGCGGCGCATTTCAGTCCGAGAAATATAAGCCTATTTATAGGTGTAAAACTTATAAATGCTTATATTTTAAAAAAAGGGAGGCAACTGCATTGAAATCATTGCGTAAAACATTTTCCTTGCTGTTAGCGACGACGATGCTGATCGTATCGACAGCAGCCTGTACATCGGGCACAAACAATGGAGCGGGCAGCACGGCCAGCACGGCGCCATCTGCGGGAGGAGCAACCGAGACGGCAGGCAGCAGCGAGCAAGAAGAAATTACACTTGATGTGTTCTCGATGCTGTCCAATTTCTCGGGCGAGCAGACAGGCTGGTTTGCCAAAGTCATTAAAGATAAATTCAATATTAATTTGAATATTATTGCTTCGAACCTCGAAGGCGGCGGCGACGTCAAATTCGCTACGATGATGGCAGCAGGCAACCTCGGCGATTTAGTTATTTTTGGCGATGACGGCCAGAAATATTTGGATTCGATTAAAGCAGGCATGCTCGTGGACTGGACGAAGGATGGCTTGCTGGACAGCAAAGGCCAAAATATTTTGAAATATGCACCGAAGGCGATTGAGAAAAATAAAGCGAACTTTGGCGGCGGCTCAAGCGTCTACGGCATCGGCTTCGATGTTGGCGACGACAAGCCAGGCCCTTCGGAAGCGAAGGATTTGACCTACAACCCGAATCTGCGCTGGGACTTGTATGAGAAGCTGGGCAGACCGGAAATCAATACGATGGAGGATTATTTGCCGGTACTCAAGCAAATGCAGGAGCTGGAGCCAACAAGCGAATCCGGCCGTCCGACGTATGCGTTCTCGATGTGGGCGGATTGGGATGGCAATATGATGGTGCTGACGAAAGCATGGGCAGGCATTCACGGCTTTGACGAAGGCGACGGCTTTAACCCTGGCGGCTTCTCGCTCGTTTCGGCCGACAAGGACGAATATCAAGGCGTGCTGGATGAAGACGGCTATTACATGCGCGGACTCAAGCTTTATTTTGACGCCAACCAAATGGGGCTTGTCGATCCAGATTCCATGACGCAGAAGTTTGAGGATGTTGTGAATAAAATGAAGGACGGCCAGCTGCTGTTCACGTTCTTCCCATGGCTCGATGATACGTACAATACAGCTGAGCATATGGCAGAAGGAAAAGGTTTTGCGCTCGTTCCGTTCAAGGAAGAGCGGACGTTCTCCTATGGCTATGACCCTTATGGAGGCAACCGCGTTTGGGCGATTGGCTCAAAAACGAAGCACCCCGATCGCGTGCTGGAGCTCATTGATTGGCTGTACAGCCCAGAAGGCAATATGATTTCCTCCAATGGACCAGAGGGTCTGGGCTGGGAGCTGAAGGATGGCAAGCCGGTTCTGACTGCGTTTGGCGAGCAGGCCCTTCCAGCAAATGATACAGCTGTACCAGAAGAGTTTGGCGGCGGCACGTGGAAGGACGGCATGAGCCAGCTGAACAATTCTACCTTCAAAACTACGAATATTAACCCTGACAATGGCGAGCCTTACGATTATAATCTATGGAAGTCAACGCTTGAGAAATCGCCAACGAAGCTTGATCAAGACTGGAGAGCAGCGATGGGCGGCGCTCTGACGGCTAAGGAGTATTTGGAGAAAAATAATCAGCTGGCCATTATGCGTCCACTGTTCACTGGAACGCCACCTTCCGTCATCAGCGATGAGCTGGAGCAGAAGCGCGGCCAAGTGGCACAGGTAATCAAGCAATTTTCGTGGAAAATGATTTTTGCGAAAAATGAAGCCGAGTTTAATAAGCTGCGCCAGGAAATGCTCGACAAGGCGAAGGGCCTTGGCTATGATGAGGTGCTGGCGTGGAACGTCGAGCAGAATAAGAAAGTATTCGGCTACCGCAAGCAGTAGACAGAAGGTAATAGAGGCATAAGATATAAAGGTCTTAGGGTCTAATCGTTGAATAGTTTATGGCCCCGCCAACTGGCGGGGCTAATTACGTCCTGCGGCAAATGTGGGTTTGGGCGATTCATGATTGAATGAGACGAAGACTAAATCCGGAGGCAAGGAAAATCGCGAAAAGCGTCCATTCCCCCCTTGCATAAATGGCAAGCCAATCGTAAGATAATAACAAGATTTTCTAACTCTAGTAAATGACCGTCAAAAATATAACTCTGTCAGCGACATGTCCGAAAGAGAGGTGTCAGCCCGCGATGTTAGCACAACAGCCGGCGCTTCACAACCGCTTTGCGGCCCGTTCCTTGCGGCGCACATTAATTTTTTATGTGATGCTGGGCTGCCTGCTGCCGCTCGTACTGGTCGGCTTTCTGACGTATTCCTCCATCTATGCGATCTTCTCCAACAAAATTCAAAGCGGAATTAGCGCCAGCCTGGGCCAAGAGGCGGTTAATCTTGAAAACGCTATCAACAATCTTGATTTTGCCTCCAAGCAGTTTGCGCTTGACGGTCAAATCGTGGACGAGGTTTCCGATTTTTTGCAGGAGCGGCAAATTTCACGCAAATCACAAATGATGACCGCCATTGATCAAAAAATCAATCTGGTTAATTTTACGAATCCCTATTTGGGCTTGACCGCTTACATTATGCCAGGCGAAGAAAATCCGGTGCTGTTTTCCAATTTGGCAATGAACCCGAACTTTGACAGCAAAGTGCTGCCTTTGTTTATTCATTATAATGGCGCGGATTATTATGGGCCGCATCAAACGCAGTACAACTCCAGCAACAATATGGTGTTCTCCGAGCAGCGGATCGTTCGTGTAGGCGGCGAGCAGAAGCTGTACATTTACTTGGAAACAAATTACAATTTATTTCGCAGCATTTTGCAGCAGCAGACCTACGGCATGAAGGTTACGCATGTGCTTGTCAATGAGCAGGGCAGCATGACGTATATGGAGGATGAGAGTATGCCGATGCAGGTGCGGAAGGCGGTAGATGCCGGTTTCCCCGAGCTGCATAAGGAGGTGGCGGACTATCATTTGTTCCGTTATCCGAGCGCACAAGGCTGGCAGCTTATAGCCGTCGTCAGCAAATCAGCTTTCAACAGCGAAATGTATGCCTGGCTTAGCAAAATGCTTGTGCTGGCTTGCTCCACGCTCGTCTTCGCACTGCTGCTGGCGCTGTTCATTTGGAAGCAAATTTATCGTCCGCTGCGCAAGGTCAATGTAGAAATTGTGCGTATGGCGGAAAACCGCACAAGCCCGGTTTCTTTTACCAATGTCGAGGAGTTCGACTTCGTTCTTAACAATTTTCAAAATATGAAAACGACGGTTAATGATTTGATTGCCGAGGTGGCCTACAAGGAGAAGCAAAAGGGGCAATTTGAAATTGAAAAGCTGCTGAGCCAAATTAATCCGCATTTTTTGCATAATACGCTCAATACGGTGCAGTGGCTGGCCCGGATGAACGGGCAGAAGGAAATTGATAAGCTGGTCACGCTGCTCGTCAAGGTGCTGCATTATAATTTGGGCAAGCAAAGCTTGATCGTAACCGTTAATGAAGAGATTGAAGCGATGACGAATTATATGGAGCTGCAGCGCATTCGTTATGATTATGAATTCGAATTTCAGCTCAAGGTTGCAGGTGGGGTGCTGCAGGTTGCAGTTCCGCGTTTTCTGCTGCAGCCGCTCGTCGAAAATGCTATTTATCACGGAATGAGCGACCGTACGGGGCGCATCGTTATTACGATTGAGCCTGTAGGAGATACGGAGATGCTGCTGCGGGTAGAGGACAATGGCTCCGGCATTGAGCCGGAGACGATTGCGAAGCTGCTGTCCGGTGACGACAGCAAGGCGAAGCGCGGGCTTGGCATTGGACTGTCCTATGTGAACCGGATGCTGCGGCAATTTTATAATGAGCAGATGCAATTTCGCATTGAGAGCGAGCTGGGACAAGGAACGGTAGTGACCATCGTGATTCCACGTAAAACGAAGGAGGAGTTCGATGATTAAAGCGATTGTAGTCGATGATGAACGGCTGGTGCGCAAAGGCTTTATTTCGTTATTCGACTGGTCGATGTTCGGCATCTCGATCGTTGGCGAGGCGGCGGACGGAAAAGCAGCATTGGAGCTATTGGAGCATACGGAGGTTGATCTCGTATTCACCGATATTACGATGCCGCAGCTATCCGGCTTTGAGCTGATCGAGCAAATTAAGCAGCGTTTTCCCGCTATTCGCAGCGTCGTGCTGACCTGCCATCATGAGTTTGATTATGTCCAGGAGGCGCTGCGGCTTGGAGCGATTGATTATATTGTGAAGACGCTGCTTGAGCCCGATAAAGCGGATGAAGTGATGCACAGAATCGCCCAGCGCTTTCGGTGGGAAAGCAGCTTTCGAGCGGGGGCGGAGCCGAGTGGCACTTCGGAGCGTTTGAAGGCGGATGCCGCGCTGGTGTGCTATCTGCTAGAGGAAGGGGCAGGGAAAGACGAGCTGTGCCGTCTGCCTGCCTTGAAAAATTTTACACTGCTTGAGCTGAATGGACTATGGCTGATCCCGCTGCTGCATCTGACCCCGGATCCGGAATGGAAGCGGGAGATGGTCCAGCTGTTAAAGGGCAGATTTCACTATGCCATCGTTACGGGGCTTCAAGAGAAGGAGCTGGCAGATGTGAAGCGTTTGCTGGAGGAATGTTTTGCTTCCGTGATGTTTTACAAGGTGTCCGGCCAGCACGATATGGTTCAAATGAGCTTTGCCGAGCTGCAGCAGTTTACGGCTCCAGCTGATCAGGAAGGGCAGCTTCTGCTGCTTGACGCTGACATGGCTGATCTGCGCTGGGCGCTCTACCCCGCTGCTTGGGAGACGTTTATAAGCCGCTTGGAACAGCTGAGGGCGAGCGAGGAGCAGCTTATGCAATTTGGCCAAAGCTTATGCCAGAGCTGGGCCGCGCTGCTCATGCATCCAAATGAGGCGGAAACGCTTCGCGTGGAGCTACGGCGTTCGCGTTCCTGGCAGGACTTTAAAAGCTGGCTGCGCCGCTTCTCGGATTATGCCCAGCGCAGAATGCTTGAGCTGTCGCTTTCCAAAGAGGTGTTTCAGTGCATGCTGCGGGCAACGGTCCACATTCGCCGTGAAGCGGCCGGCAAGCTTAATCAGGTTGATGTGGCGGATTATGTGAAAATGAGCCGAAGCTATTTTAGCGGCTGCTTTGCTCGTTTTGCCGGGATGCCCTTTGGTGTCATGCTTCGCGGCATAAGAATGGAGCGCGCGAAGGAGCTGCTGCTCACGACAGAAATGCCAGTCTACGAAATTGCTTGCGCTGTAGGCTTCGAGGATGATAAATATTTCAGCAAGCTGTTCCGAGAGCTGGTAGGCAGCTTGCCTAGCGAGTTTCGAGCCGAGCGAGTGCGAACGGGCGGTTATTTGAATTAGCGTAAAATAGAGAAAGCAGCGGTTGAGCGAGCGGCAATCCAAGGGAAATGGAGGGGGAGCAATGAAAGCGAGAGTAGCTTTGCTTATAATGGCTGTGCTGCTGCTGGCCGGAGCTTGTACAGGCAATAATAGCCCAGCGCAGACGGCTGGCTTGCAAGGGGAAGCGCTGGCGGACAGCAGCGCGGAGCCACTCGCTTATGGAAGCATGCCAGAGCGGGTTAGCGTTCGGGTAGGGTTTAAAATTCCCGAATCCCGCTTGTCCGGCAGCGACACCAATGACAACAACCCCATTTCCCGCTATTTGGATCAATTGACGAATATACAGGTTGTTCATGCTTGGGAAGCGAAGGGCGACGATGCTTTTGAGCAAAAAATCAGCTTTGCCATTGCGAGCAACGACATGCCAGATGCAATGGTTGTTGACCGCGTCCAGCTGCGTAGGCTTATCGATAATGACATGATCCAGGACTTAACGGGTACGTATGCGGCATACAGCTCCAAGCTGGTACGCGATATTTATGCCTCATCGGGCGGCAAGGCGCTGGAAGAGGCTTCGCGTAATGGCAAGCTTTACGGCCTGCCAAATGTGGCGATTGAGATGGACGCAGTTACCCTTCTATGGGTACGCCAGGATTGGCTGGATCGTTTGGGGCTGGAGCCACCGAAGACGCTTCGCGATATTGGGGAGATCGCCCGTGCCTTCGTAGAGCGTGACCCTGATGGCGACGGCAAGGCGAATACCGTTGGTATAGCGGGTGACAAAATTGTCGTATTCGGACAGAAGCCGAATCCAAGCGGGTTTGATTCTATTTTTCAAGCGTTCCATGCCTTCCCGAAAAACTGGACGCAGGATGCTGACGGCAATGTCGTATACGGCTCGATTACACCGGAGAGCAAAGCTGCGCTCGGCCAGCTGGCAGCTTGGTACAAGCAGGGACTGATTGATAAACAGTTTGTGCTGTATAAGGAGTCGGAGGAGCCGATTGTGAACGGCAGGGCGGGGATGTTTTTTGGACCGTGGTGGATGCCTTATTGGCCGCTCTCAGAAGCAGTAGCTCAGGATACGAAAGCAGAGTGGCGCGCCTATGCGGCTCCGATGGATGCGAAGGGGGAGTATGTGACACATACCGCACCGGTAACGGATCGTTATCTCGTTGTTCGTAAAGGCTATGAGCATCCTGAGGCGGTCGTTAAGCTGCTGAATGTATTTACCCGTCTGGAGCGGCGGCTGGACCCGAACATTCAGGAAACCCAGTGGCTGGATGAATATGCATCCCAGTCCGGCGTGCAGCTGCGCCATTATTATCCGTTTGATCTGCTGCTCGATTATTCGGATGCGGTGGACAAGCGTTATGACAATTTACAGGGCGTGCTGGAAGGCAGGCTTGACCCCTCGACGCTTGATCCTGACTCTTACCAGCTGTATGAAATGACGGAGGCCGAGCATCAGAACCCGAAGAAAAATTTGGATGCGTGGAAGCCCGCAGCGGCTTATGAATATGGCGTCGGTGTCATCCGAAAAACGCCTATGATTAAAGTGAACAGTGTTTTCTACGGCTCCACACCAACGATGGGGGCGAAATGGGCCGCACTGGAGCAGCTGGAGAACGAGACCTATTTGAAAATAATTGTTGGCGATCAAAGCTTGGACAGCTTTGATGAATTCGTCAAGCAGTGGCGCATGCAGGGCGGGGATGAGATTACGAAGGAAATAGCGAAGCGTGTTGCAGAGCAATAGTAATCCATGCACAGCAATAACCGGCAGGGCCTCATGCCTCCTCCCGGTTATTGCTGTGTCTGTATCTGTCTACCCTTTTACTGCGAGTGCTGCTGGATCAAGCTGTTTTTGAAGCAAGCTGTTCCATTAAGCGCTAAAGTGCAATGGTGTGAATAGGCTTAGAAGCAGAAGGTACGCAAGATGATAACAAGTAAAATAAAGAGAACGAGAATAGTGCCCGTATTTGTAAAACAGCTTTTGGCACCCGCGATTGGACCACAACCTACGCTAGCGCCTGCTACAGGGTATCCCACGATTAACAACCTCCTGAATGTTTTGTTAGTGTGAAGCTTTCGTTCACATGGTTAATGTATGTCGGAGGCGTGAGGAAAAATTGGACGTTTGTACCGTCACATCCGCATTTCAGCTAATGCCTAGTTGAAAAAGCGGAAGCTTGGCAATGGCACTTTGCCTTGCGGATTATTCGTTCAGTACAGCTGCTGTCCATGCTTCCATTCACCTATACAGCGCAGGCTTGACCGGAGGAAGCGGGCAGCCGATGCCTGGTACTGGAATAGGGCGCTTGAACTGGCGAATATGTTTAATCCGCGCTTCGGCGATCGTTTCCATCGCATTCCCCGCTTGTACGCTCGCTGATGAGCCAATCGCAATAATATAAACGCAGCCAACCACGATACGTGGGCAATGATTGGTACGCTGGATATGGACGATGTCTTTAGCCGGGCCGTCAAAATCATCAAAGCCCGGAAACGACTGGGTGTATAAATCATAGGATTCAAAATAAACATCGCCTGCCTGCGCATGATCCATTTCCCGCTGCAGGGCAAGCGCGCGAAGCTTCGGCGTCGATTGTCCACGATCTCCGAGCTGAACGATTGCCGCCCCCGCGGCGCTGATAATCGTCAAGACGCCAACCTCAGCTGTACGAATAGGGTAATCGAGTGGATATGGTGGGCTAAAGGGAGAAGCTGTAAAACCAGTGCTGCTTTCATAAGAGGCATTCGGATTTCCGTTCAAGGTCATTCCGCGCCTTCTCCTTGAGCACTGCTGGCTCCACCCGGCTCTGGAAAAGGCGCGAGTGGACCAACGATTACCGATTCCGGTGGTGTATCAAAAATAGAATAAAGCGTGACATAGTCGCTATCTCCGATCTGAAAATGCGATGCGCTGGATACGCCGAGTATGTCAACTTTACCAACGCTCAAGCAATCATTGTGTACGACAAATTTAATCATTGGCTTCCCTTACGCCTCCGTTCTGTAATTGCTGCATATATTGAAGCATTGCCGCGTCGGCATCGCGAGCTGTTTTGGCGAACACCTCGGCTCTGATCTGCTGGGCAGCGGTTTCTTCACTAACCCCATCCTGGCGCGGCAGCGACCTTGCATAATATTGGATGCGAGCAGGCATTTGGCTGCGGATATCGGACAAAATGAGTCTGCGGTGATGGGGATCCAGCGGCATACAAAATTGCTTTTCCATCTGCATCAGCTTCTGCGCGCCCTCGTTGTCGATATACTGGTTCAAATCATTTTGTATCGGGGCATAGGGATCCGATGGCTGAGCTGCATCATTAGGAGGAGCGGGATAGACGAGCGGCTTGGATACGGCCATCTGTTCAATATCGCCATTCATATCCGGCGTGCCCTGTGGAGTCATGCCGATATTGAGCGTGCCTTCAAGCTTTTCTACCTTCAATTGGTCAAAATGGTACTGCAAATTTTCCACATTATAAGTAGGTTTCGCTTCAAGCTTTTTGAGCTGCTCGCAGATGGCCGCAAGCTGTCGCTCCAACGAAGCGATGCTTTCCTGCTGACATTGGAGCTGCTTTGCGACGTCAAGCGACCAGGCTTGCCATGGCGATAGCTGATTCGGCTGCTGCTGCATCGTTGAAACCTCCTGTCTTAGGTCGGATTGGGCAGCGGTACGAAGGAGAGTGGATTTTCTCCTCCCAGCTGGGCGGCTGGTCCCGTGAAGCCGCCCGTATTATACAGCTGGGACAAGGAGCGAATGGAGCCTGCGCTGCCAATTTGCAGGACAGAGCTGTTCGAGACGCTGTCCACGCGGAGCTGATGAATCGTAATCGTCTGATGAACGGTCCAATTCATACAATATTGACCCCGTTCGCTACTTCATTTTGCGTGCCGTCCTGCACGTCTGGATCCAGCGTATTCGTGGCACTTACGGCGTTGTTGGAATTCGTCAGGCTGCCGGTAAGGAAGGAGCCCGAGCCAGCATAGGTTTTGGAAGTGCTGGAGGGCGACATTTGCACAGCGTCGCCAAATTGGACGATGGAGCTGGAGCCGACGCTAACGATTTTCACGAAGCCGACTATTGCGGGCATAGCAAAGACCTCCTTGCTGCTAAGCGTATGGTTGTAATATCGTATGCGGCATTCGCCCAGAGGTTCCCTGCATTGCTTTGCCGCAGAAGCAGCTAAGAAGTATCCGCCCAGCCCGGCGGCGCATATAGTGGAGATAGGCCGGGAGGTGGGAGGTAAACGATGGATTCTAAATGGGATGAGCTCGAACGCTGGGTAGAAGGGCAGAAGCTGCCTAAAGGGTTTGATGTGCTGCGCGAGCCGGACTGGGTGGAGCAATTTGTGCGCAAAATGATGACCAAAGCGCTGCCTGAAGCTGCCGGAGCAATTGCGGAGCAGGCTTCGCCGTACTCTTTTTCCCAGAGCGAGCAATTTCTCATCGTCAAATACCCGCTTCCCGCACATGTGCGCTCGGAAGAGCTTCGTTTATGGGTAAAGGAAGACCGCTTGCGCGTTGAGGGGCTGCCAGGCAACCGGAAGGAAATGATCAAGCTGCCCGTAGGGGTGCGCCCCCGTGTGTGCAGGGCGATTGTGAAGGATGGGGAACTGCGTGTTAAGCTGCGCAAAAGGCCAGTGGGGCGGAAGTATTATGAGGCCGATATTCGGTGGTAGAGATGGGAAGGGGGGCTTAGCTCAGGTTGTAGAGCGCATCGCTGGCAGCGATGAGGTCAGGGGTTCGCCCGCGCAGACGGAACGGATGATGATGCTTCGAAGAATTATATCAAGTGTAGGAGCACGGCGTCTGAATCAACCGCTAAAAAGTCCTCGTCGACTAAGCTTCTTCAGCCGTTCAATTAAGATTCGGACATCCCAAGACGGACAGCGAGAAAGTACGAGCTGATATCCTCCTAGGCTCCAACCAAACAAAAACCTTGTAGCACCGGGATTTCCCGGTGCTTTTTGATCTTCTATTAGACGCTGACCTGCCAAAAATACTGCCGTGGTCACCGTGCTAATCATGCAGTCCTGACACCAGACAAAACTTAGACATGATCATTAGCTTCGGTAATTTTCGTATGGAGGCTTTTTAACATGTTGAGTTTAAAAATGTTGTTGACACGACACCAAAAGGTGTCCTATAATCAAATCGACACCAAATAGTGTCTGATTAGCAGTTAGTCATTTGGAAAACTTGGAATCTAAATAAGTTTCACTTAAAACAATTATGAGGAGGGAACAAATGAGTAAGATTATCGGTGCGGAAATAACCGCGAAAGTAGAAACCCAGCCCAGAGGTAAAATGATTGCTTATTGGACAGTCACCTTATTACTTGCAGCAGCTGTTATGTTAAGTGGTATCGGGCAATTGATGCAATATGGGGGAAACCTCGAGTTAGTGACGAATCTTGGTTCCCCCTTATACGTCTTGACTATTCTCGGGATTTGGAAAGTGCTTGGAGCGATCGCTCTCGTCGTGCCAGGCTTTCCTCGGCTTAAAGAATGGGCTCACGCTGGCATCTTCTTTTTAATGACTGGTGCGGCTTTCTCTCATGCATTTGCTGACGATTATGGTGATAGCGGGTTTCATATTATCCTTCCGCTTTCATATGCTGCACTCAATATAGCCGGGTGGGCGCTACGTCCTAAGAGCCGCAGGCTTTAAGGACGTGGTGAAATTAACGGCTGTCCCTTCGTTCAATCTACTCCAGAAAATAATAATTTTGGAGGGAGACTGCTATGAGTGAGAACAACCAGTTGCGGGATGTGTTTGACGCGATTGCAGATCCGACTAGGCGCCGATTGATTCGTCTGTTAGCAGAGGCAGAGGAGGTACCGCTTCATGAATTAACGGAACAGTTTCAAATGGGCCGTACAGCGGTATCCAAGCATTTGACAATCCTTAAAGAAGCTGGGCTGGTACTTGACCGAAAAGTCGGTAGAGAAACCCGATTTAGGCTAAATGCCGCGCCGCTCAGAGAAATTCAAGATTGGGTGGCTTTCTATAGCAAGTTCTGGAGTATGAATATGTTGCGTTTGAACCAACTATTAGAGGAGGAAGAAGAATGAATTTAACATTATCCTTGGATTATCAGTACACGACATCGATCGAGAAGCTTTGGTTCGCCTTAACCGATTCAAGCAAGCTATCCAAGTGGGTGGCCAATATTCACACTGGTCAAGCGATGAAAAATGATTTTAAGCCTGTCGTCGGACATCGGTTTCAGTTTCGCACGCAGCCGACAGAATGGTGGGATGGAATTATTGATGGCGAAGTGCTTGTCGTGGACGCGCCAAACCGGGTGTCCTATACTTGGGCCAGCGGAGAAGAGAAGCACACGATCACCTGGACGCTGCAGGATTTAGGCGACGGAAAGGTTAACCTTCATCTCGAACAAACCGGAATCTCAAATGCTCAAGCACTGGGTGGAGCTAAGTATGGATGGAGTAAATGGTGCGGCGAGCTTGATAAGGTGTTGGAACAATAACCGCATTCGCAAGTTGACCGGGTTAACGAAAATCTATAATGACTATTAGCCGATGAGGAGTGTTCCTTTATGACAACAAGCAGAATGAATGCTAAGGTTGACGGATTTTTAAGAAAGGCTAAAAATTGGAAGGAATAATTCGAAGAGTTGAGAAAAATCGTTCTTGACTGCGAGCTGACCGAAGATTTTAAGTGGATGCATCCTTGTTACACGTTTCAAGGCAAAAACATTGTTTTAATACATGGGTTTAAAGACTACTGCGCGCTTCTTTTTCACAAAGGCGCTTTGTTAAAAGATCCCCATGGGATTCTAGTCCAACAAACGGAGAATGTACAGGCGGCGCGCCAAATTCGGTTCACCAGTGTTCAAGAAATAGAAGAGAAGCAGCTAATCTTGAAAGCTTACTTAGATGAAGCCATTGAAGTTGAAAAAGCCGGCTTGCAAGTGGACTATAAAAAGAATACAGAATACATCATTCCTGAAGAATTGCAAAATAAATTCGTTGAAATCCCTGACTTGAAAACGGCTTTTGAAGCATTGACGCCGGGACGGCAAAGAGCGTACATTTTTCATTTTTCTGAACCCAAACAATCCAAAACTCGAGAGTCAAGGGTTGAAAAATATTTGCCGCATATTCTAGATGGAAAGGGATTAAATGATTAATCTAAGCTCCAACATAAACAAAGCTCACCGCGCTTGGGATTCCAAGCGTTTTTTGCTATGCTCAATAGAGTTGATTTGAAATGAGGAAGTAGTGAAAATCTATGAAAAAAATACTCATAATAGATGATGAAGCCGATCTTCGAAAACTGCTGACGGATTACTTTGAAATGAATGGATATTTCGTTATGACGGCGAAGAACGGTTACGAGGCGTTGCGGCGAATTGAAAATCTACCGGACCTTGTTTTGCTGGATATCAATATGCCTGAACTGAATGGTCTTGAATTATGCAGAAAAATCCGAAGTTTTGTATCCTGTCCCATTTTATTTCTAACTGCTCGCGTCGAGGATGGGGACAAAATATTAGGTTTTCAAGGGGGGGGAGACGATTATATTGTCAAGCCGTTCAGTATCCATGAATTGGGCGCAAGGGTAGAGGCGCATTTACGCAGGGAAATGAGAAATCAAAATAAAACATCCATAATGCTTAGTGAAAATTTGGTCATTGATTATTCAGCTCGTGCGCTTTACTTTCATGGCGTGCAAATTACTCTGGCAAAAAAAGAGTTTGATATTATAGAGCTTTTATCGATGAATCCCGGAATGGTATTTGATAAAGAGCGTATTTTTGAAAAAGTATGGGGGATAGACAATGAAGGCAACAGCAACGTGATAGCGGAACATATCCGGCGAATCCGTTTCAAATTGAAAGAGCATGGCTGCGAAAACAAGATAGATACCGTCTGGGGAGTAGGTTACAAATGGCGAAAATCATAGACTGGCTGCGACTGAAGCATATGACCTTGCTGCAATCATTCATCTTTTTATGCTGTCTTACGCTAATCACCGTTCTGGCTGTCATCACGTTGGAGTTTGAATGGGCGGAAAGCATCCGGCTGCGGTTTGCTAACCATTCTTCCGTAATCGATTGGGTATTGCCTTCACTCGTTACGATGGTACTCTTAACGGTTGCCGTCGGGATAGTCCTGATGGCCGTCCTTTTTTATAGATGGAAATTGAAAAAGCCGCTTGAAATACTGATGAAGGCATCGGAGAGAATCTCGGCAAACGATTTGGGGTTTCATATTTCTTATGATGGCAAGGATGAAATGGGCGAGCTATGCCGAGTATTTGAAAACATGCGCGGTCAATTGGAAAAAAATTATAAAGCTCTTTGGCGATCAGTTGAGGAACGCCAACAACTCAACGCTATTTTTGCCCATGACCTGAGAACGCCGCTAGCTGTCCTAAAAGGATATTCCGATTTTCTGACCACCTATTTGCCCGCAAAGAAGATATCCGAGGAAAAGCTTCTGGATATGGTTCAAACGATGAAGGTCCATATTGTGCGTCTTGAAAACTACACCGAAGCCATGAATTCGATTCAGAAGTTGGAGGACATGCCGGTGAATAGCCGTGAGACAGGAATGGATCATCTGATCTCCTTACTGAATGACAGCGCCAGACAAATTACCGGACAATGCGCCAAGGGGTTCGACTCGTCCATTGATGCGGAGTCAAACAAAATAGCTGTTGATATCCATTTGGTTATGCAGGTTTTTGAAAATTTGATAGCGAATGCAGCGCTTTATGCTTCCAGCCATGTAAGCGTTGATTATCGCTTCTGTAAGGGCTTTTTTACCATCACCGTCACGGATGACGGCGTCGGCTTTTCCGATGAGGCGCTTCAAAAGGCTATGCTTCCTTTTTATCGCGGAGAAATTGGGGATGCAAATGCGCATCATGGATTGGGACTTTATATTTGCAAAGCACTGTGTGAAAAGCATGAGGGGCGTCTGCATGTAGCAAACGGATCCGATGGTGGTGGAAAAGTAACAGCAAGTTTCTTTGCCGGGTTGATAAATAGTTGAAAATTATGCATTAGCATTTCCTTATCAAAGGAATAAGGAGTGCTAAAATGATAGTCTTGCAAAAGAAATTATTATTATGCTTGAGTTGCTTGCTGATGATCTTGTCATTCTTTGCTGCACCAGTGTCCGCTATCGAAGTCCGAAATAAGGAAGAAATACTCAAAAAAATTGATGACTATGTCATAAAAAACATGAAAGTCAATCATATTAAGGGCACGTCTGTTGCAATAGTCAATAACGATGATGTGTTTTATGCACAAGGTTACGGTGCATTTTCAGATGGTCGGGGAATAACCGGCAGTACCCCCTTTCCTGTTGCTTCATTAAGCAAGTCATTTACGGCGCTAGCCGTTCTGCAGTTGGTGGAACAAGGACTCGTCGACCTTGACGCGCCATACGCATCATACTTTCCAGACCTCTTACCAGAGGATCAGCGTATCCGGGACATTACGGTCCGGCATTTGCTGAATCAGACAAGCGGTCTTAATGACAAAGTAGAGCCCGACATGACACGTTCCCCTCAATATCAGTCGTTGAAAGAGATTAATAGATCATTGAACACGGTTAAGCTTGCCAATGATCCTGGAAAAGCATATAGCTACCACAATCCTAATTATCAATATTTGGCCCTTCTTGTGGAGAAAGTAAGCGGACAGAGCTTCTCCGCTTATCTGGAAAAAAATGTGTTTGAGCCCCTGGGGATGAGCGATACCTTCAACGTCAGTAACACACGGCAAATTATGGAGAACCCTGCCATACCGTGGGGGCATTATCTATTGTTTGGCTATCCAGTAAGCAAGGCTGAACCCTCTTGGTTTATTGATGGTCCTGCTGGTATTGTTTCAACTGCAGAAGACATGGCAAAATGGATGCTTGCTCAATATGATACCCGTCTTCTTGCACCGGAGCTTATGGAGCAATTTCATACAGCCGGGCAGAGCGGCCCTTATGGAATGGGGTGGCTTGCAGAAGAGGATGAACATGGGGGCCGAACGATTTCCCATAGTGGAATTTTTTGGACGTATAAGGCGGAAGAAACGATATATTTGGATCAGCAGCTTGGCATCGCAGTGATGTTTGATTCCGGTTTAAATGTTTTTGTCAATTATTCAGCTTTTGTTGACGGGATTGCACGGATTATAAAGGGAGAGAAAGCTGAAACTTCTATCTTTAACGACAGAAACATGGAGACGGTTATGATGCTGCTGGTAATTGGAACGACCCTTTGGGGAGGCTATGCGATCTTTCGTATCCATAGGAGCAAGAAAAGCATAACAGCTGGAAAATTGATTATTTCATCGGTCGGGAGACTGCTTCCTGTCTTGATTCTTCTATTTCTGCCACCGCTAGTTACATTTATTGGTGCTGGGCGAGTGGTGCCTTGGTTTGGATTATGGACCACCATGTCATCTCTGATCATATGGCTTGCTGTATTATCGCTGGTAAATATAACGAATCTGGTATGCCGTTACCGCTTGTATTTCTGGACTATGAAGAGGGGGCAAAATAACGGTGTTGGGCAGTGAAACTAACCACAGCGATGAGGTCAAGGGTGAGGTCTTCTAGGCCACCTAGGCTCCATACTAAAGGAACGTCACCACATAACGTGGTGGCGTTTTTTGTATAAAATGCCAGGGGGGCGAACCCGGGGGTTCAGTCCGTGCGGACGAAATGAAGTGAGATGGCTTCGAAATAATACTTCTAAATGGAGAAGTATGGCGCCTGAATCTATCGCCCCTCAGGCTCCACTAAATAAGACATGTCGAAGGAATAGAACATAATTTCGATAAAATTTATTTCAGTACATTGGCCCATTCCCTACACGAATGTCCTTCATACGATATATGGTGCCTTATGTTGAATTACAGTGTAATCATTTGCTCAAAGGGAGTTGTGATTATTGAAATCAAAAACGAAGCTTACCGGGCGAGTTATCTTTAAAGGCGATCCGGGTTATGAAGCAGCACGTAAAAATTGGGACCCCCATACGGACAAATTTCCTAAAGTGTTTGTTTTTGCTCAAAGAACACGAGATGTGGCCAACGCAATAAAATGGGCCCGAGAAAATAAGGTACCCATTCGACCAAGAAGTGGAAGACATTCTCTGGAAGTTAATCTTTCACAGGTCAACGGCGGAATTGTCATCGATGTAAGTAATATGAAAAAAATCAAATTAAATAAAAAATGTGGAACGGCTGTCGTCGAGACGGGCAATAGAGTGGGAAGAATCGCAAACACGCTTGCACGGCAAGGTTTTATAGCTCCCTTCGGTGACAGCCCTACTGTTGGGATCGGCGGAATCACACTCGGTGGGGGAATCGGGCCGCTCCAACGGTCGATTGGCCTCATCAGCGATAATCTTCTTGAACTTGAAATGGTTGACGCGAAGGGAAGAGTGATTCGTGCCAACAAAAAGTGCAACTCTGATCTGCTATGGGCCTCCCGTGGGGGTGGGGGTGGCAACTTTGGCGTATACACCAAATACAAATTTAAAGTGCATCGCGCTCCAGCCAAGGCTACCGTATATCGCATCACTTGGCCCTGGCATCAATTCGAAGCGGTACTCAAAGCCTGGCAAAAATGGGCGCCTTTCGTCAATAACAAACTAGGCAGCGAATTATCCATCGGCCCGAAAAAGGGCGGCAATGTCTCCATGGAAGGGCTGTTCCTCGGATCAAAAACGGAGGCCCTCCGCCTATTAAAGCCCGTTACGAGCGTCGGAACGCCCACAAGCAAAATCATCCGGTTGCTGCCGTACACGGAAGCGGTAAAATTTCTATTGCCTCCCGATCCGGTACTGACGCAAAGGTACAGTAACCAGTTCTCTTCCGGTTTCGGAAGGAAGCCGTTCCCCAATCAGGCAATTAAGTCCATGCGCAAATTTTTAGAAAACGTAGAAGGGGAGTTCGCAGGATTCTTTTTTCTCAACTGGGGCGGGGCTGTAAGCCGTAAATCACCTCGATCAACGGCATTTTACTGGCGTAAAGCGAAATTTTATGTCGAGTGGAACAGCTCCTGGATTAAGAAATCCGAGGCCGCTAAAAATATTGCCATCGTTCGCAAGACACGCCGGAAGCTGCAGCCCTTTATCGTAGGGTCCTATATAAACGTTCCTGACCAAGGAATAAAAAATTCCGGGAAGGTATACTATGGAGCGAACTATCCTAGATTGCGGAGAATAAAAGCTAAATATGATCCTAAAAATGTGTTTAGAAATCCCCAAAGTATTACTCCGGCTCGCAGAGCAACGGTTAAGTAACTATTTTTCCAGTTAGCTCAGTCATTTTTTTATATGGTTAAAAACTCCTTCGTTGTAGGTATGTAGGCAACGAAGGAGACCCAATATATGTGGTACATACACGCCGTAAGCTCATGTTGGATGGACGAGCTTGTGGGAGCCAACCAGTGCCTGTTGTTCGAGGAAAACGCATTTTATTTGTACTATTATCTAAAAAAAGTCCAAGCCCTCTCTTTCGTCACAGCCTCAAGAACCATGCTTGCTAGACCTTTTGGATCTACTGTTGCAACCTTTCAATTTATTAAATGATAATTAGCGATATCCACGGTTGTTACCGCGAGTTTATAGAACTCTTGGAAAAAGTCGATTATCGTTCAGTAAAAGATAGATTGATTCTTCTGGGGGATTATGTAAGTAGAGGGCCGGAAAGCAAAGAGGTTGTTGACCTAGTCATGCATTTAGTCCAAGAGCAGGGGGCAATTGCATTGCAAGGCAACCATGACCATCGTTTTGTTAGGGTGATAGAGAATCGGGCGAGTGAAAAAGGTGAAAAAGAACAAGAGCCGCGCAAGCTAATTAAAATTGATGCTGTAGATCAGTAAATTCGCTACTATCTGTGAAAGTTAAGTTATTCATCCCATATTTAAAAGGAATTTCCCCTCAGGCTGTAAAATGGCTTGAAGGAAAATTCCTTTTTTATATTTATGGATCCTGAGTCATTTGAAAAGCTTGCGCGCGTCATCAGCATGAAAGGGTACATGGTAAAAAATGGCTAGCCTTTCAATTCCACGACCTTGGTCGCGACATGCTTGCAAAACTCGCTGTCATGCTCTACAAAAAGTATCGTTGGCGCATGTTCTAGCAGCAGCTCTTCGATTTGCATCCGGGAAATGACATCGATAAAATTGAGCGGCTCATCCCAAATATGCAGATGAACGTGCTCGCAAAGGCTTTTCGCGATCAGCACCTTCTTCTTTTGGCCGCCGCTGAAGGAGGCCATGTCCTTTTCGAATTGCACACGAGAAAAATCAAGCTTCCTTAAAATCGCTTTAAACAGGCTTTCGTCGATCCCTTGGCTGTCGGCGTAAGCTGACAAATGGCCTCGCAAATGTGCGGTGTCCTGCGAGACGTAGGAGATTTTCAGCTGGCTTCCTTTACGGTACGTCCCGGAGAAGGGGATTTCCTCGCCATAAATCAGCTTAAGGAGGCTTGATTTTCCGGAGCCGTTCGGACCGGCAAGCGCAATGCGATCCCCTTGCTCGATGGTGAAGCTGACGTCGCGGCAAACGGTCTTTTCGCCGTACTGAATCGAGACGCGATCCAACTCGACTAGCTGGGACTTGTGATAAGCCAATTGCGAAATCTTGAGACTTTCTGAGCTTTCGACATTTTTCAGGAGCTGGGATCTTTCGTCGATCGCCGATTGCTGCCTATGCTCAAGCGACTTGGACCGCTTCATCATTTTCGCAGCCTTATGACCGATATACCCTTTGTCGACCTTGGAGCCGGAATTACGGGTGCCGTTTTTCGTTTTCTCCACTTCATGCGACCAGTTGCTCGTTCGTTTTGCCGCTTCGTTCAGCCGTTTGACGTCCTTACGCAGCTTTTCGTTCTCGGCCATCTCAAAGTGGTCCTGGCGTTGTTTATTTTCCCACCAATCAGAAAAATTTCCTTTCTGAATTTCGATGCTGGACTTGTTGATCGACAGGATATGGTCCACGCAGTTGTCAAGAAAAGCCCGATCATGAGACACCAGAATAAAGCTGCTCTTGGATTTCAGATAATCGCTGACTAGCTTCCTGGCATGTATATCCAGATGGTTCGTCGGCTCATCGATGAGCAGGAAACTGTTCTCTTTGAGAAACAAGGCGGCTAGCTGCACTTTCGTTTGCTCCCCGTTCGATAAAGTATCGAAGGGCCTGTATAAAACATCCTCCGACACCTTTAGCAGGGAAAGCTCGCGAAGGAGCTCCCAATGCTGATAGTCCGGGCATATGTTGTCAACGATATCCAGCGTATTGTTTTCCTTATTTTCAATATGGAATGGAAAATATTCAAAGCTGACATCGGCAGAAATGGTTCCATTGTATTCATAGTTGCCGAGCAGCAGGTTAAGAAACGTCGTTTTTCCCCGGCCATTCCTTCCCGTAAAGCCCAATTTCCAGTCGGTATCGATTTGAAAGCTAACATGATCGAAAATGTTATCGTAGCTGCCTTCATAGGCAAACGTCAGGTTCGTCACTTTAATTAATGACATGACAAATTCCCCCTTTTGAAAAATAAAAAAGAGCTACAAGAAAGTTACCCTTCTTGTAGCTCAAAAAATACAGCAAATTCAGCCCAACGCGGGCTAAATAAGCCTATATATTTGAGTGAAAAGAATAAGTAACTTTCTTGCACGCAAAGAACAAAACCCGATGTTTTATTCTTCAAACGTTCAGCAAGAAATATTACATTATTCTCTTCAACTCCTATCGTTAAGTTTAGTGAATTTTAACATACCCTTTGTTTGGTTGCAACCTTACAGCAGGAGTTTGGCGGTAACTCTAAGAGTGGAGTCGCGCTGGTTCTCGTACGAAAGAGAGATGCATAGGCACTCCATGATTCGTTTCGTACAGGAATATAAGGCTCCTGAAAAGGTTACTAATCAGCTAAAGGGCTTAGATAATCAAGCTTCCGTATTTTTATCGATGATAATTGCGCTGGAGGTTTCTTTATCCCATGTTACATTGGTGTTCAGTGCTTCGCTAAGAAACCTTAGTGGTACAAAAACTCTGTTGCTTTTAACTTTACCGGCAACGTCAAGCGTGACGGCTTTCCCATTAATCGTAGCGATTTTACTGCCTAGCGTCAGTTTGACCACGATACCGTCACGCGTAACGGTCACCGTTTTCGAAACATTATCATAAGTAACTATGGCGTCCAGCGACTCGGAGATTGCGCGAAACGGAACAAATGTGCGTCCGCTCTCAACAACGGGAGATACTTCAGTACCTAGCGTTTTGCCATTTACATAAACCTTCACACTTTTGTTGCCGAGCTTTATTTTTATCTTACTAAGTTTCTTATATTCTTCAATATTGGTAGGATCCTGCGAGACAATCTCGGCTTGCACTTCTTCTGCAGCTTTTAGTTCTCCATCCTTCTCCAATGTATTGACCAGTGTAGCTAAACTAGTATCGGCATTCACATCAATGTTATATTTTGTTTTAAGCAGCTCGGCAATTCGAACGCCTGCGGGTTTATCTTTGACGTTTCCATACGCATTTTGAAGACCTTTCGAGCCATCGTTCTTTCCGTCGCCGTAAACGGAATCGCTCACAGTAGCACCTTTTGCTTCGACTTTAATAGTTGCTTCGTTTTTGCCTTGATTTCCAGGTGCGGCAAAAGCAGTGGTTGCCATTAGGCTAAGTGAGACTACACCAGCCAAAATTACTGATTTTTTCATTTTATTACCTCCGTGAGTATGTAGTGTGTGCAACAACTAAAACTATTCGGAGGGCATAAAGCTTTTTTGAGGGTACACTGAAATATTTAGAACCTACCGATCGCCGCTGGAGTATACAATTTCTTCAACTCCAATGAATTATCGGAATTGTGCATTCGGTGGAAGATGTATCAATTGAGCCACTTCTTCACTAGGGTTATGATGACCTTGACTATAAGAAGAGGAGGCGGGAGTAGTAATATAGACCCGGAACCATTTTAAGCTTCGGGAAAAGGAATGGTTAGGGGAGGATAGTCAAACAACATTTTGAAAGCGGTTACATTAATAACTTTGCGGAGGTGTAAGATGAAGAGGTTTTTGGCACAAATGCTTTGTATTGTTCTGTGTTTTGCTTTATTCCCGCTCCAGAATCCCGCAGTAAAAGCGGCAAGTTCCGTACTGCCGGCATTTCCAGGAGCAGAAGGTTTCGGATATGCTGCCTTAGGGGGGCGCGGCGGCGAGGTTTATCATGTCACAAGCCATGAGCTTACAGGTCCAGGAACATTCTATGATGCGCTTACGACAGCGGGGGACACGCCTCGCACCATCGTATTTGATATATCGGGAGAAATCACCACCCCCCAGATTATATTGAAAAATAAGTCCAATATCACCATAGCGGGGCAGACTGCGCCGGGAGACGGCGTAACCATCCGGTCTAACAATATTCGGTTCTATGACTGCAGCGATATCATTATTAGGTATTTGACCTTTCGAATGGGTGAACTAAGCGTTAAAGATGATGCTATGTATTTTGAAGACTGTCAGAATGTGATCATCGATCACTCTTCGTTTTCATGGGCGACGGATGAAGTCTTGTCCATAAAAAGCAAGAATTACGATAATCCCAGATCCAAAAACATAACGGTTCAGTGGTCAATTATATCGGAGGCTCTTCTTACCCATTCTATGGGTGGGCTGATTGAAATGAATACCATCACCATGCATCATAATCTCTATGCTCATAATAACGACAGAAATCCCAAAACGAAAGGACAGATGGACTTTGTCAACAACGTCGTATACAACTGGGGCCAGTTTCCGTATGTGGCTGGCGGGGAATCCGGTACCAAGGGGTTCGGAAATGTCGTGGGGAACTATTTTATAGCAGGGATTAACTCTGTAGACCCCCAATACGCTATTGTACGCGGAAACGAGAACTACAAGCTGTATCTCCATAACAATCTAATCGACAGCAATAAAAACGGTATTCTGGACGGTACAGATACGGGGGCGGGCATGATAGAGGTTGACAGGCCTAGTATTATGGTTCCAGAGCGGTTTGAATACCCTCTCGTCCATACGGAATTACCGGAAGCTGCATACCATCATGTTTTGAACCATTCCGGGTCGTCTCTGGCAAGGGATGCGGTTGATCAGCGGATTGTTGATGATGTAAGGAACCAGACCGGAGCGATTATTGGACATGAGAATGATGTAGGCGGGTATCCTGTATTGAAAAAAGAAACAGCCCCAGCCGATACGGACCGGGACGGCATACCCGACGCCTGGGAACAAGCAAAAGGATTGAATCCGAATGATTCGAGCGACGGAAACGGTGACAGCAATGGAGATGGATATACCCATCTGGAAGATTATTTGAACGAGCTGGCGATTTCCGGCTTCCCTGCGAATTATCCCTTAACCCCGGCAGCGTGGTCCGGTCCGCCGTTCATACCGCCGGCAGAACCGAAACCAACGCCTGTTCCAACGCCAATAGCCAGTATGGACGGGAAATGGGTCAGAAATGTCTTCATTAACGATAATAGTAAAAACGGGAGCGTAAATGCGTCAAAATGGTCGGTTCAGCACAATTTTCAGCCAGGAGACGTGGAGTACGGAGATAGAGCGACCGGCTCCAAAATTTACAAGCTCGTAACCATTCCGGATGCGCTGATAGGCATGGAATGGATTAGGGCGGCGATGGAATCTAGAAGCGCTACAAGCAGTGACCTGCTTTCCTTCTATCTGGTTGCCGATGCAGAGGTATATGTGGTTTACGATACGAGGATTCCTGAGATTCCTGCATGGTTATCCGTCTATGAGGAAACGGGCGAGACTATATCAGATGATCAACCGGTGCAGTATCGACTATACAAAAAGTTTTATTCTGCTGGGTCTTTGGTAACGATGGGGGCGAATGGCAGCACTTCGAAAGGCAGCTATTATGTTGTCCTTAAGCCGACAAAGCCGCAAACAGAACCTCCAGCCGGCGGTCCTTCCAGGTTTACGGCAGCTTTCGCATCAGGCGACTCTGTTTCACTTAATTGGTCGCCGGCGAGTGACGCAGCCTCTTATCTCATTTATCGTTCCTCTTCTATAAACGATGTATTTAAAGCAGTTGCCAGCTCCGCAACGGCAGGGTATGAGGATACGGCCATCGTTCAAGGGATTACCTATCAATATAAAGTATCAGCCTTGAATGCCGGAGGTGAATCTCCATATTCCGATATTGCGGAAGTAGTTACTTTTGATCCCGCGCAGCCGGTACCGCCTGTGCCTACGGGGTTAACCGTTTCAATGGCAAAGAGCATGAGCGTGGAGCTTGGCTGGACAGCGGCGGACGATCCAACAAGCTACAACATATACAGAGCAGCAGCACCGGAAGGCCCTTACCATAAGATTGGCAGTTCGTTAACGGCTGAATACACCGATAAGACGGTGAGTCCTTCCTCCGCCTATTACTATAAGGTATCGACGGTAGGGATTGGCGGCGAGTCAGGCCAGTCAAGCAGCGTAAGTGCCGCGACTAGGCAACCCGTGCTCCTTCCGCAAGCACCTTCAGGCATTTTAGCAGGTTCAGTTACGACCTCCGCTTTCGAAATGCAATGGCATCCGGTAGACGGGGCTGAACGTTACAACCTTTACAGAAAAGGGAATAGCGAAAATGCTTATGCCCAGATAGGCAGCACCGAGTCGGCCGGCTTTCTCGACAAGGGCATTAATGTAACGGAGACGGGCTACAGCTACAAAATATCGGCAGTGAACGAAATGGGAGAGTCGGCACAAAGCGATGCGCTTACTATTGCAGTGCCCGTACCCTGCGCTTCTTCCGATCTGATTACGGGGTTGGTGGGCCAATCATTCGTCGGGCTCATCTGGGCAGCCCGTGGGGATGCAACCCAATACAACATTTATAGGGAATCCGTTGGCGAGAGTGTATACAATCCCGGTTCGGCCAAGGTAGGTGCTTATTATGACCGTACGGTAAAGCCAGGTGTCGAATACACCTATTACATCGTAGCCCAAAACGCCAGCGGAAAATCAGAAAAGTCCAATACCGTGAAGGTTAGGACACTCGGGACGCCCGCAGTATCGGATAACACTTTAAGGAAAGCGTGGCATGATTCATCTTCTTGCGAATACGACCTGATCGGAAGCAGCAGTCCTGCTTTACAGTGTAAACAATAAGTAAACAGGTAACCAATGAACAAGCTAGAAAAAAGGATGTCAACAAACCAATCCGCCACAGCATCAACAAATCCGCTGAAGCCTTGCTGCTGCGGCTTTTTTTCATGCCGGAGGAAGCGCATCTGAACGGTGGGGCAGCCGCATTTGTTCATCAACCTATCGCGGTCTGAGTGCGCTATTCGTCCAATTTGGGCGAGATCGCGGATTTGTGTGTGCCATGTTGAATTGATCAATTGTTTATACTGCACTTGAACAGGTAAGATGGCGTTACAAGAAGCGAAGGAGGTTCACGATGGCAAATACGCAGGATCATTTGGAGCCTGGCTCCACTCGCGTATCGACTGGGAGATTCAACTTGATGGAGAATCGTTATCTCGTTAATATGCGAAAGTATTGGATGCTTTACGTCATGATACTGCCTGGCATCATCTATTATCTCGTATTTAAATATTTACCGCTGGCCGGCAGCGTGATCGCGTTTCAAGACTATCAGATTTTTAAAGGCATACTGTCAAGCTCGTGGGTTGGGCTCGACAACTTCAAATTTATTTTCACGTATGAAGACTTCTATTTAGTATTAAGGAATACGGCGACAATCGCCCTTTATCAGCTTGTTTTTGGGTTCCCGGCACCGATTATCTTAGCTCTTCTCTTTAATGAAGTCAGGTTGATGCTTGCCAAACGGGTTATGCAAAGTTTATTCTATCTTCCGCACTTTCTATCCTGGGTCGTCGTTGGGGGCATCGTATTCGAATTGCTGTCGAGTCAGGGCGTCTTCAATATGATGCGCGGATGGTTCGGGCAGGAAACGATTCTGTTCATGCAGGAGCAGCAATATTTTCGAGCTATCGTCGTTATCTCCGGCATTTGGAAGGATGTGGGCTGGGGAACGATTATCTACTTGGCCGCGATCGCAGGCATTAATCCAAGCTTATATGAAGCGGCTGTGATGGACGGGGCAAATCGGTGGAAGCAGACGATCCATATTACGCTGCCTACCATGTTCCCGACGATACTGGTACTGTTCCTATTAAATATTGGGAATTTCTTGGAGCTTGGCTTTGATCAGATTTATAATTTATTGACGCCGATGACGTATTCGGTCGGTGATATCATCGAGACGTACGTATACCGGGCAGGCGTGCTGCAAGGGCAGTACAGCGTCACGACAGCGATCGGATTATTCCAGTCGGTCATCGGATTCGTGTTATTGTGGATATTTAACCGCATGGCTCGAAAAACAGAACAGGGGTTGTGGTGATGAGAAAGACAACAGGAGATCAACTATTCCAGTTTTTCAATTACGCGTTTCTAATTGCTGCGGCTGCCACAATGCTGCTTCCGCTCCTTCAACTGCTGGCCGTTTCCTTCAGCTCGCCGATCGCGGCGGATTCCAAGCAGGTGTTTCTGCTCCCTGTTGAATTCACGACGGCATCCTGGTCGCATATTTTGCAGAACACTGGACTGTGGAGGTCGTTCGGTATCACCGTTTATATAACGGTGGCCGGAACTTTGCTGAGCATGCTGTTCTCGGTGCTGACGGCTTATCCGTTATCGCACAAGCAATTTCTCATCCGCAAGCCGATCATGCTCGGTATTATCATTACCATGATCTTCAATGCGCCGATGATCCCGTTTTTTCTAACGGTGCGCGAGCTGGGCATGATGAACTCGCTATGGTCGCTCATTTTTCCGGGGGTGATCGGGACGTTCAACATGATCATTATCCGTACCTTCTTTACAGGTATTCCGAAAGAGCTTGATGATTCCGCACGGATCGACGGCTGCAATGAGGCCGGCATCTTATTCCGAATCTATATGCCGCTCTCGAAGCCGGTGATTGCCACCGTAAGCCTGTTTTATGCGGTAGGCTATTGGAATACCTTCCAGCGGGCGGTGCTGTTCATCCGCGATCCGGAGAAATGGCCGCTGCAAACGAAGCTTCGCGCTTATTTGACCTCTCCGGAGGAGCTTGCCGCAGTCAATCTGGTTCTGGGTGACTACGATTTCAATACGACAACGTTGAAAGCGGCTACAATTTTATTCGCTACGATCCCGATTGTGCTCGTATATCCTTATTTGCAAAAATATTTTGTGAAAGGCTCTATGCTGGGCTCCTTGAAAGAATAATGGGTTTTATGGCGGAAGAAAAAGAGGTATGAAGCCGAATTTCCGGCTTGATATATAGCATGAATTACATTAAAAGGGGAACTGAACACATGATGAAACATGTTTTTGGAAAGTCGGCCAGAGTATCCGCTTTGGTATCGCTGCTGGTCGTTTCGATTCTCTCTGGCTGCACGGGCAACGGAGAGAAGCCTGCAGCTTCCGTGAATGACGCGGAGAAGAACATGCCCGTTACGGTGAAAGTATTCAAAAGCCATATGGGCGTAGGAACCATTCCGGGCAAAGATAATGAGCATGTGAAATATGTGGAGGAGAAGACGGGTGTCGTATACGAACTGATGACGACGGCACCAGGCTCGGAGCCAACGGAATTTCTGAATTTGATGATTGCGTCCGATGACCTGCCGGACATTCTCCGTCCGATTGGGGGCATCGAGCAGACGTTAATCAAGCAAGGCGGCGCTTTGGCGCTCGATGATTTGCTGCCGAAGTACGCACCTAATGTATGGAAGAACATTCCGGAAGAAGCATGGGATATCGTACGGTCAGCTTCCCCGGACGGCCATATTTATTATGTGCCTAAGGTGTTTCTCGTACCCGAGCGGGCGCCGATGATCCGTCAGGACTGGCTGGACAAGGTGGGATTGTCTGTGCCGAAAACAACAGAGGAGTATAAAGAGGTTCTGCGGGCATTCCGGGACAAGGACCCGAACGGCAATGGCAAAGCGGATGAGCTGCCTACCTCGGGACGCGAGTTTGGCAAGTGGATGGACCACCTGTTCGGCATGTATGGTGTCGCGATGTGGGAAGGCGTACCGGAATGGGATATCTACGAAGGAGAGATTCAATACGCCGGCGTTACGAAAAATATGAAGGCTGCTATCGCCTATATTCGTGAGTTATATGAAGAGAAGCTGTTAGACAATGAGACATTTCTGAACAAAGGTGATGTTTGGCAGGCCAAAATCAACAATAACCTGGTCGGCAGCTGGTATCACCTTCCGGCCAACCTCCGCGAACGCTATACTGCGATGCTCAAAGGAGCACCGGATGCTTACGTAGTCGGCATGCCGGTACCTAAGGCCGAAGGTTTTGAAGGCTTTGTGACGCAGAAGAGCATGGGCGAGCCGGAGTGGATGATCCCGACTGCCGCAAAGGATAAAGCCGAATATTCCCTTAAGCTGCTCGATTTCTTCTATGACCAAAGCAACGATGAATTTATTCGCTTTGGCATCGAGGGGCAGCAGCATGAAGTCGTAAACGGCAAGAAGGTCATATTGCCGCCAGAGGACAGCCGACCTATCGCGCTTGGGATGCGCAATCTGACGACCAAGGAAGACATGGATGTAAGGATCAAGGAGACGATCCCGGAAGACATGCAGAAGATGGTGCAGGATGTCTTCGCGGTCAGCACGTCCGATGCGCGTCGAATCGCCGGCGACGGATTGCCGAATACGGTGTACGAAGGCTTCCCGGATATCCAATCTCATAAACTTTTCCAAGAATATCTGACGAAAATCGTCATTGGCGAATGGCCAATAGAGAAATTTGAAGAGTTCGTGGACCGTTGGAATAAAGCTGGAGGCGAGGCCGTCACCAAGCGCGTCCAAGAATGGTATGCCAAAGTGAAGGAATAAGCGGTATGCGGAAGTCTTCATGATCGCGTAAATGCTAGAAAGGATTGGATCAGATGAGAAAACGATACGCAATTTGCGGTGTGAGCGGACGTGCGCTGGGCATGTTCGCCAAGCCTATCCTGACCACTTTCGCTGGAGGCTGCGAGATTTTTCGGCCTGCTTGACCGCGATCCCATGCGCTTTGAGCTGTACCGTTCGAGATATCCGGAGCATGCCGACATAAGAAGCTACGGCGAGAACGAGTTTGATCGAATGGTCGCTGAAACGAAGCCTGACGTGATTATCGTCGCAGGCCGCGACGACACGCATGCACAGTACCTGATTGCCGCTCTAAAGCATGATCTTGATGCCATTACGGAGAAACCAATGGTGACGACGGGAGAAGACAGCAGGCGAGTTATCGAAGCAGAGAAGGCGAGCAAGGGCTCGGTTATCGTGACCTTCAATTACCGCTATGCCCCGATTCATACGAAGATCAAGGAGATTGTGCAGGAAGGGAAGCTTGGCAGAATAACGTCGATTGACTTGAACTGGTACTTGGATACGTATCACGGCTCGAGCTACTTCAAAAGGTGGAACCGGGAACGTAAATTGTCGGGCGGTTTGTCCGTGCACAAGAGCACGCATCATTTCGATTTGGTCAACTGGTGGATTGATCAGAGGCCGGTAGAAGTGTTCGCATTTGGCGCTTTGAATTATTATGGCGCCGAAGGCGAGGCGAATCCGAAGAAGGAGGACGGCAGATTTTGCAGCACCTGCGCTCATACCGAGGACTGCTCGTATTACTCGCGGTGGAATGCCCGCAGCCGGAATCTTAAAGTGCCGGATGATCATCTTGGGTCTCTTGATGCAGGGAAGACATCGGCGTTTCCCTATTCGGATTACCGTCCGGACCGCTGCATTTTCGATTCGGAAATAGAAATTGAAGATACGTACGCCGCGACCGTGAAATACAGCGGCGGCGCGCTGCTCAGTTATTCCGTCAACTTCTCGCTGCCTTATGAAGGCTATCGGCTGGCCATTAACGGGACGAAAGGAAGGCTCGAGACGGTGGAATATCATATGCCTGGCAGAACGCCTTTCCCTACCCCTGTCCAAACGATCGACTACTTTCCGTTGTTCGGCTCAAAGGAAACGATACATGTCGTGCACCGGGAAGGCGGACATGGCGGGGGCGATCCGCTGCTGCTGGAAGACTTATTCATGGGCGAGGACTGTAGACGGCCGTTCCGAATCTTATCGGGCGCGGTTGACGGCGCTTATTCGGTGGCGACGGGCGAAGCGGTCTGGCGCTCGGTAAAGGAGCATCGCCTAGTTACGATCGAGGAAGTGCTGGAAAGCGGTACCGGCAGCTCTGGCAGCGTATCGCAGGAACGTCAAAAGAGCCTAAACGGCCAGAGAGGCGGAGTGTAATGGCAGCTAACCTAAGCGGGTATATCGATTCGATGGAAAGTATGGCCGCGCAGACGGAGGGCGGAAGCATCCCGCATGTGCTTAAGGTTATCGCGCAGCGGTATATCGGCGATAATCCGCCCCATGGCCCTGTGTATCGGGTGACTCGGGCCAGCGCTGTCCGCAAGAGAGCGGACCACTTATATGAATTTCCGCTGAGAAGCATGTTTAAGGAAATGGAAGCAGGCCTGCGGGTTTACGCTTGGGCAAAGCTCTGGATCGATCAGCCGCAGGAGTTCATCTTCCATCTTCGCTGCTACGGGCAAGTGAAGCTGCATCACAATGGGAATCAGCGCTTTGGCTCGTCACCGGAGGAGGAGGAGATGACCGAAGCGGACCCGACCTCAGCCGTGCCGCCGATAAAGCTAAAGATAAATCTGCTGCGGGGATGGAATCACTTTGTTCTGGAGCTGGGGGTGGGACCGGAAGGAAACTGCGGAGCAGCATTCGGAACAGGCAGCCGCAAGAATAAGCCTTTTCACTTTCTGGCTCCGTCCGATGAACGGGACGGCGAGGAAGGCTGGATCTTTACGGCGCCGTCGGCCCATCCGCTGAATCGCATCCCGGGCACGAATCAGACGGAAGCAGCTACTGGAGCGGAATGGCTGCCTGCACGAGAAGAGGGGAAAGGGCGGTTGGATCTTTTATATGGCATGCGGCCCGGCTATTCCGCTTATGCATGGACGACGATCGCCAACCGTACCGCCTCGAAGCAGCAAGTCACGATCTCAGGAACCGCATTCGGTCCATTACGGTTTATATGGCAGGGAAAAGAAGTATACGCGGTACAAGAATCGGGAGACTTCTCCCTCGAACTGGGTGCAGACCCGGGGAGCGGCGACCTAATCGCCCATTGCCGATGCGATGGGCAAGGATGGGGCTTTCAGCTTGGGGACATTGCAGCGCCTAACGTTGAACTGGTTCTCGGGCGGCGCGTGCATGGCTATAAAGGCGAATGGCTGCTGCTGGGTCCGCTCTCACCGGAAGCGAATATGGATCCGGCCGATTATCTGGCACCGGGCAAGGTGTCGGCCGACCGCTGCACGAACGTTTTCTGGACGACGGATCAGCCGGGAGCGCATGTGCGCCCATTTCTCGAAAATGAGCTTTACGGCCGTTGGAATTATCCGCTTGGCGTCACGCTGTCCGGGCTGCTGGGTTCAAGCCGGCTGCTGCAGCGCGAAGATCTGGCGAATTACGTTGCGGGCCATGTCGAGTTCGCGACTTCAACTTATGCCTACTCGCTGTGGGACCGCGAGCGCTTCGGAGCAGCGGGCTTAAACAACCAGCTGTCGCATATCGATAGTCTTGATGACTGCGGCTCCTTTGGGGCGCTAGCCATTATGGCAGAACAACTCCGTTCGATTGAAGGCTCGCGCGCGGTGGCGGATGATATTGCCCATTACATTATGAACGTGCAGGACCGCATGGAAGACGGCGCGCTATATCGCAAAGTCGGCGTCTCGCCGAGTATGCATAACACGATGTGGTGCGACGATATGTACATGAGCGTTCCTTTCCTGTGCAGGTATGCCGAGCTTTCCGGCGATGCGGGCTATATGGGTGAAGCCGCCAGGCAGCTTCTGCTTTATAAGAAGTATTTGTACATGGCGGATCGGCAGATCATGTCTCATGTGTATGATGTTCGCAATAGCAAGCCGTCTGGGACGGTCTGGGGCAGGGGTAACGGCTGGGTGTTTTTCTCGCTGGCCGTACTGCTCGAAGTATTGCCAAGGACGCATGAGAGCTATCCGTCCATACTCGCTTTTTACCGGGAATTGGCCGAAGGATACCGCAGGCTGCAGGGCAAGCATGGCCTGTGGCATCAAGTATTGGTCGATGCGGAGTCATATGAGGAATCCTCGTGCACCTCGATGTTCATTTACGGCTTTGCGCTCGGGATTCGCCATAGCTGGCTCGAGAATCCGGAGCCGTACATCAGGGCGGCGCTGACTGGCTGGCAGGGATTATGCGAGCGGGCCATCGACAAACAAGGGAATCTGTACGGGGTTTGCAAAGGCTCCAGCTGGTCATATTCCCATGCTTACTATAAGCATGATTTAGGCTGGAATTTGAATGATACGCATGGCATCGGCATCGTACTGCTTGCCGGCATTGAAACGCAGCGAATGAAAGAATGGTTAATAGAGAAGGCTTGAGCGGCTGTGGAGTGTGAGTAAGAAGATCGGGCTGAGTATGTTGCGAGAGCAGGATCACGTTATAATAGAAGGATCCTCGGCATAAGGTGGGATTTATCGTGACGCAGTCTATCAAGAAATGGTTGAAATACAATCTGGCACATACCCAAGTTAGGCTCGTGCTGATTTTGACCGTTTCCGTCTTTCTCATTATTCTGGCTGTAAGCTTGACCTCGTACAACACGTCTAAGTCGGTGATGCAGGAAGAGCTCAGCGAATTGCAGCGTCAAATGCTGAAGCTCGATATGAACGTGATCGACGAGTTGGTCAGCGAGAGCGACAAGGTCGCGATTCAAGTCGCTTTGAACGATAATGTTTACAAGTTTTTGACCAGCAAATCACAGGGCTCTTATACGAATATTACGGAGGCCTACCAGTTTCTATCCACATTAATCAGCAATTCCAAGTATATTAAAAGCATTTATGTCTATGATCTTACCCGGGAAAGCTTCCTGGCGATTCCGCAGGGCTTCAGCTCCAATAGGCTGACATTCGACGATTCCGACTGGACCGGCGTAGCTTCTGAATTCGGAGAGAGAACGACGCTCATTAAGAAAAGGATGGTGCCTGAAGGGGCAGGAGCCAAAGGCTCGAGTGTTACGCTGTTCCGTAAGATCATGATTCAAGGAGAGTTCAAAGGAATCGTAGCTGTCAATCTTAAAAATGATGAATTATTCGCGAAGCTGAATCCGCCAATCATGAACAATTTGAATCGGATGCGCTATATTATCGACGAGCATGACGAGCTGCTCTACTCCGTTTCGAACTATGAGTTTAATCAAGAGTCGATAAACCGTGCGATTGAAACGCTGAGAGAGGACGAAGGCGGGGATATCACAATCCAGAATCGCCAATTGCTTATTAATCAGCTCGAATCGCCTGTAACGGGATGGAGCTATGTGTCGATCGTTGAGCAGGACAGCCTGCTGGCTAAGTCCAAGCGGGTGGCGAAGGTGGTTCTTTTGGTATCCATTGCGGCTCTCGGGCTTGGCGGGGTAACGATTTTCTATATTAATGCGGCGGCTTTCCGTCCCGTGCGCAGGCTCAAGCAGCTGTTCAGCAGGTATGACCGCAAGAAGAGCGGATCGGAGGGCATGGATCTAGAGAAGCTTGCTGGTGAATTGCTTACCAATCACGCGCATCTGGCACAGCTCGTCCGGGAGTCGATGTCGGAGGCTGCCTCGAAGCTGCTTACTGATATTTATTCCGGCAATCTTAGCGGGAAGCGGGATATTGAAGAGAAATGGAACCGTTATTTTGGAGAATGGACGGAGGCGCCGGTGACGGTGGCCGTTCTGTCGATCGACCGTTACGAGGAATGGTCCCGCACATTTACCGGCGGCGATCATTCACTGTTAAAGTTCGCATTGGCCAATATTGTGGCTGAACTGTTCGAGCCACAGTGGCGAATCGTATGCGCCGATTTCGGAACGGATAAGACAGCCATCTTGCTGCAGCCGCGTATAGAAGGGCAGCGATGTGAGAGCAAACTGGCTGAATCGCTAGAGGTAGTGTCGCGCTTATTGAAATTCAGCGTATCGGCAGGGGTCAGCAACACGCAGACGGATATTGCAAAATTGAAGCAAGTGATGCTGGAAGCGGAGAATGCGCTTACATACCGGCTGTATCAAGGCTATGGACAGGTAATCACGTTCCAAGAGGTGTCCGGGCATGAAGTGAACGAACCGCTGCAGTTTGAAAGCGTGCTGGCTGAATTGATTGGCGCTATAGAAATGGGCGATGAGCCGGGTTCTCTGGAAGCAGTCGTTCGAATGACCGATAATATCCGCTGTCAGTATGGGTACCCATCGGCGGCCGTATCCTTCCTGCAGTCGGCCATCGAGAGGATCGAGCAAATCCGACCAGCCTCGGACGGTTCCTATTGTCAAACCTATGTTCGGTTCGATACCCTTCGCTTGGAGGATATCAAAGGTGAACTGGAGAGCCGGGTTACCAAGCTGGCACAGCGTTTCCGCCGGTTGGCAGAGAGCAAGGATTTTATCATGTGCCAACGAATGATCGACTACTTGAAGCAAAATCTTAACGAGCCAATAGGCATACCGGAGATAGCTGAAGCGATTGGCATTAGCAGCAGTCTTGCCAGCCAGCTGTTCAAACAAGAAACGGGCGAGACGATCTATAACTATTTGACTCGTCTTCGTATCGAGCGGGCGAGTGAGCTGCTGCTGAAGACGGATGACCGTATTTCGGATATCGGGCTGATGGTCGGCTATCAACATGAGAATAGCTTTATTCGCAGCTTCCGCAAATTCAAAGATATTACCCCGGGCAAGTACCGGGATATGATGAGAACCCGGATGGATTTCCCGTTCGAATGATTATAGGCTGGGCGGCCTCTGGGTTCTAGCAAATAGGAGGAGTCAATGGACAGACGACAGATCGTGGAACGCCATCAACCGGAGTTGAATAAATGGGACCCCGTGTCCCCGTTTTCCGTAGGCAATGGCGAGTTTGCCTTCAGCGCCGACATTACCGGGCTGCAGACTTTTCCGAATCAATATGAGGTGCCGCTGGGCACGCAGTCCAATTGGGGATGGCATTATACAGGCGGACCGGGACGGTTCACCGAGCGCGATGCCGCGTACCAGGCCTACGATACGTATGGCAGGGCGGTAGGGTATGCGATGAAACCGGGCGACAAGCCAGAGGCGTACCACTGGCTGCGTCAGAATCCCCACCGCCTTCAGCTTGGCCGCATTTCGTTTCGATTTCTATCGGAATCAGGTGGAGAAGCTGAGGCCGAGGATATAACGGATATTAGCCAAAAAATGAATCTATGGTCAGGCATTTTGACAAGCGAATTCGCAGTGAGCGGCTTTCCGGTTCATGTCATGACCGCTTGCCATCCGACGATCGATGCCATCGGGGTAAGAGTCGTTTCTCCGCTAATTGAACAGGGAAGGCTGCAGGTTTTCATCCGTTTTCCAGCGCCTGATATGATATCTACCACATGGGCCAAGGCTGTATTTCCGGATCTGGACAATGACGGCAGGCATCTTACGGAGCTAGGCGAGACGGGCGTTAACGGGGCAACTATCGTGAGAAGCATGGACGAGGACCGCTATGAGGTCAGTTGGTCTTGGAGCGCCGGGAGCCTGGAGCGGACCGGTGTGCACGAGTTTACGCTGCTGCCGGACCCAGGCGGAGAATCACTGGAATTCTCCATAGGCTTCGCGCAGGAGTCGGCGCAGACCGCAGAGGTCGGAGCTATCAAGTCCGCGAGCGCGCGTCATTGGGAATCGTTCTGGATGAGCGGCGCGGCAATCGACTTCTCCGGAAGCGCGGATCCAAGAGCCTATGAGCTGGAGAGACGCGTCGTATTGTCGCAATTCTTGCTTGCGCTGCACAGTGGCGGCTCGATGCCGCCGCAAGAAACAGGCCTGATGTACAATAGCTGGTTTGGCAAGTCGCATCTGGAGATGCATTGGTGGCATGCGGCTCATTTTCCATTGTGGGGCAGAGAAAATTATTTGTTGAACAGCATGGATTGGTATGAGCAAATCTTACCGGTGGCACGCGAATTGGCACAGTCTCAAGGTTATAAAGGGGCGCGTTGGCCCAAAATGGTAGGCTTTGACGGCAAGCCTTGCCCATCGCCGGTTGCAAACGGGCTAATCTGGCAGCAGCCGCATCCGATGACGCTCGCCGAGCTCTGCTATCAGGCGGATCCGTCGAGCGATACTCTGGAGCGGTTCCGCAGCATCGTGTTCGAAGCGGCTGATTTCATGGTTTCCTTCGCTCAATGGAATGAAGAGAAGCGAGTTTATGATCTGGGGCCGCCCCTTATTCCGGCACAGGAATGCCATTTTATGCAGGACAGCAAAAACCCGCCTTACGAGCTGGAGTACTGGAAGTATGGCTTGGAAATTGCGATTCGCTGGGCAGAACGCATGCAGCAGCCCGCGAACCCGCTTTGGGCAGAGGTTGCCGGGTCGTTAGCCGAGCCTCCGCAGGCGGAGGGCGTATACCTTGCCCATGAGCGGTGCCTTGAAACATATCTGACGAAAAATCGCGACCATCCGTCCATGCTGGGGGCATTCGGCATTTTGCCGGGCACGCTAATCGACCGCAAGGTCATGCTGGATACACTGCTGAAGGTGAAGGAAGTATGGATCTGGGAATCGGCATGGGGCTGGGATTTCCCGATGTGTGCAATGACGGCAGCAAGACTCGGAGAAGCGGATCTCGCCGTTGATTTCCTTTTAATGGATGCGTCCAAAAATACGTACCTAACCAACGGTCATAATTATCAGCGCCCTGGCTTATCCGCTTATTTGCCGGGCAACGGCGGGCTGCTGGCCGCCGTTGCCATGATGGCTGCTGGCTGGAAGGAAAACGAAGCCGGAGAATCGGCGGCCAAATCGGCTGTCCGCAATCCGGGCTTCCCGCAGGATGGAAGCTGGACGGTGAAATGGGAAGGGCTGAAGCCCTGGCTGTAGAGGCTTCTAAAGTTTTCAAAATTCAGGAGGCGAGAGCATGTCGGCAAAAGGAACGGTGTGGCCCTCGGAACGGAAGACGGAGACCGATCGCCTAACAGGCATTGAAGTAACGCAATTAACCAATTATAAGGCGCATAGCTATCATTTATATTTTACGGAAAACGGTTGGTATGACGGAGAACAACGGCTGTTGTTCATCTCGGACAGGGGAAATTGCGCGAACCTGTACAGCTTGAATATGAAGAGCGGTTTGATAACCCAGCTGACGGATTACAACGATGTCGATCGATTGGATGCTTGCCTGCTGCCTGACGGGAGCGCGGCGTTCGTTAAGATGGGACGAAGCCTTATTCGTCTGGATCTGGAATCGCTTGCAGAGAAGCTGATCTACGAAGCGCCGGAGGGCTATCATCTAGGCAATGCGAACGCGACAGCCGACGGCCGATTCATTATGACCTGCGTGCAAGAGGATCTGTCGCATCGCATCAGGCTCGATCTAGGCAACGGCTATGTCGGCCATCGGGAGCTGATGGAGGCTACGCCCCACAGCATGATCGTACGTATTGATGCGCAGGCCGGCGGCGGAGAGAAGGTATATGAAGCGAACCGGTTCATTACCCATATCAATACATCCCCGAAGGAGCCTTGGCTGATGACCTTTTGCCACGAAGGCCCATGGCATTTGGTTGACCATCGTATCTGGGGGCTGGACCTGCGCACCGGTCATGCTTGGAAGATCAGGGAGCGGCTGGAGGACGGCGAGAAGGTTGGGCATGAATTTTTTTATCCGGATGGCGTAACGGTCGGCTATCATGGATTCCGAGTGGACGGTACCAACTTTTTCGGCAGCATTCGTTATGACAATACAGGCATGGAAGAGACGGAGTTCGGCTTCGATACTTGGCATGGATACGCGGACGGATTGGGGCAAGCCATCGTTGATGGTAAGGGAGCGGTCAAGACGCTTAGCCTATGGCGCAAGATCGGCAGCGTGTACGAAGGCCCGCGTATCCTGTGCGAGCTGCGCTGCAGCTTTCATTCGCAGAAGGTGCATGCCCACCCGCGCTTTAATGCGGACGGAAAAAGGCTGCTCTTCACAAGCGATAAGAACGGATATGGCAATTTGTATGTAGTCGAGATTCCAGAAGATTTTAGTTCTTTGCCATTGATGGCAACGTAACCGAAGGAGGAGAAGGCTGATGAACGCTGCAACTGAAATCCTTAATGCAGAACGTATATCCGTTCGGGTCGCCAGAACGATTCTGTCTCAAAGCGAAGAGGGCTATCACCCAAATATTGCTAATAAGTGGGGTTATGTGGCCGGGATGGCGCTGACGGCGATCGGCCGGCTCGGCGATTGGACCGAAGAATCCGAATACCAAGCAACGGTGAAGCGTCATATGGACGTCTTCATCCAAGAGGATGGCTCTATTCGCGGCTATACGCTGGAGGATTACAATCTCGACCATATTAACAAAGGAAAAAACCTGCTCAGACTATGGAGAGAGAGCGGGGATTCAAAGTATGAGCAAGCGGCTCGGCTTCTCATTACCCAATTGATCGGGCAGCCCCGTACGGATGAAGGTGGATATTGGCATAAAAAAATATATCCCTTCCAAATGTGGCTGGATGGCCTGTACATGTCTTCTCCGTTCATGGCCGAATTTGCCAAGACCTTTGGCGAGAGCGGTTGGTTCGATGAAGCGGCGCATCAGCTGCTGTTGATCGAACGGCGCACGCGCAACCCCCAAACGGGATTGCTGCATCACGCATGGGACGAGAGCAGGGAACAGCGCTGGTGCGATGGCAGCACCGGCCTCTCCCGGCATGTATGGGGACGCGGGATAGGCTGGTACGCCATGGCGCTCGTAGATTCGCTTGAGCATTTTCCCGTTCATCATCCGAAACGCGGCCAGCTGATGGGGATTTTTGAGCGGATGGCGAATGCCTTGCTGCGCGTACAGGATCAGGAGAGCGGCGTGTGGTACCAGCTGCTGGACTGCAACGGCCGCCAAGGAAACTATTTGGAGTCGTCGGGCTCGTGTATGTTGACGTATGCGCTGGCTAAGGGCATTCGGCTCGGCTATTTGGCTGAGATTGACAGGCAGGCAGTGGAGCGCGCATATGACGGAATTCTTGAGCGCTTCGTAACCGAGGATGAACAAGGGGTTCATCTCCACAGCATTTGTAACGGGGCCGGCTTGGGCGGGCGCAAGTATCGCGACGGCTCCTATGAATATTATATGAGCGAGAAGGTCGTCAGCGATGTACTGATGGGCGTTGCCCCGCTGCTGCTGGCGAGCGTTGAGCTGGAGCGGCTTCGCGGGCAGATGGATACTGACATTATTTAACGAGATGGTAGGAAGATGATCAACCGAAGGAGGAAGGATACGGATGCGGATGCAGCAGCAAAAAGACAGGCGAAGCGCCGATAAGCTTTTGATGAGTTATCCCGCGTCATGGTGGCGGAATATGTGGCGCGAAGCGCTTCCCTCGGGCAACGGCGTCATTGGCGCATCCGTATTCGGCGGCGTACAGGAGGAGACGGTGCTGCTTAACCATGCTCGTCTATGGCATTGGGGGCGTAAGGATGAGCTGCCGGATGTAAGCGGTACCCTAGCCCAGACCCGCAGGCTGATGGATACAGAGCAATATGCAGAGGCAAGCTGGCTGCTCGCGAATGCTTTAAAGGAGCGCGGTTACGGGACGAAGCTCGCTTCCAGATTTCCGCTGGCTGCGATCCGGCTTGTCATGCCCTGCGGCAATGCCTTTCGCGGGTACAGCAGAATGCTTGAGATGGACAGCGGAGAAATAACGGTAGGCTGGACGGACGGGCCAAGCCAGTATCGTCGGAGGCTGTTCGTTTCGCGCGCTGACGATTCGGTTGTCTATGAGCTTGGAGGATATGAGGAAGCCAGCGTATCGGGTGAGATCGGTCTTGATCTTCACCCGAGTGATCGCTGGGCGGATACGCCGGAATTCAAGGAGCTCGAGCAATCGATTGAAATAGGAGCTGGCGATGCTTACGTCTGGTTCGCCGGAACGAATGACGATGGAACAGACTTCGGAGCAGTCATGCGGGTCATTCCGGAGGGCGGCAGCATGGAAGCGGAGGGAAGCGTCATCCGCTTCGAGGGAGCGAGGCGGTTGCTGGTGCTTGTAAAGCTGTTCGTCCTGGGCGAGCGCTCCAAGGATTGGGAGCGGCTGAAGCAGGAACTGGCCGAGCTTGTTGTCGATTCCTCCTACGAAATACTGCTTGAGCGCCATATCGCCCTTCATCGACCGTTATATCATTCAGTATCGCTGGAGCTCAATGACGCGGACGATGATTTGCGATCTAATGAGCGGCTGCTGTTGGATGCGTATGAGGGGGAGGCGCCGCCGGCACTTGTGCGCAAAATGTGGGCTTATGGCCGTTATTTGTTCTTGAGCGGTACCTCGTCTGCGGAAGAGGCGGAGCCTTTCGGCCTGTATGGGCTGTGGGGAGGCGATTACAGGCTGGTATGGTGCCACAACATGGCGAACGAGAACATCCAGATGATGTATTGGCATGCGCATGTTGGAGGTCTGGGCGAACTGGTCCCTTCCTTATTCCGTTACTATGAGGGATTGATGGATGACTTTCGTGAAAATGCAAGCAAGCTGTACGGCTGCCGCGGTATCTATATCCCGGCAGGCTCCACGCCGGGCATCGGCATTCCTAATCAGATTGTGCCCGTCATTCTGAATTGGACCGGTGCGGCCGGTTGGCTGGCCCGGCACTATTATGAGCATTTCCGTTTTACCGGAGATGTTCAATTTCTGCGGGAGACGGCACTGCCGTTCATGCTCGAGGCGCTGCAGTTTTACGAGGACTTCTTGGTTACGGACGCGGACGGTTTTTACAAAATATATCCCTCAGTTTCGCCGGAGAATACTCCGCTCAACTTCATGCCGGCGGATGGCAAACCGCTTGCTCACCCGATGCCTACGGCGATCAATGCGACGATGGATGTTGCCATTCTGAAAGAGCTTCTGCAGCACCTAATAGAAGCGAATCGGAAGGCGGGCGGCGATCCGGAGGCAGAGAAGGAATGGAGCCGCATGCTGACGCGATTGCCGACGTATCGGCTAAATAAGGACGGCGCGGTCAGAGAGTGGATCCATCCTGCCTTCGAGGATCGGTACGCACACCGTCATCTATCGCATCTGTACCCCGTTTTCCCTGGGCAGGAGTTGACGCAAGAGAGTGACCCTACCATGTTCGGCGCGTTTGAAGAGGCTGTGCAGCGGCGCGAGATCGGAGCTCAAAGCGGGTGGTCGCTAGCTCATATGGCTGCTATTTATGCTCGTTTTGGAGATGGGGACCGCTCCTTGAATTGTCTGGATATCCTCTCCAGATCGAGTCTGCTGCCTAATCTGTTCACGCTCCATAATGACTGGCGGGGAATGGGCGTATCGATGCAAATGCCTACGGCTCCAGTGCAATTGGACGCCAATATGGGGTGGGTGAATGCTGTGCAGGAGCAACTGCTTCAGGTATCGGACAATCTCATTAAATTGCTGCCGGCGCTGCCGAATCGTTGGAAGCGGGGGCGTCTGGCCGATTGGAGATTCCACACGGGCAAAGTGGCGCTATCTTGGAATCAGGAAACGGGTTCGTTCAGAGCGGAGCTGACGGCAGATAGGGATACCGACATTATCGTCAAGCTTCCGGATTGGGCGGGAGCCTGCAGCATAATCGGTGAAGAAGTTCAGCCTTCGCCGCTGGGTCCCGCGTACTTTACGTTGCGAATGAAGAGCGGGGCGCCATCGGTTGTTTTTGAATCCGAATCATCAAATTCGAAAAAATTTTAAATAACGGGGGACTGCTCTCCGGCATAATCACTAACCGCACTGTACACAAATGCCTGATCCAGCCAAGACGTCGAAGTTTTGGTTCAATTGCGCCATCCGATCCACATGGGAAATCGAATCTCCAAGAGAAGAAAGAGGAAGGGGTCATCCTCGACATCGATCCTCCGAATTAGCTCGTGATGAGCTGGCGCTTTATTTCGTTTCCCGGCACGGAGAGCGACACCCCGTCGCGCATTACTGGTAGCGATGAGGTCAGGGGTTTAGTCCGCGCGGACGGAATGAAGTGAAAAGGCTGAACATGAAGAAGATGGCATCTGGATCGCTTGGAGAAGCGAGGGGAATCTCCTCCCTTCTGCTTTTTCTCGTGTATGAAAACAAAAAAAAGAAACCCGGGGTCATGAAAATGACCGGGTTCCTCGACAAGCTGACCACTTCATACGAAGTGGTTTTTTTGTTTTGACCGACTCCCAGTAGGAGCCAACAGCAGTTATATTCAACCGTCTAGCTGATATGCGGAGTAGATTCTCTAATCGTAGGCTTTGTGAAAATATGCGAGACCTGGTACGGCTGCGTCGGATCATTGATTCTGGAGAGAAGCATCTCTGCTGCCTTTACGCCCATTTCGTTGCTGTAAATATGAACGGTCGTAAGATGAGGCTCAACAATATTGGACTCGGGTCCGTTATCGAAGCCACAAATTGCGACATCCTGGGGAATGGAAATGTTGTTGTACTTCAGCACCTTCATAAAGCTGACGGCAATGTAATCATTGGCGCATATAAAAGCGGAAGGCAGCTCTTTAATATGCTGAAGACGCTCTTCCAGCCAGTTTGGCTTAGAAAAGAAGAGAGAATCGTCATCTACGATGCATTTTGCAAGGTCAAGAGTTATTCCAGACTCTGTCAGCGCCCGATTAAAGCCGATCCACCGTTCGTTGAAGCTGAGGCAGTGGTTGTAATCTCCAATAAATCCAAAGCTGTTATATCCGTTCTCGATTAACTTTCTCGTAAGTTGATAGGTGCTGTGTTGATTCTCCATCAACAGAATATCTGCCTTAAAATCCGGAAAACAAACCGTTGAGGCACAATCAATGAATATAGTAGGCACCCCGAGACTGGTAATAAGCTCGCTGTAGGCCATGTCAAACAGCTCGATGCAAATAATGCCGTCTACGTTAGAGACATCGAAATTGTTAGGCAGTGATAGGGAAGCCTGATCCACATCTCTGACAATGTGAAAGGACAAATTGTAGCCTTCGGAGCTGATCCGCTTCTCTAGACCGCTCAATAACGTTGAGCCGAAATGCGACGTATTCGGAAAATTCGCTGTCAATAAAGCAATGTTCCCTGATTGCTTAGATAGGAGCTGATCGCTTTCCAAGAATGCAAATTGCTTGTATTTTAACTCGATTGCTTTCTTTAGAACCTTGCTTCTCGTTTCCTCTGGAATCGTACTGATTCCATTCAAAGCCTTAGAGGCTGTATTTCTGGAAATCCCGAGTGCGTCGGCGATGTCTTGAATGGTAACTCTTTCCTTGGCCATATATGTGAAAACCACCTCTAACTAACTATATACTTATTGGATGCTATTTTTTGTAACCGTACTCATTTATATAAGTATCTCAAATGTATAATAGTTTGCAACAAATAGCAACAAGTGAGTTGCATTTGCGCATTTTAGTTTTCAAAATTATAAATATAATTGGTCAAAATGAATTGAGAATGTGTAGAGGATGAAAGTGTTTGAACAAAATGCATCTTGTAAACTTAAAAACTCATTAAATTTTCCAGCTGGATACCATTTGAATCATTCGTTTTTGTCAAAATGGCCTATAAACACGTCGAATTATGAACAATTTAAAAGTTCAAATGCACAATTATATTTTTACAAAATTTATTGACGTTTGCTGAGCGGTTTGATAAATTGTAAATGCAGCAAGTGAAAATGCATAACAATGTAAGCCCTTACTGCGCAAATGCATTGAATTTTGTAAACGGATGGAGGCAAAAGCGTTGCATAACACGATTGAAGCCGATCAGGCAAGTAAGGTAATAAGGCCAGAAATGGATTATTTGAAAAAACATTACTTCCTTTATATTTTGCTTGCGCCGGCAGTAATTTTAACAATTATTTTCAAGTACGGGCCCATGTACGGAGCCATTATCGCCTTTAAGGATTTCAGCCCAATCAAAGGCATTATGGGGAGCGATTGGGTAGGCTTGTATAACTTCGAAAAGTTTCTATCTTCTCCGAACTTCGATGTTATTTTTATGAATACGCTTAAATTAAGTTTTTTTGGCCTCATTTTAAGCTTTCCGATACCGATTTTGCTTGCACTTATGCTGAATCAGGTTAGACAAACGGCTGTTAAGAAGAACATTCAACTGTTTTTGTATGCGCCGAACTTTATATCAGTCGTTGTTGTGGTCGGCATGCTGTTTATTTTCCTGTCTCCAACAGGACCGATTAATCAGATTTTCATCTTACTTACGGGTGAACCAGTCATGTTCATGTCACGTGCGGAATATTTCAGAGTCATTTACATTTTGTCTGATATTTGGACAGGGGCAGGCTGGGCATCCATTATCTATGTTGCAGCCTTGGCTAATGTGGATCCCGAGCTTCATCACGCAGCTAATCTCGATGGTGCAAATCTACTTCAGCGCATTCGCCATATTGATCTGCCTACTATACGTCCGATTATGGCTATCGTCTTTATCCTTGCTGCCGGCGGAATCATGTCCATCGGTTTCGAGAAGGCTTATCTGATGCAAACGGCAATGAATCTTCCGACATCAGAAATTATTCCGACTTATGTGTACAAAATCGGTTTGCAATCCGGTGACTATGCTTATTCAGCCGCTGTTGGATTGTTCAATTCTGTCTTTAACGTCATTATGCTCGTTGCGGTCAACTTCATTGTGAAGAAGCTGAACGAGGGTGACGGTCTTTATTAAGAAAGGAGAAGGATGCAATGGCTATTAAGCATTCCAGGCTGGATCGGTTTCTGCTTCTATTAAACGGTATCTTCCTTGTATTCGCCGTTTTGCTTGTTGTTTTACCGCTGTTCTATGTTGTAATTGCTTCCTTTATGGACCCGTCCGTCCTGTTAAGCGGCGGCTTGTCCTTTAAGCTGTCTAACTGGTCACTGGAAGGGTATAAAATGATTTTGACCAATCCGGCCATGATCAAGGGCTTCGGCAACTCCGTTTTATATTCAGTCTGCTTTGCACTAATGACGGTTGTAGTGTCTGTTTGTGCGGGTTATGCGCTCTCTGACAATCGATTGAAGGGCAAAGGGTTGTTCATGACACTATTTATTATCACTATGTTTTTTGGCGGTGGGTTAGTGCCTACTTATCTTCTGGTGAAAACACTGGGATTGCTTGACACCATTTGGGCCATTATCATTCCGGGGGCTGTAAACGTATGGAACATCATTTTATCAAGAACCTTCTTTAAAGGGGTCCCTCTGGAGCTGAAGGAAGCGGCCAACGTTGACGGTGCATCGGAGATGAGAATTTTCTGGCAGGTGGTTCTGCCGCTGTCGAAGCCGATTATATTCGTCCTTGCCCTGTATGCTTTTGTAGGTCAGTGGAACGCCTACTTCGACGCCATGATTTATCTGGACAATTCGAACCTGCATCCGCTTCAGCTTGTTCTTCGTTCTATCTTGATTCAGAATCAGGTCGAACCAGGCATGATTAGTGATCAGCTCGCGGCGGCGGAACTTAAACGGTTGTCGGAAATTATTAAATATGCAGCTATTGTAGTGTCCAGTTTGCCGCTTATCATTATGTACCCCTTCTTCCAGAAATACTTTGAGAAAGGTGTTATGGTCGGTTCCTTGAAATAGGTCAGACCTTCACATAAGTAAGTCTAAGCATTAGATAGAAATCTTTTCATCCACTATTGTTTTGGAGGTCTTAGGCTATGACAAAAATGAACAAATCGAGATTTGCAGCCAGAACGGCAACTGTATCTATCCTTACTGCCACCATTCTAATCTCTGCCTGCAGTGGGAATGGAGGCGGGGGTGCGGCTAGTAAAGAGCAAGATTCGAATGGCAAGGTATCCCTCAACTTTATTACACAAAGCTCTGCGATCGCTCCATCCGATCCGAACGAGAAGTTGATTAACAAGCGTCTCGAAGAGAAGACCAATGTTCATATTAATTGGAAAAACTTCACGAAAGATGTTTTTGTAGAGAAAAGAAATCTTGCAGTTGCAAGCGGCGATCTGCCGGATGCTATTTTTAACGCGGATTACAGCGATTATGAGCTTCTGAAGCTTGCAAAAGATGGATCGATCATTGCACTGAATGATCTGATCGAGCAATATATGCCGAACTTTAAGAAAGTGCTGGAAGAAGCGCCTGAATATAAAAGCATGATCACAGCGCCTGACGGCAATATTTATTCATTCCCTTGGATTGAGGAGCTGGGCAGCGGTAAGGAAAGAATTCAAGCTGTAGACAGCATGCCTTGGATTAACGTGGAATGGCTGAACAACCTCGGTCTTGAAATGCCAACAACGACGGATCAATTGAAGAAGGTGCTGATCGCCTTCAAAACTCAGGACCCTAACGGCAACGGTCAAGCGGATGAAATTCCATTGTCCTTCATTAATAAGCCTGGCGCAGAGGATTTGGTGTTCCTGTTCGCTTCCTTCGGTCTTGGTGAAAATCCTGACCATGCGGTCGTATCCAATGATGGAAAGGTTATCTTCACGGCTGCTGATGAAGGCTACAAGGAAGCCGTTCAATTCATTAACGAGCTCTATCAAGAGGGCTTGATAGATATTGAGGCGTATACGCAAGATTGGAGCACTTATCTGGCGAAGGGGAAGGATCAGAAATACGGCTTGTATTTCTCATGGGATAAAGCAAATATTACGGGGGCGAACGAATCGTATGATATTATGCCTCCACTTGCAGGGCCTAACGGGGAAATTAATGTAACCCGAACGAACGGACTGGGCCTCGGCCGCGGCAAAATGGTTGTGACAAGCGCTAATAAGAACCTGGAATCAACAGTGAAATGGGTGGATCAGCTCTTTGCTCCTGTTCAATCGGTTCAAAATAACTGGGGAACCTACGGTGACGAAACGCAGCAAAATATTTTTGAATTCGATGAAGCGAGCAATTCACTGAAGCATTTGCCGCTGGAAGGAACTGCGCCTGTTGAGCTCCGTGAGAAAACGAGCATCGGCGGACCTCTGGCTATTCTGGATTCCTACTACGGCAAATATACAACAATTCCGGATGATGCCAAGGGAAGAATGGATATTATTAAAAATATGATGGCTCCTCACATGAAAGCGGAAAACGTCATGCCAAGCGTATTCAACTCGATTGAAGAACTGGATCGTCTGACAACCATTGAAACGGATCTGTTCGCTTACGTGCTTAGAATGCGTACGGAATGGTACCAGAACGGCAAGGTAAATGAGCAATGGGCTGAGTATCTGAAAGAGCTGGATCGTCTTGGTCTACAGGAATGGCTTAAAATTAAGCAAGGCGGCTACGATAGAGCGACAAAAGGCTAACGAATTGCGATTATCGGCAGATTAAGCTGTCAGACACTTTTTTGAAAGTACAGTGTGAGAGTAAAGATAAATGGAGTAAGGGAGAGGAGCAATTATGTCTATACTGGCTAAACAAAACTACAGAGGTGCCTATCATGTTTCGCCGCAGGTTAACTGGATGAATGACCCTAACGGCATGGTCTATTTTGAAGGGGAATATCATCTGTTCTTCCAGCACCATCCGAATGATGTTACCTGCGGCCCTATGCATTGGGGGCACTTGGTTAGCAAGGATCTTGTCACTTGGGATGAGCTGGATATCGCACTTTTTCCGGATGAGCACGGCACGATTTTCTCAGGCAGCGCGGTTGTAGATTGGAATAATACAACGGGGTTTTTCGAGAATGGTCCCGGTCTTGTCGCAATCTTCACTCACCATCTGGAGGTGGAAGGCAGCCATCAACTGCAGCGTCAGAGTCTGGCTTACAGCACAGACAAGGGCAGAACATGGGTGAAATACGAGGGTAATCCGGTTCTGGAGCATGAGACATTTATCGATTTTCGCGACCCTAAGGTGTTCTGGCACAAGGAGACGAACCGTTGGGGGATGATCATCGCTTGCGGCCAGACGGTGTGTCTCTATCATTCTCCTGATCTGTTGACCTGGACGCTTGGTAGCGAGTTCGGAAGTGGCATCGGATCTCATGACGGCGTGTGGGAATGTCCGGATCTATTTCCATTGGAGGTAGATGGTGAGGCTGCGAATGTGAAATGGGTGATGCTGGTTAGTATCGGTGCAGATCCTGCATTTGTAGAAGGCTCCAGAACACAATATTTCACAGGAGACTTTGACGGTGTAACCTTTACGCCGGATGCTGCTTCCATGGAAGTGAGATGGATTGACTATGGACGAGATAATTATGCGGGCATAACCTGGTCGGATATACCTGCGGAGGATGGAAGGCGTCTCTTCATTGGCTGGATGAGCAACTGGAAATATGCGAATCAGACGCCTACCGAAGGCTTCCGCGGTGCAATGACAATTCCAAGAGAGCTTACGCTGGAGACGATTAGCGGCATCGCCACGTTAGTGCAGAAGCCAGCGATCGAGCTGGAGTGTGCCCGCAGGCCTGTCCTTACGTTAAATCAGGCAACGGCAAGCGAAGTGGAGGAAGCTCTGCGACAGCTGCACCTAGTAAGCTATGAAATTCATACAGAGCTCCCTATCAATCAGTCGCTGGGCTTCAAGGTTAGAGTGGGAGCATTGAATGAGACGATTGTTGGTGTTGATGCCTCAGCAGCGACTATTTATGTAGATCGTACCAAGTCAGGTCTTCACAGCTTCCATGCTGATTTCCTTGGTGTTCATGCTGCAAAGCTTACATCAGTAGGTGAAAATCTGTCGCTGCGTATATTTGTAGATGCCGGTTCTGTAGAAGTGTTTGGCAACGAGGGGCAGGCCGTTATTACCGATCTTATCTATCCGGATGCGGATGCAACGGGGATTTCGTTCTTCCCGGCTCATAGTCCAGCTATTATCCCCTCCCTGAGTATATACGAGCTAATACCTTCTGCTGCGGATAAGGCTGACTAAGAGGAGGTCGCGGTTATGCGCATAGGAGCAATAGAGGCCGGAGGCACCAAGTTTATTTGTGGCATCGGCAATGAGCAGGGAGTAATCGAGGCTTTCATCAGTTTCCCGACGGAGCATCCGGACATTACTCTGGGCAAGGTTATCCAGTATTTCACCGATAAAGAGGTTGGTGCCATCGGCGTAGGCTCTTTCGGGCCAATTGAGCTCCATCCAGAAAGTGCTCTGTATGGTTATGTAACGACAACACCCAAGCCAGGATGGGAGAACTGTAATTTCCTCGGAATATTGAAGCGGCATTTTCCCGTACCTTATGGCTGGGATACAGATGTTAATGCGGCTGCTTATGGGGAGGTTGTATGGGGGGCGGCTAGGGGTCTTCGCAGCTGCTTGTATTACACGATTGGGACCGGCGTTGGCGTAGGTGTATACGCAGAAGGCCAGTTGGTGCACGGACTTGTCCATCCGGAGGGTGGCCATGTTCTGACTAGAAGGCATCCACAGGACGACTTCTCTGGCATATGCCCGTATCACGGGGATTGTCTGGAAGGGATGGCTGCCGGACCGGCTATCGAGGCGCGTTGGCAGCAGAAGGGATTCGAGCTGCCAACAGATCATGCGGCGTGGGAAATAGAAGCTTATTACATTGCTCAATCGATTACGAATGCGATTCTAATGACCTCGCCGCAGAAAGTCATTCTCGGAGGAGGCATCATGCAGCAATCCCAGTTGTTTCCGCTGATCAGGGAAGCTGTAAAGCACAATCTGAATGGATATGTTAGCGCAGCCGAAATGAATAGTTATATGGAGCAGTACATCGTGCCGCCAGGTCTTGGACATCAAGCCGGGTTATACGGAGCATTGGCCCTTGGATTACGAGCCTATAAGCAGGCGCAGGAGAGTGTCTCTGCTCAGTAGTGCATGTAAACTGGAAAGGATAGCGGGAATTGCCGGCGTATTGCAGGGTGATTCCCCGACCCTTTCTATCGAACAGGTGAATAGAACATGCAAAAAGAAGAGAGGGGCGATTATTGAAGGCGAAGCTGAATAAATGGACACTCATCCTTATGTCCGGTCTGCTTATTACATCTACTGTAACAGCTGCTATAATGGTTAATCCGGCAGCGGGATGGACAGCAGAGGCAATTATGGATACCGAGGAGGGCTCAATTATTTTTTGAAAGCGCATCCAATGCTAATACTAATCTCACAGACTGGAAAATCAAAGGAAAAGGAACGATGGACAACACGCAGGAAGGAATGCTTCTAACTTCTGCTGCAAATTGTACCTAATGCGGGTTTAATCCGTCTACGGGATGCTGCAAGCAACACTGCGCTCAAGGAAGAACGTCAAGTTATGATGAAGGAAGGTGAAATCTACCATCTAAAAGTAATGGCTAATGGGAGCAACCTGAAAGTATATTGGAATGACTAGTACAAGCCTATTATAGATATTAATGATACCGCTTACATAAGAGGCTTCCTTGGGCTGAATGTATGGGATGGCTCGGCATTATTCCAGAATATTGAAGTAAGCGGGCTAACAAGCAAGTGAAGGTATTAACCACGCCGATTCCGGCGTGGTTTTTTGTGTGATGGACCCATGATAGGGAGCAAATACCGGGGTTCGCCTCCATGCAAGGAGTGGACGGACGGCTGCGGAGACCAAGCTTCAAACGAACGAACACAGGGCGTAGATCGAAGCAATCCTGGACGGTCCACGCGCAAGGATTCGTAGAATGGACAAGTTATATGTAAAAAATATTTGACATTATGTATACGTAATGATACATTGTGTATGAAATACTTTACTTATTGTTTTCTATTAGACAGATTAACGAAGGAGATGTTCCTTGTCCTATCAAGTACGATCGCGGCAAACCATCGTAGCGATTGAAAAGGGAAAATACTCGTCTTCGTTGGAATTGGCTTTTCGCATCGCACGCGTGTTTCAGCTGCCTCTAGAGGAGGTCTTCGCTTACGAGGAAGATCCAGTTCAATAAAGTCAATGAGGAGGAATGACATGAGAGCCATCGTTTATGAAAAATACGGACCGCCGCATGTGCTTAAAATGAAAGAGGTGCAAAAGCCGACTCCCAAGAATAATGAACTATTAATAAAGGTACATGTGACGACGGTATCGGCAGCGGATTGGCGCATGAGAAAAGCGGATCCCTTTGCGGCAAGACTTTTTAATGGACTCTTCAGACCGAAGAAGGCAACCGTTTTGGGGTTTGAGCTAGCTGGAGAGGTTGAAGCAGTCGGCAAGGACGTGAAACGTTTTAAGAAAGGCGACCCTATTTTTGCATACACCGGTCTTGGATTTGGCGCCTATGCCGAGTATATTTGCCTGCCTGAAGAAGGGGCAAAGGCGAAAGATGGGTTCGTGGCCATGAAACCTGCCAATATGACCTATGAGGAAGCAGCCGCAGTGCCCGTCGGGGGACTTACGGCACTGTGTTTTCTAAGAAAAGGAGGGATTGAGCACGGACAGAAAGTGCTTATTTACGGGGCGTCCGGAAGTGTAGGCACTTTTGCGGTTCAGCTTGCCAAATCCTTTGGGGTGGATGTAACTGCTGTATGCAGCACCGCAAATGTGGAAATGGTGAAGGCGCTTGGAGCCGATAAAGTCATGGATTATACAAAGGAGGATTTTACCCAATGCGGTCAGGCGTATGATCTTATTTTTGACGCGGTAGGGAAAATTTCGTCTTCACACAGTAAAAGGGTACTTAAGAAAAAAGGGAGGTATCTCTCCGTTAAATCCGCGATTAACCTTAAGATTGAAGATCTATATTCGCTCAAAATGCGAATGGAGGAGGGAAAGATAAAATCAGTCATCGATCGCTGTTATCCGTTGGAACAAATCGCCGAGGCTCATACGTATGTCGAAAAAGGACATAAGAAGGGAAATGTAGTGATTACTGTGAAACAAGACCATTAAATTTACCTTGAGGAACCCGAATAGGCTAATGTGCTGACTGCTATACCTTGTGGCATTGTATTTGGTGGAGCCGAGCAAGGAAGTAGACCGGACTTACAAAGCGAATGCGGAGGAGCACGGCATCGAATTGTACCGCTGCGCTTTTCATCGCTGAAAAAGCTTCTCTGTACGTTTAATCATATTTTCGAACCTCTTGAGTTCAGTCGATGCTGACGGCAGGCACCTAGCGGGCGTGGACGGCCTCCATCAGTTTCTTGAGAAGCTGTGTTTTGCCGCGTACTTCCGCTTTTTTGTATATTCTGCCGAGATGCTTCTTCAATTACTTGGGTGACACTTAAGCTCTCAGCGATTTCCACGATGGACTTGGTCGACATGACGAGAAGGGCGACCTCGCGCTCTTTACCCGTGAAGCCGAAAATCCCTTCGGGCAGTAATGGAGCTGAAGAGACACCTACTTGTTGGAGCAATTGGTCGAAATACTGCCTTTGTTTTTCCCTGCGCAAATCCAGAAGAAAAGTGGGGGACGGAAGAAGCGGACCGAAGTCGAAATGAGTGGCACCCTCCACCTGATGAAATCCCATCCGCTTGGCAATTTCTTGATGATAAAGGAGTGGGCTTGAAAATAGAATCGTTCCTTGCTTCATGAGCAGGGAGAGCAGCAGGTGCATTAATGCGGTACGGGAAGGAATGCCGCTGTCTTTTCTTAAATCGACGTGATAAATGTACCAGCCTGCCGGTTGGTCGGGAGCGCTTCGATACGGCTGCAACTGTTGTTCACTAAGTGTAGCAAAATAATGTCTGGATACCGGCAAGGCTTGCAAATAATCCAGAGAGTCACGATGAATCGGAATAAATACGGCAAGCCCAATCGTTAACCCCTCCGCATTTTTGATCATTCGGATGACTTCCGTCCCAAGAGTAATCAGCTTGGCCGGCTCCAGATGGCTGAAGGCCATTCGGTCATGCTCCGCGGAAATTTCCATAGAATGCGCTTCTCCCGATTGCATGTCGTAATAGCTCCGCACATAATTGAGCCTCCTCGAAGAAAGTAGAGAGCAGGATGGAGTCGCCTAATCCGTACATTAAGCTGGCGATTGTTTCGGTTAAGTCAAGCTCAGATGAGTTGTTCACGATCTCCCGATGATAGTAAGCAATGCTTCGTTGCCATAACCTAGAATATCGCTTCGGCGTACGGGAACGAATCTCCCTCGATAAAGCCTTGCCCAACAGAGCATGTATGTAATATCCCCCTTGGCTGGGACGAATGAAGGATAAATCAATCAGCTTGCGGAAAAGCGAGCTTTCAATTGCAAAGCCAAGCATCCACTCCAGCAGCTCCTGATCGAAGCTTCGAACGAGTGATGCAGCCTCCACTAAGGCTTGCAGCGATTCGTCGGGCACTTCACGCAGCCACCAGTCGAGTTCATTCAGTTCCTCATACGTGTCTATCGCAATGACGAGACGTTTCTCTTCAGCTATCCGGTTTAAACTTGTGATGCAGCTTTCGATAGGATGAGGTTCTTTTTTCACTTGCGGATGCATGCAATAAACTCAAAATTTTTGAACATGTTCAGCCAATCTGCGATATTCATCGAGTAGAAAGCTTTTGCCAATACCGCCAGTACCGTAAATATTGAGAATTCGTTCATGATGATGGTTTTTCCGAGCAAAGCTGATGAACAAGCTTTTCTCCTGCTCGCGGCCAACGAAGAAACGGCTTTCCATCCGCTTGATTCGATCCCCTAAAGTGACTTGCTCTATTTGGTCGTTATGCTCCTCGATCATGTCAAACTTCCCCTTTGCCATAACAAAATGCATCCCTTTGGATACTATGATTTATATGAAATAAGTAAGTATGATTAGCCTATAGGTAAGCTTTATTTTAACATGGCAAGTCGAAAGATGGGGGAAGTATGCGAATGATTAGGTTTAGAAAAAGAATATCATAATGGCTCGCATTATCGATGTTTATAAGTATCGGGTTGCCGCCCAATAGCCCCGTTTATGCGGCCCTATTGCCTGGATATATCGAATCCGTAGGTTATCCTTCATTTCGACTGGAGGATAACCATTTTTTTGTGGCAGGGCATTTAACTATATGATAGACGCTTCCGCCAATAAAACAAATGAACCACATCCTATGGACGTGGTTCATTTGTTTTATTGGCGGAATGCCATGGGGATGAAAGGAGAAAGCTACATCACCCATTTCCAATCGAGATTACAATATAGAGGGTATGAAAATGTTGATCGTTATGCGGGCTTGTTCGCCTTCGTCTTGCTATCGCTGCTGCTCTGAGCATTCAGTGCGGTAATCAGCTTGTCACCCTCAACATCAAGGTTAGGCAGAATACGGTCTAACCATTTTGGCAGCCACCAAGCTTTATCTCCGAAGACAGCCATGACAGCTGGAACCAGTGTCATACGGACAATGAATGCATCGATAAGGATGCCTATAGCCAGCGCGAAGCCGATCTGTTTGATCATGGCATCAGGTGCGAAAATGAATCCGGCAAAGACGGATACCATAATGACAGCAGCAGCAAGAACAATGCGGCTGGCTAGATCATAGCCGTGAACGACACTGTCCGTTCCTCTATGACCATGAACGTAAGACTCACGCATTGAGCTTACTAGGAAGACCTGATAGTCCATCGCTAGTCCGTAAAGAATACCGGTGACAAGAATAGGCATAAAGCTGAGCAGCGGGCCGCCTGTGTCAAAGCCGAAGAGTGAATGCATCCATCCCCACTGGTAAACGGCTGTTGTAAGGCCGAACGTTGCAAGTATGCTGAGAATGAATCCGACCGTCGCTTTAATCGGAACGATGATCGAGCGAAACACCAAGAGCAGAATAATGATGGACAGAATGACGATAATGCCGACATACAGAGGGAATGCCTCCGACAGCTTAGACGACATATCAATATTAATAGCGGTGAATCCGGTCACGCCCAGCTTTACATCATTATTTTGCGCAATGCTTGATTCTGGGGCACGCAGATCGTTTACTAGATCCTTCGTTGCCAAGTCCGTTGGCCCTGTTTTGGGAATCAGGCTAATTATCGCCATATCGCCAGTTTTGTTCACACCCATCAGTGTTACGAGTGAAACATTGTCATGCTTTTGAAGCTCCTGAACGAGACTGCCGAGTTTTTCAGGAGTAAATGTATCGGAGGCATTTTGCGGCTCGCCCACCAGAAGCAGAGGACCGTTGAAGCCTTCTCCGAAGCCTTTGGAAATCGCGTCATAACTTTGCCTTGCAGCCGTGTCCAGGTTTGCCGAGGCGCCAGAGGGAATTCCGAGCTCCATTTTCGTAACCGGAATTGCAGCCGTGCCTAGAACGATGATCACTCCAATAATAATAAGCCAGCGATATTTCACCGTTCCCTTAACCCAGCGAATCGAGAATCCATGCTGAGCTTTATGGTCTGTGCTGCTGTTTTTCATGCGGACTTTAGGCGAGCAAATACGTTCACCTACGAAACCAAGCAGAGCAGGCAGAAGAGTCAGGGCTAGCAGCACAGTAACGAAAACCGTCACTCCAGCGACCATTGCCATCGTAGACAAGAACTCAATGCCAATAACGAGCATGCCGAACAAAGCAATAATAACGGTTAAGCCTGCAAAAAATACGGCGCTGCCAGCTGTACCTACAGCTCTGCTCGCAGCTTCACGCGCACTTAAGCCTTGGTCTAAAATCATGCGGCGCTGACGATTCACGATAAACAGGGAATAGTCGATACCGACAGCCAGTCCAATCATGATTGCCAAAATAGGCGTTATGTCATTGATCGCGATAAATTTCGAGAGGGCATACGCGCCTCCAATGCTAATCGCTACGCCAAAAAGAGCGGTAAGCAGCGGCAGACCCGCAGCAACAACAGAGCCAAGCGTAATAATGAGTACAACGGCTGCAACGAGAAGCCCGATTGCTTCTGTCGAGCCTATGGCTGGCGTGCTCTTAAGCGAATCACTAGGTATAGCTGTAATGCCGGAATTGTTCTGCTCGACGGCTGCGACGGCGTTCACCACGGCGTCCGGAACGGATTTAGGCAATGAAGCCTGCTGCTCGGTGAATTGGAACTGGAACAGGGCGAGACTGCCGTCAGACGAGAGCATGACCCCTATAACCGGAACGCCATCTACCATCAAAGGGCCATAAGGAGGTATTTCAGCGGTGCTTGGTTGGTTTGTTTGTGTTCCTTGGTTTGCTTGTGCAGCCGCGGTGCCCATTTGGCTGCTCTCAGAAGCCGAAAGGCCAGCTTCCGCAGCCAATTTGGCAGGATTAATGACATAGTCTACATGATAAACGTCATTAACAGCCTTCTGGATTAAAGCTAAACGTTCCGGCGTGTCCAAACGTTCACCCTCAGGAACCGTAAAGGCAATGCTGGCTTGTCCGCCAGAAGCTTCGGGAAGCTCTTTCGTTAGTTGATCGAGTACCTTCTGCGATTCTGTACCGGCAATTTTCATTTCAGAGCTGGAATGGATGCCGTTGACTGCGAGCATAGCGATTACAATTCCAAGAATGGCGATCCAGCCGATGAGGAACTGCCATGGCTTGTCGTAAGCGGATTTCCCTAACTTGTACAAAAATGTTGACATGTGATGTTAATCTCCTTTATATCATGATGAATGGTGGTCAGTAGTGGCTAGAAACCCTTTCGCAAATACTCGAACATCGAATTTAAATATTGATCGAATGGGATCGCATCTGTCGGTTCAGCTTCTGTCTCACCCGGAAGCAGGACGTTCAGACCGCCGTCAAGTATCGGCACAAACGCACCATAAACGGCGCCGACTAGAAGATGGGTATACCCATCTTTATAACGTCCGTGGGCGAAGGGTTCCAATGCTTCCTGAGCTGCCATTTGCAAACGGCGGAACACACCCAGGATATACGGTTCAAGTGTGGGGTACTGCTTCGAAAGGGAGATGAATTTGCGTATTTTAAGCAGAAACTCAGCAGTAAACTGCATCTGCATCAAGCTGTACAACACATCAAGCGGTGTTGCTGCTTGTGGCAAGCCCGCAAGTAATTTCTCATATTCCTCTACACTCGTTGTTGGGACAGCGACGGCAGCAACGGCTTCTTCTTTGCAGGAAAAATAGTTGGCGAACGTGCGTCTGGAATATCCGGCCTGCTGCACAACGTCGTCGACTACGAAGCCATCCAAACCTTTTTCAAGCGCGAGCTCGAATGCGGCTTCGGCCAGGGCAGAGGCCGTGGCTTCTTTTTTCCTATCACGCAAGGTTTGTTTAGCAATCAATGAGTACACCTCCTTTTAAATCGGTACAACTAGTGAAAGTATATTTTTATATAACTTCTATGAATATTATTGCCCAAAATGCAAATATGCACAATGGGCAAGTTTTTCGGAATTGTGAACGTTACATTGTAGAGTGTGCATGAAAATAAAAAAGAAACCCGAGGTCATGAAAAGGACCGGGTTTCTCGATAGGCTGCAAACCACTTCTTAATGAGGTGGTTTATGTACTATTTTTCCCATGAAAAAAATCAATCAGCCACTCCGTTAATTGGCGATGAGAGCGGCTAATAAATCGATCCGTACAGTACATGAGCTCCATATGGCGTACAGGCGTAGGCCCTGTAAATGGTATAGCTACAATATCCAGGCGTTCTGGAAATTGACGAAGCAAGCCTTTCGGCTGTATAGCAGCGCCTACCCCAGCAGAAACTAATTGCAGCAGCGAATGAGCTGAACTAGTTTCCATAACGGTAGCTAATTCGAATCCTTCTTTTAAACAAACCTCATCCACTAAATCACGGCCGAGAAAGCCTTTCGGATACATAACTAATGAATGCTGCTCCAGCTCTTGCAGAGTAATTTCCTTTCGTTTAGCGAGCTCGCTTGCTGCATGAACGAAGAGATGATAGGGCTCCGATCCAAGCGGGACTTGGACTAATCTTTTATCCGGTGCACCTTGCAAGCCAATGCCGATATCGACCTTATGGTTAAGCACTTCTTCTTGTACATGTATAGTTGAGAAAACCTGCAGCTGGATGTGAGGATACTTCGCCTTAAATGGAACGAACAGCGGGACAAGCTGAAAATCCAAATCCGAGGGCAGCATGGCCAGACGGACGGTGCCACCTTCTCCAGATAGAAGCTCCTTAATCGCATTTTTGGCATCCCGTTCTGCTTGCAGCATCTTAGCCCCGTAATGCCATAGGAGCTTGCCGGCTTCCGTTGCCACAACCTTTTTACCGATGCGGTCAAAAAGAGGCGTGCCCAGCTCCGCTTCAAGGATGCGAATTTGCTGGCTTAATGTAGGCTGTGAGATGCCAAGCCTTTCGGCAGCCTTCGTAAAATGAAGCAGCTCAAATACGGCCATAAAGTACTGTATATTTCGATTGTCCATGCAGCGGCCCCTTTGAATGATAGTATTTTACTATCATAATAATATAAATTATAGGATTGATCAATGAAACGTGGCGCCATATACTTGATGAAGAGTTACAAAGCTAAATAGAGAGAGGCAGCACCTATGAAAAAGTATTTTTTATTGTTAGCCTTATTTATCGCAGCTTTAAATCAAAGACCGATTATTACATCGGTTGCGCCTTTGCTTCGTACGATGCAAAATGATCTAGCCATGAGTGGGCTGACCGCAAGCCTGCTAACGACATTGCCTGTATTATGCATGGGAATTTTTGCTCCAGCGGCAACGGTATTACGTGATCGAGTAGGGCTTGAGCGAACTATTTTTATTGCATTATTTCTCATTACAGGGGCAACCGCTTTGCGGGGGATCGTTAGCTCCGTCTTTATACTGGTTGTAAGTGCGCTAGTTGGCGGAATCGGGATCAGCTTGGCAGGGCCGCTGCTGTCCGGCTTTATAAAGAAGTATTTCCCCACAAAGCCCGGGATTGTAAGTGTTTATTCCGCCTCGATGACCGTAGGGGCAGCCATTGCCTCTGCATTTGCCATACCTTTATACAATCGTAGTAATCACAGTTTGACGCTGACTTTATCATGCTGGGCTATTTTAGGTGTGATGGCATTAATCATTTGGTCGGCTTTTCTTGGGAACAGGGGGAGTGAGGGGAATAAGGGTAACAAGGAAAGCTTGGTACGATCTAGTTCCAAGCTGCCAATCCGCAATAAAAAAGCAGTTCTGTTGACCTTATTTTTTGGATTAATGGCCAGTATGTTTTATTCGGTTACGGCATGGATTTCACCGATTGCCCTTAACTTCGGGTACAGCGCAGCAAGCGCGGCAATGCTTCTTACCGTTTTTACGATTATTCAAATTCCTGTATCGTTAACGATTCCCTTCCTTGTTTCCAGGTCTGGGAAACGGAGATTTTATCTGATCTTTTGCAGTGTGTCTGAGCTAATCGGGATTGTTATGCTGCTTTTCCATCTGCCCATGCTGCCAGCTGTAATATTGCTAGGCATTGGGGCAGGAGGGTTGTTTCCACTGGCGCTTATGCTGCCGATTGTCGAGACAGACACGCCAGAGGAAGCAGGAGCATGGTCGGCGATGTCTCAGTGTGGCGGCTACATCATAGGCGCAATGGGCCCCTTATTAATTGGGGCGATTTATGATAGTAGCGGGAGCTTTATGGCTGCGCTTGTTGCGATGCTTGCTGTTATTGTGGTGATGATGGGGGTGCAGTTGCTGGTCACTGGTCGTAAGACGGTAGATCAGACAAGTGCATGGATGGACTGAGTAATCATTACCCGATCCCAGCGGAGCTCATTATCGGCAAGAGCCAAGTGAAGTTCAAGTTCGTGCCGAAGGAGCAGGTTAACGGCAGCTATGGCGTATTGCGTACGATGAAGCCAATAGAAGAATAGGTGTACGATAAGACCACATGGAGCTAAGCTCCGTACGGTCTTTCTTATTACTTAAAATAATCTTCGATAAAGGCAAGAAATTTGCGAGCTGCCAGTGAAAAATAGCGGTTCTCCGACCAATAGACCCGATAGCTCCGCTGGCATGCAGGCGACTCGACCCGCAGCAGCTTAAGGCCGGCCTCTTCACCGCTCTTGCAACCGAACATAGCTACGCCTAGTCCTGCGCGAACGAGGCTGACGATAGCCGCGGGTTCGTCTACCTGGCAGACGAATTTCGGCGATATGCCGGCTTGCCGGAAGAAATTATTGTTTACTTTCTGCATGGCATAGCCTTCCTTGTATCCGATAAACGGATCGTCGCCTACTTCGCTGAGACGAATCGAGCTGCGATTGGCGAAGCGGTGGTCGCGGGGGACGGCGAGATAAACATCTTCCTTGAGAACAGTGGCAGAAGTCAATCCGGCTTGTTCAATAGGTATTGCTGTAAAACCGATATCGATGCTTCCAGCCTCCAGCATTCGGGCCATTTCCTCCGTCGACGCTTGCGTGATTTGGATATTGACGTCGGGATACAGCGTAAGAAAAGCGCCGAGCGGATCTGATAAGCGATCAAGCGTCGTCATAGCCAGTCGAATGCTGCCATACTCCAGGCCTCCCAGATCAGACACTTCGCGACGACCCTCTTCGAGCAGCTCAAGCGCCGCATCCACCTTTTCCAGAAAGGTTCTGCCGAGTGAGTTCAGCCTAATTTGCTTTCCGATGCGGTCGAATAGAGGCACGCCAAGGTCCTCCTCCAGCCGAGCAATCGTTTTGCTTAGAGCGGGCTGTGCGATTTGCAGCTCTTGAGCGGCTTTCGTCATATGCTCCATTCGGGCTACCTTCTGAAAATACCGCAATTGCAACATTTCCACGGTCGTTTCCTCCTCTTATATACTTAATGGAATAAGATATATGTTCAAAGATGTATTTTTAATTATTGATTATCGGCTATAAAATAGCATTACGCAAGTGAAAATATGTCATGCTTTCCCGGGAAGTAAGCTTGTGCATAGAAAGAGGGTTAGAGGAGTGGAAAGACGAGCCAAGAAGCAACAAGGGGAAAAAATCATATACATTCTCGCATTTACGCTTGTCATCTCTGTCATGAGCGCAACGATGTTCAACATCGTATTGCCGGATATTGCCGAACAGTTTCAGCTTTCCATTGCCCAAGTCAGTTGGGTGACATCCGGTTATTTGCTGGTCTACGCGATCGGGACCGTTATTTACGGAAAGCTGGCGGATACGTATAGATTGAAAAACGTATTGACGTTTGGATGGGTCTTGTTGGCACTTGGCTCCATGTTCGGTTTGATCGCTCAAACTTACTGGATGGTTCTCCTCGGCAGGATTATACAGGCTGCTGGAGCAGCAGTCATTCCGGCTGTGGCAAGCATCATTCCCGTACGCTATTATCCGGAAGAGCAGCGCGGTCGAGCTTTGGGAATTGCAATGACCGGGATGTCGATCGGAAGTGCGCTTGGTCCGGTCGTTGCCGCACTTGTGGTCAGTTCCCTCCATTGGCGATGGCTGTTCTTCATGCCAATACTGACATTAATTGCGTTGCCGTATTATCGAAAGTTTCTGAAAGATGAGAGCGTGAAAGCGGGTCGTATCGATTGGATTGGAGGCGGGCTGCTCGTGGGAGCAGCAGCATTGCTGCTACTTGCTATTACGTATGAAGCTTGGTTGGCGGTCATTGGCTGTTTGGCCTTGTTCGTCTTGTTTGTTCTGCGAATCCGGGAAGCGGCTGAGCCTTTTGTTCCCCTGGGCTTAATTCGCAACAAAGGGTATTCGTTAGGTTTAACGTTGGCCTTTCTTGCAACGGGCATCGGGTATTCGCTCTTTTTTTTAACCCCGCAGCTATTGAGTCAGGTTCATCATTTGGATAGTGGAACGGCGGGCTTCGTAATGATGCCAGCCGCTGTGATTGCTGCGATATTGGGGAGGAGGGGCGGCAAGCTGGCGGATGTGAAAGGAATACCGTTTCTTTTTTTCTCTGCTTCCGCCATGTTGTTGCTATGCTTTGGCTTCATGTCTTCATTCGCGGAACAATCGCCGGCCATTATCGCGGGTTTTCTGATCTTCGGTGTCGTGGGTCAGTCATTCCTATACATGGCTTTGTCCAATCAAATATCTCGGACGATGGCAAAGGAGCAGATTGGCATAGGGATGGGATTGCTGGCCATGTCGAATTTTATGGCTGGTGCCGTCTCTGCAAGCCTATATGGGAAGATCGTCGATCACGGATCCAGCATGCGATGGAATCCGATGATTACGGAACCGAACGCATTCGTATACAGCAATCTTTATCTTGTTCTAGGAATTATGCATGTGTGTATTCTAGGGCTTTATCGGTTTAAGCTCGGCAGATTGGTACGCGATCATATAGCGGTCAAAGGTTGATCATTTTCTAACATTCAATTCAAGGAGGAGACAGGAATGAAAGCAGCGGCGTTTAGTGAATACGGTGGTCCAGAAGTGATGAAGGTGATGACGTTTCCGGATCCACAGGCGGGGCCTGGACAAGTAAGGGTTCGTGTCAAAACGGCCGGCGTGCAGCATTACGATTGCAGCGTGCGCGGCGGCTGGACTCCGCAAGGAGTGACGGTTCAGTTACCGCAAATTCTAGGAAATGAATTCGCGGGCATTGTGGATCAAGTAGGGGAAGGTGTCGCTGAATTTACGGTTGGCACCGAGGTGCTCGGTTTCGCATTGTTGAATTGTTATGCCGAATATGTCGTTGTCGGACAGGATCAGATCGTTAAGAAGCCGGAGAGTATGACTTGGGAAGAAGCAGGCGGCTTGACAGGAAACGGCCAAGGCGCTTATATCGCGCTTCGGGCCATCGGCGTTGATCAAGGCGATACCATTCTGATCCATGGCGCCGCCGGTTCGCTCGGCGCTTATGCCGTGCAGCTTGCGAAGCTGTGGGGAGCCAAAACGGTTATCGGAACGGCAAGTGAGAGCAACCACGATTATGTTCGCTCACTAGGCGCTATTCCGGTTACTTACGGAGAGGGGCTGGTCGAGAGGGTACGTGCGCTCGCTCCCGAAGGTATTGACGCCGCCTTCGATACGGCCGGTGCTGAAGGTGTACGGGCATCGGTCCAATTGGTGGAGGATAGAAACCGAATCTGTACGTTTGTTGCGTACGACCTCATCGAGGAGCTTGGCATCCCTGCTGTTCGCGGCGTTCGCTCTGCGGCCAGGCTCGCGGAGCTTGCCGAGCTTCATGCTAGCGGTAAGCTGCGTACGACCATACGTCAGACGTTCCCTCTCGAACAAGTCGAAGCAGCGCACCGATTAATCGAGACAAGGCACGGTCGCGGCAAAATCGTGCTTACTATGGATTAACTAACGAGGAGGAGAACAACAATGGATAAGGACAAATTGAAAATCGGCATTATTCTTGGAAGCACAAGGCAAGGACGGCTTAGTCCGCAAGTAGGCGAATGGGTGAAAGGGATAGCAGACAAACGAGTGGATGCGGAATACGAAATCGTAGATATCTGTGATTATCAATTGCCATTTTACGGGGAAGGAAACGGTGACGAGCTGGGCTTGAAGGCTTGGCAACAAGCAATTGATCGGCTCGACGGGTATGTCTTCATCGTACAGGAGTATAACCATAGCATTACCGGCGCCTTGAAGAACGCGCTAGATTCTGCCTACAAAGAATGGAACAATAAGGCAGCCGGTATCGTAAGCTATGGCTCGACAGGAGGCACCCGCGCTGCAGAGCATTTGCGTGGAATATTGGGCGAACTGTCGGTAGCCGATGTCCGCGCCAATCCAGCCTTTTCCCTCTTCACGGATTTCGAGCAGTACAAAGCGTTCAAACCAGCCGATGTGCAACCGAAGAACATAAACGACATGTTGGATCAGGTGATAGCGTGGAGCGGTGCTTTGAAGAGCTTGCGTGAACGTTAAGTTAACGAATAGACCATAATAGAGCTGTGCTCGATATGGTCTTTTTTTGCACGGGACTCGCTATTTATTCTGAAAATTTGTTTACCCATTCTTCTCGCCAAGCTTGGAAAGACTTCGGTTGCAGCTCTTCCAGCGTCTTGCCTTCCAGCGACCAGTAACCGCCATCCGACGTATCGCCGTGCGGAACAGAGGTTCCGCCGATGGGCATGCCTTGTGCCTCATAGACATACACTTCAACCTTACCCTTGGAAAGGGGATGGTTTGTTACGATAAACTTCTCTACATTAATGATCTTGCCGATATAGTCGGCGGGGTCAACGGACTGCAGCCCCCAATACATCATATAGGGAAGCTGGGTTAACTTCTCCTTGGTCAGCTCATAGTTTGCTGACTGTCCTTCGTACGAGATGACTCTGTATCCTTTTTCTTCGATGTATGCAGTAGCAGCAGAACGCTCAATCGGTAATTCGTTGCTACCAGAGCAAGCGATTAGTAGAAGTACAAGGACCATGATCGGAATCAGAACCTTCAATTAACTCGCCCCCGTCATTTTTGACTCTCTGTTTACTTAACGGGTGCTTGCCGCATTAGGTTGCATGATCATATGGACGGTTTCGGGTTCATCGAGCATAACCTGCTTCTGGTAGCGCATATCGTCAAAAGAATTGAATACCAGCATGAAAATTTATCAAGGGGGCTTAGCTCAGTTGGGAGAGCGCATCGCTGGCAGCGATGAGGTCAGGGGTTCGATCCCCCTAGGATCCACCAATACTTTAAACACAAACGGCAAACGGCAGAGATGCCGTTTTGTTTGTTTATTTTTCTTATTTGAAAGAAATGAATTACAGATTTGATGATAGCATATTTGGGGGCTGTACTGGCGAAATGGTGAACCGGAGTCGGGGCGCTGCTGTGCCCTTACTTAAAGGATCAAGTTCTTTTCGTCCGACAATTCATCGGACGAAAAGAACTTGGCCCGCGGGTTTTTGTGTTTTCAATCGGACAAATGTCGAGAGACAAGAACATATATATTTAACCACAATTGCTGTATGGTATCATTTGGAATTAAAAAAATGGTTCACGATGTGTATTAATCGCGCAGCGTCGCATGTTATAATAGTTCTTTTCATGAAAGAAGGGGGAATAATGAATAAAGAGACATCCGAAAAAAAGATATTCTATTTGGATGGCATTAGGGGACTCGCGGCATTTGCCGTGGTTATTTCGCACTACATACAAGTATTTTATCCAGCTGCGTTAAATGGAAGACCGCAACAAGCTCATTTTGAATGGGATATCTGGTACGGACATTCTCCGATTAATTTATTTTATAATGGACAATTTGCCGTTTGTTTGTTTTTTGTGCTAAGTGGTTATGTGCTCAGTGTCAAAATGTTTGAAAAAGAGCTCGCTAGTGAGACCTTTCAAAAATTGTTGCATTCCATCGCCATACGAAGGTACATTCGGCTTGCCGTGCCGTCAGCGGTATCCGTATTGCTTGTGTATCTAGCAATTATAACGAATGCCTTTCATCTCCAAGAAATATGGGGAACAACATGGACGGATATGAAAAAGAACTACTACGCTTTAGATACAAATGTATATACCGTTATCAAGGCTGCTATTTTTGATCCGTTTTTCCGTTTTAATGCACATCCTTACAATCCCGTCCTTTGGACAATGGGCTATGAGCTATTAGGTTCTTTTTTAATTTTCGGTTTTCTTGCTTTATTTGGACGAGTGAAAAAAAGATGGATTGTTTATGTGGTCTTATCCATCGCGTTTATACAAACCTATTTTGTCGCTTTTTTGTGGGGAATGCTGCTTGCCGATTTGCTCAGGCACAAATGGGTCCAAAGTAAAATAGCGGCAGTACTTGTGCTTTTAATGGGGATTTACTTAGGTTCAGCGCCTTATACTCCATTAATGGGGACTATGTACGAACCCATAGAAGAGTGGACAAAAAATATCAATGAATGGATTCAATTTAACATCGATCCACGACTTTTTGCACGAACCCTAGGTTCTGCTATGATTTTGTTTGCTCTGCTTCGTTTAAAAGTGCTGCAGCATGTGTTTGGATGGAAACCGTTTGCTTATTTAGGACAGATTTCATTTTCCCTTTACCTCATTCATTTCACTTTCCTAAATACGTTCTCCGCGTTCCTGTTTAGTAAAGTGATTCATCATTTTAGTTATAATCTTGCCTATGCAATTACGTTTATGGTTTCCATGGTGCCCTTATTTATTTTGTCGCATTATTATATGAAATATATCGATCAAGGTGCATTAAAACTAGCTCGAAAAGTTGAAAAAAAGATGACCACATAACCAAAAAAGCGCAGAGTTGAAACCAACCGCTCTGAGCTTTTTTTTGTGCAGATTACCTACTTTCGTATGGAAACTGCATGATATTAATAAAAAGGAAATCAAATTATGGAGGCATGGGGAAAATGGCAAAAATAAAGCTCGTTCCGGACCTGCAGGGCGTAGGATTTCAAACGATCATGACGTCGAGCAAACAAGGAATTTCGTATCGTATGAAAGAGACGAAGGAGTGGCTCTCGAAACAGCAGTTAGGTTAACGAGTTCTCCTTATTGATACGTTACTAGCATGGCCTATCCTGTGGACAACACTACAAAAGATATATGCTTTTTTTCACAGGTAGGGGAATTTTTAGTTGACAATTACTATAATGCAGGGGTCATTTTTTTTATAATTACCTAATTAATTAGATTTTTATCCAATTATATCCAGGTTTTGGGGTTGTTAAATACCCAATGGTGGGAGAGCGCATGTATCCCCCTGTTCTCCTCCAAAAACAAATACAAACGGCATCTCTGCCGTTTGTATTTGTTTTGATTTCTCCCGTACTCGATGCATGATTATATCTCTATCACTCAAGCCGCTTAGTTGGGATGGAATTCATTTTCATTTGTAAATATGCTCTGTGCCACTGTAAGGAACGCTTGAACTGCTGGGGAAGCACATTGAATCGATGGACAAGCTAATGCCACACTACGCCAATTCACTTGCTTAAGATTTCCAATTTTAATTTTTGACTGGTCTTTGAGAAACAATTCAGGCCCGATTGTAATGCCAAGTCCTTCTTGTACCATACTTGCAATGGTGGCACAGTCTTGAACTTCAAAGCGGACCAAGGGTTTTATTTTAGCTTGAGAAAAAATCTCATCAACATGAGATCGATAAACTCCTTTGGGCATAATAAACGGTTCTTCTTGTAAGTCTTGTACGTCAATTGTTTTTTCTTCTTGGAATCGATGTCCTTCGGGAAAGGCAACAACCATTTTATCTTTGATTAATGGCAATACATACAGATTCGTATTCCTATTTTCTTGAACAACAATTCCGATGTCGATGACTCCTGTCTCAAACCACTCTATGATTTCATCATAAGTCCCTTCAAAAAAAATAAATTTAATATTCGGATGTTTTTTATGAAACTTAGAAATTATTTTTGGTAATATGCAGGAAGTTGCGCTTGCGAAACTTCCGATTCTTATGGTACCTGCTTCAAGATTTGATGCAAAAGCTACTTCTTGTTTGATTTTTTCCATCTGATTTAATATTTCTCGCATATAAATCAGCGTTTTCTGACCAACTTCTGTAAGCATAAGACCTTTTTTACGATCGCGAATCAAGAGCGTAATTCCCCATTCTGATTCTAAACCAGCGACAGCGTGACTCACGGCAGATTGTGTCATATTAAGCCTCTCTGCTGCTTTTGTGAAGCTGCCTAATTCAATTACTTTAGAAAAAATTTCAAATCTCGCCACAGTCATGAGTTACACCTCATATATAACATTAATAATATCAATTTGATTCATGCTAACACGGGTCATATACTTATGCAAGAAACATTCATATTCCAGAATGGATACATCAATTCAAACAAGCAAATCTAACATCCGCGTCAACGAACCCGCAATAATGAATCAGACAGGCGCGTGATTAAATCTTTGGAGGTTATTACTATGACTCAAAAACTATTTTCTTCGTTTGATCTGAAAGGTTTGCACCTGAATAATCGCATCGTCATGGCGCCTATGTGTCAGTATTCGGTTACAGCCAAAGATGGGAAGCCGAATGAATGGCATTATGTTCACTATCTCAGCCGCGCTATTGGCGGGACAGGCCTCATTATCATGGAAATGACTGATGTTGATCCCGATGGCCGAATTACCGATTTTGACTTAGGTTTATGGTCAGATGAGCATATTCCGGCATTCGCCAAAATTATCGACGGTGTACACGCTCATAACAGCAAGATCGGTATTCAGATTGCTCATGCGGGACGAAAAACGGAAGACGTGGCAATACCCATTGCACCATCTGCGATAAAGTTTCCAGGAGCACCTTACAAAATGCCGCGTGCTCTTACAACCGAAGAGGTTCAAGACGTCGTCCAAAAATTTGCCGATGCAGCCCGTCGTGCTATAGAAGCCGGTGTAGACACAATCGAACTTCATGGAGCTCACGGCTATTTGATCCATCAGTTTCAATCACCACTAACGAATAAACGAGATGATATATACGGCCAGGACCTTGCCCGCTTTGGCGTAGAAGTCATTCAAGCAGTCAAAAAAGAAATGCCTGCGGATATGCCTCTCATCTTCCGCATCTCAGCTATGGAGTATGCTGATGGTGGATACGATATTGATCACGCCATCGAATTGTCCAAAGTCTACCAAGCTGCAGGTGTGGATGCGTTTCATGTGAGTACAGGTGGGGAAGGACCTGCTGGAGAGAGAAAGCCAGGCAATTACCCGAAATATCAAGTGCCTTTTGCACGCAAAATCCGTGAGGCGGTGAACACGCCCGTCATAGCAGTAGGTATGCTTGAAGATCCAGCGCTGGCTGAATCCGTTATCGGCAGTGAAGAAGCAGACTTCGTTGCGATTGGCCGGGGCATGCTGCGTGATCCATATTGGGCTGCGCATGCAGCCATTACGCTTCGCAATGAGCATAATAATATTCCGGAACAATACAGGGCTGCGTACTGATATTGGGAAGTACGAAAGGGAGAATGAACAAATATGCTGCAGCGGCCAGAACAAAACGAATATGATCCGTACTTCTCGACTTACATCGACGTTGTACCTGATGGTGATATCCTTCCATTTCTTCAACAACAATGGAAACAGGTAAACTTCTTATTCGGCAAGCTAAGCGAAGAACAAGGGGAGCAGAGCTATGCGCCCGGAAAGTGGAAAATGAAGGAAGTGCTTGGTCATATCAGCGATTCGGAGCGTGTTATGAGCTACTGGATGCTTAGCGTTGCGCGTGGAGATACAATGAAACTTCCGGGCTACGATCAGGATATTTTTGTTAACAACGGCTCTTTCGACGAGTGTACGCTAGCGGAGTTGCTTGCAGATCTCCAAGCTGTCAGACAAGCGACGTTCTCGCTCCTGACCACGATTGCAGAGCCGGCTTGGTTGCGGGTAGGCAATGTGGTCAATAAAGTTGTGACGGCTCGCAGCCTCCTTTATATTATTGCCGGACATACGGAGCATCATTTGAAGGTCGCCGGATTAAAAGACGGTATTCGGACATCCCATAATGGGTAAGCGAGTTAAACGAGGATAATCCCCCTAGGCGCTATCAAATTAGACATTCTACGCAGCCTGATACAGGTTGCGTTTTTATTTTTGCGCAGGCAAGTAAATAGCGAATCCAAGGCAGCCAAAGAAAACATGGCTTTGATAGGTTGAAGCCTATTCAACTGCGAAAGTCATGAATATAATGTTGGCACCTGAAGAAAAATGCGATTGAAGCAAGGAGACAAAAATGACTATACGCCGAATTTTGTTTCTGGAGACCCACCCGATGTGGATTTACGGTTTGCCAAAAGGATTCCAAAAATTGGGACACAAAGTCAAAACATGCGCTCCAGGCCAGGGAGCCGCGCGCTTGATTAAACAATTTAAACCGGAGCTTATTTTTGCAATGGGCTGGACCCCTGCTAACAATACCCCCCGTAAGCAGCGGCTCATTGCCAAGCTGGTTCGAATGTCGGGTGCCCCTTTCGTCTACTGGTCCACAGAAGACCCTGGCTATTCAGATATATTTTCTCTCCCGTTAATTCGCCGAACACATCCTGATTTTGTTTTTTCCATCCATCGACCAACCGTTCAACGCTTCAAAAAGCTGTCTCTTCATGCCGCACATTTGGACTTCGGGAGTGATCCGGATACTCACCGCAGGAGTAAGAGTGTTAGGCGGTATAAAGGAAATGCTGCTCTTGTAGCCAATGGATACACGAGGCTATACCGCGAGAAACCCGGCCATTATCGTTTCAAGTCCCTAAGGCGGCTGGTTAATCCTTTCTTGAATGCCGGGTTGAAAGTGGATTTGTATGGCCGGGATTGGAAGAAAATGAAGAGCTTATTCAAAACAGCGATTCCAGCCAAACGCGTTCATGGTTATCTGCCCTACAAAGAAGCCGTTAAGGTATACAGCTCCGTTGATTTTGTTATCGGTCCTCAAAATGCAGAGGATAGGCTTACTCAAAGAACCTATGAAATTCTCGCATCAGGAGGCCTGCTGATTACAGATGATACACCTGAAGTACGCAGGTGGTTCCGGCCAGGCAAGGAACTGCTCGTTTCTTCTTCAGAGAAGGAGACCAGGCACCTGATTGCGAAATATCAACGCTCCCCTCAAAAACGTGAACAAATACGGCAGCATGCAGTGCGTGCAGCAGCTAAGCATTCCTATAAGAAAAGAGCGGCCTATGTGCTTGACATTTTGAAAAAAAAGGGAGTTATCTAGCTCCCATGCTCAATAATTCCGATACGGTTACAAAATCGAATCCTTTTCTTCGCAGCTTACGGATGATAAAGGGAAGCGCCTTAGCTGTCTGCCGAGCCGAATCGCTTGCATGAAGCAGCAGAATGTCACCGGGTTTTACGTTTAAGGTAGAATTCCGGATTATAGTGCGAACTCCCGGATTCGTCCAATCCATGGAGTCCACACTCCAGTGAATCGTATAGTATCCTAGTGATCCAAGCAGCCTTGTAACACGGTGATTCATATCTCCATTCGGTGTACGGATAAGCTGGCATTTTACGCCTGTAGCTCTACGTATAGCTGAACCAGCCGATTTCACTTCACGGGTGATCCACCTGTTGCTGTGCTCTGTATAGTTCTCATGAAGCTGTCCATGCGATCCGATTTCATAACCCATTGTTTTAATTTTCCGGGCTAAACGAGGGTGTTTTAATACCCACGGACTGGATAGAAAAAAGGTTGCCTTGTTCACTTTATTCGCTGACAGTGCATCAAGAACAGGTGCAGGTACCCTGCTGCCCCAACCAATATCAAATGTCAGAGCTATGCGCTTCTTTTTCGTATTGACACGATATACCGCTTCAAATAATGGCTTCATCGAATGCCTCCTTTCCCACATATATATGTCAACCGCGAAAAATTGATTATGCAACTGTCATTGTTATTACAGGATGGTGGTTAAAATTGAAAATATTGTTTTTGGAACGAGGAGAGCTTTGGTCATACGGGCTGCCTGACGGTTTAAGAGACCTCGGACACCAGGTGCGGGCATCGGGCCCTGTGCATAAACGCAAGCTTATCCGTCAGTTGTCGTCTTTTAAACCTGATCTGCTTGTATCCGTAGGTTGGGGACCTGATCATACCACGACCAAGCAGCGCTTAGTGAGAAGCCTTGCTACCCAATATAAAATTCCACTTGTCTATTGGTCCACAGAAGATCCTAACTTTACAGAGGTCTTCACCCTTCCGCTGCTTAGGCGCATGAAACCGGACTACACCTTTTCCATTTCGGCAAAAACGGCCAAGCGATTCCACAAGATGGGCTATCCTGCTGCACACCTGGAGTATGCCTTTCATCCCAAAGTACACTACAGAACCAAAGCGAAAAAGCAATATCAAACGGATATTGTCGTTGTTGCCAATGCCTACCCTGATGTTTTGCGTAAATATCCGAAGCTTTACCGCAATAAATCGATTCGTATTCTGGTGCGTCCATTGTTAAGGAACGGTTACCGAATTGACTTTTACGGACGGAATTGGTCCCGTATGAAGCCCTTTCTTGGGTACTCGATTCCTAAGAAATCAATAAAAGGTCCTATTCCATACAAAGCTGCCAATAAAGTGTTCAGCTCGGCCAAAATTGTTCTGGGATTGCAAAACTATACGGATATGTTGACGCAAAGAACCTACGAAACGCTTGGTTCAGAAGGCTTTTTCCTGACGAATGATACACCTGCTGTCAGAAAAATTTTGAAACCAGGACGTGACGTGGCAGTCAGTTCGAGCCCAAAAGAGACTTTAAGGAAGGTTCGTTTCTATTTGGATAATGCAAGCGAAAGGGAGAAAATCAGGAGAAACGGACGGCGGACCATTGCCATGTATAATTACACCACACGCGCCCGGTTCATGTTGTCCACCTTAAGGAGGAGGGGATTGATCCCGTGAAATCTTCTGCATATAAAAAAAAGGATAAGGTCAAGGTGGCTTACTTAACCTTTGATGATGGTCCTTCCAAAAACACGGATCAAATATTGAAGATATTGAAACAGCATCAGATCAAAGGAACTTTTTTTGTGCTGGCCAATAAGAGCCCCTTCGGTATCCGGATGTACAGGAAAATGTTGAAGGCCGGCCACAGTATAGGAAACCACACCTATTCACATGACTATTCCAAAATTTATAGAAGTAAGAAAGACTTTCTCGCCGATTTTTATCGAATGGAACGCTTTCTTCAACGTATTATTGGAAATAAACCTCGTTTGTTCCGGTTCCCCGGCGGCTCTAATACCCGTTTGGGCTATTCCATAGGTGGCCAAAAGACCATGCTGTCCATTAAAACCGCACTTCGTTCAAGAAAGTACCGTTATTTCGACTGGACAATTGATTCCCAAGACACTTCGTCTCCTTCTACTGCTTCGGGGCAAATAATCCGAAACATACTTCGTGAGAGCAGGCTGAAACGGAAATGTATTATTCTGTTTCACGATTTTTCTGATGCGAGCTTAGCTGCTTTGCCTGCAGTTATCCGGGGGTTAAAGAGACAAGGCTTTTGCTTTGATGTGCTCTCAAAAAGCTCCTACAATTACCAAATCGCGGAGGGCCAATAATGAAAGTATTGTTTCTAGAAAGCCATCCGATGTGGATTCATGGTCTTCCCAATGGGTTTCGGGACGCAGGACATACTGTGAAAGTTTCGGGACCTCTGACTAGAAAAAAGCTTCCCCGTCTGCTCAGGCAGTTCAAGCCTGATCTGATTATTAGCATGGGCTGGACCAATGAACACAGTGGTCACAAACAACAGTGGATTAAAAGGTTTGTCGGTTCAACAGCCATTCCGCATATTTACTGGGCGACTGAAGATCCCACACATCACGAGTCTTTTTCTCTTCCCTATGTCCGTACAGTCAAGCCTGATTTTGTTTTTACCATTTGCCGCTCTATGATTAAGGATTATAAGAAAATAGGAATTAAGGCAGCCCATATGGATTTTGGTTATCACCGCAAAGTACACCGTAAAGGTAAAGTTGTCAAGCGTCTAAGAAGTAATATCGGAGTAGTTGCCAACGGATATTCCCGCATATTAAAGATCTATCCCCGACACTTCCGTCTCAAATCACTCGACCATCTCATTCGTCCTTTAGTGAAGGACGGCACCCGGGTTGATTTTTGGGGAAGGCAGTGGGATGAAATGAAGCCTATTCTCGGAGCACGTATTCCACGCAGCTGGATACATGGTTATTTGCCCTACCCTGACGCCCACAAAGTATATAATTCCGCCAAAATTTTAATTGGCCCTCAGAACCAATTATCCCAGGTCACTCAAAGAACCTATGAAATTCTCGGTTCAGGCGGCTTCCTTATTACCAGTGATACCCCTGAAATCCGCCGTTTGTTCAAGCCGGGGAGGGATCTTGTTGTCTCCCGCTCCGCGCGGCAAACGCGAAAGCTTGTCCGCTACTATATGAAGCATCCGAAAGAACGTGAACGTATCCGCAAGCGAGGCAGGCGAACCGTTCTGAAGCATAATTATAAACGTCGCGCCCAGTATATGATTCAACAGCTGAAAAAATACAAAATCCTTTGAATATACAGCCGCTGTTCAAGGAGGAATACATCCGATATGAGTACAGACCGGGTTCTGAGCCGTATTCCAACGAATAAAAAGGTCATTGCTTTAACATTTGATATCGCAAACGGTCGTGCAGTGCCGCTGCGAATGCTGTCCGTCCTTCGAAGAAACGGTATAAGGAAAGCGACATTTTTTCTTACGGGCATTTGGGCTGAATTAAATCCCGATATTGCCAGGCGGATTCGCCAAAAGGGATACGAGATTGCTTCTCACGGATACCGGCATCAGGATTACAGGAAGCATACGAATTCATGGATTGAGCAGGAAGTGAAAACAGCCAAGAAAATCATTCTTCAAACGACAGGTGTAAACACCAATTTGTTTCGTACACCAGGTGGTGACATGAATGAGCGTGTCGTCTACAAGCTAAAGTCCATGAATCAGACTATTGTTCACTGGGATGTGGATTCTCTGGATTGGAAGCTGAATGATATCAGCAAAATTGTGAAGCGGGTTGTGCCGCAAGCACGTGCCGGCTCCATTATTTTGCTGCATGCATGCGACCCGTGGATCCAAAGCCTGGCGTCTGTACCCATAATCGTAAGGAGACTGCGTCAAAAAGGCTACCGCTTTGTAACGGTAACCGAGCTGCTGCATGGAAAGAAACGTCGCAGAAAATCAGGAGCGAACCCTTGATGACAGCAGCCAAATCAAAGCGGGCCTATCAATCTGACGCTGTAACGATTATTACCTGTACGAATCGTCCGGAGCATTTTAAACGACTAATGGCCAATTATAACCGGCAGCGGTATAAATCCAAAGAGCTGATCGTAGTTCTGAACAAGGACTCCATGAAGTTGAAGAACTATATAAGAAAACACAAACAGCGCAAGGACATCCTCCTTTACCAGCTTCCCGAAAAAAAATCACTCGGATATTGTCTGAATTATGCGATAATCAAAGCTAACCATGCATATATTGCCAGATTTGATGACGACGACTATTATTCGCCGTTTTACTTGAACACCATGATGCATGCATTAAGGAAGTCCAAATCAGATATTGTGGGAAAAAGAGCTTGTCTAATCTATCTTGAATCCAGCTCACGGCTGCTCCTGCGTCATCCGAAGGAACAGAACCGATATGTGGAGCAAATTGCGGGTGCTACATTGCTGTGCAGCAAAAAGATTTTTAATAAGGTCCGGTTTAAACCTGTATCACTGGGGGAGACCGTTGGATTTTTAAGGCGCTGCAAGCGTAAAGGCTGCAAGGTTTATTCAACAGACTGCTTTCATTACGTAACCAGACGCCGGGCGCGGAAAGACAGCCATACATGGAAAATCAGTGACCGCAAGTTAATTAGCCAGAGCAAACAGATAACCGCTTGCGGCTCCCGCTACCGGCGTTATGCCACTAATAAATAGCTAGGCATCAACTTAAGAGGAGCGAAAACATGCGCAGGCCCATTATCGCAGTAACAGGAAGCTCGGGTAAAACCTCCACAAAAGAAATGATAGCTTCCATTCTGCAAAGACGCTGGAAGACATTTAAATCCGTTAAAAACGGCAATGACACCTGGTTTACCTCTCAGTATAAAAAGAAAATCAACTCATCTCATCAAGCAGTCGTGCTGGAATTTGGGATGAGAGCATTAGGGCAAATCAAGCGCCATTGTCAATTAATCAGGCCTAATTTGGGTATCATCACCAACGTGGGAAGAGCGCATATTGGTAAATTCACAAATGGGCTGCATGGTATAGCTAAAGCTAAATCAGAGCTCATTACCGGAATGAAACCGACGGGCATTCTGTTTCTCAATCGGGATGATAAACAATCCAGGCTGCTGAACGTCAAGCGGTTCAAAGGTAAAATGATAACCGTGGGTATTCACAGTCAAGCTGATTTTCGTGCTGAGCGCATCCGTTATGTCAGACAGGGCATGAAATTCAATGTCCGGTTGGACAATAACAATCATAGCTTTTTTGTACCTTGCTTCGGGATATGCAATGTGTATAATGCCTTATTTGCAATTGCAGTATCTCATCGCCTTGGTTGTACGGTTTCTCAAATAAAAACCGGTTTGAAAAAGATGGAGAAGCCCTATGCCCGCTTGTCTGTCCAGAGGACCAGAAACAAAATAACAATCATTAACGACAGTTTCAATACGAAGCCGGAATTGGAACCAGCCATGGACGTTCTGCTTCATGCGGGGTCCGCCAAGGGAAGAAAAATTGCTGTATTGGGAGACATTCAGGATCTCGGAAAATATGCCAGGGCGATTCACCTTAAGCAAGGCCGTAAGCTGGGGAACAAACGATTGGACTTGCTTTACACGTTTGGTGTTCACTCCAGGTACTTGGGAATTGGAGCGATACAATCCGGTTTCTCCCCTAAAAAGGTTAAACATTTTACAAAGATAGCTTCATTGAAAAGCGCGCTAGCCCAGCGGCTTCAGACTGGAAACACGATTTTGTTAAAAGGTTCAACTAACGGTCATAAAGTGAAATTGATGCATCTGGCGGAGTGGCTTATCCATAAAGCCCAATAACATTTAAGGTAATCCTCAATGGTTTAGGCCAATTTGAACTGAAAATGCAGCACAATGCGCCCAAGGGGGCGAACCTGGTTCGCCCGCGCGGACGTAATGAATGGGAACTACAGGCTCGAAAACAAACGTTCCGTTTTTTATAAATATTGTAGGTGTTTCTCCAAGCTGCGATCTTTCATTCCGGTAACATATTTTCGTAATCGGGTTTCCGAATATCCACTTATACACGAAATTAGGTGTGCTCATGACGGTCAATAAAGAAACTCCTTACGCTTATGCTGCAAACAACGTAACAATATGCAATGAAAGAGACAGCCGGGTTAGGGTTACTGGCTGTCTCTTTCATTTTTATTTAAATAATTTATTAAAATTTATTCATAAAAGAAACTCTGGTGAACAAACAGGAATGCCGTTTGCTAACGAAAAAGGATGGGTTTTAGATGAAACTAAAGTTAAACTAGTTCCTCTGCTTCGACGGATTATAATGAGAATATCACAGGGGAGGTAGATGTAAGCATGGTTAACCAAGTGCAAGCAAGTATTCAAGTATCAGCTAAGCTTCCTGTTTCCTATACACCAGATGTAGTTGTAGTGGGAGGTGGAGCATCGGGTGTTGCAGCAGCTATGGCTGCTGCTCGTAACGGAGCTGAAACTTTATTGATCGAGCAACGAGGGTATTTAGGCGGAATGGGAACGGCAGCGCTGGTACCCGCGTTCTGTCCTTATACGGATGGTGAGAAGCCTATTATACGGGGGATCGGCCTAGAGCTTTTGGAGAAGATGAAGCAAGCTGCCGGCGAAGCCTTCTACAGTCGTAATAAGGATAGATTAGATTGGGTAGCTATCGATGTTGAGACCCTTAAGTATGTATATGACCAGAAGGTATTGGAAAGCGGCGCTAAGATTTTATTCCACACCTTTGCCGATCAGGTTCTGTTGGAGGGAGATCGCATCAGCGGTCTTGTGATCAGTAATAAATCCGGACGCTCGGTCGTTCAAGCTAAGCTGTATATCGATGCCACGGGGGATGCGGATCTCGCAGCGCTGTCGGGCGTTCCATTCCAAACCGGGGGAGAGCACGGTGAATTGCAGCCAGGTACCATGTGTTATGTAGTCACAGGAGCGAATAAGGCTCGTTTTGATCAATTTCTAGTCGATTCAGAACAAGATGGAGCCTTGGAGAATACCGTCATAGAGGCACAGCGAAATGGAGATCTTCCTGAAGGACGTAAGCGTATTTCAGGCATTGCTTGGATTACGGATACGGTTGCTGGTTTCAACTTTGGACATATATTTGGAATTGATGGCACAAAAGCGGAGGATTTAACCCGAGCAGCCATCGAAGGACGGCAATTAATTCAAGTGCAAATCCAATTTTTGCGTAAATATGTGCCTGGGTTTGAGGATATCCATCTCGTCCATTCCGGTGATCAAATTGGTATTCGTGAAACACGGCGAATCGCAGGCGACTATACACTGGTCGTGGAGGATTACATATCGATGCGATCGTTTGAGGATGATATCGCGCGCAACGCCTACTTCATTGATATTCATCTCGCAAATGCCAGCAGCACAATGACGATCAAGTATTTGCCAAAAGGAAAATCACATGGTGTCCCTTATCGCTGTATGCTGCCGCAAGGTAAATCCAATCTGATTGTAGCTGGACGCTCCGTCTCATCCGATCGTCCGGTGCAGGGCTCGCTTCGTGTCATGCCTAATTGCTTTGCGATGGGGCAAGCCGCAGGTACGGCAGCGGCCATGGCGAGTGTGGATGGAGGAGGATTCCGCGAAATATCCGTATCCGGGCTTCAGCATAAGCTGATCGAGCAAGGCGCTTGGCTTGGGGAGCGGCCGGGTTATGCAGAGCATGATCAAACTGCTATTTCCGGTCATATTGAATTTGAAGAGGAATGCTAGGCTGCCGCTAATAATGATGAAGGTCGACCTCCTGTTAAGCTAGGCAGGGGAGTCGATCCTTTTGTTTTTCTATAGGTTGAAACCTGCAGTTCCAGTTATACTAAATGAGCAAGGGATAGGAGGTCAATGATCTTATGTATCGATTAGTTATTGTAGACGATGAAGCTGCCGTTCGTTTTGGACTAAGCAACTATTTTGACTGGAGTCAGTATGGTATTGAGGTTGTAGGTGAGGCTGATGATGGGGATGTGGCCTTAGAGGTCATCGAGCGGGTCAGGCCGAATATTGTGCTTACTGATGTTCGTATGCCCCATATGGATGGAATTCGTTTATCCATGGAAATTAAGGAGAGGCTTCCGACCACCCAAATTGTATTTGTCAGTGGTCATGATGATGTTGATTATCTTAAGTCTGCGTTGAAGGTCAATGCGGTTGATTATATATTCAAGCCAGTGAATTTCCAGGAGCTGACCACCGTTATTGAGCGCGTAGTGGCTGTGTTGCAAGATGCGGAGCAAGAACGCATATATATCGTAGATATGCAGGCTAAGCTTACGCAGAGCATGCCTTTACTGCGCGAGAAGTTCCTCATGTCCTTGATTCGCGATGGGGTCACACATCCGGAGCGTATTAAGGATAAGCTTGATTTCCTTGGGCTTGATCTGCCGATGGCAGCTGATTACTGGACCATCCTTGTGAACATTGATGATAGCGCAATAGTCGTCTTAACTCGTTCCGAGCGGGATCAGCAATTGCTTTCCTATTCTGTTCTTAATATTATACAGGAATTAATCAATCGGAATATGCATGGATACATGTTTGAGAATAGAAATGGTGAGTTCGTAGGTATTCTGAGAATGAGAAAGGAGGATAACCAAGAGGAGCAATTGTTCCGTTTAGCAGAGGAAATTCGCGATAATCTCCAGCGCTGGCTAAAGATAAGTGTGACTATCGGTGTTGGCGAGCGCATCTCATCCCTGACTTCATTGCCTCACTCGTATACTCAGGCACGTGAAGCTGCTGAACAGAGATGGTTTTTAGGCAAAAATCATATCCTATCGATCGATAATTTACAGCAGGATAAGAACACTTTCTATCGATTCGATCTTGCGCAGGGAGAACGTATCTTGTCTATGGTGAAAGCAGCGGATAAGGATAAGCTGCTTTCAGAGCTGGATAAGGTTTTTGAACCATTGGCACGCAGCCGCAAGGAAGGACTTGTTACCTGTCGCCATGTCAGCCTGCAATTGATTTTACTAACAAGCCGTCTTATGTTGGAATTAAATATGCTGGCGCCGGAAATAGCAGACAAGGAGACGCAGCTCTGGGAGCAGGTTTTTAAGCAAGAAACGATGCTTGATTTAAGAACTATTGTAGAAGCTCATCTGCTAGAGGTGTGTGAACGTGTTGGTGAGAAGCGAAATGGAAGGCCTAAAAATGTGATTGAGAGAATCCAACGCTTGATTGACCAACGCTATGCGGAAAACTTACAGGTAGGCGATATCGCCAAGGAGGTCTTTTTATCTCCAACCTATTTATGCCTCCTATTTAAACAGGAGACGGGAGAAACGATTAATGAATACATCACAAGGGCCAGGATCGAGAAGGCGAAGGAGCTGCTAAGGGATCCACGTAATAAGTTCTATGAGGTCTGCTATACGGTGGGTTACTCTGATCCCAGCTATTTCAGCAAGCTATTTAAGAAGATTACAGGTCTCACACCGAGCGCCTTTCGTGATCAATAGAGGTGAAGGCGGTGAAGCAGGGTGAAGAGCCTTCTGAAGAGAAGTCGGGACTACGGCTTGCTGATGTTGAAGGGAGTTATGGGGGTTAAGTCATGGCTGCTGGCCTATATTGTATTCATTCTGATTCCTGCATCGATTTTGCTGCATGCATATACGCAGAAATCATCGCAGATTCTGGAAGAAGAGGTAACCTATACGATGTTGCAAACGCTTAAACAAGCCAGTATTAATCTGGATTATCAGTTTGACTCCGTACGGGATAAATCCAATACTATCTTTATGAACCCCAAGCTGCATCTATATTTAAGCAGCACGGCAAGCGTTGGGCAGCAGTTGGATTCGCTCAAGGAGCTGCGGTATTTGGTTGACAATGCCCAGACGAATCCAAATGTATTTCGAGTTCGATTGTTTGTGAATGGCAATCGTTTGTATGCTGGTGAAAAAATCAATTTTTTTACGTTGGATACCTTGAAGGACAGGCCTTGGTTTCAACAAGTTAGGGAAGCAGGAGGGACTATACTGTGGACAGGCGCCTATTTAGAATCTTATATAGACACTGAATCCACCTATGTGTTTTCGGGTGCCAGAATTCTGAGGGACCCTGATGATTACGAACGGATTTCGGGGTATTTATTGATTGATGTAGCTGAAAAAACGATCGAGCATATATTGTCAAAAATGAAGTTGACCAAGGAAGGGCATATTTATTTGGCAGCTCCCGATGGAACGATTAAATCCAGTAACGAAAAGGATTTACTCGGGAAGAGCTTGAAATCAGCTGAGGTGCTGGAGGTATTAGGGCAGAGCGATGAAGGAATCATTCCTCTGATGAAGGATAAGAATCCTCGCTATGTGATTTATACCCATGTTCATTCAACAGGCTGGCTGTTAGTAGCAGAGGTACCCAAGGCAGAGATAACCTCTCGTGTAATTGCATTGAATCAGTTTTCAGGCGTAGCGACTTTATTTGGTGTAACCATTCTATTTTTACTGCTTGTATTTTTATTGCTCGCTGTAATTGTACGTGGGATGAACCGCAGGATACAGACGGTCATCATGATGATTAGGCGAGAAGGTATTGACAGCTTGGACGACCGGATCGGAACCTCAGATACTCTACTGGAGAAGAGTGTGGATCATTTGATACATAGAGTTCATGATTTGATGGAGGAGACCTATCGATCCAAGGCACAGGAGAGGGAAGCTCAGTTGCGTGCTTTACAGGCACAGATCAACCCTCACTTCTTATACAATACGCTGGATACCATTAATTGGATTGCAATTGGACGTAAAGCTCATGATATTAGCCAGATGATTGATGGCTTGGCCAAATATTTTAGGCTTAGCTTGAATAAAGGCAGAGACTTTGTAAGCATAAGTGATGAGCTTAATTTGGCCAAGGTTTACTTGGAAATTCAGCAAACCAGATTTCCTAAGAGCTTCACCTTTTATTTTTCAATAGATGAAGACTTGGATCATTATCAAATGCCGAAGCTGACGCTCCAGCCACTAGTCGAAAACGCACTTCTGCATGGGATACGTAAATCAAAGGGGAAATCAGGAACAATCCATATTCGGGCTTGCCGGGATGGTGCAGATCTGGTCCTATCCGTTACGGACAATGGGATTGGCATGGAGCAAGAGCTTGCAGACAGTTTGTTGACCGAGCCGCAGCCGGACCTGCGTTCTGACGGGGAGGGCAGCTCTTATGGCTTATATAATGTAAATGAGAGAATTAAATTGTTTGCAGGGGAAGCTTATGGTTTGAGTATTCGTTCAAAGCTTGGTGAGGGTACGACAGTTTCGGTTCGTATTAAAATAGAATAGCATGGCAAAAAGGAGGCCGTCCCAGCAGTGAACTGCACCCCGTCAAGTAGACAGTATAAAAAATAAAGATTAGTTAAGCGGCCTTGGTCCTGAAT